>CAWHNT010000021.1:0-30004 GCA_963830775.1 uncultured Alphaproteobacteria bacterium | reverse complement strand
CCGCGCCCAGCGTCAACGCAAGGACCACCGCCGGCATCCGCCCAGATCCGGTCAGAATTTATCCACCATGCCTGGTGGTGGCGAGAACACTGTCGGCGGTGAGCTGCAG
This sequence comes from uncultured Alphaproteobacteria bacterium, assembly GCA_963830775.1. GTDB lineage: Bacteria > Pseudomonadota > Alphaproteobacteria > Geminicoccales > Geminicoccaceae > CAWHNT01. Next base: position 29,895 of record CAWHNT010000021.1, on the reverse strand, counting down.
CCGCGCCGCAAGGTCCCGGTACGGCATCTCGACCAGCCTTCTCGAGGTGTGCTCGGCGGCTTGAGCGTCGCCGCGATTGATAGCTTCGGTAAGTTCGCGGTGCAGAGGCAGGCCGCACTCGAAAGCGCCCGGGTGATCAGTGGTGGTGGTAACCTGGAGCTGCATCAGGGAAGCGATCAGCGAGCCCAGGTGGTTGAGCACGCTGTTGTGTGATGCCGCCAGGATGCTGCGGTGGAACGAGATGTCGCGGTCGGCGACGAGGTGCGGGTGACCAATGCAGGCCTCCAGGGCGCTGCAGGCGTCCGCAATTGCGGCCTTTTCCTCAGGGGTCGCGCGCATGGCGGCCAGCCGACTCGCCACCGGCTCCACGATCAGGCGGAACTCGACCAGATCGAACGCGTGCGGCAGGCGCTGACCCACCGCATCGAGCCAGCCCAGCACGTCCGGATCAAGCAGGTGCCAGTCGGAGTGGGGACGGATCCGCGTCCCGCTGCGTGTACGCACCTCTACCAGGCCCTTGCTGGCCAGCGCCTTCACGGCCTCGCGCAGCAGGTTGCGGCTTACCCCGAGCCGGGCAGCAAGCTCAGCCTCGACCGGCAGCGCCGACCTTTCCGGGAACTCTCCGGCGGCGATCCGCTGGCCGAGCTCATGCACGACCTGGGCATAGAGGTTGCGGCGAGGCTGCGGCGGCACGCCGGCATCCGGCCGGTCCGCCGGCCTCTCCATCACCTCCGTCATTGCCCGCGTCCCGACCCGCTTGTTCATCCAATCATCCTATGATAGCCGTGCAGGCTGTCAAACTCGGCCCACGCTCCGGTCTCAACCGGAGGTGAAGAGAAGAGGCCGGAGTAGGGGGGACAACCGACGCTGGCGTTCTGGGCGACCATGGCCGAGATGCTGCCGCGCTTCCTCCCGGTCCTCCTGGAGGGCCTGCTGGTGGCGGTCGAGGTGGCGATCGGCGCCTTCGCGGTGGCCCTGGTTGCCGGCCTGCTCCTGGCGCTGCTTACCCGCTCGACCGTCCGGCTGCTGCGCGCACCTGCCTGGGCCTATATCGAGCTCGTGCGCGGCACGCCGGCGCTGACCCAGCTCTTCATCCTCTATTTCGGTCTGTCCGAGATCGGCCTCAGCATGTCGCCGATGACGGCCGCCATCGTCGGGCTGGGAGCGAACGGGTCCGCCTACCTGGCCCATGTCTACCGGGCCGGGATCGACGCCGTGGACCGTGGCCAGCGCGAGGCAGCCCTCTCGCTCGGCATGACGCCCCGCGTGGTGCTGACCGACGTGGTCCTGCCGCAGGCGGTGCGGATCATGATCCCGCCCTTCTGCAACCAGGCCATCCAGCTCCTGAAGGACACCTCGCTCGTCTCCGCGGTGGCGGCACCGGAGATCATGTTCCGGGCCCGCAACCTGGTCATGGAGACCTATCTCAGCATGCACGTCTACCTGCTGGTGGCCGTGATCTATCTCGCCTGCACCATCCCGCTGGCCCATCTCTCGGCCCGCCTCGAGCAGCGCCTGGGCCGGGGACGGTAGGCTCATGGACGAGTTCCTCCAGCCGCTCATCGCCAACCTGCCCGAGTGGCTGCCCCAGCTTCTGGTTGCCTGCGGCGAGACCCTGCAGCTCACCGCGGCCTCGTTCCTGATCGCGGCCGTCGGCGGGGTGCTGGTGGCGTTGCTCCGGCGCTCGCTCAGCCGCACGCTGCGGTCGCTCGCCATCGTCTACATCGAGATCGCCCGCGGCATGCCGGCGCTGGTGATCCTGTTCCTGATCTACTTCGGCCTGCCGACCGCCCTGCCGGCCCTGCAGTTCGATTCCTTCACGGCCGCCTGCATCGGGCTCGGGCATGCAGGGTGCTGCCCTCCTGGGCGAGATCTTCCGCGCCGGCCTCGATGCCGTCGACCGCGGCCAGCGCGAGGCGGCCCTGACCCTGGGGATGACGCCGCGGCAGAGCCTGGTCTCGGTCGTGGCACCGCAGGCGGTGCGCGTGGCGCTGGCGCCGACCGGCAACTACGTGATCGGGCTGCTCAAGGACACCTCGATCGCCTCGATCATCGCCGCCCCCGACCTGATGCTGCGGGCCAAGGATCTGGCCTCGTCGAGCTTCCTGCCGATGCAGCTCTACGTGCTGGCGGCGGTCCTCTACTTCGCCATGAGCTGGCCGCTCGGCCGGCTCGTGCGGCGTCTTGAGCTCGCCTATGCCGCCCCGCACCGGCCATGAGCGCTGATTGCGCGGGGCGACGTCGAGCGGCTCGCAACCGCGAGCCCAAAAGAGGAGGGGTGGTGATGTCGATGAGTGCCAAGCTGTTAAGGCGGCTCAGGCGAGCGGCTGTTCTGGCGCTGGCGGTGGCCGGCCTGGCGCTTGCCCGGCCTTGCGGCCAGGGCCGAGCCGCCGAAGACGATCGAGCCCGGCAAGCTGACGGTCGGCATCAACGGCGACATGCCGATGACCAGCGTCAAGGACGGCAAGCTGATCGGCACCGACGGCGAGCTGGTGGCCCTGATCGCGGACAAGCTCGGGCTCGAGGTCAAGCCCGTGCAGATGGAATGGTCGGCGCTGATCCAGGCGACCAAGCAGGGCAAGGTCGACCTGATGCTGGGCTCCATGGGCTGGACCAAGGAGCGCTCGCAGATCATGCTGCTGAGCGACCCGATCTACTATTTCGGCACCTTCCTCCTGCAGAAGAAGAGCTCGACCTTGTCGACCTTCGAGGAGATGAAGGGCCGCTCGGTCGGCACGGTCACCGGCTTCACGCTGGTGCCCGAGCTGAAGTCGGTGCCGGGGATCGGCGAGGTCAAGCTCTACGACACCTCGGACGGCGTCATGCGCGACGTGCTGGCCGGCCGGCTCGACCTGGCCGTGCTCGATCCCGGCCTCGTCCAGTACGCGATTTCGCAGCATCCCGAGTGGGACATCCATCAGGTGGCGCTGAAGCCGGAGCCCGATCGGTTCCCGATCATGTCCACCAAGTATTACTCGATCATGGGCATGTACAAGGAGCTGGGCGACCTCGAGAAGGCGATCAACGCCGAGATCACCAAGGCCTGGGCGGCCTGCGAGAACGTGGCCTCGATGAGCCGCTATGGCCTGGGCGACCCGGACTGGTTCTCCCCGCCCTCGCCCGACTACCGTGTCGGCGTCGACCGGCCGGAGGGCTGGAAGTCGCCCATCCTCGCCCGAGAGCTGCTTCAAGCGGTCCTGACCGGGTGAGCAATGCCGATCGAGGCCGGGCCAGCCGGCCCGGCCTCATCCTGCCCTGGAGCGCCGCGGCGCCGCTGGTGCGGATCATCGATCTGCACAAGAAATTCGGGGCGCTGGAAGTGCTGTGCGGCGTCTCGATCGACGTGGCGCGTGGCGAGGTGGTGGCCATTGTCGGGCCTTCCGGCTCCGGCAAGACCACGCTGCTCCGCTGCATCAACTTCCTCGAGCGCCCGAGCGCGGGCGAGATCTGGGTCGACGGCCAGCGCATCGGCCAGGCCATGCGCAACGGGCGCCTGCACGATCTCTCGGACCGGGAGATGGCGCAGGAACGGGCCGAGATCGGCTTCGTCTTCCAGCGCTTCAACCTGTTCCCGCATCTGACCGCGGTCGAGAACGTGGCGCTGGCCCCGCGCAAGGTGCGGCGCATCCCCAAGGAGGCGGCGCAGGCGCTGGCGGCGGAGATGCTGGCCAAGGTCGGCCTCTCCCATAAGCTGCACGACTATCCCGAGCGCCTGTCGGGCGGTCAGCAGCAGCGGGTCGCCATCGCGCGCGTGCTGGCGATGCAGCCCAAGCTCATCCTGTTCGACGAGCCGACCTCGGCGCTCGACATCGAGCTGGTCGGCGAGGTGCTGCGGGTGATGCGGCAGCTGGCGGACGAGGGGCGGACGATGATCATCGTCACCCACGAGATCCGCTTCGCGGGCGATGTCGCCGATCGGGTGATCTTCATGGACCAGGGTGCGATCGTCGAGCAGGGGCCGCCGGAGACGATCCTGAAGCGGCCGAGCCACGAGCGCACCCGCTCCTTCCTGCAGAAGATCCTGACCCACGGCGAGGAGGGCTAGAGCCTCGTGCGCATCGAGAGCATGGAGACCTTTCCGGTCAACGTCCCCTACCGCCATGCCGAGGTGAGCGCCCGCGTCCGCCGCGGAGGCGTCACCAGCGTCATCGTCAAGCTGCGCACGGACACCGGGCTCGTCGGCTGGGGCGAGGCCTGCGTGGGTGCCGACGCCGCCTCCATCGACGCCGCACTGCAGGCGATGCGGCCCTTCGTGCTGGGCCGAGACCCGTGGCACAGCGAGGCCATCGCGCGCGACGTCTACCGCACCGGGCTGTGGGACTATCGCGTCCAGACCGGCAACTTCGCCTTCGCCGGCATCGACATGGCGCTCTGGGACCTGTGCGGGAAGGATTGCGGCCAGCCGCTGCATCATCTGTTCGGCGGGCCGGTGCGGGACGGGCTCGACTACTTCTACTACCTGGCCCAGGGCACCCCGGACGAGCTGCGCCAGCAGTGTGCCGACGGTGTCGAGCGCGGCTATCGCTGGTTCTATCTCAAGGTCGGCATCGATGCGGTGGCCGAGGAGGCCATGCTGGAGGCCGTGCGTGCCACGATCGGCCCGGGCTGCCATATCCGCATTGATGCCAACGAGGCGTGGTCGGTCCCGGAGGCGGCACGCCTGCTCGAGCGCTGGCACGCTCGGTTCGGCCTCGATTTCGCCGAGGCACCGGTGCCGATTTTCCCGCTGGACCGCATGCGCGACCTGCGCGCGCCGCACCGGCCGTCGCCTTATGCGCCAACGAGGGCCTGGGCAGTGCCGCCGACGCCTATCAGGTGATCACCAGCGGCGTGGCCGATGTCGTCTGCTTCAGCAGCTACTGGGTCGGCACGCTCCGCCGCCTGCACATCCTGGCTTCGCTTGCCGGCCTTCTGGGCATTGGCGTCTGCAAGCACACCCATGGCGAGCTCGGCCTTGCCGCCGCGGCCGCCCACCAGTTGATGCTGACCCTGCCCAACGCCGTGCCGGGTGCGCAGCAGACGGCCGCGATCATGGCCGACGACTTGGTAACCGACGCCGCTGCCTATCGCCACGGGGCCTTTCTGGGGCGTGCCGGAAGCACCGGGCCTTGGGGTCGAGGTCGACGAGGACCGGCTGCGACGCTTTGCCGCCGACTACCGCCGTCACGGCCAGTTCCTGCCCTACGCCGCCTGAGGAGAGCCCGATGCGCACGCCCGTGAAGACCCACCTGCCCAGCGACACCGCCCCGATCGAGTGGGCGGTGACGGCCGATGGCATCCTCTACACCGCGCACGTCCCCTTGCGCGCCGACGGGTCGGTCGAGACCGGACCGATCGAGGCTCAGGCGGAGCTCACCTTCGACAATCTCAAGCGCACGCTCGAGGCGGCGGGCGGCACGCTCGAGGACGTCACCCAGGTCCTGGTCTATCTCACCGATCCTGCGGCCTTCGCGGGGATGAACGAGGTCTACCGCCGCTTCTTCAGCCAGCCCTACCCGAACCGGGCCACCGTCGTCGTGGCCGGCCTGATGGTGCCCGGCGCCCTGATCGAGATCGTGGCCTACGCGCACCTGAAGCGGAGCTGATCCCGCCCGATGCGCGTCGTCGTGCTGGGAGCCGGCCTGATCGGCGTCACCACGGCCTGGTACCTGGCCGAGCGCGGCCACGAGGTCATGGTGGTCGACCGCCACGGGTCACCGGCGGAGGGGGCGAGCTTCGCCAATGGCTGCCTCGTCACGCCCAGCACCTCGGACAGCTGGGCCGCACCGGGCACGCCGCTTGAAGATCCTGAAGTGGCTGGGCAGCGAGACGGCGCCGATGCTGCTGCGCCCGCGAGCCGTGCCCGGCATGGCCGGCTGGGGCCTCCGTTTCCTGCGCGAGTGCGCGGAGCCACGTTGGCGTACCAACACCCGCGCCACTTACGCGCTGGCAATGCTGAGCCTCGAGGAGCTGAAGCGGCTCACGGCCGAGCAAAGACTCGACTTCGATCGCAATCCCGCCGGCCTGATCAAGCTCTTCCGCGACCCGCTCTCGATGGAGAGCGCCATCAAGGCCAGCCAGCTGTACGCGGAGCTGGGGCACCCGTTCAGCACCCTCGACGCTGCAGGCTGCGTGCGCGAGGAGCCGGCCCTTGCTCCGATCGCCGGCCGGATCGCCGGCGGTATCCTCTATCCCACCGACGAGAGCGGCGACGCGCACGGGTTCACGCGAGCGCTGGCCGTGCGCTGCGAGAGCCGGGGCGTCACATTCAGGCTCGGTACCTCCATCCTCGGCTTCGAGCTGGACGGTCGCCTCCGAAAGGTCGTCACTGACCAAGGTCCAATAACAGGCGACGCCTTCGTGCTCGCCACCGGTGCGGAGAGCACCCTGCTCGGCCGGAAGCTCGGCCTGCGGCTGCCGGTCTATCCAGCGAAGGGGTATTCCTTGACCGTTGACCATGGCGGCGCCAAGGAAGCACCAAGCCGTCCTATCGCCGACGACGGCCGAAAGGCCGGCATCACACCACTCGGCGATCGGATCCGTGTTGCCGGGACGGTGGAGTTCACCGGCTACGACACGAGCCTCAACGTCAGCCGCGGCCGGATGCTCGAGGAAGCCCTCGCCGACGTTCTCCCCGACCTCCCGCGGCAGGCCGGATCGCTTCGCCACTGGGCGGGTCTGCGACCGCTGACGCCTGACGGCCGCCCCATCATCGGCTGGTCAGGTATCCCCAACCTGTTCCTGAACACCGGCCACGGTCCGCTAGGCTGGACCCTGACCTGTGGCTCAGCCCTGGCCTTGGCCGACCTGATCGACGGCAGACATCCTCCGATCGAGCTTGCCCCGTATGCCTGGCCGCGAGCGGCTTGATCGTTCTGCCCACCTCATCGCGATCCGTTCGTCTGCCGAACCAGTCGAGTCCCGCACTGACGCCGCTGCCTCGCGCGGAGAGCCACTGCGTCGTCTGGATCAGCTGGACCTCGATGCGGGAGGTAAGGAAGGGCGAGACGACGAACGGACCTCTATGTCCTTCTCACGATGGAGCCGAACCGGGGGGTAATGCGGTCCATCTTAAGGCCATGCCGGTGATTCTGACCACACCGGGGTAGATCGATCTCTGGATGACGGCCCTAACCGCGGGGGCGCTACGGCTGCAGCTACTGCTAGTGGACCAAGTCTGACGCTTGATTCCCTCCGCCATGGCCCGCTTCGGCCGAAATCTCAGCAGCCAGCAGGGAGAGGGCGGGTACCATCCGTCAGACTTGGTCCACTAGCGGATAGGGCGCTGACGAGCGTGGAATGGGACAAGAAGAATGGCGAAGAACCCATGCACTGAAGAAGCAATGATAGCACGGCTTCCACAAGCGTCTGCCAGTAGGCGCGACTGCTGCAGCTCAACGTGGAGAAGGGATCACGAGACCGCTGCGCCAAGAGCTTGCGCGAGATCGGCGATCAGGTCATCGGCGTGCTCGATCCCGATCGACAGCCGGATCGTGGCATCACTGATGCCGAGCCGCTCGCGGGTAGCCTTGGGCACCCCGGAATGCACGGTGGTCGCGGGATGGCATACCAGTGACTCGGTTCCGCCGAGGCTGACGGCGAGCTTGAACACCTGGAGGGCATTGAGCAGCCGAAATGCCTCCGCCTGGCCGCCTGCGACATCGAAGGAGAAGGTCGTGCCGGCTGCCCCGCACTGCCTCCTGAACACCTTCCCAGCGGCGCTGTCCTCCGGCAGGAACGCCGGGTAATACACCTTGGCCACGGCCGGATGTGCGGCCAGGAAGCCAGCCACAGCCAGGGCGTTGCGACACGCCGCTGTCATCCGCAAGGTGAGGGTTTCCAGCGAGCGGGCGATCATCCAGGCCGAGTGCGGGTCGAGCTGTGTGCCGATAGCCCCGCGCAGGAGCTTGACCGGCCGGATCAGGTCCCGCGCGCCCAACGCAGCTCCTGCAACCAGGTCACTATGGCCGCCCACATACTTCGTGAGCGAGTAGACGACCATGTCGGCGCCATGAGCCAGGGGCTTCTGGAACACCGGGCCCAGAAGCGTATTGTCGCAAACCACGAGCGGCCGCTCTTCCTGCTTCGCGGCGATCCGATCGGCTACCCTGCTGACCAGGGCAATGTCGACCAGGCTATTGAGCGGGTTGGACGGTGTCTCGATCAGGATCACCCGGACGCGGCCCTGGGCCAGGGCGCTGTCGGCAGCGGCTGTGACCGATCCGGCATCAACACCGTCGGAGAAGCCCACGGCGGCAATGCCGAACGGCGCCAGTGTGCGCGCGAGAAGCGTTTCGGTGCCGCCGTAGAGCGGCTGGCTGTGCAAGATGACCTCGCCTGGTCGTACGTAGGCGAGCAAGGTCGTCGCGATGGCCGACATCCCGCTCGAGAAGATCGCCGCTGTCTCGGCACCCTCGTAGACTGCCAGCCGGTCCTCCACGATCTCGCTATTGGGATGATTGAAGCGGGAATAGACCAGCCCGGCTTCGGCATCGGGGCCGGGCTCACGGCGGCCCGCGCTGAAGTCGAAGAAGTCCCGGCCTTCCTCGGCGGTACGGAAGACGAACGTCGAGGTCAGGAAGACCGGCTGCTTGACGGCACCCTCGGACAGGGCGGGATCGTAGCCGTAGCCCAGCATCAAGGTCTCGGGATGCAGCCGGTGATCACCAACGCGATCCTTTTGGTAACGTGATGCTGCCACGACAGCCTCCTTCCCCTGAGCCGCGTCACCCGCCGATATAGAACCGGATCCAGCGGGATGGTGGGGCATGCACATTGCGCCGGAGCGTCCGATCCTGAACCTCGGCTGCCCACTGCACAACTTCGGCTACACTGCGGAACTCGAGCAGCATTCCGACGCCGGCCCAGGCTGTCGCCGCGAGGTCCACGGGACTCGGGCCGGCGATGAAGGAGCGGTTCTGATTGTCGGCCCTGGGCTGTTAGGCCTACGATGCCCGGCAGTCGACAGCTGGGAGAACGTTCATGGCGAAGGGCCAGAAAAGAACGAACCGCGAGACCAAGAAACCGAAGGCCGACAAGAAGAAGATTGCTGTACCGACCTCTTCGGTATCGAGCGCGCTTGCCAAGCCCAAGGCCGGTCCTGGTGGATCAGAGGGAAAGAAGTGAGGTAGGGTCGTAGGGCCTAATGGGGGGCGGAGGCAGATCATATCCTTCCGGCACACCCCATCAGGCCATCAGGTATCTTGCGCTGAAGGCCGTCAATCGTGGAGCTGCGTAGCGGCCGGCAGCACCGTTTGGCGCTGCTCGTCCCAGCTCACCGGCACTCCCTCTCTCCAGCTGCTCGAACCCGACCGCCGGCCCCATGGTGCCGGCCAGGATGGCTTCCACGATGTCGGGGGCCAGCAGCGCCAGCCGCAGCACCCGGCTGACGTAGCTCTTGCTGATCCGCTCGGCCTCGGCGATCTCGCTCACCGAGGCGTACACGCCCCTGTCCAGCAGCCGCTGCCAGCGCCACGCCCGTGCCAGCGCCTTGACCAGCGTCGGTGTCCGGTTGCGGGCGCCGGGGCGGCGTCAGCTCGCTCCCGTCCGGTGCCAGGATGCGCTTGCGGCCGCGGGTCCGGCCCAGCCGCATCGGGATGTGCACCGAGAGCGTGCGGCCGTCGAAGCGGGTGGCGGGCTCCATCGCTAGGCGACCCTCTTCTGCGCCGGAGACTGCCGCAGCTCGGCCACGAGGCTCGTGAGCCCCTCGGCCCTGAGCCGCACCTCCAGCCCGTCGGCCCGCACCTCCAGCCCTTCCACCAGCAGGTGCACGATCCGCGCCTGCTCGGCCGGGAACAGCGCCTCCCACACCGAGCCGAAGTCCGCGAGCAGGCCCACCACTTCCCGCTCGCTGATCATCTCGCCCTCCCGCCGGGCTGCGGCCCAGGTCCTCCCGATCAACTCGGGCGTGGTCAGGAGCTGCTGCACCTACGCCAGCACCGCGGCCTCGACATCGCCCGCCGGCACGCTCCGCACTGGGCAGGTATCGTAGCCCTCGGCGATCGCCTCCCGGGTCACGTAGAAGCGGTAGAGCCTCCCGCGCCGCCCCGCGGTCCTGCAGTCCGCTCAGTCCGCCACCGCCACCTCGCGCGACCCGCGGCCGGCCACGACCGGAGGCACGAGCGTGGCGAGGAGGAGGGTAAGCGCCGTCAGCAGCAGCACAGCCCAGAAGGTGAGGTGAAGGGCCTGGTGCAGCACCGCCCGTACAGCGGCATCGCCAGCAGCGGCGACGACCATCTCACTACCCCCAGGCTGGTCGAGCAGCCGCCGGATCTGATCGGGGCCGACGGCCGCCGCCCCGCCGTGCGCCAAGCCCAGGTTGACGACGCTGCCGAGCACGGCAGCACCCAGGGCGCTGCCGAGGTTGCGCGAGAAGATGTTGGACGCGGTGGCGACACCCCGCTCGGCCCAGCCGACGCTGCCCTGGACGATCACGATGGCCGCGGTGCTGAGGAAGCCCATGCCGAAACCCAGCACAACCGAGCCCAGGCCCGCGGTGACGGGCGAGCTGTCCGGGCGCAGAGCGACGAAGACCAGGGCTCCCGCCGGCAGGAGGGCGGCGCCGAAGAGGAGCGTCGGGCGCAGGCCGAAGCGGGCGAAGTTCCGGGCTGCCAGCGTGGCGCCGATAGGCCAGCCCAGCACCATCGCAGTCATGGCGAAGCCCGCGACCAGGGCGGATCGTCCCATGACACCCTGAACATAGACCGGCAGGAAGGCGGTGAGCCCGATGACGACCATGCCGCTCAGCAGTGTAGCGGCATTGGCGGTCGCGATCGGGCGGCGCGCCCATAGCTCCAGCGCCAGCATCGGGTCGGTCGCCCGGCGTTCCTGGAGTATGAGCAGGACCGTGCCTGCGAGGAAGACGCACGCGGCTACGGGACCCGTCATCCCATGCGGGGCGCCAACCTCGGTCAAGGCCAGCATGAGCGAGGCCACGGCGACCGTGAACAGGGCGGCCCCGGCGACGTCGACCCGTCGGCTCACGCGCGCCACGTCCTCCCGCAGGAAGGCGAGGAACCCGGCCGCCGCGACAAGACCGACCGGCACGTTGATCCAGAAGATCCAGGGCCAGCCGAGATGCTGGACAAGGAGCCCGCCGGCCAGGGGGCCGAGGACAGACGACACGCCCCAGACGCTCGCCAGGTAGCCCTGGATCCGGCCACGCTCGTGCACCGGGTAGAGATCCCCCACAACGGTGAGGCCCACCGGCTGGATGGCGCCAGCACCGATGCCCTGGACCAGCCTGAACGCGATCAGGGAGGGCATCGACCAGGCGGCACCGCACAGGAGCGAGCCGGCGAGGAAGACCGCGATCCCGGCGAGCAGCACCGGCCGTCGTCCGTAGAGGTCGGCCAGCTTGCCGAACACCACCGTGGTGGCGGTCTGCGCAAGCAGGAAGGACGAGAAGACCCAGGCGTAGAGCTGCAGGTCGCCGAGCCGGCCCGCGATCTGTGGCATCGCGGTCGAGACGATGGTGGCCTCGATCGCGATCATGAACATGGCGGCCATGACGGAGGCCAGCACGAGCGGACGGCGGCTTGTCGGCGGTGTGGGCATCGCGGGCAAGCTAGGCTGCGCGCGACAGCAGAAAACCCGCCGGGATGCAGGGTCTGGTATTCTGGCCCGGCGGATGAGATCAGCTGTTCAAGGCAGTGCTGCTGGCTTGGTCACCCCTGCCAAACCGCTCTTGCTCGCACGTCGGCAGTATCCGCCTGGTCGTCTGCGAGGCCGACACCTTCCCGATCGGGATCGTGCACCTCCACATCGAGCCGTTCGAGGTGGAAGAGTGAGGCCCGTGGCTCGGCATCGAGCCGTTCGAGGTGGAAGAGGGTGAGGCCCGTGGCTCGGCCGCGACACCCGCCAGCAATCAACCTGCCGTCGATCGTCCAGCCCCACCGCTGGCGGCAAGCTTCCCAGCGCTTTCGAGCGTATGGAGGAACAAGGCCGGGCCACGTCGCCTGCGCGGACCCGGCTGTGCCCGGATGTTCATGAGCCGTGGGCGCCGCGGCGTTCAGGCCGTGATTGCTGTTCCTGCATAGGCACGCTCGACCGCGGCAATGTCGAACTTCTTCATGCTCATCATTGCCGCAAAGGCGCGCTTGCGCCCTTCAGGCTCGCCCGAGCGCAAGATCTCCATCATGCGGGTGGGCACGATCTGCCAGGCCATTCCAAAGCGGTCCTTCAGCCATCCGCACTCGATCTCCTGGCCGCCGTCGACGGTCAGCGCAGCCCATAGCCGGTCGATCTCGGCCTGTGTCTCGCACGGGACCATGAGCGATACGGCTTCAGAGAATTTGAACTGCGGTCCGCCATTCAGCCCCATGAAAGGCTGGCCCATCAGCTCGAACTCGACCAGCAGCACAGCGCCCTCGGCGGTGCTCGGATTGTCGTCCGGCGCGTGGCCTATGTGGGTGATGCGGCTGTCTGGCAGCAGCTCGCACCAGAAGCGCGCCGCCTCCTCGGCATTGCCGTCGAACCACAGGCAAGGGGTGATACGGGTCAAGTTCGGGCCTCCGCGATCGGGTGTGAGGCCGCCCTATAAACCACGCCTCCCGTCGGCGCGCCCCATGGCACGATCGACCCTGCAGCAGGGCACCCATCTCAGCCAAGCTGGCTGATGCCCAAACGGCGGTTGGCCGGCTCCGGCGCATGGATGGATCATGCGTACGTGCTCACGCGGCCGAGAGCGCCAGTCGGGCCTCTCCGAGGAGAAGTTGCGGCAGCAGTGTGCCCAGCGCCGGCACGTAGGTGACCAGCAGAACCACCGGCAGGTGCCCGATCAGCATCAGGCGGAGGGCTGGTCGGAGGAAGGCGTGCAGGTCGAGGCCGGTGACGCTGCCGGCGACGAAGAGGAGCGGTGCGCAGGGCGGCGTCACGTTGCCGAGGCCCAGGTTGGTGCCGACGATGGCGGCGAAGTGGATCGGGTCCACGCCCACCTGCTTGGCGACCGGAAGCAGGATGACCGCCGCCAGGATGCTGCCGGAGATGTCGTCCAGGAACATGCCGATGATCAGCAGCACGACATTGATCATCAGCAGAACGATGTAATAGTTGTCCGAGATCGACAGCAGCGCGCTCGAGAGGTGGCCCGGGATCTGCTCGAGCGCCAGGAGCTTGCCGAAGACGAGCAGGAAGATGAGGATGGCGATGACGCTGGCGCAGACCGCACCGCCTTCGACGAAGCATCGGACGAGTGTCCGCCAGGCCGAGCGAACGGTAGAGAAGGAGGCCGACCAGCACGCCGTAGACCAGGGCCACCGCTGCGGCCTCGGTCGGCGTGAAGGCGCCCGAGTAGATGCCGCCCAGCATCAGCACCGGCATGAGCAGGGCCGGCACGGCGCGCAGGCTGGCACCCGGCAGCCGTCGCGGCCTTCTGCGCCTGCGGCCGGTCGACGCCCTGCTGCCGCGTGGTCTGGCGGTTCATGGCGATGTAGAGCCCGCCGATGATCAGGCCCGGGCCCACCGTCGACAGGAAGCAGGCCGACACCGGCAGGCCAGCGGTAAGGGCGAAGACGATCATCGGGATGCTGGGCGGGATGAGCAGCGCCAGCACCGACGAGCAGGCGACGAGGGCGGTCGCATAGCCGCGGTCGTAGCCGGCCTCGGTCATCTTCGGGACCATGATGCTGCCGATGGCAGCGATCGCCGCGGCCCCGCTGCCCGAGATGGCCCCGAACAGCATGCAGGAGCCCACCGTCACGGCACCGAGGCTGCCTTGGATGCGGCCCAGCACGCGCTCCACCGAGGCGACCAGATGGTCAGAGATCCGGGAATCCCGCATCACGATGCCGGCGATGATGAACAGCGGCAGGGCCAGAAGCGCGAAGCCACCCGTCTGCCAGAATGCCGTCGGCAGGATCAGGGCCAGATCGCGCCCGCTCGTCGTCGCCAGCACGATCGTGGCAGCCGCGAACGCGAACGCGATCGGGAACTCGACGATGATCAGGACGATCAGCACCAGGGCAGCGAGCACGGCACCGAGCTCGCTCATGGCTGGCTGCTCCTGAGCGGCCGGATGGCGCGGATGGCGAGGCTCAATGCGGCGAGGAGGAGGCCGATATTCAAGCTGGCGATCCAGATCACCGACGGCCAGCGGAGGTAGGTGCTGCGGCGATCGACCGAGACGAGGAAGCCCAGATACTTGAGCGAGAGCACGAAGAAGTAGAGGCAGATCAGGGCGGCCAGGACGGAGAACAGGCGCCGCATCGCCACAACCGCCCAGGGCGCCATATAGCCGACCAGGAGGCCTCCCCTGATATGCTGGTCATGCAGGCTGACGTACGCGAAGCCTGTGAAGTAGAGCCACAGCCCGAAGAGCGTGGTCCTCGGCAGCTGATCAACCAGCTCTCCATTAGAGATGAAACTCTGCCTTGACGGCGCTTGTGATCAGCTCGACATGGTCGTCCATAAGCCATTGCCCTTGCTCGGCCGTGGCCCGCTCGGCGCGCGCCAGCACGCCTGAAGCCGGCACGAACCCCTTGGGCACGGGATGCCGGTCATAGGTCGGGAACTTGGCGGGACCGTCGTCCGGCACCTTGCTCATGTCGACCAAGTCGGGCCGGAGCAGCAGCATCAGCGAGGTCTCGAGCAGGCTCGCGTGCTCGAGCTCGGTGCCGGGAAGCCCTCCGGGAAACAGCCTGTCGAGCGTGCTCCGATGGACGAAGTCCCAGTATTCGAGGCGCATCACCTGCATGTCGGTGATGCCGTCGCGCCGGAGCTCGCGAAGGCCGAGATCGACACCCTCGACCGCCGGCCAGCAGTTCTCGAAGTGGCCGTTGACGACGACCAGGCGACGCACGCCGTCGTGGCCGAGGCTGCGGATGACGTCACGTACGACGAGCGAGAAGGTGTTGGCGTCGAGGCTGGTGGTGCCCGGAAACGCCTCGCCGCCGCCCGAGCGCGGCTGGGACTTGTAGCCGTAGGGAAGGGTCGGCGCGACCAGCCCGCCGATCTTGCGCGCCACCCGCTCGCATACGGCGGTCGGCAGAACGACGTCGACCGACATCGCCATGTGCGGCCCGTGCTGCTCGGTGGCGCCCGAGCGGCAGGAACACGGTGACGCCGGCCTGCACCTTCCGCTCGAACTCCGGCCAGGTCAGCTCGGCCAGGAACACGCTTTCATGCCATTCTCCCCTACCCCTCGGCTAGAACATCACCGCGCCGCCGTTCGGGCTGACGCACTGGCCGGTCATGAAGGTCGCACCCGGCCCGGCGAGGAACACGGCCGCGGCCGCGATCTCCTCCGGGCGGCGCGATACGCCCGAGCGGGTTCATCGCTTCCTTGGCCAGCGTCTCGGCCGAGGTCGAGCTCGGGCCCAGCATCGGCGTGTCAGTCGGGCCGGGGCGATCGCGTTGACCAGGATTGCGGGCGCGAACTCGCGCGCCCAGGAGCGGGTCATCGACAGCACGCCGCCCTTGGAGGCGCAGTAGACCGAGCAGTTCTCGCGGCCGAGATAGGCGAGCTCGGAGGCGACGTTGATCACTCGGCCGACCGCCCTGGCGGGCCATGACGCGGATCGCCTCGCGGCCGACGAGGAACACGCCGCGCAGGTTGACCCCGATCAGCCGGTCGAAGTCGGCGGCGCTCGTCTCGAGCAGCGGCTTCTCGATCAGGATGCCGGCATTGTTGACCAGGATGTCGAGGCCACCGAGGCGCGGCAAAGCGGCATCGAACATGCGCCAGCACCTGCGCTCTCGTCGGCGACGTCGACCGGAACGGCGAAGGCCCGACCGCCGCTGGCGCCTCGCCGCGGCGACCTCGTCGATCCGGCCACGTCCGGCACGATCGGCGATCGCGACATGGCAGCCTTCAGCGGCGAGTGCCAGCGCAACGGCCCGGCCGATGCCGCTGGCGCCGCCAGTGACGAGCGCCCGCTTGCCAGCCAGCGAGCCGGTCACGCCATCACCTCGCCGCGGTCGACGTTGACCGCCTGCCCGGTGATGTTGCGGGCGAGATCGGAGGCGAGGAACAGGTAGAGGTCGGCCACGTCTTCCGGCTCCATCAGGCCTGGCAGCGCCTGGGCGACGAGGATCTGCCCCAGCATCTCGTCCTCGCCGACGCCGGCTGCCGTGGAGACCTTCGTCCAGCGAGCGGAGCGCGGCGCGGGTCCTGACCCAGCCGGGACAGACGGCGTTCACCCGGATGCCTCGCGGCCCGAGCTCCTTAGCCAGCACGCGCATGAAGCCGATGTTGGCGTGCTTGGAGGTGACGTAGGCGGCGAAGTCCGCGGCACCGGTCTTCCCCCAGATCGAGGAGGTCAGCACGATGCTGCCGCCGGCCGACATGCGCGCAGCGCCTCGCGGGTGACGTAGTAGGTGCCGACCACGTTGATGTCGATGATCCGCACGAAGGTGCGCTCGACCTCGTCGCCACCATCGAGCATAGGCGTGATCAGCTCCAGGCCGGCATTGTTGACGAGCACGTCGAGCGGCCCGAGCCCGCCGACCACCCGCCGCACCGCCTCGCGGTCGGTGATGTCGCAGATCTCGGCGCGGACCGGTCGGCCGCTCTCCCTGCGATCGTCGCACCGGCCTCCATGGATGTCGGGCGTGCTCGACAGGATGGCGAGATCGGCACCGGCGCGCGCGAACGCCGCCGCCACCGCGCGGCCGATGCCGTGGCTCGCCCCGGTGACCAGGACCCGCTTGGCCGTGAAGTCGAAGGCGCTCATCCCCGGTACCGCTCAGGATGCGGCGGCAAATTCGGCTTCCTCCGTCCTAATTCCTCCTGGCGGATGAGGGTCAGCACCTCTTGGCGCAGCCGCCGGAAGGCCGGCAGCTCCATCACCTCCAGGGTCCGCTCCGCCGGCAGAGATCGGCGCCGACCGCCACGTCGCTCAGCACCCGCGCCGGCCGTGCCGAGAAGACGATGATGCGGTCGGCCAGGAACACCGCCTCGTCGACGTCGTGGGTGACGAAGATCACCGTCTTCCGCTCCGCCCGGCGCAGCGCGAGGAGCTGAAGCTGCAGCCGCTCGCGGGTGAGCGCGTCCAGGGCGCCGAAGGGCTCGTCCATCAGCAGCACCAGCGGGTCGGCGGCGAGCGTCCGGGCGATCGCGACGCGCTGGCGCATGCCGCCGGAGATCCGGTTGGTATAGTAGTTCGGCGAACGGCGTCAGGCCCACCAGCTCGAGATAGTGGCGGGCGATCCGGTCCTTCTCGGCGGCGCCGAGGTCGCGCCGGTACTTCAGCCCGAAGCGGATATTGCCCAGCACGGTCAGCCACGGGAACGAGGAGTAGGTCTGGAAGACCATGCCCTTCTCGCGGCTGGGCCCGAGCACGCGCCGCCCGGCGAGCGGACCTCGCCGGTCGTCGGCGTCCTCGAGCCCGCCCACCATCCGCATCACCGTGGTCTTGCCGCAGCCCGAGGGGCCGACGAAGACGACGAACTCGCCTTCCGCGATGTCGAGCGACAGCGGCTCGACCACCGGCATCGCCGCCCGCGGCCGTGCGCGAAGGACTTGGTCAGCTCGCGGAACTCGATGAAGGCCTGGTTCCCGCTCACGCCATGCCCGCAGCTCAGCCCAGGTAGCGGAACCAGCGCCGGTGCAGGAACCGGATCGCCTGGTCGGAGACGAGGCCGATCACCCCGATGGTCAGGATGCCGGCGAACACCTCGGGCGTCTTGCCGTAGCGCCGCGCGGTCCAGAGCTCGTAGCCGATGCCCGAGCTCGAGGCCACGATCTCGGCCACGATCAGGTAGGTCCAGCACCAGCCCAGCGTGATCCGCAGGCTGTCGACCATGTTGGGCAGCATGGCCGGGACCAGCACGTCGGTCATCAGCGCGCGGTCGCCCGCACCCAGCGTGCGGCCGGTCTCGATATACTCCCTGGGCACGCGCCTCGCGTCGTCGGCCACCAGGAGCACGAGCTGGAAGAAGGTGCCGATCCAGAGCAGTGCCACCTTCGAGCCCTCGCCGATGCCGAGCCAGATCAGCGTCAGCGGCACCAGGGCCGGCACCGGCAGATAGCGCACGAAGTCGACCAGCGGCTCGGTGAACGCCCCGACCGCCCGGTAGCTGCTCATCAGCACGCCGAGCGGGATCGCGACCACCGCCGAGGCCAGGAACGCGATCCAGACGCGGGCCACGCTGATGCCGATATCCGCCAAGTAGCCGGCGCTGCCGAAGAGGCCGATCCAGGCCGCCAGCACCGCCTGCGGCGACGGCAGGAACTGCGGCTGCACCAGTCCCTGCGCGGTCACCAGGAGCCAGGCCAGGACCACGACGCCGAAGGCCCCTGCCCCGACCCAGAGCTCCACGGTGTGGTCGGCCCTGGCCCCGAACACGATGAGGTCGCGCCAAGGCCGCCGGCCGCAGGCTGCGGGCCGGTCACGCACGCCAGCTACTTCCGCCGGCAAGGCAGGTGTCCCAAGCTCCTAGCGCAACTGGTTGATGATCGAGCGGTCGATATGGTCCTCCGGCAGCAGCTTCACGTCGGAGGAGCCGAACTCGAGGTTGAGGTCCATGGCCTCCCTGAAGACCTCGTAGACCCGGCCTTCCTTGTCCCTGCTGCCGATCAGCTCAACCGCCTCGGCATAGGGCGTGTAGCGGAAGTTCGGCAGCGTCGCCTTGAAATCGTCCGCGGTGATCGAGAAGTGCTGGGCGATGATCGGGATCGCCTCTTCCTGATGCGTGTTGAAATAGTCCACCGCGCGATAGACGGCGCGGAGGAACTTGACATATTTCTGCGGATTGGCCTTGAGCTCGTCGTTGTGGACGAAGATGACGTCGAGGATGAGATCCTCGTAGTCCTTGGACGAGGCCAGGATGTGGGCGCCGCGGGCGGCATGGGCCACCACCACCTGGCTCAGCACCGGCTCGTAGGTGCCGACCGCGGCGACGCTCTGGTCGGCGAAGACCCCGATGGCGTCCGCGGCAGCGATGTCGGCGAGATTGGTGTCCTTGATCGACAGGCCGCAGTCCTTCTTCAGCGCCATCTGCAGGATCAGCCGCGCCGGCAGATTCGGCTCGACCGCGATGGTCTTGCCCTTGAGGTCGCAGACGGACCTGATCGCACCGTCCGCCGCCCAGCCATCGCCGCCGGTGGAGAGGTCGATGGTGCCGATGATTGTGCCCTGGGTTTCCTTGCGGCGCCCGAGCCCCTGATACTCGCCCACCGTCCGCAGGTAACAGTCGATGTCGCCGCGCTCCATGGCCGCGATGCCGTTCGGCATGTCGTCATCGAGGATCTCCTCGACCTCGATGCCCTCTTCGCGGAAGTAGCCCAGCTCGTTGGCCAGGTGGACCGGCCCGAAGCCGACCCAGACCGGGTACATGCAGGTGACCTTGTCCGGCTGCCCGACCGCGGCCTGCGCCCCGCCCGTGGGGACCAGTGCGATCAGCGCGGCCGCCAGCAAAAGCGGTGCCGCGAGCCTCCTGCCGAGCGCTGCCAAGCTCCGTCCTAACATGGCCCCGTCCCTCCCTCCGGCATGGATGCCGCAGCACCAGCCCGTTGTCCGCTCGTGCCCATCAAGATGCAGCCTGCGGGGTTAAGCAAGAGCCGGGTCGAGCCGTGGCCAGGAACGCCACAGCGGCGGCGAGGCCCCCCTCGCCCACCGGCACGCCCTTGGCGCCGGAGCGCGATCTCGAGCGTGCCCAGGGCACCCAGGAGCATGGACTCGTTGAGGTCGCCCAGATGACCGATGCGCAGGACTCTGCCCGCGAGCGGCCCGATGCCGCCCCCGAACGCCACACCCAGCTCGTCGCGGCAGGCGAGGCGCACCGGGTCGGGGTCATGGCCTTCGGCAAAGGCAATCGCAGTCACCGCATCGGAGCGCGCGGAGGGCTCGAGCACGAAGAAGTCCAGCGCACCGGCTTCAGCCCAGCGCTCGACGGCCCGGCGTGCCGCCTCCGCCAGCCGCCGGTGCCGGGCGAACACCGCCGGCAGCCCCTCCTCGAACAGCATGGTGAGCGACTCGCGCAGGCCGAACAGCATCGAGACCGGCGGCGTGCCGCAGAACCACATGTAGGGTTGATCGCCCCGCCGGTGGCCCCAGTCCCAGTAGCGCCGCGGGAGGCCGCCGCCCTGAGCCGCATGCCGCGCCCGCTCGCCCACGGCCACGAAGCCCAGCCCCGGCGGCAGCATCAGCCCTTTCTGCGAGGCCGCGAGCACGACATCGGCACCGATGGCGTCCATCGGCAGGTCCATCACCGCCAGGGACGCGATAGCATCGACGACCAGGAGGGCCGGATGGCCGGCCCGGTCGATCGCACGGCGCACGGCTGCCACGTCGTGGGCGAGGCCGGTCGAGGTCTCGATATGGACCTGGAGCACGGCCTTGATCCGATGCTCCCGGTCAGCCCGAAGCGCCTCCTCGATCAGGGTGGCGTCGAGCGGGCGCCGCCAGTCGGCGGGCAGGCCCTGGACCGCCACGCCCAGGCCCTCCGCCGCATCGCGCCAGCGGCGGGCGAACATGCCGGTGTCGGCGACCAGGACCGTCTCGCCCGGTCTGACCAGATTGGCGAGTGCCGCCTCCCAGGTCGCGTGCCCCAGGGCCACGTACGCGAACACCTCGCCCGAGGTCTGGAAGACGAGGCGCAGCTCGTCGAGGCAGCCGCGCATCATGGCGGTGAACTCGGGCGAGGCGAAATCGACCAGCGGCCGGTTCATCGCCCGCAGCACGCGCTCGGGCACGTTGGTCGGACCCGGCAGCTGCAGGAGCTCGCGGCCACGGCGTACGGGCATCCTCGGAGCCTCCCCATCGGCCAGCAGAGGGTGGCGGCAGGATCGCGTCCAGGCAAGCGCCCGCGGCTTGCGCAGGCGCGGCGGGCTTCACGATGCTGTCCCAGGCAGAGGCTCCCGAGACGGGACCGGGGAGGTGGGCGATGACGATCGAGAGGCGTCCGTTCGGGCGGACCGGCCATATGAGCTCGGCCGTCATCTTCGGTGCCGCGGCGCTGGGCCGCGTCGACCAGGCGACCGCCGACCGCGTGCTCGACCTGCTGCTCGAGCACGGCATCAACCATATCGACGTCGCCGCCAGCTATGGCGATGCCGAGCTCAGGATCGGCCCCTGGATGGACCGACATCGCAACGACTTCTTCCTCGCCACCAAGACCCGCGAGCGGGACCAAGCCGGTGCCCGTGACGAGATCCACCGCTCGCTCGAGCGGCTGCGCACCGACCATCTCGACCTGATCCAGCTCCATGCCCTCATCCACCCCGACGAGTGGGAGCAGGCCCTTTCGCCGGGCGGTGCGCTCGATGCCGCGATCGAGGCCCGGGAGGCCGGCCTAGTCCGCTTCATCGGCGTCACCGGCCACGGCTGGACCGTAGCGGCCATGCATCGCCGGAGTCTCGAGCGGTTCGACTTCGATTCGGTGCTGATGCCCTGGAACTGGTTCTGCGCGCATCACCGCACCTACGCCGCCGACTTCGAGGCCACGGCCAGTCTCTGCGAGCAGCGCCGGGTCGCGATCCAAACAATCAAGGCGATCGCACGCGGGCCCTGGGCGGCGGGTGCGGCGCGCGAACGTGCCACCTGGTACCAGCCGCTTGAGGACGAGGACGACATCCGCACGGCCGTGCAGTGGGTCCTGGCCCGGCCGGGCATCTTCCTCAACTCGGTCGGCGACGTGGACCTCCTGCCGGAAGTGCTCCGCGGCGCAGCTGCGTCCGCTCAGCTGGACGAGGGTCTCATGGCGAGCCTCAGCAACCGAGCAGGGTTGGCTTCGATCTTTGGCCTATAGCTGAACCTAAGATCACACGCCGTCTCTGGCGCCTGATGCCGGCTTCGAGGTCCTCACCGCGCCGGGTTCATCATAATCCTCCGCTCCTCCCAGCTCGCCGGCACTCCCGTCTCCAGCTGCTCGAACCCGACTGCCGGCCCCGTGGTGCCGGCCAGGATGGCTTCCACGATGTCGGGTGCGAGCAGCGCCAGCCGCAGCACCCGGCTCACGTAGCTCTTGCTGATCCTCTCGGCCTCGGCGATCTCGCTCACCGAGGCGTACACGCCCCGGTCCAGCAGCCGCTGCCAGCGCCACGCCCGATGCCAAGGCCTTCACCAGCGTCGTATCCGGCTGCGGGTGCCGGGGCGGCGTCAGCTCGCTCCCGTCCGGTGCCAGGATGCGCTTGCGGCCGCGGGTCCGGCCGAGATGTGCCGTAAACGTCTACTCACGTACTCGCTGCTCGGCTCAGGCCGCTCTCCTGTCCTGAGCCGCCTTGCCTAGCAGACGCACGACTGTATCCCACATCACCGCCCCACGCTCGTCCATGTAGCGCTCCGGCCAGCGCACCACCTCGGCGTCGCTGCCCAGCTCGAGCACGCCGCCGAGCACCAGCCGGCTCGCCTCCCGCATGCACGCCTGCAGCTCCGCCACGTGCTCGTCGATCTTCTCCAGAGGAGCCTCGATCAGCAGCGCATCGTGCACCGGCGCGCAGACCCGGATGCCGCGCTCGGTAGCCAGACAGCAGGCCAGCCGAGCATCTCCGCCCCGTTCGCCTGCATCGGGAAGTTCATGAGCGAGCGCGGGTTGAACTCCGCCCCGACGTGCAAGGTCCAGCCGAACACGGTCTGGATCCGGCCGGTGAGGATCGCGCTGTCGACCATGCCCTGGCTCCAGGCCCAGAACCTCGGATAGGTCGCCCGATGCAGCCGCAGCAGCTCACGGGCCTCGCAAGGCGGAACGCCGATGCGGCGTGCGAGCGTCTCCTCGCCCATGCCGTAGAGGGTGCCGAGCACCACCCCCTTGCAGCGGTCCCGCACCGCCTTGTGGCTGGCCTTGGTCGCGTCCTGCGGGGCCAAGCCCGCCTGCTTGGCGAAGGCCAGGTAGACGTCGCCCGAGCGATACGCCTCCAGCAGCGCCTCGTCGCCCGAGAGTGCCGCCGCGATCCCCATCTCCTGGCTTGAGCTGAAGTCGACATAGGCGAGCGCCATACCGGGCTCGGGTCTGATCAGGCCGCGGAGCCAGGTTGCAGGGCCGAAGATGAACCGCGAGTTGCTGGGCTGGTTGCGCCCGGTCCGGCTGCGGAAGGCGGAGAGCAGAGCAGCGGTTGCGGCCATCGGACGCCGACCGCAAGATCATTGAGCCGCAGCTCGCCCAGGGCATGGCGGAGTTCCCGCAGCGGCTGCAGCTGCGGATAGGACTTGGCCTGGTCGCGGAAGGTGTCGTCATCAAGCGCCAGCGCCCCGCTGGGCAGGCGTGGCCAGGGGATGCCTTCCCGCTCGAGGTAGGCCGCGAACCGGGCGGCCTTGAACGTGGTGCCGTCGTACACGCCATACTGCGCATCGACCTCGGCGATCAGCGCCGTCTTGATCCCGTCCCACTCCGCCCGCAGCCGCTCGAGCATGGGCACATCGATCGGGATGCCGTTCCACTCCATCCGGGCCGCGGCGGCCATGTACCGGCCCCGCAGGAGGGCTTGGCCCAGCGCCAGCTGAAGGGTCGCGCTGGCGGGACAGGATGCCGGGCAGCATCGCCGGCAGGAGCCGCGCCAGCGCGTCGACGTCGGCGGCACAGTAGGTCAGGAGGGCTTGGCGCTCGTCGGTTGTGTACGGCCCACCCCGCATGGCGAGCGCCCGCATCTCCTCCTTCTCGTCCGCCACCATGCTGTCGAGGCCGTAGTATGCGAGCGCACCCAGCAGGCCCGAGCCGCACGGGGTCTGGCGCCCGTTCGTGGTGACGCGGAACTCGGCGAAGAGATCCAGAACCCGCGCGGGCATCGGCCAGCCGAGGGCGAGGAAGCAGCCGAGCTCGGCGGAGGCGTAGTAGGCGACGAACAGAGCCTCTTCATCGAGGCGGAACGGCGGCCGGCCTAGCTCGAGCTCGTCGCGCCAGAGCCGCAGCTCGCGCCCGCTCCGCAGCTCGCGCGCGACCATGCAGTGCGGCTCCGGCCGCTCGCCGTCGGGTGCCCGGAACTCGAAGTCCAGACACCAGATCTCACGGTAGGGCAGGCGCTCGAGGGCCGGAGACCCGGCCGAGCCATCACCCATTCTCGCCAGCATGGCTTCCGCCTCGCCTCGACATCCTGCCCGTCAGTGCGCCGTGGGACGGACGAGGTCGACTGCTCGACGGGCCGGCTCACGCGGGCTTCGGCCACCTCCTCAGCCCGGCGCGATAGCTGCCGCAGCTCGTCGCTGTCAGCGCCGCGAGGACCTCATCCAGGGCCTCGGCACGGTGCCCGCCGCCCTCGGTCCGCAGCACGCAGCGCAAGTAGCCCGCCACCCATTCTGCCTTGGCCCGAAAGTCGATCAGCAGTGCGGGTGCCATCTGCGGGACGGCAGGGTGCGGATACTCCTCCTGCACCGTCGGATGCTGGCGAGCCATGTCCGCCGACGGAACGACGCGCGGTCTGGCCGGCATGCGGTAGAGCTTGCCGTCGCGGCCTTTGCGCGGGCGTGGCGGCGCGCGGCTCGGGCTGCGTGCCCGCGGCATGCCTGGCAGCGGCTGAGGTGTCCAATTTGGACACCTGCTCCTCCTCTGCCGAGCGAGGCGGGCAAATTGCCCACCTGGGTCCGGACTTCCTCGACCGTGCTGGTGCGAGCAGCCGACGAGGTCGGCGATCGCGCGACTGGACAGGTCCGGATCCTCCGCCAGCAGCAGCGTGATCGCGGCTCGCTTGTCGGCTCGGGTCATCCGGAGGCCGTGGGTGCGGTTGTCGGCGACGGCCGCCCGTACCGCTTCGGCCCAGGTCATCGGCTCGATGATGCACGGGATCTCGAGCCTGCCCGCCCGCTCGTAGGCCCTGACCCGGTGCAGGCCACCGACCACCACGCGCCTGTCGTCCACCAGCGCCACCCGGATCGGCGGCAGGTGATCGAGCTGGGCAGCGTAGTCCTCGATCGCCTCGGCTGAGGTGTCGGCACGCACGCGCTCAACCAGGGACAGGTCCAGGTCCGCGATGGGAAGGAGGCGGGGCGTAGCCCGCCCCGCCTCCTCCCTGAGCCCATCCTCCTCGACCGGGCTCATGCGAGCCCCCGCAGCCGGCGCACGACCGGGTGGTCGGCGCTGTCGATCAGCCGCTCGCGGAAGGCCAGCTTCAGCACCCCCGGGAAGGTGAGGTCCGGCCACTCCGGCTCGGCGATCCGGTCGGCCGCGACCAGCAGCTGGTACATGCCTGCGGCCTGGTCCGGCACCATGCGGACCCAGCGCTCCATCGCGCGGCCGGCGATGTCGTGCGCGCTCTGGTGCCAGGGGTTGGCCCGCCCGTCAGGCCCGGGCAGCGGCACCGCCCAGAGGAACAGGGCGCCGCCACGGCTGATGCAGGTGTAGAGCCGCGCGATCCGGCCTTCTCCGGCCAGCTCCTCGCGGAGCGCGGGAGCCACGAGATAGGTCTCGCGGTCCTCGCGCAGCTCCAGGATCATCGTGTCGACGTGCCACTCCTGCCCCGGCTCGTCCGGGCGGACGCGGAACCACCACTGCTTGTCCGGCCTGCGTACCGGGACGGTGAGGATCTCGCGCTTGACCCCGATTGCGCCGATGTCGGGCGCGACGCGGAGCGCTTCGGGCGAGAAAGGGTCGGAGTCGCTGAGCGGCTTGTCCGGATGTTGGGGGGACGGGTTTGGAGCGCTCATCACGTCGTCTCCGGAGATTCGGCGCCATGTCGTGGATACACGTGCCGCTTGTGCCGGGGTCCCGCTCGCCCGCACCAGTGACTACCGCGCGGCGCCGCGCGTGCCAGCCTCTGAAGGGTGGTTGAACGTTTCATGCTGCCCGCACCACACGGATCACTGCCGTCGATTTGACGCCGGGCGGTAGAAGCTGTACGCCCGCGACTTGCCCTCATCAATTGACGCCCCGGTGCATATTGCATCGGTCACCAGGTTCTTCTGCAGCAGGAAGGGTGCTCGGTCAAACGTCGGGGACGGTTAGACAGTCGGCTCCGGCCCCAATCGAAGGTCAAGTCCTCGCGATACATTGGTTTGCGGCCGAAGTAGGTGATGGGTGGACCCGCATTCTGCGATCGCCACTTGGCGAGGGTCGCCGGAGAAATCCTCAGTCCGAGTTTTTGCCGGAGGAGGTCGGGGACCTCGGCCGTGCAAAGGTAGCGGTGACCAGACATTACTGTCCTCATCTCGTAAATGATGAAGGCAGCGCTATCCCAGCTTGGCGAGGACATAAAGACCGATAAACCGGCCGGCAATTTATCGTGCAGACGCCTCCATCCGCGAGTTTATATGTGGGATTATCCGTGCCGCTTGCGCACAGGGCCGAAAGCCCGTCGGAAGGCAATATCAGCGAGCGATGGGGAGACGCCTGCCAGCCGTGCCAGCTCCTCCACCTCCGTGCTCGGGTCGGCTAGCGCCGTCCCGTCGGCGCGGCGCTGACGCGCCATTTCCACCACCTCGTCCCGCTGGTTCGGCCGGCCGACCGGCTTCGGCGCAGGCGGGGCGTCACCCGCAACCAGAACCGGCGCTGGCGCGACGAGCTGCTCACCTGCTCGAGTCCGGTCGGTGCGCCTTGCGCCGGTGCCGACAGTCGCGGCCGGGCACCCCAAGCGCGGAGTACATCAGCCAGCTGGCGTGCGGGAACAACGACGTTCTGCCAGCAATGCGGCGACTTCGGTATGAAAGCTGTGTTGTCGGGGCCTGGGAACAATCGGGACCATTCGATCGGGGAATGCGTTGCAACCTCCCCGAACCGTTATCGCCGTAAGCAACGATGGTCCCTGCCTTCAGGAGATCGAATAGCGGGAAAGCCGAAGCAACGAACTTGCGCCAGATCACAATGGTCCGGCCGTCAATTCTTGGATTGCGCAATAGCCGCTTCGCGTCATCAGCGTAGGTTGCTGCTGGGGCTGCCCGCTTAGCCAACCATTCAGCTGCCCGAAGCATCCCCTCGACCAAGGGTATCCAGGTCACGCGGACACCTTTCTTGGCGTGAAGGTCAACACCTCTCCGACCTTGTTGGCGGCCGCGGCGACAGCCGTCTCTGTCAGGTGGGCGTAACGCTCGGTCGAGCTCGCCTTCCTGTGGCCGAGCAGCCGCCCGATCACCAGCAGGCTGGCACCGGAGCCCGCCGCGCCAGCGGCGAAGCTGTGCCGGAGGTCATGCAGCCGCACGTCAGGAAGCCCGGCGGCCGAACGCACCTTCACCCACACCTTCTGGAGGCCGGTGTAGTGACCGGTCCCATGCGTTGCCGGGAACACCCACTCGCCGGAAGAGCGCCCTTCAGGCCCGAGAGATCGCGACCGCCTCGCGCGAGAGCGGCCGGACGGAGCGGCCCGTCTTCGTCTTGCGAGCACCAGCGGCGGCGTTCGAAATCGACCTCGGCCCAGCGCAGGCCGAGCGCCTCCTCCTTCCGCATCCCGGTCGCCAGGATCAGCCGAACGCAGGCGACCGCCTGCCAGGCCTCCCCGTTCCGCTCCGCCGCCTCGAGCGCCTCTTGAGCGCTGCCAGTTCGGCGGGCGACAGGAACCGCTCACGCTCCCCGTCATCCGCGGCCATCACGCCCTCCCAGGATTCGCAACGACCAGCCCCTCCCGCTGAGCGGGCAAGGATCGCCGTGAGCATCCGGAGGGAGCGCGTGGCGACCCCGGCCCCGCCCCTTACAATGCGGCGCGCCCGGCCCTCCCTCTCTTCTGGTCAGCGCCGTCGCCCCTCGGCTACGTCGCGAGCCAAGAGCGGACATCGGCCGGGGTAAGATTGCGGACCCTCACCGCCCAATAGGGTGTGGCCGGACGTGCGCCTCGATCCGGCAACGGTCCATCGCGAGCGTGCTGGCCCGCTTCGGCTTGCCCTTGGGCCCGGCGCCAGCCACCAGCCAAGCGTCGCAGACCTCAGCAAGCGTAGGGCTTCGCCTTCGCCGCGTCGCGCTCGGCGGCTGGGTCCTTGCCCTCCGCGACGGCCGCGAGCGCCGCGGTTGCCATACGCCGGGCGTCCTCGGCCTTTAGTCAGCGGGTGCCGGCCAAGCACGACCTGGCGGGTCCGGCCACCCCGCTTCCACTGCACGACGTAGACCCTTCGCCGTGACGGGTAGCGCGCACCCCAAAGCCCCGAGCCTGGCTCCCAAAAGAGCTGGTGCTCCGCCGCCTTCATGCGACGACAGTCCTCTGAGTGATGGGACGTTGCCACGGGTCCTCCGGTTCACCGCAAGCCTACGCAAGCCGGAGGCGGCAATGTGCCGTCCAATCACGGCATAGGCGGGTAAAGCGTATCTAATTGATTTTCAACTGGTCTCCAAGCCGGGTTAGGCTCGGGAAAACTTGCCAGAAACCTGGTCTTGACCTTGCCAAGGTTGGGGTCGAGGGTTCGAATCCCTTCGCCCGCTCCAGAATTTCTCTTGTATAGTCAAGCTGTTATGTACGGACCGGCGACCTCAAACATGCCGGGGGTCCCGAGCTCCGGGGCCGTTTGGGGTGCCATTCTTCGCGTCCCGCCCGCAAAGCGCTGAGCGAAGCTCTGGTGGCCGTGCCGTGCATCCCGAAGAGGCTGATGCCAGCGCGGCGCCCGCGCCGGACCGGCGGCAAGCGGTGCACGAACCGGCATCGTCTGCACGTCGAGGGTAAGTTGGGAGCTGGTCCGCTCAGCACCGCGCTCCTCGCCCGAGGCAACAGGCCGCAATGGATCAGGGCCGATAGCGATGCCGCGCGGACACTCCTCCCCCGGCCTACAGTTCGCTGAGACACCGCTTTGCAGGTAGGCAACTGCAAGGAGGTGAGGATGGACGAGACGGTTGGGGTGGGCGTGGGCCCGGCGGAGCGCGGCCACCACGCTGGCGGAGACGGGCCCACGCCCGAGCCGCGGCGGCGAATGTCGGCACGGCGCAAGCAGGAGACCGTGCTGCGGCTCCTGCGGGGCGAGGACCTGGAGCTGATCTCGCGCGACCTGGCTGTGACCGCGGCCGAGCTGAGCGGCTGGCGCGACCAGTTCCTGGCCGCGGGTGAGGCGTCGCTGAAGAGCCGGCCAGCTGATGCGCGGGATGCCGAGATCGGACGGCTGCAGGCCAAGGTCGGCGAGCTGACAATGACGGCCGAGCTTCTGGAGGCGAAGATCGAGCGCTTGGAGACGCACCGCCCTTTGGGGCGCAGGAGGTCGAGACGATGAGTCGGCAGGTCTCGCCCTCCACCGCCCAAGTCTACGGTCTTTTGCGGGTCACGCACCTCTGGGGCGTCTCACGGGCGACACTCTATCGCCACCGTCATCGCTCGGCGGAGGCCGTCCGCAGGCGGCCCGGGCCGCAAGGCGCGATGGCGGACGAAGGCCTGGTGGCGGCAATCCGACAGCTGCTCGAAGACAGCCCCTTTCATGGTGAGGGCTACCGCAAGCTGTGGGCCCGGCTACGCTTTGCCGGCATCCGCACCAGCCGGCGCCGCGTTCTGCGGCTCATGCGCGAGAACCGCCTGTTGGCGCACCAGCGTGCCGGCCGACCGCACGGCTCGAGGGCCCACGACGGCACGATCATCACCGAGCAGGTGGATGTCATGTGGGGCACCGACCTGACCTCGGTCATGACGGGCGAGGGCCAGGCCGCTGTGTTCATCACCGTCGATCACTGCTCGGCCGAGTGCGTCGGCATTCACGCCAGCCGCAGCGCCGATCGCTTCCAGGCCCTCGAGCCGGTCAAGCAGGCCGTCCGCCAATGTCATGGCGGCTTCGCCAAGGGCATCGCTGCCGGCCTTCGGCTCCGCCACGACCACGGCAGTCAGTACGTCAGCCACGACTTCCAGGCCGAGATCCGGTTCCTCGGCATCGAAAGCTCGCCGGCGTTCGTTCGGGAGCCGGAAGGGAACGGCTGCGCCGAGCGCTTCATCCGGGTGCTGAAGGAGAACCTGTTGTGGGTCCGCCGCTTCGACACCGTCGAGGAGTTGCGCTTGGCACTCCTCGCCTTCCGGCAGACCTACAACCAGTCCTGGATCATCGAGCGGCACGGCTACAGGACACCCGCTCAGGTCCGGGCCGAGCAGACCACGGCCCTGCCGATGGCCGCGTAAGCGCAGAGCGGTGTCTCAGAACTGTGGACCGGTACACTCCGAGCCTA
>CAWHNT010000020.1:0-11091 GCA_963830775.1 uncultured Alphaproteobacteria bacterium | reverse complement strand
GACCCGCGCTGAATCGACAACCTACCACTAGTGGTGCTGCCGGCCGCGACCGTCGGACGTCGCGGCTGCCGGGCCTGGAGGACGGGAGGGGGTGCGCGCGCTCGGCGGCCGGTTCGCCATCCTGCTGCTCGCGGCCGTCGTGGCGGTCCCCTTGGCGCTGTGGTGCGTCGCGGCCTGGATCGAGTACAGGCAGGTCATGGCCGCCCTGGAGCGGGAGGCGGACCGGACCGCGGACCTGCTCCTCGAACATACCGCCAAGGTGTTCGAGACGCACGAGCTGGCGCTGCTGCTTGTGGACCTCAGGGCCAGGGGCATGGACTGGACCACGATCCGGGAGTTGCGTGAGCTGCACGCCGATCTGGCATCGATCTCCGACAAGCTCGCCCAGGTCGAACTCGCTGTGGCTGGTCGACGAGACCGGAACCTACTGGGCCAGCAGCCAGATCGCGCCGCCGATGCAGCCCGTGCCCGTGGCCGACCGCGATTTCATGCTGGCCTATCGCTCAGGGTTTCGCGGCCTCTACGTCAGCGATCCCTTCGTCGGCCGTGCCACGGGCCGGCAGGCCTTCAACACCAGCATGGCACGGACCGGACCGGACGGCGGCATCGTCATCGCCTCGATCAGGCCGGACTACTTCCAGGACTTCTTCGGGCGGGTGCTCCCAGGGAGCGACCGGGTCATCGGCCTGACCAAGGAATTGGGCGCCATCCTCGTGCGGTATCCCCCGCTGCCCGGCACCGCACCGACCCGTCTCTCGGCCGCCAGCGGTCTCCTGCGGGCGATCACGACTGAGCCGAAGCGCGGGATGTTCAGGACGGTGGCCCAGGTCGACGGCGTGGAGCGGCTCTACGCCTACCGCCGCATCGACGGCTACCCGGTCTATGTGAGCATCGGGCTCGCGGTGAGCGAGGCCCGAGCGGAGTGGCGGCGGCTCACGCTGGGCTACGGTGCTGCTGCGGCCGTAGCCGCGGCCCTGCTGCTGGCACTCGCCCTCTACGGCCTGCGGGCGGCGGCGAGCGCCCGTCGTGCCCAGGAGCAGCTGGCACGCGCGCAGCGGCTGGAGGCGCTGGGCCGGCTCACCGGCGGGATCGCGCACGACTTCAACAACGTCCTGCAGTCGGTCGGCAGCGTCCTCAACATCATCGAGCGCCATGTCGACGATCCGGCTGCGGGCCGGGTTCTGGAGGCCGGACGGGAAACGCTGGGACGTGCGCGCGACCGAATCCGGCAGCTGCTTACCTTCGCGCGCGAGCAGAAGCTGACCCCGGCCGTGCTCGATCTCAATACGCTGGTCCGGCATGTGACGACGCTGATGCGGCCCGGCCTGGACGGCATCGAGGTCGGGCTTGAGCTGGCAGCCGACCTGGCGCCGGTACGGCTGGACGCCGCGCAGGCCGAGCACGCGCTGATCAACCTGCTCGTCAACGCCCGCGATGCGATGCCCGATGGCGGCAGGCTCACCCTCGCGACGGCAAACGTGGCGCTGACCGACGGTGCCCCGGGCTGGGTCCGGCTGACGGTGAGCGACAGCGGCCCCGGCATAGAGCCGCAGGCCCTACCGCAACTCTTCGAGCCCTTCTTCACCACCAAGCCGGACGGCCAGGGCACCGGGCTGGGACTGAGCCAGGTGCACGGCTTCGTCCACCAGGCTGGGGGGCAGGTGGAGGTGGACAGCGAGCCCGGCAGAGGGGCGCGCTTCCACCTCCTGCTCCCGCAGGCCGCCGAGGAGCCGCCGCCGCAGCGGCAGGGAGCCGCCACCGGGCCCTGATCGGACCCGCCGCCGGCGCCGGCCGGGCTTGCGACACGGGCTGCCGTTGACAGCGGTCGTTCCGGCACCGCACTTGCCGGCTGCTAGCGCAGGAAGGAGCCGGGCATGACGGTGGAGCGCAACGTGCGGATCGAGACCGACACTTTCGGGCCGATCGAGGTCCCGGCGGACCGCTATTGGGGTGCCCAGACCCAGCGCTCCCTGCAGAACTTCCGCATCGGCGGCGAGCGCATGCCCGCACCGCTCATCCGCGCCCTGGGCGATCGTGAAGCTGGCGGCGGCACGGGTGAACCAGCAGCTGGGTGGGCTGGAGCCGCGGCTGGCCCAGGCCATCGGCACCGCCGCCCAGGAAGTGGTGGACGGGGCCCGCGACGACGAGTTCCCGCTCGTCGTCTGGCAGACCGGCTCCGGTACCCAGACCAACATGAACGCCAACGAGGTCATCGCCGCCCGGGCCAACGAGCTCCTGGGAGGGCAGCGCGGCGGCAAGTCGCCCGTGCACCCGAACGACGACGTGAACCGCGGCCAGTCCTCGAACGACACCTTCCCGACCGCCATGCATATCGCCGCCGGCGAGCAGGCGGTGCGCGAGCTGATCCCGGCCCTCCAGCACCTGCACGCGGCACTGCTGCGCAAGGCCGAGACCTTCGCCGAGATCGTCAAGATCGGCCGCACCCACCTCCAGGACGCGACGCCGTTGACGCTTGGGCCAGGAGTTCGGCGGCTACGCGGCGCAGATCGCCTACGGCATCCAGCGCATCGAGGCGGCCTTGCCCCGCGTCTGGCCGCTGGCCCAGGGCGGCACGGCGGTGGGCACCGGGCTCAACGCGAAGAAGGGCTTCGCCGAAGCCTTCGCAGCCGAGGTGGCGCAGATCACGGGCCTGCCCTTCGTCACCGCCCCCAACAAGTTCGAGGCCTTGGCCAGCCACGACGCCATGGTCGAGCTCTCAGGGGCACTCAACGTGCTGGCCACCAGCCTGATGAAGATCGCCAACGATATCCGGCTCCTGGGCTCGGGCCCGCGCTGCGGGCTGGGCGAGCTCAAGCTGCCGGAGAACGAGCCCGGCAGCTCGATCATGCCGGGCAAGGTGAACCCGACCCAGGCCGAGGCCATGACCATGGTCTGCTGCCAGGTGATGGGCAACCACGTGGCGGTGACGGTCGGCGGCTCGAACGGGCATTTCGAGCTCAACGTCTTCAAGCCGGTCATCATCTACAACGTGCTGCAGTCGATCCGCCTGATCGCCGAACTCCTGCCGCAGCTTCACCGACAACATGGTGGCCGGGATCGAGGCCGACCGGGACCGGATCGGCAAGCTCCTGCACGAGAGCCTGATGCTGGTAACCGCCCTCAACCCGAAGATCGGCTACGACAACGCCGCCAAGGTGGCCAAGAAGGCGCACAAGGAAGGCACCACGCTGAAGGAGGCGGCCCTGGCCCTGGGCGTGCTCACGGCCGAGGAGTTCGACCAGTGGGTGCGGCCCGAGACCATGCTGGGGCCGTCGGACTGATCAGGGCGTAAGCAGCTCCGCGTCAGCAGGCTCGGGCTCGCCCGCGACCGGGCGCAGCCGGTCCGGCGGACCGACGAAGCGGCGGGTGACGGTCCTGGCCCGGTCCTCGGGCCCGGGTGGCGCCAAGGTGACGGCGAGCTCGGCGATCCAGGCCGCGAGGTCGAGCCGGAAACGCACATTGCCTTCGGCATCTGCCAGCGTGAGGGCCAGGTCCGGCTCGGACCTCAGGACGCCGCGTTTGGCCACGAGATGGCCGCTAAGCGCCCTGACGGGCTGGGGTGCCGCACCCGGCAGCAAAGGCGGCAGGGTGCCGTGGGCGAGCTCGAGCTCGGCGTCGCCCTCGAGCGTGCCGACAAGCTCGGCCATGCTCCGCCCGCTGGCAGCAAGGCGTGCCCCCAGGCTCAGCTCTCCGCCGAGCGCCGGTGCGATGCCCAGCCCGCCCAGGAGCCGGTCGGCCTGGGCGCCCGCGAGCTTCAGGTCCAGGCCCAGCGTGCCGACGGCCGGCATGCCGGCCAGGGTCACCACGCCTGCGAGCGTGCCCACCGGCCAGCGGCAGCCGGAGCCGGTCGACGGTGACCAGGCCCTCGGCCACCCGGAGGCGCGCACCTGCAGGCGCCTCGGGCTCGGAGCCAAGGAGGCGGCCGGTCGACAGCTCGAGGTCGAGGTCGAGCCGGCGCAGGGGCTCCAGCGGCAGCACCGTTTCGGGTAGGCGGCCGAGCCAGGAGATGATCGGCTGGAGCGGGGGAGCACCCAAGGCTGGCGGGGCGAGCTCGATGGCACTGCGCAGGAGATCCTGGTCGACGGCACCGCTCTCGATCTTGCCGGCGATGGCCGTAATCCCGTCGCCGGCCCCGATGCTGAGCTGGGCCGAGAGGTCGGCCGGCGGGGCCTCGGCCTGGAGGGCCAGTCGATAGCCCTCGGCCTCGGGCTCCACCGTGGCCGCAAGATGCGCCGGCCGCGCCAGGGCCGGCCGCTCGCCCACGAGGAGGCCCAGATTGCGCAATGCGTCCTCGAGCCGGTCGGCACGGACATCGAGCGTGGCCCGGGCCAGCGCGTGCTCGAACCATGGGCCCAGCGAGGCATTGAGGCGCCCCGTGGCACCTGAGGCGGCGACGTCCAGCTCGACCTCGGTCTCGCTGCGGCTGCCGCGGGCGCTGCCGGTCAGACGCACGGGCGCGAAGCGGGTGATGGTGGGCGGCGGGTCGAGGCCCAGGGCGCGCAGGAGGCGGGCGGGACGGGCGATCACGGCCTGACCGGTGAGCTGGAAGCTCTCCACCGGCAGATCGCCGCTGCCGGAGAGGCTGAGCTGGGCCTCGGCAAGATCGCGCACGTTGAGCTGCGGCACGCGCAGGAGGCCCTGCTCCAGCGAGGCGCGCAGATAGAGGCCCTCGGCCCAGAGCTCGCCCAGGCTGGCGCGGCCGACGGTGAGGTCGAGCGCGGCGTCGATGCCGGTCAGCCGCTCCCGGAGCCACCCTGCCTGGAACAGCGTGGGCGGCGGCCGGTAGAGGTCGAGGTCCAGCCGGTCGGCGGTGGCCGAGAGCGCGAAGCGCGGCCGCACGCCGGGGACGAAAGCGGCCGAGCCCGTGAGGCGCGAGCCGTCCGCGCGCAGCTCGAAGTTGCGCAAGGCGACGCTGGCCCGGTTGGCGGCCACCTGCGATCGCAGCACCACGGCGCGCAGGCCGCCCGCGGGCAGGCTCTCAGGCGGCACGCCGAGGGTGGCCAGGGTGCCCCGTGCATCCTCGGCCGACAGCGTAAGGTCGCCCTCGAAGCGGGCACTCGGGCCATCCGGGCGCAGCGAACCCACCAGCGTGAGGTCGGCCGTGCCCGGCAGGCTGGCGCTCAGGTGGTCCAGGAGTGCGCCGTTGGCGCCGAGCCGCAGCTCGGCCCGCAGCTGCTGGATCGGCTGGTCGTGCCAGCGGAGGAGCCCGAACCGCACGTTGGCCCGGCCCTCGATCGGTGCACCGCGCCAGGGCAGCTCGAGGAGCCAGCGCAGGTCATCGATGGCCGCGGCGTCGGTGGTCGTGAGTTCGCCGGCCGCGATGTCGAGATCGAGACGGACGGGGGCCTGGAACCCGAGCTCGCCGTTCACCTCCAGCGTGTTGGGGCCGAGCTGGGCGCGGACGTCGCTGAAGGCGAGCTTCGTGGGCGTCAGCTCGACATCGCCGGCAACGAGGATGGGGGCCGTCCTCGGCAGCCTTGCCGGCGGGCGCAGGTTGGTCAGGAGTGCCACCAGCCGCCAGAGGTCGGGCGGCTCGGCCGCCTCCAGCTCGAGCCTGCCCTTGAGCTCCGATGCCTCGCCCGTGAGGATGCCGAAGCCCTGGAACTGGAGGCGGGCGTGGTGGCCGCCACCGCCATGGACGAGGTCGAGGAAGAGGCTGGCAGGCTTGCCGGCGGCGGCCTCGCCGGCCTCGGCCTCGATATCCACCGGTGCGTCGGCAGCGCTGCCGGTGAGCGTGGCCTCGAACCGGCGCAGGAGCGCGTCCCGGCGGACAAAGCCGGCCAGATCCTCGACCAGGACGCGCGCCGGGGCGCCCGGGGCACCCTCCCGCTCGACCAATCCGTCCAGGATCTGGATCGAGGCCAGACGCTCCAGGCCCGGGACGACCAGGGCCTTGAGGACGGCGGCGGCCAGGGCCGTGGGTGCCGTGCTCTGCGGCAGCGCCAGATGCGGGCGGATGGCGCGCACGCGGCGCACCTCGAGCCGGCCGGCCAGGAGCTGGAGCGGTGCCACGTCGAGCTCCAGCCGGTCGGCCTGGAGGCGAACTGGGTCAGGCAGCCGGAGGGCGTCGGCGATCTCGATCCGGCCCAGCGTGATCCGGGGCCGCGGAAAGAAGCTCATCCCCAGCCGGCCACGCACCGCGAGCCTGCTGCCGGCCGTCTCTTCGACGACCCGGCGCAGCTCGGCCTGCACGACCTCGCCGGCGATGATCCGTGGTACGGCGACCAGCACCACGAGAACCGCGGCGGCCAGTGCCACGAGGGCCACGACGATGGCTCGCAAGCGGGTGCTCTCGCCTCCGGAACGGCGGCCCGCACCAGCGGAGCAGGGCCAGACAAGTTCCTATAGAGAGCGGGGATTCGGCCTGCAACGGTGGCCTGCCCCGGGCAGGCCGCATGCGGCACGGTGCTTGTTGCTCTCGGCCGCAGTAGGGCTAGTTCCGTGACCCCGGGGAGCGACCAGGAGGCAAAGGCAGATGTACAAGCGGCGCAACATGCTGGGCGGTGCTGCCGCAGCGACGGCCGGGACCGTCGCGGCGGCTTCGAGCTTTCCCAAGCCGGCCATCGCGCAGAGCATGCCGGAGATCAAGTGGCGGCTGACCTCCAGCTTCCCCAAGTCGCTGGACACGATCTACGGTGCCGGCGAGGTGTTCGCCAAGGCCGTGGCCGAGGCCACCGACAACCGGTTCCAGATCCAGGTCTTCGCGGCGGGCGAGATCGTGCCCGGCCTGCAGGCGGCGGACGCGGTCGAGAACGGCACGGTCGAGTGCTGCCACACCGTGGCCTACTACTTCTTCGGCAAGGAACCGACCTTCGCCATCGGGGCTGCCCTCCCGTTCGGTCTCAATACCCGCCAGCAGTTCGCCTGGCTGGAGATGAACGGCGGGGGCCAGCTCTATGACGAGTTCCTGGCCAAGTTCAACATGAAGGGCATCCTCTGCGGCACCACCGGTGCGCAGATGGGCGGCTGGTTCCGCAAGGAGATCAAGACCACGGCCGACATGGACGGCCTCAAGTTCCGCATCGGCGGCTTTGCCGGCAAGGTGATGCAGAAGGTGGGCGTCATCCCGCAGCAGATCGCCGGCGGCGACATCTATCCGGCCCTGGAGAAGGGTACCATCGACGCCGCCGAATGGGTCGGCCCCTACGACGACGAGAAGCTCGGCTTCTACAAGGTCGCCAAGTTCTACTATTACCCCGGCTGGTGGGAAGGCGGGCCAGCGCTCCACGTCTTCATCAACAAGCAGAAATGGGAGGAGCTGCCGCCGGCCTACAAGGCGGTCCTGAAGCACGCCGCGCAGCACTCGACCATCGAGACGATGGCGCGCTACGACGCCCAGAACCCGAAGGCGCTGCGCACCCTGGTCGCCAATGGCGCCCAGCTCCGCCCGTTCCCGCAGGAGGTCATGGAGGCCTGCTACAAGGCGTCCCAGGAAGTCTACGCCGAGACCACGGCGGCGAGTGCGGACTTCAAGAAGCTCTATGACAGCGTCGTGGCCTTCCGGGCCGACGAGTATCTCTGGTGGCAGGTCGCCGAGTACACGTTCGACTCGTTCATGATCCGCGCGGCCCGCGCGCGTAGCTGACGGTGAGGGCCGGGGCGGTTGCCATGCCCGCCCCGGCCCGCAACGAGCAACGGGAGGCAATCCGGATGGCACGTCGTCGCACGGTCCTTGGTGCAACCAGCATGGCTGCGGCCGGTCTCGCCGCCGCCGCATCCTCGTTCCCCAAGCCCGCGATCGCGCAGAGCATGCCGGAGATCAAGTGGCGGCTCACCTCCAGCTTCCCCAAGTCGCTGGACACGATCTACGGGGCGGCCGAGATCGTGGCCAAGGTCGTGGCGGAGTGCACGGACGGCCGCTTCCAGATCCAGCCCTTCGCACCCGGCGAGATCGTCCCCGGCCTCCAGGCGCTGGACGCGGTCACCAACGGCACGGTCGAGTGCGCCCACACCTCGTCCTACTACTATGTCGGCAAGGACCCGGCCTTCGCCATCGGCACCACCATCCCGTTCGGCTTCAACGCCCGGATGCAGAACGCCTGGCTGTTCAGCGGCGGCGGCAACGAGCTGCTCAACGACTATTACCGCGCCAGCCGGGTCCATGCCCTGCCGTGCGGCAACACGGGCTGCCAGATGGGCGGCTGGTTCCGCAAGGAGATCAAGACCATCGCCGACATCTCGGGCCTGAAGATGCGGATCGCCGGCATCGCCGGCCAGGTTCTCTCCAAGCTCGGCCTGATCCCGCAGCAGATTGCCGGCGGCGACATCTACCCGGCGCTGGAGAAGGGTACCATCGACGCTGCGGAATGGGTCGGCCCCTACGACGACGAGAAGCTCGGCTTCTACAAGGTCGCCAAGTTCTACTACTATCCGGGCTGGTGGGAAGGCGGGCCGACACTCCATCTGTTCATCAACATCGACAAATGGGAGCAGCTGCCGAAGGTCTATCAATCGGTGCTGACGGCCGCGGCGCACCAGGCCAACACGCTGATGCAGACCCGCTACGACGCCCTCAACCCGCCCGCGGTCAAGCGTCTGGTCGCTGCCGGTGCCCAGCTCCGGCCGTTCCCGCCCGAGGTGATGGAGGCGTCCTACCAGGCGGCACAGCAGGTCTATGCCGACATCGGCGCCGGCAACCCCGCGTTCAAGAAGCTGATGGATTCGCTGACGGCTTTCCGCAACGACGAGTATCTCTGGTGGCAGGTGGCCGAGCTCGGCTTCGACAGCTTCATGGTCCGGGCCAGCCGCGCCCGGACGTAGTCGCTGAACGGCGGCCTCCGCTCGTCGTGAGCGTTGCCGGCCGCCATCGGCGCCACTAAGGTCCGCGCCAACCTGCTGCTGGCGCATGCCTGGAATGCAGGGAGAGAAAGTCGGATCAGGAAGGCAGGACAACCATGATCGAGCGTCGCAAGGTGTTGGGCGGCACCGCTGCCGCTGCGGCTACCGGCATAGCGGTCGCCGCCTCGTCGTTCCCCAAGCCGGCGGTGGCACAGAGCGCGCCGCAGATCAGCTGGCGCTGCACCTCCAGCTTCCCCAAGTCGCTGGACACGATCTACGGGGCCAGCGAGGTCTTCGCCAAGGCCGTGGCCGAGGCCACCGACAACAAGTTCCAGGTCCAGGTCTTCGCCTCGGGCGAGCTGGTGCCGGGCCTGCAGGCTGCCGACGCCGTGACCAACGGCACCGTCGAGTGCTGCCACACCTCGTCCTATTACTATGTGGGCAAGGACCCGACCTTCACCTTCGGCACCAACCTGCCGTTCGGGCTCAACAGCCGGATGCAGACCGCCTGGATGTACGAGGGCGGCGGCATGGACCTGCTGAACGAGTTCTATGCCAAGCACAACATCTACGCCCTGCCGCTCGGCAACACGGGCTGCCAGATGGGCGGCTGGTTCCGCAAGGAGATCAAGACGGTAGCCGACCTGTCCGGCGTCAAGATGCGCATTGGCGGCTTCGCCGGGCGGATCGTCGGCAAGCTGGGCGTGGTCCCGCAGCAGATCGCTGCCGGCGACATCTACCCGGCGCTGGAGAAGGGCACCATCGACGCTGCCGAGTGGATCGGCCCCTACGACGACGAGAAGCTCGGCTTCTACAAGGTCGCCAACTACTACTACTATCCAGGCTGGTGGGAAGGCGGCCCGGCCCTCGTCCTGTTCGTCAACAAGGCGAAGTGGGACGAGCTGACGCCCGCCTACCGGGCCATCGTCCGCAACGCGGCCGCCCTGGCCCATACGACCATGCAGGCGCGCTACGACAACCAGAACCCGGCCGCGATCAAGAAGCTGGTCGCGAACGGCGTCCAGCTGCGCCCGTTCTCACCCGAGATCATGGAGACCTGCTACAAGGCGGCACAGGAAGTCTACGCCGACCTCAGCGCCCAGAACGCCGACTTCAAGAAGCTTTACGACCACACGGTGGCGTACCGGGCCGAGCAGTACCTCTGGTGGCAGGTCGCCGAGTACAGCTTCGACAGCTTCATGATCCGCGCCCGCGGCAAGGCGGCGTAGGAGCCGGCGGCCTCAGGGCCGCGCGGGACAGGCGATTGGCGTGGCGGCGGCGGAAAGCTGCCGCCCGCCCAGAATGCCCAGACCGGTGACCAGGCCCAGCGTGCAGAGCACGATCCCGGCAGTCTGGAGGCCGTCCGGCACCAGCCCCAGGACCGGCACGGCAAGCAGCGTCGCCAGCGCCGGCACGCAGGCCGGGAAGAGGGCGGCACGGCCCGCCCCCAGCCGGCCCACGGCAGCACCGTAGGCAAGCACGCCCAGGCATCCGCCCAGCGCACCCTGCAGGAACGCCTGGACGGCCACGGCACCGGCCGGCAGGGCCGGCATCTCCACGAGCGCCAGATAGCCCGGCACCAGCACCACCGAGGAGAGCACGGCAACCACGGCCGTGGCATGGACCGCGTCCACGCGCCAGCGCCGGAGCATGACGGTGAAGGTGCCCCACAAGATGCCGGTGGCGGCGAAGGCGAGGTCGCCCAACCACACCAGCTCGCCCGTGCCGGCACCGAGCCCGTCCGCGGCGATGACGAGAAGGCCCAAGAGCAGGATGGCGGTGCCGGAGAGCTGGGCGACGCTCGGCCGCTCGCCCTCCACCCACCAGCCGAGCCCTGCGGCCGCCAGCATGGTGAAGCCCGGCCCGAGCACCACCCCATGCGCCAGCGGGGCCAGGACGAAGCCGGTGTTCACGCATAGGCCGAAGAGCGGGCCCGCTGCCAGAAGGAGGGCCAGGCCCCGGGGCCAGCCGAGCCCGCCCAGGTCGCGGAGCCCCATGCGCAGCAGCATGGGCAGCATGATCAGCCCGGCGACGCCGAAGCGCAGCACGGTGAGGTCGGGAGCACTAAAGCCCTGCGCGGCGCCGACCTTGGCCCCGACATTGTAGACACCCCAGGCCAGCACGGCGAGCACGCCCCAGGCGATCCCCCGCACCGGCAGGCTGCCGCCCCGCTCCGATTCCGCCCATCATCCTCTCGCCCCGCCGGAGCAGCACCGCCCCCGGCGGCGGTCAGGGTGCTGACGTAGGCACCCTCAGGCGAGCCACAACCGCAGCATTGCTGCGTTGCACCAACGTGCGGGCGCTACTGCGCCG
>CAWHNT010000019.1:0-55859 GCA_963830775.1 uncultured Alphaproteobacteria bacterium | reverse complement strand
GCTGTTCGGTTCTGGGCATGAGTGGTCTGTGAGGGCGAGGTTTGCGGCTGCGAGACCGTCGGCGCGCCTGGGCCGTTGAGGGCCAAAGCCCTCGCACCGGAGGCCGCCATGGTGCCGTTCGCCGGCCTGCTCGCCGCCCTGGAACAGATCCCCGATCCGCGCCGCCGCCAAGGACAGCGTTACGGCCTTGCCCCCTTGCTGCTGTTTGCGGTGCTGGCCGTCCTGGCCGGCGCCACCTCCTACCGCCGCATCCGCCTGTTCATCGGCGTGCATCGCGAGCGGCTGAACGTGACCTTCGGCGCCCGCTTCCGCCGCGCCCCAGCGGTCAACACGTTGCGCGCCCTCTTGCACGCGCTCGACCCGGCCGCGATCGAGGCCGCCTTCCGCCGCCACGCCCAGCATCTTGGTGACGTCACCACCGCGCCGGGGCGGCGGGTCATCGCGCTAGACGGCAAGACACTGCGGGGCAGCTTCGACCATCTCGACGACCAGGCCGCGGCGCAGGTGCTCAGCGCCTTCGCCAGCGAGGCGGCGCTCGTCCTGGCCCATCAGGAGATCGCCGAAGGCGACGAGGTCGCGGCGGCCCAGGCGCTGATCGAGCAGCTGGGCCTGAGGGGCGTCCTGTTCACCGCCGACGCCCTGCACTGCCAAAAAAACGTTCGCCTGCGCGACCGCGACCGGCAACGCCCTGCTGGTGCAACTCAAGCCCAACCAGCCCGGCCTGTATGAGGCCGTGGCGCGACTGTGCGCCGAGCGGGACCCGGTCGACGGGCACGAGACGGCGGACCGCGGTCGGCACGGCCGTCAGGAGCACCGGCGCGTCGAGGTCTTCGCGGTCGCGGATCAGCTTCCACCCGAATGGCAGGGGACGATCGCCTGTGCGGCCCGCGTCTCACGCCTGAGCTGGTGCAAGGACACCCGCACCGGCCTGTGGCGCCCCCGGCGCGAGGTCGCCTACTACGTCAGCCAGGTCCGGCTGGACGCCGAGGACTTCGGGTGGGCGGTCCGGGCGCACTGGGGGATCGAGAACCGCGACCACCACGTGCGCGATCGCATCCTGCGCGAGGACGACAGCCGCATCCGGCGCCAGCCCGGTATCTTCGCCCGCCTGCGCTCGTTCGCGCTCAACATCCTGCGCGCCAACGGCGTCGGCAACGTGAGCGAGGCCATCTACACCAACGCTCTCAGCCTCGACCGTCTCCTTGCCCATGGCCTGCCAAAATCACAGAACTGAACAGCCCTGGGTTCTGCCCAGCCCCGAACATTGCGTGATTGTACCCCATCGGGGTCTCAAACCCTCGCCTTCAGGCGAAGGGAAAGGTAGGTGAAGTCGCATCATGCGACGATACCGCCTTGGCAGCCACGCGCGTTATGATCTCAAGGTTCACCTCGTCTGGGTCCCCAAGTACCGCAAGCGGGTGCTGACGGGCGCGGTCGCGGTCAGGGCTCGTGACCTTCTGCGGCAGATCGCGGCCGAGAACGATCTCCAGATCATCTCGGGCAAGGTCGCCGCGGATCACGTGCACCTGTTCCTCAGCTACCGCGCGCACCAGAACATCAGCCAGATCGTGCAGTGGCTCAAAGGCACCAGCTCACGCCTTCTCCTCCAGGAGTTCCCCCACCTCAAGCGCCAGTTCTGGGGCCGGCACTTCTGGGCACGCGGCTACTTTGCCGTCACGTCAGGGACGATCACTGATGAGATGATCAACGAGTACATCGACGAGCAGGAGGGAGAGCCAGTTGAGGACGATGGTCGATTTCAAATCGACCCCTCATGAACCCCTCGCCTTATAGGCGAGGGTCGTTCAGTTAAATCAAGCCAGCGCAGTCACTTTAGCCAATAATCAGGGTACGCTTCCCGGGCCGGACGGCGGCATATAGCATCCATTGCGAAGCCGGAAAGCTCGACACCTGCGACAATCAATACCACGCGGTCAAGCTGTTGCATTAACCTGATCTACGCCTGAACGAAGGCATGGAAGTTATAGCCTGTGAAGGAGGAGCCCTCAGCGGACCCCTTGAGCTGGGCGGCGACAAAGGCTTCCGTCTCCTCCGTAGTGGCGACGTCCGCGCATGCCAGGAGCAGGGGATAGGAGCGGAGCGAGGCCTCGAAGACATAGGCAGTGCCGGCCTTGAAGAAGGCCCAGCCTCTGTGGCCCACAAGCTCCAGCCTTAATCCGCGGAAGAGTCGCTGCACCCCCCTCAAGACCCAGGGGTTGGCGATGATCGTCTCGATGATCCTGGCGTCCATGTCCCGCCCATTTGCAGGATCCTCGGTGGCAAAGGTCAGCGTCGCATAGTCGCCGTCGAGCCGCAACGATCCCGCCCGGTGCCGTGACCCGGCTTACCTCGGGATCGTCCACATGGCTCACGAGTGTATGGGCTACCACGAGATGGAAGGCCCGGTTCGGCTGATCGAGCCGGGCAGCATCAGCTACCTGCCACGGATACGGTGGCCCAGGCCCCTCCTCGTGGGCAAGCTGCCGGCCGTGCTCCACGAGGTCGGGCCGGCCGTATACGTCCCTCTGCGGCAAGCTCCCCTCCTTCCGCCAGCATGGCGACACAAATTAGTTTATCCTGGCGGCCGTCGCCTATGGAGACCCTGCCGATGCAGGTCAGCGTCGAATCCTTCTACGACAAGGCCACGAGCACGATCAGCCACGTCGTGGTCGAGCCGAACGGGCGCCACTGCGCCATCATCGATTCCGTGCTCGACTACGACCAGGCCTCGGGCCGGACCCGAACCGAGTCCGCCGACGCCGTCGTCCGCCATGTCCGGGACCGCAACCTCACCGTGGACTGGATCCTGGAGACCCACGCCCATGCCGACCATCTCTCGGCAGCCCAGCACCTGAAGCGGCAGGTCGGCGGGCGGATCGGGATCGGGGCCCGGATCACCGAGGTCCAGCGCATCTTCAAGGAGGTCTTCAACCTCGAGCGGACCTTCAACACCGACGGCACCCAGTTCGACCACCTGTTCGAGGACGGCGAGACCTTCCTGATCGGCCGC
This sequence comes from uncultured Alphaproteobacteria bacterium, assembly GCA_963830775.1. Taxonomy (GTDB): domain Bacteria; phylum Pseudomonadota; class Alphaproteobacteria; order Geminicoccales; family Geminicoccaceae; genus CAWHNT01. The sequence goes on along the minus strand of CAWHNT010000019.1, from coordinate 52,849 downwards.
CAGGAGGCGCGCGTCATGTACACGCCGGGCCATACGCCGGCCTGCGCCACCTACGTCATTGGCGAGGCGGCCTTCGTCGGCGACACGCTGTTCATGCCCGATGGCGGCACGGCCCGCGCCGATTTCCCCGGCGGCGACGCCACCACCCTCTACCGCTCGATCCACCGCATCCTGTCGCTGCCGCCCGAGACCCGCCTCTTCATCTGCCACGACTACCAGCCGGGCGGGCGCGAGCCGCGCTGGGAGACGACCGTGGCGGACGAGCGGGAGCGCAATATCCATATCGGCCACGACCGGACCGAGGACGAGTTCGTGGCCATGCGCACCGCCCGCGACCGGACCCTGAACACGCCGACGCTGCTCGTCCCCTCGATCCAGATCAACATCCGGGCCGGCGAGATGCCGCCGCCCGAGGACAATGGCACGGCCTACATCAAGGTCCCGCTGAACCGCCTCTGAGCCGCCTTGTCCGGCGGTCGCGCGGAACTATGCTGCCATGCTGACGACGCCCTGGCGGAGTGTGCGATCCTGACCTGCTCTTGCCGCCTCCATGCCCACCCGATCCTGAGCCGCCGTGCCGCCCTGGGCCTGGGGCTCGGCGCCGCCGTCGCGGGCTGCAGCGAATTCGGCCAGCTCGGCGCCGGGCTCGTCGACCCGGACCAGGTCCAGCAGATGGGCCTCTCGGCCTTCCAGGAGATCAAGCAGGAGACACCGATCTCCCGCAACCCGCAGGCCAATGCGCTGGTCGAGCGGGTCGGGCGCCGGGTGGTGGCGGCGAGCGGGTCCGACATCCCGGCCTCGCAGTGGGAGTTCGTGGTCTTCGACTCGGACCAGCTCAACGCCTTCGCTCTCCCGGGCGGCAAGGTGGGCGTCTACTCGGGCATGCTGAACCTGATCGGGGGCGACGAGGCCGAGCTCGCCACCGTGATCGGGCACGAGATCGGCCACGTCACCGCCAACCATGCGGCCCAGCGGGTCGGGACCTCGCAGATCACGAGCCTGGGCGGCACCGTGCTGGCCGTGGTGCTCGAGGCCTATGGCGTGCCCATGGGCCAGCAGGCGACCGGGCTCGCCGCCGAATATCTGGTGGCCCGGCCGTTCTCCCGCTCGCAGGAGCTCGACGCCGACCGCCTGGGCCTCACCTACATGGCGGAAGCCGGCTACGATCCCGCCCAGGCGATCGAGTTCTGGCAGAAGATGGCCCGCGCCGGCAGCGGCAGCGGTCCCGGTTTCCTCTCCACCCACCCGGCCGACGCCGAGCGCATGGCCCAGCTCGAGGCGCTCCTGCCAGAGGCCCAGCGGATCTACCGGGCGGGCGCCGGCTGATGCGGGCAGCGGTCCTCGCGATCGCCCTGCTCGCCATACCCGCTGCTTCCCCGAAGGCCCTGCCGGAGCGCTGGCCCGAGCCCGGCACCGAAGCCGGCCTGCCGGTGCAGTTCCCGAGCCGCAGCCCCTTCACCCCGGCGCAGGTGGCGGACGCCAAAGCGATCACCGCCACCGCAACGCTCTTCGCTGCGGCCGGTGCCGCGCCCGGGCGGCCAGTGCCAGCCGTGGTGCTGCTGCACGGCTCGGGCGGCGTGCTCGAGGCGCGCGAGACGGCCTATGCCCGCCAGCTCGCGGCCCAGGGCGTGGCGGCCCTGGTCGTGGACAGCTTCGGCCCCCGCAGCGACCTCGCCACCGGCTATGTCGACCGGCTCCTCGCCATCACCGAGACCATGATCGCGGCCGACGCCTACGCCGCGCTGGCCTGGCTGGGTGCTCGGCCCGGGATCGACATGGCGCGGGTGGCGCTGGTCGGCTTCTCCTATGGCGGCCTCGCCGCCGTCCACGCCGTCAACGAGGGTGTCGCCAAGGCTCTGGCGCAAGGGCCCGAGCGCTTTGCCGGCCACGTCGCCTATTACGCCCCCTGCATCGGCGAGTTCGCCGACCCCAGGACCACCGGCGTGCCGATGCTGCTGTTGGCCGGCGCCCGCGACGAGACCTTCGATGCCGGGCGGTGCGACGGGCTCGTGGCCCAGCTCCGGGCCGGCGGCTCGGACACGCGCCTCGTCGTCCACGAGGACGCCTACCATCAGTGGGACGGCCGGTTGGGCAGCGACTGGCGTCCCTCCCGCGGCATCCGCGGCTGCCGTTTCCGGCTCGAGACCGACGGCACGGTGCGCGACCTGCGCACCCGCCTCGGCATGACCGGCAGGACGAGCCGCACGCTGAGCCTCGCCCTCTGCACGGACGGCGACGGCTACACGATCCGCAGCGATCCCGCCGTCCGTGCCCGCTCGACGGCGGAGCTGGCCCGGTTCCTGAACCGGGTCTTCGGGAACGCAGCGATGCAGCCGGCCGACTGACGGCACGGTCCTCATCCGCCGTGCAGTACAAGGGCAGAAGGTTCCAGCTTGCGGCCGGGCGACGTCGGCACCTGAATGCGCGTATTTACGAGATTCCCGACCTATGACCCAGGGTCGACACGGGCAATCGTCGGACATTAACCAGACGTTAGGAACGCTTGGGGATGATCGCGCTGTGGTCAGCAGCGGAGCTCCTCATGCCCTTAGCCCGACGAACTGTCCTTCGACAGCTCGCACCGGTCCTGCTATCCGCGGCGGCTCCGTCCTTGCTCTGGTCCCCAGCGCAGGCGGCGAAAGCCCGGAAGGGTGCCAAGGCGCCCGCGGTGCAGCAGGCCATTTCCAAGGCCATCGACGTCGACCAGACATTGTCATTCAAGCTGTCCGAGGCATGGCAGGGTATCCTGCCGGCCAAGAAGATGACCATTCAGAGCGTTGTCGGCACCACCCAGGGCACGGCCAGGGTGCAGGGCAAGAATGCCCGCGCGCTGGTGATCTACAGCCCATTCCCGGGCTTCTCCGGCAGTGACGGCTTCTCGATCTCGGCCATCGGCAATGGCGTGCCTTATGTGGTGCGGGTCAGCGTGGTCGTCAGGCCGCCCGCAGCGCCGCCGGGGGCCGGTGCCATCCTGGTCTCGGACGCGGCCCAGCTGACGCTGGCCCTGAGCAGCGCCCAGCCCGGCAGCCGGATCGTGCTCGCCGACGGCATCTATGACGGCGACTTCACCCTTACCCGGGCCGGGACCCAGGAGCAGCCGATCCTGGTCGAGGCAGCGAGGACGCTGGGTGCCACGATCGCCGGCCACTTCACGGCCAAGGCGGCGGACGTGGCCCTGGTCGGGCTCAACGTCACGCTCGGCATCGACCTCAGCGGCGACCGTGCCCGGGCCAGCCGGTGCAAGGTTGACGGCAGCGGCCTGGAGCCCCCGCTCCAGATCAGCGGCGGCACGGGCGTCGTGGTCGAGTTCTGCGAGCTCACCAATTTCGGTGGCCGTGGGCTGCAGATCGAAGGCGGTGCGCGTGGGCCCAGGATCTACCGCAACTGGGTGCACGGGCAGTATGGCAGCGACAGCGAAGCCGTCGCCGCGATCATCGCCGGCGTCGGCAAGGGTACGAGCGCCACGCCGATCGCGGCCCACATTCTCGAGAACCGGGTCGAGGGGCTGAGCGCCCGGCAGGCGATCGAGACCAAGAGCTCGGGCAACCGGATCGAGCGCAACACGGTCGTGGGCACCACCAAGCCTGCCGACGTCCTGGTCCGGCACGGCCTCGACAATGTGTTCGTCGGCAACTGGATCGAGAACGGCCGTCTGCTCGTCGGCGACGTGCGGTCGATGGCCGTCCGCAATCGGGTCGGGGGCAGGAAGTTCCAGCCCTGCATCGGCGTCAAGGCCGGCACCCTCACCGGCGAGCAGCTGCGTCTCGGCGTGATCGGCTACCCATCACCCTCCCTATACATTCATATCATTTGAAATCACCATCTCCTCAACTGCTCTCCCTCCTGCTCGTCGATGTACTCGTTGATCATCTCATCAGTGATCGTCCCTACGTGACGGCAAAGTAGCCGCGTGCCCAGAAGTGCCGGCCCCAGAACTGGCGCTTGAGGTGGGGGAACTCCTGGAGGAGAAGGCGTGAGCTGGTGCCTTTGAGCCACTGCACGATCTGGCTGATGTTCTGGTGCGCGCGGTAGCTGAGGAACAGGTGCACGTGACCGCGGCACCTTGCCCGAGATGATCTGGAGATCGTTCTCGGCCGCGATCTGCCGCAGAAGGTCACGAGCCCTGACCGCGACCGCGCCCGTCAGCACCCGCTTGCGGTACTTGGGACCCAGACGAGGTGAACCTTGAGATCATAACGCGCGTGGCTGCCAAGGCGGTATCGTCGCATGATGCGACTTCACCTACCTTCCCTTCGCCTGAAGCGAGTTTGAGACCCCGATGGTAATCAGCGAAGGCGCGCGCCTGATCGCCAACGAGGGCATGGTCGAGCTCGGCTGGAGCTATACGGGCTGGAACCTGATGCCGCTCGCCACCTCGATCGAGGCCCACGACCAGGCCAGGTGGCCGGTCAAGACGACCCTGTGCGACCCCCTGCAGGTCGTCAACCTTCCGGAGACGGACATTGGGGCGCTGCCGGAGCCGCCACGAGAGCTCACCGTGGCGGAGGTAGGCCCCTTCGCCCAGGTCGACCCAGGGGCCGCGACCTGATCGCCATCCAGCAGCCCACGGTGCCGATGCCCGCCTCCGGCGACGGGCATCGGCACCGTCGGATCGCCTTGGGGTGCGTGCTGCGATGGTGGCACTGATATGATCGACCCGGCCCAACCGCGCATGCCTACCTGCATCACTGAGGGAGGTAAGGAACGCCGGCAACCATTGGCAGAGCTGGACCTCTGCTCCGGACCCGGACCACGCAATTCCGGATGAACCTGGCCGAGACGAGCCGAAGCGTCCACGCTGCCTCGCCTGTCATCCCGTCGTGCGGAGATCCAGGGTCGCCGCGCGACGCTGTCGCGGCTCGGCAACTCTGGGCCCCGATCAGGACAGCAGGCGCGGATTGCAGGCAAGCCGCTCTCGCCTGAAGATCGAGTTGGTGGTCTCGGCACAAGTGGATTTGTGACTTGGCGGTTCCGCCCGGCCGAGATCGGGGCATGTCGCGGCGAACAATGGCCCAGGCCCGCCGGGGAGTGGCGCGGCTGTAGTGCTCCGTCAGCGGTGATCCGATGGGCGGCCGATTCGTTGGTCCGGTGTGGGTGCTCGCGAGCTACTGGCTGGGCGGGCGCAGCTCGGCCTTGGCGCCGAGCTTGATGAGGGCATCCTCGCTGCTGCCCTGGAAGCAGGTGAAGTCCGGCCGGTCGCGCCAGCGCAAAGGCCCGCAGAGCTTGACGCCGGCCGCCATGGCCGCATCGTGGACCTCGGTGACCAGGAGCTCGTATTCCGGATCGCCCTCCTTGTAGCCCGAGAAGTTGCCGAGATCGCCGCTGGCGGCGAAGACGGCGCTCACACCCGGCACCTTGGCGATCTCGCTTGCGTGCTCCACCCCTTCGAGCGTCTCGATCATCAGGACGAGGACGATATTGTCGTTGAAGGTCTGCCGGTAGCCGCCCGGCACGTCCATCCAGATGTCGCTCGGGCCCTGGCCGCCGCCGGCGCTGCGCCGGCCGAGCGGCGGGAAGTAGGTCCACTGCACGACCTCGCGCGCCTCCTCGACGGAATCGACGGTGGGCACCACCAGCACCATCGCGCCCATGTCGAGCGCATGCTGGATCTCGCGCTCGTCGGTGTAGGCCACCCGCACGCCCGGCACGGCACCGCCATGCGGGCAGGTGCGCCACATCCGCGCCACCTGCTCCCAGTCCGTGCCCTCGTGCTGCATCTCGGTCCAGGTGAAGCCGTAGCCGGCCTGGGCCATGGCACAGTAGGTGCGCGGATCGGTGGCCCGGATCGTGCCGCCGATCAGGTCCTGGCCCGCCATCAGCGTGCGCTTGGCCGGGTTCCAGACCTCGACCGGCCCCGCAGCGCTGTTGCGCGTCCCGTAAGCCCAGCCTTCGGCCTTGAACGGCTTGCGCTCCTGCGCCTGCGCGGACCCGGCCGCCATCAGGAGACCACAGAGCAGGACTTGCGCCAGCCTTCGCATCGTCTTCCTCCCCGAGCCTTCATGTCATTGCATCAAGGCTTCGCGGGTGGAAACGGGCGCGTCAAGCCACAGGTGGGCAGAGCCCGACCGGGCAGAATCGCAGGTTGTGCCGAGGGCTGTCTACCCGACAGCCATCTCGGCCAGCAGCCGGCCGCAACGAACTCCGATCCAGCGGTCTTCGCCGTCGCGCCGGTCGAAAAGGGTCCATGCAGGGTCGCCCTGGGCCGTCATCAGCGAAACGACGTGCAAGCCGCTGGAGAGGGCGACGTCGATCTCGGGCAGGCGGCCGAAGAGCGAGGCGCCGGCCACGCTTGCCCGGGTCAGGCAGGCCAGGGCCCTGGGCCAGCGCTCCTCGTCGGACCACGAGCCGCACAGGATCGAGCGCCGGCCCTCGATCCGCCAGCTCCACTCGATCATCAGCCCCATCTCGCCCTGGGGCGCGCAAGGCGATCCGTCCCGCCGCAGCCGCGATGGCGGACTGAGCTTCCCGAACTCGAGGAAGATGGCGGAGCCATGACCCCGCCAGCTGTGGGAGACGGCCAGGCCGACCAGCGGGATGGCGAAATCCTCGAACTGAAGATCCAGTGTCCGGACCATCGGCATCCCATCCCTGATCACCTGACGCTCGCTGCCTGATCTCCGGGCGAGTGACAAGGACCACTGCCGTGGGCGACATCGCGCCGTTCGCCGTAGGAAAGCTGGTGCTGCACGCAATCTAGGGCCTGTCCTCAATTGCGGGATCAAGCGGCCGCGGTGAGCGGTTGGGAGGGCTTTGCAGCCCGGAGGAGACCGCCCGCATGCGCCGCTATGCCCTGCGCGACGACCAGTGGGAGCGGATCAAGGACCTGCTGCCCGGCCGTCCCGGGCATGTCGGCGTGACCGCCAAGGACAACCGCCTCTTCGTGGAGGCCGTGCTCTATCGCTACCGCGCCGGCATTCCCTGGCGCGATCTGCCGGAGCGGTTCGGCGCCTGGAAGAAGGTGCACACCCGCTTCTGCCGCTGGGCCAAGAGCGGGGTGTGGGAGAGGGTGTTCGAGCACCTGGCCGGTGAGGCGGACAACGAGTATGCGATGATCGACAGCACGATCGTCCGCGCGCATCAGCACAGTGCCGGAGCGGCCAAAAAGGCAGCGGCGACGGCGAAGCGATCGGGCGCAGCCGCGGCGGCCTGAGCACGAAGATCCACGCCACCGTCGATGCGCTGGGCAACCCGACCGGCTTGGCGCTCTCGCCCGGGCAGGCGCACGATCTGGAAGGTGCCGATGCCCTGCTGCCGGATCTCGCTGCCGACGCGCTGATCGCCGACAAGGCCTTCGACGCCGAGGAGCGCGTGCTCAAGCCTTTCGGCGGAGGCCAGCAAGGCAGCCGTGATCCCGCCCAAGGGCAACCGCAAGGCGCCCCGCCCCTACGACAAGGACCTCTATAAGGCACGTCACCTGATCGAAGTAGTCCTTACGCAAATGACAAAACCGCACGCGCTCGCTCTCGGGGTTGAGCGGGATGGCGTAGCGGATCTCGACCTGGCCGTCGGTGACGAGCACTCGGTCGATCAGCAATTCCACGAGCTGGCGCTTTTGCGCGAAGTCCGCGCCGGCCAGACCGGCCCGAACCCGTTGACAGAAGTCGGCGGCCGAGGCCGCCCAACCGGCGAGTTCGGCCCGCCGATCCACCTGTGCCATCAGCTGGCTGGCCTGCGCATCAAGGGCTTGCAGCCGCTGCTCCAGCCCCTGTCGTCGGCGCTGGTATTCCGCCAGAGGAATGATGGCGAGTAGGTAGGCCTCGGTCAGTCGCTCCAGCTGTCCTTCCAGGCCGCGCCGGCCCTGGCGCAGCTGCTCGCGGCGGGCCTGCAGCTCCTGCGGCAGCCAGCCACCGCCGTGCGCGCGGGCCAAGGCCTGGGCGACGTGCTCGGGGTGGGTGAGCAGCTCGCACAGATCCTGCCACACCAGCGTGTCGAGCTGCTGCGCCGGCGCGTAACGCGCCCGGCACGGCTCGTCGCGATGGCTGCGCAGCGGATCACCCTTGCCGCGGCAGACATAGTAGGCGTAGCCGGGATGGATCGTGCGACACAGGCAGCTCGACCGGCACACGCCGCAGCTGACCAAGGCGCGCAGCAAGTAAGCGTGAGCCGTGTTGTGGCGCCGCGCGAAGGCCCGGTTCTGCGCCAGCTTGGCCTGGGCTTGCGCGAACCGCTCCTCGCTCACCAAGGCCGGGATGCCTGCTACCGGCAGCCACTCCGCCGGCGGCACCGGCACGGGCGAGTCCGAGGGTCGGCCGATGGGATGGGTCGCGGAGCGTCGGATACGCGGGGCCCGGGCCCGCCAGCGGCCGGCATAGACTTGGCCGGTGTAGGCCGGGTTGGTCAGCAGGCCGCGCAACGTGGTCGGCGACCAGCGCGGCCGACCGGTCGGCGAGGCGATGCCCAGGACCTGGAGGTGCTTGGCTAAGCCGAACAGGCTGGCATGGTCCTCGACATAGCCGGCGAACAGCTCCTGGACCACAGCCGCCTCCGCCGCCTCGACCGTGACGCCCGCTGGATCGCGGGGGCGGTCAGGGTCGAGCCGATAGCCGTAAGGTGGCCGGGTCCAGGGCAGCAGGCAGCCGGCGCGCAGCTTCGCCTGCCGGCCGCGTCGCATGCGCTCGGCGATGAGGGTGCGCTCGTACTCGGCCACGGCGCCGCGGATCTGCAGGAGCAGCTGGTCTTGCGGGTCTCGGCTCATCGGTCGGTCCAGGAAGGCAACCTCGCAGCCGGCGCGCTCGAGCTCCTCCAGCAGCACCATGAGCTGGACGTAGTTGCGCGCCAGGCGGTCGGGATCGGTGACCAGCACTTGCTCCACCTCACCCGCTCGCACCGCGTCGCGCAGCCGATCCAGACCAGGGCGGTTCAGCGTCGCCCCGCTGTAGCCGTCATCGCGGAAGATAGCCTCGCTCGTCAGCTCCTCACCCTGACCGCGAAGATGGGCGCGCAGCCGTTCGAGCTGCTGCTCGATGCTCTGGGACTGCGCCTGCCGCTGCGTCGACACTCGGACATAGGCCGCTACCGCCTTCATCGCTCACCTCCTGCGCTCGCCGGGAGGAGGTGCCTGGTTCTGGGCACGCGGGTTGGCCGTCCGCTCGGTCCCAGCTCAGGACCAGCAAGTAGGCCCGATCCCACCGGCGCGCGCCGTCCGCGGCCGGCCGCATCCGGCGGCGGACCTGCCATTGCCGTTTCATGGGCACCTCCCCGATCGCCGTCGGCGTCGGGAACAGCGCTGAGGCGCCCCAGGAACTGATCACGCCGGCACAGGGGATAGCGCCACCAGCTCAGGGCCAGCCACCCGCTGCGAATCAGGCAGAATTTGTCTTTTGTGATCAGGCCATCGAGAACTTCTATCGACCAGGCTCGAAGCAGTTCCGGGTCATGCCACGCGCTATTGACAAGCAAAAAGCGCCGTGCACTCTCCTCGGCGCGATCCATAATCTCGCGGCCATGCGTCTATATCTGGCTCCCAGGTTGAGGACAGGCACCTAGTCGAGCGGCTCGTCGGCAGGCCGTAGCTAATACCAGCGGCCCTGGCGGCTGACCTGTTGACCCGCGTGGAGCCTGCCGCGCGGCCTATCCGGTTCGTTCTCCGGTGCGACTGGCCTGGGGAGAGGTCGATGACGGTGGCGATCACGCGGCAGGAGCTGGATGCGGCGGGGCTGCGGGGTGCCGCCGTACGCTGCCGGGATGCGAAGGCGGCGCGGCGGATGCTGGCCCTGGCGTCGGTGCTGGAGGGAGGCTCGCGCGAGGAGGCGGCGCGGTACGCCGGCATGGACCGGCAGACGCTCCGGGACTGGGTGCACCGCTACAATGAGGAAGGGCTCCCAGGTCTGTACGACCGGCGGCGTCTTGGCCCGAAGCCGCGCCTCACGCCTGAGCAGGAGGCCGCGCTGGCGGCAGTGGTGGAGCAGGGTCCCGATCCGGAGCACGATGGCGTGGTGCGCTGGCGGCCGGGTCGACTTGCAGGCGCTGATCCGAGACCGCTTCGAGGTCGAGTTGCACGAGCGCTCAGTGGGCAAGCTGCTGCACCGGCTCGGCTTTGCTCGTATCTCGGTGCGCCCGAGACATCCGTCGAGCGATCCGCAGGCGCAGGAGCTGTTCAAAAAAGCTTCGTTGAGCTGGTGAATACGGCGCTGCCTGAGCAGTGCCCAGGGCAGGCCGATCGAGGTCTGGTTCCAAGATGAGGCTCGGGTCGGTCAGCAAGGCACGCTCACTCGGATCTGGGCCCGCTGCGGTACCCGGCCGCGTGGCCTGCGTGATCGCCGCTATGCCTGGGCCTACCTGTTCGGTGCCGTATGCCCCGAACGGGCGATCGGGGCAGGGCTCGTCCTGCCTCATGCCAATGCCGAGGCCATGAGCCTGCACTTGGCCGAGATCAGCCGCCACGTCACTCAGGGTGCGCATGCCGTCCTCGTCCTCGATGGTGCCGGCTGGCACGGTGCCGCCAACCTGGCCATCCCCGACAACCTCACCCTCCTCCCCCTGCCGCCTTACTCTCCAGAACTGAACCCGGTCGAGAATGTCTGGCAGTATCTGCGCCAGAACCAGCTGAGCCTACGCGTCTGGCCCGACTATGAGGCCATCGTCGACACCTGCTGCCGGGCCTGGAACGCCCTCATGGCCATGCCGGAAAGGCTCGCCTCGATCACCCGGCGCAAGTGGGCAAAAGCGGTCAGCAGTTAAGGCTGTTGGTATAAGATGAGGATGGATGAGACGGTTGGGGTGGGCGTGCGCCCGGCGGAGCACGCCCACCACGCTGGCGGAGGCGGGCCCACGCCCGAGCCGCGGCGGCGGATGTCGGCGCGACGCAAGCAGGAGACGGTGCTGCGGCCCCTGAGGGGCGAGGACCTGGAGCTGGTCTCGCGCGAGCTGGGTGTGACCGCGGCCGAGCTCTTGGAGGCGAAGATCGAGGGGCTGGAGGTGCTGCGCCCTCCGATCAGGTCAGGGGCAGGCTCTTTGGCCCCGGAGACCGAGCTCCACCCCACGCGTACTGCCGCGTCGGGACCCCAAGTGTGATGAGCCGGCAGGTCTCGCCCTCCACGGACAAGGTCTATGGCCTCGATCGGGTCAGCCGCCTCTGGGGCGTGTCACGGGCCACCATTTACCGACACCGTCATCACTCGAAGGAGGCCCGTCCGCAAACGGCCCGGGCCGCAAAGGCGTGATGACGCACGAAGGCCTGGTGGCGGCGATCTGTGAGTTGCTCAGGGACAGCCCCTTTCATGGCGAGGGCTACCGCAAGCTGTGGGCCCGGCTGTGCTTTGCCGGCATCCGCACCAGCCGGCGCCGCGTTCTGCGGCTCATGCGCGAGAAGCGGCTGTTGGAGCACCAGCGTGCCGGCCGCACGGCTCGCGGGCCCAGGATGGCGCGATCACTACCGGGCGGGTGGATGTCATGTGGGGCACCGACCTGACCTCGGTCATGACTGGCGAGGGCCAGCCGCAACGCCGATCGCCCCCAGCCCTCCGCCGGTCAAGCAGGCCGTCCGCCAATGCCATGGGGCTTCGCTGAGGGCATCGCCGCTGGCCTTCGGCTCCGCCACAATCACGGCAGTCAGTACGTCAGCCACTTCCAGGCCGAGAGCCGCTTCCTCCGCATCGATGGCTTGCCGGCCTTCGCCGGCGAACCGGATGGGAACGGCTGCTCCTGTTATGGGTCCGCCGCTTCCGCACCTTTGGGGAACTGCGCCTGGCGCTTCTCGCCTTACGGCAGACCTACAGCAAATCCCGGATCATCGAGCGGCATGACTACAGGACAACCGCCCAGACCCGGGCCGAGCAGGCCACGGCCTTACCCGTGGCCGCTCAAGCGCAGAGCGGTGGCTCAGAATTGTGGACCGGTCTGCCTCCTGGCCTCACCCTTGCGGGCAGACCGCCCCGGTATCGGCCCACGCCGCCATCAGGGCGCCGAACTGCGCTTGCGTGCCCGGTGCGGGCTCCCGGCCCTGTCCCGGGGCCCAGCCCCAGCCGACGAGCGAGTCGTGGGCCGAGTGCTCGATCAGGGCCGCCATGCTCTTGCCGCCATTGCGGGCGGGGTCCTTGATCTGCTGGCAGATCTCGGCCGAGCGACTTGCCAGCCCATGCCATCTCGATCGGCGCCAGGTGCCATTCCGGGTGGCCCGGCACCCCGGCCGGGTCGTAGTTGGCGGTCTGGTGGCAGGTGGTGCAGCGCAGGCCCTCGACGCCGATCCCGCCGTCGCCGCGCTGCACGGCCGGGATGTGCAGGTGCGCGTCCTCGCCCTGCAGCGGCCGGTCGCCCGCCGGGTGGCAGTTCACGCAGCGCGGATGCTGCAGCACCTTGCCGGCCTCGGTGAAGAGGGCCACCGAGCGGGCGCTCTCGTCGCCGATCCCGGCAAAGGCCTCAGGCGACTGCAGGTCGGCTGCGGCCGCAGCCTGGGAGACCAGGACGGCGGCCGCGAGCAGGTAGGGAAAGCGCATCGGTCAGGCGGTCCCGCTGGTGTTGCGGGTGAAGGGCAGCACCCTGACCCGCTTGCCGGTGGCGGCATAGTAGGCGTTGGCGAGAGCTGGCCCGATCGGCGGCACGCCGGGCTCGCCGACACCCGTGGGGCTGACCTGCGAGGGCACGATGTGGACCTCCACCTTGGGCATCTCGTCGATGGTCAACACCTGATAGCCGTCGAAGTTGCCCTGCTCGACCAGCCCGTCCTTGAGCGTGATCTCGCCCTTCAGGATCGCCCCCAGCCCGTAGCCGATCCCGCCCTCGATCTGCGCCCTGATGATGTCGGGGTTGACCGCGATCCCGCAGTCCACCGCGCACACCACCCGCTCGACCTTCGGCATGCCGTCCGGCCGGATCGAGATCTCGGCCACCTGGGCCACATAGGTGTCGAACGACTTGTGCACGGCGATGCCGCGATGCAGCCCCTGGCGCGGCTGCGTGCCCCAGCCGGCCTTCTCGGCCGCGAGGTCGAGCACGCCGTGGATAGCGCGGGTCGTCCTTGAGCAGGGCGCGGCGGAACTCGAGCGGGTCCTTGCCGGCGGCCTCCGCCACCTCCTCGATGAACACCTCGGTCGAGTAGGCGGTGTGGGTCGAGCCCACCGAGCGCCACCACAGCACCGGCACGCCGACCTGGGTCGTCACCAGGTCGACGGTCATGTTGGGGATGCGGTAGGGCAGGGTCGATGCCCCCTCGACGCTGGTGTCGTCGACGCCGTGCTTGACCAGCCCGGCCGCGAACGGCGTGCCCGCCGCGATCGACTGGCCGACGATGCGGTGCTGCCAGGCGACCAGGTTGCCCTGCGCGTCGAGGCCGGCCTTCATCGCGTGGTGGTAGGCCGGCCGGTAGCGGCCGCCCTTCATGTCGTCCTCGCGCGTCCACAGCACCTTGACCGGCGCCTTGGCGCCGATCGCCTTCAGCGTGCTCACCACCTCGACGATGATGTCGGCATCGGCCACCGCCCGGCGCCCGAAGAAGCCGCCGGGCGTCATCGCGTGCAGCTTCACCTGCCCGGGCTCGAGGCCCATGATGTCGGCACCCACCTTCTGGTAGACGTCGGGCATCTGGTGCCCGGCCCAGATCTCGAGCACGCCGTTCTCGAACCGGGCCACGGCGTCGAGCGGCTCCATCGCCGCGTGGGCGAGATAGGGGAACTCGAACTCGGCCTCGACCACCTTGGCGGCACCCGCCATGGAAGCTGCGGCGTCGCCCTCCTGGCGTGCCACCGCCGCTCCCTCGCCGGAGCGGGACAGGGCCTTGTACTCGCTCATCAGGCGGTCGCTGCCGCGCTGCTCGGCCCCGCTCTCGTCCCACTCCACCGTGAGCGCCTCGCGGCCCCTTGATGGCCGACCAGGTATCCTTGGCCACGACCGCGATCCCGCGCGGCGTCTCGACCACGTCGACCACGCCCTTCACCTGCTTGGCCGCCGTGGCGTCGAACGCCTTCGCCTTGGCGCCGAAGCGCGGCGGGTGGGCGATGACCGCGGTCAGCATGCCGGGCAGGTAGACGTCGATCGGGAACTGCTGCCGCCCCGTCGTCTTGTCGACCGAATCCAGCCGCCGCAGCTTCTCGTTGCCGATATAAACCCAGGCCGAGGGGTCCTTGAGCTTGACGTCGGCAGGTGGAGGCAGGGTAGCGGCCTTGTCGGCCAGCTCACCGAAGCTCGCGGACTTGCCCGAGCCGTGGCTGAGCGTGCCGTTCTCGACCCGGATCTCGCCCGCCGGCACGCCCCAGCTCCTGGGCCGCGGCCTCGACCAGCATGGCGCGCGCGATCGCCCCCGCCTTGCGGTAGCGCTCCCAGGAGCCTGGGATGCTCGACGAGCCGCCGGTGCCCTGGATGGCGCCGCCCCAGGCGGGATTGCCGTAGAGCTTGGGGTTGCCCCAGGCGCCCTCGGCCCGCATCTGGCTCCAGTCCGCGTCCAGCTCCTCCGCGACCAGGGTCGCCAGCCCGGTATAGATGCCCTGGCCACCGTCCATGTGCGCCGAGAGCACCGTCACCGTGCTGTCGGGGGCGATGCGGACATAGGCCATCAGCGGGTTGACCGCGTCCGGCTCGGCCGCCGCGCCACGGCGGAGCGGCACCTGGAAGCCGATGGTGAGCCCGGCGCCGGCTGCGGCGGCACCGATCAGGAAGCCGCGCCGGGAGGGCCGCACGGGCAGGTCGCGCTTGATTGCCAGCATGGCTCAGGCCTCCAGGAGGCGGGCCGCCTCGTGGACGGCGGCGCGGATGCGGTGGTAGGTGGCGCAGCGGCAGATATTGCCGGTGAGCGCGCCGTCGATGTCGGTGTCGGTGGGCTTGGGGTTCCCGCCCAGGAGCGCCACCGCGGTCATGATCTGGCCCGACTGGCAGTAGCCGCACTGGACCACGTCGAGCCGCTGCCACGCGGTCTGCACCGCCTTGGCCTCGTCGCCGGCGATGCCCTCGATCGTCGTCACCTCGGTGCCGACCGCGGCCTCGACCGGGGTGGCGCAGGCGCGCATCGCCTGGCCGTCGATATGGACGGTGCAGGCGCCGCACAGGGCCTGGCCGCAGCCGAACTTGGTGCCGGTGAGATGCAGATGGTCGCGCAGCACCCAGAGCAGCGGCGTGTCGGGCTCGACATCCACCTCATGGGTCTGCCCATTGACCTTCAGGCTGAGCATCGGGCGTTCTCCCTCGTGGCCGGCTCGGGGCCGGCCCTGCGTCGCAGGCTGGAGCTAAACCGTGACCAGTTCGAGACCGATAGTTTTGGTTGCCGGTTGGGGTAGGATGGGACAGCTCAGTAGTGCCAGGAGGTGTCCTGTTCCGTCATGTTGTTGGTTGAGCATGCCCGCTGGGGTCAGACGCCCGAGGATCTGCGCCGGCTAGCGGTGAGCGCGCCGCACCGGCGCACCCGTGAACGCTTCTTGGCCCTCTACGACATCGTGCAAGGGAGCCGTGGCGCCACCTGCATCGCCCTGCGCGCGGGCCGCCATCCACAGACCGTGATGGGTTGGTTGCACACCTACAATGTGCACGGCCCTGACGCTCTGGTTTACCGCCGCACCGGCGGTCGTCCCCCCTTTGTCCCCGCATCGAGGCTGGCCTTGGCGAAGCCATCCGCGCCGCCCAGCGCACCGCGGCCGCCCCGCTTGTAGCCGGCGCCGAGCCGGCCCCCCGCTGGACGCTCAAGCGCCTGGTCGCCTGGGTGCGTGAGCGGTTCGGCCGGATCTGCTGCCGCGAGACGATCCGGGCGGCTCTGCACCGTCTCGATCTGAGCTGGAAGAAGGCCAAGAAGCTGCTCGGCCGGGCCGACCCGGTGCGGCGGCAGGCGTTCGTCGAGCAGCTGCAAAGCGTGCTGGCCGCGGCCCAGCGTGACCAGCACCTTCTCGTCTACCTGGATGAGGCCCACATCCACCAGGATGCCGACCTCGGCTATGGCTGGGCCGCACGCGGCCAGCGGCTGTGGGTGGCCTCCAGCTCGCCGGGTCTCTCGGCCAAGGTCTCGTTCTACGGCCTCTACCTCTACAACGAAGCGCAGGTGCGGCTGTGGCCCTACCCGCGCGCCAACGGCGCGCACACCATCGACGTGCTGCGTCGGCTGCGCGACGAGCACCCGGACCGGGCGCTGGTCGTGCTGTGGGACGGCGCATCATACCACCGGGCCGGCGCGGTGCGGGACGCGGCGGCGACGCTGAACATCGAGCTGATGCCGCTGCCGGGCTACAGCCCCGACCTGATGCCGGTCGAGGCGCTGTGGCGCTGGCTGCGCGAGGACGTGACCTACCATCACTGCCATCCCAGCCGGGACGACCTCACCCGTCGCATCGCCGCCTTCCAGGCCCGCGTCAATCAACAGCCCTTCGTCCTCGCCGACCGCCTCTGGGTCAAAGACCAGCTCGATCCCGAGGAGGAGAAACTCAGGTTCTCAAACTAGACGCGGTTTAGTATGATTCCAGACATATCCTATCGCCAAATCGAATGATGTAATGAGCGGCATTCACGCGATGAATGTAGGTGGAATCGACCTCAACCTCCTGAAGGTGCTTGCGGCTTTGCTCGAGGAGCGGAGCGTCACTGCCGCCGGCCGCCGCATCGGCCTCAGCCAGCCGGCCACGAGCAACGCGCTCCGCCGCCTGCGCGAGCTGATCGGCGATCCCTTGCTCGTGCGTGGGTCCAATGGCGGCCTGGAGTTGACGCCGCATGCTGAGACGCTGCTTGAGCCTGTGCAGCGGGCGGTGGCAGCCGTCGCCGACGCCTTCCGGCCGCCGGTCGAGTTCGATCCGCAGCGCGCCCAGCTCACCGTCCGCCTTGCCGCCACCGACATCGCGGCCCTGGCCGTGCTCCCGGACCTGCTCTGCGCCCTCGCGCGCGAGGCCCCGGGGATCGACCTCGTGGTCCGCACGGCCGATCACGACCAGGTGAATGCCTGGCTGCAGTCCGGCGAGGTGGCCCTGGCCCTGGGCGTCTTCTGGGCCCCGCCGCCCAACGCCCTGAAGCGTCCGCTGCTGATGGAGGAGTTCGTCCTCCTGGTCCGCCCCGGTCACCCGCTCCAGGAGGGCGAGCTTACCCCGGAACGCCTCGCCGCCTTCCCCGCCGTCCTGGTCGCTCCAGGCGGCAGCCCGCGCGGCATCGCCGACGCGGCCCTCGCCGCCCTGGACCTCCGCCGCCGCGTGGCCGTCGCGGTCCCTCACTTCCTCCTGGCCCCGCACCTGGTCCGCGACAGCGATCTCACCGTCGTCTTCCCGCGCAGCCTTGCGGTAGCCGCCGGTGCCCCGCTGGGCCTCGCGATCCTCCCGCTCCCGCTCGACATCGGCCCCTTCATGGTCGAGATGATGTGGCTCACCCGCACCGACGCCGACCCGGCGCTCGCCTGGCTCCGGGCGCGGATCGCGGAGGTGGCGGAGCGGCGGGGGGCTGGCAATCGGTGGCGGACCTGACGCTTTCTGATCGTCCGGACGTTGTGCTAGGAAACTTGCATGGACCAAGCTCTTGAGACCATCCTCCGTGAAGCCGATGAGCTGCCCGAAGGGAAGCGGCAGCAGATAGCGCACGTCCTGAGGCAGGAGATCCAGAAAGCCAAGGACGAGCTCGCCGCACTGCCCAAGCGGCGCTTGGTCGACTTCATCGGTGCCGGGAAGGGTATCTACAAGACTCCGGAAGAGGCGGACGCCTTCATCCGCAAACTGCGCGACGAATGGGAGCGCTGACGTCTCTTCTTGGCAGAAGGGTTTATCTCGACACCAACATCGTCATCTACGCTCTGGAAGGATACGAGGCCCATGCGGACTTCCTGGGCCAGTTGCTGGCGGCCCTTCAGCAGGGGCATTTCGCCGGAGTCACGAGCGAGCTCACCTTGGCGGAGCTGCTGGTCGGACCATTCCAGTTGCAGCGCCCGGACGTAGCTTCCGAGTACGACGCCTTCCTTCAGTCCTCAAAGACCCTCACGGTGTTCCCAGTGACCCGTGCGGTGCTCATCGAAGCTGCCCGGCAGCGAGCGGCGTACCGCCTTGCCCTGCCCGACGCGATCCACGTCGCGACAGCCCTCGCCGCAAGCTGCGACGTGTTCCTCACCAACGATCGCCGGCTGAAGGTGCCGCCGGACCTATCGCGCCATCTGATCTGACGGGTAGCCGCATTGGCCGCTGTGGGCATGCCGCCTAGACCCACCGCCAGCCCACCAGCCCAGGACCTGCCCCATGCCCACGACCGTCCGCCCCCGCCGCAGCGTCCTCTACATGCCGGGCTCGAACGCGCGGGCCCTGGAGAAGGGCCGCTCGCTGCCGGCCGACGCGCTGATCCTCGATCTCGAGGACGCCGTGGCCCCAGACGCCAAGGCGCAGGGCCGGGCCGAGATCGCCAGGGCGCTCGCCGCCAAGCCCGCCTACGGCCGCCGCGAGCTCGCCGTGCGCACCAACGGCCTCGACACCCCCTGGGGCCACGAGGACCTCGCCTCCATGGCAGGGCCGGCGCCGACGCCATCCTCCTCCCCAAGGTCGAGAGTGCGGATATGGTCCGCCGCGCCTGCGCCGTGCTGGATGCCGCCGGCGGCCCGCCGGACCTGCCGATCTGGTGCATGATGGAGACCCCGCGCGGCATCCTCCAGGCCCTGGAGATCGCCGACCACCCGCGCGTGCAGTGCCTCGTCATGGGCACCTCCGACCTCACCAAGGACCTGCACGCCCTGCACACCGGCATGCGCCTGCCCATGCTCCCCTCGCTCGGCTTGTGCCTCCTCGCCGCCCGTGCCGCCGGCATCGCCATCGTCGACGGCGTCTATCTCGACCTCAATGACCAGGAGGGCTTCGCCGCCTCCTGCCAGCAGGGACGCGAGCTCGGCTTCGACGGCAGGACCCTGATCCACCCGAAGCAGATCGAAGCCGCGAACGAGGCGTTCGGCCCTTCCGCAGACGCCGTCGGCTACGCCCGCAAGATCATCGCCGCCTTCGAGGAGGCCCGGGCTGCCGGCAAGGGCGTCGTGGTCGTCGACGGCAAGCTGGTCGAGAACCTGCACGTCGCCGAGGCCCAGCGGCTCGTGGCGCTGGCGGACGCCATCGCCGCCGGCTAGCCTCGACCCCGATCAGGCGAGGGAAGCAAGAGCATGGATCTCGGGTTGCGGGACAAGGTCGCCGTCGTCACCGGCGGCAGCATCGGCATCGGGCTCGCGGTGGCGCACGGGCTGGCTGCGGAAGGTGCCCACCTCGTCCTCGCCGCCCGCGACGCTGGCCGCCTCGCGCGAGGCCGCAGCCGCCGTCCGCGACCGGCACGGCGTACGCGCCATCGGCGTCCCCTGCGACGTCGCCACCGCCGAAGGCACCGCTACCCTCGTCGCAGCCGCCGAGCAGGAGTTCGGCGGGGCCGACATCCTGGTCAACAATGCCGGGACCGGCAGCAACGAGACCATCATGGAGGCGCCGGACGAGAAGTGGCAGTACTACTGGGACCTGCACGTGATGGCGGCCGTCAGGCTCGCCCGCGGGCTCGTCCCGTCGATGCGCCGGCGCGGCGGCGGTGTCATCCTGAACAACGCCTCGATCTGCGCCAGCCAGCCGCTCTGGTACGAGCCGATCTACAACGTCACCAAGGCGGCCCTCGTGATGTTCTCGAAGACGCTCGCCAACGAGGTCGTCAAGGACAATATCCGCGTCAACGCCATCAACCCCGGCCTCGTCCTCACCCCCGACTGGGTCAAGACCGCGAAGCAGCTCACCGAGGGCAAAGGCGGCGACTACGAGGCCTATCTGCAGAGCGTGGCCGACGAGCACGCGCCGATCAGGCGCTTCGCCACGCCGGAGGAGATGGCCGACTTCTTCGTCTTCCTGTGCTCGGCCCGTGCCAGCTACTCGGTGGGCTCGACCTACTTCGTCGACGGCGGGATGCTGAAGACGCTCTAAAGGACTCGCCGCAGCGAGAGAGTAGCACGGGATCGGGCGCGGCTACGGCGCCCGGCGTGCCTGGGTCAGCCGGATCGCGTCTGCCCGGTGGCGCGCCGCCTCGGCCTCGGCTGGGCGGGCGAGCTCGGTCAGCACGGCGGCGTAGTTGTCGAGCGTGACCGCAAGCTCCGGGTAGTCGGGCCCGTGCGCCTGCTCCTCGAGCCGCAGCGCGCGGGCGAGGAGGGGCAGGGCGTCGCGATAGGCGCCGCGGCGGTAGTGCAGGGCGGCCAGGTTGTTGAGCATGGTGGCGAGGCCGGGCGTCTCCTCGCCCTGCCGCTCCTCCGTGGCCAGCGCCCTCGCCAGCAGCGGGGCAGCCTCATCGAGGTCGCCCTGCCGCCTGTGGACCTCGGCGAGGTCGGTCAGCGTGGCGGCCAGCGCCGGATCCTCCTGCCCCAGCAGGCGCTCCTGGGTGGCCAGGCTCGCCTCCAGCAGGGCCTGCGCCCGCTCGAGGTCTCCGGTCTCGGCTGCTGTGGCCGCGAGGTCGCGGCGGCTCTGGGCTGCGGCCAGGCTCTCCTCGCCGACCTGGCCCGTGCGGATCGCCAGCGCCCGCTCGAACAAAGGCAGCGCCTCGGCGGCGCGCTGCTGCCGGGAGAGTGTCTGGGCCAGGTTCGAGAGCGTGAGGGCCAGGGCAGGGGCGTCGGGACCCAGCCGCCGCTCCTCCGCCGCCAGCACCTCCCGGTAGAGGCGCTCGGCTTCGGCCATGTCGCCGCGCCCGTAGGCCAGGGCCGCGAGGTTGGCCCGGGTCTCGGCGACGGACGGGTGGTCGGGGCCGAACGCTTCGAGGCGGACCTTGAGCGCCTCGCCCGCCAGCGCCTGCGCTTCCACCTGCTCGCCCAGCCCACCCAGCAGCACGCTCAGATTGTTCAGGCTCTGCGCCGTCTCGGGGTGGCCGGCACCCAGGCTCGTGCGCCGGATCGCCAGTGCCCGGCGGTGCAGGGGCAGCGCCTCGGATGCCCGGCCAAGTGCCCGCAGGGCCTCGGCCAGGTTGTTGAGGCTCTGCGCCACGGCCGGGTGCTCGGGCCCGAGTGCCGCCTCCCGCAGGCGCAGCGCTTCCTCATAGAGCGGGATCGCGGCCTCCGGCCGCCCGCTCGCGTGCAGCACGAAGCCCAGATTGTTGGCGGTGGTGGCCCGGCGCGGGTCGGTCTCGCGCAGGCCCGAGGCCAGCATGTAGGCCGCCCGCAGGCTCTCCTCGGCCTCCTCCAGCCGCCCGGCATTGGCCTGCTCGACCCCACGCGTGCTCAGCCGCTGCCAGCGGTCGAGATCGACCTCCGCCGCAGCGGCGATGCCGCCGCCCAGCGAAAGCAGCACGGTGGCCGCGAGCAGGACTGCCTTCAAGGCTGTCATCCGACCTTGGACGCCGGCAACCGTCGCCGGCGTGTCCCTGCCGCAGAGAGAGCCAGCCTCATGGGTCACGGTTCAAGACAAACCCGGGTACTGAGCGATCAGGGTTCGACATGGGCCACGAGGCGGGCTTCGACCACCTGGGCACCCAGGCCACGGAACATGCTGGTGATGTCGTTCAGGGAGGCCACCTCAAGGGGTGCCAGGTCCTGGGCCTGGAGGACGCCGGGGAGCCGTGCGCCGAGGTCGCTGGTGGCGGTCATGCAGCGGACCTCCTCGGTCCGGTTCGGCCGGTCGGCCACCAGCGCGAAGGCGCCCGTGCTGTCGGGGAGCTCGAGCCTGCCGCCGCGCACCAGCGGGTCGGGGCTGAAGCGGTTGGGGTAGATGCGGCTGATGCTGCCGGCCCCGTCGGCATAATAGCAGTAGGCATAGGCTTCGGTGGTGGTCAGCAGCGTGGCCCTGATCTCGTCCTGCGCCCGCAAGGTGGGGTTCGGGCCCTCGGTCGTGACCAGCGTCGCCTGGAGCGGTGCTGCGAAGGGCTGCGGTGACGCCGGCGTGGGGGCGGGAAGGGCCAGGGTGGCCGTCTCAGTCGTGCCGCCCCAGCTCGGACTGAAGGACGGCAGATGGGGGAGGTTGCCGAGATTGACCACGCCGGCGGTGGCCAGAAGGGCGCTCAGGACGCCGCCCAGAGCCAGTGCGTTCCACAGCCTCTCGATGCTGAGCATCGTCGTTTCCTCCGCTGCCGCATGCCTGCCGCATGCCCTTGCTGCTGGGTGCAGCTTTGCAGAGGCTTCTGTTCCTGGCGGTGAGATAGCCCACAGCCGAGCCGGCGGGATGGTCGAGAAATGACGCCGGGCTGTGATCCCGGGCACAGCGATGCCGGCCGGGCTGCATGACGGTCGCGGCGGATGCGTTCGTTGGCTGTTGCTGCCGCGGCAAGGCGCCTATGCTGCGTTGCGCGGTTGGGAGACATGCGATGCGCCACCATTCCCTCGTGGTGAGCCTGGTCTCGCTCCTGGCGGGCTGTGCTGCCTCCACGCCCTCGGGGCCTGCGGCACCGGGCGGCTACCCGGCCGGGCAGTGGCGATCCCTGACGCCGGAGCAGATCGCCCCGGCCATCCCTGCCAACGCCCTGCTCGAGCCCCTGGGCGGCAGGGTCAGGAGCATCGGCACGGAGGAGATCGTGGCCGAGATCGTCCTCGCCAATGCGAGCACGGCCCCGGGCACCAACCAGATCACCGTCGCCGTCGACATGGTCTCGCCCTACACGCGGTCGCGGAAGCGGACCCCGGCGACCGCATCCTACGAGATCGACCCGGCGCAGCGGCTGGAGCTCCTGGGCACCCACTTCCCGGACGACGTCCAGGCCGGTGCCGCCCAGACCCGGGCCGTGCCCGGCGGCACCATCGGCCTGCTCCCGGCCAACTATCCCGACGGCTCGGCCTGCGTGCTCGCCTGGCAGGAGGTGGAGCCTGCCGACCAGCGCTGGCAGCCCGAGCCCAGCCGCATCTTCAAGACCATGCGGGTCTGCGCGCCGGCCTTGGAGCTGGAGCCGCTGCTGCGCAGCTTCGCCGATCTCGACGTCTACCGCATCGTCCATGCGGGCGGGGCCTGAGCGTACGCCGCTGCGTGCGGCCGGTCTTCCCGATATGCACATTGTCCCATGCTATGGGACGGACGATGCGGGCATGATGCAAATAGTTAGGGACGAGGAACGCCACGACCGCTGAGCCGGGTCGGACCGTGTCGAAGATCACAGCAGCACGGACCGATCCGATTTAGCTCCCAGCCGGTCGCAAGAACAGGTCGGAAGGGTGAGCATGGCTCAGGCAGCGACAAGCCCGGACAGCGGGCACCGGTTCGTCACCACGGCTACCGAACCACCGGAGCACGTGCTGGCGCGCTACCGGGCCTTGTGGACCATCCTCTTCGCCACGCTGCTGCCGGTGGCCGCACTGGATGTGGGCCTCGAAGGCCAGGTCTGGCTGGCGGGCCTCGTGGTCCTGGCGATCCTGACCGCCAACCTGTTCGAGTTCGGCGGCTTCGCCCGCCTCATGGTGATGCTGCTGGCGGCCTTCATCTCGGTCCGCTACCACGCCTGGCGCATCTTCTACACGCTGCCGCCCGTGGGCGCGCCGGGCTTCATCCCCGGCCTCCTGGTCTATCTCGCGGAAGTGCTCACCTTCGTGAGCTTCCTGCTCGGCCTCTTCGTCAACATCCGCCCGGTGCAGTCACGGATGGCAGCCATCCGGCTGCCGGCCCTGCCGCCGGAGCAGGTGCCGACCGTCGACGTCTACGTGCCCACCTACAACGAGGAGCCCGAGCTCCTGCGCACGACGCTGCTGGCGGCGACCCAGATCGACTATCCGGCGGGCCGGCACACGGTCTACCTGCTGGACGACGGCGGCAGCGAGCAGAAGCGGGGCGACAAGGATCCCGCCAAGGCCGCCGCGGCCCTGGCCCGCCACGAGGAGCTGAAGGCACTCTGCGCCGAGCTCGGCTGCGTCTACATGACGAGGGCGCGCAACGAGCACGCCAAGGCCGGCAACCTCAACGCCGCGCTGCCGCGCACCACGGGCGACCTGATCCTCATCCTCGACGCCGACCACATCCCGACCCAGGACATCCTGCAGAACACGGTTCCCCACTTCCTCGGCAACGAGCGCCTGTTCCTGGTCCAGACCCCGCACTTCTTCAGCAATCCCGACCCGATCGAGCACAATCTGGGCGTGTTCCGGCAGATGCCGGGCGAGATCGAGATGTTCTACGCCGCGATCCAGCGCGGGCTCGACTTCTGGAACGGCGCCTTCTTCTGCGGCTCGGCGGCGCTGATCCGGCGCAAGGCCCTGGAATCGGTGGGCGGGCTCGCCTCCTCCACCATCACCGAGGATGCGGAGACCGCCTGCGAGCTGCATGCCCGCGGCTGGCACAGCCTCTATGTCGACCGGCCGATGGTGGCCGGGCTCTCGCCCGAATCGATGTCCGCCTTCCTCCTCCAGCGCTGCCGCTGGGCGCAGGGCATGATCCAGCTCCTCATCCTGAAGAACCCGTTGATGTACGGCCGCCTCGGCTTCGCCCAGCGTCTGGCCTATCTGAGCTCTGCCCTCTACTGGACCTTCCCGGTCACCCGCTTCATCTTCCTCCTGGCGCCGATGTTCTACATCTGGTTCTCGCTCGAGATCTTCGAGGCCAACCTGAACGAGTTCCTGGCCTTCGCGCTGCCGCATCTGGTGACCACGGCCCTGCTCGCGAACTACACCTTCGGCCGCCTGCGGATGCCGTTCCAGTCCGACGTCTACGAGATGCTGCAGGCGCCGTTCCTGATGCCGGCCATCGCCTCGGTCGTGCGGAGCCCGCGCAAGCCCACCTTCAAGGTGACGCCCAAGGGCGGTGCCGCCGAGGGCGACTATGTCTCCGAGCATATCTGGCCGGTGGCGGGCCTGATGGGCGTCATCCTGGCCACACAGCTCTTCGGCATGTACCGCTTCGTGACCTATCCCGCCGAGCAGCAGCACCTCACCATCGTCATGATCTGGAACCTCCTGAACCTCCTGGCGGCGCTGACGGCGCTGGCCGCCATGTTCGAGCGCGGCCGCCCGCCCGAGGCGGACGTCCTGCCGCTCAACAAGGAGGCGAAGCTGGTGACGAGCGACGGCGAGGCGAAGGTGACCATCGCCGAGTCGGGGCCGCGCTTCGCGCACGTCCGGGTCTCGCGCGAGGATGCCAAGCGCCTGACCTGCAAGGGGGCGGTCGAGCTGCAGTTCGTGCCGCCGGGCAAGAACGCTCCCTCGAGCATCCGCGCCAGCGTCATCCGCGAGCGGCGGGTGGGCAGGCTGATCGACCTCCAGGTCCGGCTCCTGCCGCAGTCGCTGGCCGAGGAGGCCGACCTCGTCCGCCTCAACTACGGCTCCAGCGAGCGCTGGCAGGAGTTCATGACCCGCCGCCGCGGCCGTCGCCCGGCGGTCGTGGCCATCCTCTACCTCTTCAGCCGCGGCGTGTGGCGCCTGCTCGGCGGCGGGCGCACCCGCCGCTCCGTGCCCGCCCTCGCCGTGCAGGAGCCCTGAGCGATGCGTGCCCTGCGGCTCATGGCCGGACTCGCCTGCTGTGTCGTGGCTGCGCTCTCGCAGCCTCGAGCGGCGACGGCCCAGGCCCAGACCCCCGATCTCGCCTTCCAGGTGGTGCCGCTCCTCAGCCAGGTCGTGGGCACGAGCCTGCCCGAGCTCAACGGCTTCCAGGACCGGCTCGAGATCGGCCTGCCGGTGCCGGTCACCGGCCGGCTGGTCTCGGCCGAGCTGCGCATGAACTTCGTCAACTCGCGCAACCTCGACATCCAGAACAGCCGCGTGCGCGCCGAGATCAACGGCCAGCCGCTGGGCGACCTGCCGCTGCGCAACGATGGCGAGGTCAGCCGCGTCACCCTGCAGCTGCCGGTTCAGCTCTTCAAGCCGGCCGGCAACCGGCTCGTGTTCACGAGCGAGCTGCGCACGCCGGCACCCTGCGGGCCGATCACCGTGCGCGACCTCTGGGCCCAGGCCGATCCGGTCAACTCCTACCTCCTGATGACCTACCAGAAGGGTGCCGCACGGCCGACGCTGGCGGCACTCGACCCCGGGGCGCCGCTGGCCGAGCCCGGCGTGCTGGCGATCCTCACCGTGGGCAACGATCCGCGGCCGGCACTCCTCCAGTCGGTGGCGCTGGCGGCCGAGGGCTATGCGCTCCGGCACGGCGCCGACCGGCCGCTCAGGATCGCCCAGGTGCGGGTCGGGCCGCGCAGCGGCTTCCCCGATCTGGAGCGGGCGCTGCAGACCACCCTTCCCGGACTGCCGCAGGGCACGCCCGTCACCACCATGCTGGTGGGGACCGACCGCGAGCTTCAGGCACTCACCGGCCCCGCAGCGCAGGTCGCCTCGGGCGGCTCGCGGCTGGAGCTGGTCTCGGGCCTGGGTGCGGGCGAGGCGCCGGTGCTCGTGGTCAGCGGTGTCGACGATGCGGCCCTCTTCCAGGCGGCGGCACGCCTGACCGACCTCGCAGGCCCGCTGCCGCCGCAGCCGGCCGTGAGCTTCGGGCCGCGGCAGGCCTCGGCCCCGCCGGCCACGCCGGCGCTGGTGGGCGGCCAGGAGGTGGCGCTGGGCGATATCGGCTTCTCGGTGCGCCGCATCTCGTCCTCGAAGCGCTACGAGCCGGCGGTCGACATCGAGCTGCCGATCGACTTCTACGCGCTCGACAACCGCAAGGCCGACCTCATCCTCGACTACGACTACGTGCCGAACCTGTCGCGCTACGCCGTCATCAACGTGCTGGTGAACGGCCAGCACGTGACCCACGTCCCGCTGGACGACACCGCCGGCGGGCAGATCCGCGGCAAGCGGGTGACCATCCTCCTCAACTCCTTCCGCCCCGGCACCAACCACATGGTGTTCGAGGCGAGCCTCGGGCCCGACGACGTGGCGGCCTGCCATGGTCGGAACGAGGGCGAGAGGGCGGTGACCATCCTGCCGAGCTCCAGGATCCGGGTCCCGGTCTTCGCCCGCGCCATCCAGGCACCCGACCTCAGCCTGCTGGCCACCACGGGCTTCCCGTTCTCGCAGCCGGCCCAGGCCCGGCCGTCGTCGCTGCTGCTGGCCGACCCTTCCGCGCAGACCTTCTCCAGCGCCCTCATGGTGCTGGCGAAGATGACCCAGATGACCGGCCGTCCCCTGCCGGGCCTGCAGATCACCCACGAGGCGCCGCGCAACGAGGCCAACCTGCTCGTGGTCGGGCCCGTCATCGCCCTGCCGGACGACCTCCTGGCAGCGGCCCCGATCGCCCGCGACCGGCTGCGCGCCGCGCTCGAATCCGGCCCCGATGCCCGGCCGCAGGCCATGCGCCCGGTGCTGGAGACGACCGGTGTCGGCGGCCGCTTCCAGGCGTTGGCGGGCGGGCTCGTCGGCACCGCCCAGGCGGCCGAGCCCGCAACGCGCGGGCTGGGTGATCCGGTCGACGCCACGGCCGAATATGCAAGGAAGCTCCAGTCGGCCCTGCCGACCACGCGCTTTCGCGCCAGGATCGCGGAATCCACCTACTTCCCGGTGCCGGCGATCCCGTTCGACGGGGTGGTGCTGAGCACGCTGGCCGCCCCCGGCAGCCAGCGCATCGTCACCTTCGTCACCGGTGCTGACCCCAGCCGGCTCTCGCGCGGGGTGGCGGGCCTGATCGACGCCACGCTCTGGGACCGGGTCGACGGCGACATCGCCGGCTGGCGG
This sequence comes from uncultured Alphaproteobacteria bacterium, assembly GCA_963830775.1. Lineage (GTDB taxonomy): Bacteria > Pseudomonadota > Alphaproteobacteria > Geminicoccales > Geminicoccaceae > CAWHNT01. The sequence goes on along the minus strand of CAWHNT010000019.1, from coordinate 25,419 downwards.
CTCTATCCGCAGGAGATGGTGACCGCCCGCCTGCGCGAGCGCGTGCCGTTCGCCGAGGCCGGCGGCTCCGGCACCGAGAAGATCCTGTTCGTGACCAGCTTCCTGGCCGACCGCCCGGTCTACTGGCTGGTCGGCATCCTCGTCTGGCTGACGCTGCTCGCCGTCCTGACCTGGTTCTGGCTGGGCCAGGTGATGCGGCGGACGCACGCCGGACCGCAAGCCTAGAGGGAGACTCCCCGATGCGAGCTCTGATCATGGGACTGTTGATGTCGCTCCTGGCGAGCTGCGCATCCGGCCAGCCCCGCGCCACCGCCGCCGCTCCGATGACCGACAACGGCGTCTGGTCGCGCTATGTCGCCAAGTATGTCCGGCCCGAGGGCAGGGTGGTCGACACCGCCAATGGCGGGGTAAGCCACAGCGAGGGGCAGGGCTACGGCATGCTGCTGGCGCAGAGCTTCGGCGACCGGCAGCAGTTCGACAAGCTCTGGGCCTGGACGCGGGCCAACCTGCAGATCCGCAAGGACCGGCTCCTGGCGTGGCGCTGGCGGCCGTCGGGCAGCGGCGCTTCGGGTGCCGTGGACGACATGAACAATGCCAGCGACGGCGACGTGCTGGTGGCCTGGGCGCTGATGCGGGCTGCGGACCAGTGGGGGGACCAGGGCTACGTGGCACCCGCCCGTGAGATCCTCGCCGACCTGAAGGCCAAGGCCGTGCGCCCGACCCGCTACGGGCCCGTGCTGCTGCCGGGTGTCGACGGCTTCGTCCACGACCCCACGGTCACGCTGAACCTCGCCTACTGGGTCTTCCCCGCCTTCGAGTATCTCGGCCAGCACGACGATCCGATGTGGAACGGCATCGCGCGGACCGGCTGGACGCTGCTCGACCAGGCGAAGTTCGGCGCGCACAAGCTGCCGCCGGACTGGCTGCTGGTCGGCAGCGACCTCAAGGTCGCCGAGAAGATGGGCCAGTATTACGGCTACGATGCGATGCGCGTCCCGCTCTACGTGCTCTGGTCGCGGGATGCCGCGGCGCACCAGAAGAGTGCGCTTTCGGGCATTCGCACCTACTGGGCCTCGATGTCGGGCGTCGACCAGATCCCGGCCCGGGTCAACCTCATCAACGACACCACGGATTCGAACCCCCTGCCCGTGGGCGTGCAGACGATCGCCACCTGGACGATCGACGGCCGGCCGGGGCCCAAGGCCGATGCGGCCGACCTCGACCGGATGCTGTATTATGACGCCTCCCTGGCACTATTGACCGAGATCGCGTTCGCGGAGGCCGGACGATGACATCGCGCAGACTGAAGCTGGGAGGTGCGGCGCTCGTTGCGCTGATCCTGGCAGCGGGCCCACCCCAGGCCTGGGCGCAGCAGGCCGCGGTCGAGGCTCCGGCCGCCGCCGATGCCGGCGAGCAGGCCGACGTCGCCACCACAGTGGCCCGCTCGGGCCGGCTGGGCTTCCTCTACTTCCTGGCCTCGCGCAACGACTATGCCCGGCTCAACGCCGAGATCGAGCAGCTCAAGAAGCAGGACCCGACCTGGACCCCGCCGGCCGACCTGTTCGATCCGCAGAGTGCCAATCGGGCCGGGGTGGACGATACCCGGTTCTGGGAAGCCTACAGCCGCGGCGATCTCGCCACCGCCAAGCGCGAGATGACGATCCTCCAGCAGCTCTCGCCCGCCTGGCGCTTCCCGCCCGATGCGGTCGACCTGACCCGCGCCTGGGCTGCGTTCGAGCGCGCCGACTATGCCGCCACCCGCCGCGAGATCGCGGCCGTGCAGGCGTTCCACGAGGGCCTGGAGATCCCCGCGGCGGCGGAGATCGAGGACCTGATCGCCGATGCCGAGAGCGGCAGCTCGGTGGGCCGGTTCTGGACCGCCTACAAGGCCGGCGACCTGGTCACCGCCAAGCGCGAGATGGAGCGCCTGAAGCGGGTGTCGCCGTCGTGGCGCTTTCCGGCCAACGCGATCGACACCAGGCGGGCCTGGGCCGCCTATGAGCGCCGCGACTATGCCACCGCGCGCAAGGAGGTCGAGACTCTGCGCAACTTCCATGAGGGCTGGACCCCGCCTGCCGAGCTTGTGAACCTGATCGAGAGCGGCGAGGTCAGCCAGCAGGTGGCAGCCGCGCTGAAGAAGAGCGACTGGCTGCAGATCATCCGCCTGCGCGAGCGGAGCCCCAATGCCTTCGGCTGCGGCTCGCCCGACAATGCCTGGGCCGCCGGCAGGGCGTTGTGGAACACGGGCCAGCGCAAGGCCGCGGGCCAGGTGTTCTCGACCCTGGTCGACACCTGCGACAATGCCGATATCCGGGTCGCCAGCATCCTGGTCTCCGAGCAGTTCGAGGATCTGGGCCTGTTCGACGACCTGATCAGGCGCGAGCGGCCCAAGAAGCGCCCTGCCGTGGCCGAGCGCACCTTTGCCCGTGCGCTGGCCGACCGCGAGGCGATGGCCAAGCGTGCCGTCGCCCGGCGCGACGCCGCGGTCGAGACCGCCCTCTACAAGGGCGACGCGATCAGCCCCGAGCAGCTCCAGGCCACGATCCAGCAGGCCCAGAGCCAGCGCAACCCGAAGCTCGCCATGGCGATCGGCTGGAACGCCATGAACCGCAAGGACTATGACGAGGCCGGCCAGTGGTTCCAGACCGCCCTGGACTGGACCAATTCCCCGGACGCGGCCCGCGGCCTGATCCTTGCCCGGCGCCAGCAGGGCCAGATCGACGAGGCGATCACGCTGGCGCAGACCTGGGCTTCCAAGAGCCCCGAAGTCGCTTCCATGCTGTCCGAGCTCAACCGCCAGCGCTTCCTCACCCTCGACCCGAAGAAGGATGCGGCCCGGATCCTGGCCCAGTACCCGAAGATCACCCCGCCCGACGCCGCGACCCGGATGCACAAGGGCTGGGCGCTGGTGGCGCTCAAGCGCAACCAGGAGGCGCTGACCGAGTTCACGTCCGCCATGAAGGACGGCTCGGCCACGGGCGAGCAGAAGGCCAGCGCCCAGGCGGGTGCCGCCCTGGTGGCCGCCCTGACGGGCAACACCGACACCGCGAGCCAGCTCACGGCGGCCCTGCCGGCCGACCAGCAGACGGCGACCAAGGCGATCATCGAGTTCCAGCGCGCGATCGATGCCTACGAGGGCAAGCGCTACCAGGAGGCCCTGGTCGCCATCGGCCGCCGCCGTGCCCTGGTCCCCGGCGACACCTCGCTCGACCCGATCGAGGCCTGGACCCTGTTCCGCCTCAAGCGCTACGACGAGGCGCGAGCCAAGTTCAGGAAGCTCGCCGCCGCCACGGGCGACCAGGCCTACAAGGACGCGATCGTCGCCACCGTGCAGGCGCAGCTGCCGAAGTAGGGCGGACCGGTCGCCCTCACACCACCATGGCACCGACCGCGAGGCCGAGGCCGAAGGCGGCGTGGGCGGCCAGGGCCTGGAGGCAGGCCTTGAGCGGGGCGGGGGTCTTGCTGCCCAGCACGCCGGCACCCATGACCGGCATGAAGAAGAACCAGGGCACCACGGTGCTGAGCACGCCGAAGACGAGGCCGTTGAGGAGCGTGGGCTCGAGGCCCAGCCCGTAGCGCAGGAGCAGGACGTAGACCACGCCGTAGACCACCCCGACGGCGTAGTGGAACACCCAGCCGATCGGGAGCTCGTTCGGCACCTCCGGGGAGGCGGCGATCGGGCTATGCATGAAGCGGCCGCGCAGCGCGTGCACGAACCAGCGGCCGACGAAGGCCCAGTTGCCTGCAGGCAGGCCGGTGAGCAGCCGAAGAAGGCGCTGCCAGAGGTCGAGGAAGGCTGTCGCCACCACGCCGGAGGCGATCATCTCGAGCAGGAGCACGCGGAGGTTCCCAGTGACGCGGTCGTTGAGCCCACGAATGCTGCTCATGCCTGCCACTGTCAAACGCCGACGGGCATACGGTACCATGTGATGCAGGTCGCTCGGGCGGTAATAGGCAGAGCATCGCGGCCCGGCCACAATGCGAGGATTGCGCACGAAGGAGTCGAGGCGAGGCAGCCGGACCAAGCGTCTCGCAGGGCAGCTGGCGCTCAGGACCGCGGCTCTGGTGCGGTCCTGTTCATCAAATCCTGGCAATGGAGCCTGCGTCGATGCTAAGAACTAAGTGGTTCATCCGGCAAGTTGCTCCATTTCAGAGCTGTCCCAAGCTGGAGGAGCCCTGATGCGACGGCTACGACTGCGCGCGCTGAGCGAGGCGGAGCGGACGGCGGTTGAGAAGCTGGCCCATTCGCGCACTGCCCCGGCGCGGCAGGTCGAGCGGGCGCGCATCGTCTGGCAGGCGAGCCAGGATCAGATGGCGCCGGCGATCGCGGCGGCGCTGCACCTGACCGCCTACACGGTGCGCGACTGGGTCACAGCGCTTCAACGCTCAAGAGCTGGCTCGGGCTGGAGGACCAGCCCCGCGCCGGTCGTCCGCCGACCTATACGCCCGAGCAGGTGGCGACGGTGATCGCCACCGCGCTGACCGATCCCAAGCGCTTGGACCTGCCGTTCGGGTCATGGACGCTCGACCGGCTGGCGGCCTACCTGAGCGAGCACCAAGGGATCGCGATCAAACGCAGCCGGATCGACGAGATCCTGCTCAAGGAAGGCTTGCGCTGGCGGCGGCACGAGCACGTGGTTCGGGGAGCGGGTCGATCCTGCGTTCGCGGAAAAAGGGGCGGATCGAGAGCCTCTACACTGCCCCGCCTCCAGGCAGGCGTAGTCGTCTGCCTGGATGAGATGGGGCCGGAGAGCGCCAAGACCTTCCCCGGCCAAACCCTGGTGGAGACCAGCGGGCTGACCGCCGGACGAGCCAAGCAGGAGATTGATTAGGCCTTCGATGCCGAGGAGCGCGTGCTCAATCCTCTGGCGGAGGCGGGCCAGACGGCTGTTATCCCGCCCATGGGCAACCGCCAAGAACGCCGCCTCTACGACAAGGACCTCTACAAGGCACGTCATCTGATCGAGAACTTCTTCGCCAAGCTGAAGCAGTTCCGGGCGATTGCCACACGGTACGATAAGCGGGCGGTGCACTTCCTCGGCGCCATCTACCACGCGGCCAACGTCATCTCGCTCAATTGAGGGCACGCCCTATGAACTAAGGCTTCCCGGGAAATCCAGGCCAAGTCAGCGGTCTTGTTCGCCCCCGGCGTTGGCGCGTAATCGTCTCGGCCGACCGGCACCTTCCGGCTCGGTGGTGGAGCCTACGATGCTGCAGCGCCTTCTCGACGGCTTGGCCGGCACTGGAAACCAGAGCGTCCTGGTAAACGAGGATGGCGGCTGCGCGCTCACCTTCGACGACAATATCGTCCTGAACATGGACTATGACGGCGCGCTCGATCTGCTCACCCTCTACTGCCGGCTTGGGACGATTGCGCCGGACCGGGTGGATACCGTCTATCCGTTGCTGCTGGAGGCCAACGTGCTCTGGGCCGGGACGGGTGGCGCCACGCTCGGCGTGATCCCGGGCGACAGAAGCGTCGTGCTGGCCTACCAGGAGAAGGCGGCGGCCATCGACGGCCAGCGCTTCGAGAACCTCCTGACCGGCCTCGTGGACGTGGCCGAGTTCTGGATGAAGCTGATCGAGGACAGGTCGCAGGATGCGCCCGAGGCATCCGCCAGCGTCCTGCCGATGTACCATTTTCGGGCCTGAGATGCGGACGGGAGAAGCCTGATGGCCTCGACACCGGTGGGCGTTGGCTTCGGCCCGACAGTGGGGCTGGATCGCGTCGGCCCGCGCGAGCAGGTGCCGCGCGGCCCGGTGCGGATCGGCGAGATGCGCGGCCGTGACGTCCAGCAGACGCCGGAGGGCATCGCCCGCGACAACCGTCGAGTGGTGGTCGGGTTCAAGGCCAACCTGGCCCTGAAGTACGGGGCAGGCATAGCCGACAAGGCCTTCCCGCAGGCCGACTCCCTGCATCGCGCCAGCGCGCCCTTGACGCGGGGTGCCCGCGATACCGCGGTGCGGGTGGCCAAGGCGCTGGCGGCGCCGGCCGTCCCGACGCCGCGCGGCAGCATCATCAACGCGACGCAGTTCAAGGCCATCGCCGGCGAGACCCGCAACATCTTCATGGGCGGCAGCTACAAGTCGCTGCTCAAGGCGCTCGATTCCTACCAGCGCGACGTCGTGCAGAATCGGGGCGGACTGTCGGACGCGCAGAAGCTGGAGCGGACCGAGGCGCTGCAGCAGAAGGCGCAGAGCTTCCTCGCCAAGAAGGAGACCGAGCTCCTCCGCAAGGGTGGCGATGCCGGCGACGTGGCCCGGATCGAGGCACGGATGGTCGGGACCCGGACCCTCTTGGAGGGCCTGGGCGACAAGAGCCGTGAGCTCTACGGCAGGCTCACCGGCCACGACATGTCGACGGCCCGCTTCGTGCCCGAGAACGAGGTCGGCGTCGACGCCGGCTTTGCCTCCGGTGCGATGTCGTCGGTGGACAAGATCCGCTACCAGGACGGTACCGAAGGCGTGTTCAAGGCCGAGCGCCGCGACGGCCCGATGCCGCATGAGGCCGCCCGCAACACCGGCATCCCGGACCGGCTGGCCGACGCCAACATGTCCGGCCGGGCGGTCGCCACCTCCAAGCTCGACCAGGCGCTGGGCCTCAACCTCGTGCCGCGGACCGAGTTTGCGGTGCATGGCGTCAGGGCCGGCTGCGTGCAGGAGTTCGCCCGCGGCGGGACGCTGTTCAGCACGGGTGCCGTGAAGGTGGACATCGACGACGACGTCGACGTGATGAAGGACATCCTCGACGGCAATGGCAACGGCATGGGCCACGGCAGCGACGAGATCGGCACCCGCCGGCTGGCGCAGGTCGCCAATGCCCGGCCCGAGGTCCGCGACCGGGCGATCGCCGAGCTGATGGAGGGGGCCACCTCTGGGCGACCAGGGAGGAGGCGTCCAGCATGGGCAGCGTCGACCTGGCTGCACCTACCGTGCAGAAGAGCCTGGCCGACGCGCACATCATGGATCTCCTGACCGGGCAGGTCGACCGCAACCCGGGCAACTTCATCTTCGAGCGAGGTGTCGACGGCCAGGTCCGGGCCAAGCTGATCGACAACGACCTTTCCTTCGGCGCGCGGCTGACCAGGCTCGACCACGACTCGCTGGCGGGCGTGGAATCCGGTGTCATGCTCACCCGGATGCCGCGCCTGATCGATTCCGACACCGCGCGCCGGGTCAGCGCCATGACGCCCGATGGCCTGCGTGCCGCGCTGGCGGACACCGGTCTCACCGACGACGAGATCGACGCCGCCACCGTGCGCCTGGGGCAGCTCCAGGGCCATATCAGGCAGGTGAGCGACGGCCAGGTGCCGGGAGCGCGCCTCGTCGACAACTGGGACGCCACGACCTTCCGTGACCAGCTGACCCAGCCCGACAACTATGTCCACCGCAGCATCCAGGACCAGGATGTCCAGGTCCTGAGCTCGTCCAGCAAGACCGCGATGCTGGTCAACGACGTCAAGACCAACGGTGCGCGCGGCCTGGCGAGCCTGGCCGCGATGTGGGATGCGGACAAGACCGGCGAGATCCTGAAGAACGACATCCGCGGCGGCGGCCAGCTGACCAAGGCCCTGCTCGAGTCCTCGCCGCGCCTGCTCACCGACATGCTGGTGAAGATCTCGGCCGACGACCGGGCAGAGGTGCTGCGCGGCTATCGCGGCAGTGCGATCACCGACAGCCCAGGTGCGGCACGCAATGCCGCCGACATCGCGGCCGAGCTGACCCGCCGCGGGGCCGGCATCCCGGCGGGCGGAGACGGCAGGCCGCCCTTAGCCGGGCAGGAGCTGACCCGCTGGACCCTGAACGCGCTGCTCGGCCAGGATCCGCCGCTGGGCGCACGCTCGCCCAATGCGGAGGGCACCATGGCGCCCAGCCAGCTCGCGGAGCTGCGGGCGGCCGCCATCCACCAAGCCTACACCAACGGCTCGCTCAGCCTGAACATGGTCGACGAGCTGATCGACCCGGTGCGGACCCAGCTCGCCATGCACGCCGGGTGGAGCGACACCGACGTGGCGGCAATCGACACGGCCGCCACCGGCAGGTTCCTGGCCCCGCGCGCCGTGCCGCTCGATGCCGACAACGAGCGCTCGCTGGCCGTCCACACCGTCTTCAGCGAGCTGGGCAAGCTGGCGGGCACCGATCCGGGCTTCGCCTCCTATATGCGCCTGCTCGACGATATCGGCGGCCGGGCGATGCCGGCCTACAACCACGAGGGTGGCCGGGCACAGGGTGCCGAGAAGGTGGTGGCGAACGGCCCCGACTTCGCCCGGGAGGGTGCGAAGGTCACGCCGGAGCTGCTGGGCCGTCTGCGCACCGCCGATACCGCGGATGGCGTCCGCACCATCCTGCGCGAGCAGGGCTGGGAAACCTCGGACCGGCCCCGCGCCGAGCTCCTTGCCGGCGACACCGGGGCCGCCAACGGCATGAACGACTTCCTCGCCCGCTATCTGTTCGCCTTTGCCGTCGAGGGGCGTGACCTGGCCTAGCAGGCGCCAGAGCGACGCCGCCTGGCCGTATTGTCCTAGCGGTGGGCGGCGTTGAAGGCGGCCAGCGCCTCCGGGCCGGGGCAGAGCTCGGGCTCGGCCAGGCGGTTGAGCGGGGTCTCGGTGGTGCCCAGATGGTGGTGCAGGTCGTGGGCCTCGGGGTCGATGTAGAGGAGGCCGGTCACGATCTCGCCCGCGGCCTGGCGCTGCTGGAGGAAGGCCAGGGCGGCGTTGCGGTCCTGCGGGTCGTGCTCGGGTGCCAGCTTGCGCAGGCGCAGGATCGAGCCGTCGTGCTGGGTCACGTCCTTCACCGTGCCGGGCTCGTACTCGGCCTCGATCGGCTCGCGCGGCAGCATGACGTCGAGCCGGTTCACGGCCTCGTTGTGCTCGCGGACATGGTCGTAGCCGCGGGTCGAGCCCTTGTGGTTGTTGAAGGCGACGCAGGGGCTGATCACGTCGATGAAGGCGGCCCCGCGATGGCGCATCGCGGCCTTGATCAGCGGTACGAGCTGGCCCTTGTCGCCTGAGAAGCTGCGGGCGACGAAGGTGGCGCCGAGCAGGAGCGCCATGCCGACGAGGTCGATCGGGGAGTCCCGGTTGACCTCCTTCTTCTTGCTCTCCGAGCCGATGTCGGCCGTGGCCGAGAACTGGCCCTTGGTCAGGCCGTACACGCCGTTGTTCTCGACGATGTAGACCATGTCGACGCCGCGGCGCAGGCAGTGGGCGAACTGGCCGAGCCCGATCGAGGCCGAATCGCCGTCGCCGGAGACGCCCAGATAGAGCAGGTCGCGGTTGGCGAGGTTGGCGCCGGTCAGCACCGACGGCATGCGGCCGTGGACGCTGTTGAAGCCGTGGCTGGCGCCCAGGAAGTAGGTCGGCGTCTTCGACGAGCAGCCGATGCCGGAGAGCTTGGCCAGCCGGTGCGGCTCGATGTCGAGCTCGAAGCAGGCCTGGATGATGGCCGCACTGATCGAATTGTGGCCGCAGCCGGCGCACAGCGTGCTGACCGCACCCTCATAGTCGCGGTGGGTGTAGCCGACGGCGTTGGTGGCGAGGGCCGGATGGTGGAACCTGGGCTTGGCGAGATAGGTCACGACACCGCCTTCCAGAACGGGACGACCTTCGAGGCCGCGAGCTGCTCGCGCACCGCGTCCGCGATGAAGCGGGCGGTGATCGGCGAGCCGTCATAGTGCAGCACAGGTGACCAGGCGCGCGGGGTCGAGGCCGCACTCGTTGACGAGCAGGGTGCGCATCTGCGCGTCGCGGTTCTGCTCGACCACGAACACCTGCTCGTGCGCCAGCACGAACTCGGCCACCTCATCGGCGAAGGGGAAGGCGCGCAGGCGCATGGCGTCGAGATGGATGCCGTCCGCCTCCAGCGCCGCCAGCGCCTCCTCCATGGCAGCGGCGGTGGAGCCGAAATAGAGGACACCCTGCCGTGCGGGCTGTGACGCCTGCCGCAGCACGGGCGCCGGCACGAGCCCCTTGGCGGTCTCCAGCTTGCGCAGGAGGCGCTCCATGTTGTCGACGTAGACCGCACCCTCCTCGGTGTAGCGGGCGAAGCGGTCGCGCGAGGTGCCGCGGGTGAAGTAGGCGCCGCGGGTCGGGTGGGTGCCGGGCAGGGTGCGGTAGGGGATGCCGTCGCCGTCCACGTCGAGATAGCGGCCGAAGTCCCGGCCGGCGTCGAGCTCCTCGGCGGTCATCACCTTGCCGCGGTCGTAAGCGCGCGCCGGGTCCCAGGTGAGCGGCTCGCAGAGCCAGTCGTTCATGCCGATGTCGAGGTCCTCCATCAGGAAGACCGGCGTCTGCAGGCGGTCGGCGAGGTCGAAGGCCTCGGCCGCCATCTCGAAGCACTCCTTCGGATCCTCGGGGAAGAGGAGGACGTGCTTGGTGTCGCCGTGGCTGGCATAGGCGCAGAGGAGCAGGTCGGACTGCTGGGTGCGGGTCGGCATGCCGGTGGAGGGGCCGCCGCGCTGCACGTCGATGACGACGGCCGGGATCTCGGCGAAGTAGGCGAGGCCCAGGAACTCCTGCATCAGCGAGATGCCGGGGCCGGAGGTGGCGGTGAAGCTGCGCGCTCCGTTCCACCCCGCCCCGATCACCATGCCGATGGCGGCGAGCTCGTCCTCGGCCTGGACGATGGCGTAGCGGGCCTTGCGGGTCTCCGGGTCGTGGCGGAGCTTGCGGCAGTGCTTGGCGAAGGCCTCGGCCACCGAGGTCGAGGGCGTGATCGGGTACCAGGCGGCCACGGTGGCACCGCCGTAGACGCAGCCCAGGCCGGCAGCGTCGTTGCCGCCGATCAGGATGCGGTCGCCCACCTTGTCGGAGCGGCGGACTTTCAATCCGCATTTGCCGGCCAGCTGCTCGGTCGCGTGATCGTGGCCCATGTGCAGGGCCTGGAGGTTGGGGTCGATCAGCTTGTCCTTGCCCTTGAACTGCTCGCGGATGAGCCGCTCAAGCTCGGCCGTGTCGATCCCGAGCAGGGCCGCGAGGGCGCCGACATAGATGATGTTCTTGAACAGCTGGCGCTGGCGCGGGTCCGCATAGGTGGCGTTGCAGATCGCGGTCAGCGGCATGCCGATGGCGGTGATGTCCTCGCGCAGCTTGCCGTGGAGCGGTCGGGTCGAGTCGTAGAACAGATAGCCGCCGGGGTCGATCTCGGCCATGTCCCTGTCCCAGGTCTGCGGGTTCATGGCGACCATGAGGTCGACGCTGCCGCGCCGCCCGCGCCAGCCGGCCTCGCTGACCCGGACCTCGAACCAGGTCGGCAGGCCCTGGATGTTCGAGGGGAAGATGTTGCGCGAGGCGATCGGCACGCCCATCCGCATGATCGACTTGGCGAACAGCTGGTTGGCGCTGGCCGAGCCCGAGCCGTTGACGTTGGCGAACTTGACGACGAAGTCGTTGACGGCGGTCAGCGGGAGCATGCGTGTCCGGCCTGGGCGGGGTGGAATAGGTATTTCTGCATGTCCCAGGCGCCAGTGGGACAGCGCTCGGCGCACAGGCCGCAATGCAGGCAGACATCCTCGTCCTTGACCATGATCCGGCCGGTGCCGACCGGCGCCGACACATAGAGGTCCTGGCCGAAGTTGAGGGCGGGTGCGGTGAGCCGTGTGCGCAGATCGGCCTCGGGGCCGTTCGCGGTGAAGGTGATGCAGTCCATCGGGCAGATGTCGACGCAGGCGTCGCACTCGATGCACGATGCCGGGGTGAACACGGTCTGCACGTCGCAGTTGAGGCAGCGCTGCGCCTCCAGCCAGCCCAGCTCCTGGTCGAAGCCGAGCTCGACCTCCTGCTTCAGGCTGCGCAAGGCCACGACATTGCCGACCTGGGGCACGCGGTAGCGCGCGTCGGCCGAGATGGCGTTGTCATAGCTCCACTCGTGGATGCCCATCTTCTGGCTCGTGAGGCTCGCATCTGGCGGCGGTCGCACGCGCACGTCGCGGCCCTGGCAGTGGAGGTCGATCGAGACCGCGGCCTCGTGCCCGTGCGCCACGGCCCAGATGATGTTCTTGGGGCCGAAGGCGGCATCGCCGCCGAAGAAGACGCCCGGCAGGGTGGACTGCATGGTCAAAGGCTCGACCCGCGGCAGACCCGCCCGGTCGAAAGCGATGCCGATGTCGCGCTCGATCCAGGGCAGCGCGTTCTCCTGGCCGATCGCCACCAGCACGTCGTCGCAGGGGATATGGTGGTCCGGCTCGCCGGTGGGTACCAGCTCGCGCCGGCCGTCGGGGCCGCGCTCGGGCCTGACCTTCTCGAACAGCACGCCGGTGAGCCGGCCGGCCTCGTGGGTGAAGGCCTTGGGTACGAGGTAGTTGAGGATCGGGATGCCCTCGTGCATCGCGTCCTCCTTCTCCCAGGGGGAGGCCTTCATCTCCTCGAAGCCGCTGCGGACGGCGACCGTCACCTCCTCGCCGCCCAGGCGCCGGGCGGTGCGGCAGCAGTCCATGGCGGTGTTGCCGCCGCCCAGCACCACGACCCGGCGGCCGATCTTGTGGATGTGCTCGAAGGAGACGCTGGCGAGCCAGGCGATGCCGATATGGATGTTGGCGGCGGCCTCCTTGCGGCCGGGGACGTCGAGGTCGCGGCCGCGTGGTGCTCCGCTGCCGACGAAGACCGCGTCGTAGCCCTCGGCCAGCAGGTCGCGCATGCTCTCGATGCGAGTGCCGAGCCGGAGCTCGGGCTCGAGGTCCAGGATGTAGCCGACCTCCTCGTCGAGCACCGACTCGGGCAGCCGGAAGCGCGGGATCTGAGAGCGGATCATCCCGCCGGCCTTGGCGTCCTGGTCGTAGAGGACGACGTGGTAGCCCTGCGGCAGCAGGTCGCGAACCACGGTGAGCGAGGCGGGCCCAGCACCGATCACCGCCACCCGCTTGCCGTTCTTCACGGCGGGCGCATGCGGCAGGTGGGCGCTGATGTCGCCCTTGTTGTCGGCGGCGACCCGCTTCAGCCGGCAGATGGCGACCGGCTGGTCCTCCACCCGCCCGCGCCGGCAGGCGGGCTCGCACGGGCGGTCGCAGGTACGGCCGAGGATGCCCGGGAAGACGTTGGAGTGCCAGTTGACCATGTACGCGTCGGCGTAGCGGCCGGCCGCGATCAGCCGGATATACTCCGGCACCGGCGTGTGCGCCGGGCAGGCCCACTGGCAGTCGACGACCTTGTGAAAATAATCCGGATCGCGGATGTCGGTCGGGGCCATGCCGGGGCCGCCCGCATAGCGCCCCGGCCGTCGCTCATCGACAGCCAGCTCCCCCATCACTGCTCCTCGCCCGAGACTATCGTTTGTTGCCTGGCCCAAATCATGCCGCTCAGCACTCGCCTTGCCGAGCAGGCCATGGTGCTTCGGACCTTGCCGGTCCGCAAGTGCTTTCGCCCCGATAGAAGCATCATCGGGCTCCGCCGGTCCGAGCTTCACCGCGGGCACGTGATAGAACGGTTCGAACCTCACGGCGAGTGTCACGGAAGGCCATCCTACCCGGCGGGCGCAAAAGCCCCGCATGGTGGTAGCGACGCCACTCAAGGCAGCTTCCCGCCTATTGCAAGGCCGCTCCTTTTCCTGTTTTCGCCCATGCGGGATCGTGTTTACTTCGTGTCGCAAGGCACCAAAGCGCAAATCCGGACGCCGGCCGCTCAGGCTGGCTGCCCAGGACACAAAGCAAGGCTGAGGGAAGGACCGACGGCATGGACAGCGACGCGCGGCGCAAGCAGGAAGCCCTCTGGCGCCAGCTGGCGCGGAGGCGGGCCGTTCTGAAGGGCGGTCTGGCCACGGCTGCGGCAGCAGCGCTGCCCTGGTCGGGCCGTGGTGCCTCCGCTGCCCCTTCCGAGCCTTTGGCCTTCATCGGCTGGCAGTACAACCCGCAGATCGTCGCCGAGAACGTCGAGATCTTCAAGAAGCTCTACGACGAGAACGTCAATTACGAGCTGGTGCCGGGCGAGTATCACGCCATCGCCGAGACCAAGCTGATCGCCGGCCAGCATGTCGACATGATGTACTCGGAGGAGGACCGCCTGGTCCGCTGGAACACGGCCGGCTGGACCCGCGACATCGAAGGCCTGCCCGGGGTCGACGAGATCAAGGCCAAGATGTACGCGATCAACGTCAAGAACATCTCGCTGCCGGACGGCAAGCTGGGCGGGCTGCCCTACTATACGGGCTTCAACTCCTTCGTCGCCAACCAGAAGCATCTCGATGCGGCCAAGATCGAGCCGCCCGCCACCTGGGGCGAGATGCTGGATCAGGCCCGGAAGCTGAAGAAGGACAAGGTCTCCGAGTATCCCTACATCGCGGCCTGGGGGCGGCAGTGGGCGAGCCTCTCCTGGGAGCTGTTCTCGATGTGGTACTCGGAGGGTGCCAAGGTCTTCGACGCCAACTCCGACCTCGTCGTCGACCAGCCCTTCCGCGACGTGCTCCAGCATCACCGCACCATCTACGAGGAGCAGCTCATCCCGCAGGACGTGTTCACGCATCTGGGCGAATCGGTGCCGAACTTCGCCACCGGCCAGCACACCTACATGATCGTGCACGAGTACGACCAGAAGGTGTTCAACACGCCCGCCACCTCGCAGATCGCCGGCGCCTGCCGCAACGCGATCATGCCCGGCAAGACGCGCTCCACCTTCATCTGGACCGCCCTCTACCAGATGGGCGCCCAGGCGGACGAGGAGCGGGGCTGGAACCTGATGCAGTTCTTCGGCGGCAAGGCCAAGGACGGCAAGTACCACGTCGCCACCCGCTGGGCGCTCGAGTTCGGCCTCGGCACGCCGCACAAGGAGGTGATCGAGAGCCCCGAGGTGCAGGAGGCCTTCTCGAAGTGGAAGGACCTCAAGGTGGCAACGAAGCAGCTTGAGACCGCCACCACCCGCGACATCGCCAAGATCGTGTGGTTCCCGGAGTGGGACTGGTACATGATGGGCGAGGCGCAGGACTATATCCGCGGGCAGCAGTCCCTGGATCAGCTGGTCGACAAGCTGCAGGCCAAGGCGGTCGAGCTGAAGAAGATGTATCCGACCTGAGCCCTTGGATGGCGGCCGGCCTGCAGGCCGGCCGCGCTCTGCCGATGCCCCAGCCTCAGGACAGATGACGGCGGATGAGCAAGGCCCTCGAGCTCGGCCTGATCGGCACGGCACCGCGACGGCGCCGCCGCTGGCGCTGGCCGTTCCTGTTCCTGCTCACGCTGCCCACGCTGCTCGTCGTCCTCGTCGTCTTCGGGATCCCGCTCGCCTACTCGCTCAACCTCAGCCTGCACCGCATCAACATGCTCACCCGGCGCGAGGTCTGGGTGGGCCTGCAGAACTACACCGAGATCCTGCCGCACCCGGATTTCCTGTGGGCGCTCGCCCGCACCGCCTGGTTCGCCATCGTCACCGTCGTCGGCGGCCTCGTCCTCGGCATGGCGATGGCGCTGGTGCTGAACGCCGCCTTCCCCGGCCGCAACGTGCTCCGCAGCATCGTCCTCATCCCCTGGGCGATGTCGCCGGTGGCGGTGGGCATCCTCTGGGGCTGGATCTTCGACGGCACCTACGGGACCCTGAACGCGCTCCTCTTCGACCTCGGCCTCATCGACCGCAGCATCCCCTGGCTCGCGGACGGCAGCTGGGCGTTCCACATCGTGGCCCTGGTCCACGTCTGGAACCAGGCCCCGCTCACCTGCCTCCTGGTCCTGGCCGGCCTGCAGTCGCTGCCGGACAACCTGCTGCGCGCCGCCCGCATCGATGGCGCCGGCCCGGTCGAGCGCTTCACCCGGATCACGCTGCCCTGGCTGCGGCCGATGCTGCTCCTGGTGATGATCCTCACCACCATCAACTCGATCATGGCCTTCGACCTCTTCTGGACCATGACCAAGGGCGGCCCCGGCAGCGCCACCACCGTCTTCTCCTGGATGGGCTACGCCTACGCCTTCCAGTTCTCCCGCTACGGCGAGGGTGCGGCGATCCTCTTCGTCCTCTCGATCGTCTGCATGATCCTGGCCTTCCTCTATCTGCGCCTGTTCATGGCGACCGAAGGAGGCCGCAGCTCGGCCGGTCCCGCAACTCCAGCCGGCCCGATCCGTGACCTGGCACTTCGCGGCAGTGCCCGCACCCGGCTGATCGACCTGCCGGCACCGCCCTGTGCGCCGGCGCCTGCTGTCCCCGCGCGCACGGCGGCTCCTGGGCCAAGTCGGGCTGGGCGTCGCTGCCCTGGTGATCCTCGCCTGGTCGCTCGCACCCTTCCTCTGGCTCGTGATCATGAGCCTCTCGCCCTCGGCCGACCTCGTCCGCACCCCGCCGACGCTGATCCCCAACGCTCTCACGCTCGAGAACTACAAGTTCGTCCTGCTTCCCGGCAGCACCGGCGGTGCCCAGTCGAGCGTGCAGGCCACACGCGTGCCATACTCGATCCTCAACAGCCTCATCGTCGCCACCTGCGTCACCGCCGTGAACCTCGTCTTGGGCACGCTGGCCGGCTACGCCTACGCCCGCTCGAAGGGCAGCCGGCTGATGAACGGCACGCTCTGGGCCCTGATGATCACGCGCATGACGCCGTCGCTGGCGCTGATCCTGCCCTTCTTCATCCTCTTCCGCTGGTTCGGCCTGCTCGACACCCGGACCGGACTGGTCGTCGCCTATTGCAGCCTGATCCTCCCGCTCTCGACCTGGATGATGAAGGGCTATTTCGAGAACCTGCCGCCCAACCTGGAGCGGGCAGCCCGCATCGACGGCTGCACCCGGCTGCAGACGATCTGGAAGATCGTCCTGCCGGTGGCCCGGCCCGGCATCGTGGCTGCCGGGATCTTCTGCTTCCTGGTGAGCTGGAACGAGTTCATCTTCGCGCTGATCCTGACCGGCTCGCCCAAGGCGCAGACCATCCCGGTGATCATCGCAGGCTTCCTGGTCCAGCTCCGCTTCTTCGACTATGGGCCGATGTTCGCGGCCTCGGTGCTGGCGGTGATCCCGCCGGTGGTCATCGCGCTCGCGTTCCAGCGCTACCTCGTCCGCGGGATGCTCGCGGGCTCGCTCAAGGGCTAGGAGAAGGACCCCTTGGCCAGCGTCACCCTGCAGCAGCTCACCAAGCGCTTCGGCGACTTCACCGCCGTGGCCGGCCTCGACCTGCGGATTGCGGACGGCGAGTTCGTGACCTTCCTCGGCCCATCGGGCTGCGGCAAGAGCACGGCCCTCGCCTGCATCGCCGGCCTTGAGGACTTGAGCGACGGCAGCATCGTCTTCGACGGCCGCGACGTCACCGAGCTCGAGCCGCACGAGCGCAACGTCGCCATGGTCTTCCAGGACTATGCGCTCTACCCGCACATGACGGCGCGGGAGAACATGAGCTTCGGCCTGCGGCAGCAGAAGGTCGAGCCGGCCAAGATCCGGCGCCAGGTCGAGACCGCGGCCGAGCTGCTGGGGCTGGAAGAGCTCCTCGAGCGCCGCCCGGCCGAGCTCTCGGGCGGCCAGCGGCAGCGGGTGGCGGTGGGCCGGGCCGTGGTCCGCAACCCGGCCGTGCTGCTCATGGACGAGCCGCTCTCCAACCTCGACGCCAGCCTGCGGGTGCGGACCCGGACCGAGATCAAGCGCCTGCAGCGCGACCTCGGCATCACCTCGGTCTTCGTCACCCACGACCAGGAGGAGGCGATGGTGCTCTCCGACCGGGTGGTGGTGATCCGCAGCGGCAAGCTGCAACAGGTAGGGCCGCCGATGGAGGTCTACCGCCGCCCGGCCAACCTGTTCGTCGCCGGCTTCATCGGCAGCCCGGCCATGAACCTGCTGGAGGTCGAGCTGGCACGGGCCGAAGGCCACCTGCGGTGCCGGGTCGGCACGGCCGTCATCGACCTGCCGCTGGAGGTGGTCGAGCCCGCGAGCCTGGCGGGTCTGCCGGGCAAGGCGCTCCTCGGCATCCGCCCCACCGACCTCACCGTCGGGCCCGCCCAGGACGGGCCGGTGCTGCGGGGCGAGGTGTTCCTGGTCGAGCCGATCGGCCCGATCTCCTATGTCGACCTCGATGTCGAGGGCCGGTCGATCAAGGCCGTGGCGGATCCGGATACGGCACCCGCACCGGGCGACCGGATCGAGGTCACCTGTCCCGCCCGCCGGGTTCACCTCTTCGATGCGGGCACGGAGGAACGGCTGTGAGCGAAGCTGTCCGCCTCGCCACCACCTTGCGCGAGCTGGTCGACGTGCTGATCCCGGGCGAGGGCGAGGAATGGCCCTCGGCCTCGCTGGCGGGCGTGCATGGCCTTCTCGGCTTCCGCCTGCAGGAGCTGCGCGGCGAGGGTGCCGTCCAGGCGCTGGCGGCGGCCCTGGACAGTTGCGGCGGGCCGCTGACGGCGCTCGACGAGGAGGGCAGGGTCGCCGTGGTGGCCCGGCTGGAGCAGGAGCAGCCGGAGCTGTTCACGGCCGTGCGCAATGCCGCCTACCTCGCCTACTACGAGAGCCCGGCCGTGATCCCGGCCATCCAGGCGCTGGGGCAGCCCTACCGGGCGATCCCCTACATCGGCGGCTATCCGCAGGAGCCGTTCGATCCCGAGCGCGACCGGCCGCGGCACAATCGCGGCTCCTACATCCCCACGGACGAGGTCCGGCCGGTGGATCTGAGCGGGCTCGACCATCTGGGAGGCAGCGATGAGCGCGCGTGACCACGACGTGGCCGACGTCCTGATCGTGGGCTCGGGTGCCACCGGGGCCATCGCCGCCATGGTGCTGGGCCAGGCGGGGCTCAAGGTGGTCTGCCTGGAGCAGGGCGGCTGGATCGAGGAGCGCGACCACCCGCACGCCAGCGGCGACTGGCAGTGGCAGCGCCGCACCCGCTGGAGCCCGGACGTCAATGTCCGCCGCGGCAACCGCGGACGACTTCCCGGTCCGCTCCAACTCCTCCCAGGTGCTGATGTGGAACGGGGTCGGCGGCTCCACCAACGTCTACGGCGCCCTGTGGCCGCGCTACCGGCCCTCGGATTTCCGCAAAGGCCAGGAGCACGGTCTGGCGCCCGACTGGCCGATCACCTACGAGGACCTAGCCCCCTATTACGAGCGCGCCGACCGGATCGTCGGCGTCAGCGGTCTCGCGGGCGACCCGTCGATGCCTTCGCAGGATGCCTACCCCACACCGCCAGTGCCGCTCGGGGCTGCAAGCCGGCGGCTCTCCCGGGCCTTCGACCGTCTGGGCTGGCACTGGTGGCCGGTCCCGGCCGGGGTGATCTCACAGGACTATGACGGCAGGCCTGGCTGCCACGGCTGTGGCATCTGCAACGGCTGCCCGCGCGGCTCGATGAGCAAGTTCTCGCTCTCGGTCTGGCCCAGGGCGCTGGAGGCCGGCGTGGACCTCCGCACCCATGCCCGCGTCATCCGGATCGAGCAGGGCCGCGACGGCCGGGCGACCGGCGTCGAGTATGTCGACCGCAACACCGGCCGGCGGCACTTCCAGCGGGCCGAGATCGTCATCCTGGCCGCCAACGGCGTCGGCACGCCGCGCCTGCTTCTTGCCTCGGGCCTCGCCAACTCCTCCGACCAGGTCGGCCGCAACCTGCTGCATCACACGCTGGTCGCCTGCGAGATGTGGGTCGACGAGCCCCTGGCCTCGCACACCGGCTACGTGGCGGCCCTGATCAGCCGCGAGTTCGCGGAGACCGACGTCAGCCGCGGCTTCGTCAACGGCTTCAACTTCAACTGTGTGACCACGGGCGGTGCCGGCGAGCAGGCGAACGGCTTTCTCTCCAACGCTCGCGCACCCTGGGGCCGGGACCACCACAAATGGTTCGCCCGCCATTTCGGCCGCGGCTTCGGCGTGTTCGGGATCGGCGACGACCTGCCGAACCCGGAGAACCGGATCACGCTCTCCGACACCGAGCGGGACGAGGACGGGGTGCCGGTGGCGCGGCTGCACTACCTGCCGGGCGAGAACGACCGGCGGATGATGCGCTTCATGCTCGACCGGCTGGTCGAGATCGCCAAGGCCGCCGACGCCTTCGAGTACCGGCTGCAGGACTATACCGACGAGAACGGTGTCTACCGCACGCCCGCCTGGCACCTGCTCGGCACCTGCCGGATGGGCAAGAGCCCGGAGATGTCGGTGGTGAACAAGCATCACCAGTGCTGGGACGTGCCGAACCTCTTCATCATCGACGGCAGCGTGTTCACGACCGGCGGGGTCGTGAACCCGACGCCCACGGTGAGTGCGCTCGCGCTGCGCGCGGCCGAGCATATCCGCGACAATTTCCGCGACCTCGCCCGGGCGACGCGGCCGGTGCTGGACCGTGCGGCATGAGTGCTCGCGAGGACTTGCAGGAGCGCCTGTCAGCTTTCCCGCGGGTGCGGCTGGCGGCACTCCCGACACCGCTGGAGCGCTGCGAGCGCCTGTCGGCGGCGTTGGGCGGCCCCGAGATCTGGATCAAGCGCGACGACCTCACCGGCCTCGCGATGGGCGGCAACAAGACCCGGCAGCTCGAGTTCGTCTTCGCCGACATCCTGCGCCAGGGCTGCGACACGGTGGTGGCCGGCGCCTACACCCAGAGCAACTGGTGCCGGCAGATGACGGCCGCCTCGCGCAAGCTGGGGCTGGAGATCTCGGTCGTCCTCCTGCACGGCGAGAAGGGCCCGCGGCTCCAGGGCAACCTGCTCTTGATGAAGCTCCTGGGTGCGGACGTGACGGTCGTGGACCTCGACACGATCGAGCGCCTGCAACCGCTCCTGGAGGAGAAGGCGACCGAGCTTCGGGCTGCCGGCCGCAGGCCCTACATCGTGGCGCCCATGGGCGTGGAGAGCCTGTCGCTCGGTGCGCTGGGCTACGTGGCCGCCGCCCTCGAGCTCGACGGGCAACTGGCGCAGAACGGCATCGACGCGGACCACTTCTATCTCTGCGGTGCCAACATGACCCCGGCCGGGATGGCGCTCGGCCTGAAGGCGCTGGGACGCCGCACCAGGTTCCACAACATCGCCCCGATCAAGTGGAGCGAGCCGCGCGGCGAGAACATCGCCGAGATCGGCAATGCCGCGGCGGAGCGGCTGGGCATCGCCACCCGCCTCACCGCCGCCGAGCTGGACAGCACCGACGCCTATATCGGGCCGCGCTACGGTGTGGTGACGGATGCCTGCCGCGAGGCGCTGCGGCTCGTGGCCTCGACCGAGGGGATCATCCTCGACCCGGTCTACAGCGGCAAGGCGATGGCCGGGCTGATCGACCACGTCCGCACCGGCCGGATCGGCAAGGGCGAGACGGTGATATTCCTCCATACCGGGGGCACGCCGGCGCTGTTCGCCTATGCCGACGATCTCGGGCTCGAAGGCGCGTGACCTACGACGTCATCGTCGTCGGTGCCGGCGGTGCGGGAGCGGTCCTTGCGGCGCGGCTGAGCGAGGACCGTGACCGAAGCGTGCTCCTGCTGGAAGCCGGCCCCGACTACCGCTCGGCCGAGCAGCCGCGGGAGATGGCGAGCCCCAACCCGTTCAACGTCATCCTGCCGGCCCACTTCCAGGCCCGCTACATGTGGCCCGCCCTCCAGGCCCGTCGCACGGCAAGCCAAGCGCCGCGCCTTTACTGGCGCGGACGAGGCGTGGGCGGGAGCACGGCGATCAACGGCCAGATCGCCATCCGTGGCGTGCTGGCCGCCTTCGACGACTGGGCCGAGGCCGGATGCACGGGCTGGCATGGGCAGGCGGTGCTGCCGTTCTTCAACCGGCTCGAGGACGATCTCGCCTATGGCGACCGGCCCTATCACGGGCAGGGCGGGCCGATCCCGGTCTACCGCACCCCGTCCGAGCGCTGGGGGCCGGTCGATCGTGCCTTGCGCGATGCGGCGCTCGACCTCGGCTATCCCTGGTGCGACGACCTCAACGCGCCCGACGCGGAAGGTGTCTGCACTTATGCCATCAGCAGCCGCGATGGGCGCCGGGTCTCCACGAACGACGGCTATCTGGAGCCCGCGCGCGGGCGCCCGAACCTCACCATCCGCGGCGAGGCGCTGGTCGACCGCGTGCTCTTCGAGGGCAGCACCGCCATCGGCGTCCGCGTCCTCTTCCCGGAGGGGGCCGAGGAGATCCGCGGCCGCCTGATCCTCCTGGCGGCCGGTGCGGTGCACAGCCCCGCGATCCTGCTCCGCTCGGGCGTGGGCCCGGCAGCCGAGCTGCAGGCGCTGGGCATCCCGGTGCTTCGGGACCTTCCGGTTGGGCGCGGCTTCTTCGATCATCCCTTCGTCCGTCTGGAGCTGAAGCTGCGTGACGAGCTCAGGCCCACGGATGTCGACGCGCGGCACACCAACGCCTGCGTGAAGTTCAGCTCGGGCGTCCCGGGCGGCACGTTCTGCGACATGATCATGTTCGCCATGAACCATGGGGGCGTCGGCGTGGCGCAGGACATGGCCCAGTTCGGCGAGGCCGGCATCCACTGCTCGCTGTTCGAGGCCCGCAGCCGCGGCGCCATCCGCCTCGTCTCGCCGGACCCGCAGGTCCAGCCCGAGGTCGAGATCAACATGCTGGCCGATCCGCTGGACCTTGCCCGCATGCGCGATGGCGCCCGCCGGCTGATGGCGATCGGGGCGCACGAGGCCGTGCAGTCGATCTGCACGCGGGTCCAGCTCGGCAACACCGGCCGACCGCTCGCCGACCTGCTGGAGGCACCCGACGCGGCGGTCGACGAGTGGCTGCTCACCGACTGCTCGGATGCGCAGCACGGTGCCGGCAGCTGCCGGATGGGGGCGCTCGACTACGATGACGGCACCGCTGTGGTCGACCCCGAGTGCCGGGTCCGCGGCCTCGAAGGCCTGCGGGTGATCGACGCCTCGGTCATGCCGCTCGACTGCCGCGCCAACACCAGCCTGACCACGACCATGATCGCCGAGCGCATGGCCGACCGGCTGCGGGCGGAGCCGCCACCGCGGACTTGACCGCCAGCGGCCGCCGACCGATTCCGGCTTCCCGATCCCTGGTGGCAGCCGATCGATGAGCCTTTTCCTCTTGAGCGTCGTCCCACGGCCGCGGCCGGAGGCCGAGCTGGACGCCTTGTGCCGCCAGTTGTGGGCGGCACTGCATTTCGAGCCGGCGGCCGTGCGCACCGTGCGGATGGCCGAAGGGCGGGTGGCGCTGTTCCATTTCGCGACCGGGATGGGCCTGATCCCCGCGGCCGAGCAGCTGCACGTGCGCGAGGCAGAGGGTGAGCCGGTGCAGGCGGTGCTGGCGGTCGGGGCGCCGGTCGGGGAGGTGGACGGCAGCCTCGCACCGCTGGGTGCCGCGACGGCGGCAGCGCTGGTCGAGCGGGAGGGCCTGCCGGAGGCGGCGCGGAAGCTGCACGAGCATTACGCGATCCTCTCGGTGGACAGCGCCGGCGAGGGCTGGGTGCTGGCGGACCCGCTGGCGATCGAGCCGGTCTACTGGAAGGCGGATGGGGAGAGCCTGCTCGTCGCCAACCGGCTGGGGTTCATCGAGGCCGCGGATCCGGCGGGTGCCCGGGTGCTGGAGCCGATGCTGTGGCTGCCGACGGTGGGGTTCCGGCTCGGGCGGGAGCTGCCGTGGACCGGGGCCAGGGCGCTCGGGCCCGGGGAGATGCTGCGGCTCGAGGGTGGACGAGCCGAAGCCCGGTCGGCGATGCGGCTGCTGCCTGAGCCGGACGAGCCGCGGGGCTGGCATGCGATCGAGGATGCGGCCCATGCGATGGACGAGATCGCCCGCCGCATGGTGGTGCGGCTCCAGGTGCTGGCACGGCATTTCGGGCGGCTGCGGCTGATCCTGTCGGGCGGCGGCGACAGCCGGATCGTCCTGGGCCTGTGCAAGGCGGCGGGGCTGGCCGATCGGATCGACGCCGTGACCTCAGGCTCGCCGGACCATCCGGACGTGATCGCGGCGGCGATGGCGGCGGCCAGGGTCGGGGTGGCGCACCGGGTCGACGACGATCCGCGCGCCCGGCTGGACGACTGGACCACCGAGCGGGTGCTGGCGAAGCTCGCCATGCACTCGGCGCAGAACGAGGGCCTGCTCAGCCCCTGGGACCTGCGCCTGCGCGAGGGCGTGGACGCCGACCTGATCCTGGACGGGCATCTGGGCGGCGTGCTCAAGGGCAGCCCCGCCGTCCTGCCGCCGCCGGAGCGCCGGCCCACCTTGCGCGAGCTCTACCCGTTCGACCTCGCCCGGCTGCTGCGCCCGGAGCGGCGGGCGGGGCTGATGGCGGCAGCCGACGGGCTGGTCGCGGAGGCTCTGGGCGGGCTGCCCAACAGCGATGCCGGCGACGCCTTCTACCTTCAGCACCGGGTGCCGAACTGGATCGGCACGCTCCGGCGCAACGCGGCGGCGCAGCAGTCGCCGCCGATGCCGCTCTACGACCCGGGGCTGCTCCGGCTCACCTTGCGGCTGACCCCGCAGGAGCGCCGGCTGCGCGTGGTCTACGTGCAGCTCCTCCAGCGCCTGGCGCCTGAGCTTCTCGAGGTGCCGCTGGCCGAGGACGCCTGGTCGCCCGGGCTGGTGGCCTACGGCCTACCCGAGTCCGCCTTGCAGCCGCCGGTCCGCGGTGCCGCCCGCGGCGAGCTGCGCAACCGCTGGGAGCTGGTCTTCAATACCCAGCCCCGCCTGCGCGACCGGCTGCTCGATCTGGTCGAGGACCACGGCAGCTCACCCTTGTGGGACCATGTCGACCGTGCCGCCGTGAAGGCTCTGCTGGAGCGCCCGCGGATCGAGCGCCGCGAGCTGTTCCACCTCCTGGGCGTGCTGGGCCCTCTCTTCCGCTGGCACCGGATCGAGATCCCCCGCCGCATGCTGGCCCCGGGCCGCAAGGCCCTGCCCCTGGTGCTCCTGGAGCAGAACGCCGACCGCGCCTTCCTCTACGACCAGCGGCGCAAGAGCCGCCTGGCCAACCCCGACCCGAGCCTGCCCTCCTCCGTCACCCACCCGCTGGCCCTCGACCTCATCCCCGGCGACGAGCGGCTGCGACGGACCCGGTTCGAGGGCGGGGTAACGATCGGCGAATTGGGCAGGCTGGAGGGCTGGGTCAGCGCGCCGGACCGTCCCGGGATGGAGCTGCGCATCGAGCTGCGGGAGGGATCGCGGACGATCCGGGTCCTGCCGACCCTGCCGGGCAGCGATCCTTCCGGCAGGCCTGTGCGGACGTTCACCGCGGATCTCGAGGAGCCCGGTCGGGAGATCGAGGTCTGGGTAGTAGATGGCGGGCACTGCCTTGGCGCAGTCCACATGCCGATGCTGTTCGGTGGCGAACCCGAGAAGCGATAATGGTCGAGGTATCAGTCGGCAATACCTGTGCCACAAAAATGCTAAGAATTCGTTTACCATATTGGGCCAAGCGTATCGGGACAATTCCTTGTCATCCCCCAGTGCATTTTTGAGCTTGCCTGTTTTGCAGGCCCGGGCATGCGTGTTGTATTGTCCTCCGTGCGCCGTTGCGAGCGGAGGCGGGCATGAACCCGATCATCGAGGCGATGCAGATCCTCAGTATCGATGAGCCGCTTCTCTTCCGGCGCGCCCATGGCTG
>CAWHNT010000018.1:0-8443 GCA_963830775.1 uncultured Alphaproteobacteria bacterium | reverse complement strand
CGGCAGGTGTGGCGAGCAGCGCCGACAAGGCCGCAACGACGAGGCTGCGAGAGAACGGCAGCATCTGGTTCTCCTCGGAACCGAAGGCTTCTGTTTCGGCAGAGCCGAATTTCGCTTTCTTCGATCATCCAGCAGTGTGGCGCGTCCGGCGGAGGCGGCGCGCCCGCTCAACCTTGCGAACCCATGAGGCTACCTGATGCTGCCGAAAGCGGGTGTCGAGCCGCTTGTCGTCAAGCATCGTCCTCAGGACGTCGAGCGGGTCGAGGTCCAGCTCGCACTCCGTATCGATGCGCCCGACCCACTCGTCACGGGCGAGGACGTGGTCGAGCTGCCCTATCCAGCGCTGTGTTTCGCGAACGTCGAAGTCCAGCAGCTCGTCCAGGAAGGCAGCCAGCACCCAAGGTGCCGCGCGCAACTGCCGGAGCGCCGCCGGGTCACGGCGGGCGATTGCCGGATGGTGGACGGCGACCGCGCGGCTTATCAGACAGTGCAATGGGTGCATCAGGACCAGCCGGACAGAGTGCGGACCCGCTTCCGTCTCGAATGGCAGCTCGAGTTCCACCTGACCTCGCACCAGCTCAGTGCGCCCGACCCCGAGCACGTCGGCCAGCACGTCGATGATGATGGTCCGGCCGGCCAACTCGGTTGTTACCAGGGCGGCGCTCGGGGTCGGATCGACGGGCTCTGGAACCCGTAGCTCGGCCCCCAACCGCTCCGCCAGCACACGCGCAAGGTCGACCCGACCGAAGAAGTCGATGTCGGTGGATGCAAAGGGGCGGTAGGCCGCGAGTGCCGGAACCCGCTCGGCATAGTGCTCCGCCCAGAAGTTCAATGCCTGGCCGCCCACGACAATATGCGGCTAGTCTTGAACGATGGAGCAGAGGCGGAGGACCTCGCCGAGCTCGAGGTGGAGCGGTGCAGCCTTCGGGCCGTCCAGCTCAGGCGTCAAAGGCAGCGGCTGGAAACCGGCGGCCGATGCTTCTGATCCTGGCACGCCGGGCGAGGGCCGGGTCGAGGAAGGCGCTCTCTCGCCCAACCGGCTCGGGTGGCAAGCCAGCCACCAGCGCAAGTTCCTCGGCCGCCCGCAGCCGCTGCTTGATCGTCGCCAGCTCCCGAAGAGAGATGATCGCGGCCTGCGCCGGCATGGATCTCCACCTCCACATACCGGGAACCACACTAGCCGCCCGAGACTGCATCGCCAAGAACGGCGCGAGGTGTGCAGCCGCGCTACGGCTCGAGAGGCAACCCCCGCGCCACCCACCCCGGCCCGAGATTGCTCCCGAACAGCCCCTCTCCCACCGCGAAAGCCTGCGTGAAACCCTGCGTCGCCAGCAGGCGGGCAGCGTAGTTGGCGCGGCGGCCGTCGGCGTCGATGAGGGCGATCGGGCGGGCGGGGTCGTCGCCGGCAGCCTTCAGGACCTCCTGGGCGAAGCTGGGGCGGAAGTTGCGCTCGTCGTCCTGGAGGGGGATGCGCAAGGCGTCCTTGGGCACGCCGGTCTCGCGCTGCTCGCGCGGGGTGCGGACGTCGATGAGGAGGCCGCCCGCACCGGGCAGGCCGGCGGCAGACGGAGCATCCATGATCGGGGCGGTGCCCTGGGCCCGGAGGCTGCGCGGGCCGAGGAGAAGAGGCAGGGCAGCGAGCAGCGCTGTCCTTCGGGGAAGCATCATGGGGCGGCCGGCATCTCGTAGGTGATCCACATGGTCCGCGTCGCGACGCGGTCGTAGAGGGTGCGGGCGCGGTAGTTGTCGTCGGCCGTGATCCAGCGGACCTTGGCCCAGCCGCGCCGTGCCGCCTCGGCCGCCACCGCCTTGAGGAGCAGCCGGGCGACAGCGCCGCCGCGATGGGCGGGGTCGACGAAGAGGTCGTCGAGGAAGCCGATCTCGTTGCCGCCCAAGGGGCGCGGCATGGCGCGGAAATGGGCGAGACCAATGGGCGTGCCCACCTCGTCGCGGGCGAGGAAGGCCTCCATCACGTGCGCCGGGTCGTGGATCCAGGACCAGAGGCGGCCGGCGATCGCATCGTCCATCGGCACCCGGTAGAAGGCCGCATAGCCCTCGTAGAGCCGCCGCCATTGCGGCCAGTCATCCGGATGCGGCCGCTCGATCGTGACGGTCACGCGTCGCTCCTCGCGGCATCCGGCAGGTAGTCGTCGTCCAGCGTCTGGGCCAGTGTGAAGGGGCAGGTCTCGGGGAAGCTCGACAGGCCAAGACCGGTCTCCGCGGCCGCCTCCCGTCGAGCCCTCCGATAGGCCTCGTGGAGGAGTTCCTCCTGCATCGGTTTCAGGCCCGGGTTCTTTCTCAGCCGTCGCTCGTAGTTGCCCCGCTCACGTACGATGGTTCCGGCCCAGCTTCGCGAGCGCCGCCGCGGCTGATGACGCCATTTCAGCAGGTGCAGGAGAAGGATGCGCAGACTGGATTCCAGCGCGTTCTCCTGCTCGTTGCCCAAGGCCTCGATCTCCTCGGCGATGTTGGGCACATCGATCCGGGTCAAACGGCCTGCCCGAAGGTGTGCCGCCTGCTCCATGCACCAGCCGTAGAAGTCCTGCTCGTAGAGCGGGGCCGCCACGCGGTCGCGGACAAGCACCTTCGCCATGTCGACCTCCCGCCGACGTCTCCCGATCCGCCCTCAGAACGCGAGGCCCAGCCGGGTCACGCCCTGCCAGCCATTGTCGTCGTCAGCGTTCACCACGTCGCCTTCGACGTCATTGTCGAAGTAGCTCACGTCCGCGGAAAGGACGAGGCCGGGCATGAGGCCGAGATTGCCGGAGAGGATCACGGTCCATGGCTTGCCCAGCTCGTTGCCGTTGACCACGAGCCCGTCCGTGTCGAGGAATTGGCCGTAATTGAGCGAGATGTCGCCGCCCTCGAACTTGGTGGCGAGGCCGACCGTGAACGAATTGGTCTCGATGCCACCTACCTCCTGGGTCAGGTAGGAGCCGGCCAGCTCGAAGCCGAAGGCGCCGAGCACGGCGCCGCCCTGGGCTGCCCAGTAATCGTCGCCACCGGCCTCGTCCTCGTTCTTGATGTCGCCATAAAGTCCAGTGGCCATGACCGAGACGTCGAGGCCGCCGAACGAGCCCGCATAGCCGACCGCACCCTCGCCGACATCGCCGGCCTCGACATCCTTGAGAGCCAGCGAGTCGCCGTTGTTCGAGCCGCTGCCGATGGCGTCGAGGTTCGGGGTGTAGCTGAAGCCGAGCTGGAAGCCGGTCTTGGGCGAGAAGCTGTAGAGGATCTTGGTGGCGTCGCTGGTGCCGATCGGGTCGTAGGTCGTGATCCCGCCGGCGAACACATCGATGACATCGCCGTCGAGGCCGCCCGTGCCGGCACCGACGCTGGCAGCACTCACAGACATGCCGTCGAAATCGGAGATACCGTCAGTGTCGCCGAGCTGAACCTGCCCCCAGCCGCCCATCAGGAAGAGGAAGGTCTCGTCGGTATTGTCGGTGCGGTTGGTGTCGGCCTCGAGCTCGATCGTGCCGCCATAGCGGAGCCCGGTCGGCTCATGCCGGCCCATCACCTTGAAATGGACCTCGGTGTCGTTGAAGAAGTCCGGCCCGCTGGAGACGTTGTCGTCGAGCCGGGCGTTGTCGCGCTCGCCCAAGGCCGTGAGGAAGCGGGCGAAGCCCGAGACCGTCACGTCCAGCGCACCACCCGGCTGCACGGTGGCAGCTCCGGCCGTGGCCGGCAGCATGCCGACCCCGACCAGCGCCGTCGTGCCGAGAAGCCGTCTTGCGATCATCGCAGTCTCCCGCAGGCCATGAGGCCTTTCCCGCCTGCGCTCCGCCGCCCAGTGTAGCTGGCCGGGCAGCAAACAAAATCGGGCCGCCGCACTCGGCCCGCTTGTGTGGTCCGGCGGCTACGGCATCATTCGGTCCACAGCCCGTCATCGGCCGGTCACAGCATCCCGAGTGCCGCCTTGTAGACCTCCAGCAGCTCGTCCTGCTCCGCCCGCATATGGGGCTTCATCCGGCGCAGGCGCAGCAGCTGGCGCAAGACCTTGGTGTCGTAGCCTTCGCCTTTCGCCTCCGAGAGGACCTCCTTCAACTGGTCCTGCACGGCGCGCTTCTCCTCCTCCAGGTTCTCGAGCCGCTCGATGAACGAGCGCAGACGATCAGCGGCTACGCCGCCGGTCTCAGCCATCCTTGCCTCTCCGCTGCAGGGCCTTGCGTTGGGCCAGCGCTGTTAGCGCCGGCCCGGCGGTGGGGCAAGCAGGATGCTCTGCGCTGGACGATGCGGGCTCGACAGGCAGGCCCAGCCAATGCTAATTAATAACTGACCAGTCAGTTAGAACGGACATGGATCAGGACCTACGACCCGCCCGCTGGCGGCGCCGACGCGAGGCACGGCCGCAGGAGCTGCTTGAGGCGGCTCTCTCCGTCTTCACCGAGAAGGGCTTCACCGCCGCCAGGCTGGACGAGATCGCCGCCCGTGCCGGGGTGAGCAAAGGTACGCTCTACCTCTATTTCCCGAGCAAGGAAGCGCTCCTCGAGGCCCTGATCGACGCCGCGATCCTGCCCCGGATCGAGCGGGTCGAGCGACTGGCGGCACGATGGCCCGGGTCCTCGGCCCTCCTCCTGCGCACGATCGCGCGGATGGTGGCACGGGTGCTGCGGCACGAGCGGATCGTGGCCTTCCCCAAGCTCGTCATCGCCGAAGCCACGAACTTCCCGGCCTTCGCCGAGCGTTACCGCCGCCGGGTGATCGACCGCGGCGTCGCCCTCCTGGCCGGGGTCATCGCCCGCGGCATCGAGCGCGGCGAGCTCAGGCCGGTCGACCCGGGCACGGCGGCCCGCCTGTTCGTGGCACCCGTCCTGTTCGCCGCCATCTGGCAGACCTGCTTCGCCCGGCCCGACGCACCGGCCCTCGATCCCGAAGCGCTGCTGCGCACGCATCTCGACATCTTCCTGCGCGGCCTAGCCGTGGATGAGCGGCCATGAGGGCGGCCGCTCTGGCGCTGCTCGTCCTCCTGGCCGGATGCGACGCACCTGAGGAGCCGGCCACCCTGCCCGGCTATGTCGAGGCTGAGGACGTGATCGTGGCCGCACCGGAGGCGGGCTGGTTGGAACGGGTCGAGGTCCGGGAGGGCGATGCGGTCGAGCCCGGGACGGTGCTGTTCCGCCTCGACACCACCGACCAGGCGGCCCGCCTCGCCGACGTGCAGGCCCGGCTGGCAGAGGCCCGCGCCCGCCTGGCCGACCTCATGACCGGCAAGCGGCCCGAAGAGATCCGCGAGCTCGAGGCCCAGCTCGTACGGGTGCGGACTGAAGAGGCTTTCGCCCAGGCCGAGACGAGCCGGGCCGAGCGGCTCGTGAAGACCCGTGCCGGCGACCGGCGCTCGCTCGAGCAGGCGACGATGAGCCTGGGCACCGCCCGGGCCCGGATCGCCGAGCTGGAGGCGAGCCTGGATTTGGCCCGGCTCCCGGCGCGCGCCGACCAGATCGAGGCGCAGCGGGCGGCCGTGGCCGCTCTCGAAGCCCAGCTCCGTCAGGCGCAGTGGGAGCTCGACGAGCGGGTCGTGGTGAGCCGGGTCACGGCCCGGGTCGAGCAGCTGGTGCGATTTGCGGGCGAGCGGGCACCCGCCGGCGGGGCCGTGCTGCGCCTCCTGCCGCCGGATGCCTTGAAGGTCCGCTTCTTCGTCCCGCAAGGAAGGCTCTCCGAACTCGCACCCGGCAAGCCGGTCGCCGTCACCTGCGACGGCTGCCCTCCTGACCTCGTGGCCACCCTCGGCTTCGTCGCCGACGAGGTCGAGTTCACCCCGCCCGTGATCTTCAGCCTCGAGGCAAGGGCGAAGCTGGTCGTCATGGCCGAGGCGCGGCTGCCGGCCGGCACCGTGCTGCGCCCCGGCCAGCCGGTCGAGGTGCGGCTGCCATGAGCCCGCCTCTCGCTATCGATGTCCATGGGCTCACCAAGCGCTTCGGCCAGCGCACCGTGGTCGAGAGCCTGTCGATGCAGGTGCCGGCGGGGCAGGTCTGGGGCTTTCTCGGGCCCAACGGCAGCGGCAAGACCACGACCATCCGCATGCTCTGCGGCCTGCTCCGCCCGGACGGCGGCACGGGCACCTGCCTCGGGCTCGACATCGTCCGCCAGAGCGACGCGATCCGGCGCCAGGTCGGCTACATGACCCAGCGCTTCAGCTTCTACGAAGACCTGACCATCCGCGAGAACCTCGATTTCGTGGGCCGGCTCTACGCGCTGGACAGCCGGGCGATGCGGGTGCGGGTCACGCTGGACGGATTAGGCCTCGCGAGTCGGCAGCACCAGCTCGCAGGCCAGCTCTCCGGAGGCTGGAAGCAGCGGCTGGCGCTGGCCGCCTGCATGATGCACGAGCCCCGCCTCCTCCTGCTGGACGAGCCCACGGCCGGCGTCGACCCCCAGGCCCGGCGCGACTTCTGGGAGGAGATCCACAAGCTGGCGGCGCGCGGGATCACGGTGCTGGTCAGCACCCACTACATGGACGAGGCCGAGCGCTGCGACCGGATCGTCTATCTCGCCTACGGCACGCTCCTGACCCAGGGCACGGTGCGCGAGGTCGTGGCCGGTGCCGGCCTCACCACCTGGCGTGCCTCCGGCGAAGGCCTGCGGGAGCTGAGTGCCGCCCTCGCCGGTGCCCAGGGCGTGCGCACCGCCCTCTTCGGCACCAGCCTCCATGTCAGCGGCGAGCACAGCGACCTGGTCGAGGCCGCGATCGCCCCCTGGCGCCGCGACCAGCGCTTCACCTGGGAACGGGTCGAGCCCTCGCTCGAGGACATCTTCATCCACCTGATGGCACCCTACCGCGGCAAGGCGTGAGCCCCATGCGCCTGCCCGAGAGCCTCGGCCGGATCGTGGCCATGCTCCTGAAGGAGCTGATCCAGATGCGCCGGGACCGGCTCACCTTCGGGATGATCGTCGGCATCCCGATCATCCAGCTCCTCCTCTTCGGCTACGCCATCAACACCGACCCCAAGCACCTGCCGACCATGGTCCAGCTCCGCGACCCCGGCCCCGAGGCGCGCAGCCTGCTCGCGGCATTACGCAACTCCGACTATTTCGACCTCGTGGGCGTGGTCGGCAGCGAGGCCGAGACCGAGCAGGCGATCGCCGCGGGCCGGGCCCTCTTCGTCGTGACGATCCCGGAGGACTTCAGCCGTCAGCTCCTGCGCGGCGAGCAGGGCGTGGTCCTGGTCGAGGCCGACGGCTCCGACCCGCTGGCGGTGAGCACGGCCGTCAGCGCCCTCGACCAGCTCGACACCACGGCCTTGCGCCACGACCTCGTAGGCGCTCTGGAGAGGATGGCGGCGCCGCCGGCGCTCGAGATCAGGCTGCACCGGCGCTACAATCCGGAGGGGATCACCGCCTACAACATCGTGCCCGGCCTCCTGGGCGTGATCCTCACCATGACCATGGTGCTGATGACCGCCCTCGCCGTCACCCGCGAGCAGGAGCGCGGGACGATGGAGAACCTGCTGGCCATGCCGGTCCGCCCGTTCGAGGTGATGATCGGCAAGATCCTGCCCTACATGCTGGTCGGCTGGATCCAGGTGGCCGTGGTCCTGGCCGCCGCCACCCTCCTCTTCGGCGTGCCGATGCTGGGCTCCTTCTGGCTGCTGGCCGGCGCCCTCCTCCTCTACATCCTGGCCAATCTCACCGTCGGCTTCACCTTCTCCACGCTCGCCCGCAACCAGCTGCAGGCGATGCAGATGACCTTCTTCTTCTTCCTGCCCTCGATCCTGCTCTCGGGCTTCATGTTCCCCTTCCGCGGCATGCCGCAGTGGGCGCAGGCGATCGGCGAGGTCCTGCCGCTGACCCACTTCCTGCGCATCGTCCGCGGCATCATGCTGAAGGGCACAGGCCCGGCGGAGATTTGGCCCGACGTGTGGCCGCTGCTGCTGTTCCTGCTGGCGGCGGGGACATTCGCGATGGTGCGGTATCGGCGGACCCTGGATTGAGGGCGTGAGGTGAAGCCATGGCAGAGCGCATACCTCCGAGCTGCGTTGGAGCCAGACCGTAACGGCCTTACCAGGGCAGGCCGTGCGTTGCAGAAGCATGCAGCCCGCCAGGGTTCGGCCTTTGCCACCCGCGCCACAACGGCGACGGAGCTGAACCGGTTGGGCGAGCAGATCGTGCGCGAGACTCTCGTCGATCCTCGCGCCGTCCGGAAGCCGAACCGACGCGGTGGCGAGGACGTCATTGCGGTTGACGGACGGAGCGTGCGATACGACCGAGACGGAGCCTTCTACTCATTCCTGGAGCCCTGATCATGCCACCAAAAGGGCACGATCTTGACGTCCGGGTGTCCTTCGACCCGGATTACGAGGACATGGTCGCCGAGATCTATCTCGACGGCCACTGCGTCGCCTTGATCAGCCAGGATGAGGGACGGGATCGCCCCACCATCGAAATTTTTCCCGAACCAGCCATAGGATTACGGAAGCTTCCGCTCGCACAACTAGAGGCGGCG
>CAWHNT010000017.1:0-24372 GCA_963830775.1 uncultured Alphaproteobacteria bacterium | reverse complement strand
GAGCGCCAGCAGGCGCGCGCTCACCCGCCCGTCCCGCTCGCGGCGCGCCAGCGCGCGCAGCTCCGCGGGCGTCCGCCCCGTCGCGATCGACACGGCGACCATGGCCCAACTCCCGGCATGCTACACCCGCCCGGCCAGCTGGCCCGCCACGGTCGCCGGTCAAGAGTTCCTGCGGCCGGTATAAGGTGGGTCACGCAGCCTTGGCCATCTGCTCGTAGGCTTGGGCCGGGGTCAGATAGCCGATGGCCGAGTGCAGGCGCTGCCGGTTGTAGAAGACCTCGATGTACTCGAAGACGCCCGCCGCGCCTCCTCGCGGGTGCGGAAGCTGGACGTGGTGGACGAGCTCGTTCTTGAGGCTGCGAAGAAGCTCTCCATGGGCGCGTTGATGCTCCTATAGAGGTCAAGCGGCGATTTGCTCCGGGCCGGCTGGCTCTGGGGGCACGGCAGAGATAGCCGAAGATCTCGCGCGCCACGAAGCGCTTGAGGCAGCGGATGATCTCCGGCTTGCTCTTCCCCTCGGCCGTGCGGCGCCGGACGTAGTCGATGGTGGGCGGGTGGGCGCGCATGCGCACGACGACCACGCGGTGGAGGGCGGCGTTGGCCTGCCGGTGCCCGCCGCGGTTCAGCCGGTGCCTGCTGGTCTTGCCGCTCGAGGCCGGGATCGGGCAGGCGCCGCAGAGCTTGGCCAAGGCGGCCTCCGAGCGGATCCGCTCCGGGTTGTCGCCGACGAGGACGAGCATCTCCGCGGCCGTGCCGGCCCCGATGCCGTGCGCCGCGACCATCGCCGGGCGCGCACCGCTCGACCAGCTGCCTCGAGGCGGGCGTCGTGCGACCTTGATCTCGGCGTCGAGGTCGAGCCAGCGCCGGGCGATGGCGCGCAGGCTGGCCTTGGCCGAGGCCGTCGTCGAGGTGAGCGGCCCCGGGCGCAGGGCCGCCAGGTGCCGGACCAGCGCCATCTTGCCGGCGATCGCCTCGAGCCGCTCGCGCAGGGCCGCCGGGGCGCCGACGATGATCGCCTTCAGCGTCAGCATGGCCTGGGTCCGCGCCTTGACCGCGGTGTCGCGGGCGACCTTGAGGTGGCGGATCATCTCGACCCGGCCGGTCCCGGCCTTGGGCAGGGCGGTGGCCTGGCCGCCGAGCACGGCGCGGGCGGCGCCCTCGGCGTCGAGGTGATCGGTCTTGCCTTGCCGGCGGCGCAGCCGGCGGTCGGGACGGCCGACCTCGTGGACGACGTGGCCCCCCTCGCGGAGGAAGCGCGCCAGGCCGGCGCCGTACGAGCCCGTGCCCTCGACGCCGAAGGCGCGGATGGCGCCGAGCGACCGCGCCCAGGTGAGCTTCCCAGACCGCCGGGGGAAGCTCAACCGCCAGCGCCGGCACTCGGCGCTCGGCTTCTTGACCCCGGCCCAAGCTTACGAGCAGATGGCCAGGGCCGCGTGACCCACCTTACCCCGTATTTCCCAGATGCCGCGGCTTTCAGCTGACCCTCTGCGCTGATTCTGCTATAAGGATCAGAGACATAGCAGTGGTCGGATGGGATGGTCATGGCGGACGTGACGGGTGAAACGAAGGAGCCGCTACGGGTCGCCTTCGACCGCCGGATCAAGCTCGAGTTCCATGGGGCCAAGATCACCTCGGACGGTGGTCTGCTCGCGTACCGCGAGCTGGACGACGCCCTCGACCTGACCACAATGGGCGTGTCGGCTCTTGCCGAAGGCCGGCGTGGGAAGAACACTCGGCACCGGCTGCTCGGCCTCTTGCGGCAGGCGGTCTACGGCCGGCTCGCCGGCTACGAGGACGTCAACGACGCCGACCGGCTCGCCCGCGACCCGGCCATGCGCGCCATCGTGGGGCGTGAGGGGCTCGACCGACCTGCGGCCTCGACCAGTCAGATGGGGCGGTTCGAGACCGAGTGGCTGGCCACCGAGGCCAACCTCGCGGCGCTCGCCGCTCTGTCCGGCGCGTGGATCGACCGGGTGCACGCGCGCCGGCCGCCGGACGGGATCATCCTCGACATGGACAGCTCAGAGAGCCCGACCCACGGCCAGCAGGAGGGCTCGGCCTACAACGGCCACTTCGGCTGCACCTGCTACCATCCGCTATTCCTGTTCAACCAGTTCGGCGATCTCGAGCGCTGCATGCTGCGGCCCGGCAACGTGCATAGCGCCGATGACTGGCGCTCCGTCCTGGTGCCGGTGATCGCCCGCTATCGCGGCCGGGGCCTTGTTCTCTATTTCCGCGGCGACGCCGCGTTCGCCAAGCCCGAGCTCTACGAGCTGCTCGAGGCCGAGGGCATGGGGTATGCCATCCGCCTACCGGCCAATGCGGTCCTGCAGGAGCGGATCGGGCACCTGCTGACCCGGCCTGTCGGCCGCCCGCCGAGGAAGCCGCAGGTGTTCCACGCCAGCTTCAGCTACCAGGCCCAGAGCTGGACCAAGCCGCGTCGGGTGGTGGCCAAGGTCGAGTGGCACCAGGGTGAGCTCTACCCGCGCGTCGGCTTCATCGTCACCAACCTGACCCGGCCGGCGGAGCGGGTGGTCAAGTTCTACAACGGCCGCGGTACGGCGGACATCTACCAGGCATCATGCGTCTCAAGAGTTAGGTCCGGGCAGTGGTGGCGGGCAGGACGGTTGGCCCGATGGGCTCGCCGGGCGGAGCGCCTGCAAGCGCTTGAGTTCGTCGGCGTCGGCCATGACCAGCCAAATGGGCCGCCCCTGATCCGTCACCGCGCGGCGCGCTTGCAGCAAGCCGCGCCGAAGCCAGCGATACACCGACGGGTAAGGCATCGCCAGGCGCACCGCCAGTTCCAGGAGCGTCAACTCCGTGGCCGCTTGCCGTTCGACTATGCGGGATGGTGCATGCCGGGCCTTGGGCGGCACGCCTTGCCCCCCGAGCAGCCGGCGCACCATGGCGGCGGTGAACGTCGCGCGCCGCTTCGGCGGGCGCCAGCCTTCGTGGTTGAGGGCCGCGGCGATCGCCGGTGCCGACAAGCCCGTCGCGTGCAGGCCGCCGATCCGTTCCAGCAGCGCCTGCCAGGTGCTCAGTTGCACCAGCTGCTTGACCGGACGGGTCAGCACATGGCCGGTGCGCACGCCCCCGGCCCAGTGGCAAGTCACCGCTACCCGCTCGCTCGCGCCCTCGACCGTGGCCACGACCCGCTCCAAGAGCAGCCGTGCGATCGCCTGCCGGTCGCAAGCGGTGGTCGTCGGCGCGTGCCACAAGGCCGGGATGTCCTCGGTCAGCTGGTGGATCGTCGCCAGCTCCGCTGCGGTTAGCGGCAGCGGCTGAGAGGCGATGAACCGTTCGTGCTCGGCCTGAAGACGCAGCTCGTCGGCCAGGGCCTGCTCCCATTGCCGCTCCAGGGTCCGGGCAACCAGCCGGTTCTCCGGCTCCACCGCGTCGAACTGCCGGCGGGCCCGCTCGGCCTCGTAGCGGGCGCGCTCGAGACGCTGGCGCCACTGGCGCTGCAGCGCCGTACGCTCCAGCTCGACATCCTCGGCCAGCTGCAGGCTCGCCACCACCGCGGCCGGCGACAGGGCCTGCACGATCAGCGCGCCGACCAGCGCATCCAAGCAGCGGCCACTGAAAGACTGGCACGCGGCGCCGCCATAGTTCACCGCCTCGCGCGAACAGGCGTAACGCAGGCAGCGTCCGCCTTGCGGGTAGAGGGTCACCATGCGCCGACCGCAGCGTCCGCACACCAGCAGACCTGCCAACAGCGAAGGGCCGCCACGCGGCACACCGGCATGCTGAGCGCGGTTCGCGGTCACCTGGGCGCAGTTTCGCGCGTGATCCTCCCAGCTGATGTAGGCGGGCCAGCGGTCCCTGAGCAGCACCATGCCGCCGGACTCCCGCTTGATCCGTCCGGAACCGGGATGCCCCGGGCGTTGGCGGCGCGGATCGATCACGCGCCGGCCATAGACATACGCCCCGGCATAGGCCGGGTTGGTCAGCATCTCCTTGAGCGTGTAGCGGTTCGGGTGGCGCCAGACGAGCTCACCCTTGGCCGGCCCGCCGCGGAGCCGATAGGGCAGCTGGATGTCATGTGCCGCAAGGTAGACCAGCACACCGTTGATCGTGCGCCGCTGCTCGAACAGGGCGAAGACCAGCCGGATGACGGCCTGCACCTGCGCGTCCGGATCGAGCGCGACCTCGCCCGAGGGCCGCCGCACATAGCCACGCGGCAAGTTGAAGAACAACGCGCCGCGCTCGGCTTTGGCCTGACGGCCGGCGTGCATCCGGCTCTTGAGGATGTGCAGCTCGGCCTCACTCATCGTGCCTTTGAGCCCGAGCAGCAGACGATCATTGTAGGCCGCCGGGTCGAGGACGCCATCGCTGTCGGCGATGAGGGTGTCGAACAGAGCGCAGATCTCGAGTAGCTGATGCCAGTCGCGACAGGAGCGAGCGAGCCGGGACATCTCGACCCCGAGCACCAGGCCGACGTGGCCGAGGCCGACCTCGGCGACCAGCCGCTGAAACCCCGGCCTGGCCTCGGCCGAGCTGCCGGACCGGCCCAGGTCGTCGTCGATGACCACGATCCGCTCGCGCGCCCACCCGAGCTGCTGGGCGCGTTCGGCCAGGGCGTATTGCAGCCGGGTCGACTCCGGATGCCTGCCGACCTGCTGCAAGGTCGACTGGCGGATATAGACGACGGCGAGCCGATCACGATGACGGCCTTGGATCTTGTCGGTGATGGCCGGGCGCGGCATCGGGCTGCTCCTCGCCCGGCTCAGTGACCGCGGCGGCGCGTGCGGGCTCCAGCCGGCGCCAGGCCAGCCGGCCGATCAGCACCGCCAGCCTGCGACGGCGATCCGCTGGCAGGTTCCGCCAGATCGGCGGCGGAGAGGTCGAGGGAGGCATGGCGACGTCGCTGCAGCCAGTGCGCCAACGCCAACAGGGCCGTGTGACCCACGCGTGGCGTCTCGTCCAACGGCGAGTGCTCTTCAGACGTTCCAACGGGGGTGGATGGAGCAGTGGATCAAAGAAGGCAAGCTGGCGCTGCGCTGGACCCGGCTGTCCTGCCGTGCCTTCCGCGACAACGCGGTGCGCCTCCAGCTGTTCGCGCTTGCCTACAACCTGGCCAACTTCCTGCGCAGCCTGGCGCTGCCCCGTGAGGTGGCGCAGTGGTCATTGACCACGCTGCGCGAGAAGCTGGTGAAGATCGGCGCCCGGATCGTGCGGCACGGCCGTTATGTCGTCTTCCAGCTGGCCGAGGTGGCGGTGCCGCGAGGGTTGTTCGCTGCGATCCTGCGCCGGATCGACCGCCTGCGAGGACCGCCGGTGGCAGCCGCCTGACAGGAGCGGACCAGGGGGCGGCCAGAGCCGAAGGGAGAACCATGCGCCGAGATCGACCAGGGGCATCAAAACAGCCCGGGTCGGCCCGCGGATCTGGGTCCGGTGGCCCCCCGCACACGGGATCCGCCCTCAACCATGCGCGCCGATTGACTGGGAAGCGGTGGCGGAGCAGGGTTCCGGGCGGTAGCCGAGCCCATCCGGGCAATGTCGGCTTAAGCAGCTCGCTGGCCACAGGGCAGAAGGCCCGAAGCCGCGGCTGCCCTCAGCCGTTCGCCGCAGCGCAGCAAGAGCTGGCCGCGATCGTGCTCAGCAGCAGGTCGCGTGGCGTTCGGTGCAGACCCGCACGACCTCGACCGGATCCCGCTGCCACCAGTTCTCGCGCGAGAAGATCTCGACCTCGTGGCAGCCGGCATAGCCTTGCGCCTCGACCAGCCGGCGCAGATGCAGGATGTCGATGACGCCGTCGCCCATCATCCCGCGGTCCTCGAGCAGGTCCTTCGTCGGCACGAGCCAGTCGCAGATGTGGAAGGCGAGAAGGCGGTCTCGGCTGGCGCGGGCGATCTGGGTTTATTCTGTCACCACTTTACTGCGGCAGCAATGCAACCGGCTGGCAACCCACCGCCCACTTCATGAATGACGAGCTGACGCTGCCGACAGCGATGGCCATATCGGGCACAGCTGCCAGTCCCTGGCTCGGTGGCAGGTCTGGCGTGACTTGGAACCCCTTTATTAGCGCGCTGATGGCGCTTGTCGGCCTACGGCTTGGCTTCTGGGTCCCGAACCCGCGCCACACCTCTAAAGCCCGGCTCTTCCGGCCCAACCACTTCAGGCCGGGCCTCATCGAACTGCTGGGCCTCAACCTCAGAGAGGACTCCGAGACGTGCCTCCTAAATGACGGAGGACAGTTCGAGAGTCTCGCACTTTACGAGCTGGTCCGGCGCCGGCTAAAACTCATTGTACTGTGCGACGGGGCCGCCGATCCCGGCTACAAGTTAGCCAATCTGCACAATGTCTTAATGCGTATCCAAAGAGATTTTGGTGTAAGGATCGAGTTTCAGGGCAGAAAGCTTGGGGACCTCGTACCATCCGTGGATGCCGAGTATCCAACAGGCGTCCGCTTCTCGAAAAATTCTCATGTTGTAGCCAAAATTACCTATTCAGATGGCAGTACAGGTCAGCTAGTCTACTTAAAAGCAGTGCTCGTCAAAGACTTACCATTTGATCTCCTGGCCTATAAGGCAGCGAACCAGGACTTTCCCGACCGATCGACGAGCAATCAATTCCTCGACGAGGAGCAGTTCGAGGCATATCGCGAGCTCGGCTACGCCATTGCGGACGGAATCGCGCCCAAGATCAAGCTCATGTTGGACCGCACCATACCAACGTCTGCCCGTGCACTCGCCGTTCCTTGACCCCTCTCGGAATTAACTGCGTAAACTCAGTGACGAGGCGGCCCACAGCCGTCCGCAAGGTGCCCTTCAGATGACGGTTACCCTCAATCGAGGGATCAGTCGGCCTGATGGACGGTTCGGGGTCGGTTGGCCGCCGTGGAGGACCGACCGATGCGCCGCTACGCCCTGCGGGATGACCAGTGGGAGGTAAGCGGGATGACCAGTGGGAGGTAAGCGTCATCTGACTGTAGCCGTCCGCCGATGGCCGCCTAGCCGACCCTCACCCGGCGTACCGCTTCCCAGAGCGCGACCGGCAAGGGGTCAAGGACCCGCACGCCCAGCGTCGCCTGAAGCGAGGCGGCGAGATCGGGCAGGCTGGTCGAGCACAGCGAGAGGACGCGCGCGCCCTCAGCCAGGGCCCGCCTCGCGGCAGCCGCGTCCCGCACGAAGGTGACCGGGCCACCACCGGCGGCGGCGAGCACGGCGCTCCTCGGGCCGACGACCGGGATCGGGACCGAGCGCTGCGCCTCGCCGAGCCCAGGCTCCGACATGCAGTCGATGATGACTGCGTCGGCGCCCTCACGCACGAGAGACCGCGCCTTGCGCACGACCTCGGGCGCCGCCGCGAGCACGTCATCATCGGTCTCGATGCGCACGGGGCCGCGATCGATCACCGCGTGACCTATCTCGATGTCTGGCACCTCCGGCCGCAGCATGCTCGCGTACGCCGCCAGCTCCTGGCCGAGGTCGAGGGTCGGATCCGCGTTGGGGGTCAGCAGGACCAGCTTCATGTTGGTGGGTGCCGAGCAAGCGCTCGGCGGAGTCAGGCGTGAAGTGCAACATCCCGGGGCGTTGTGGTAACGCCCTGCCGGTGAACCGAACTCCGGGATGGCGCGATGTCGGGTGGGACGCATCTGATCTTGGCGGAAAGGGAACGGCTGGCGGCCCTCAAGGCGGAGGGCCTGAGCCTGCGGGCGATCGCGGAGCGGCTCGGCCGGGCTGCCTCGACGATCAGCCGCGAGCTGCGCCGCAACGCGCTGCCCAGGGGCGGCTACCTGCCGGTCCACGCCGAGGGCTGCTACCTCGAGCGCCGGCAGCGCCCGGCCATTCTCGAGCGTGACGCCAAGCTCGGCCGCTTTGTCCGCGAGCGCCTGCTGGAGGGGTGGACGCCCGAGCAGATCGCCGGCTGGCTCAAGCGCGGCGAGGAGCGTGGGCTCCGCGCCATCTCCCTCGAGACCATCTACGCCTTCATCCACCGCGCCGGGCAGAAGGCCGAGAAGCTCTGGAAGCTGCTGCCGCGCGGGCGCACCAGGCGCGGCCGAAGACGGGCTCGGCAGCCGCACACCACGATCGCCGAGCGACGTTCCATCCACGACCGGCCCTTGGCGGTGGCCGAGCGCGGCGAGGTCGGCCACTGGGAAGGCGACCTCCTGATCTGCAAGCGGACGCGGCCGGTGCTGGTCCTCAAGGAGCGCAAGACGCGGTTTGTGCTGGCCGCCCGCCTCGCCGGCAAGTCGGCCGCCGAGACCGTGGCGGTGATGATGGCGGTGTTCCGACGGCTCGACCCGCGACTGCGCGCCTCGATCACCTTCGACAACGACACCGCGTTCGCCCGGCATGGGCTGCTCGCGAGCGCCTGCGCGATGACGACGTGGTTCTGCGACGCGTATGCGTCGTGGCAGAAAGGGGCGGTCGAGAACGCCAACGGCCGGCTGCGCCGCGACCTGCCCCGGGACCTCGACCTCGACGCGCTCGGCGACGCCGAGCTGCAGGAGATCGTCCTCAGCCACAACCTGACGCCGAGGAAGTGCCTCGGCTTCCTCACACCGCTCCAGGCCCTGCTCAAGGAGCTTGGCAGAGACGTCCAAATCCGCTTCGCTTAACCCGTTGCGCTTCGTTCCAGAATCCGCCCCCGTGAGCCTGCCAAGCTGACCGCAACCGAGCGCGAACAGATCCGCCGGCTGGCCGAGAACATCCCGGCGATCTGGCACGCCCCTACGACGACGCCGACCGCGCGCCAGGAGATCGTCCGGCTGATGCTCGACCGGGTGGTGGTCACGGTCGTCGGCGAAAGCGAACTGATGACGGTGGAGTGCCACTGGGCCGGCGGGTGCCGCACATCCCACCAAGTGATCCGCCCGGTGCGGCGGCTGCGCCAGCTCCGGCACCACCGAGAGCTCGTCGCCAGGATCGAGGCCATGTTCGGCGAAGGCTGCCGCCCGCCCGAGATCGCGCGCCGGCTCAACGCCGAGGGCTGGCGCACGGTGCGCAACCGGCCCTTCAGCGAGAACGCGGCCCGCTCGCTGCTCCAGCGCAAAGGCCTGCTGCCGGATGGGCGCCACCGCCCGAGCGCGGTCGTGGACCGCGCGCCGGATGAATGCACGGTGGCGGAGTTGTCGGTCCGGCTCGATGTGCCGGAGGGGACGATCTATCGCTGGCTGCACACGGGCCAGCTCAAGGCGCGCAAGACCACCGCAGTCCGCCACGACCTCTGGCTCGTCCGGCTGCAGGATGCCATCGACCATGATAGACGCCGCCATGCCCGCCCGCAGTGGATGCCGCCAGTGAGGTAGAGGCTCCGCACCCCGAAGCCCTTCCGGCCACTCGGCCCAA
Organism: uncultured Alphaproteobacteria bacterium; assembly: GCA_963830775.1. Classification (GTDB taxonomy): domain Bacteria; phylum Pseudomonadota; class Alphaproteobacteria; order Geminicoccales; family Geminicoccaceae; genus CAWHNT01. The sequence continues at coordinate 15,076 of CAWHNT010000017.1, read as the reverse complement.
CCTGCTCTACAGAGGTGTCGTGATGACAGGACGCACAGGCCGGTGCCGTCATAGACCAGGATCTTCACCCGGTCGGCGCGTTTGGGACGGAAGATGAACACCTCGCCCGCGAACGGGTCGGCCCGCAGCGCCTGCTGCACCAGGGCGGCCAAGCCATCCATGCCCTTGCGGAAGTCGACCGGCTGGGCTGCCAAGAGGATCCGCACCCCCGGCGGGACCGTGATCATGTCAGGTCTCGCACCACCTTGAGCACCCGGCGCAGTGCTGCGGCATCGACGCCCGCACCAACGCGGACGACAGCTGGGCCGAGCGCGATCTCGATCCGGCCACTGGCCTCAGCCAGGGCCGTGCCGTCCTCCGTCACCACGACCGGCACGAACGCGGGAGCATCACGCGCCGCCGGTGTTGCGAGCCGCTGCCGCCAGGTAAACAGCTGGCTCGCGTGCAGACCGTAGCGCCGGGCCACCGCCGAAACGGTCGTGGTCGGATCGAGGCTCTCGGCCACGATCCAGGCCTTCTCCTCGTCCGTCCAGCGCCGCCGCCGGCCATCGTACTGGTCGTACTACTAGGATTACTCATAGATGCAGGCCCGTCCGATCCGCCGGGGGCCTTCATCCTCGTCGCTGTCAGCCGACCCGCAAGGTGGGCGTCAGGCGCCGCTTACGGACAACCGGCTGTTCGTGGAGGCGGTGCTGTACCGCTACCGTGCCGGCATCCCGTGGCGCGACCTGCCGGAGCGGTTCGGCACCTGGAAGAAGGTCCACACCCGCTTTGGTCGCTGGGCCAAGACCGTATGCACCCGGTGAGGACCGCGGGCTGGTTGGTTGACGCGCGCCACGCGTTATGATCGCCGTGGCGGCCCTGACTGGCCGCTGCTCCTTGAGGCGATGGTGTCATGGAGATCGACACCGATCGGATCGACGAGGCCGTCCTCGCGCTGCTCTACCTTGGCCTGCACGACCGTTGGCGAGCGTGGAAGGGCTTCGACTGGGCCGCGATGGATCGGCTGCACCAGAAGGGGTTCATCTCCGACCCGGTCAGCAAGGCCAAGTCGGTCGTGTTCACGGAGGAGGGCTTGCGCGAGGCCGAGCGGCTGTTTCGTGAGCTGTTCGCGGTCCGCCGCTGAGCCCCTTGGCTGCGCGATCTCGAGCGCGGCGCCGAGCTGGACGGGGCTGCCAGGCAGAGGTGCCATGCTCGCGTGATGAGGGGGCTCCGTGAGCGAGTACCAGTACTTCCGTAATGGGCTCTTGAGCGTCAAGTCCCCCGAGTGTTCATCTCGCCGCCGGTGTCATGCTTCCGTCCGTGGTCGGCACACGGGCCGCCACATCATGCCATCAGAGGGAAGTCGGCGAGCCAATCTATGTTAGGCGTGGTTCCAGCCGTATGGCTGGGCCACCGTACTACCACCGGCTTCACCGGCTCCCGCGTCCCGGCGACGGGACCTCGGTGGGGCAAGACGATCCGTCTCGCCCCAAAGCCGCTTGCTTGCCTTAGCCGTTCCTGTGGCCGCCACCTCCTTGCCGAAGCGGAACTCGCTGCCGTCGACCCACAGGCGGTGCAGGACGGTCGCCAGTTTGCGCGCCAGCGCCACCTTGGCCCGCCGCGGGCCCCGGCGCTTGGCCACCTCCAGCGCCCAGCGCTTGAGGGTGGAGAACTTGCCCGCCCGGGTCAGCATCACGTTCGCCGCCTCGTAGAGAGCGGTGCGGACCATCGTGTCCCCGGCCTTGCTGATCCCGCCGGTCACGTCGGTCTCCCCGGATTGGTACCTCTTGGGCGTCAGCCCGAAGTAAGCGCCGAGGCTGCGTGAGCGCCGGAACCGGGCCGGGTCGTCGACCGCCGAGGTGAAGGTGATCGCCACCAGAGCACCCACCCCCGGCACGCTCGTCAGCCTCCGACAGACCGCGTCCTCGCGCACGATCGCCAGCACCGCCCGGTGCAGGACGTGGAACTCACATCGCAGCGCCTCGCGGGCGCGCAGCATCGGCTCGACCACCCGCTCCAACATCGGCTGGCCCGCAACCAGCTCACGGACCCGCGCCGCGAAGCGCCCCTTGCTGACCTCGCCGAGCTTGAGCCCGAAGCCGCGGAGGAGCCCCCGGATGCCGAGCTCCACGTCCAGGAGCTTGCCCTGCAGCAGCTTGCGCCCGACCAGGAGTGCGCGGACCTCCTGGCCGGGGGCGATTTGCAATGCACCGGCCGGTACCAGCCCATCCGCAGCAGCTGGGCGATGCCGCGGGCATCCTTCCGGTCTGTCTTCACGATCATCGCCGAAAGTGCTGCCTTCACATGCCGCGTCTCCAGCAGCACCGCTTCGAAGCCCGCCTCGCTCAAGCCGGCGTGCAGCCATTGCGAGAGCGGCCCGGCTTCCAGTCCGATGCGGGTCAGCGCCAAGCCGAGCCCCGCGAAGAACCCGGCCAGCGCCTCCGGCTCGCTCGCCACCTTGGCCTCACGCACAATCCGCCCCGTCGCGTCGACCACGCACACGCTGCTCCGTTCCAGCGAGACGTCGATCCCGGCATAGTGCTCCATGGCTGTCCCTCGATGATGCCTGGGGCCGACCCGCTCGGACCCCGCTACACACCATCACTCTGGGGACAGCCGCCCCGCCGGTTACCTCCGGCCCAAGCCCATTACGGCATCTACGAGTTCCTGGCCATCGACCGGCCGCTCACCGAGCGCGAGATGCAGGAGCTCCGTGCCGTCTCGTCGCGCGCCGTCATCACCGCCACCCGGTTCACGAACCACTACGAGTGGGGGAACTTCAAGGGCGATCCCCGCGCCTGGATGGAGAGGTACTTCGACGCCTTTCTCTACTTCGCGAACTGGGGCACGCACGAGCTCATGCTGCGTCTTCCCCGGCGCGTGCTCGATCCGGCCACGGCGAGGCGGTACTGCCGCGGGGAGGCGGCCTCGGCGCGGGTCAAGGGCGAGCACGTCATCCTCGAGTTCTTGTCAGAGGAGGAGGGCAGCGACTGGTTCGAGGAGGATGAGGACGGCAGCCTGTCCTCGCTCGTCCCGCTGCGCGCCGAGATCGCCGAGCGGCGACTTGCGCGCCCTCTACCTGGGCTGGCTGCTGTGCGCGCAGGCCGGCGAGCTCGATGACGCTGAGGAGGAGCCACCTTGCCCGCCGGGGCTCGGCAGGCTCAGCGCGGCGCTCGAGGCCTTCGTCACGTTCATGCGCGTCGACCGCGACCTCCTCGAGGCCGCGGCGGCGGGCAGCCCGGAAGCGGAGGAGACCCTCCCGGCCGAGAGACGTGGAGCGCTGGGTCTCGGGCTTGCCGGAGGCGGAGAAGACCGCGCTGCTCGTGCGGCTCATCAGGGGCGACGAGCCGCACCTTCGCGCCGAGCTCGTCCGCCGCTTCCGCAACTCCCGTGCTGCGTCCCCGTCCGATACGGCAGCCGGACGGCGTACCGTCGGCGAGCTCCTCGAGGCCGCCGAGCAGCGCACTGAGGAGCGGCGACGGCGAGAGGCCGAGCGCGCCGCCCGCGAGCGGGCCCGGCAGGAACGCGAGGCCGCCGAGGCTCGCGAGCGCCATCTCACTTCGCTGGCCCGGCGTGAGGCGGAGGCCTGGGGTGAGGTGGAGGCGCTGATCGCGACCAAGCAGCCCGGCAAGTACGACGCCGCGGTGGCGCTCCTGAGGGACCTGCGCGAGCTTGCGGTCCGTTCGGGGCGGCGGGAGGAGGTCGAGGCACGCTTGGGCCGCCTTCACGAGCAGCACGCCAAGAAGCCGAGCCTCATCGGCCGCCTACGGGCGGCGGGCCTGGTCGGAACCGGGCGAGATGACGGGCCCGGCGGGCCGTGAAGGAGGTCACCATCGGCGCGCCTTGAAGGTGGAATCGTCGCCGTCGTGGAAGCGGATCTCGCCCGTGAGAAGCCCATCTTCGTCGAGTTCGGCATCACCGGCGCCGCAGGCGGGATCCATCTCGTCGAAGCCTTGCCAGGTGAAGCGGACGCTGTCCGGGCCGTAGCGGCAGTGGAGACTGCCCTGGACCGCGCCGAAGACGAACTCGCCGCGACCCTGCCGATCGAAGGTGATGTAGGCGGGCTCGACCAGGTCGAGGAAGTCGGCTGTCCCACAGCTCCATCTCGACGATCCGCCACTTGCCGAGCAGGGGGTGATCGTGGGCGGGCATGAGGTCCTCACCTGCAGGAGCTTCGCGAGCATCGTCGGGCCGGCACGACGCTCAGGGCTCGACGGCGGCCGCGAGCCGCTCGGCCCGCCAATTCCATGGCAGCAGATCCGTGATCCGCTTGGCGGGATGGTCGGCAATCCGGGCGAGGACGTCGGCGAGCCAAGCCTGCGGGTCGACGCCGTTGAGCTTGGCGGTCTCGATCAGGGTGTAGATCGCCGCCGCCCGCTCGCCGCCGCGGTCGGAGCCGGCGAAGGTCCAGTTGCGCCTGCCGACGGCCACGCCGCGCAGCGCCCGCTCGGCCGCGTTGTTCGTGAGGCAGATCCGGCCGTCGCTCCATGAACCGGGTGAGCGCCTCCCAGCGCCTGGTCGTGTAGGCGATCGCCTTGCCGACCTCCGACTTGCGCGAGAGCCGCTCCTGCTGCATGCCGCAGCCAGGGCTCGAGCTCGGCCAGGATCGGCGCCGACCGCTCCTGCCGGACCGCCAGCCGCTGCCTCGGCAGCTCAGGCCCGCGATCGTCGCGCTCGACCGCGAACAGCTCGATCGATGCGCCGCACCGCCTCGGCCGCGATCGGCGCCTTGCCGATCGCAGCCAGCTCGTACAGCTTGCTTCGGGCATGCGCCCAACAGGCCGCCTCGAGGATCGGCCCCGGCTCCCGGTTCGGGCTCGTAGAGCCGGTTGAACCCGCCATAGGCGTCCGCCTGCAGGATGCCGGCGAACCCGGCCAGGTGGCGCTCGGGATGCATGCCCGCCGCGGTCGGGCGAGTAGAAGAACGCCGCTGCCGGCGGATCGGGCCCGGCGAACGGCCGGTCGTCCCGGACGTAGACCCACAAGCGGCCGATCCTGGTCCGCTCCTTGGCCAGCACCGGCACGGTGGTGTCGTCGCCGTGCAGCCGCTCGGCCGCGAAGACGTGCGCCCGGACCTCCTCGACCAGCGGCATCAGGCTGGCGGCCGCGGCACCCACCCAGTCCGCCAGCGTGCGAGACGTCGATCTCGACCCCCTCGCGGGCGTAGATCGCACTCTGCCGGGTCAGCGGCAGGTGCTGGCCGTACTTCGCCGCCAGCACGAGGGCCAGCAGGTTCGGCCCGGCTCGCCCGCGGGCGATCGGGTGCGAGGGTGCCGGCGGCTGGCTGATCGCCTCGCAGCGAGCGGCAGCTGACCTTCTCCCGCACATGCTCGACCACCTTCCAGCGCCGCGGCTCGCACTCGAGCGTCTCGGTGACATCCTCGCCCAGCTTGCGGACCGGGCCGCCGCACTTGGGGCAGGCGCAAGGGGCGGGATAGACGATGCGCTCGCGCGGCAGGTTCTCCGGCAGCGGGCGGCGGGCCGGCTTGCGAGTGCGTCGCGGACGCGCCGCAGGCTCCGTCGCCGGGGCGGCGATCTCGGCTGCCGCCTCCTCCTCCGCCACGCCCTCCTCGAGCTCGGCAAGCTGCAGCTCGAGCTGCTCGATCGAGCCTGGCGCCGCGCTCGGAGGACTGGCCGAACCGCTCGCGCCGCATCCTGGCGAGCAGCAGCCTGCAGGCGCTCGATCTCCAGCCGGACGCCCGACACCTCAGCCTCGGCGTCCCTGGCCCGTGCCTCGGCCTCGAGCCGGGCTGCGCGCTCGGCCAGGATCATCGCGTGCGCCGTGGCGAGATCGGAGGGCAGTGGCTCGCGGCCGGTTGACATGCCTCTACCAAGCACAACAGCAGCACTGCCTAAAGAGGCTAATGCCAGCGCTCGTAGTAAAAATGAGGTGATTCAGCCTGCAGCCTGTGGTCGCCACGTCTGGCGTGGCATCCTCCAGTCAATCCCTTCGAGAAGATAGCCGAGCTGACCCGTCGATATCGTCACCACACCATCCGCCGGTGAGGGCCAGATGAAGCGGCCAGCTTCCAGCCTCTTCACGAACAGGCACATGCCTTGGGTGTCATGCCAAAGAATCTTCAAAAGATCACCAGAACGCACGTCATTCCGCATATGAACCGGTACTCACGACGATCGCCTATCGGTGGCATCCGCTTTTTGGCCAGCGGCTTCGTCTGCGCGAAGGTGCACGTCGCGGGGGCTCCGACATTGTCCTGGTCGAGGATCAACCAGGACGACTGCGCGAGCTGCCACGCTGGATGTGCGACCCGGTGGCCTGTGCTGGCATGGATCAGGGTCCGCCGCGCGTCGCGCTCCAAGCCCTGGTGAAGCTGGCGGCCGTCCTCGACGAGATGTCGGGGCGCCAGCTGTCCGGGTCATCCTGCGGATGTCCAGCATCCCAGGAGGTCGCCGGTGCCTCGACATCGCCCACCATCGCCAGCCCAACTGCGCCTGAGCTTCGAAGCCGATCGCGACCAGCTGCCAAAGGTGCCGCCGTCGGCGGCGTTGCTCGAGGCACTGGCCGAACTGTTGCTGGCGGCGATGGGCATGATGACGGCAACGACGGGCAGCGGGGAGGCCAGCGATGAGCACCAAGATCGCCGCTGATCATCTGGCACGTGGCGCCGTCGTCTACGTCCGGCAATCGACGATGACGCAGGTGCAGGGCAACCTCGAGAGCCAGAAGCGTCAATACGCTCTCGCGGACGCCGCCCGCGCCGCCGGCTTCGTGTCGGTTACCGTGATCGACGACGACCTCGGCCGCTCGGGCTCCGGCCTTGCCGCGCGTCCCGGCTTCCAGCGCCTGGTTGCCGAACTCTGCGCCGGTGCCGTTGGCGCCGTGTTCTGCATCGAGGCGTCGCGGCTGGCGCGCAATGGGCGCGACTGGCACCATCTGGTCGATCTCTGTGCCCTGACTGGCGCCTTGGTGATCGATCCGGACGGGGTCTACGACCCGCGCCTGATGAACGACCGGCTGCTGCTCGGCCTGAAGGGGACCATGTCCGAATACGAGCTCAGCCTTCTCCGACAGCGCGGCCTGGCTGCCAGGGACAGCAAAGCCGGCCGCGGCGCGCTCCGCTTCACCCTACCGCCGGGCCTGGTCTGGAGCGAGGACGGGCGGATCGAGCTCGATCCGGACGAACGGGTTCAGGGTGCTATCCAGCTCGTGTTCGCCAAGTTCCAGGAGCTCGGCAGCGCACGGCAGGTCTTCCTGTGGGTCCGCGACGCTGCCCTGCAGCTGCCCGTGGTCAGGCGCAACGGCATCGTCCGCCGGATCGAGTGGCGCAAGCCGGCCTACCACAGCATCGTGCAAGTGCTGCATAATCCGCTCTACGCTGGCGCCTATGCCTTCGGCCGCCGCGGCGAGCGCACGCGCATCGTCGACGGCCGTGCTGTGAAGACCACCGGGCACAGCAAGGCGATCTCGTCGTGGAATGTCCTGATCCGCGATCACCATGAAGGCTACATCGATTGGGAGCGGTTCGAGGAGAACCAGCGCATGCTGGTCGAGAACGCCCACATGAAGCGGCGGGCGGCCCGCAAGTCCGGACGTGGCGGGCGCGCCTTGCTCACCGGCCTCGTGCGGTGCGGCCGCTGTGGCCGGATGATGCGGGTGTTCTACGGCATGCGGAGCGGCCACGCGCACCGCTACCAGTGCCGGGGCGACGACGCGCATGTCGGGTCCGGGCTCTGCATCGGGATCGGCGGCATTCGGGTCGACCGGGCAATCGTCGAGCGGATCCTGGAGGCCGTGGCCGAGCCGGCCGTAGAGGCAGCGCTGCTCGCGGCTGAGCAGACCGCGAAGGCGGTCGACGATGTTCGGCGTGCAGTCGGACGCGAGCTCGAGGAGGCCCGCTACGAGGCCTCGCTGGCCGAGCGCCGCTACGACCACGTGGACCCGGCCAAGCGGCATGTCGCGCGCGAGCTGGAGGCGCGATGGAACGCGGCGCTCGAGCGTGTCGCTGCTCTCGAACGACGCACAGTACGGCTGGATGACGAGCTCGAGGCACGGCCACGGGTCGACCCCGAAGCCCTGCTGCGCCTGGCTCGCGACCTCCCTCGGGTCTGGAATGCTGTCGGGACCGACGCCCGCGCCAAGCAGCGGATCGTGCGCTTGCTGATCGAGGAAATCGTCATCGATCTCGACGATGAAGCACACGAAGCCGTTCTCCTGATCCACTGGATCGGCGGGCGCCACACCGAAGTCCGGGTCGCGCGACGGCGGGCAGGCGGCTATCCCACGGACCTCAGTCCCAGCGCCGTGGCGGTCATCCGCACGCTCGGCGGCCAATGGCCGGATCGCGAGCTCGCCGTCACCATGAACCGGATGCGCTGCAAGACGCCGGACGGTCTGACCTGGACGACGGTGCGCGTGGCCGAGCTGCGCGATCGTCTGGGCGTCCCCGCCTTCGACGCTGAAACCGACCGGCCCCAAACGATCAGCGCCGATGCTGCCGCCCACCGGCTCGGTATCTGCGTTCCTTCCGTGCACAAGCTCATCCGCAAGGGCGTCCTGCCGGCCAACCAGCTGATGCCATCGGCACCATGGCAGATTCTCGTCGCGGCCCTCGATACCGAGCAGGTCCGGATAGGCGTCCAGGAAATTGCCGAGCGTCGGCCTACCAAAGCTCTGGCAGCTGCGGACGAACGCCTGCTCCGCCTGCCCGGCCTCTGATCCAGGGATGCACTATGTCGCGCAATCGCCGCGCCGGCCGCGGAAGACAAAAAGATGGCCCGAGTGCGGATCGCGCTTGAGCACCTCCTGGACCTGGAGCGCCAGCCCGTTCATGCCTTTGCGCATATCGGTGCGGCCGGTGGCGAGCCACACCCGCGCCCCGCCCGGGAACGGGATCATCGCCCGACCAGGGCTCGCAACGCCGCCGCGACCACCGCCGGATCGGGAGCGCCCGAGATCCGCACCCGGTCGGCCGCCCGCCAACTCGGCCTCGATCAGCCCGGATGGAGCCGGCACCGCGATCCTGGCCTTGTGCGTGTCGAGCCCGACGCACACCGCCCTATCCTCGTCCACGGCTCGTCTCCCATGTCTGGGGCTCGGCGCCGGCGATCCGGCGCGATCCCCGTCGAAGGACATTGTCTGGCTGCGAGACGTCCTTGGCGCGCTCGACGACCAGCATGGCCTTGGGCAGGACGCAAGGATCGGGCGGTGGCCGATAAGCGGGGTTGGCGAGGCTCCGTTCCCGCGCCAGGCGCTCGCGGACGACCTCCTCGGGCGAGCGGCCGCCCAGCACGCGTTGCCGGCGGGCGTTGTAGGCCGAGTTGAAGCCGGCCAGCAGCCGCTCCAGGTCGCGGTGGCTGGCGACCGTGATGCCGAGCACCTCGCGCTGGACCCGGCCGTTGAAGCGCTCCGCCATCCCGTTCGTGCGCGACGTGTAGGGCCGTGTCTTCCGGTGCTCGACGCCGAGCTCGCGGCAGAGCCGCTCGAAGCCCTCGGCCGTGAAGCAGGAGCCGCGGTCGGTCAGCATGCGGGTGACGCGGAAGGGGAAGGCCGCGAGCGCCTCCTCGAGGAAGGCCCGGGCGCTGGCCTCGGTCTCCTCGTCCTTGACCGCGAGGTGGACCGAGCGCGAGCGGCGGTCGATGGCCACGAACAGGAACCGCTTGCGCCACTCGCCGTCCGCGGTGCGCAGCTTGGGCAGGTGCTTCACGTCCATGTGCACGAAGCCGAGCTCGTACTCCTTGAACTCGGCCGCGGCCCGCTCGGGCGCCGGCGGCGGCGGCGCCCAGGCCCTCGGCCTTGAGGATGCGGTAGACGCTGTCCCGGTCGAGGTGCGGCAGGAAGTGGGCGACGACGAAGGTGAGGTCGTCGAGCGGGAAGCCGGTGGCGCGGCGCAGCGCGCAGACCACGGCGCGCTCCTCCTCGCTCGCCTTCCAGGGCAGCTTGCGCGGGCGGCTGGAGCGGTCCCGGCAGTCCCCGGGCCCGCGCTTGCGCCACTTGCGGACGGTCTCGGTGGAGACGCCGTAGCGCTCGGCCAGCACGCCGGTGGGCTCGCCCGAGCGGGCGATCTCGGCACGCACGGCCGGGGTGGTGCGGGCGTTCGGGTGGATCGCGAGCATCAGGCCGCTCCCCTCGCCAGCGGCGCTCGTTCCAAGCCCTCGAAGCGCCAGGCGTAAACCTCGACCGCCCAACGCGCCTGGTCCCAATAACGTTCCGCGGCTAGACAGCTAGTGATGCGACTGGAAAAGATGCTACCCTCGCCCGATCCTACGAAGGCGCGTATCCCGCGCCAGCAGCTCTCAAAGCCTGTTTGAGTGCGAATTCGGCCTCCCGTCCCCACATAATTGGAAACTTCACCGGATGAATACCGATCAACCGCCACCTCGCCCAGACCAACGGCCACCCGAAGCTCTTTGTCTGGGCCAAGGCCGGAGCACATCACCGGGAAAATTCGTCAGATATCAAGCGTTAAAACAGGTGCACTAATGTCTTACAATCACGTAATTTGCTGCCGATACAAACTTTCGTAAATCTGAGAAATCTGATCTGAAGAGAAATGATCTCTCGCGTGTTTCTGTCCCATTCTCCCCATATGCTCTGCCTTCTTAGGGTCTGAAGCAAGAGTTTCGATTGCCGCTGCCAAACCTTCTACGTCCTTCGGCTCCACTATAATTCCAGTTACTCCATCTAAAATAATATCTGGTATACCAAACCATCGACTTCCTATAACGGGCAAACCTGCGGCCATAGCCTCAAGTATAGATATTGGGAACGTCTCAGAAAGGTAGTAACTTGGAAGCGCTAGAGCATCAGCCTGTTCAAGAAGTTCTGGTACAATAGTGTTTGGCTTATGTCCCAATAAAGTCAGTCTGTGCGACAACCTCAAGCGCTTAGCTTCTAACTCAATGTCGTTGTGCAGCGGTCCAGAGCCTGCAAAGATTAGTTCTATATCATCTTGCTCCCGCCGTATCGATGCAACTGCTCTTAGTAGTTCTAAATGACCTTTTCCAGGAACCAATCGCGCCAACATTATAATGCGAAAACAAGATCGTCGCCCTGAATTCGACTTTCGAGAAGCAAACGCATGAAAGTCTACGCAAAACGGAATTGTGTGAACCCGGCTGGCTGGGATGCCACGGTCGCAAACCTCGGTGGAGGCCTCGGAATACGGCATTATTGTTTGTGCTTTAATATATTTCTCGAGTTGGAAAGCAAGCGCAGAAGCGCGCCGCCGGGACTTGATTTGCTCCTGCCATCGAATCGTTGCGTGATGTGTGACGATAATTCCAGCCGGACGCGCAAGTATTGCTGACAGAAATGCATTTATCCCTCCGAATGCAACTGGATGCATATGAAGAATATCCGATTGGCGTAGCAATCTACTAATCTTTATAATCCGGCATGCGCGAATGTAGGCAGAGTGAATTTTGCGATATATTGTAAAACTGGAGTTGTGCGAAGACAGAAGCTCAAAAAATGGAATACCTTCATGTTGAGCGAGTTGCATCAGCTCTTTCCTAGATTTCAATGATGCAGCGATACTCGGGTGCACGCGGCCTTCACGGAGTTGCGTTCTTGCTAACATTATTACGAATGTTTCGATCCCACACATGCCACCGTCCTCTAGAACATGTAGCACGTTTATTCGATTATTTTGCATTTTACTTGTGCTCCCATCCGAGTTCAGAGCCATCAAATTTGTCGCAAGGTGAGCCTCCCCCGTTAGCGTGGACGGGGGCGTAAGCCGACATTGCCCGGATGGGCTCGGCTACCGCCCGGAACCCTGCTCCGCCACCGCTTCCCAGTCAATCGGCGCGCATGGTTGAGGGCGGATCCCGTGTGCGGGGGGCCACCGGACCCGAGATCCGCGGGCCGACCCGGGCTGTTTTGATGCCCCTGGTCGATCTCGGCGCATGGTTCTCCCTTCGGCTCTGGCCGCCCCCTGGTCCGCTCCTGTCAGGCGGCTGCCACCGGCGGTCCTCGCAGGCGGTCGATCCGGCGCAGGATCGCAGCGAACAACCCTCGCGGCACCGCCACCTCGGCCAGCTGGAAGACGACATAACGGCCGTGCCGCACGATCCGGGCGCCGATCTTCACCAGCTTCTCGCGCAGCGTGGTCAATGACCACTGCGCCACCTCACGGGGCAGCGCCAGGCTGCGCAGGAAGTTGGCCAGGTTGTAGGCAAGCGCGAACAGCTGGAGGCGCACCGCGTTGTCGCGGAAGGCACGGCAGGACAGCCGGGTCCAGCGCAGCGCCAGCTTGCCTTCTTTGATCCACTGCTCCATCCACCCCCGTTGGAACGTCTGAAGAGCACTCGTCGTTGGACGAGACGCCACGCGTGGGTCACACGGCCCTGTTGGCGTTGGCGCACTGGCTGCAGCGACGTCGCCATGCCTCCCTCGACTTCTCCGCCGCCGATCTGGCGGAACCTACCAGCGGATCGCCGTCGCAGGCTGGCGGTGCTGATCGGCCGGCTGGCCTGGCGCCGGCTGGAGCCCGCACGCGCCGCCGCGGTCACTGAGCCGGGCGAGGAGCAGCCCGATGCCGCGCCCGGCCATCACCGACAAGATCCAAGGCCGTCATCGTGATCGGCTCGCCGTCGTCTATATCCGCCAGTCGACCTTGCAGCAGGTCGGCAGGCATCCGGAGTCGACCCGGCTGCAATACGCCCTGGCCGAACGCGCCCAGCAGCTCGGGTGGGCGCGCGAGCGGATCGTGGTCATCGACGACGACCTGGGCCGGTCCGGCAGCTCGGCCGAGGCCAGGCCGGGGTTTCAGCGGCTGGTCGCCGAGGTCGGCCTCGGCCACGTCGGCCTGGTGCTCGGGGTCGAGATGTCCCGGCTCGCTCGCTCCTGTCGCGACTGGCATCAGCTACTCGAGATTTGCGCTCTGTTCGACACCCTCATCGCCGACAGCGATGGCGTCCTCGACCCGGCGGCCTACAATGATCGTCTGCTGCTCGGGCTCAAAGGCACGATGAGTGAGGCCGAGCTGCACATCCTCAAGAGCCGGATGCACGCCGGCCGTCAGGCCAAAGCCGAGCGCGGCGCGTTGTTCTTCAACTTGCCGCGTGGCTATGTGCGGCGGCCCTCGGGCGAGGTCGCGCTCGATCCGGACGCGCAGGTGCAGGCCGTCATCCGGCTGGTCTTCGCCCTGTTCGAGCAGCGGCGCACGATCAACGGTGTGCTGGTCTACCTTGCGGCACATGACATCCAGCTGCCCTATCGGCTCCGCGGCGGGCCGGCCAAGGGTGAGCTCGTCTGGCGCCACCCGAACCGCTACACGCTCAAGGAGATGCTGACCAACCCGGCCTATGCCGGGGCGTATGTCTATGGCCGGCGCGTGATCGATCCGCGCCGCCAACGCCCGGGGCATCCCGGTTCCGGACGGATCAAGCGGGAGTCCGGCGGCATGGTGCTGCTCAGGGACCGCTGGCCCGCCTACATCAGCTGGGAGGATCACGCGCGAAACTGCGCCCAGGTGACCGCGAACCGCGCTCAGCATGCCGGTGTGCCGCGTGGCGGCCCTTCGCTGTTGACAGGTCTGCTGGTGTGCGGACGCTGCGGTCGGCGCATGGTGACCCTCTACCCGCAAGGCGGACGCTGCCTGCGTTACGCCTGTTCGCGCGAGGCGGTGAACTATGGCGGCGCCGCGTGCCAGTCTTTCAGTGGCCGCTGCTTGGATGCGCTGGTCGGCGCGCTGATCGTGCAGGCCCTGTCGCCGGCCGCGGTAGTGGCGAGCCTGCAGCTGGCCGAGGATGTCGAGCTGGAGCGTACGGCACTGAAGCGCCAGTGGCACCAGCGTCTCGAGCGCGCCCGCTACGAGGCCGAGCGGGCCCGCCGGCAGTTCGACGCGGTGGAGCCGGAGAACCGGCTGGTTGCCCGGACCCTGGAGCGGCAATGGGAGCAGGCCCTGGCCGACGAGCTGCGTCTTCAGGCCGAGCACGAACGGTTCATCGCCTCTCAGCCGCTGCCGCTAACCGCAGCGGAGCTGGCGACGATCCACCAGCTGACCGAGGACATCCCGGCCTTGTGGCACGCGCCGACGACCACCGCTTGCGACCGGCAGGCGATCGCACGGCTGCTCTTGGAGCGGGTCGTGGCCACGGTCGAGGGCGCGAGCGAGCGGGTAGCGGTGACTTGCCACTGGGCCGGGGGCGTGCGCACCGGCCATGTGCTGACCCGTCCGGTCAAGCAGCTGGTGCAACTGAGCACCTGGCAGGCGCTGCTGGAACGGATCGGCGGCCTGCACGCGACGGGCTTGTCGGCACCGGCGATCGCCGCGGCCCTCAACCACGAAGGCTGGCGCCCGCCGAAGCGGCGCGCGACGTTCACCGCCGCCATGGTGCGCCGGCTGCTCGGGGGGCAAGGCGTGCCGCCCAAGGCCCGGCATGCACCATCCCGCATAGTCGAACGGCAAGCGGCCACAGAGTTGACGCTCCTGGAACTGGCGGTGCGCCTGGCGATGCCTTACCCGTCGGTGTATCGCTGGCTTCGGCGCGGCTTGCTGCAAGCGCGCCGCGCGGTGACGGATCAGGGGCGGCCCATTTGGCTGGTCATGGCCGGCGCCGACGAACTCAAGCGCTTGCAGGCGCTCCGCCCGGCGAGCCCATCGGGCCAACCGTCCTGCCCGCCACCACTGCCCGGACCTGACTCTTGAGACGCATGATGCCTGGTAGATGTCCGCCGTACCGCGGCCGTTGTAGAACTTGACCACCCGCTTTGCCGGCCGGGTCAGGTTGGTGACGATGAAGCCGACGCGCGGGTAGAGCTCACCCTGGTGCCACTCGACCTTGGCCACCACCCGACGCGGCTTGGTCCAGCTCTGGGCCTGGTAGCTGAAGCTGGCGTGGAACAGCTGCGGCTTCCTCGGCGGGCGGCCGACAGGCCGGGTCAGCAGGTGCCCGATCCGCTCCTGCAGCACCGCATTGGCCGGTAGGCGGATGGCATACCCCATGCCCTCGGCCTCGAGCAGCTCGTAGAGCTCGGGCTTGGCGAACGCGGCGTCGCCGCGGAAATAGAGAACAAGGCCCCGGCCGCGATAGCGGGCGATCACCGGCACCAGGACGGAGCGCCAGTCATCGGCGCTATGGACGTTGCCGGGCCGCAGCATGCAGCGCTCGAGATCACCGAACTGGT
>CAWHNT010000016.1:0-56506 GCA_963830775.1 uncultured Alphaproteobacteria bacterium | reverse complement strand
GTGACTGCGGCTCTTGCCGACGGCTCCCGCCAGCACCTCCTGCGTATGACCAAATTCCTGTATCAGCCGCTGGAAGGCCTGCGCCTCCTCGAGCGGGGCGAGGTCGCTGCGCTGGAGGTTCTCGACCAGTGCGAGCTCCAGCGTCTCGCGGTCGCCGAGCTCGCGCACGACCACCGGGACCTCGTGCAGCCCGGCCCGCTGCGCTGCGCGCCAGCGCCGCTCGCCGGCCACGATCTCGTAGCCGGCCGCTCCCGAGGCCGGCCGCACGAGGAGCGGCTGGAGCACGCCATGCTCGCGCAACGAGGCTGCCAGCGCCTCCAGCTCGTCCTCGGCGAAGGCACGCCGGGGCTGGAAGGGGGAAGGGCGGAGGAACTCGATCGGGACCCGCAGCGTGCCGCCCTGCTCGGTCTGCGCCTGCGGCTCGGCCTCGCCCAGAAGGGCCGACAGGCCCATCCCAAGCCCGCGCCGCCGCGCCTGTGGCGTAGGCTGGGCCATCAGGCCACCAGGAGCCGCTCGCGCCGCAACATCTCGCCGGCGAGATGGGCGTAGGCCTGGGCGCCCAGCGACTTCACATCATAGACCAGCACCGGCAGCCCGTGCGAGGGCGCCTCCGAGATGCGCACATTGCGGGGGATCATCGTGTCATAGACCCGCTCGCCCATGAAGCTGCGCACGTCCGAGGCCACCTGTGTGGAGAGATTGTTCCGCCGGTCGAACATGGTGAGCACGATCCCATGCACCTGGAGCACCGGGTTCAAGGTCCGGCGCACCCGCTCGACCGTCTTCAAGAGCTGGCTCAGGCCTTCCAGCGCGAAGAACTCGCACTGCAAGGGCACCATCACGGCGTGCGCCGCCGTGAGGGCGTTGATGGTCAGGACCCCCAGCGAAGGTGGGCAGTCGATCAGGATGTGGTCGTAGGCCCGACCCAGCGTGGCGAAGGCCTCTCGCAGGCGGTAGCTGCGGCGCTGGTCCTGTGCCAGCTCGATCTCGACCGCCGCGAGGTCCACGGTCGCCGGCACGATGTCGAGGCCCGGCACCGACGTAGGCATGATCGCCTCGTCGAAGCCCACCTCGCGCAGCAGCACTTGGTAGGAAGTGAGCTTGCGGGCATTGCGGTCGATGCCGAGGCCGGTGCTGGCATTGCCCTGGGCGTCGAGGTCGACGATCAGCACGGCGCGGCCGCTGGCAGCCAGAGCGGTGCCCAGATTGATGGCCGTGGTGGTCTTGCCGACGCCACCCTTCTGGTTCGCGATCGCCAGCACGCGCCCGCGGCCGGGCGAGGGTGGATCAGTCGCTTCCGACACGGCGCAGCCCGGTGATGATCAGGATCCGTCCATCGGCATCCGACAGGCTCGGCTGCCGCTCAACCTCCATTGTCCAGCTTGCGCCGGCATCGGTCAATTCCGCCTCGACCTGCCGGCCCTTGGGAAAGAGACAGCGCGTTCCCGGTGTGGCGAACCGGTGCGCATGGCCCAGCAGGTCCTTCAGCGGTGCCAGCGCACGCGCGGTCACGATATCGGCCGCCAGCGGCGGCGCTTCCTCGATCCGGCAGGCATGCACCGTTGCCCCGGCACCTGTTGCACGGGCAGCCTCGCGCAGGAAGGCAGCCTTGCGCCGATCGCTCTCGATCAGGTGGACGTCAGGCACGCCCATGATCGCCAGCACCAGCCCGGGCAGACCAGCGCCGCTGCCGAGGTCCACGAGCCGTGTCGCGTCGCCGGGCACGAAGCGTATCAGCTGCGCGCTGTCGAGAATGTGGCGACGCCAGGGGTCGGCCAGAGTGCTGGCAGCCACGAGGTTGATCGTGCGCTGCCAGCGGCGAAGCAGGTCGAGATAGACGTCCAGCCGCTCCACTGTTTCACGTGAAACAGGAACCAGGGCCGCCAGGCCTTCCGGCGTCAGCGGCCGCTCACGCTGCCTTTCGGGCATGACGGAAAAGCAGGGTGAGGGCGGCTGGTGTCATGCCGGGGATACGGGCCGCGGCCCCAAGCGTGGCAGGACGTGCCCGCTCCAGAGCCAGACGCAGCTCGCCGGAGAGCCCGCCGAGCGCGCCATAGTCGATCGCTTCCGACAGCCGCAATGCTTCCTCCCGCCGAAACGCCTCAACCTCCGCTGCCTGACGCTCGAGATAGCCGCGATAGCGGGCTTCGATTTCAAGCTGCTCGGCCACGTCGGGCCGAACGTCGCCAAGCTCCGGCCAGATCGCCGTCAGACTGGCCACGGTGACACC
This sequence comes from uncultured Alphaproteobacteria bacterium, assembly GCA_963830775.1. GTDB lineage: Bacteria > Pseudomonadota > Alphaproteobacteria > Geminicoccales > Geminicoccaceae > CAWHNT01. Next base: position 54,276 of record CAWHNT010000016.1, on the reverse strand, counting down.
GGGATAGGCCAGCAGCTCAAGCCCGGAGCGTCGCTGGCCGTCCTGGTTCACGCGGATGCCGTGCGCCATCGCAGCCTGAGGAGTCAACGTCACCTCGGCGAGCTTCACCCGTGCTGCCGCCAGCGCGTCGACCTTGGCCTCGAACTGCCGCGCTCTGGTGGAGTTAATGCAGCCTACCTTCAGACCCAGCGGCGTCATCCGCAGGTCGGCATTGTCGGCCCGCAGGCTGAGCCGCCACTCGGCGCGCGAGGTGAACATGCGGTAGGGCTCGCTGATCCCCTGTGTCGTCAGGTCGTCGATCAGCACGCCGAGATAGCCGTCGGCCCGGCTCGGCGCAAAATCCGGCCGCCCGCCGGCTGCGAGCAGCGCGGCGTTGATCCCGGCGACGATACCCTGAGCCGCCGCCTCCTCGTAGCCCGTCGTGCCGTTGATCTGCCCGGCCAGGAACAGGCCGCGGATCGCGCGCAGCTCCAAGGTCGGGTCGAGCTCGCGCGGGTCGATGTGATCGTACTCGATCGCATAGCCGGGCCGGACCATGCGCGCGCGCTCGAGCCCGGGGATCGAGGCCACGAGCGCTGCCTGAACCTCGCGGGGCAGGGAGGTCGAGATCCCGTTCGGGTACACGGTCGGGTCGTCCAGGCCCTCGGGCTCAAGGAAGATTCTGGTGCCGCTCCCGGTCCTCGAACCGCACCACCTTGTCCTCGATCGACGGGCAGTAGCGCACGCCCGTGGCCGCAATCTGCCCCGAGTACATCGGCGCCAGATGCAGGTTGGCCCGGATCAGCTCGTGCGTCTGCGCCGTGGTGTGCGTGATGTGGCAGAGCACCTGCGGAGTCGTGATCCGCTCGGTCAGGAACGAGAATGGCTCCGGTGGCTCGTCACCCGGCTGAGGTGCAAGCGCCGCATAGTCGATGGTCCGCCCATCCAGCCGCGGCGGCGTTCCAGTCTTGAGCCGGCCCAGCCGCATCCCATGCCGCAGACAGGCTTTCGGCCAGCCGGACTGCCGGCGCATCGCCGACCCGGCCGGCCGGCCACCGCTCCGTGCCGAGATGGATCTCGCCGCGCAGGAAGGTGCCGGTAGTGAGGACGACGGCACCCGCGAGCCGAGTCCTGCCGAAACCGTCGACGACGCCGGCACTCCGGCCGTCTTCCACCAGCAGCTCGACAACCTCGTTTGCCTCCACATCAAGGCAAGTCTGCTCCGCGAGCAGCTCGCGAACGGCCTCAGCATAGAGGCTGCGGTCCGCCTGGGCCCGCGGCCCGCGGACAGCCGCACCCTTGCTCCGGTTGAGCACTCGAAACTGAATGCCGGCCCGGTCGATCGCGCGCCCCATGACACCATCGAGCGCGTCGACCTCGCGCACCAGATGGCCACGGCCCAGCCCACCGATCGCAGGATTGCACGACATGGCACCGACCGTGTCGAGCCGGTGTGTCAGCAGAAGCGTGCGGGCGCCCATGCGGGCACTCGCGGCCGCCGCCTCGCAGCCGGCATGTCCGCCGCCCACCACGATGACATCGTAAGTCTGCATGGGGCCAGATGTCGCCACTGAGTTCGGCATCGTCAAGCAGGTGACACTCTGGCTATATGGCCCGCGAACCCGTGGAGGTAGGGCAGCACCCGGATGGCCGGTATCGGCGGACTGATCTTCGGCCTCGCCGCGCTTCTGGTCGTGGTGGCGTTCCTTCCCGCCTTGGGCCAGCGGCTCCGCCTGCCCTTCACGGTGCTCCTGGCCGGCCTGGGCTGCGTGCTCGGGATCGCGGTCAGCCTGCTCGGCCACTATGGCGAGAACGTCCCGGACTGGCTGCGCGAGCTTCTGTCCGTCGCGGGCGGCATGAGCGTCACCGCCGACATGCTGCTCACGGTCTTCCTGCCCGTCCTCCTCTTCGAGACCGCCCTCAACCTGGACGGCCGCGATCTCCTGGACGATCTGGGCCCGATCCTTACACTCGCGCTTGTGGCCGTGATCCTGACCACGGTCGTCGGCGGGTTCGCCATCTACGGGATCTCCGGCGGCTCGCTGGCAGCCGGCCTGCTGGTCGCAGCGATCGTGGCGACCACGGACCCTGTGGCCGTGATCGCGATCTTCCGCGAAGTAGGAGCGCCGCGGCGGCTCACCGGCCTTGTCGAAGGCGAGAGCCTCCTCAACGATGCTGCCGCGATCGTCCTCTTCGGCACGCTCCTGGAGATCGTCGCCGGCGGAGAGGCGCACGGCTTCGGCGAACTCGGCCTCGAGATCGGCTGGGAGTTCCTGGGCGGTGCCGCCTTCGGCGCCATCCTGGGCAGGCTCGCCGGCTTGATCGTCGGACGGATCGACCGCGGCGGCCCGGCCGAGACCACGCTCAGCGTCGGCCTGGCCTACCTCGCCTACACGGTGAGCGACCTCTTCCTCCACGTCTCGGGCGTGGTCGCCGTCGTGCTCGCCGGCCTCGTCTTCGGCTCGGTCGGACGCACCCGAATCGGTGCCCGCGATTGGCAGAACGTCACCGCCACCTGGGCGCAGCTCGGCTTCTGGGGCAGCTCGCTCATCTTCGTCCTGGCTTCGACTCTGGCGCCCGGCGTGCTCGCCACCACCCAGCCCTTCGACCTCGTCCTCCTGGCCGTCCTCATCATCGCGGCTTTCGTCGCCCGTGCAGCCTGCCTGTGGGGCATCGTCCCTTTCCTCACCCGCAGCCGGCGGATCAGCAACCGCTATCTCACCGTGATCCTCTGGGGCGGCCTGCGTGGTGCGGTCACCCTGGCGCTGGTCCTGGCCGTCATCCAGAGCCCGGGCGTGCCCGAGGACGTCCGGCACCTGGTGTCGGTTCTGGCGACCGGCTTCGTCCTCTTCACGCTGCTGGTCCCGGGGCTCACGCTCCGGCTGCTCCTGAAACGCCTGGGACTCGACCAGCTCGACCCGCTGGAGCGGCTGGTCCGCGCCAAGGCCATGGCCTTGGCCGAGTTGCAAATCCTGAAACGCCTGTCCGAGACCGCCATCACCTACGGCATCGACCTCGACCAGTCGGAGGAGGTGCAAAGCCTCTACCAGCGCCGCCTCGCCGCCGAGACCGCCCTGCGCGAGGGCGACGACCTCCTCCGCCGCCAGCTGGTCGCGGCCCTGGCCACCATCACCCAGCGCGAGGCTCAGCTCTATGTCGAGGAACAGTCGCGCGGGATGGTCTCGCGAGGGACTGCAACTTTCCTGATCCGTGGTGCTGGCCGGCTGCTCGACGCGCTCAAGACCGGCGGCTTCGATGGCTATCGCACAGAGGCGCGCCGGCAGCACAAGTTCAGCTACGTGATGCGGTTCGCGGCCTTCCTGCACCGCGCGCTGGGTGTGCAGTGGCTCCTGGCGCACAGGCTCGCGATGCGCGCCGAGCTTCTCCTGGTACGACAGCACGCCCTTCAGGAGGCTGTCGATTTCGCGCGGACCCGGGTGCGGGCCCTCTTCGGCGACCGGGTCGCAGAGACTGCGGAGAGCGTCCTCGAGTCCCGCGTCGCCGACCTGGAGCGCTCCGTCGATTCGCTACGGCTGCAATATCCGGATTATTGGAGCGCCGTCTCCGGCCGCTATTTGAGCCGCGTCGCGGTCCGTCTCGAGCTCGAAGCCTATTACCGCATGCTGGAGGAGCGGCTGCTCTCGCCGCAGGTCCTGCATCACCTGGCCCTCGAGCTTGAGGGGCGGCTGCGGGAGTTCGAGGCCATCCCGCCGCTCGACCTCCGCCTCGACGTTGTCGATCTGGTCCGCAGCGTGCCCCTTCTGCGCGGCCTGGACCCGGAGTTGACCAAGGAGATCGAGCGGCTTCTGGTGCCACGTCTGGCCCTTCCCGGGGAGCGCATCGTCCGCGAGGGCGAGCGCGGCGACGAGATGTTCTTCATTGCCTCCGGTGCCGTGGAGGTCGTGCTGCCAGAGGAACGGATCCGCCTTGGGACCGGTGACTTCTTCGGCGAGATGGCCCTCATCAACCGCCGCCCGCGCGGTGCCGACGTCGTGGCGATAGCCTATTGCCGGCTCCTGGTGCTGGGCCGCGACGCCTTCCGCAGGTTTCTCAAGGCCCACCCCGACCTGATGCGACAGGTCCGTAAAGTTGCGGCCGAGCGCGCACGCACGCTGGAACAAGCCGCCCAGGCCACCTCGTGAGCTGTTTCACGTGAAACATCGCCCTACTTACCAATGCAGAAGGTGGCGAAGATCCGGTCCAGGATCTCCTCGGTTCCCACGCGCCCGGTGATCCGACCCAGGGCGTGAGCCGCGATCCGCAGCTCTTCTGCAAGCACCACCAGCTCGGCCCCACTCGCCCCCCGGAACCGGTCGAGCGCATCCAGGCTCTCGGCCAGCGCGTCGCGATGGCGCGCACGGGTGACCAGCGGCGCGTCGCCGTCAGCCAGCAACGACCGCGCACTCTGAAGCAGCCGATCCAGCAGCGCGTCGATCCCCGCACCTGTGGTGCACGAGATCGCCAGCACGTCGGGCACTGCCTCGCTCACGAGATCAGCCTTGTTGGCGACGACGATCTCCGCCCCGGCGATAGTCACGGGCTCCGGTGCCGTCGCGTCCAGCATCCCCAGTCGAAGGTCGGCCTCCGCAGCCCGCCTCCGTGCTCGCGCGATACCCTCCCGCTCGACCGGATCGTCGCTGTCCCGCAGGCCGGCGGTGTCGAGCAGCGTCACCGGCAGGCCGTCCAGGTCGAGGGCGACCTCCAGCACATCGCGGGTCGTCCCGGGATAAGGCGTCACGATTGCCACATCGCGCCGGGCCAGCAGATTGACGAGGCTCGACTTGCCCACGTTCGGCGCCCCGACGACCGCGATCACGAGACCCGCCCGCAGCCGCTCGCCCCGCCGGTCGGCCAGATGCGCCCCGATCTCGGCCCGCAGCACCTCGACCTCGGGCAGCACGCGGGCGAGCATTGCGTCCGGAACGTCGCCTTCGTCGCCGAAGTCGATCTCCGCTTCCAGGAGTGCCAACGCCCCGAGCAGCCGCTCACGCCAGCCGCCATAGAGGTCGCCCAGACCGCCATCCAGCTGCCGCAGGGCCTGCCGCGCCTGCGCCCGGGTGGTGGCGTCGATGAGGTCCGCCAGCCCCTCGGCCTCGGTGAGGTCCAGCCGCCCGTTGACGAAGGCGCGCCTGGTGAACTCACCGGGCTCGGCCAGCCGAAAGCCGGGCAACCGGCCCAGCACCTCGAGCAGCCCTGCCAGCACGGCGGTCCCGCCATGGTGCTGGATTTCGAGCACGTCCTCGCCGGTAAAGCTTGCCGGAGCCGGCATCCAGACCAGGACGGCATCGTCCAGCGGCACCCCGTCCGCTGGATCGCGCAGCCGCCGAAGCGTAGCCCGCCGAGGCGCCGGCAGGCTTCCCGCCAGCACCACCGCCGCCTCGCCCGCCGCCGGCCCCGAAACCCGGATGATCCCCAACCCAGCCCGCCCGGTCGCCGTAGCCGGCGCGAAAACAGTGCCCCCCCGGGCCGGGCCGGCCCCTACTCCTTCTTGCCGCCCTTGCCCGGATAACCCATCGCGGCCTGTGCGAGCTGGGACCAGACCCCCTGCCATTGCTCCATGCCCTTGACGCTGATCGGCAGCCACTGCTCCATCAGCTTCTGCGGGTCGGCCGCCTCGATCGCCTTGCCCAGGCGCTGCTCCAGCCCCTCGAGCATCCGCTGCTGCATGGGTGCAACGTCCGGCAGGCCCAGGAAGCGGCGGGCCTCGTCCGGCGTGCAGTCCACCTCGATGTTGATTTTCACGGTCCCTCCGCTGGCTCGCTACCGGGCCCAGCCCGTTATATTGAAGCCGATCACGCCCAGCCCAGCCGCACCCCAGGGGAAAGACGATGGCCAACGCGCTGGCCCTGGCCCGCAGCCCGTATCTGCTCCAGCACAAGGACAACCCCGTCGCCTGGCGGGAGTGGAACGAGGAGACGCTGGCGGCAGCCCGGGCCGAGGACAAGCCGATCCTGCTCTCGGTCGGCTACGCCGCCTGCCACTGGTGCCACGTCATGGCGCACGAGAGCTTCGAGAGCCCCGAGATCGCGGCGCTGATGAACGAGGGCTTCATCAACGTGAAGGTCGACCGCGAGGAGCGCCCCGACCTCGACACGATCTACCAGCACGCGCTGGCGCTGATGGGCGAGCAGGGCGGCTGGCCGCTCACCATGTTCCTCACCCCCGCTGGCGAGCCCTTCTGGGGCGGCACCTACTTCCCGCCCGAGCCGCGCTACGGCCGGCCCAGCTTCGCCCAGGTGCTGCAGCAGATCGGCGAGCTCTGGCGGACCGGCCGCGACCGCCTCCTCGGCAGCCGCGACCAGCTCCTGGCGGCCCTGGGCCAGCTCAGCTCGCCCTCTCCAGGCGAGCTGCTCGACGCCGGCACGGCCGAGCGCGCCGCGCAGGCCCTGGGCGAGCACTTCGACGCCATCCATGGCGGGCTCGGTGGTGCCCCCAAGTTCCCGCAGGCCCCCGTGCTCGAGCTGATCTGGCGGATCGGCCTGCGCAGCAGCGACCCGGCTCCCCAGAAGCGCGTCCTCCACACCCTCCGGCGCATCTGCCAGGGCGGCATCTACGACCATCTGGGCGGCGGCTTCGCCCGCTACTCGGTCGATGCCTACTGGCTCGTCCCGCACTTCGAGAAGATGCTCTACGACAACGCCCAGCTCCTCCGCCTCGCCGGCCACGCCTACGCCGCCACCGGCGACCGCCTCTTCCTGGAGCGCGCGGAGGAGACGGTCGGCTGGCTCCAGCGTGAGATGATGATCGGTGGCGCCTTCGCCGCCTCGCTCGACGCCGACAGCGAGGGCGAGGAGGGCAAGTTCTATGTCTGGGACGCCGCCGAGATCGACCGGCTGCTCCTGGCCGACGCACCCGCCTTCAAGCTCGCCTACGGCGTCACCGCCAAGGGCAACTGGGAAGAGCGCAACATCCTCAACCGCCTCCACGAGCCCGGCCTGCCGGCACCCGAGGAAGCCGAGCAACTTGCGCGCGACCGCAAGCACCTCCTCGCCGCCCGCGACCGGCGCATCCCACCCGCCCGCGACGACAAGGTGCTGGCCGACTGGAACGGCCTGATGATCTGGGGCCTCGCCGAGGCCGCCGGCTATTGCGGCCGGCCCGAGTGGCTGGGGATGGCGGGCGACGCGCTCCGCACCGTCCGCCGGGCACTCGGCACCGACGGCAACCGCCTGGCCCACAGCTCGCTGCACGGCCGACGCCTGGAGACCGCCTTCGTCGACGACTATGCCCAGATGAGCCAGGCCGCCATCGCCCTCTTCGAGCAGCTGGGCGAGCGGGAGATGCTGGCGGCGGCGCAGGTCTGGTTCGCCCAGGCCGAGCAGGACTTCCTCGACCCCGACCGCGGCATCTACTTCCAGGCCACGGCGGAGGCCGGCCTCGTCGTCCGCGCCCTGGTCGGCCATGACGGCCCCTACCCCAGCGGCAACGGCACCATGGCCTGGGTCGCGGCCAAGCTCTGGCATCTCACCGGCGACGAGCAGTACCGCCGTCGCGCCGAGACCATCCTCACCGCCTTCGCCGGCGAGGCCCGCCGCAACCCCTTCGCCTACGGCACGCTCCTCAGCTGCCGGCGCCTATCTCGAGCAAGCCGTGCAGATCGTGATCGTCGGCGAGCCCGGCAGCGACCGCTTCCGCGAGCTGCACGAGGTAGCAGCCGCAGCACCCGTCCCCTTCCGCGTGATCCTCCCCCTGGGCGCCCACGAGGAGCTGCCATCCACGCACCCGGCGCATGGCAAGCGTCTGGTCGGCGGTGCGGCCACGGCCTATGTGTGCGTCGGCACGGTCTGCGAGGCGCCGGTCACCGAGCCCGACCAGCTCCGGCAGCGCCTCGCTGAAGCCGGCCCTAGCCTCAAGCAGGCCGGCGGCCGGTAGGCACGAGGAAGCCCGAAGCCTCAAGTAGGCCGAAGGCCGATAGGCACGAAGAATGGGAGGAACGATGGCCAGGCGGATCAGGATAGCCGAGCATGGCGGCCCCGAGGTGCTCAAGCTCGAGGAGTACGACCCCGGCCAGCCCGGCCCCGGCGAGGCCCTGATCCGGCAGACGGCCGTGGGCCTCAACTTCATCGACACCTACTTCCGCACCGGCCTCTACCCGCCCGCCGGCGGCCTGCCCTTCACCCCCGGCAACGAGGGTGCCGGCGTGGTCGAGGCCGTGGGCGACGGCGTCACCGAGGTGAAGCCCGGCCAGCGCGTGGCCTACGCCACCGCCTTCGGCGCCTACGCCGACCGCCGCACGGCCCCCGCCAAGATGCTGGTCCCCCTGCCCGACGGCATCAGCGACGAGCAGGCCGCGGCCATGATGCTCAAGGGCATGACCACCCAGTACCTCATCCGCCAGACCTACGTCGTGAAGGCCGGCGACACCATCCTCATCCACGCCGCCGCCGGCGGCGTCGGCCTCATCCTCTCCCAGTGGGCCAAGCACCTGGGCGCCACCGTCATCGGCACGGTCGGCAGCAAGGAGAAGGCCGAGATCGCCCGCGCCCACGGCTGCGACCACGTCATCCTCTACAAGGAGGAGGACTTCGCCGCCCGCGTCGCCGAGATCACCGCCGGCCAGAAGCTCCCCGTCGTCTACGACGGCATCGGCAAGGCCACCTTCCTGAAGTCCCTCGATTCCTTGCGCCCCCGCGGCCTGATGGTCTCCTACGGCAACGCCAGCGGTGCCGTCGAAGCCTTCAACCTCGGCCTCCTCGCCCAGAAAGGCTCCCTCTACGTCACCCGCCCCACCCTCTTCAGCTACACCGCCACCCGCGACGAGCTCCTGGCCTGCGCCAACGACCTCTTCGACGTGGTGAGCAAAGGTGCCGTGAAGATCGAGATCAACCAGCGCTTCCCCCTCGACCAGGCCGCCGACGCCCACCGCGCGCTCGAAGGCCGCGAGACGACGGGGTCGACGCTGCTGGTGCCGTGAGAGAGGCGGGAGAGGGAGCCCGCTCCCTCTCCCGGGCCCTCACCCACGGTGATCGAGTGTTGTGGCTCATTCTGCCTTGAACTGGCTACCCGCTACTCCGGAGAGCACGACTACTCAGGCTGCTCGTTCCCGCTACCGCGATCAGCACGCGGCGCACCAAAGCGGAATCCGAATAGACCTCCCGTCTCCGTGTCATCCAAGGCCGGTATAACCACATAAACTGCCTCTCTACGACCGTCAGGCTGGCGTCGCGACGATGGCCTGGTAGGTGCTGGGCCCGGTCCGCACCGCCTGCTCGATCAGGCGGGCGAAGCCGTGGCTGATGCGCTTGGCGGTGCGGCGGTTGAAGCGGAAGACGTACTCGTCGAGATAGGCTGGCAGATGCTTCTCGCTGACGGCACCGTGGTGGGTGCCCATGAGCCAGCGCTTGGCGAGGCTGAACACCAGGTGGATGGCGGGCAGCCGGAGGGCGGCGTCGCCCCAGGAGGCGCTGAGATTGACCGGCTCGTGGCCGTAGCCGGCGTCGGGCAGGCCGAGATAGCCGCGCCAGCCGTCGGTCGCCACGGCAGCGGGCTTGGCGACGTTGGCGGCGAGGAAGCCTTCGAGGCTCGTAGCACTGGCATCGGGCAGCCTGGCGAGCCGGAGCCGGCCGAGACGGCGGCCTTTGGCCTTGCCGCGGCCGGTCTCGACCGCCCCGACGACCAGGGCTTTGCCGGCGGCACCGCGGCCCGGCTTGCCGGGCCTGAGACCGCCGACATAGGTCTCGTCGGCCTCCACCCGCTGCGCCAACGGCTTGCGATCCCTGGCCACCATGGCCTTGCGGATCTTGTGCAGCCAGGTCCAGGCGGTGCCGTAGCTGGCAAAGCCCATCTGCCGCTTGAGCTCCATGGCGGAGATGCCGCGCTTGCTGGACGTGACGAGGTAGATCGCCAGAAACCAGCGGCCGAGCCCGGTCTTGGTCTGCTCGAAGATGGTGCCGGCCAGGAGCGAGTGCTGCTTGCCGCAGGCCACGCATTCGTAGACGATCTTGGTCTTCAGCGCGTAGGCATCGTCATGGCCACAGGCGACGCAGCGGAAACCATCCGGCCAGCGTGCCGCGAACAGGTACTCGCGGCACTGCTGATCGGTGCCGAATCGGGCCAGGAACGATGGCATGTCTTTCGGCAGGTCATCCGGGATCATCGCTGTCTCACCAGCTACTGCGTCTGATTGGCATCATAGCAGGCCGATGCTCCGGAGCAACCTTAGCCGGAGGGTTATGGAGAGGCAGTCCACAAAATTGAAATGAGGTATCAGCCTCTCGCTCGGCCTTTTCAAGATCATCAGAGTTCATAGTGACAATATACTGACCGCTCAATTCCAGCGATCTCTCGTGCCCCAGGACGAGTGCTGAGGCAATCTGTCTTCCATCCACACCATCAAAAATGTGGCTATCGTGCATCAGGAAGCCCGGCCATCGTCCTCGGCGCGCGCACACAGTCGCTAGCATTAGATCAAACGAGAATATCTGCATTTTAGACACTCCTTCGCTCGCTATGTCAATCGCACTAATAAGGAAGTCCAGACCATTGTCTCCCCGCCACTACTTCGAACGTCGCTGGTTCCTTATATATCTTACCTGAGATGTTCTCAAACTCCTCCATCGCAGTAACGATTATCTCGTTTCGCTCTTGTACATCGTTAGCAATGGCTCTCTCAATACTTGCCCTCTCAACCTTCAGATCGCCCTTAAGCGCCTCAAAGCGCTCAGCCATTTCTAGTCGCGCAGCGAGGGCCTCCTGCTCACCCCGCTTTATCGATAGCTCATTGTTAAGTTTGCGATACTGGCTGAGAGCGCCACCCGAGTTCAGTACATCGAGGATTTGGTCCTCTCTCGGCTGAACTGGCTTCGCTTCTTCTCCCGATCCTCGATACGCCTGACCGCATCCTCTCTCTCTGCACTCAAATGGGCGCGACGGTTAGATATAATAGCCTCATGGAAGCGTCGAACATCCTCATATCGCGCTAGTGATACGCCCGGCAGTACTATGCCAGCCTCACGATAGAGGCTCGCTAGTCAGGGAATTCCAGCGACGCCTCCTGTCTCAAATAATCATCTATTCAGAAATCGGTCGAGAAGATTCCCATCGCTCAGTGCATCGATAGCTCTTTGCAGGTCATTCGCCTGATGCTCCAGCTGGTCATACGCTTCCACTACACGAAAACCTTCCAATTCTCTCTCGAGTCGGTCGATCCCTTGCACAACCCGCCTATGCTGAGTTCGGAGTTTACCCACGCTACCGATGGCCCGGCTTAGGAGACCCTGTTTGAGGGCCTTACCTAGCTCGCGCCTTGCGGCTTCCTTCTCTCGAAGCCTTTGCAGGTCTAACGGTAGCCGTGGGTCGAGCCCCAGCAGGAATGCCAAATTGACCTGTACGTCTACCGATTTCTGCTTACCCGAAACCTGAGTAGCCTGGAGAAGCAGCAACTTTGCTCTATCTGCTCAGCGGGTTAGATTTCGCTGGGAGGTGGGTATGGCGGGAAAGCTGGCGTCGCAGGTGCGGGGCTTGAGCGAGGCGCAGTTCCGCGAGGCTTAGCAGCGCGTTGACGAACCCCGGCTTCAGCCGGGCTCTGGCTCGAAGCTGACGGCGAGCATCGCGGCCTCGGTGTCGGTGGCGACGACGAGGATGACGAAGACGGTGCCGTCGGCGGTCGTGAGGAGCGAGCAGATGCGCCGATGCGCCGGCCAGGAACTCCCTCGGGGTGCCGGCGCCGACCAGAAGGCGCATGATCAGGCCGAGATTGTAGCCGGCGACGTGCACGAGGTAGCGCTTGCGCAGGTTCTCGCGGCCGCGCAGCCAGGCCCGGCGCATGCCGCCGCGGTCGAGGGTCAAGAGCGAAGCTGCGCTCGACCAGCTCGGCCCTGAGCTTGAACGCCTCCTTGGCCACGCCTGAGCGCAGCCGGGCGCGGTTGTTGTACACCGCCCGACGCGCCTCCTCGTCGCCGTGCCAGCGGGAGACGTCCGGCCGCTTCTTCTCGGCGATGCGGCTCTTCCAGGCGCCGTCTTCCAGGTCCTTCAGCCCGTCGCGCGAGTGGTAGCCCTTGTCCGCCACCAGCTCGGCCGGCTCCTCCGCCGTCGGGCCGGCGCCGACCGCCGCCAGGTTGGCCTCGGCCGCCTTCAGCGTCTCCGGCAAGGTCGCGGTGTCGCCCTGATCGGCGGCGTGGATCTCGGCCGCGACGATGGCCCCGGTATCGAGATCGACCGCATGCTCGGGCTTGTAGGCGAGGCGCGTGCGGCCGTCCTTCAGCTTGGCGATCCTGGCCTCGGGATCGGTCGGCGAGGTCCAGTCCGCGTTCGACAGCCGCTTGCCCTTGCGCTTGCGGTCCAGCCGGATCAGGTCCTCCGCCGTCGGCGTCGCGATCCCGCTCTCCACCGCCAGCCGCTTGAGCATCTCCCGGTAGCCCTCGCCGCTGTCGCGCCGCACGATCGCGCGCAGGGCGGCGTTGGCCTCCATGGTCGAGGCATCGACGCCGATCCGCTCGCCCTTGATCAGGCCGTGCTCGGCCAGCCGCTCCAGCACCCAGGCGAAGACCGCCTCGTGCACCTCGAGCGGCAGCCGCGCGCGGGTCTTGCTGAGCCAGGAATGGTCGGGCACCGGCTCGGTCGTGCCCAGCCGCAGGAACTCGCGCAAGGAGAGGCTGTCCGAGCAGCGCCACTCCAGGCCGCGCTCGCTGTCGATCCCCTCGAAGTAGCCGACCAGGTGCATGCGGAAGTAGCGGCCCGGCGGCAGCGACGGCCGGCCCCGCCTGCTGGCGTAGTAGGGCGCGCACTGGGTCTCGGCAAAGCCGTCGAACCCGGCCTCGACCAGCACCGCCTGCAGGCGATCGTAGAAGGCGTGCCCCGGCGAGCGCGGCAGCTCGGCCCAGCCCACCATCAGATCGCTCTGTCGCTCGCCCTGCCGTCCCAGCGCCATGCCCGCCTCGCTCCTCACGTGGGCAACGAATCAGCTGGGCCCGAATTCGTCAACGCGCTGTTACGGGACCGAGGAGCAGTGCCGGGCGGTGGTGGACAAGCTGCGCTGGCCGGCTGGCTTCGTCTGCCCGGTCTGCGGTGGCTGTGAGGGCACGCGATTGAGCACGCGGCCGAGTATCCAGTGCCGGGCCTGCCGGCATCAAGTCTCGCTCACCGCCGGCACCATCTTCCACGCCACCAAGCTGCCGCTGACCAGCTGGTTCCTGGCGATGTGGCTGATCACCACCGCCAAGAACGGGATCAGCTCGGTCGAGCTCGGCGCCGGCTCGGGATCAAGCAGACCAACGCCTGCCATAAGCAGACGATCATGCGGTGATAGCCGGGCGCGAGGACAAGAGGCGGCTGCATTGCCGTGTCGAGATGTATGACGTCTATCTGGGCGGGCATCGGCCGGGGAAGCGGGGCCGTGGCGCCGCCGGCAAGCAGCCCTTCGTGGCCGCCGTATCGACCAGTGATGACCGCCGCCCACGCAAGATCAAGCTCCTGCCGGTCGAGGGCTTCCGCAAGAAAAGGTCAAGAAGCTTGTGGCCAAGCACCTGGCTTCGACCAGCCGGCTCGTGACCGATGGGCTGCGCTGCTGACCGCCGCGGCCGAGGCCGGGCTTCAGCACAGTGATCGTCACCGGCAGCGGCAAACGGGCCGCCCAATGGTCACCGTTCAAGTGGGTCAACACCACCCTGGGCAACGTCAAGGCCGCGATCACCGGCACGTACCGTCACGTCAGCCCCGAGCATGCCGGCCGTTATCTCGCCAGCTTCGCCTGGCGCTTCAACCGCCGCTTCCAGCTCACCAGCCTGATCCCGCGCCTCGTCCACAGCGCCGTCAGGACCGCCCCGCTGCCTTACCACCAGCTCGTCACCAGCTGACGATGCAGGCTACTCAGAATCTCTATCTATGTCAAAATCAATTCACGTCGAGAAGATTCCCATCGCTCAGTGCATCGATAGCTCTTTGCAGTCATTCGCCTGATGCTCCAGCTGTCATACGCTTCCACTACACGAAAACCTTCCAATTCTCTCAGTTGGTCGATCCCTTGCACAACCCGCCTATGCTGAGTTCGGAGTTTACCCACGCTACCGATGCCCGGCTTAGAACCCTGTTTAGCCTTACCTAGCTTGCGCATTCCGGCTTCCTTCTCTCGAAGCCTTTGCAGGTCTACGGTAGCCGTGGATCGAGGCCCACAGGAATGCCAAATTGACCTGTACGTCTACCGATTTCTGCTTACCGAAATGTCTCCTCCAGTCGGCATAACCCTCTCCGCGCTGCCGCCTCATGAAGTACGAGATGCACGACCGGAACGAGAGATAGGATCCGGACTCGATCTGAGATGCGGGCGGTAGCCCAAAAAACGATTGGCCGAGTTGATCACACCACGCGTCGATACGCATGGTCACTTCGCCCGTCTTCTCGTCGATGTCGGGACGAACGGGCCAGAGCCCGAAGTCCCCTCTACAAAGATTCGATCGCGATCGCTGCTCTTACGAGCTATCGTTGTTGTCGTCCCGCCTATGTCTAACGTCAGTCGGTACGTATCCTCCCAGAGTTCTAAAGCAGCCAACGGTGATCCCGACTGTATTCGTCCACCCAAAAGAAAGTGAATAACCTCAAGCAGGCTTGATTTACCTACTGCATTCCTCTTATCTATAACCGTCGCGATCTCTGCTCTATTCGCCAGGACAATGTTGAGACCAGGGTGGAACCTGAGTTGCTTGAAAGTGACTTTATCGCTCCATACATCATGAAGCATTATCTCAGCCTCTTCTCCTAAGAATCCGCCTCTCAAATTTCACCGCGCCGATTATGAAGAGAAGATCAAGCGACAGCACAAACCAGCCGTACGATAGCCTTTGTCCCTTCAGATTTTGCGCTCTCCCGAGTTCTGATATTATCCCACAGGGTCGACATCGTTTGCGGCCTGTCAAGTAGTGACAGTATCTCTCCGCCCAGCGTGAGCAAGGCCTGTTCCTCGGAAAGGTGCTTTGTGGGTAAAATCATGTTAAAACGGACCTATCCTCGAAAATCTCACAGCTGAAGAAGAGATAGCCCATTAGACCGAGGAGGCCGAGTCCTCTTCTCATCGCAATCGAGGCCACCGCCGAGTTCCACTAGTCCAAAGAATATTTGCTTAGCTGTTCCTGAGTAGCCTGAGAAGCAGCAATTTTCTCTATCTCTCAGCGGGTTAGCTCTCGCGGGTACGAGGGGCAAAAGCCCGGGCCGAGGTAAGCTGACGCGGTTGCGCCGGGCCGGGGTGGACCCGACCTGTGCCGGGCATGTCTGCGCCGAAGAAGATCAGCCTTTCGGGCCTGCCGCGCGGCGAGCTGGAGGCCTTTGCCGAGCGGCTGCTGGCCGAGAACGCCGCCCTGCAGCAGGCGATCGCCGAGCTGCGGGCGGAGGTCGCGACGCTCAAAGGCGTGAAGGGCCGGCCCAAGGTGAGGCCGAGCGGCATGGAGAAGGGCACCGAGCCCGAGCCGGCCGAGACGGGCCGAGGCCGTGGCGCCAGGGACCGTAAGGCCAAGCGGCTCACCATCCACGAGGAGCGGGTCATCGCGGCGGAGGTCCCGGCCGGCTCGCGGTTCAAGGGCTATGAGGACTTCCTGGTCCAGGACCTGGTGCTGCGCCCGCACGTGGTCCGCCTCCGCCGCGAGCGCTGGCTGACCCCGGACGGCCAGACCGTGATCGCCCCGATGCCGGCCGGGATCGTCGGCCACTTCGGGCCGGAGCTGCGCCGCTTCGTGCTGTTCCAGTATCACCAGGGCCAGGTGACCGTGCCGCGTCTGGTGGCCCAGCTCCGGGCGATCGGCATCGCGATCTCCAAGCGCCAGGTCGTCAGGCTGCTGAACGAGGGCCAAGGCACCTTCCTCGACGAGGCGCGCGAGGTGCTGCGGGCCGGGCTGGCGCGGCGAGCTGGATCAGCGTCGACGACACCGGCGCCCGCCACCAGCACCGGAACGGCGTCTGCACCCAGCTCGGCAACGAGCACTTCGCCGCCTTCGCCACGACGGCCTCGAAGAGCCGGCTGAACTTCCTCGAGGTGCTGCGGGCCGGCTTCACGCGACTACGTGATCAACGCCGAGGCGCTCGCCTACATGCGGCAGCGGGCGCTGGCAGGACCGGTGATCGCCAGCCTGGCGGAGCATCCCGAGCGGCACTTTCGCGACGAGGCTGCTTGGCTCCGGCATCTCGACCAGCTCGGCATCACCGCGCTGACGGTCACGCCAGATCCGGTCAGGATCGCGACCGAGGGTGCCGTCTGGGGCAGCATCAAGGCCCACGGCCTCCTGCCCGACACGGTGATCCTGTCCGACGATGCCGGCCAGTTCGCGCTCGACCGGCACGCACTGTGCTGGGTCCATGCCGAGCGGCTCGTGCACAAGCTCGACACCTTCACCGACCGGCAGCACGCGGCCCAGCAATTCGTGCGCGCCCTGATCTGGTGGTTCTACGCCGACCTGAAGGCCTACAAGCGCGACCCCTGCCGGCGACGGAAAGGCCAGCTCCGCGCCCGGTTCGACCGCATCTTCCGCCGCCGCACCGGGTTCGCGACCCTCGACCGCCTGCTCGCGCGGCTGCACGCCAACAAGGAGGAGCTGCTGGTCGTGCTCGACCGGCCGGAGCTGCCGCTGCACACGAACGGTTCGGAGCGGGACCTGCGCCCGCAGGTGATCAGGCGGAAGATCTCCGGCGGCACGCGCGCCGATCTCGGCCGCGACTGCCGCGACGCCTTCCTCGGCCTGCTGCTGACCTGCGCCAAGCTCGGCCTGTCGTTCTGGGACTATCTCGGCCACCGCCTCGGCGTGCCCGACGCCGACGCGCCTTACCTGCCCGACCTCGTCAGGCTCCGCTCAGCCCACGCCTGAGCGCCCGGGCTTTTGCCCCTCGTACTCGCCGGGAGATGGGAATGGCGGGAAAGCTGGCGTCTCAGGTACGTGGGCTTGAGCGAGGCGCAGTTCCGGGAGGCCTACGGCAGCGAGGAGCAGTGCCGGGCGGTGGTCGAGAAGCTGCGCTGGCCGGCTGGGTTCGTCTGTCCGATTTGTGGCGGCTGCGAGGGCAAGCGATGCGCACGCGACCGAGGATCCAGTGCCGGACCTGTCGGCACCAGAGCCAGATCTCGCTCACCGCCGGCACCATCTTCCACGCCACCAAGCTGCCGCTGACGACGTGGTTTCTCGCCATGTGGCTGATCGCGACCGCCAAGAACGGGATCAGCTCGGTAGAGCTCGGTCGCCGGCTCGGCATCAAGCAGACCAACGCTTGGGCCATGAAGCAGAAGATCATGGCGGTCATGGCCGGCCGTGAGGACAACAAGCGCCTGGATGGCCGGGTCGAGATGGACGACGTCTATCTGGGCGGGCATCGGACCGGCAAACGCGGCCGCGGTGCCGCCGGCAAGCAGCCCTTCGTGGCGGCGGTCTCGACCAGTGACGACCGTCGCCCACGCAAGATCAAGCTCCTGCCGGTCAAGGGCTTCCGCAAGAAGGAGGTCAAGAAGCTCCTGACCGAACATCTGGCTTCGACCAGCCGCCTCGTGACCGACGGCCTGCGCTGCTGGACCGCCGCGGCCGAGGCCGGGCTGGAGCACACGGCGATCGTCACCGGCAGCGGCAAACGGGCAGCCCAATGGTCACCGTTCAAATGGGTCAACACCACCCTGGGCAACGTCAAGGCCGCGATCACCGGCACCTACCGCCACGTCAGCCCCGAGCACGCCGGCCGCTATCTCGCCAGCTTCGCCTGGCGCTTCAACCGCCGCTTCCAGCTCACCAGCCTGATCCCGCGCCTCGTCCACAGCGCCGTCAGGACCGCCCCGCTGCCCTACCACCAGCTCATCGCCAGCTGACGATGCGGGCTACTCAGGTTAGCTGTTTGTCCCGCCTCTTTCCGGCGTCGATACTCCCTCTTGAACCGCTCCGACACTCTGTTTCCTATCTCAGCTCTGGATGTCTCGCCGAAATAGGCGCGGAACCTAGCAGCCGCAATTTCCTCCTGTCGAAGAATGGACCCGACATACTCTGGAAGCCTGTTGTGAACGATCTTTTCCGCTGATGGGGCGACGGGGACATCAAGTGACGGAAGCGGGTCTATTCCATCGATAACAGCAATAAGTTCGTCGATTTCCGCATAGCTGACACGCCGCAGTTCTTGTGCCGACGGAACACCCGGAAATATAATCTGAAGACTGTTCCTGTCGAGTTGCATGATCATTGCGATGATATGTCTTGGCCCGACTTGGTCGATTGCGATTGCCGGGTTCTTTTTCCGGAGTTCCATTATTAGCTCGTGAGACGTTGTTGGTAATCCATCGTAATCATTGTGCACAAGGGACCAGCCCCGCATCTCGTCACGAAAATGCACTCTGGCTCCGCGAAAATCCTCAGATATCTTGGGTTCCAGCTTGCTCGGCTCCAAAGAACGAGGCGCATAACACTGGAACACCGTCTTGGTGCTGACCCGGTAGCCATCGCATTTCTTATCGCCAAGGCGGCCCTGGGGTCGTCGATCTTCGAAGTCTGCTCCCCATATGGCAGATGCAATATCGACAAAGAAGGACTGAAATTCTGTTCCCTCCTTCTTTGCCAGAGCCAGATCGGCACGGAGGAGGTATATATCGAACTCAACCTTTTCGATGTGAAGCTGAGCTGGTATCATTTTTGCATCCGTTTAGAGGCTGTTGCACAATCCAAAATCTTGCCGACGTACATCAACATATAGTGTCCCTGATCCCGAGAAGGCCGCTATATTTTGATCAAGGTAGCTTCCGCTCGAATTCTGCAACAGGCTCTTTACGAAAGGTATTATTACCCGGGGATTTCGGTGACACCATACCTAATTCATGCCCGGCATCTCGGGTTTCGTCCGTCTTGCAGCGCCGTTCCGGCTGCCATAGGCCACCTTGGGCCGCATGGGCAAGGCACCGTCTCAAAGGTGCTGAGATCGAGCCGACATCGAGGCCTGATCGATGTCGAAGCCGTCCACCTCGCGCTTGGCGTCAATGTCCACGATAAAGCCCATCCGCGACCTCGCGGGTGTCGGCCCCGGGCTCTAGCTTCAGCTCGATGGAGAGGCTGTCCGTCTCCGGGCAGTACTGCAGCTTCATGCGCTCTCCGGCGAAAGCTACGACGGCCTCAACCAGTTGCCCGAGTCCCCTCTTGTCTCGCAGACCATAGCGACCTGAGCAAGTTCCCGAGCGCCCGCCTCGGCCAGTGCCGACCACGATCATGTCGCCGATCTCAATCCGAAGCCACAGCTCCCCCATCTGCCCCGCTCCTCCAGGTAGCGTAAGCTGACCCGGTATGTCCTGCCCTCGCTCCTTCCGGCGCACCCTCCTCCTCGGCTCCTCCAGGCGAGCTGACCTCTCCCGCTCGCCCCATCCGCCGCCGCCCGCCATTCGGGCGGGCTCCGGCTCGGCGCGGCACCTCCTCCACCATCCCTGACTTTGCCCTGACGCCGGTTAAAATCAGCTTACCTGCACTGTATTTTCAGCGCTCGTGCGCAGGGGCAAGCTCCACGCGCTCCGCAGCCCCGCATTCGACACGACATCGTCATACTAGGCTTATAATCCTTGACTTCGCGAATCGCAGCCCTAGACTGGCCTCATGCTCGCCCCCGCTACCCCTCCCGCACACCCCGACCCGGCGCCCGGCCCGACGCCGCGCCAGGAGCTGGCGGCCGCGCACTACCTGGCCCAGGGCGAGACGGTGGGCATGGCCGCACGGCTCGCCGGGATCAAGCCCGAGGCCCTGCAGCGGCTCCAGGAGGAGTCCGAGTTCGAGGCCCTGGTCGAGGAATGCCGCAGGATCGAGGCCCTGCCCAAGGCAGAGCAGGAAGCCCGGCTCGAGCGCTTCTTCCGCCGGGCGGTCGAGCGGGCGCTGGCCGACGGGCGGGTCGGCGCGATCGCGGCTGCGATGCGGCTGCTGGGCCTTGCCCCGCGCGGCGGTGGCCGTGGTCCGAGGGCCGATGGGGACGAGGATGTGGGCCTCACCGAGGAGGAAGAGCGCGAGGCCGGGAAGCCCTGGGGCATGGTGCCCGACGGTGAGGGCGGCTGGCTGACGCCCGATGGGCGCGAGGCCATGCCGGGGCGGGAGCTGGAGATCGTGCTCGGCAAGGACGGGCCCATCCGCTGCCTGGAGACGGTGGACATCATCGACCGCTCGCCGCCCTACATCGACTTCCTGGAGGGGCTCGACCGGAAGACCACCCAGGAGATGAACCGGACCGCCTTCCCCTATGCCGGCGTGCAATGGGATCCGGTGACCCGCACGCTCTGGCATTGGGAGAGCGCCAAGGCCGAAGCCGACCGCCTGCGCGAGCAGGCCGCGAAGGCGGCGGCCTCCGCCCCGTGGGACCCGGTCGCCGACGCGATGCGGGCAGCGCTGCCGCCCGAGCCCGCCGCACCGCCGAAGCCGAAGGCGGCGCCAAAGGCGGCACCCCCAATCCCCGCTGCACCGTCCGATCTCGCCACGCGCCTGGACCGTCTGCTCGCGACAGGCGCCCCCGCCGGCCCGGCGGAGGCTGATCTGGCGGAGGCGGTCTGCTCGCTTCTCTGGCCCAACTGGCCGCCCTACCAGGGTGCCCTGGACGGGATTGAGCTCTGGCGCCTGCGCGACCTTCTTGCCCGCACGCCCGTCTCGCCGCAGGTCCTGGCCCGCCTGGGCGGCGCCGGAACCGGCCCCAGCTCGGGCCACCGCCCCGCCACCGGCCCGCCCGACCCCTTCCTGGTCCCGATGACGGCCACACCCCTGCCGATCCGCCGCCGCGTCGAGCTACCGCCCGGATATCCCGCCCTGGCGAGCGAGAGCCCGTGAGACATCCGGTTCGACGCTTCTGGTGCCCTGATGTTTCCTCACCGGGAGCCCCGTCTCCGATAGCGCGGTGGACGCGCGCCTTCGCCGGGCCGAGTGCGGTCCAGGGAACGGCTCAGTCCGGCAAAGTAGCGCCGCTCGACCTCTACTCGGCCGGCACCGGCGCCGGGACCGGCTCCTTCTCCGGTGCCTCCTCGTGGCGGAGCTTGCGGCGGGCCAGGAGGCTGTAGGCGGTCGGCACCACGAAGAGGGTGAAGAAGGTGCCGACCAGCAGGCCGCCCACGATCACCCAGCCGATCGCCTGCCGGCTCTCGGCACCTGCCCCGCTCGCATAGGCGAGCGGCACCGCACCCAGCACCATGGCGGCCGTGGTCATCAGGATCGGGCGCAGGCGGAGCACGGAGGCCTCGATCACCGCCTCGCGCAGCTCCCGGCCCTGCTCGCGGAGCTGGTTCGAGAACTCGACGATCAGGATGCCGTGCTTGGTGATCAGGCCCACCAGCGTGACGAGCCCGATCTGGCTGTAGACGTTGAGGGACTGGCCGGTGAGCTTCAGCGCCAGGAGTGCCCCCATGATCGAGAGCGGGACCGTGAGCATGATGACGAAGGGGTCGATCCAGCTCTCGAACTGGGCCGCCAGCACCAGGTAGATGAAGGCCAGCGCGAGGAGGAAGACCACGTAGAGGCCGGTCGAGGACTGGTTGAACTCGCGGCTCTGGCCCTTGAAGTCGTAGACGATGCCGGGCGGCAGCTTCTGGGCCTCGGCCTCGAGATAGCGCAGCGCCTCGCCCAGGCTGTAGCCCGGGGCCAGGGTCGCGGTGATCGTGGCCGCGCGCAGCTTGTTGAAGTGGTTCAGCTCCTTGGGTGCCACCCGCTCCTCGATCGTGACCAGATTGACCAGCGGGACCATCGCCCCGTCGCCGGCCTTGACGAAGATCTGGGAGAGATCGTTGGGCGTGCTGCGGTCCTCCGCCTTCACCCGGACCACGACCTCGTACTGCTTGCCCTCGCGCTTGAAACGGGTCACCTGGCGCCCGCCGAGCATGGTCTCGACCGTGCGGCCGACGGTCTCGACATCGATCCCCATGAGGGCCGCCTTCTCACGGTCGATCTTTACGTTGAGCTGCGGCTTGTTCAGCTTCAGATCGCTGTCGAGATTGACGAGCTGCGGGTTCTGCCGCGCCGCAGCCATCAGCTGCTCCACGCCGGTCTGCAGGAAGTCGTAAGGCTGGGAGGTCTGGAGCACGAACTGGACCGGCTTCTCGGTCGGGTTCTGGCCCAGGGATGGCGGGTTGGTGGCGAAAGCCAGGAGCCCCGGGATGCCGAACAGCTTGGCCCCCAGGCTGGCCGTGACTTCCTGCTGCTTCGTGGTCCGTTGGTTCCAGTTGACCAGCCGGGCAAAGCTGATCACCCGCGAGACGTCGTTCCCGAAGCCGATCACGACGAACACGCGCTCGACCAGCGGCTGCTCCAGCATCGCAGCCTCGATGCGACGGGCGAAGCGGTTGGTGTAGTCGATCGTGCTGCCCTCGGGCGCGTTGCCGATGGCCAGGATGGTGCCGCGATCCTCGGTCGGCGACAGCTCCGAGGGGAGCTGGGTGAACAGCACGTAGGCGCCGCCGGCGACCAGCAGCCCCGCCAGGACGATGGCAGGGCGCACCGAAAGCGCCAGGCGCAGGACACGCCGGTAGCCGGCGGTAAGGCCGATCAGGCCACGCTCGATCACCCGGTAGACGATGTTGTGCCGCTCGCTGTGCTTCAGCAGCAGCGAGCACATCATCGGCGACAGGGAGAGTGCCACGAAGCCCGAGACCAGCACGGCCCCGGCCAGGGTAAGCGCGAACTCGATGAACAGGCGCCCGGTCCGGCCGGTCTGGAAGGCGATCGGCGCATAGACGGCGGCCAGCGTGATGGTCATCGCCACGATCGCGAAGGCGATCTCGCGCGCACCCTTCATCGCCGCCTGATAGGCGCGCATGCCCTGCTCGACGTGCCGGCTGATGTTCTCCAGCATCACGATCGAATCATCGACCACGAGGCCGACGGCGAGCACCAGGGCCAGGAGCGTCAGCGTGTTCACCGAGAAGCCGAACGCCCACATGAAGATGAAGCCGCCGATCAGCGAGACCGGGATGGTGACGATCGGGATCAGCGTCGCCCGCAGCGAGCGCAGGAAGACGAAGATCACGAGGACGACCAGGACCACGGCCTCGAGGATCGCCCGGAACACGTTGTCGATGGAGGCGGCGATGAAGACGGAGGAATCGTACCCCACGTCCATCTTGACGCCATCGGGCAACCCCTCCTGGATCCGGGGCAGCACCGCCTGAACCGCCTCCGACACGTCGAGCGGATTGGCCGTGGACTGCTTGACCACGCCGACCGCCACGGAAAGGTTGCCGTTGAAGCGGGAGATCACGCGCTCGTCGAGGGCGCCGATCTCGGCCTGACCCACATCCCTGAGCCGGACGAGGTAGCCGCCGCTGTCACGGATGATCAGGTCGTTGAACTGCTCGGCCGTCCGCAGATCGGTCTCGGCCAGGATCTCGAACTCCCGGCCGCGGCTCTCGATCCGGCCCGCCGGCACCTCGATGTTCTGCCGCTCCAGGGCGGCCTCGATGTCCTGGGGCGTCAGGCGGTAGGCCGCCATCCGCAGCCGGTCGAGCCAGATCCGCATCGCGGGCTGCCGCTCGCCGAAGATCCGCACCTCGGCCACGCCCGGCAGGTTCTGCAGCTGGTCCTTCACCTGCCGGTCGGCCATGTCGCTGACCTCGATCGGCGAATGTCGGTCGGAGGACAGCGCCAGGTAGATCACCGGCTGCGAATCGGCCTCGACCTTGCGCACGATCGGCTCGTCGACATCGTCCGGCAGTCGGCCGCGGGCCTGGGCCACCCGGTCCCGCACGTCGGCCGCAGCGTCCTCCGGATTGCGCGTGATCCGGAACTGCATGTTGATCCGGCTCTGCTCGGGCCGGCTGCTCGAGGTCATCACCTCCAGGCCCTCGATGCCCGAGAGCACCTCCTCGAGGGGCTGGGTGACCCGGCTCTCCATCACGTCCGCGGACGCACCCGTATACTCGGTCTGCACCGAGACCACGGGCTCGTCGATATTCGGGTACTCGCGGATGGTCAGCCGGGTGAAGGCCATCAGGCCCACCAGGACGATGACCAGGCTGAGCACGGTGGCGAAGACGGGCCGGCGGATCGAGATCTCGGAGAGCGTCATCGCCGGCCCCTAGCCGCGAGAAGTGGTCGGGCGGTCGCCCTGGGCAGGTTGGCCCGCCGGCAGCGACCCGCTGGCCGTCGAGGGGGCAGCAGGCGGTGTTTCCGGCGGCGGCACCTGCACCGTGACCGCCGCGTTGTCCCGGATCTTCGAGACCCCTGCCGTGACCACGACGTCGCCGCGGGCGAGCCCGCTCACGATCTGGACCTCGCCCTGGCGGCGCCGGCCCGAGCGTGACCTCGGTGAACTTCACCGTCTGCGCCCCATCGGCACCCGGCATGACCTTGAACACGAACTGGCGCGAGCCCTGCGGGACCAGCGTCTCCTCCGGCACCCAGAGCGCCTCATCCTGCTCGGAGAGGCTGAGCGTCACCCGGGCAAAGAGGCCGGGCCGCAGCCGCGGCTCGCCGCTCTTGGCATCGAGAGGGTTGTCGATCTGGGCCCGGACCACGATCGCCCGGCCCTGCTCGTCCACGAGCGGGTTCACGGCATAGACGCGGCCGCTGAACTGCTCCTCGGGAATGGCATCCACCACGACCAGGATCCGTTTCTGGCCACCGACGTCGAACAGCGAGGGCAGGAAGACCTCGGGGATGCGGAAGTCGACCTTGAGCGGCTGGATCTGCTCCAGATTGACGAGTTCGTCCCCGGCGGTGACGAACTCGCCCACGCTCACCCGGCGCAGGCCCGCCACGGCGTCGAACGGGGCCAGGAGCGTGAGCTTCGCCAGCCTCGCCTTGGCGAGGTCGACCGAGGCCGTGGCCGTGCGCTGCTGCGCCTGAGCCTCGTCCAGCGCCCGCTGGGTCCCGGCATTGCTGCGCCGGAGTTCGCGCGCCCGCTCGAGGTTGGCCGTGGCGAGCTCAAGCTGGGCCTGGGCCTCGATCAGCTGTGCCTTCTCGACCAGGGCATCGAGCTCGATCATCACCTGCCCGGCCTTGACCGGACGGCCCTCCTCGAAATTGATCGAGGCGATGCGGCCGGCCACCTCGGGCTTGAGCAGCACCGACTCGTTCGAGCTCAGCGTGCCCACGGCCTCGGTCGTGACCTCGGCCGGGGCAACCTTCACCTCGGCGGCCTCGACCGGCACCGGGCCGCGATTGGCACCACGCCCGCCGATGGCGGCGGTTGCAGCCTGGCCGCCGGGGACCATGACGAACTGCCAGTAGGCACCAGCAGCACCGGCGCCCACCAGCAGGACGACCAGGATCGCAATGAGACTGCGCAGCAACTCCCCCTCCGCGGCCGAGCCCGGATACGCTCCACTACATAGGCACGGGACCGGGCCCTGGAAACCAGCGCCGCTGCGATCAGGAGTTCATGGAATCCCAGAAATCCTGGTTCACCTTCGAGTGCTTCATCTTGTCGAGCATGAACTCGATGGCATCGACCGTGCCCATGGGGTTGAGGATTCGGCGCAGCACCCACATCCGCGAGAGTGTGCCACGGTCGACCAGCAACTCCTCCTTGCGGGTGCCGGACTTGTTGATGTCGATCGAGGGGAAGACGCGCTTATCGGCAATACGGCGATCGAGCACGATCTCTGCATTACCGGTGCCCTTGAACTCCTCGAAGATCACCTCGTCCATGCGCGAGCCGGTATCGATCAGTGCGGTCGCAATGATCGTCAGCGAGCCGCCATCCTCGATATTGCGGGCTGCACCGAAGAAGCGCTTCGGCCTCTGCAGGGCATTGGCATCGACACCGCCGGTCAGCACCTTGCCCGAGCTCGGGACTACGGTGTTGTAGGCGCGGGCGAGGCGGGTGATCGAATCGAGCAGGATCACAACGTCGCGACCGTGCTCGACCAGGCGCTTGGCCTTCTCGATCACCATCTCGGCCACCTGGACATGCCGCGTCGCCGGCTCGTCGAAGGTGGAGCTCACCACCTCGCCGCGCACGGTGCGCTGCATGTCGGTCACCTCCTCGGGCCGCTCGTCGATCAGCAGCACGATGAGGAAGACATCGGGATGGTTGGCCATCAGCGCGTGCGCGATGTTCTGCATCAGGACCGTCTTGCCGGTCCGCGGCTGGGCCACGATCAGGGCGCGCTGGCCTTTGCCCAGCGGCGCTACGATCTCCATGATCCGGGTCGACATGTCCTTCTGACCCGAGACCTCGAGATTGAGCTTCTGCGTCGGGTAGTAGGGCGTCAGGTTGTCGAAATGGACCCGGTGCCGGGCGACCTCGGGCACATCGAAGTTGATCGTGTTCGCCCGCAGCAGCGCGAAGTAGCGCTCGCCCTCCTTGGGTGCCCTGACCTGCCCCTGCACCACGTCGCCCGTGCGCAGCGCGAAGCGGCGGATCTGCGAGGGCGAGACGTAGATGTCGTCGGGACCCGCGACGTAGTTCACGTCCGGTGAGCGCAAGAAGCCGAAGCCGTCCTGGAGAATCTCCAAGACACCCTCGCCGTTGATCGGCACGTCGGTCTCGGCCAGCCGCTTCAGGATGGCGAAGACGAGGTCCGATTTCTTCAGCGAGCTGGCGCTGTCGATCCCGATCTCTTCGGCATAGGCCAGGAGCTCGGCGGCGGGCCGGCGCTTCAGCTCGGTGAGGTTGACCGCCGGCAAGGGAGGATGGGCCGGTGCCTGCGGCTCGTCGACGAAACGCAGCATCGGCTGGTCACGTTGATCGCGCTGGTCGCGCTGCTCCCGGGGGTCGCGATCCCGGTCACGGTCGCGGTCCCGATCCCGGTACTGATCGCGATGCCGCTCGCGCCGGGGTTCCTGGTAGGGTCTCCCCTCCTGACGGTGCTGGTGCCGCGGCTGCTGGTCATGCCGCGGCATCTCCTCGCGACGGGGCTCGTCGCGGCGCTGATCCGGCTCAAAGCGCGGCGGTGCTGCGGGCTCCGACATCGGCTGGGTCGGGATGCCGGCCTCCAGCACCTGCTCGATGGTCTCGACAGGGGCGAGATCGGCAGTAGCGGCCGGGACGATGTCGGCACCGCCGTTCATGGCCTCGGCCCGGGGCTCATCGGCAGCAGCTTCGACCGGTGCCGCCTTCGCCTTCGGCGGCCGGCCACGGCGCCGGCGCGGTGGTGCAGCGGCCGGCAGGGCGTCGGCTAGCTGCTCGGCGGTGGTTGGCTGGTCTTGGTCCAACTCGGTCATCGATCACTCATCGGAAGAGCCCGGCCCCTGCGGCTCGGGCGTGAAAGGCAGGTCAGAAGGGTTTCAGCACGGCGAGGAACACGATCACGACGAACAGGACCGTCGGGATCTCGTTGAAGACCCGGTACCAGCGCGCCGAGCGCGGCCGCTCGTCGGCCCCGAACCGGCGCACGTCCTTGGCCAGGATGCCGTGGCAGGCCAGCATCAGGACCACGAGCGCGAGCTTCGCGTGCAGCCACCCGTCGGTCCATTGTCCCTGGACGGTGGCCAGCGTCAGGCCGAGCACGAGCGTCGCCACCATGGCCGGCGTGGTGATCGCGCGGAGCAGCCGCCGCTCCATGACCTTGAAGGCCTCGGAGGTGGGCGAGCCCGCCGCCGCGTCGGCATGGTAGACGAGCAGCCGTGGCAGATACCACATGCCGGCCATCCATGCCGCGAAGGCAATGATGTGCAGGGCTTTAAGCCACTGGGCCCAATCCATAGGACCGACGCGACTATCCGGCTTGGTGTGGGGCGTTCACGAGCGGCGAGGGGCGCGACACTGGTGGCCGAACGCCGTGCGGAAAACCTTGAGGGGGATGGGTTCGGCGTCTGCCGCGAAACCCTTGTGCCACTAATTGCTCATATGGCGGAGGATTTCAAGTGTGTCGCCAAGGCGGCGACCGCCTCGGGCGGCGTCTCGGGCAGGACTCCATGCCCGAGATTGAACACGAGCGCCCGCCCTTGCGCCGAAGCCACGATCCGGTCGGCCTCGGCCAGCATGGCGGGGATCGGCCCCAGCAGGGCCAACGGGTCCAGGTTGCCCTGCAGGCACAAGGAGCCGCCCGGGCGCAGGCTGCGCGCCGCCCAGCCCATGGGCACGGTCGTGTCGAGGGCCAGCGCCTCGGTGGGCACCAGCTCGGCATAGCGCTCATAAGATGCGCCGATCCCGCGCGGGAAGGCGATCACGGGCACCTGCGGGAAACGCCGGCGCAGGCCCGCCACGATCGTGCGCACCGGCGCCATGCACCAGCGCTCGCACTCCTCCTCGGGCAGGACCCCGGCCCAGCTGTCGAAGAGCTGCACCGCCTCGGCCCCGGCCTCGATCTGGGCCGCCAGATGCTCCTCCACGGCAGCAGTCAGGAGCTGGATCAGCCTGCCGAAGAAGGCCGGCTCGCGGCGGGCCAGGCGCCGGGCGGCAGCGAACTCCCGCGAGCCCTGGCCCTCGACCATATAGGCCGCCAGGGTCCACGGCGCGCCGCTGAAGCCGATCAGCGTGACCTCGGGCGGCAGCTCGCGACTGAGGCGCCGCACGGTCTCGTAGACCGGTGCCAGATGCTCGCGCTGCCGGTCCATGCCGAGCCGGTCGAGGTCGCGCGGCTCGCGCACGGTCGAGAGCCGCGGCCCCTCGCCCTCGACGAAGGTGACCTCGGCACCCAGCGCGTCGGGCACCACGAGGATGTCCGAGAACAGGATCGCGGCATCGAAGCCGAAGCGGCGGATCGGCTGCAGGGTGACCTCGACCGCGAGGTCCGGCGTGTAGCAGAGCTCGAGAAAGCCCCGCACCCCTGCCCGTACTGCCCGGTACTCGGGCAGGTAGCGGCCCGCCTGGCGCATGAGCCAGAGCGGCGGCGGACGGCGCACCTCGCCCCGCAAGGCCGCCAGGAGCGGCTTCTCCGGCAGAGTCGGCTCCATCACTTCACCTCTTAAAGATTTAAGATTCTTTTGTTGTAGATGGCAGGCGAGAAGCGGGAATGATGCAGGCCTGCACCACTTATCCAGCCACTTCCGTGGCCGCTCAGCACCTCCGCCGGAGCGCCGTTAGAGCTGGGGAAAAACGCCTTGTGGCTCGGTTCTGAAAGTGCTTAGCGGAGCCTTCCCGGTCGTGATCGCGTGGATAAGCCGGCCATGAACGCTGAATTAAGGGCGGCTGTCGAGAAGTGCCGCCCGCCGGGGCGGAACTGGGGATGGCTGGCCCGTTCGGCTGCAGGCCCGGGCCGGAGGCGGCGTTGGCCCGATTGATCCACAAGCCCTGCCCGCCCTGCTCCCCAGCCTTCAGGACGACTGTTCCGTGCGGCTCCACCTCCATCTGATCTCCGATTCCACCGGCGAGACCGTCACCATGGTCGCCCGGGCCGCGGTCTCGCAGTTCGAGGAGCTGGTGGCGGTCGAGCATGTCTGGTTCTTCGTCCGCAGCCGGGCCCAGCTCGAGAAGGTGCTGACGATCATCGAGACCCTGCCCGGGCTGGTCGTCTTCACCCTGGTCTCGCCGGCCCTGCGGCACGCGCTCCAGGACCGCTGCCGGATGCTGAACGTGCCCTGCGTCCCGGTGCTGGACCCGCTGATGAGTGCGTTGACCAACCTCATCGGCTCTGCCGGCCCGCCCAGGATCGGCCAGCAGCACGCGATGAACGACGACTATTTCTCGCGCATCGCCGCCATGGACTTCGCGATGCGGCACGATGACGGCCAGTTCGTCGAGGAGCTGGAGGAGGCCGACGTCGTGCTGATCGGCGTCTCGCGCACCTCGAAGACCCCCACCTGCGTCTATCTCGCGAACCGGGGCCTGCGCGCCGCCAACGTGCCGATCGTGCTGGAGCGGCCGCAGCTCGCGAAGCTGGAGCAGCTCCGCCGGCCCCTGGTCGTGGGCCTCACCATCAACCCCGAGGCGCTGGCCCAGATCCGCCACACCCGCCAGAAGCATCTGGGCCTCGAGGAGGGCGACGACGGCAGCTATGGCGGCGACTATGCCGACCTCGACCGCATCCGCGGCGAGCTGGTCCATGCAAGGCGCCTCTTCGCCCGCAACGGCTGGCCCGAGATCGACGTCACCAAGCGCTCGGTCGAGGAGACCGCGGCCGCCATCTACCAGCTCTACCAGGCGCGCATGCAGCCCGAGCTCGGCGACCTCACCGACGCCCTGGTGAGCCCCGACTGGCGGCCCGAGCAGGGCTGAGCGGGCGTGCGGGCCAACCCCATGCAGCTCCTCACGACGTTCGGTGCCACCAGGCGCAGCCGGCGCCGCCAGACCTGGGTCGGCACCGCCCGCCTCGTCGTCCTGGGCCTGCTGATCGCCGGCGGTGCCTTCGCCAGCTACGAGATCGGCAGCTCGCAGCGGCGGATCGAGGTTGCCCGCCTGGAAGCGGACCTGGAAGCGCTCCAGGAGCTCAACCGCCTGCTCACCGAGCGGGCGGCTTCCGCCGAGCAGCGGGCCGAGGCCGCGATCATGCGCTCCGCCCGCCTGCAGCAGGCCTACAATGCCGAGGTCCCCCGCGGCGAGGCGCGCGCCCTCATCGACCTCCTGGAGAAGCGCCTGCGCGACGGCCTGCCGCCCGACCGCGTCGCCTTCCTCCTCCGCGAGGCCCGGGTCGAGCGCGCCTGCGACCAGCAGACGGACAGCAAGCGCCTCCCCGTCCACACCTCGGCCGCCGTGGTCCCGCCGGTCAGCGTGACCTTCGCCAAGGACAAGATCATCGTCACCGCCGAAGGCACGCCCTTGCGCAACCCCGACGGCACCACGGCCAACGCCTTCGACCCCGCCCAGCCCGTCCTCCTCCGCTTCCTCCGCATCGGCCGCGACGTCGCCAAGGTCGAAGGCCGCCTCCCCCTCGCCCACGCCATGGTCCTGGGCGACAAGGAATACCTCTTCGCCATCAAGGCCGCGGTCCAACCCGGGCAGATCGAGGTCATGGCGCAGCCTTGCGCCTATCCGTGATGATGACGCTCAACTGGACTGAGCACCAAAGAAGTGGTCAGCGTCGTGATCGTTGGGCCGAGTTACCCTGATTGATTTGCAGCCCCGCGATCCCAGCGTAGCGGACCCGTGTCCCGAACCTGTGTGTCGGCTATGTCCAAGCGCTCCAGCTTTCCCAGCCCGACCAGCGGGGTGAGGTCGCTCACCTGGGTGCCTGAGACATTGAGCGTCTGCAGGCCGGTCAGCCCGGCCAGCGGGGTAAGATCGCTCACCGGGGTGCGCGAGACATCGAGCTGCTGCAGCCCGCTCAGCCCGACCAGCGGGGTGAGGTCGCTCACCTGGGTGCCTGAGACATTGAGCGTCTGCAGGCCGGTCAGCC
The DNA here is from genome assembly GCA_963830775.1 of uncultured Alphaproteobacteria bacterium. Taxonomy (GTDB): domain Bacteria; phylum Pseudomonadota; class Alphaproteobacteria; order Geminicoccales; family Geminicoccaceae; genus CAWHNT01. Next base: position 23,192 of record CAWHNT010000016.1, on the reverse strand, counting down.
CGGCCAGCGGGGTGAGATCGCTCACCGGGGTGCGCGAGACATCGAGACTGCTGCAGCCCGCTCAGCCCGACCAGCGGGGTGAGGTCGCTCACCTGGGTGCCTGAGACATTGAGCGTCTGCAGGCCGGTCAGCCCGGCCAGCGTGGCGAGATCGCTCACCGGGTTGTCCGTGACATCGAGCTGCTGCAGCCCGCTCAGCCCGGCCAGCGGGGCGAGGTCGCTCACCTGGGTGCGCGTGACATCGAGCTGCTGCAGCCCGCTCAGCCCGGCCAGCGGGGCGAGGTCGCTCACCGGGAGGCCCACAATGATCAGCGCTTGCAGCTTGTTCCGCCCGGCGAGCGGGGTGAGGTCGGATACCGCGCCCGTAAAGCCGAGTGTCGTCAGCTCAGGCAGACTTGATGGCGAGCGAGGTCGGCCTCGCCGATGCCCGTCACATACAGCTCCTGCAGTCCCACCAGTCTGGTTATCAGGGCAAAGTCCCTTACCTTGGTGCCAATTGCAGACAGGCTCCGCAGGCTGCTCAGCCCGACTAGCGGGGCGAGATCGAGAACGTCCGTGCGGTCTAGACTTATGGAAAGGGCCGATCTTCCGCCCCTCCCTCTGTTGCAAGATTTGCAGGAGCGAAACCACCTCGACCAGTGCGCCCTGTGATGCCTGGCACAGGAAAGTCGATCGTGGAATATCGCCCCGCTGTCCGAGCCGCACGTTCAGACGCTGCAGCGCTTCACGAGCGTTCACGGCCGTCTGCAGCTCAGTGACCTTGGGATCGACGTAGAGTGTAATACCGGCCTTTCCAACTCCTGCGGACGAGCGCGGCACTCGCATGGTCGCCTGATTATGGGCGCAGCATCCGTCGGGACTTCCACCGGCCGGTATATATACGCACTGCCGCCGCCTATCGTGAGCAGCAAGGCCAAGGCCGCGACGCCCGCGGCCATGCGGTAGCGACGGGACTCGCGGAGCGGTTTGGTGGCGCGAACCCAGTCGAGGTCAAAGAGGCGGGCGTAGAATCCGGTTGCGCCCCACGAGTTGGCCAACGCGGTCACGTTTGACGAGGCCGGAGAGCTTAAGCTCGGTATGGGCAAGGGTTGGCTGGTCCGGCTCGGGATGGCCGTTCAGGATGCGCTTGTAGAGGCGAAGCGTGGCGCCACTATCGGTTAGGCGCTCCGCGACGAAGCGGAGGTGGACTGGATGTGCGTGTCCTCGCCCAGGTGCTGGAGCGAGGCGTAGCTGTCCTCCACGCGACGGTCGGCGACATCGGGCGAGGATGCTCTGGCCTCGCGGAGGTCCTTAACGAGGCGTAGGGTGAGGAACGGGTGGCCGCCGGTCCAGTGGAGGATACGTGCCAGGATCTGCCCGGCGACTGCCGAGTCTTCATGCAGGACGGCTGCAAGGGGGCCGAGATCATCGCGCGCGGAGTTGAAGTCCCCGACCCAGATGTGCGGCCCACATTGTAGGGCGTGGTACGCCGGTCCTTGATTAGCTCGTTCGGGGTGGCGACGCCGACAAGGCAGAAGCACAGGCGGCGCCAGCCTTCGTCGAGCGTGCGCTCATTGTGGATGGCGCGCAGGGCCGTGAACAGGTCGTCCGTGTAGGCGAGCTTCAGCGTGCTGTCGATCTCGTCGAGGAAGATGGCGACCGGGCCCTCGGTGCCGCCCAGCACTATCTCGCGGAAGAACCGGATCAGGCGCTGGCTCGCGGTCTCGCCGGTGGTCTCGGCCCAGAAGGCCACCGGATCGAAACGCAGGCGAAGTGCCCTGGCGAGCGCCTTGACGAGGCCCTGGAAGTAGCCCGTGGCGTCGGCCGGCGTGCCGAGGCTGGTGAGGTCGACCACGGCGAAGCGCCAGCCCTCAGCCTGCAGGCGCAGCGCGGCGCGGACCATCAGCGAGGACTTGCCGACCTGCCGGGAGGAGAGGACGTTGACGTACTCGCGCTCCGTCAGGAGCTGGTGCAGCTCCTCGTCCTCGGGCCGGGCGATGTAGACGGCGCGGCCCGAGGACGACCGTTCCGCCGGCCTGGAGGCCGAGCGGCCTGCACGGCCTATGTCACGGTCATGCCGGCCGCCCTCGTCAGGACACGTTCGAAGAAGCGGGCATAGAGCAGGTTCGCGGGAAGGAAGCGGCCGCCCTCCTCGGCGGCGAGCCCGGCACCCTTGAGGCGGTAGAACGTGCCCCGGTTGTCACCCGGGGTGCGGCCCCGGCGGATGACCGTGCGCATCGCGTCTTCCAGCCCAGCCCGGTGCAGGCGCATCAGCAGCGCCTTCAGGTGGTCGGCGAAGGGCCCGTCGTCATGGTCGGCGGTCTCCAGCAGCATGGGCCAGGTGCAGTCCTGGATGGTGACGAGCCGGTGCAGGGCCACGCGGGTGAGATAGGGCTGCCCGCGGCAGAGCTGGTAGAGCTTCGGCGCACTCGCCGGCACGAAGTGGCGCGCCGTAGCCTTCGTTAAGCGTGGCGACAGCCTCGGGCCGGAAGGGCGCAGGGGCCACGACCTCACCGACGTTGAAGGGCGATTGGTGCTCCTCGGCGACCAACAGGTAGGGCTCGGTGGCAATGACGAGCGCCATGTCGACGCCGGACCAGCCGGCCAGCCATCGGCTGTTGTGCCAGACACGGAGCATGCCGAAGAAGTCGGTCTGCCAGGGCCGGCCGAGCAGCCGGTCGGCCTCGTCGAAGGCCAGCAGGAGCGGCTGGTCCAGCTCGGGGAAGACGCGGCTCTCGACGAGACTGGTGACATCCAGGCCGGATTCCAGGACGGGTAGCTCATCGGCCTTGAGGCCGAGGCGCTTGAGAAGCGTCGCGGCGAAGCAGGCGAGGAAGGTGGGATAGTCGGCGAGCTGGGTCTCGGCCAGGGCTTGCAGGTCGATGAAGGCGAGCCTTTTGCCGGCAGCCATCCCGGAGGTCATGTAGCGGACGAGCAGGCTAGACTTCCCCATCTGCCGCGGCGCCTTGATGACCAGCGTGATGCCCGGCTCGGCGGCTAGCCGCTCCACCACCTGATCGGCCTCCCGGGCGAGATAGAACGGGTCCTTCGGCGGGATCAGGCCGCCCGGCTGCATGAAGGCGCGTCGGTCGACCGAGGGCTGCGGCCGGCCGGATTTGTCGGGCCGCAGCTCACGCACGTCCTCCTCCGCCGGCTCGGGCCGGGGCTGGGCGACGGCGGCCAGGATGGCAGCGACAAGACGGGCGTTGTCGGCGGGCGTGCGCCACAGCTCGTACGTGCAGCGGGTCGAGATAGGCACCCAGCTCATAGGCCAGTGGCCCAGTGTAGTCGACCCGCACCGGCAGGATCAGCGGCCTTCCTTGGCGTGCCTGCCGATGGTGCGCCAGGCGGACCTCGGCCAGCACCATCTCGGATTCGATGGTCTCCGCGGAAAGGATGACGATCTAGGAAGGCGCTCTGGCTGATCTGCCGGTCGATCTCCTCCGACCATCGCGTGCCGAGCGGCATGTCGACGTCGATGAAAACCTGGTGGCCGCTAGCGGTCAGTCGCTCACCCAGGAATGAGGCCAGGGCAGCATCCCGCTCGGCACGGCGCCGATAGGAGATGAAGATCTTCCTCGGCGTGTCCTTGGCGTCGGCGCCGTTGCCTTGCTCGGTCATGACGCGCATGTCCCCCTCGCGAGGTGGCGCCGGCATTCGACGATGCCGGGGACAATGAGAGTATCTTGAGCAGCGCTTAGAACTTCAAAGAGAAGGTTGCCCCAAGGCCAGGTCCGAGACAAGGTCAGACAGGGCCGCTTCCCAGGGTGATCGCATTCGGAAGCCGGACCTTGTTCCAACACGTCGTAACGGTCCGGCCTGCTGTTCAGCGCTGCAAGGGAGGCCACGCCGCCGGGCCGATTCCTATCAGAAGGCGAACTGAAGCCAGCTTCATCGCGAAGGTGAAAGTGGGGAGGAGGACCGGTTCGGAGCCCTGCAAATCCAGCTGCCATGGCCGGTTGTTCCCAGGGCTATCGCACTTGGTCCGCTAGGTTCTGAGCGAGGAGCCTGGCGAGGAAGGTGTCGTCCCAGCGGTCTCGCTTCAGCTTGCCGCGCAGGGAACTCTTCGAGGGCTCCAGCCTGGCGAGGTTGAGGTCGAAGCGGCGCAGCAGGGCCAGGCTCTCCGGCCCGTGCTCCTCGCGGTTTCTAGCCTCGTCCTCGTCCATAACCACGTCGAAGACCCAGTGCAGCCCGTTCTCGATGTCCCAGTGCGCACGAACGATCTCGTTGAGGCGCTCGGGGCTGAATGCGGTGCGCTGCAGATAGGCGCGGGTCTGCAGCGTGATCTTGCCCCCGACCTCGCGCCGCGCGGTTATTTGGCCGACCGTCTTGAGCCCCGGTCAGGCACGGCGGCGCCTGCAGCCAGTCGATATCCTCGCTCACGCTGGCCCGGCGCTGCTCGATCCGGCCGCGGTTACCGTCGGTATGAGTGGCCGACGCCAGAGACGTGGCTGGATCGTCAAGGAAAGTGCGCACGTCATCATGCAGCGTGCCCTGGTTGCCTTTGAGCGCCACGACATTCCCGCCGCCCTGGCCGACGACCTGAGCGGCGATGGGCGCGCTGGCAGTTCAGCGCGTCGGCGGTGACGGTCACACCCCTGAGCGAGAGCAGCCGTAGCAGCTCCGGCACGGCGGTGATCTCGTTCGACTTGCCGTTCCACCGCGAGCTGGCCCAGTACCAGGCGCCGCTCGCAGGCCCAGGCGCTGACCATGTGCAGGGGCGAGCCCTTGGCAGCGGTGTCGAACGAGTGCCGCAGCGTCTTGCCGTCGACCGTCACCACACCCTGGCAGCTCCGGGCAAAGCGCTGCATGAAGGTGGCAAAGCAGGCCCGGAACGCCTCGCAATCGAGCCGGCGGAACACCCGGCTCAAGGTGTCGTGGCTGGGCACGCTGTGCGGCAGGCTGAGGAACTGCCTGAGAAAGGCCTGCTCCAACTGCCCGAACAAAGCCACGTCGGGCACAGCTCTCGCCGCCGCTGTGCACAGCGCACAGGGGCGATCAGCAGGATTTCCAAAAGCAGGTGGCGCTTGGCGTTGCCGGTACGCGGGTCCTCAAGCCCTGGAAAAGCCGCCGCAAACCTCTCGACTGCAGTGCCCCTCCGCACCAGCGATGCCAACGCGACCAGCCCCGTTCACCTCGTACTGCAACCCCCTCAAATGCGACGGCCCTAGGGTCGTTCCTGTAACCTGCTCGTCCCCTGACCTTCACAGCAGCGCCAGCTGCCGCGGGTCGGCGCTCGCGTGCTCGCTCGACACGCCCACTCCCAGCAGCCGCACCGGCCCCGTCAGCGGCTCCTTGGCGAGCAGGGCGCCGCCCATCTCCAGGATCTCCGCCGCCTCGCGGATCATCGCAGGCCGCGTCGCCCGCCGTGTCACCAGCCGGAAATCCGCATAGCGCAGCTTCAGCGTCAGCGTGCGGCCGAGAAAGCCGTTGCGGACCAGCCGTACCGCCAGCTCATCGGCCAGCGGCACCAGCGCCTCCCGCACCGCCGAGGGTGAGCCGAGGTCCGTGTCGTAGGTGGTCTCGACGCTCAGCGAGCGCCGGGCCCGGCTCGCTTCCACCGGCCGGTCGTCGAGCGCCTGGGCGATGCGGTAATAGTGCCGGCCCATGCGCCCGAAGGCGTGGACGAGGGCCGCCTCGCTCCTGCCCTGGAGGTCGGCCCCGGTGGTGATCCCGAGGGAGCGCATCCGCTTGGCCGTGGCCGGGCCTACGCCGTGGAAGCGCTCGATGGCGAGGCCGGCGATGAAGGCCATCGCCTGCTCGGGCCGGATCACCGTGAGCCCGTCCGGCTTCCTGTAGTCGGAAGCCACCTTCGCCAGGAACTTCGTGAACGAGACCCCGGCCGAGGCAGTGAGCCCGGTCTCGGCCCGGATCGCCTCCTTCAGCCGCCTGGCGATCTCGACCGCCGGTGCCGGCGCCGGAGAGAGGCTCCGTCACGTCGAGATAGGCCTCGTCAAGCGAGAGCGGCTCGATCAGGTTCGTATGCTCGCCCATCAGTGCCCGGATCCTCCGGCTCGCCTCCTTGTAGGCATCGAAGCGCGGCCGGACGAAGAGGAGGTCCGGGCAGAGCTGGCGGGCCTTGAAGGAGGGCATGGCCGAGCGCACGCCGAACACCCTGGCCTCGTAGCTGGCCGTGAGCACGACCCCGCGCGGGCTGGACGAGCCCACCGCCACCGGCCGGCCGCGCAAGCTCGGGTCGTCGCGCTGCTCGACCGAGGCGTAGAAGGCGTCCATGTCGATGTGGATGATCTTGCGCATCAGCCGCCGCCAATACGTGGCCGGGCGGCCGCAGCACTGTTGCCCTCTTGCAGGCCCGGCCTCGCGCGGGCTTGCCAGGGGGCAGGCCCGGCCCCTAGCTTGTCGCCGACGGAGGAACGACCGGGCGTGATTGCGCTCGGGACCAGAGCGGTCGGGCAACGCACGGGGACGTAGCGCATGCGGCAAGGGTACCGTCTATCGGTCCCGGCACTTACCGGCACCGCCTTGGCACTGGTGTTGCTCGCTTCATCGCCGGCGCCGGGCTGGGCCACAACCCTGCGCGAGGCCCTGGTCAACGCCTATCAGACCAACCCCGACCTCGAGTTCAGCCGGGCCCTCCTGCGCGCCACCGACGAGCTGGTGCCCCAGGCACTGGCCGGCTACCGCCCGAGCCTGTTCCTCAATGGCGGGCTGGAAGCCGCCAAGGGCAATATCGGCCGCGGCAACCGCAGCGGCGGGCTGGACAGCTCGCAGAGCTCCAACCGCACCTCGAAGCAGGTTTCCCTCTCGGTCCGCCAGAACCTCTATGCCGGTGGCAGCACCGCAGCCGGCGTGCGTCAGGCGGAGAACCAGGTGAGTGCCGAGCGCGCCAACCTGATCTCGACCGAGCAGCAGGTTCTGCTCGCCGCCATCACAGCCTACACCGACGTCTGGCGCGACAAGTCGGTCCTGGACTTGGCCCTGAACAACGAGCAGCGCCTGCGCCGGCAGCTGCGTGCCACCCGCGACCGGTTCGAGGTCGGCGAGGTCGCGCGCACCGACGTCGCCCAGGCCGAGGCCCGCCTCTCCCGCGCCCGGGCCGACATCGAGACCGCGAAGGCGAACCTCGCGGCCTCGCAGGCCCAGTACCGGCAGGTGATCGGAAGCGATCCCGGCGTTCTCGAGGATCCCCAGCCGGCGGAGGGGTTGCCGCCCAATCTCGAGCAGGCGCTGGCGATCGCCGCCAACAACCCGGACATCATCAACGCCACCTACAACCTGGCCGCCGCGCGCGAGGCGGTCGACGTCGCCTATGGCACCATCCTGCCCGAGCCTCGACCTGGAGAGCGACCTCAGCTACGCCGACCAGCCCAATTCCACGCAGCCCTGGCAGGACGAGGCATCGATCGGCCTCAATCTCACCATCCCGCTCTACCAGGGCGGGGCCGAGTATGCCCAGGTCCGCCAGGCCCGCGAGCAGGCGCTGCAGATCCGCTCCACCCTCGAATTCCTCCCAGCGCAGCGTGCGCGAGAACGTCAGCCGCACCTGGGACCAGGTCTACGCCGCCCGTGCTGCCATCCGCTCCTTCCAGGACGAGGTGAAGGCCAACCGCATCGCGCTCGAGGGCGTCCAGCAGGAAGCCCTGGTCGGCTCGCGCACCGTGCTCGACGTCCTCGACGCCGAGCAGGAGCTGTTCACGTCGCAGGTCAACCTGGTCCGTGCCCGCCGCGACTACGTGGTGGTCACCTACCAGCTCAAGGCCGCCATCGGCGAGCTGACCGTGGACGACCTCAAGCTCGGGATCGAGACGTACAATCCGGTCGTGTACTACGAGCGTAACCGGACCCGGCTGTTCGGGCTGGATGGGGCGAAGTAGGCGGCTGCCCAGGGGCTTGAGCCCTGACCCGGCTTCGCCGTACTCAGGCGGCGGGGGCGGGAGGAAAGCATGGCAGACGACTTGACGCGCGCCGCGAAGGACCGCGGCATAAGGTACTTCCTGATCAGCTTCGTCGATCTCTTCGGGGTGCTGCGGGCGAAGCTGGTGCCCGACCTCGGCCATCGCCGAGATGCAGGCCAGCGGGGCCGGGTTCGCGGGCTTCGCCACCTGGCTCGACATGACCCCCGCCCACCCGGACATGTGGGCCGTGCCCGATCCCTCGAGCCTGATCCAGCTCCCCTGGCAGCCGGAGGTGGGCTGGCTGGCAGCCGACCTCGTCATGGACGGCGAGCCCGTCCAGGCGAGCCCGCGCGTGGCCCTCAAGCGCCAGATCGGGAAGGCAGCCAGCCAGGGCTTGGCCATGAAGTCCGGCGTGGAGTGCGAGTACTTCCTGCTCACCCCCGACGGCCAGGCCCTGGCCGACGGGCGCGATACGCAGGAGAAGCCCTGCTACGACCAGTCGGCGCTGATGCGGCGCTTCGATGTCATCACCGCCATCTGCGACGCCATGGAGACGCTGGGCTGGGGCCCCTACCAGAACGACCATGAGGACGCCAACGGCCAGTTCGAGATGAACTGGACCTACGCCGACTGCCTCCTCACCGCCGACCGCCACGCCTTCTTCAAGTACATGGTCAAGACCCTGGCCGAGCGGCACGGGCTGCGCGCCACCTTCATGCCCAAGCCCTTCCGCCACCTGACCGGCAATGGCTGCCACATGCACGTCTCGCTGTGGGACGGTGGCACGAACGTCTTCAACGATCCCGCCGACGGTCTGGGCCTCTCGGCCCGTGCCTACCAGTTCCTGGGCGGGATCATGAACGGCGCCGACCAGCTCTGCGCCGTCTTCAACCCCACCGTGAACAGCTACAAGCGCCTCAACGCCCCGGTCACCCTCTCGGGTGCCACCTGGTCGCCCAACATGGTCACCTGGTCCGGCAACAACCGCACCCACATGGTCCGCGTCCCCGATGCCGGCCGCTTCGAGCTCCGCCTGGCCGACGGGGCCATGAACCCCTATCTCGGCCAGGCGGCGGTTCTCATGCTGGGCCTCGACGGCATGGCACAGGCCCGCGACCCCGGCCCGCGCAGCGACCTCAACATGTACACCGAGGGGCACAAGGCCGAGGGTGCGCGCCGCCTCCCGCTCAACCTGCTGGATTCGATCCGTGCGCTGGAGAAGTCCGCCATCGCCCGCGCCGGCTTCGGGTCCGAGCTGGTCGACGCCTACACGAAGCTGAAGCGCCGCGAGTGGGACCGCTATTGCGGCACCGTCACCGACTGGGAGCGCGAGACCACGCTCGACTGCTGAGCTGGCCTCAGGCAGGCCAGCGGCCGGTAGGCACGAGGAAAACCTAGGCGGCGTAGCGCGCCACCGCCGCCTCGTTCCAGCTCAGGCCCAAGCCCGGCCCCCTGGCGGTGATCGTGCCGTCCACCACGCGGCACGGCTCCTCCAGGATGGCGCCGGCGAAGTCGAGATGCTCCAGCCAGTGCGCCGTGGGCGTCACCGCCATCACGTGCGCGCTGGTCTCGACGAAGATGTGGCTCGACATCGGGATCGAGGCCGCCTCGGCCTGACCCATGGCGCGGAGCCAGCCGGTGACGCCGCCGATCTTCATCACGTCGGGCATGGCGAGGTCGCAGGCGCCGGCGGCGATCGCCTTCTGCATGTCGCGCGGGAACCACCAGTTCTCGCCCGTCTGCACCGGCACGCCCGCCTTGCGCACCAGCGCGTGCCCCTGCAGGTCCTCGGCCGGCACCGGCTCCTCGATCCAGCCGAGATCGAACTCGCGCAGGCGCTCGGCACGCCGGCAGGCCTCCGCAGGATCGAGGCTCTGATTGTAGTCCACCATCAGCGCCACGTCGGGGCCGATCATCCCGCGCACCGCCTTCACGGAGGCCAGGTCCTTCGCCAGGTCCCCCTCGCCGAGCTTGATCTTGATCGCCCGGAAGCCCGCCTCCAGCGAGCGCCGGATGTCGCCCTCGTCGGCGCGCGGGTCGATGGCCCCGTAGCTGTCATAGGCCGGCAGCGGCTTCGGCTCGCCGCCCAGCAGCCGCGCCACCGGCCAACCGGCGGCCTGCCCCAGGGCGTCCCAGAACGCCATGTCGAGCCCGGAGACCACCATACCGATCAGGCCCTGCCAGCCGATGAGCCGGAAGCGCCGGTCGAACCAGCGCATCCGCTCCACCGGCACCACCGCCTGCCCCTTCAGCTCGGCATCCAGCTCCTCGACGAGCCGCACCAGCGGCCCGAGCGCCGGCCTTGTGTAGCCGAAGAGGTAGGAGCGGCCGGTGACGCCCTCCTCCGTCGCCACGTCGATCAGGACCAGCGGGGCCGCCTCGATTGTGCCCACCGCCGTCCGCACCGCCCGCCGCAGCGGCACCACGACAGGCCGCGCGCGCAGGCTCCGGATCGTCAGATGCTCGTTGCTCATGGGCTCAGACCGGCTCGAGCGCACGGGTGCGCGCCGCAGGTGCCATCGGAGTCAGCTCGCGCGCCTCCAGCATCGGGCAGGGCGGGAGCAGCGGCGACGACGGCTCGGAATCAGGATCGTCATCAGCGGCCGGTGGGGCGGGATCCCGGTTCAGCACGAGCAGCTCCCGAACGGCGAGAAGAAGCGGCACACCGAAGGTGAGGGCACCGCTGAGCAGCACCTGGATGTCCGGTCGCATGACGTTCGGCCTCCGAGCTTATGCGCCAAACCTATCTTCTCCGGCGGCCCCGGTCATCAGCCAAGCCCTATCCGTCGCCCACTCCGCCGGAAGAGGTTCACCGTATCCGGCGTGAAGCGGAAGGCGGCCAGGAAGTCCTCGATGCCATAATGCGGCCGTGCCGTCCGGATCGCCGCCACCATGCCCTCGGCTTCGCGCGGCCGCCCGGCGAGCGCCAGGCAGTGGGCGGCGATGGCCAGGATGTGGGCATGGGCGTTGGGGCGGGCGGCGGCACGCAGCGCCCACTCGGCCGCCTCCTCCATGCGGCCGAGCCGGATCAGCGCCATCGCCCGGGAGCCCAGCATCCCGAACAGCATCGGGTCGAGAGGACTGAGCTCGCGCGACAGGTCGGCGGCACGGATCGCAGCTTCCGGGTCGCCGGCCTGGGAGTGGACGAAGGCCAGGGCATAATGGCCAAGCGCGAAGTTCGGGCTGAGGTCGACCGCAGGTCTCCAACTCGGCCACCGAATGGTCCTGCTGCCCGCGCAGCCACAGGGCCCGGCCCATTGCCCAGTGCGCCGCCGGATCGCGGTCGTCGACCATCAGGCCCAGCCCTGCGGTCTCGAAGGCCTGCCCGATCTCCCGGTCGCGGTTGGCCCAGCCCTGGAACGCGTTCTGGAAATGGGTGAAGGAGAGCCCGGCATAGGCCTGCGCGAAGGTGGGATCGAGCTCCACGGCCATCTTGAAGAAGTGCTGTGCGCGCTCGTTCTCCGCCCGGTCGAACCGGTACATGTGCCAGAGGCCGCGGTGGTGGGCCTCCCAGGCGTCGAGCGAGCTCGGCGGCTTGAGGATCGCCCGGTTGCGCTCGGCGGTCTCGATCTCGTGCGCGAGCGAGGCGACGATCCGGTTGCCGAGCTCCTCCAGGACCAGGAGCGCGTCATCCAGCGTGCGGTCGAACACCTCGGCCCAGACGATGCGCGCCGTGCGTGTCTCGCTCAGCTCGACGCTCACGGTGATGCGGGTGCCCTGGCGGCGGAACCAGCCATTGGCGACATAGTCCACGGCCAGCGTCCGGGCGGCGTCGCCGGTGCCGCCGTCCAGCGCCAGCACCGTGCCCTGCGCGATCACGAACAGGCTGCGCAGCTTGGCTAGGCGGGTGATGACGTCGTGGGCCAGCCCGTCGCCGAGCCCGCCGCGCACGGTGCTGCCCGCGGCGCGGTCGACGAACGGCATCACCGCGATGGAAGCCCGCCGCGGCCCGGGCCGGGTCACCCCGACGGGCAGGGTCGGCTCCGGCACGGCCGCTACAGAGACCCGTGGCACCCGCGCCACCCGCCAGGCGTCGCGAACGGGGCCCCAGTCCAGCCCCTCGCTCTCGAACAGCCGTGCCGTGGCGGCCAGATGCGCCTCGCCCTCCTCGATCTGCCCCGCTCGCGCCAGCCCGCCCAGCAGGATCTCGTGCGCCCGCCGGTCGAAAGGGGCGAGCTCAAGCCATTTCTCGAGATGGCCGGCTGCCTCCTCCGCCGGCAGCTTGTGGACAAGCTGCTCCAGGATCGCCGCATGGCCGGTCCGGAAACGGCGCCGATGGGCCGTCAGCCAGCTGCCGAACTGCGCGCTGCGGTCGATCTCCAACCCCTGCAGGAAGTCGCCGGCGAACAGAAGCGCCAGCTCCCGGAGGCGCTCCGCCGTCAGCTTTTCCACGCCTGCGCCCATGGCGGCGGCCACCTCCAGCGCATCGACGGCGCCCTCGCCGAGGTCGAGCCGGACCATGTCGGCGCTGGCCTCGACCCGCCGCCGGCCCGGCTCGTCCAGGATGCCCCTGACCTTGCTCAGGCACCAGCGCAGCTCCCCGCGCGGGTCGTCCGGCACGTCCCACAGCAGCTCGCAGAGATCGCTACGCCCGACCGGGCGCGGCGCCATGGCCAGGTAGGCGAGGAGGGCACGGGTCTTCCGCGAGCCCGGCAGCGCCACCGGCACGCCGTCCCGGATAACCGTCAGCGGCCCCAGCAGCCGCAGCCGAAGACCGCGGTCGTCGCCCGCCGAATCCACGGTCGTTCCCACGCCGGCTACCACGTCAGTCCCCACGGGCCGCCCCTAGCCTCAGGGTTCCGAGGTTCCGCCGCTGCTGCAGCGCCGGAGCCCATCGCACCATCATGAGAGGGTTGAGCCACCATGGCTACGGCCATCGCCACCATGCCCCCCGTCCTGGACCTCGCCGCGGTCAAGGCCCGCCAGAAGGCCGCGTGGTCCTCGGGCGACTATGCCGTCGTCGGCACCACGCTGCAGATCGTGGGCGAAGTCCTTGTGCGAGGCCCTGGACATCCGCGCCGGGCAGCGCGTGCTCGACGTCGCCGCCGGCAACGGCAACGTCGCGCTGGCGGCCGCACGCCGCTGGTGCGACGTGGTCGCCACCGATTATGTCCCGGCCCTGCTCGACCACGCCCGCGAGCGCGCCGCCGCCGACCGGCTGGCAATCGAGTTCCGCGAGGCCGATGCCGAGGCCCTGCCCGTTCGAGGACGGCAGCTTCGACGTGGTCGTCTCGACCTTCGGGGTGATGTTCACGCCCAACCAGGAGCGCGCCGCCTCCGAGCTCCTCCGGGTGTGCCGGCCCGGCGGCAAGATCGGGCTCGCCAACTGGACCCCGCCCGGCTTCATCGGCCAGCTCTTCAAGACGATCGGCGGCTACATGCCGCCGCCCGCCGGCGTCCGCCCGCCGTCGCTCTGGGGCACGCGCGAGCGCCTGGCCGAGCTGTTCGGGCCGCAGGCAGCCTCGATCCAGGCGGAGCCCCGCAACTTCGTGATGCGCTACCGCTCGCCGGAGCACTGGCTCGACGTCTTCAGGACCTGGTACGGGCCCGTGCTGAAGACCTTCGCCGCCCTCGAGCCCGCCGCCGCCGCGGCCCTCGCCAACGATCTCCTGGCGCTGATCGCGCGGCTGAACCGGGCCGAAGACGGGACGATGGTGGTGCCCAGCGAGTATCTGGAGATCGTCGTCACCCGTCGCTGAGCCGTTTTGCGTAGTCGCCCTCGAGCGAGTTCGAAGAGCTGCCAGAACGAGGGCAGCTCGCGACCGTTCAGCCTCTCGACCAGGACGGCCAGGTGCGCGTGCCAGCCACGCGAGACGCCCAGCAGCACGTCGCGTGCCACGATGCGGCGATGGGTGAGGACCAGGCGCACCTCGCTGCCGGCCTCGCTGAGCTCGAAAGTTACCTCCGACGGCTCCTCGCCGCCGCTTCCCCAGGTGAAGGCCAGGAGATGCGGCGGCTCGAAGCGCGTGACCCGGTGATGCGAGGTGTGGCCCGCATCGTACTTCTTGAACCGTTCCGGCGTCGGCTGCGGGTCGGGCGAGAGCTGCCGATGACGGAAGGTAAGCGAGAAGTCAGCACCCACGCGCGCCTCCATCGCACCCGAGGCCAGCCACCGTTCGCGCTTGTCGGACTCGGTGAGGAAGGCCCATACCCGCTCGATCGGCCCCGGCAGCAGGCGCACGAAGCGGATCGCCCCCGGCTCGATCGCCTCGCCGTGCGCCGCATTCCGTGCCATGACCTCGGTCGTCATCCCGCCTCTCCTTCGTTGGCCGGGTCGTTCCGCAGCAGCTCCGCGAGCACGTCCAGCCGATCCGTCCAGAAGCCCTCGTAGAACCGCAGCCAGCTGTCCGCCGCCGCCAGCGGTGCCGGATCCAGCCGGCAGACATGCGTGCGGCCCTCGACCCGCCGCCGGAGAAGGCCCGCCTCCTCCAGCACCTTCACATGCTTCGAGGCCGCCGCCAGCGACATGGCAAACGGCGCCGCCAGCGCCCCGACATTCCGCTCTCCCACCGCCAGCGAGCGCAGCATCGCCCGCCGCGTGGGGTCGGACAGGGCATGGAAGACCCGGTCCAGTGCCGCTGGCTGATGCTCAACCATGTGGTTGTGCATGCCCGAGCCGGCGCGGTTAGTCAACCGTTCGGTTTAGCTTCAGCTAGCTGCCAAGCTGAGGTTCGCCCGGACGCATTGCCGATTTACGGCGCGCGATGACTGCCAGACCTGGTTCCGTGCCGCCAAGACGTGCCAGACGACGGGCACTCTCGCGCTGGATCAGGGCTCGCAGCGCCTCGTTGACGATGGCCGACGTCTTCTCGAGGCCTGACAGACAACGGGCTTCCTCGAGAAGCTCGTCGGGGATGGTGAGCTTGGTGCGCATGGGATCCGGCCCGGTAGCTGCCGTCAACATAGCTGCGCGCGCTTACCCCGCCAACGACGCCCGCTTCGTCAGGTGGTTGTCCCACGCGAAGTGCGCCTGGGCCTGTGCCAGGTCGACCGGCTGCCAGTCCGGGCCTACCGTTGCCGTCCGGCCGATGCCCGAGGAGAGGACGAAGCTCTCGGGCGCGGTGAAGGGGGCGACGCCGCAGCCGTCGGCCATGGGCACGGCACCCGCGAACCGCCCCTCGACGGCGTCCCAGAAGGTGACAGTGTTGCCGCGTGGGCAGGAGGCGGCGACGAGGCGGCCCGTCGGGTCGACGGCGACGCTGCCCACATAGTGCGCCATCGCAGGCACCAGCTCGGGCGGCATCTCCAGGAGCTTGAGCCCGGAGCCGTCGTCGATGCCGACCAGCGGCACCTCGGCATCCTCGTCGCCCTCCCACTGCATGCCGGCCGCCAGCCTGCCGTCCGTTGCGACCGCGAGGTGGCGGATGGAGAGGTGATGCAGCTCGGGCGGCATGTGCCGGGCCTCGAGGAGCTTGCCGCTGCCCAGCTCCACATAGGCCAGCACCGGCTCCATCGTGTCGAGGTTCAGCTTCTCCCGCCCGTCCGCCCCGCCGGTGACGATGCCGCCATTGGCTGCCGCCAGCGTGCGGCCGTCGGGCATGAGCAGGACCTGGTGCGGCTCGATCCCGTGGCTCTCGATCTCGCCGATCCGGCGATAGCCGTCCTCGGCATCGTAGATGCCCAGGACGCCGCGCGGGTGCTCGCGGTCGTTCTCGGTCGCGATCAGCAGGCGGCCGGTGGGGTCATAGACGCCGTGGCCGTGGAAGTGCCGGTTGGCCGGGCTGTCGAAGCGGCGGATGGCGAGGCCGCGCTCGGGTGCGAAGACCACGGCGAAGGAGCCTGGGCGGCGGGCGAAGACGACCGCCTCGTCACGCCCCGGATGCAGGGCCATGGCATGGCCGCGGGCCGGGAGCGGCAGGGCCATGCGCACCGCCCCGCTGCCGTCGAAAGCGGCGATCTGGTCGCCGATCTCCGGGTCGCTGCGGCAGCCGAGCCAGATCGGGCCGGGTGCTGCACGCGCGGCGCCGGCCCGCAGCGCCAAGGCCGCCGTCGCAGCAGTAAGGCCGGCCAGGGCCTCGCGGCGGGTGACAAGGGTCATCGGCTCAGTCCCCGTCCATGGCGTTGAAACCGGAGGTTACGCCGAGGGCCGGCCCCAGCCGGTCGACGACGCGGCTCCGCAGCTCGCGGATCTGGCGGGCGAGCTCGACCACGGCGGGTCGGGCGGCCGGATCCTCGACCGCCTTGTGCAGCGGCATCGGGATCGCGGCCACGGCCTGCCGGGCGTCGGCCAGCCGGTGCTCGATGATGGCGGCCACGGCGGCACTTTCCGGGCCGAGATCGAGCCGCTGCCCGATCCCCGCGGGGTCGGTCATCAGCGCCTGGAAGATCGCGAGATTGGCATCGATCACGGCAAGCGAGCTGCCGCTGCGCCAGAGCTCGGCACGCGAGCCCCGCGCCGCACCGGGCTCGCTGCCCATCGGGTCCTCGAGCTTCAGGCGCAGCATGAAGTCGAGCCCGTCGCGCATGCTGGCGAAGGCGCCCTGGAACACAGGCTCGGGATCGCGCCTGCCGCGGGCAAAGACGGCGCCGGCCTGCGCTGCCCGGTCCTTCTGCACCTGGACGAGCGCCGCGGCATAGGCGCAGGCATAGCTCCGCGCCGCCGCGTCGTCGCCGCCGTCATTCGGGGAACAGGAGCCGCTCCAGCGCAGGCAGGCCGCTGACCGCCGCACTTTTCTGTGCCAGGGCCGCCGGGTCGGTAAGGGCGGCATCGCGGCTCTTCAGGGCAGCGCCGAGCTGACGGCCGCCCGTGCCGTGCTTGTCGGGCCAGTAGGCGATCCGGCTCGCGAGCACCACATCGCCGAGCGGTCCCTGGATCAGGGGCTGGAGCCTGCCCCACGCGGTCATCACGCCGGCGAACGCCTGAACCACCTCCTGCCGGCGCTCGGGGACCGTGCAGCCTTCGCGCAAGGTGTCGGCAAGCCTGTTCAGGCTCTGTCCGTACGCCTCGGCAGTCGGGACGAAGACCGTGTCGAGGAGCGTGAGAGGCGGCGCGCCTGGCGTCCTGCGCCCGGGCGAGATGAGGGAGCAGGCCCGCCGTCAAGCCGAGGCCCAGGAGACCGCGTCGCCTCATCGCCATTCCTTCAGCCATGCCGCCAGCGCCTCGCGCTCGTCCGGACGGAGGCCCCCGAACCTCGCGCGAGCGGCCGCAGCCTCGCCGTCATGCCATCCGACCGCAGCCCCGACGTCGCCCGCGCGCCCGTCGTGCAGGAGCCGGGCCCCTGCCGCGAGCCGGCGACCGATCCCGGCCAGCGGTGCCGTCCGCCACTCGGCACCATAGGCGGTGCCCTCGGCGACACCGTCCGCGAGGCCGGGACCCAGATCGTGCAGCAGGAGATCGGTCCCGGCCGGAACGGCAGCCAGCTCGAGCGCATGGCAGGAGGCGCAGCCGGCGGCCGCAAACAAGTGCCGGCCGGCACCTTCGGGAGCCTTCGCCGGCGGCGGCAACGCCCGAAGATAGGCGACGACACTGTCCACGACGCCCGCCGGCAGCTCGGCCGTGCCGGGCTCGGCACCCTGCGGTGCTGCGAGGCAGGCCGTCTGCTCGGGCGTGCAGTCGCCCGCGGGCCAGGGCCGGCCCGGCGTGGCGAGGCCGAGATCGAGCAGGAAGGCCGTCTCGGTCTGTGCTGCGAGGTCGGGCTCGACGGCCTTGTGCCCGAAGCGGCCGAGCCGGCCGGTTCGCGGATCATGGTTCGCCCGGCCCGAGATGCCGTCGCCGTCCGCGTCATCGGGATCGGCCCGGGCGAGGATCACCGAGTCCGGCACCCGCTCCAGGGAGGCGAGACCGCGCAGGTCGGGTGCCGCCCGAGCGCTCGCGGGAGCGGTCAGCCGGCCGGAAGCGGGCTGGTCGACGACCAGTTGCGGCGGTCCCTCGGTCACGAGCAGCCGCCAGCTCGCCTCGGCCGCCAGGGTCGGCACGGCCATGCGCTGGAGCTGGCGACCATAGACCGGATCATCGGCCAGTCTCAGCGTCAGCCCCAGCCCGCTAAGGACACGCATCTTCTGGCAGGCGAGCCAGGATCAGATGGCGCCTGCGATCGCGGCGGCGCTGCGCCTGACCGCCTACACGGTGCGCGACTGCGTCAAGCGCTTCAACGCTCCAAGGCTTCGCCGCGCTGCAGGCCAGCCCCGCGCCGGTCGTCCGCCGACCTATACGCCCGAGCAGGTCGCGACGGTGATCGCCACCGCGCTGACCGATCCCAAGCGCTTGGACCTGCCGTTCGCCTCATGGACGCTCGACCGGCTGGCGTCCTACCTCAGCGAGCACTAAGGGATCGCGATCAAGCGCAGCCGCATCGACGCGATCCTGCTCAACGAAGGCTGCGCTGGCGGCCGCACGAGACGTCGTTCCGCGCGCGGGTCGATCCTGCGTTCGCCGAAAAAGGGGCGGATCGAGAGCCTCTACACTGCCCCGCCTCCAGGCAGCGTAGTCGTCTGCCTCGATGAGATGGGCCCCGAGAGCGCCAAGACCTTCCCGGCCAAACCCTGCGTGGAGACCAGCGGGCTGACCGCCGGACGAGCCAAGCAGGAGATTGATTATGGCCGGCGCGGCAAGGGCTACATCTTCTGTGCTTTCCGCCCCGCCACCGGCGAAGCTTTACCCGACCTTACCTCAGCCGCAGCACCGCCTGCTGGGTGGCCTTCCTCGAGCAGGTCGAGCTTTGGCTCCCCGCCGAGAGCGAGCGGGTCTACGCCATCCTCGACAACCTGAGCGCGCACCGGACCACCGACGTGCTGCTGTTCATGCTCGCGCATCCCCGCTGGGAGTTCGTCTTCCAGCCTAAGTACGCCGCCTATCTCAACCTGATCGAGCCGTGGTGGAAGGTGTTGCGCTCGCTGGCCCTGAAGGGCCGGCGCTTCGAGACCTGGAGGAGATCCTTCCGGCCGTGCGCGCGCGACAGACCTACTGGAACGCCCACCGGCACCCCTTCGTCTGGGTCGCCGGCGTCGCCACAACACGCCGCCAACCTGGCATCGCCCTCGTCCCTAAAGCGCCTGACTTGCCGGATGAACCCTAAGGTTCCCATCCCCCTCCACATGAAGGCGGGCCGCCCCGGCCCCGGCGGGATGGCAGGCAGCGCACGAGCGGGCTTCGTGGAAAGGGCCGAGGCCGTCGGTGGCGCCGGTCGAGGCCGGGGCAGGCACCCACAAGCGCTCGAACAGCGCCTTGCCAACGGCCCGGTCGAGCCCGTCCGCGAGCGCCGGCCCGGCGCCGAGCAGGCAGGCGAGAGCGATCGCGTGAGGCTTCATGCCACCCGCACGTAGCCCATCATCCCGGTCTCCTGATGCTCGATGATGTGGCAGTGGAGCATCCAGTCACCCGGATTGTCGGCGACGAAGGCGACCTCGACCCGGTCCTTGGGGCCGAGCAGCACGGTATCGGCCCAGTGCACCGGCAGGCCGCGGTTGGGTTTGACGACCTTGAAGCTCATCCCGTGCAGGTGGATCGGGTGCTGTTGGGGAGTACCGTTGACCAGCTCCAGCACGTAGGTCCGGCCGCGGACGAGCGTGCCCAGCGGCGGCGGCAGGCGCTCGTGACCGGCCAGCGGCCAGACCTGCCTGTTGATCGCCCAGAACACCTGCTGCGACAGGCACAAGCCGTCGGCATAGCGCAGCACGCTGCCGTCCGGCAGGGTGGTGTCGGGCGGGACGTCGCCGGCCGTGGCCGTGGCGCTGAAGAGGCAGCGCTGGCGCTCAGCATTGGCGAGGTCGGGCTCGGGCAGGTCGTTGGCGATCAGTCCGCGCGGCTCGAAGGGACGCTGCGGCCGGTCTGGGCCCACGCCACGCAGGCGGGCAAGCTCGACCGGCTGGGCGGAGAAATAGTCGTAGAGGGTGGCCGTAGCGCCGGCAGCGGGTGCGCGGACCACGAGGTCGACCCGCATCGCCGGGCCCAGCCGCCAGGAACGCAACGGCAGCGGCCCCACCGCATTGCCATCGATCGCGATAAGCGCCGCCTCGAGCCCCTCGAAGCCTATCTCCGCCACCCGCGTCGGGTCGACATTGAGGAGCCGCAGACGGACGTCACCGCCGGCCGGTACGTCCAGTGTCGGGCAGATCATGCCGTTCACCGTGCGGACCTGACCGAACGTGCCGGCCCGGCTCGCTCCCTTCTCGGTGATAAAGGCGTCGAACTCGCCGCTCTCCTTCAGCCGCCAGTCCTTCAGGACCATGACAAGGTCGGCATCATAGGGGGCCTGCTCGTCACCCTCGACGACGAGCACGCCCGCCAGCCCCCGGCCCAGCTGCACCACCGTGTTGCAGTGGGGATGGAAGAAGAAGGTGCCGGCATCCGGCGGGGTGAACTCGTAGGTGAAGCGCTCGCCCGGATAGACCGGCCGCTGCGTCAGCCAGGGCACGCCGTCCATGGCGTTGGGGAGGCGGACCCCATGCCAGTGGATCGTGGTGTGCTCGTTCAGCCGGTTCTCGAGTGTCGCCACGACGCGCTGGCCGCGCCGTACCCGGTGGACCGGGAAGGGTGCGGGCCCTTCCGCGTAGGTCCACAAGGGGATCGGCGGCCGCTCCGCACCCAGGAGGCGGAACGGCCGCTCGGCCGTGACCAGCTCGATGCCCGCGGCCTCGCCCAGCGCTGCCCTGGACCCCGGCAGAGCGAGGCCCAGGCCGGCGGCCGCGAGGCCGCCCAGCACACCGCGACGGGCAAGCCGCATGCCTGGCCCTACTGGACCACCAGCGAGGGGTCATCCAGGCTGTCGGAGCCCTCGACCTTGATCTCGACCCCGATGCCGCCGACCACGGCCTCGATCCCGCGGGTCTGGGCGACCAGCGCGTCGACCGCCGCCTGCACCATGGCCGCGCCCTTCTCGTTCCCTTCGGCCAGCATCTGGTCGTAGGCCATGGCCCCGCCGTCGGCGCTGTCCTTGATCGCCTTGAGCTTGGCCGTGGTATCCGCCAGCAGCGCGTCGACCTTGGCCTTGGCGTCGCCCGTGCGCTCGGCCGCAAGGTCGGCGATGCCTGGGCCCTCGACCTTCGAGCCGTCGACCCGCGTGTAGCTGCCGTTCCAGATCGCGACCATGCCGGCCTGGTCGTAATAATGCGAGTTGTGGGTGTTGTCGGAGAAGCAGTCATGCTCCTCCTCGGGATCGTGCAGCAGGAGGCCCAGCTTCATCCGCTCGCCCGCGAGCTCGCCATAGGAGAGGCTGCCGAGACCGGTCAGGATGGTGGCGAGCCCGCCGGCCTCGCCCTTGGCCTCCAGCTCCTTGCGGGCCGCACCGCCGGCCTGCCAGTTCTCCGCCATCTCCCCGAGGTCGTCGACCAGCAGGTCGGTCGTGACGCGCAGGTAATCGCGCCGCCGGTCGCAGTTCCCGTTCGTGCACCTGTCCAGGCTGAAGTCGCTCCAGGAGCGCTCGCCCTTGCCGGCCCCGGTGCCGTGCAGGTCCTGGCCCCAGAGCAGGAACTCGATCGCGTGATAGCCGATGGCGACGTTCTTCTCGACGTCGAGCGCCTCCTGCAGACCGCGCAGGAGGTCGCGGTTGATGACCGAGGCGTCGACCTTCTCCGGCCCCACCTGGAGCTGCTTGTTGGCGATCACGTTCAGCCGGTAGATGTAGGTGCTTGCAATCATCGGCGGCCGTGCTCGCAATCGAGCGGCGTTTCCTGCTCACATTATGGCTCTTGGCCACTTTTGATGATCATGCCGCGAGCAGGAACCGCTGGGCGAGCAGGTCGAGCTTGGCGCGGCCGTACATCTGGCGCTTGATCGTCTTCAGGCGGTTGATCTGGCCCTCGACCTGCCCCGTGCTCCACGGCAGCGTCGCCGCCGCTCGCACCGCCGCCTCATCGGCGCCGAGCCGCTTGGCGAAGCCGCGGAAGGCCGGGAGCCCGCCGTCTCGCGCCCGCGCCAGCCAAGGGCCGAGGCGTTCGGGCTGCCGGGCGCGGATGAGGCCGGCGAACTCCTCGGCGAGGTCGACCGCTTCGGCCAAGCTCGCGTCCCGGTCGCGGAGCCGGGCCAGCCGTTCGGTGTCGCCGGGGCCGCGACGCTCGGGACGCCGCAGCGCGAGCCACGCGGCGGTGCGCGGCGTCAGCGGCCGCTCGGGCCGGTCGATGACCGAGGGGAGAGAGGGGCTCCGGGAGGGCCGCGCCCGCCGCGGTGCCGCGCCCTCCTGCGCCTGCCGCAGGCGTTGGGTGTAGCGCGCCAGGGTGGGGTAGCTGCCGCGGTAGCCCCGCCCCTGCAGCTCGCGGAACAGCCGCCGCCCGTCACGCTGCCCGGCATTCCATCGCTTCAGGAGGAGCGGCTTCCACGGGTCGAGCAGGCTCCGCCCGACGTCGCTGCGCCCCTTGCGCTCGGGAAACGTCTCGTGTCGCAGGTAGCGGACCACCGTGCTCCGGCCGAGGCCAAGCTGCCGGGCGATCGCGTGACCGGGCCAGCCCTCGCGGTGGAGGCTCCAGACCTGCTGGTACCGGGCCATCCGCCGCTCCCGACGCTCGGCGGCCAGGGTCGCCGCTCGTGCCGGCGACCGGGGAGGTGCCACCGGCACGGGGCCGCCGTCAGCGATGACGGCCTGATCCCGCGCCTGGTCGACCGCCCGCAGGCTGGCGGCGTGCGCGGTGAACGTGGTCTCCAGCGCCTCGGCCAGGTTCTGCAGGAGATGGAAGCGGTCGGCGACCTGCACCGCCTCGGGCGCGCCGCGGCGCGTGCCGTCGGCGTAGGCACCGGAGCGATCGCGGGCGACCAGCTTGATGCCGGGGTGCAGGCGCAGCCAGCGGGCGAGCGTCTCCGCCTCACGGTCGGGCAGCAGCGCCACTGGCCGGCGACGCTCCAGGTCGACCAGCACGGTGCCATAGCTGTGGCGCTTGCGCAGGGCCCAGTCGTCGACCCCGAGCACCGAGGGCGTGACCTCGGGCGGCAAGGGAGCCGCCCGGATCAGCCGCAGCAGCGTGTTGCGCGCGGTCGGTATGAGCAGCTCGCGGCTCAGCCGGGCGCCGGCAGCGCCGCCCAGCGCGAGGCCGAGAGCGGTCAGCCGTGTGGCGAGGCGTGCCGTCCTGCGTGCCCAGGGCGCGGCGATGCCGGGCAGGCGCTCGGTGAAGATGCGCCGCTCACAGCGAGCGTTGTCGCAGAACAGGCGGCGCACCCGCAGCCGGAGCACGACAGCGTGCTCGCCCCAGGGCAGGTCGGCGAGGGTCCGCTCGTAGCGGCTGTGGACGCGGCTGGCCCGTCGCCTGCACAGCGGGCAGCATGCCATGCGCGATCGGGAGCGGAGGGTCAGGGTGATGGCGGGTCGGGCGGGCTCAATCGCCCAGGTTTCGAGCCGGACCGAGAGCCGGATCCGGCAACAAGCGGGAGAGTAGGTTCACGCCCCTGATATGGCGACGCGACCCGCATCATCAAAAGTGGCCAAGAGCCCAC
>CAWHNT010000015.1:0-13658 GCA_963830775.1 uncultured Alphaproteobacteria bacterium | reverse complement strand
GCGGGGTCGAGCACGATGCCCAGGGCACGGGTGAGCCCGGTGGCCGCGTGCGCGGTCCGCCCTTGCCGCGTCCTGCCGGGGACTGCCATTTCCGTCACCATGCCGGTCGCTGGAGACGCATGAACGTCATCACCCCAGGCCCCGCCGCGTGAACGTTGCTGCCGGCGGAGCTGCGCCGGCCCTCCTCGCCTGGTACGACGGTGCCCGTCGCGACCTGCCGTGGCGCGCCCGTCCCGGCACTAGCGCGGACCCTTATGCCGTGTTGGTGAGCGAGGTGATGCTGCAGCAGACCACGGTCGCCACGGTGCGCCCGCGGTACGCCGCCTTTCTCGCCCGGTTCCCCGACATCCGGGCCTTGGCATCGGCCCCGCTCGACGACGTGCTCCATGCTTGGCAGGGCCTGGGCTACTATCGCCGCGCCCGTGCCCTCCACGCCTGCGCCCGGGCCGTGGTCGAGCAGCATGCCGGCCGGCTGCCGCCCAGCCTCGACGCCCTGCGTGCCCTGCCCGGGATCGTGCCCACACAGCGGCGGCACTCGCCGCTATCGCCTTCGGCCTGCCAGCTGTCCCGATCGACGCCAATGTTGAGCGCGTCCTGGGCCGCCTGCTCGCCCTGGAGACGCCCCTGCCCTCCGGCCGCTCCGTCCTCGATGCGGCGGCAGCCAGGCTCGCCTCTCCGAGCGAGCCTCCGACCTGGCGCAGGCCGTGATGGAGCTGGGTCCCTGGCCGCACACCGCGGGCACCGGCCTGCCTCGCCTGCCCATGGCGCCCGTGGTGCCGGGCTGCCGCTCTCGGAACACCTGAAGCCTACCCGAAGCGGGCCGCGCGCAAAGAGCGCCCGGTCAGGTTCGCCGCTTCGCCTTCCTCCTCGAGCGCCCCGACGGTGCCATCCTCTTCCGCCGCCGCCCGCTCGAGGGCCTTCTCGGCGGGATGGCCGAGCTGCCATCGACGGGCTGGCTCGATGCGCCGCCCGGCCGCGAGGCAAGCATGGCCTCGGCTCCGGCACCGGCTGCCTGGCAGGAGCTTTCAGGCCTGGTAACCCACGGCTTCACCCACTTCGAGCTGCGCTTCACGCTCTTTCGCGCCAGGACGGAAGCCGGGCCGCCGGGCTTGTGGGTAGCACCCGATGCTTTCGGTACGCTGGCCCTGCCCACCATGACGCTCCGCCTGCTGCGCCATGCCGGCTTCGACGTCAGGCGCTCAGGAGCGCCACACGTCGCGCAGGTGCACGGGCCAGCGCCAGGGGCTCACGGCAATGGCGTCGAAGCGCTGGGCAAGGCCGGCGAGCTGTGGCCGCCGCTGGACGAAGAGGAGGGCGGCACGGGCGATCCGCTCCTGCTGCTGCCGGCCCAGGGCCTCGAGAGCCTCGCTCCTGGCCGCACGGCGCTTGACCTCGACGAACACGAGCAGCCCACCACGGCGGGCGACGAGGTCGATCTCGCCCACCGGGCAGGCGAACCGTCTGGCGAGGATGCTGAAGCCCTTGAGCCGCAGAAGCAGCGCCGCGACACTCTCCGCCTGTCGTCCCGCCCGCTCGCTGTGGTGCCGGCTCATTCGCCGCGGAAGGCCAGGACCCGGCGGTAGAGCTCGTTCGCCGGCAGGCCGGTGGCGGCCGCCACCCGGGCCGCTGCCGCGCGGGGCTTCTCCGTCTGCAGGGCCTCACGCAACGCCGCCTCGATCGCCGCATCGCTAGGTGCGGCCGCCTCCCCCGGCGGGCCGATCACGACCACGACCTCGCCCTTGGGCGCACCGGCCGCCGCGTAATGGTCGGCCAGTCGGTCCAGCCGGTCCCGCCGCACCTCCTCGTGCAGCTTGGTCAGCTCGCGCGCGACGGCCGCGTCTCTGCCGCCCAGCACCTCCGCCGCTTCCGCCAGCATGGTCGCGAGCCGCTGTGCCAATTCGAACAGCACGAGCGTCGCCGGCACGATCGCCAGCTCCTCCAGGGCCCGTCGCCTGGCTCCAGGCTTGGCCGGCAGGAAGCCCTGGAACAGGAACCGGTCGGTCGGCAGCCCGGCCGCGCACAAGGCCGCGAGCATGGCGGAAGCACCCGGCACCGGCACCACCGGGATGCCCAGTCCCGCCGCCTCGCGCACGAGCTTGTAGCCGGGGTCGGAGACCAGCGGCGTGCCGGCGTCGCTCACCAGGGCCACCACCGCCCCCGCCTCGAGCCGTGCGAGGACCTGCGGCCGCACCCGGGCGGCGTTGTGCTCGTGGTAGGGCAGGAGTGCTGTGGCCCGGGTCCCCAGATGGTGCAGGAGCTTGCCCGTGACCCGCGTGTCCTCGCACAGCACGAGGTCGGCGGTGGCCAGGACCCGAAGCGCCCGCACCGTGATGTCCTCGAGATTGCCGATCGGCGTGGCCACCACGTAGAGGCCCGGCGCCGGTTTACGGCCACCCGCGGTTGGACTAGCTTCCTCAGCGCCAGGATTCATCGTGCGTCAGCATCCCAAAGCCCGCTCAGGCCGGCAAGCGAGAGGTAGCGTGTTGGGCCTTCGTCGCTCCTTGTTCCGTCTCCTGCCCGTGGCCCTCGGCACGGCCCTGCTGTTGGCCGGCTGCGGCCGCGCCGAACGGCAGCCGCCACCCTGGCGGGCGCAGCTGCCGACGACGCCCGCGGCCCCGGCCCCGGCACTCGTCCCGCAGGGTCCACCCACCGTGGGTCTCCTGGTGCCGCTGACGGGCTCGGCGGCGAAGCTCGGTGCCGACTTCCAGGCGGCGGCCGAGATGGCGCTGTTCGATGTTGGCGACAGCACGCTCCAGCTCGTCCCGCGCGATACCGGCGACAGCCCGGAAGGCGCCGTCAAGGCAGCGAACGAGGCCCTCGAGGCAGGTGCCCAACTCCTGCTGGGGCCGCTGTTCGGCCGCTCGACCGCAGCCGTGGCGCCCGTCGCCTCGTCGCGCGGCGTCAGCGTCCTCTCCTTCTCCAACGATGCCACCATCGTGGCACCCGGCGTCTACGTCCTGGGCTTCCGCCCCGAGGAGCAGGTGGCCCGGATCGTCGACTATGCCGGCCGCCGTGGCCTCACCCGCTTCGCCGCCGTGGTGCCGGACGATGCCTATGGCACGGCAACCTCCGGCGCCTGGCGCGCTGCCGTCTCCCGCCTCCCGGGTGCGCGCCTGGTCGGGCTGGAGCGCTACAGCGCCCGCGAGCCCGATCCGGCGGCCGCCCTGCGCCGCCTTGCCGGAGCACCCCGCCCGCCGGTCGCCGCGCCCGCCCCGCCGGCCCCGTCCGGTGCTCCCAGCTCGCCGGTGCTGCGCCCCACCTCGAGCCTGCCGCCCTTCGAACTCGCTGCTGATTGCCGATGGCGGCACGCGGCTGCGCAGCGTTGTCTCCACCCTGCCGACCTTCAACGTCGCCGGCGGCAACACCCGCCTCTTGGGCACCCTGCGCTGGCAGGAGGACCCCAGCCTGCTCTCCGAGCAGCCGGCCCAGGGGGCGTGGATCGCCACCTGGTCGAAGGCGGCCCTCGACAAGTTCGCCCAGCGCTTCGAGGCCACCTACAAGCGCAAGCCCAACCCGCTGGCCGTCCTCGCCTACGATGCCACGGCCTTGGCCAGCCTGCTCGCCAAGGGCGACAACCGCTTCGCCGCCGAGCAGCTCACCGACCCGCAGGGCTTCACCGGCGGCTCCGGCCTCTTCCGCCTCCGCCCGGACGGCCTGGCCGAGCACGGCCTCGACATCCTCGAGGTCCGCAACGGCACCGTCCGGGTCATCGACGCGGCCCCGACCTCCTTCCCGGGCGGCCTTGCCAGCAGGTAGGGCGGCGCAGCCCGAGCCGGTCAGGGCTTGAGGTCGAGTGCCGCGCGTTCGCTGCCGTCCATGTAGAACGGCACCGAGACGTGCTCGTGGATCACCGTCCACCGACCATCGACCTTGCGGTAGGCCATAGTCGCCCGGACCCAGAGATCGACCTTCACTCCATCGGTCTTGGTGCCACGCATGCGGCTCAGGCCGGTGCTGACGGCCAGACCGTCGGCAACGTCGATCCGCAGCTCGTGGAGATCGAGGTCGATGGGTCCGACCCAGGTGTCGAGCCAGCGGCGGATGGCGGCCAGGTCCGCCCCGCGGTTCGCCAGGGGCGGGGCCAGGTCGTAGCTCAGGATGTCAGGCGCATCGTGGCCCACGAGCGCTTCCGCATCCTTGGCACGGAGCGCATGCCGTCGATCCTCAAGGATACGGCGGATGGCCGCCTCGTCGTCGCTCATGAGGTTTCGCTCCCCGCTCACGAATTCTTGCGGCGGTAGGTCGCCGTCATGAACTGCCGCCAGGCACCATCCTCGCCCAGCACGTGCGAGGTCATCACCCGCTCGTCGGAGCTCCTGATCTCGATCACGTCCTTGTAGCGCGCCAGGGTGCCGTCGCCGGCCATGCTGGGGCCTTCGGCCTCCAGCGGCAGGGTCATGCCGCCTGCGTCCAGCACGCCATCATAGAGCCACATGTGCGTCATCATCGAGCCGACCCAGCTGCCGACGAAGCGCCCGGTCCGCGGATCGAAGCCCAATGTCATGATCATGGTGCCGGTGCCGCCGCCCGGCATCTCGGCCTGCCCGTCGGCCACGATCCACACCCCGCCCACCGACCGGACGCTCTCCGTGCCTTTGAACAGCTCCGGCGGTTCGCCCTGCTTCATGCTGGCCAGGGCCTCGGAACTCCATTCGCCGACAAGCTGCTGGAGCCACTCATGCTCCTTCCGGATTTCCAAGTTCATCCACCCCTCCCCGGTACGCCGACCGCTACTTAGCCATTCGGTTAAATACATATTCGCCTAACTAGGCCTGGCTGTGCGAGCCGTCAAGCGAAGGCCTCTCCGCCGGCCGTGCTCGACGCCTGCTGACCGCGCGTGTAAGCGAACGGGAACAGCCGGGGAGTGCTCTCATGGATCAGCCGCGTCGCCGGTTCCTGGCACTTGCGGGTAGCGCCGTGGCCGCGCCTGCCGTGTTGCGGTCTGGCCCTGCCCGGGCAGCGGACGTGACGCTCCGGCTGCATCATTTCCTCCCGCCGGTCTCGAACGCGCACGTCAACGTGCTGACCCCCTGGGCCAAGAAGATCGAGGCCGATTCGAACGGGGCGATCAGCATCCGGATCTATCCGTCGATGCAGCTGGGCGGTGCGCCGCCGCAGCTCTTCGATCAGGCGCGCGACGGTGTGGCCGATATCGTCTGGACGCTGCCGGGCTACACCGCCGGCCGCTTTCCGGTCCTCGAGACCTTCGAGCTGCCGTTCGTGGCGACGCGGAGCGGGGTGACCAACTCGAAGGCGGTGCAGGAATTCGCGGTCCAGCACGCGCAGGCCGAGCTGGCCGAGGTGCATCTGCTGTTCGCCTGGGCGAACGATCACGGGGTGATCCACGCCAGCAAGGCGGTCCACAAGCAGGAGGACCTGCACGGGCGGAAGATCCGCTTCCCGACCAGGCTCGCCGGCGAGGCCCTGAAGGCGCTGGGGGCGGGGGCCGTGGGCATGCCCGTGCCGCAGATCCCGGAATCGCTGGCGCAGGGGGTGATCGACGGTGCCGTCGTGCCCTGGGAGGTGGTGCCGGCCTTGAAGCTCCAGGAGCTGGTGGGCCACCATACCGAGTTCCCGGGCACGCCCACCTTCTACACCTCGACCCACACGCTGGTGATGAACAAGGCCCGCTACGAGGGCCTGCCGGCCGAGCTGCGTCAGGTGATCGACAATGCCTCGGGCCTCGCGGGCTCGGAGCTTGCCGGTGCCGCCTGGGACAAGGCCGGAGCTGCGGCACGGCAGAAGGCGCAGGATCGAGGCAACGAGGTCTTCGTCCTGCCCGAAGACGAGGTCGCCCGCTGGCGCCAGGCGACCCAGCCGGTGACGGATGCCTGGGTCGCCGCCGGCCCCGACCGTGCTGCCCTGCTCGATGCCGCCAAGGCCCTGATCGCCAAGCACACGGCCTGAGGCCGGCCGTGGCCGATGGCCGGCCTCGAGATCTCGTGGCCCGGATCAGCGTCGGCCTGGCGCTGGCCGGCGGCTGCCTGGTCCTGGTCCTGGCGCTGCTGGTGACTGCCAGCGTGCTCCGGCGCTGGCTCACGGCGGACTCGGTCCCCGGCGACTTCGAGCTGGTCCAGAACGGCCTCGCCATCGCCGTCTTCGCCTTCCTGCCGATCTGCCAGCTCCACGGCGCCAACATCACGGTCGACACCTTCACCCGGGCCGGCCCGGCCTGGGTTCAGGCTGGGCTGGATGGTGTCTGGGCGCTGGCTTACGGCGCCGTGGCGGGTTTGATCGCCTGGCAGACGGCGGTGGGTGCGCGCGAGACGCTGGCCAGCGGCACCACCACCATGGTGCTGGGCCTGCCGATCGGCTGGGCCATGGCGCTCTCGGCGGTGTTCGCGGCGTGGCTCGCGGTGGTGGCGATCGTGACGGCCGCCCGTGCCTGGCGCGGGTCCGCCGCTTGAGCGAGCCTGCGATCGGCGCGCTCTCCTTCGGCGTCCTGCTCGTGCTGATAGCGCTCCGCATGCCGGTCGGGCTCGCCATGCTCGCCTGCGGGGCCGGCGGCTATGTGCTCCTCAACGGCTGGCACCCCTTCCTCGCCTACCTCAAGACCACGCCCTTCTTCCTCTTCTCCAACTACACGCTGAGCGTGATCCCGCTCTTCATCATGATGGGGGCCGTGGCCGAGCGGACGGGCCTCTCCCAGTCCCTGTTCAGGGCCGCCAGCGCTCTGGTCGGCCACCGCCGCGGTGGGATGGCGATGGCTGCGATCGGCGCCTGCACCGCGTTCGGCGCCATCTGCGGCTCCTCGGTCGCCACCACCGCCACGATGGGCCGGGCGGCCTATCCCGAGCTGCGCCGGCACGGCTACGCGCCGGCCCTGGCGACCGGCACGCTCGCCGTCGGCGGGACGCTCGGCATCCTGATCCCGCCCTCGGTGATCCTGATCGTCTATGCGATCTCGACCGAGCAGAACATCGCCAAGCTGTTCATGGCGGCCCTCGTCCCCGGCCTCCTGGCCTCCTTCTTCTACATGCTGACTGTCGCCTGGTGCGTCCGCCGCGATCCCGCCGCCGGGCCCGCCGGACCGCGCATCGTCGGCGCCGAGCGGCGCCGCAGCCTGTTCGAAGTCTGGCCTGCCCTGCTGATCGCCGTCGTCGTCGTCGGCGGGATCTATGGCGGCGTGTTCACGCCCACCGAGGGTGCGGCCGTCGGCACCATCGCGACCGCCGTCGTGGGTCTGGCGCAACGCCGGCTCGGCTGGGCCGAGCTCCGCGACAGCCTGCTGCAGACGGCCGAGCTGTCGGCGATGATCTTCCTGATCCTCCTCGGTGCCGAGGTCTTCAACGCCTTCCTCGCCCTCTCCCAGCTGCCGTTCGAGGCCGCCGACCTGATCGGCAGTCTGGGCCTGCCGCCCTACGCCGTGCTGGCGGCCCTTCTCGTCTTCTACATCATCCTGGGCGGGGTCATGGACGAGCTCGCCATGATCCTCCTCACCCTGCCCGTCTTCTTCCCGATCGTCATGGCGCTCGACTTCGGCCTCGATCCCGAGGAGGCCGCGATCTGGTTCGGCATCCTGGTCCTCATCATCGTCGGCATCGGCCTCACCGCCCCGCCGATCGGGCTCAACGTCTTCGTCATGAATGCCGTCGCCCGCGACGTGCCGATCACCACGACCTACCGCGGCGTGTTGCCCTTTCTCGTCACCGATCTGGTCCGCCTCGTGCTGGTCGCCATCTTCCCAGGCCTGGCCCTCGCCCTGGTGAGACTTCTCGCATGAGCAGCGGCAGGCTCCTGGCACACCTCTTCGACCCCGCGGACGCCGGCCGCTTCTTCGACGACCACGCCCGCCTCCAGGGCATGCTCGACTTCGAGGCTGCCCTCGCCCGCGCCCAGGCCGCGCTGGGCGTGATCCCCCGCGAGGCGGCGGAACCCATCGCCGCCAAGTGCCGCGCCGAGCTGTTCGACCTCGAGGCGTCTGGCGAGAGGCACCGCCCTGGGCGGCAACCCCGCCATACCGATGGTGAAGCGGCTGACGGCCCTGGTTGCCGAGAGCGACAAGGAAGCCGCCCGCTTCGTCCACTGGGGTGCGACCAGCCAGGACGCGATGGATACGGGCCTCGTGCTCCAGCTCAGGGCGTGCCTCGGACTCCTGGAGAGCCGATCTCGCGAGCCTCTCGGCAGCGCTCGCCGACTTGGCCGAACGGCACCGCCATACCGGCATGGTCGGTCGGACCTGGCTTCAGCAGGCCCTGCCGACCACGCTCGGGCTCAAGGCCGCGGGCTGGCTCGACGCCGTCCTGCGCCATCGGGCCCGGATGGCGGAGCTGAAGCCACGGCTTCTCGTCATCCAACTTGGCGGTGCCGCCGGAACGCTGGCCTCGTTGGGCGACCGGGGGATCGAGGTCGCCGAAGCGATGGCCTCGGAGCTCGACCTCGCATGCCCAGCTTTGCCCTGGCACGGCACGCGCGATCGCGTCGCCGAGCTGGCGACCTTCCTGGGCCTGCTCACAGGTTCGCTGGGCAAGATGGCCCGCGACTGGTCGCTCCTGATGCAGACCGAGATAGGCGAGGCATTGGAGCCGGCCGGCGAGGGGAAAGGCGGCTCCTCGACCATGCCGCACAAGCGCAACCCCGTGGCCGCGGCCGTGGTGCTCTCGGCCGCCACGCGGGCGCCGGCCCTGGTCGCCACCATGCTGGCCGGAATGGTCCAGGAGCATGAGCGCGGCCTCGGCGGATGGCACGCCGAGTGGGAGACGCTGCCGGAGCTGGCCGTCCTCGCGAGCGGTGCCCTGCGCATCACGCTGGAGACGATCCGGGGCCTGGACGTCGACCCGGGCCGGATGCGGGCGAACCTGGACCTCACCCGCGGCCTGATCATGGCCGAGGCGGTGCAGATGGCGCTGGGCGCCAGGATCGGCCGGCAGCAGGCGCACGGCCTGATCGAGCGGGCCTCGAAGCGCGCGGTCGCCGAGGGCAGGCACCTCAAGGACGCGCTGCTCGCCGAACCCGAGATCACGGCGCATCTGAGCGCTGCCGACCTCGACCGCCTGCTCGACCCGCTTACCTACACCGGCACGGCACAGACGATGATCGACCGGGCGCTTGCCGCCGTGTCCAAACGCTGAGGGAGGGACCATGCCGTTCGCGCAAGGTCAGGGAGCGCGTATCCACTACGAGATCGAAGGCCCCGAGGATGGGCCCGTGCTGCTGCTGTCCAACTCGCTCGGCACCGACCTTGGCATGTGGTCGCCGCAAATGCCGTCGCTCGCCGCGCGCTACCGCGTGCTGCGCTACGACAGCCGGGGGCACGGCCGTTCCGAGGCGCCAGAGGGCCCCTACACCATCGACATGCTGGGCCAGGACGCCGTGGCCGTCCTCGATGCCGCCGGCGTCGAACGAGCCCTGTTCTGCGGCCTCTCCAAGGGCGGCATGGTGGGCCAATGGCTGGGCGTGAACGCCCCCGACCGCGTCGGGCGGCTCGTGCTCGCCAACACCGCGGCCTTCATCGGCGCGCCCGAGGTCTGGAACCAGCGCATCGAGACCGTGCGGGCGCAGGGTATGGCGGCGATCGTGCCGGGCGTGATCGACCGCTGGTTCACCAAGCCCTTCCAGGAGCGCGCACCGGACTCGGTGGCCCGGATCCGCGACATGCTGCTGGCGACCGATCCCGGAGGCTACGCCGCCTGCTGTGCTGCCGTGCGCGACATGGACCAGCGCCAGGCCATCAGCGCCATCCGCGTGCCCACCCTCGTCATCGCCGGCCGCCATGACCTCGCGACCTCGCCCGAGCAGGGCCGCCTGATCGCCGACACCGTCCCCGGCGCGCGCTTCCTCGAGCTCGACGCAGCGCATCTCTCCAACATCGAGGCCGAGGCTGCGTTCACGCACGCCCTCCTCGACTTCCTGGACTGAACCCGATGGACGACCGGGAGCGGCACGAGCGTGGCCTCGAGGTTCGGCGGGCGGTGTTGGGCAGCACCCATGTCGACCGCTCGCTGCAGAAGCGCAACGACTTCACCGGGGAGTTCCAGGACCTCATCACCCGCTATGCCTGGGGCGAGATCTGGACCCGCCCCGGCCTCAACCGGCAGACCCGGAGCTGCATGACCTTGTGCATGATGCTGGCGCTGGGCCATTGGGACGAGTTCAAGCTCCACGTCCGCGCCGCCTTCAACAACGGCCTCGGCCGCGACGAGATCAAGGAGGTGCTCCTCCAGGCCGCGATCTACTGCGGCGTTCCCGCCGCCAATCACGGCTTCAAGCTGGCGGAGGAGGTGTTCGCGGAGATGGAGAAGCAGCCCTAGGCAGCAGGCCGGCTCTGCTCGACCTGCCGCGTATCCCGGGATAGCGCCCCTCCAAGCGCGGACCTGATCGCGTCCACAACCTGTCGGCTGTTAACCGGTTGGTAATTCCACTCTCGCTATAGCTGGAGCCATTCCCTGGCTCCGACGCGCGAGATGGACATGCCGCTTCCCCGCCGCAACTTCCTGTTCGGCATCGCTGCGCTGCCTGCCACCAGCCTTCTCGCCGGACGCCCGCTGCCCGGCCTCACCACCACGGTCTATAACGGGTACGAGCTGCACACGGCCCTGCAGGCGGCCGGGCCTGGCAGCAGGCTTCTCCTCGCACCCGGCAACTACGGCGACATCGGCCAGTTCGTGCTTGCGAGCAGCAACATCTCGGTCCGCGTCCAGGCGCCCTCGCGCACGATCCTCCGAGCACCCCTCGTGGTCACGGGCGACCAGGTGGACCTGGACGGGCTCGCCCTCATGGAGGACGTGCATCTGGCCGGCCTCGGGCTCGTGATCGGTAACAGCCTGTTCGTCGGCAGCGGCCTCAAGCTCACGGGCGTGGACAGCGAGGTCCACCATTGCGACTTCGGCCAGTACAAGTCCAAGGCGGTCGATGTCCGGGCGACTGCGACCGGTGCCTACATCCACGACAACGTCATGCACGACCCGGTGAGCAGCGGTGCGAACGCCGTCATGGTCGGCGTCTCGACCATGGACACCGGCAAGATAGTAGGCGCCAGGATCGAGAACAATCAGGTCCGGGATGCGATCAAGGGCAGCTCCGAAACAATCAGCTTCAAGTCATCGGGCAATATCTGCAGCGGCAACACGCTGGTCAATTGCAACAACATCAGCAACCGGCACGGCGAGGACAACCAGATCATCGCCAACCGGCTGGAATGGTGCAAGGGCATCGTGGTCCAGGATGCGCGCACCCTGCTGGCCGACAATGTGCTGCTGAGCGTCCGTGAGGGGCCCGGGATCCAGATCATGGCCGGCACCGCGCCGTGGAATGCCCAGGTCCAGGGCGATCACCCGCAGGCGGTCGACACCGTCCTGCGCAACAACACCGGCCCGCTCATGATCGGCCGCAAATATTCAGGCTACAACTACCCAGCCCTCAACACCCGGGTCGAAAGCCATGTCGGCAAGATCACCCTGAAGTTCCAGCAGGGCACCGTCGTGCAGCCGCCACCGCCCGTGCTGCCGCCCGGCTCCAAGAAGACCAAGCGGGCGTGAGGTCCCCGGGGCGAGGTCCTGCTCAGACCACGTATTGCTGACCCAGCTCGATCGCCCGGTTGGCGGGCACGCCGTAATAGTCCGTGGCCGTCGCCGCCTCGCGGGCCAGCCTGATGAACAGGTGGTCCTGCCATAGCGGCATGCCGTAGGCGGCCGAGGGCCGGATGCTGCGGCG
Source organism: uncultured Alphaproteobacteria bacterium (assembly GCA_963830775.1). Taxonomy (GTDB): domain Bacteria; phylum Pseudomonadota; class Alphaproteobacteria; order Geminicoccales; family Geminicoccaceae; genus CAWHNT01. The sequence goes on along the minus strand of CAWHNT010000015.1, from coordinate 2,006 downwards.
GCTCAGGAAGAAGGACGTGGTCATCAGCTCGAGCCTGAGCCCATGCTGGCGGCAGAGTGTCAGCACCTTGGGCACGCTGGGCGTCTCCATGTAGCCGAAGGTGGCCTGCACCAGCGTGAAGTCCTCGCTAAGTCGCGTAAGCTCGAGCCGCTGCTCCTCGCCGACATAGGGTGCCGGGTCAGCCAACATGGTGAGCACCACGTTGTGCTGGTGCAGGACGCGGTTGTGCTTGAGGTTGTGCAGCAGGGCCGAGGGTGCGACGCCCGGCGTCGAGGTGAGGAACACCGCGGTGCCGGGTGCGCGGGACAAGTGTGCGCTGCGCCCGAGACTGCCCAGAAGATCGGCCAACGGGATGTTCTCGCGCCGGGCCGCATCGGCCAGGATGTTGTTGCCTCGGATCCAGGTCACCATCATCAGCGTCAGCCAGGCCGCCACCAGCACCGGCACATAGCCGCCATGGTGCAGCTTCGAGAGGTTGGCGCAGAGAAAGGCCGCCTCGATGATCACGAAGGGGACCACGATCACGGCCGCGGCCCAGAGCGGCCAGCGACGGGCGTAGCGCAGGACGAGCAGCGCCAGCACGCTGTCGATGATCATGGCCCCGGTGACCGCAATCCCGTAGGCGGAGGCCAGCGCCCGGGAGGTCTGGAACAGCAGAACCAGCAGCAGCACGCCCCCGAGCAGCAGTCGATTCACGCGTGGCAGGTAGACCTGCCCGCCCAGGGCGGCCGAGGTGTGGCGGATCTCGAAGCGGGGCAGGAGCCCCAGCTGGACCGCCTGCCTGGTGACCGAGAAGGCGCCGGTGATCACCGCCTGGCTCGCGATCACGGTAGCGGCCGTGGCCAGGAGCACCATCGGCAGCAGCGCCCATTCCGGCACCAGCAGGAAGAACGGGTTCTCCAAGGCTTCGGGCCGGGCGAGCACGAGCGCACCCTGGCCCAGATAGTTCAGCGCCAGGGCCGGGAAGACGAGGCCCAGCCAGGCGAGCTGGATCGCATCGCGGCCGAAATGGCCCATGTCGGTATAGAGCGCCTCGGCCCCGGTCACGGCCAGGAACACCGAGCCCAGCACGGTGAAGCCGAGGGCACCGTGGCTGCCGAGGAAGAGGAGGGCATAGCGCGGGTCGAAGGCTGTGAGCACGTGCGGATCGTCGCCGATATGCCGCAGACCTGCCACGGCCATGGCGGCGAACCAGACCGCCATGATCGGCCCGAACCAGCGGCCGACCGCGCTGGTGCCGCGGCTCTGGAGGGCGAAGAGCGCCAGCAGCACCGCCAGCGTAAGCGGGACGACATAGGCGTCGAGCGCCGGCGTCACGAGCTTGAGGCCCTCCACCGCGGAGAGCACCGAGATCGCCGGCGTGATCATGGCGTCGGCGTAGAAAAGGGCTGTGCCGGCGACCGCAAGGCCCAGCACCAGGGACGTCCGCCGGCCCAGTGCCGCCTGGAACAGGGCCAGGAGGCTCAGCGTGCCGCCCTCGCCCTGGTTGTCGAGCCTGACCAGGAAGAGCACGTACTTCACCGTGACGATGATGATCAGCGCCCAGAGCAGGAGCGAGACGATGCCCAGGACCTCGACCCTGGCGAGCCCGTCCGCGGCCGCATGGTGCAGCGCTTCGCGCAAGGCGTAGAGCGGGCTGGTGCCGACATCGCCGTAGACCACGCCCACGGCACCCAATCCAAGGGCCAGCAGGCCTGAATGGGCTGCATGACGCGGCCCCGCGTCCGTCTGGACGGACGTTTCCATTGTCATCGAGAGCCTCTGATCCGCCACTTCCGGTTGCGCAACCTCGGCTGGAACCAGGTGCCTGCGTGCGCATGCGGCAGGACCCAGCGGTCGACGGCTCCTAGCCGACGGGATGAGGGCTGCGTCGGCGGCGCTCTCTTCGCGGACGGCGGTCCTTTCCGCAACGCGCCGAGATGCCGCCCTATCCTACCTCGGCTCGCGACCGAGAGGTGAACGTACTCGCCATAACAATCCCTATTGACTCAGTAGGGATAAGCCGC
>CAWHNT010000014.1:0-36756 GCA_963830775.1 uncultured Alphaproteobacteria bacterium | reverse complement strand
ACCAGGCCGGGCTCGATCACGCGGTCGACGCTTAGCCCGTATTGGGCAATCTGGGCCTTCTTCGGCCTGCCGGCCGCCGGGTGGCGTCCCGGACGCGATGCAGGGTGCAATGAGGAGGCATGACCTTCTGGCTGCATCGGGAACCTCGACTCACCAATCACGCCGTCAGCGGTGAAAGAACCAGGCCCGCAGGCCCGGCCAAGTCAATCGTCATGACGACAAGCAACCCGGGCACTGCAACTGACCCGGGCAGACGACGGGCGGGCAGCGCCGCTGAGGCACCGGCCACCCGTGGCACGAACGCGCGACTGCGGTCGAGCCAGCGGTAGAAAATCGACCATCGCCCGAGCAGCCTGGCTTGTTGCTAATCTGGATTAGCCGCTGCCAGACATGGCGGCGGCGACGCAGCTTTTTGTTGCCAGCATGCGCCGCACCCCGCCAACCGCTGTCGGCCTGCATCGCCTTGCGGCGGTGGAATGCCGACCGAAGCGGCACGCGACTTGCTGTGGCAAGCCCACTTGTGAGGGCGGCTAGCAGATTACATGCTGCCTACCAGGAGATTGGCTGGATGCCGTGGAAGGCCTGTCAAGTGGAGCCGCTGTCCGACTGCGTGGCGAACCCGGATGCCGGTAATTGCAGGTTGCTACAGCGGTGCCAAGTTTGGACACTTTGGTTTCGCGCAGGTCGGTCTTGACCTTGAAGTCATAGGGGCCGGCCAGAACGATTGGCAGGTTGCGAGGTCCCAGCAGGGCTGCCACGGCAGCAAGGGCCAGGATCGCCATACGCCGTGAGCCTGACAGGGAAATGGCGCCAAGCGTCATGAGCACGAAGAGCGCCGGCCGGAGCTGAATTGAGTAGAGCATGGCATCAGGCGGGTTGAAGTAGACGTAGAAGGTTGTGATCCCGGCGAGAAAGGCGAGGACAGGCAGCGCAATCCGCCAGTGGCGGCCGAAGGCGGCGAACACCGCGAGCGCGGTGACGACGACCACGCCAGCGAGGCCGACAAGGCCACCCGGGCCGGCGAGATAGTGCTTGAAGTACTTTGCCTTCTGGTCGCGGCTTGGCACGGCGGGCTTGGGTGCCGCGACGGCACAGGCATTGAACTCGAGCAGGCGGTCGGCGGCGTAGCGCGCCGCGTACTCGTCGGAGCACTCGAAGTAGGCCGCAGGGTCACCGTACTTCAGCGCTGCATGGTCAGCACCACGGCCGCAACCATGGCAGAGGCTGTACCGCCGACCAGGAGGCTGACCCGGGGGTTCGGCGTAGATCGACCGCAAGGAGCGCGTGCACAATGGGCAGACCGGCGAGCAACAGGAGGGGCGTGTTGCATAAGCCCGCGAGCCCGACGGCACCACCGAGCCGCAGACTGCCGCCAAGGTCAGATGGCGCCGGATCGCGCAGCCATACGTAGAGGACGAGCAGCACCAGCAGGTTCGAGACGGTGTAGCTGTCGACGATGCTCCGTCCGATCAGGGTCGAGAGGAAGAACGTGTGGCAGCCGGTGGCGAGCATGGCGATGGGCGGAGAGGACGTAAGCCGGCGGGCTACGAGGTAGGCAAGGCCGAGATTGAGCGTGGCGAGCAGGGCTAAGCCCAGGGCGATTGCGGTGGTCGGGCTCACGACCGGGATGAGGCGGAACAGCGAGGTGGCGGCCCAGACAACTGGGTCCATGAGAGGGCGCTTCCACTCGTACTTGAGCTTCCCCCCGTAGGTGTCGCCCCAATTGGGCCTTTCTGCGAGGCCAGGGTGAACGGATCGACGAACCGGCTCGCCAGCACGAAGAACAGCCGATCCATCGTGGTGCGCTTGACCCGGGTATGGCAGTAGTTCCATGTTCGATCCGAGGCGGCCGCTGCCCAAGGCGGCCGGATCGCCTGGGGAGCCCTCGATCCATGGCTCACGAGGCCGCCCACACTGTCGAGGGCCGGGCAGGGCCGGGCACAGCTGCCGTGGCGAGCGTCAAGGCTGGGCTCGCAGCCGCGGTTGCCGACGCCGTGCGCCGACGCTCGCTCACCCAGACCGAGGCTGCCCGGCGGTGCGGCACCGATCAGCCGACCCTGTCCAAGGTGCTGCGAAGCGGCCGGCTCGACCTCGTCTCGGTCGACAAGCTCCTCTCCTGGCTCGCGGCACTCGGCGTCGACATCGAGGTCTGTCTCACCCCCGGCGGTGATCGCGGTGAGGTCAGGCTCCACCACCTTGCGACAACCGGGGTAGACCATTCGGCCGAAGAGAATGGTGCCGGAGAGCCCGAGGGGTGGTTCCGCCTTCTCGCCGAGGCCATGCCTGGGTTCGTGTTCGTGGCCGATGCGTCCGGCCGCAACCTCTACACGAACCGTCGCTATCAGCAGTACACCGGCCTCTCGGCCGAAGAGCTGCGGGACGAGGGCTGGCAGCGGGCGGTCCATCCCGACGACCGCGAACCGACTGCTGCCGCCTGGCAGGAGGCGGTGGCCCATGGCGCGCTCTACGAGGGCGAGTACCGCCTGCGCGGGCGCGATGGCGCCTATCGCTGGTTCCTGTGTCGCGGCCTGCCGGCACCCGGCCGGGATGGCCACGCCTCACGATGGTTCGGTGTCGGCGTCGACATCGACGACCGGCGCACCGCCGAAGAGGCGCTGCGGCGGAGCGAGGAGCGGTTCCGGGCCGTCGTGGATGATCAGACCGAACTGATCTCCCGCTTCACGCCCGATCTCGTGATCACGTTCGTCAACCGGGCCTATGCCGAGCGGCTCGGCCGCCGTGCCGAGGATCTCGTCGGCGCGAGCGTGCTGGCGCCGATGGGCGAGACGCAACGGGCCGCATTCAGAGCCCGGATTGCACAGCTCACGCCCGAGGCGCCAACCGTCGCCTACGAAACCGCCATGGTCCTGCGGGACGGGCAGCCCGGCTGGGAGCAGTGGACCGACCGCGCGTTGTTCGACCGCGCCGGCCGGTTGCTCGGATACCAGTCGGTGGGCCGGGATGTTACCGAACGCAGGTTGATGGAACAGGCGCTCCGGGAGCGCGAAGGGCGCTACAGGGCGACGCAGGAGCACGCTGGCGTCGGCATCGCCGAGGTCGATGCGGTGGGGCGCTTCCTCCGCGTCAACCCGGCGATCTGTGCCATCACCGGCTATTCGAGGGAGGAGCTGCCGGGCCGGACCGTGTTCGGCATCACGCAACCGGACGACGCGCGAGAGGAGCGGGTGGAGTACGCCAGACTGGTCGCAGGCGAGATCGACACCTACGCACGCGAGAAGCGCTACAGGCGGCCGGATGGCTCGGAGCGCTGGGTCGAGATAGCAGCCACGGCCGTGCGCGACCCTGACGGGCGGTTCCTCTACGGCGTCCGCATGGTGCAGGACGTCAATGACCGCAAGCTCGCCCAGGACCGGCAGCGGCTGCTGCTGGCCGAGCTGTCGCATCGGGTGAAGAACACGCTGGCCGTGGTCCAGGGGATTGCCGCTCGCTCGCTTTCCGGTGATCGAACGCCGGATGAGGCCCGCGACGCGCTGAGCAAACGACTACGCGCCCTGGCCCGGGCGCACGACCTGCTTACGGCCAGCGCGTGGCGCGGTGCCGGCCTCCGGGCCGTCGTCGAGGGCGAGCTGCGCCCCTACCGCGAGCGCGTGAAACTGCACGGACCGGATCTCACCCTCGCACCCAAGGCAGCGCAGACGCTCGGGCTGGTGCTGCACGAGCTGGCGACGAACGCGGCCAAGCACGGGGCCCTCTCATCCCCCGACGGCCGGGTCGAGTTCGCATGGTCGCTGGCCAGCGTAGCGGGAGGTAACCGCCTGCGCCTGGTGTGGCGCGAGAGCGGCGGCCCGGCCGTGGTGGTGCCAACGCGGCGAGGCTTCGGGCGCACGCTGATTGAGCAGGGTTGGCGGCATGATCTCGGCGGCGAGGTCGATCTTGCCTTTCTCCCGCAAGGCGTTTAGTGCGCGCTGACCGTGCCCGCAGACGTGGTGCTCGCCACTTCGCGGAGCATCGGCCGATCGGAATGAGAGCCGGCGCGCCCCGCATGCTCCTCCCCTACTCCTCGCACGGCCGTGTTACCGCTTACGGGAGCAGCTTGCTGCCGATCTGCGCCGCCGCGTCCAGAGATGGCCCCTGCTCATAGCGGATGTTCGACAGCTCGATCTGCTCAACAATTCGTTCGGCAGTCAGTCGCTGCACTTCGTCGGTCACGCGCTCCTGCTGGAGGCGCCGCAGTTACACTTTGGGCAGCTTGGCGATGGCGAAGCCGATAGCGGATCTGAGGTGCTCCCGCGGGCTCCAATCCATGCTGCCCGGGAGCGACCGGGCCACGCGCACCTCGTAACGGGCGGCATCCAGCTGCTCGGCGTCCGCCGTGACATCCGGATGAGCCCCAAGCCTTCTCCTGTGGCTGAGCCTGGGGCACGCCTCGAGTCCGTACTGATTGCCCCGGAGCCGCGATGGCCGAGGTCATCGACTTGGCGAAGCGCTAGTCCGCCCCGGACACCGGCGATGTTCGCGAGGTCGGGGCGGTGCCGGCCCGCGACCTCCAGGAGCTCCAGGCGAAGGCACGGCTCCTGCCACTGTGTCACGACCAAGCAGACGCGCTCTTCCTCTACGCTCAGATCCTGGCGACATTGAGACACTGGCCGGGGTCTCTCCGCCCGCCTCTGGGCAGCGCTGAGGCGCCGCCGCGAGCCCAGGGTCCACGCCACTGCTGGAGCAGAGCCGGGTCCGCGCTGGCGACGCGGCCCGGACTTGTATGCTCATCCATGCGCTCGAAAGCACCGAGCAGGATGCGGCTGGCGGTAGCAGCAGGCAATACGAGGTCGCCACGATCCGAGCGGGTGTCGCGCTCCTGCCACGCACCGGGAGCCCTACTCCGTAGCATGCTAGACTGGGTTCACCACGACCTGAACTGCCGAGCCGACACGAACTTCTCACCTGCTGCCTAGCTTCTAACTTGCCACCGCGCCATGGTCACGGAAGGCAGGATGTCACGCATGGACGATCGGGTGCGCCAGCTGGCCGAGCAGCTCCTCGACACTGGCCTCGACAAGTTGTCGGAGCGCGAGCGAAGGGTGATCACCCGCGTTGCCGAACGGAGCCAGATCAGCCAGGACGTCAATACCGCCTTCGACGAAAAGCAGACCTTCGGTGATCGCCTCGCCGATCGTGTCGCGAAGTTCGGCGGGTCCTGGACGTTCATCATCCTGTTTCTCGGCACTCTGGTCGCATGGGCGGTTCTCAACAGTATCGTCCTGGCATGGTACTCCACGCCGTTTGATCCCTACCCGTACATCTTCCTCAACCTGATGCTTTCAATGCTGGCTGCACTGCAGGCACCGGTCATCCTGATGTCGCAGAACCGACAGGCGACGCGAGACCGTCTGGCCGCCGGTCACGACTACGAGGTCAACCTGAAGGCCGAGCTCGAGATCATGGGGCTGCACGAGAAGTTGGACCAGATACGCTCACAGCATCTCGAGGAACTGTTGCGCACTCAACAGGAGCAGATCGGGTTGCTGACCCAGCTGACGGGGCGAATGGCAGGGCCGGCGCCGGATCACCTGTCTGACTAGAACGGGCAGTCCGGCTCAGGCCGACCTGGCCCGATCGGGCGCTGACGCTCGCTGCGAAGCTGCCCACTGATGCAGGTTAGTGACGGGCACCGCCGACCAGGCGGATAGTGTGGAATCCCGCCCCAGAGATCAGGCCCGCGACCGCTGCCGATGCTGTCCGGCGGGCCGCATCCGGGCATTGCCGGGCAGGATGCTGCGGGCTACCGCGATCAGGGGATAGACCATGTCCGAGAACACGCCGAAACCATCAGCAACGTTCGATTCCGAGGCACTGGTCGCCGTCCAGCGGCGCAACGTCGAGGCCTTCACCAGTGCGGGCAAGATCGTCGCGGCCGGGATGCGCACCTATGCCGACCGGCAGGCCAGCATGATGCGGGAAGGCCTGCACACTCTCTGGAGCGAGCTCCAGACGGATGGCCGTGCGCTCATGACCGGTGTACCGGTCCACAGTTTTGAGACACCGCTCTGCGCTTACGCGGCCATCGGCAGGGCCGATCTGATCGGCCCGGACCTGAGCGGGCGTCTTGTAGCCGTGCCGCTCGATGATCCAGGTCTGGTTGTAGGTCTGCCTGAAGGCGAGGAGTGCCAAGCGCAGCTCCTCGACGGTCTCGAAGCGGCGGACCCACAACAGGTTCTCCTTCAGCACCCGGATGAAGCGCTCGGCGCAGCCATTGCCTTCCGGCTCGCGCACGAACGCCGGCGAGCTTTCGATGCCGAGGAAGCGGATCTCGGCCTGGAAGTCGTGGCTGACGTACTGGCTGCCGTGATCGTGGCGGAGCTGGAGGCCGGCGGCGATGCCCTTGGCAAAGCGCGCCAAGCGCTCGCGCACGGCCTGCTTGACCGGCTCGAGGGCCTCGAAGCGATCGGCGCTGCGGCTGGCGTGGATGCCGACGCACTCGGCCGAGCAGTGATCGACGGTGATGAACACAGCGGCCTGGCCCTCGCCGGTCATGACCGAGGTCAGGTCGGTGCCCCACATGACATCGACCCGCTCGGTGATGATCGTGCCGTCGTGGGCCCTCGAGCCGTGCGGTCGGCCGGCACGCTGGTGCGCCAGCAGGCCGTTCTCGCGCATGAGCCGCAGAACGCGGCGGCGGCTGGTGCGGATGCCGGCAAAGCGCAGCCGCGCCCACAGCTTGCGGTGGCCCTCGCCATGAAAGGGGCTGTCTGTCGAGAAGCTGTCGGATCGCCGCCACCAGGCCTTCGTCCGCCATCGCCCCGTGCGGCCCGGGCCGCCTGCGCACGGCCACCTCGGCCGGGCGGCGGTGGCGATAGAGTGTCGCCCGTGAGACGCCCCAGAGGCGCGTGACCCGCAAAAGACCGTAGACTTGGGCGGTGGAGGGCGAGACCTGCCGACTCATCGTCTCGACCTCCTGCGCCCCAAAGGGCGGTGCGTCTCCAAGCGCTCGATCTTCGCCTCCAGAAGCTCGGCCGTCATTGTCAGCTCGCCGACCTTGGCCTGCAGCCGTCCGATCTCGGCATCCCGCGCATCAGCTGGCCGGCTCTTCAGCGACGCCTCGCCCGCGGCCAGGAACTGGTCGCGCCAGCCGCTCAGCTCGGCCGCGGTCACAGCCAGGTCGCGCGAGACCAGCTCCAGGTCCTCGCCCCGCAGGAGCCGCAGCACGGCCTCCTGCTTGCGCCGTGCCGACATTCGCCGCCGCGGCTCGGGCGTGGGCCCGTCTCCGCCAGCGTGGTGGGCGCGCTCCGCCGGGCCCACGCCCACCCCAACCGTCTCGTCCATCCTCACCTCCTTGCAGTTGCCTACCTGCAAAGCGGTGTCTCAGCGAACTGTAGGCCGGGGGACCGGTGAGCCCAGCGGCCAGCAGGCGCGGGTGCGCGCGGCCTTCGACCAAGTCCTGGGTCAGGTCCAGGAGCTGAGCCAGGGCCTTCTCAAGGCGCAGAGCGAGGCCATGGCGGTGCTGAACGACTGCGCTGCCGCCAACATGAAGGCGCTGGGCGGCATGACCCCGGACCTCGCCGCCATGCAGAAAGCAGCCAGCGAGGCGATGCAGGCAGCGTCGCGTCAGGTCGCCGCCACCATCGAGGAGACGCGCAAGCGCCTGACCATGGTGCAGGCGGAGGCTGGGCAGGCGCCGGACAGCGTCGGCCCGAGCCGGCCGGCGAGCGCCATCGCCACGCCCGCGACGAAGAAGGCCCGCACCAGGCACTGAGCCGCACGGGGTCGGCGGCGAGCGGCTCGGCCAGGCTGGGCGTCACGCATCTACTCAAAGCGAGCGGGCTCGAGAGGACAGGCGATGGAACCGGCGGCATATGCCAGGATACGGCAGAATCCCAAATTCACGGAGCTCGTCCGGCAGCGTGGCGCGCTCGCGCGCAACCTGACGATCGCGATCCTGGTGATCTATTTCGGGTTCATCCTGCTGGTCGCGTTCGCCAAGGGCTTCCTCGGGACGCCGCTCAGCGAAGCCTCCGTCACCACCATCGGCATCCCGATCGGGCTCTTCGTGATCGTCTCCGCCTTCGTGCTGACCGGGATCTATGTTCGCAAGGCGAACACCGCGTTCGACGAGCTCAACGGCCAGATCCTGCAGGAGAGCAAGTGATGCGCCCGATCGCACGCCGCCTCGGCGGGCTGGGCGCCGTCGCGGCCGGCCTGGCCCTCACCGGCCCGGCCCTCGCGGCCGGTGCCCTCGAGGGGGCCGTGGCCAGACAGCCGACCAACTGGACGGCCATCCTCATGTTCTTCGCCTTCGTGCTGTTCACGCTGGCGATCACCAAGTGGGCGGCCTCGAAGACCAAGTCGGCGGCCGACTTCTACGCCGCCGGCGGCGGCATCACCGGCTTCCAGAACAGCCTGGCCATCGCCGGCGACTACATGTCGGCGGCCTCGTTCCTGGGCATCTCCGGCCTCGTCTTCGTCTCCGGCTATGACGGCCTGATCTATTCGGTGGGCTTCCTGGTGGGATGGCCGGTGGTGCTGTTCCTGATCGCCGAGCGCCTGCGCAACCTCGGCAAGTTCACCTTCGCCGACGTCGCCTCCTATCGCCTGCAGCAGACCCCGATCCGCCTCCTGTCGGCCGTCGGCACCCTCACCGTGGTGGCCTTCTACCTGATCGCGCAGATGGTGGGGGCGGGCAAGCTGATCGAGCTGCTGTTCGGCCTGCCCTATCTCTACGCGCTGATCATCGTCGGCGCGCTGATGACCGCCTACGTCACCTTCGGCGGCATGCTGGCCACCACCTGGGTGCAGATCATCAAGGCCTGCATGCTGCTGGCCGGGGCCTCCTTCATGGCCTTCATGGTGCTGTGGCAGTTCGGGTTCAGCCCGGAGGCGATGTTCAAGGCCGCCACCGAGATCAACCCGAAGGGCCTGGCGATCATGAGCCCGGGCAGCCTGGTCACCGACCCGATCTCCGCCATCTCGCTGGGCATGGCGCTGATGTTCGGCACCGCCGGCCTGCCGCACATCCTGATGCGGTTCTTCACCGTGGCTGACGCCAAGGCAGCCCGCAAGTCGGTGTTCTACGCCACCGGCTTCATCGGCTACTTCTACATCCTGACCTTCATCATCGGCTTCGGAGCCATCACCCTGGTGATGACCAACCCGCTCTTCTACACGACCGTCATCGGTCCGGATGGTGCCGTCACCTACGACAAGATCAAGGACCTCCTTGGCGGCACCAACATGGCGGCCATCCACCTCAGCGAGGCGGTCGGCGGCAACCTGTTCCTGGGCTTCATCTCGGCCGTGGCCTTCGCCACCATCCTGGCCGTGGTGGCCGGGCTCACCCTCGCCGGCGCCTCGGCGGTCAGCCACGACCTCTACGCCTCGGTCTTCGCCAAGGGCCGCGCCACCGACGCCCAGGAGATCAAGGTCTCCAAGATCGCGACCGTCGTCCTGGGCGTCATCGCCATCTATCTGGGCTATGTGTTCGAGCAGCAGAACGTCGCCTTCATGGTGGGTCTCGCCTTCGCCATCGCCGCCAGCTGCAACTTCCCGGTGCTGCTGATGTCGATGTTCTGGCCGGGTCTGACCACCAAGGGTGCTCTGATCGGCGGCCTGCTCGGCCTGATCTCGGCCGTAGCCCTGGTTGTGCTCGGCCCGACAGTTTGGGAGAAGGTGCTGGTCCATCCGGCGGGCTCGGCACCGTTCCCCTACGAGAACCCGGCTCTGTTCTCGATGAGCATCGCCTTTGCCGGGATCTGGTTGTTCTCGGTCCTCGACCGCAGCCAGAGCGCCAGGAACGAGAACGCAGCTTTTGGATCCCAGTACATCCGATCCGAGACCGGCCTCGGAGCAGCCGGCGCTTCGGCGCACTGACCCCGGGCCATCGACCCACCTTGCAGGCAGCCGGCCCCCGCCCCCAGAGCGTCATCCACCGGCTTGCCTGGTTACCCTGGGAGAAATAGCCCGAGGGTCAGTACGGGGGGCACTGCAGCCTATGAGGACGGCAGCGCTGTGCTGGGCGTCACTGGTTTGAGCTGGCGGCCGGTCAGGGTGCTCCGCACCGATGCCGCCCTGATACCGCTGCCATTCCGACGCCTTGTGCGCGGCACAGGCCTATGTTGGGCGGAACCAGCCCTGTGCTGTTCGCATAATGCGGGTGGCGGATGATGGCGAGCGGGAGGTGGCTGAGACGTCGTGAGCGCTGTAACGGCTCGCCGTCGGAAGAAGAATCGGGCGGCATCCCATCCGTCCCGGGAAGCCTCCAGGCGGCAAACCGCTCGCCATCCGCGATCGCCTCCTCGATCCTGGCCAGCAACACTCGTGGACCGCCTTGTCGGGCGTTGATCCGGGCGCGCCGCCGACAGTTGCACTTAACCCTGCGCGCTCGCCTATCTCACGGGGCTGCGACTGCCTTGGCCTGCTCGCCCGACAGCCGTGCCAGATCATCGATGACACTGGCAATGATCTGCCGACGGCCGGGGTCCTGCCCGCCCACGATCGCCGCAAACTGCGTGAGCAGGTATTGGGCTCGTTCCACGGCTTCCATCCATGTTGCCGATGGCGCCGCGAACAGGGCCCGCTCCAGCTCAGCCCGGCGTTGACGCAGCCCGGCCTGCTCGTCTTCGATCGCCGAGAGATGGCGCCGGAACTCGGCCATCCCTGTCCCGTGCCCCTGGCCCTTGCCGAGGGCCAGGGGAGCGGCTTTTACGCCCGCCGGCTCCGCGGTCGGAACGCTGGGTGCAGGCAGGCTGGCCGGAAGCCGGGTGTCCGCGTCCTGGAAAGCCGGCTGGAGCTGGGCTGAATCCAGCCCGACGGCATCCCTGAGATCAGCTCCCTCCAGGCGTGCCTCCCAGAAAGAGGCCCGGTCGACCTTGGCCCCCCGGAGGATCGCGGCGCGCAGGACGGCATGGTCGAGCCTGGCATCTCGAAGGTCGGCCGAGGCGAGATCGGCAGCACTCAGATCGGCTCGCCAGAGCGACGCCCGGGAGAGACATGCGCCCCTGAGCAACGCACCGCGGAGCACGGCATGATCGAGGTTGGCCCCACGCAGGTCCGCACCCTCCAGATTGGCGTCGCTGAGCTCGGCACGCCAAAACGACAGACCTTGCAAGCAGGCCCCCGCGAGCATGGCGCGGGCACCCTCTGCCCGGTCCGAACTCGATCCAGAATCCGGTGCCGGTCCAAAATTGCCTTCAGCGCCTCGGCACTCATTCCCGACGACGTTGGCGCTGAGCCAGCCGGCGAGGCAGCCTCTCCTTGCTCGACCTCGAAGGAGACTTCGATATTCATTCCACTTTCCGTACTGCCATGACCCATCGGTCAGGAATGGAGAAGCAGCGGGACCGGGCTCGGATCCTGACCCTCCGGAAACGCAGCGACGCGGTTGCCGACGCGCTGGAAGGTGAGGTCGACCACGGCGCTGCCTACGGTAAGGCGGTGGATGGTGAGCCGGTCGATGCCGATCGGCAGCCGCGGCCGGTCGACATGGATGGTGCCGCCCCAGCCGTCGATGCTCAGGCCGAGGCAGGCCTGCAGCAGCATGAACACCGCACCCGACGACCAGGCCTGGGGCAGGCACGCGACCGGGTAGGCGATCGGCGCCTCGCCGGCGGCACGGGGGAAGCCGCAGAACAGCTCGGGCAGCCGCATATCGGTCTGGACCGCGGCCTCGAACGCCCCGCTCATCAGCCGTACCACGCCGTCGCGGGCACCGTAGCGGGAGAGGCCCGCGGCGCACAAAGCGGTGTCGTGCGGCCAGACCGAGCCGTTATGGTAGGACATGGGGTTGAAGCGCGTCTCGCCCGCGGCGAGCGTGCGGATGCCCCAGCCGGAGTTGAACGGCGATGCCAGGAGCTGGTCCGCGACCCGCCCTGCGCGCTCGGCCGTAGGCAGACCGGTGAACAGAAGATGGCCGGCGTTGGAGCCGCGCACGCGGCAGGGCCGGCCCTGGCCGTCCAGCGCCAGGGCGTAGTAACCGAGCTCGTCGAGCCAGAACCGCGCCTCGACCGCCGCCCGCATCGTGGCAGCCCGCGCCTGCCAGCGTTCGGCCTCTGGGGTCAGGCCTCGGCGCGCCGCGAGGTCGGCCATGGCGACCAGGGCGGCGTAGACGTAGCCCTGGACCTCGATCAGCGCGATCGGCCCGACGGCGTCCGTGCCGTCAGTATGGAAGACGGAATCCTGGCTGTCCTTCCAGCCCTGGTTGGCGAGCCCGGTGGCAGCCCCGCGGGCGTAGTCGACGAAGCCGTCCCCGTCGGAATCGCCCTCGCCCTCGATCCAGGCCATGGCCGCGCACAAGGAGGGCCAAAGCTCGTCCACGAAGCCGAGATCGCCGGTGCGGGCGGCGTAGGCGCCGGCCAGCATCACGAACAAGGGCGTGGTGTCGACACCACCATAATACTGGCCGAACGGCAGCTCGCGCAGGGTCGCCATCTCGCCCTTGCGGGTCTCGTGCATGATCTTGCCGGGGGCCGCGTCCTGGAACGGTGAGGTCTCCTTGGCCTGATGCTGGGCGAGGAAGCTCAGGACACCGCGCGCCAGCGACGGGTCGAGCCACAGCATCTGCAGTGAGGTGACGATCGCATCCCGGCCGAAGGCGGTCGAGAACCAGGGGATGCCGGCATAGGGATAGGGCCCGGTCGGCAGCTCGGTGGTGAGCAGAGCGAGGTCGGCGCGGGACTTGTCCAGCCAGTCGTTGAACAGCCGGCCCGAGCTGCGGACCGTCGCACCGCGCCGGCGGGTGGCACGGACGCTGAAGCGCGCGCTGGCGGCGGCGGCGCGGAACCGGGCCCGCGATGGCGGCAGCTCGGCCTCGGCCGCCACCTCGAGATAGATCTTCCGCGAGCCGCGTGGCTCGAGCCTGACCAGGAAGTTGGCCTCGCCGGCCGACAGCCGGTCCGGTGGCTCGGAGAACCTGATGGTCGAGGCGCGCAGGACGCCGTCGAGGCCCCGGTAACGGAGCAGGACCGAGTCTGCGCCGACCTCGACCGGCAGCGGGTGGCCGCGCGCATGCCGCTTGGTCCCGCGCACCTCGAACATGTCGCGGAAATCGGCGGCGAAGCTCAGGCCGAGCGGCACCACGACCTCGCGCTCCCCGTAGTTGGTGAGCGTCAGGCGCTCGTAGAGTCGCGCCTCCCACAGGAGGCGCCTGCGCTGGAGGTGGACGACCCCTTCCGGTGCCGAGGTCTCGCCAAGCGGCGGCAGCGGCCGGAAGGTGAGGTTGGAGGTGAACAGCACATTGTCCTGGCCGACCACGGCACCCAGGAGCGACGGCGGCTTCCCGTCCAGCCTCAGGCGGAAGTAGGACAGGACCCTGGTGTCGTCGCGGAACAGGCCGTCGCCATCGCCCAGGATGTCGCCGAAGGCGTCCGCCACCAGGAAGGTGTCGCCGTGCTTGAGCGCGAACAGGCGCAGCGGCACGCGAGGCTCGCCGGTATCGGCCGGCTCGGCTTGGTCATTCGGCAAAGAGGGGATCCCCGATGTCGGCCACAGGCGGCCGGAGCACCGGCGACAGCTCCGGGCCGGCGTCGGCAGTGAGCAGCTGCTGGTAGAGCCGGACGTAGTTGCGCGCCATCACCGTCGCCGAGAACCGGCGCTCGAACACGGCGCGGATCGCGTGCCGGTCGAGGGTTGCCAGCCGCTCCACGGCCGCTACCGCCTCATCCTCCGAGGCGACGATGAAGCCGGTCACCCCCTCCTCGACGATCTCCGGCACCGAGCCGCAGCGCCAGGCGACGACGGGCGTGCCGCAGGCCATGGCCTCGATCATGACGAGCCCGAACGGCTCCGGCCAGTCGATCGGGAACAGAAGGGCCCGGGCATTGCCGAGGAACGCGGACTTCTGGGCATCGCCGATCTCGCCCACGAACTCGATCAGGGGATCGTCGAGCAGGGGCTCGATCGCCTGCGCGAAGTAGGCCCGGTCGGCGGCGTCGACCTTGGCCGCGATCTTGAGCTTGAGCCCGGTGCGCTTGGCGATCGCGATCGCCCGGTCGGGCCGCTTCTCGGGCGAGATCCGGCCCAGGAAGGCAAGGTAGCCGCCATCCGCTGGCTCCGCGCTGAAGCCGTAGAGGTCCTGGCGCACGCCGTGCGCGATGGTGGCGATCCAGTTTGCCAGAGGCAGCGGCCTCCTCTGCTCGCGCGAGATCGAGACCAGGGGGTAGTCCGGCCAGCACCGGTAGGCCCCGGCCAGGTCCTTGAGGTCGAGCCGGCCGTGCAGCGTGGTCACGGTCTGCTGCGCCAGCTCCTCGAAGATCGGGAAGTGGATGAGATCGACGTGGAAGTGGAGGATATCGAACTCGTCCGCCCGGCGGCGAAGCTCGTGCAGCATGGTGAGATGGGCGGCGAGATCGGACTTCAGCGGGTGCGGGTCGAGCCGGATGGCCTGGTCGCGGCCGGGGACGAGCCTGGCCTTGGTCCGGGCGTCGGCGCTGGCGAACAGCACCACGTCGTGTCCGAGATCGACCAGGGCATCGGTAAGGTGGGCAACGATCCTCTCGGTGCCGCCGTAGAGACGCGGTGGCACCGCTTCATAGAGGGGTGCCACCTGTGCAATTCTCATAGACCGTCGCTCGTACCATCGGGAGCCGGCACGGCTCCCCCGCTGTCGCTTCGGCGATGACGGACCGAGTTGCCGCCGATGATGATCGCCTCGATGATCGCCGCGGCCTCGCGGTGATCGCCCGCTTTGCCATCCGCCACACCCACCACGTTGCGGTGGGCGGTGGCCGCATCCTCGAGGATGGCCTTGGCCTCGTTGCCGTCGATGACCCCGGTATCGGTCATGGACAGCAACATCGATTCGCAGATGGAGAGGGCCGCCAGGCCCGCAGCACCGCTCATGGGTTCATCCTTTCCGGGTCGAACTGCAGAAGCGGCGGCCGGCGTGGCCGAGGCTCACAGTCCGCAAACTCACTGGAGTATATCTGCTGGCGCGCTCGGTCCTGCTGATCCAGAGCAGCCTGGAGCCGCTCCCTCGATCCCGAAGGGGGGCGACAGAACTGCGACCGCGAGAGGGACGTCCGCCTGTCCTGTCGGTGGACTCTCGGCCGAGCGGGGCTGGCCCAGAAACGTCTGCTTGAGAACGGCACGCGCCCGGCTCATCCTGGACCTCACCGTGCCGACCGCGCAGCCGCAGACGGCAAATCCCGGTCCAGGATGATGCCAGTCATCTAGCTGCAATACTCCAGGTCCCCGGATTCGTTGAACGATATCGGTTCTTGCTGCTTGCAGATCTTGCTCTCGCCGCCCCGGCTCAGATAGGAGCCGGCTTTGGCGAGCTTGTCGCAGTAGGACAGATGACCGTTATAATGGAACTCGACATACGATCCCGCGGCGCAGACCACGTTGCGGTTCTTCGCTTCCGGGCCGACGCTTGCGTTGATCTGCTGTGACACATGGCATGCATAGACGGTCCCATCGGGGCGCAGCCTGAGCTCCGCATCGTGGATGCAGGTCGAGGCCTGGACCGTCATTCCGGCTCCGGTGGCACCGTCGGCCGCGACAAGACCCAGCAGGAACGTACCCGCCATCAACAAGGCCCGCGTAGCCATCTGGATCTCCATCCTCGCCTAGCGCCTCAACGGCGCTCGCAATCCTCGAAATCGTCGTCGCCGTCGATGCTCAGCTCCGCCTCGTCGCCATCGACGAGGAGACGGACATCGCCATCCCTGCTGCGGTACTCCTGCCGGTCACGGTCGCGATCGCCGCCCCGGCGCTCGAGGTCGTAGGTGCGCCGGCCGGTGTCGACCGAAATGCCCTGCCCGAACGGCTGGAAGCTGGCCGTGAAACGTCGGTCGTCGTCACAGCGGTAGCTGACCCGCTGGCCCAGAAGACCG
This sequence comes from uncultured Alphaproteobacteria bacterium, assembly GCA_963830775.1. Lineage (GTDB taxonomy): Bacteria > Pseudomonadota > Alphaproteobacteria > Geminicoccales > Geminicoccaceae > CAWHNT01. Next base: position 20,974 of record CAWHNT010000014.1, on the reverse strand, counting down.
CCCAGCCCGCCGCCGAAGACGCTCCCATCGTCGCGATCACGGCCCCGGTCCCGGTCCCCGTCCACGCAGGCGGTCAGCATTGCCGTCAGCACCAGGGCGCCCAAGGCGAGGGCAGGCCACCGGGCAATCCCGCGCACGAGCCACCCTGGCCGGCTCGCAGGCACGCTCGTTCTTCGCTGCTGCATCGCGTAGGATCCCAGGCCCGGACGGGAAAGCGTCGAAGCCTAGCCGCTTGGGTGCGGTGTCCTGCTGATTTAGGTTAGCGTCCCGGCCGCATCGCGAGCCCGCGGCCACGCCGCACGGCGGGGGCCGCATCGGAGGAAGGACGATCACGCCCATGGCAGCGGTCGAGAGCGCCCTGGCGCGAAAGCTGAGCCGCTTCCTGCCGCTGGGTCTGGAGGAGGCAGCAGGCCTTGCCGGTCTCGAGGCCAGGAGCCGCCCGATTGTCGCCGGCACCGAGCTGATCCACGAGCGCCAGGCCGGCCAGCGCGCGTTCATCCTCCAGCAGGGCTGGGCCTGCTGCTACAAGCTGCTGCCGGATGGCGGCCGGCAGGTGATCGACGTCCGGGTTCCCGGCGACTTCATCGGCCTGCGCAGCATCCTCCTGCGGACCTCCGATCACTCGTCCGACACCGTCACCGATGCCGTCGTCGCCGAGGTGCCGGCCCAGCGGATGCTCGACACCTTCCAGGCACTGCCGCGCCTGGGTGCCGCCATCCTGTGGGCTGCCTCGCGGGACGAGGCGATGGTGGTCGAGCACCTGGTCGGCGTCGGGCGGCGTGACGCCCTGGCCCGCACCGCGCACTTCCTGGTCGAGCTGGGGCTCCGGCTGCGGCTGGTGGGTATGGGCACGGAGACCGCCTTCGCCTGCCCCTTGAACCAGTACCTGCTGGCCGACGCGCTGGGGCTCACCGCCATCCACGTCAACCGCGTCCTGCGCCAGCTGCGCGAACTGGGTCTCGTCACCTTCCGCGACGGCCAGGTCGTCTTCCACGACCTCCCCAGGCTGCGGAACCTCGCCGAGCACCACGGCGGCTACCTCGACCAGGCCGACAGCCTGCTCCCCTGACGACGGCCGCCCCACGTTCACGTCCTGGGCGGCTGATCCAGGTTAGCGCCGGCCGAGGCTCGGTCGCATAAAGATCGTCGGCTGGGAAGTCGACCATGCGGCTTGGTCACCTCCCGCTGATAGACCCGTCCCAGCCGTCGAGACGCTATCCACCGTGAACCTGCCCACGCCCCGTACTGCCCCCGATCTGCCGATGGCGGATACCCTTACCCGCCACGCTTCGGGTGCGTCGTCGCTTGAGCCCGACGGCCGTCACTGGCTGCGCGCGCTCGCCGCCTACCGTGAGCCGAGCCTTGCCCGGAGTGTTGTCGAGCTGGTCGTTACCGCGGTGCCGTTTGCGGGCCTGTGGCTCGCGATGTGGGTCAGCCTTGGCTACTCCTACTGGCTGTGCCTGCTGCTGGCTGTGCCCGCGGCCGGCTTTCTCGTGCGCCTGTTCATGATCCAGCACGATTGCGGGCATGGCTCGTTCTTCCGCCGCCGGTCCGCCAACGCTCCCGCAGATCCTGGCGCGCATTGGCCTGCAGCGACTTCGGAAGCTTGTTGAGGACATTGGCCGCCTTGTGCACCCAGCACCGCTGGTGACGAACCGAGGGGAACGCCTCCTCCAGGGCCCTCCAGAAGCCGAGCGCGCCATCGCCAACCGCCAGCTCGGGGGCCATCGCCAGGCCGCGGGCCTTTAGCCCGACCAGCAGCTCGTGCCAGCTTTGGGCACTCTCACGGGTGCCGACCTGGAAGCCGACCAGCTCCTTCTTGCCCTCAGGCGTGGCGCCGATGATCACCAGCATGCACTCGGCCTGGGGCTCCATTCGCGCCTGCAGGTAGACGCCGTCGGCCCAGATGTAGACGTAGCGCCGGGCCGACAGGTCGCGTTGCTGCCAGCGCTCGTACTCGCCCTGCCAGTCGCTCTTGAGCCGGGCGACCACCGAGGGCGATAGGTTGGGCGCCTCCTTGCCGAGCAGGGCGGCGAGCGCCTCCTGGAAGTCGCCGGTCGAGACTGGCTGGGGCGGGCGATAGGCGTCCTTACTCTCACGCCCTACGGCCATTGGCGGCACGCGCACGCCATCCACCACGCCACCTCCGGCAATCTCGACCGACGCGGGATCGGCGACGTCGACACGCTGACCGTGCGCGAGTTCCAGCAGCTCTCGCCGCGTCGGCAGGCGCTCTACCGTCTCTCGCGCAACCCCCTCTTTCTGCTCGGTCTGGGTGCTCCCTATCTGTTCGTGCTGCACTATCGGCTGCCGGCGCAGCTGATGCGCTCGAGCAGGGAAGCCTGGCTCAGTGCCATGGCGACCAACCTCGCCATCGCCTGCCTGATCGGTCTCGGCGTGGCCCTGGTGGGCTGGCGCGACTTCCTGCTGGTCCAGCTGCCGATCACCTGGCTGGCCTCGGCGATCGGCGTCTGGCTGTTCTATGTCCAACACCAGTATGAGCACGCCTACTGGGCGCCAGGCGAGGCCTGGAGCGTCCATGACGGTGCTTTGCGCGGCAGCTCGCATCTCGACCTGCCGGCCGTGCTGCGCTGGTTCACCGCCAATATCGGCGTCCATCACGTGCATCATCTCTCGAGCCGGATCCCGAGCTACCGGCTGGGCGAGGTGCTGCGCGACTTCCCGGAACTGCGCGGTGTCAATCGCCTCACGCTCAAGGACACCTTCCAGTGCTTCCGCTTCACGCTGTGGGACGAGGATCGGGAGAGGATGGTCCCATTCCGCCACGATGCCGCGGTCATGGCATCGGCCTGAGAAACTGCGTCGGACGCATCTGTCCGTCGTTTCCGATCCTCCAGAGGAGAGCACAATGCAAGCGGGATGGAAGTATTTCCCCGGCGACCTCGTGCAGCACGAGAGCGGCGAGACCTACGGAATCTCGACCAGGCGGCAGATCGTCGAGGAGGGTGAGGAGGTGCCGATCTACGAGGCCGTGCCGGTCAGAGACGGCAAGGTGCAAGGATCGGTCTGTCTGCTCAAGGAAGCGGCCATCGTCGGTGCGATCGGGGAGGATGATCCCTGACGGGCCTGCCGGGCCCGAGGACCGGCTTGGCGTCAGGAAATGGCTACCGGGTGATCAGGTGATCATCCTGTGATGAGGACGAGCGCGATCATCCGCTCGGGATTTCTGCCGTTCTTCCGGCATGCTGCTTTGAATCAGTGTGGCACCAGTCCCGGCCGGTTACATTACGACACTTCTGATAGTGTGCCCTGGCCTGATAAAGCTGGCCACCGCTGGTGTCTGGGAGGAGGGTTTTAGGCCAGCATAGCTGTAAGCTCACCGATCCTCCCGTTGCCGCCGAAGAGGGCGATAGAGCGGCGGCGGAAGCGGGCGAGCCAGTGCCGCTGGCGGGCATGGTCGCGCTCGAGACTGTGGGTCTGGTCCTTGCCGACATAGAGCTGCCCTTGCGGGATCGCCTCCTGGTAGGCGGCCCCGCGCGGCGGCGTGTCGGTGAAGTTCAGCCCGCAGGCCCGGCAGCGGTAGCGCTGCTTGCCGCGCATGAAGCCGTTCTTGGTGTGCTCCTCGCCCTCGCACCGCTTGCACCGCAACCCCAGGGTTAGCACCCTCTACTGGAATACCAGCGGTGCTGCTCGACCAACGGCGTGTGCATCCGCCGCCACGTACAGCCCGGAGCTGAACCCGGTCGAGCGGGTGTGGGAGCATCTGCGCGACCGCTGGCTCAGCCACCGCTTCCTCGCCGGCGGCTACGAGGCCGTTCGTGACGCCGCCTGGAACGCGCTGCTCGCCGAGCCGGGCCGGCTGCGCTTACTCACCAGCTTTCCCTGGCTGCCCAAGTCAGTCACCACTTCGTAGGGTTGGTATGAGCCCTGGGCTGGATGGCAAGCGGCCGGTACGGCTGCTCATGGTGTGCGGATGGCGTTGCGGGAGCGGGTCCTCATGGCTTGCATCCTTGCTCAGAAGTCGAGCCCGACGCGGAGCAGGCCCTTGTTGGCGATATAGTCGCTCGCCAGGTCGAGGCCGTACTGCAGCTTCACGTCGATCCACCGGCTCGTGACCACGTCGGCACCGAGGATGAGCCTGCCCACGAGGTTGGGCTCGGCGAGCTCGGTCGTGAACTCGTCCGACGAGCCTCCATCCTCGAGACGCGCCTCGGTCTGCCAGTTGTTGGCGCTATAAAGGCTTGCCCCCAGCGAGAGAAACGGCCGCAGCACCGAGCCGTCCGGCAGCTCGACCCGGCCACCGATCTCCACGGCCGGCGTGGCGCTCGCGATCAGCTTGTCCGACGAGTCCACGTCGAGGTCGAGCCCTGACGCCCCATGCTCGTCGTAGCTGCCGATCCGGACATAGTCGGCGCCGATGTCGAGCGAGGGGCGCAGGTACCAGCCCTGCATCGGCAGCTCGTAGGCCGCCCGGGCGTGGAGCCCGCCATTGGCGACCTCGGGCGAGCCCTCCGCCTGCTCGTCGCCGGTGGCGAGGTCGATCCGGCGCTCGCTGTCGTACCAGGCATAGCCGGCGCTAAGCGAGCCGGAGAGCAGGAGCGGGCCCGCCTCGCGCTTCAGCACGGCGCCGACCAGCACGCCCTGGCCGTCCAGGTCGGTGTCGTTGTCCTGGCCCTTGCCGTCGATCCGGCTCAGTTCATAGGCGATCGAGCCGCCCAAGAACCAGCCGGGGGCCACCGCCTTCTGGCCGCCGAACTGGGTGGTCAGCGTCCTGGCCCCATAGCCGGGGCTGGAGCCGCTGCTGTCGCGGTCGGCGTCGCTGCCGACGATCCTGCCCCAGCCGCACTCGCGCTCGCTCAGGAGCGTTCCCTCGCCGGCGAAGGTGGGGCAGCTGTTCATGCCGGCCGTGAAGTCCTGGCTCGTGGCGGCCCAGACCGGGCCGATCGCGGCGAGGCCGGCACCCGAGAGCTGGCCCAGGGTCTCCTCGACATCCCCGTCGTCGCCGGCAGCCGCGAGCGTCGCGTAGAGGGTGCCGAGGCGGTCTCCCGCTGCGTCGTCCTCGTCCCAGAGCCGCTGCAGGTCCGCAGCGAGGCTCCGCTCGTTCCCACCCGCGCGGTCGGCCAAGCGAAGGTGCGGCTCAATCCGCAAGGTGCGCCCGACGACCCGGTGGGTGTAGCGGACGACTGGCGAGCCGCGCAGCTCGAAGCCGCGGTCGACACGGAGGGCGCCGCCGGCGGAGAGCACGGTGAGCTCCCGCTTACCGAGGCTCAGCGGCTTGACCTTGAGCGTGCCCCGGAGCTTGACGTCACCCTCGACCGTGATGCGGTCGACCTCGCGCTCCGCATGATCGGCGTCGATCAGCATCCGGCCCTTCTCGTCCTGGACGAGATCGCCCGAGATGTGCGTGGTCCCGGTATCGCCGCCACCGGAGATGTCGAGCGTGCCCGAGTTGGTCAGCCGCGATGCCCGCACGGTCTCGCCGGTGACGAAGGTGCCCCGGTTGGTGATGGTGCCGACGCGGTGGCTGCGGCCCGCGGCCGTGGCGTCGGTGGCACCCACCGGTGCGGCCGTGGCAGCGGTCACGGTGCCGTAGTCGAGATCGACGCTGCCGACGAGCGTGCCCTGGTTGACGACGTTGGTGACGTTGTCGGACGCGCGGATCGCCGTCCCGTCCACGCCATCCACCGTGCCGACGGAACCGCCGGGCTTGATCTTCACCAGGTTCGGGTTTCCACCAGGCGAGCCGCCCGATACGACGATTCCGGCGGCGCCCGAGCCGGTGCCGCCCACCACGCTGCCGCCGATATCGACCGTGATCGGGTTGAACGGCACGATCTGGTTGCCGGAGCTGTGGGCGAAGATGCCGATCGAGCCCGGGCCGCTCGTGGAGATGGTACCGCCGTCCTGCTCGATGTCGATCGTTCCGCCATAGCCGGGCTGGCCCGTGCCATAGGACACCCTGACCGCATTGCCGTCGCCTGCGATCACGGCGTTCCCGCCCAGGCTCTGCGCGAAGATGCCGTGCGCGTTGGCGCCGGTGGTGACGATGTTGGCATTGATGTCGATCCCGATCGGCCCGCCATTCGCGACGGACGTGCCGGGCTTGCTTGCCGGAAGGCCGATGGGGAACGAGAGCGGCAGGGAGGAATTGCCGGCGAAGCCACCGCCGCCGCCGATCGACTGGGCCAGGATGCCGTAGGCGCCGTCGCCGGCGGTGGTGATGCTGGTGGCCGAGGGGTCGGCGCCCGGCTTGCCGAGCGTGATCGAGATCCTGCCCCCGTTGCCCCGGCCCTGGAGGTCGCCGGAGACAATGCCGGTGAGGTTCTCCTCGCGGCCCGCGATCAGGCCACCACCGCCGCCGATGCTCTGGGCCACAATGCCGAGGGCGCGGGCACCGGTGGTCACGATCCTGCCCGTGGCAGGCCCGATCTCGATCTCGCCGCCATCCGCCCCGCTCTGGCTCTGGCCGGCGAAGATGGCGCGCAGCTCGGAACCATCGCCCCAGGCCGGTGTGCTGCCGTCGTCGGCGCTGCTGTTGCCGAAGCAGGCCGTGGCCTGGGTGCTGCCCGCCGGTGCCGAGGAGTTGCTGCAGCCGGCACCGCCCACGCCGCCGCCGCCGCCGATCGACTGCGCCAGGATGCCGTAGGCATCGTCGCCGGCGGTGCTGATCGAGCCCAGATCGGTGACAGTCACCTTGCTGCCGGCACCGCGCGAGGGATTGTCCCCGTCATTGCCGAACGTCGCCGTCGTGGTGCTGTTGCCCGCACCGTCGGCGGCAACGCCACCGCCACCGCCGATGGACTGCGCCAGGATGGCGTGCGCCGCGTAGCCTGCCGTCGTGATGCTGCCGGTGTTGCCGATCGTGACGGCTCCACCCAGGCCGCTGGCGCCGTCGCTGCCGCCGAGGCCAAGCGTGCCCTCATAATCGCCGTCGTCGGCGGAGGCCGAGCTGGAGGTGGCGGTGCCGCCCACGCCACCGCCACCACCGATCGACTGAGCCAGGATGCCGTAGGCGCGGATGCCCAGGGTGCCCACCGTGCCCGTGTTGGTGACCTGGACAGCGCCGCCATTGCCGGCGGCACCGCCGCTGCCACCGACGCCGACAGCAGCCTTGTAGCTGCTGGAGGACTCCTCTGCCGCGGCCTTGGTGGAGGAGTCGTCCTCGCTCCCGTCATCCGAGGCCGCCGGGTCGGAAGAGCCTCCAGTGCCGCCACCTCCGCCGATCGATTGGGCGAGGATGCCGATGCCGTCGCCGCCGGTGGTGGTCTGACTACCCTGGCGCGAGAGGGTCTGGCCGGTCACTACCGTACCGTCGTTCTGCACCGTGACGGCACCACCGTTGCCGGCCGCACCGCCGCTGCCGCCGATGGCGACGCTGGGCGCGTAGTCGGCACCATCCGCAGAGGAGGAGCCGCCGCCGGCATTGCCGCCACCGCCGCCGATCGACTGCGCCAGGATGCCGGAGGAGCCCGAGCCCAGTGTGCGCACGCCACTGCGGGCGGCGTTGGCGACCTCGACCTCGCCGCCCGACCCGGCGGCCCCGCCTTTGCCGCCGGCGCTGATGGTGACCGTGATCTTCCGCGTGGGCGCCTCCTCGGCAGTCGCCACGCCGCTGCTCTCGCTGTCGCTGGAGAGCGAGCCGCTGGAATTGCCGACTGCACCGTTGCCGCCACCGCCGCCCACGGACTGCACCAGGATGCCGACCGCGTTCTGGCCGAAGGTGAGGATGCCGGCAGGCGCCTTCCCGTTGCCGTTCTTGACCGTGACCGGGCCGCCGGCACCCGCAGCACCGCCGTCCCCGCCCAGGCTCACCGAAGCCGAGAAGTCCAGCATGGCGCCGCCGCCGGCGGCCGAGCTGGTGGTCGAAATCGCCGCCATTGCCACCGCCCGCACCGATCGACTGGGCGAGCACGCCGTGGGCGCCATCACCGCCCGTGACCAGGAGGCCGTTGTTGGTGACCGTGACCTCGGCAGCGCTCTGCCCGGTGCCGCCTTTGCCGCCCATGGCGTAGCTGGCGCTCAGCGTCGGGATGCCGTCCACCGGCAGCGCCTCCGACTTGGCGGTGGCACCGCCGGCATTGCCACCGCCGCCGCCGATCGACTGGGCCAGGATGCCGATCGCGTCCGCACTGTCGATCCTGGGCCCGGCGGCATTCTGGTAGCTGCTCGTGTCACCGTCGCTGCACTTCTTGGGATCGGGACAGCCGGTGAGGATGCGCCCACTGTTGGTAACGCTGACGGAACCGCCGGCTCCGCCATCGCCGCCAGCACCACCCAGCGCTATGCTGGCGTCAAATCCGAAGCCCGTGCTGTCGCCCCGTGCCACGCCGCCCGTGCCACCGCCACCGCCGATCGACTGGGCGATGATGCCGGAGGACTGGTTGCCCAAGGTGACCAGGGTCACCCCGTTGGTCACGCCAACGTTGCCCCCATTGCCACCACCGCCGGCCGTCCCGCCGATCACGGCCGAGATGAACACGCTACGATCGTCCGCATAGCCGCCATTGCCGCCACCGCCGCCGATCGATTGGGCGATCACACCGGCAGCGTAGTCGCCGAGCGTGACGATGTTGCCCGTCCCGCTGCCGGGGCCGACGGTCACCGGGCCCAGCGTCACGGTCCGTGCCTGCCCGACACGGGAGCCGGCCTGCACCTGCTTCGGCCCGAACGTCCTCGTGTCGAACGAGTTCGGGCCCGAGCTCGACATCGACATCGCCGCCATCACCGCCCGAGCCGCCCTGGCCGCCCACGGCCACGAACAGGCCCTTGGCGTTGGCCCCGTTGCCGCCGCCACCGCCGATCGACTGGGCCAGGACGCCCACCGCCCCCTTGTCGCGGGTGGTGACCGCCCCGTTATTCGCCACCCTGACCTTGCCGCCATCGCCGCCATCGCCGCCATTGTCGCCGACAAAGAGCGCGGTGCCGCTGGCCGAGCCGCCGCCGCCGCCGATCGACTGGGCGACGATGCCCATGGCGACATTGCCGCCGCCGCTGCCGTCGCCCGTCGTGACCGCACCGCTGTTCGCGAGGCGCACGGCCCCGCCATCGTGGCCGCTCTCCTCCTGGCCGCCCGAGCCGCCGCCCCCGACAATCGCCCCATCGGTCCAGCTGTCGCCGCTCTTGCGCGCCTCGACCTCGGACGCGATCAGCCCGCCGCCGCCGGTGCTGATGGCGGCGAGGCCATGGGCGTTGGCACCCTGCGTGACGATCTCACCGCTGTTGTAGAGCGTGACCCTGCCCGCGGTCGTGGCATAGCCGGCCTCGCTGTTGCCGAGATGGCTGATGCCGCCGCCCGTGGCCGGAGCGACGATCCCGGCACCGCCGGCGCTGATCGCGGCGATGCCAACCGCCAGCGTGCCCGAGGTCGTGATCGGGGCCGCATTGGCCACGCTGACGTCGCCGCTCTCCCCGATACCGGTGGCCTGGATCGTCTCGCTCGTGCTGCCGTGCAGGTTGACGGGGGAGAGGACCGCTGCGGTCCCGCTGCTAATGGCGAGGATGCCGGCTGCGAGCGTGCCGCTGCCATCGCCGGCGCTGATCGAGCTGTTCTTGTCGACGAGCACATCGACATTGCCACCGCGCGGCGGGTCGAGGCTGGACGAGGTGTAGCTGCCGGCAGCGCTCACGGCCAGCACGCCCACCGCATCGCCGCCATCAAGCGCGATCTCGGTGCCTTTCAGCCCGACGGCCACGCCCGAAGCGCTGCCCGAGTAGTTGACGCTATCGTTGGCGGCCTTCCCCGTTCCCCCGACCGACGCGGCCACGACCCCGATCGCCTCGCCCGCATCGCCCGTGATGCTGGCCCCGTTCAGGAGGACGCCGACCTTGCCGCCCCGTCCGCCGGCGCTGCTCAGGTGGTTGCCGACGGCGCTGAGGTCGGCCGCGTTGCCGCCCACGGAGAGGGCGGCCACCCCGACCGCAGGCACGCCCTGCACCGTGCCGTCGAGCAGGAGCGAGGAGCCGGGCCGCACCGACACCACCACCGTACCGCCATTGCCACCATTACCGGCACAGCAGTCATTGTTCGTATTGTAGGTCCCGCCGGCACCTCCGAACGAGTAGGCGCCGATGCCGGCCAGCATGGGCTTCACGACCGGGGAGGAACCCTGGCTCACCTTGACGATGCTCTCGAGCTCGACCGAGCCCTGGAAGCGGATCCCGACATCGCCTCCGGCCCCGCCGGCATAGCTGGCGTCGGCCCCGCTCTGGTTGCGGATGCCGTCGAAGGACCCGATGGCTCCTTCGGACTGGACCAGGAGGGCTCCGGTGTAGGGAGCGGCCTCGGCATCGGACCAGATGATGCGGGTATTGCTTGCCTTCACGCCCAGGCTCGGGCCGTTGTTCCACGGGCCGATGGGCTCATTGGGATAGCCGTTGGAGGCGCCGTTGCCGATGAAGGCCGCGACCGACCCGACGGGCTGCTGGCCGGGCGGTTGGCCGAACGCCACGCTCCCGCCGACATTCCCGGTCAGGCTGTTCACGACGTTCGTGGCGTTGGACAGCACTGCCACGCTCTGCTGCGGCGTGCCGAGGCTCGTCGTGCACTTGTACCTGATCCCGCCCGGCCCGCTCGCAGCGACGGTGCATCTCGTGCCCCCGCCGGTGCCGACGTAGGGCGGCGAGGCGCTTTCCGCCCGCATCGGCAGCGCCAGCTGCAGGCCAACCGCTCCCGATGCCGCCGCGCCCAGCATGGCCCGCCACGATGCCGAGGCCAGCCATCTGGCACGGCTGCGACGCTTGAAGTCCCGAATACGAGCAGGCATGCGCTTCCCGCCGATCGCGTGGCAGACCAGGGATGGGCTCTCGACACTGCCGACCGGGGTCGGCAGCCGAACTCGTGGCGCTCGGCAGACAGGTCGGCGTGATCGGGGCCGGATTCCGGATGAGGTCGGAACCGATACCGAGCGGCCAAGCGCTGGTGCCGGTCGATCGGCGATTGTACGTGTTGAGCTATGTCATAACGAGCTTCCGAGGACCGCGCCGGAACCTGCACTATTGGTTGATATTAGCTCATCAAGGTGTCAACTCACAGTTAGCCTGATCTTTGGGCATTTATCTCGAACCGTCGCATCGAAGTCGCAGGGTGGCTCCGTCACGAGACAACACAGGACAGTTCCAGTGGACGTACGCCGCTATCGTCGGGCGTGCTGCGGTCCGAGTGTCTTGCCCGTGGTGGCGTACATGTGGGTGCCAGTGGTCGCCTGCCGGCGAAGGGCGGCTCGACCCAAGGATCAGAAGGTCAAGAAGGTCCGGTGGTAAACGCCGTCAGCTAATCTGGTAGGCCTCCGTGGCGCTCGACGGTTAGCTGCTGATAGCTGCAACCTGAGCTCGGCTTCTACGACGATGTTCTTCTTGCCCCGCGGCCGCTTGACCCGGTATGGCAGTAGTTCCATGCTCGACCCGAGGCGGCCGCTGCCCAAGGCGGCCGGATCGCCTGGGGAGCCCTCGATCCATGGCTCACGAGGCCGCCCACACTGTCGAGGGCCGGGCAGGGCAGGGCACAAGTGCCGTGGCGAGCGTCAAGGCTGGGCTCGCAGCCGCGGTTGCCGACGCCGTGCGCCGACGCTCGCTCACCCAGACCGAGGCTGCCCGGCGGTGCGGCACCGATCAGCCGACCCTGTCCAAGGTGCTGCGAAGCGGCCGGCTCGACCTCGTCTCGGTCGACAAGCTCCTCTCCTGGCTCGCGGCACTCGGCGTCGACATCGAGCTCTTACTCACCCCCGGCGGTGATCGCGGTGAGGTCAGGCTCCACCACCTTGCGACAACCGGGGTAGACCATTCGGCCGAAGAGAATGGTGCCGGAGAGCCCGAGGGGTGGTTCCGCCTTCTCGCCGAGGCCATGCCTGGGTTCGTGTTCGTGGCCGACGCGTCCGGCCGCAACCTCTACACGAACCGTCGCTATCAGCAGTACACCGGCCTCTCGGCCGAAGAGCTGCGGGACGAGGGCTGGCAGCGGGCGGTCCATCCCGACGACCGCGAACCGACCGCTGCCGCCTGGCAGGCTGCGGTGGCCCATGGCGCGCTCTACGAGGGCGAGTACCGCCTGCGCGGGTGCGATGGCGCCTATCGCTGGTTCCTGTGTCGCGGCCTGCCGGCGCCCGGTCAGGATGGCCACGCCTCGCGCTGGTTCGGTGTCGGCGTCGACATCGACGACCGCCGCACCGCCGAAGAGGCGCTGCGGCGGAGCGAGGAGCGGTTCCGGGCCGTCGTGGATGATCAGACCGAACTGATCTCCCGCTTCACGCCCGATCTCGTGATCACGTTCGTCAACCGGGCCTATGCCGAGCGGCTCGGCCGCCGTGCCGAGGATCTCGTCGGCGCGAGCGTGCTGGCGCCGATGGGCGAGACGCAACGGGCCGCATTCAGAGCCCGGATTGCACAGCTCACGCCCGAGGCGCCAACCATCGCCTACGAAACCGCCATGGTCCTGCGGGACGGGCAGCCCGGCTGGGAGCAGTGGACCGACCGCGCGTTGTTCGACCGCGCCGGCCGGTTGCTCGGATACCAGTCGGTGGGCCGGGATGTTACCGAACGCAGGTTGATGGAGCAGGCGCTCCGGGAGCGCGAAGGGCGCTACAGGGCGACGCAGGAGCACGCTGGCGTCGGCATCGCCGAGGTCGATGCGGAGGGGCGCTTCCTCCGCGTCAACCCGGCGATCTGTGCCATCACCGGCTATTCGAGGGAGGAGCTGCCGGGCCGGACCGTGTTCGACATCACGCAACCGGACGACGCGCGAGAGGAGCGGGTGGAGTACGCCAGACTGGTCGCAGGCGAGATCGACACCTACGCACGCGAGAAGCGCTACAGGCGGCCGGATGGCTCCGAGCGCTGGGTCGAGATAGCAGCGACGGCCGTGCGCGACCCTGACGGGCGGTTCCTCTACGGCGTCCGCGTGGTGCAGGACGTCAATGACCGCAAGCTCGCCCAGGACCGGCAGCGGCTGCTGCTGGCCGAGCTGTCGCATCGGGTGAAGAACACGCTGGCCGTCGTCCAGGGGATTGCCGCTCGCTCGCTTTCCGGTGATCGAACGCCGGATGAGGCCCGCGATGCGCTGAGCAAACGGCTACGCGCCCTGGCCCGGGCGCACGACCTGCTTACGGCCAGCGCGTGGCGCGGTGCCGGCCTCCGGGCCGTCGTCGAGGGCGAGCTGCGCCCCTACCGCGAGCGCGTGAAACTGCACGGACCGTGCGAGCGGGATTTTCGGGCTGCGCGGTTTGCAGGCGAAGCGTTGACGCCGCAGCCGTCTTCACGGAGCAGATGGCGGTGCAGCTCCAGGGCACGTCCTTCCGGGCTGTAGACGAACTGGTAGATCGTCTCGTGGCACAGACAGCCGTCCTCGCCAGTGAGCTTAAAGCGGCCTGCGATCTGCTCGGGCGACCAGCATAGCTTCAATTTCTCAACGATCTGACCGCGCCGGCGTGGATCCCGGACGAGCTTGCGACGGCGACGGCGCCTGGCGCTGTCCTGGGCGGTGACGGGGTAGTAGCCGCGGTATTGCTTCACCTCGCGGAACTCGTTGCGGGCGATCTCGCGATAGATGGTGGAGCGGTGGCGGCCGAGCCGGCCTGCGATCTCCTTGATCGGCAGCCTGGCGACCACCAGCCGGAAGGGCGTGCGGCGCTCTTCCAAGGTGAAGTGTCATTACGTGCATTCCATCCTGAGCCTCTGAGCCTCCTCCTAAACCGTTGTCAGGGCTAGGTAGTCGCACTTCAGAATGGATTGCACCCCAGACCGCCGTTTTTGATGGGTAAGGTAAGTTATGACAAGAATGACTATGGACCGAGCGTTATCCACAGGAATTTCTGCGGGCCGGCCGAGCCTCGTTCGTCAGGCTGGGGAAGGGGCGGTCGGGGCCGTCTCCGCAGGGTTCATGGTGGGTCAAGAGAAGCATGGCGCTCCGCCTCGGCCGCGACATCGTCGCTGGAGACCCCACCCATCGCGGCGGCGGCAGGGGCCGGGCGCTCGCTGCTGCCATGCTCGTCCTGGCCTCGCCGGCGGCGGCGGGCGAATCGGCACCGGCCCCTGCGGCGCCCGCCACCGGCGAGGGTGCCATCGTGCTCGATCCCATCTCGGTGGAGGGGGCGAGCGAGCGGCAGAACGCGGTCCAGTCGCCGCCCGGCTTCGTCGCGACGCAGTCCTCGGTCGGCACCAAGACCGATACGCCCGTGCTCGAGATCCCGCAGTCGGTCTCGGTGATCACCCGCGACCAGCTCACGGTGCGCAACGTGCAGAGCGACCCGCAGGCCCTGCTCTACACGCCGGGCGTGTGGGCGCAGCCGTTCGGCGGCGACCAGAACCAGAACAACCCGTTCTTCGTCATCCGCGGCTTCACCAGCTGCCTTCGGCGGCAGCTACGTGGACGGGCTCGTCGAGCCCGGTGAACTACCGCTACGAGCCGTTCGGGATCGAGCGCTTCGACGTCTTCCGCGGGCCCACCTCGACCCTCTACGGCCAGTCCGACCCGGGCGGCCTCGTCAACCGCGTCTCGCGGCGGCCGCCGGGCGAGTTCGAGGCCGAGCTGCAGGCGCAGGCCGGCAGCTATGAGCGCGCCCAGGCGGCCTTCGACCTGGGCGGGCCGGTCGACCCGAACGGGCGCCTGCTCTATCGCCTGACCGCACTGCAGCGCGACGCCGACGCGCCGATCGATTACCGCTTCGGCCAGGACGCGCCGGACGAGCGGCAGTACATCGCCCCGGCCGCCACGGTCAATTTCGGCTCCGACACCTCGCTTACCCTGCTCGGCAACTACCTGCAGGACAAGGTCGGCCAGGAGGCCGTCTTCCGCAAGGAGGACGGCGATCTCAGCCACATCGGGCTCAACCAGGGCGACTACGGCAACGTCGACTACGAGCACGAGATGCTTGGCTATGCGTTCCAGAGCCGGCCTCTGGAGTGGCTCGAGCTGCGCCAGAACTTCCGCTACGCGCACATGGACACGAGCCGGGTCAGCTTCTTCCAGGGTGTGACCGATCCGACGACGACCACGGTCGAGCGCTTCCTCGACGGGTTCGAGGAGGACCGGCGGGACATCACCGTCGACACCCAGCTCCAGGGCGACGTCCGGACCGGGCCCGTGACCCACACCCTGCTGGGCGGCCTCGACTACCAGCATCTGCGCGACAGGGTGACGTTCAGCAGCGGCCTGGCACCGAGCCTCAACTACCGCGATCCCGACTACGACCAGCCGGTCGGCGACGTGTTCCCCTACATCAGCGAGCGCTATCTCAACGAGAACTACGGCGCCTACCTGCAGGACCAGCTGAAGCTGGGCGGCTTCATCCTCACCATGGGTGCGCGCCACGACTGGGCCAGGGCCACGACCGACGACCTCCTGGTCGAGAACGGTGACACCCAGGAGCGGACCGACCACGAGTGGACCTACCGGGCGGGCCTCTCCTACGTCACCCCGTTCGGCCTCGCCCCTTATGTCAGCTACAGCACCTCGTTCCTGCCCACGGGCGGCACCGACTTCGAGGGCAACCAGTTCGAGCCCACCGAGGGCCGGCAGTACGAGGTCGGCCTCAAGTACAAGCCCACCTGGTTCAACGGCTTCTTCGCCGTCGCGGCCTACGACCTGGTGAAGGAGAACGTGGTCGGCCCGGACCCGGACAACGGCCCCTTCGCCCTGACCCAGGTGGGCGAGGTCCGCTCGCGCGGCATCGAGGTCGAGGCCACTGCCAGCCTGATGGCCGGCCTCGATCTGACGCTGGCCTACGCCTACAACGATGCCGAGGTGACGAAGGACAACCCGGATGCCACCGGCGTCAGCCGGGAGGGGAAGGAGCCCACCCTGGCACCCAGCCATCTGGCCTCGGCCTGGCTCGACTACACCTTCCAGGGCACCTTCCTGCGCGGCCTCCTGCTCGGCGGCGGTGCCCGCTATGTCGGCTCCAGCTACGCCGACCCGCAGAACGAGCTGGAGAACGGCGACTATCTCCTGTTCGACGCCGCCGCCCGCTACGATCTCGGCGCCATCCACGAGCCCCTGCGCGGCGCGTCGCTGGCCCTCAACGCCAACAACCTGCTCGACAAGGACTACACCACCTGCTTCTCGGTCTTCGACTGCAACTGGGGCGTGGGCCGCACCGTGATCGCCACCTTGGGCTGGCGGTGGTGAAGGGCTGAGATCCGGCCCCGTGCTCCGCTCGGCCCTGGGCCGCCTTCACCGCTGGCTCGGCCTCGGCATCGCCGGCTTCCTCTTCGTCTCCGGCCTCACCGGGGCCGTGATCTCCTGGGATCACGAGCTGGACGAGCTCTTGAACCCGCACCTCCTCAAGGCCGCGGGCACGGGCCCGGCCATCCCGTCTTTGGCGCTTGCGGCCGCGGTCGAGGCGCGGGACCCGCGCGTCCGGGTGACCTATGTCCCGCTCACCCCCGAGCCCGGCCATGCTCTCCTGCTGGGCGTCGAGCCGCGGGTCGACCCCGCCACCGGCCATCTCTTCGAGCCCGGCTACAACCAGGTCTTCGTCGACCCGGCGAGCGGGGCCGAACTCGGCCGGCGCGAATGGGGAGCCGCCTGGCCGATCAGCCGCGAGACCCTGGTCTCGTTCCTCTATGTCCTGCACTACAGCCTGCATGTCCCCGAATTCGGGCACATTCCCTGGGGCATGCTGCTCCTGGGCGTCATCGCCATGGTCTGGACGATCGACTGCTTCGTCGGCTTCTACCTCACTTTGCCGGTGCGCCAGGTGCCGGACCCGGGCCGGGCCGCACGGGGCTGGTGGGCACGCTGGCAGCCCGCCTGGCGGATCAAGACGGCCGGCAGCCCCTTCCGGATCGCCTTCGACGTCCACCGCGCCTTCAGCTTGTGGACCTGGGCGCTGCTCTTCGTCCTCGCCTTCACCGCCTTCTCGCTGAACCTCTACCGCGAGGTGTTCTACCCGGTCATGTCGCTGGTCTCGGAGGTCACGCCAACGCCGTTCGACCTGCGCGAGCCCGTCGACCACGAGCAGCCGATCGAGCCGCGCGTGGGCTTTGCCGCCGTGATCGAGGCCGGGGCCGCCGAGGCCGCCAGCCGGGGCTGGGAGGAGCCCGTGGGGGCCGCGTTCTACAGCCCCGAGTTCGGCATCTACGCGCTGGGCTTCTTCCACCCGGGCGGGGATCACGGGCAGGCCGGTGTGGGCCCTGCCCTCCTCTACTATGACGGCACCGACGGCCGTCCGCTCGGCGGCCGGATCCCCTGGCAGGGCACCGCCGCCGACATCTTCGTCCAGGCCCAGTTCCCGCTGCACAGCGGCCGCATCCTGGGCCTGCCCGGCCGCATCCTGGTCTCGGTCATGGGCCTGGTCGTCGCCACGCTTTCCGTCACCGGCATCGTCATCTGGGCCAGGAAGAGGCGGGCCCGTCTCCTGGCCGCCCGCCTCAGGCCAGCCGGCGCAGCCTTTGCGCCAGGAGCTCGCGCGTCCGGGCGGCTTCGGCCGTGACGCTCTCCATGCGCAGGAAGTCGTGGGTCATGCCGGGGCGGACGTCGATCTCGACCGTGACCCCCGCCGCCTGCAGCCGGCGGCCATAGGCCAGGCCCTCGTCGAGCAGGGGATCGTACTCCGCCAGCAGCAGCAGGGCGGGTGCCACGCCGGCGAGGTCCGGCGCATGGAGCGGGGAGAAGCGCCAGTCGCGGCGGTCGGCGGGATCGGTCTCGTAATGGCGCCAGAACCACGCCAGCGACGCCGCCTCGAGCAGGTGCCCTTCCGCGAAGCGCCGGCGCGAGGCGTGGTCCCCGGCGGCATCGGTGACGGGATAGATCAGGAGCTGGAGCAGCGGCGTCAGCCTCATCCGGGCCGGCTCGCGCGCGGCCAGGATCGCCAGCACGGTCGCCAGCGTGCCGCCGACGCTGTCGCCGGCCACGACCAGGCGGCGCACGTCGAGCCCGTGCCCGGCCCCCTCCGCGGCGAGCCAGGCCGCGGCGTCCTGGGCGTCGTGCAGGGCGGTCGGGAACCTGTGCTCGGGTGCCAGCCGGTAGCCGACCGAGAGCACCGCCCAGCCGGAGCGATGGGCGAGGTCGCGGCACAGGCCGTCATGCGAATCGAGGTCGCCCACGACGTAGCCGCCACCATGGAAGAACAGCAGGACCGGCAGGGGTGCCGCCGGTGACGGCGGGCCGGCGGCGTAGAGCCTGACCGGGACGGCGGCACCGTCACGGGCCGGCACCAGGCAATCTCGGGTCCACACCGGCCTGCCGAGCCCGCCTTCGAGGACCGTCGCGGACTGGGCGAAGGCGGCGCGGGCTTGCGCGACGCTCATGGCGTGCATCGGACGCTGCCTGCCCGCCGTGCGGCCGAGCGCCACGAGGTCGAGGAAGGTCTCGATGTCGGGGTCGAGCGGCATCGCTCAGGCAGGCTCCAGGGTCGCCGCCAGGGCTCCGGCCACGCCCTCCAGCAGGGCCGGGTCCCGCAGCAGGCCGAAATGCGTGCCGTCGAGCTCGCGCATCCGGCCGGGCCGCCCGGTCTGCTCGCGGAAGAGCCGGCGGGCGCTCTCGCGGCCCCTGAGCCACCACGAGGTGGGCTCGGCCGCGATCCGGGGCAGCGGCGGCATCGCCTCGGACAGGGCGCGCAGGCGCAAGGCTACGGCGAACATCTGCGCCAGCTCCTCCGCAGCCGGCGACGGGCCGGCCGGCGCCTTGGCCATGTGGCCTGCGATCACCTGGGCCAGGGCCGCCGTGTCGGCCATGTCCTGCAACCGGTCGAGGAGGTCCGGGTCGGGCTCGCCCGCCTGCGGCAGGGTGAAGCGCAGGAAGGCCGCGAGCTCGTCGCGCCAGGCGATCTCGGTGCCGGGCTCGCCCGGCACGTAGGGGTCGACCACGGCGCAGAGCTCGACCGTCTGGCCCTGATCCTCCAGCAGGCGGGCGACCAGGACGGCAAGGCTGCCGCCCAGCGACCAGCCGAGCAGGCGGTAGGGCCCGTGCTCCTGCCGCGCGCGGACGTGCCGGGCGTAGTCTCGCGCCATCGCTTGGATCGAGGTGTCCTGCCAGGCAGGGTCGAGCAGCATCCGGCACTGCAGGCCCAGCACCGGCACTTCGCCGTCGAGGCGACGAGCCAGGGTCTCGTAGTCGAACACCGTGCCGAACCCGGCATGGAGGCAGAACAGCGGCCGGCTGGCCGGCAGGGCCTGGTTCAGCGCCAGGACCGGGTCGGGTGTGGTGCTGGCCGCCGGCCCTTCCTTGCCGGCGCAGAGCTGGGCGATGGTGGGCTTCAGCATCAGGTCGCGCAGCTTGAGGTCGAGGCCGAGCTCCGGCCGGCCGCGGACCCGCGCCACGACCTTCAAGGTGAGGATGGAATCGCCGCCGAGCTCGAAGAAGTTGTCGGTGACGCCGACTTGCTGGGTGCCCAGCACCTCCTGCCAGATCGCCGCGAGCCCGCGCTCGGCGGGGTTGCGCGGGGCTACGTGATCGCGCTGCAGCCGGCCGGGTTCCGGCAGGGCGGCACGGTCGAGCTTGCCGTTGGCGTTCACCGGCAGGCGCGGCAGCACGACGAGCTGCGCCGGCACCATGTAGTCGGGCAGGCGCTCGCGGAGCCATGCCCCGAGCGCCGCCTCCAGATCCGCCTCCCTCGCCGGCGACATAGCCGACGAGCTGCCTGCCCGCGGCCGCGTCGCGCGCGACGACGACCGCCTCGCGCACCGCCGGATGCTCGGCGAGGCGGGCCTCGACCTCTCCCAGCTCAATGCGAAAGCCGCGGATCTTCACCTGATGGTCGAGGCGGCCCAGATAGTCGAACGAGCCCGTCCGGCCGCTGCCGGACCCGGTCGCCCGTGCGGTAGAGCCGGCCGCCATCCTCGCTGAACGGGTCGGGGACGAAGCGCTCGGCGGTGAGGCCGGGCGGCCGTGATAGCCGCGCGCCACGCCCAGCCCGCCCAGATAGAGCTCGCCGGCGATGCCGGGCGGCAGCGGGTTGAGGTCGGCGTCGAGCACCCAGGCGCTGCGGTTGCCGACCCGATCGCCGATCGGCGCGTAGGCGGCCCCGCAGCATTCGTCCGGCCCGGCCCTCCAGATCATCGGTGTCACCACCGTCTCGGTCGGGCCGTAGCCGTTGATGATCGCTTCCGGCCGCAGGGCCCGCTGCACGAGCTCGAAGCTGGCCTGCGGCACGGCATCGCCGCCGAAGCAGTAGACCCGCACCGGCGGTGGATTCCGGTCGCCTCCGCGTGCAGGGCCAGCTGCTGCAGGTAGGCGGGCGGGAACGCGGCGACGGTGACGCCATACCGATGCAGCGCCTCCAGGGTCTGCTCCGGCGTCCAGGGCTCGTCGCCGCGGACGGCGACGCTGCCGCCATGCGCCAGGGCGGTGAGCCAGCGCTCGTGGGCACCGTCGAAGGAGAACGACATGAAGATCAGCTCGCGGTCCCGCGGCACTCATCCCGTAGCGGGCGCCGATCGCGTGGCAGTGCATGGCCAGGGCGCCGTGGCTCACGGCCACGCCTTTGGGCCGGCCGGTCGAGCCCGAGGTGTAGATCAGGTAGGCGAGGTTGCGGGGTGCAGCGGGACCGGCGGCGGACGGCCGGCTCCGCGCGGAGATCCAGCCGGTCGACCTCGAGGCGCGACGCCGTCGGGGAACGGCAGCCGGCCGCGCGTGGCGCTCGGTCAGCACGATCGAGCCCGCATCCGATCATGAGGCGATGCGCTCGCCGGGTAGTCGGGATCGATCGGCACATAGGCGCCGCCGGCCTTGAGGACCGCGAGGAAGCTCACCAGCAGGACGGGCCGCGCCCCATGGCGACGCCGACCAGGGTCTCCGGCCCGACGCCGCGCCGGGCAGCTCCCAGGCCAGCCGGTTGGCGCGGGCCTCGAGCTGGCCGAGTGAGGTGGCCATCGTCGAAGCGCAGCGCGATTGCGTCCGGCCGTGCCACCGCCTGCTGCTCGATGAGCCGATGCACCGGCGCTGCGCCGGTGTCGGCCGGAGCCAGGGCGTTGCGGGCGGCAAGCCACTGCAAGTCGGCCGGGTCGGCCAGACCGATGCGTCCGACCGGCCGGCCGGCATCCTGAACGAGCTGCTCCAGCAGCCATTCCATGTGGCCGCGCA
>CAWHNT010000013.1:0-42521 GCA_963830775.1 uncultured Alphaproteobacteria bacterium | reverse complement strand
CAGGACCTCGTCGCCGTCCTCGAGGAAAGTGCGGGCTCCCCCCGTTCGGCAGCTGCACCGGCTCCTTGCCGCCACGTGTGGTCTCGAGCAGGCTGCCGAACCCGTCCGCGGTCGGTGCGGAGATGGTGCCGGAGCCGAGCAGGTCACCGGAGTTGAGGCTGCAGCCGTTGCTCGTGTGGTGCGCCACCATCTGCGCCACGGTCCAGTACATGTGCCGGGTGGAACTGAGGGAGAGGCGGTGCGGGGCGTGGCCTTCGGTGCGCATTCGCTCGGTCAGGAGCAGCACCTCAAGCTCGATCGCGAGGGCACCCTCGCGCTGGTCGGCCTCGTCCAGGAGGTAATCGAGCGGAGCCGGATCGCCCTCCGGCCGTGCCGGCTGGGCGGTGCGGAAGGGCTCCAGCGCCTCAGGCGTCACGATCCAGGCCGAGATGGTGCTGGCGAAGCTCTTGGAGAGGAAGGGCCCTAGGGGCTGGTACTCCCAGGCCTGGATGTCACGCGCCGACCAGTCGTTCAGCAGGCAGTAGCCCGCCACGTGCCGGGCTGCCTCTCCGATCGGGATCGGGCCGCCCTGCTCGTTGCCGGGGCCGATCCAGACCCCGAGCTCCAGCTCGTAGTCGAGGTTGCGGCAGGGGCCGAAGCTGGGCTCGGCCTCGTCCGGGCGCTTCCTCTGGCCGTTCGGGCGGCGGACAGGCACGCCCGACGGAACGATGGTCGAGGCCCGGCCGTGATAGCCGATCGGGACCCACTTGTAGTTCGGGAGCAGCGGGTTGTCGGGGCGGAAGAGCTTGCCGACGTTGGTCGCGTGGTGGATGCCGACATAGAAGTCGCTGTAGTCGCCGATGCTGGCCGGCAGGTGCATCGTGCAGGCGGCGGCCTGGTGCAGCAGCGGCTCGACCCGGGCCTGCTCGGGCGCGCCATGGGCTCAGCAGCTCGCTGAGACCGGGCGCGGAGTGCCCGGCGCGGTCCGGCGCCTAGCGCCAGGAGCGGGTTGAGGGTTGGGCCGGCAGCCGCCTCGGCGGCACGGCGCGCCTCGCCTTCGAGGAGGCCGGTGGCGAGCAGGGCTGGCAGGTCGAGGATCATGTCCCCGATCGCGACACCGCCCCGAGGCGTGCCGCCCGGCGGGCTGAAGACGCCGAGCGGCAGGTTCTGGATCGGGAAGTCGGGGTGACCCTCGGCCGAGGCAACCCAGCTGCGGCGGCTCGGGTCGTGCGTGGCGTCGGTCACCACTGCGGCTCCGGCCGGCTCGGGTCGAAGTGCTTCTTCAGCTCCTGGCCGTAAGCGCCGTAGCCCTTCTGCAGCTGCGGGATGCCGGCGGCGAAGGCCGTGACCCGCTGCGGGAAGCGGGTCTCGAACATGAAGGCCATGGTGCCCTCCAGCTTGTGCGGCTTCAGCTCGGCCTTGCTCGCACCCTCGAAGGCGTCGCGGTCGGGCCCGTGCGGCAGCATGGTGTTGTGCAGCGAGCAGCCGCCCGGCACGAAGCCGCCGCCGGTCTTGGCGTCGTAGACGCCGTAGATCAGCCCCATGAACTCGCTCATCACGTTCATGTGGTACCAGGGCGGGCGGAAGGTGCTCTCGGCCACGAGCCAGCGGTCGCAGAAGACCACGAAGTCGATGTTGGCCGTGCCCGGTGTCTCCGACGGCGAGGTCATCACCGTGAAGATCGAGGGGTCGGCGTGGTCGTAGAGGATCGGGCCCACCGGCGAGTAGCGGCGGAGGTCGTACTTGTAGGGATAGTAGTTGCCGTGCCAGGCGACCACGTCCAAGGGCGAGTGCCGGAGCTCGGTGACCCAGAGCACCCCGCCCCACTTCACGTACATGCGCGAGGGCGCGTCCCGGTCCTCGTAGGCCGCCACCGGGGCCAGGAAGTCGCGCTGGTTGGCCATGCAGTTGGCACCGATCGGCCCGCGCTCGGGCAGCGTCGAGCGCCCCGCCATAGTTCTCGCAGATGTAGCCCCTGGCCGGCCCGCCCATGAGCTCGACCCGGATCTTCACCCCGCGCGGGATGACGGCGACCTCGCCGGGCTCGACCTCGATCACCCCGAACTCGGTGCAGAAGCGCAACGACCCCTGCTGCGGCACCACCAGCATCTCGCCGTCGGCATTGTAGAAGTACTCGTCCACCATCGACCGGGTGGCGAGATAGACATGCGCCCCCATCCCGGCCTGGGCGCCGGCATCGCCTGCCGTGGTCATGGTGTGCATGCCCTCGACGAAGGAGAGCTCCGTCCTTCGGCAGCGGCAGCGGGTCCCAGCGCAAGGGGGCCAGCGGCATCTCCACCTCGGGTGCAGGGGCGGTGCGCCACAAGCCGATGTCGGCCTTCTCGAACCGGCCCCAGTGGCTCACGGTCGGGCGGATGCGGTAGAGCCAGGAGCGCTCGTTGGTGGTGCGCGGGGCGGTGAACGGCGAGCCCGAGAGCTGCTCGGCGTAGAGGCCGTAGGCGCAGCGCTGGGGGGAGTTCCGGCCCACCGGCAGAGCGCCGGGCAGAGCCTCCGTCTCGAAGCCGTTGCCGAAGCCGGACATGTAGCCGACGTTCACAGGATGTCTCCTCACTTCGGGGTCGGATCACGTGGATCCAGAACCCGATCCTTCCTTCACCAGCACGGTGCCGTCGGCACCTATCTCAAGCGCCACAGGCGTCAGTCCGCATCCGCCAGTCGGACCGCTCAGCGCCCGGCCGTCGGCGATGGCGAACTCCGCACCGTGGTTGGTGCAGCGCAGCCGCTCGCCGTCGGCGCTGAGCACGCGCCTGCCGCGCTGGGTCAGCGGCAGGAACTGATGCGGGCAGACGTCCTCGTAGGCGCGCAGCTCGTCGCCGTGCCTGACCACGAGGAGTGCGATCTCGCGCTCGCCTTTGCGGTACCTGGCGGGCGTGGCCGATCGGTCGGGGAAGTCCTCCAGCCGGCCGAGCGGCCCTTCCTTGCTCATCCCGCCGCCGCCCCTGGTGTCAGCACGCCGCGGCGGAGCTGGTCCTCCTCGATCGAGACGAACAAGGCGCGGAAGTTGCCCTCGCCGAAGCCTTCGTCACCCTTGCGCTGGATGAACTCGAAGAAGATCGGGCCGATCGCGTTGGCCGAGAAGAGCTGCAGGAGGACCTTGGTCATCCGGCCCTCCTTCTCGCCCAGCGCCACCGCACCCTCGCCGTCGAGCAGGATGCCGTTGCGCTGCAGGCGCGCCAGGTCCTCGCCGTGGCCAGGCACGCGCTCGTCGACCCGCTCGTAGTAGGTCGAGGGCGGCGAGGGCATGAAGGCAAGCCCGCGCGCGCGCAGAGCCTCGATCGTCGTGTAGATGTCGCGGCAGCCGCAGGCGATGTGCTGGATGCCCTCGCCCTTGTACTCGTGCAGGTACTCCTCGATCTGGCTCTGCTCGTCCGCACTCTCGTTGATCGGGATGCGGATCTTGCCGTCGGGGCTGGTCAGGGCACGCGAGAACAGGCCGGTGTACTCGCCCTTGATGTCGAAGTAGCGGATCTCACGGAAGTTGAAGAGGCGCTCGTAGAACCCGGCCCAGAGGTCCATCCGGCCGCGGCCCACATTGTGGGTCAGGTGGTCGAGATAGAAGAGGCCCTGGCCCTGCGGCTTGGGGTTGGGGGCTCCGGCCCACACGAACTCCTCGTCGAACGCCGAGCCCTTGGCTCCATAGCGGTCGAGGAAGTAGAGCAGTGAGCCGCCGATGCCCTTGATCACGGGCACGTTCAACGCGAGCGAGCCGTCGGCCGGATCGGCGGGCTCGGCCCCCAGCTCTATAGCGCGCCGGTAGGCGTGCTTGGCGTCCACGACGCGGAACGCCATCGATGGCGCACAAGGACCGTGCGCCGCCACGAAGTTGGAGGCGTGGCTGCCCGGCTCCTCGTTCACGAGGTAGTTGACGTCGCCCTGCTGGTAGAGGGTGATCGCCTTCGAGCGATGCCGCGCCACGGGCTCGAAGCCCATGGTCTTGAACAGCGCATGCAGCTTCTCAGGCTCGGGATGCGCGTATTCGACGAACCCGAAACCGTCCGTGCCGGCGGGGTTCTCCGGCGTGATCTGGGCGGGCGGGGCGTCATGCGGAAATGGACCCATTGGGCGTCTCCCTCGATCGCTTGGCCTGATGCCCGGCCCTGGGCCGGTGCAAAGCTGGGCCAAGGTTGCATTCACCCGGGAGAGACGAGAAGCGCTGATTGGCGGAGCTAGCGTCCGCGGATGGCGAACGGTAAAGCTGTACTTTGTGACGACGGACAACAGTCGCACGCTCGGGGAGGAACGGCGGCATGGCAGCCCCGCCGGACTGGGTCACACTCAGGATCTTCCTTGCCGCCCTCGACCTCGGGAGCGTCACCAAGGCCGCCGACCAATGCGGGATCGCGACCTCGGCTGCGGCCAAGCGCATCCAGCTCCTGGAGCAGGACTGCAAGGTGGCCCTGCTGGAACGTGGTGCGCGCGGGGTGCGGCCGACGGCGGCCGGCGAGGTGCTGGCCCGGTATGCCCGCTCGCTCATCGACTTCGCGGCCCGCCTGGGCGACGACCTTCGTGCCTACGCGGCTGGTGGCCTTGGCAGCGTCCGCCTGCACGTCACCGCGTCGGCTCTGGCGGGTCATGATCTCGCCCGCGTCCTTGCCGCGTTCGCGGTCGAGCAGCCCGGCATCCAGGTCGAACTCAGGGAGGACACCAGCCTCCCCATCCTGAGCGACCTGCTCGAAGGGCGCGCCGATCTCGGCATCGTCACCGTCGCGGGTGCGGTACCGGCGGGACTGGAGGCGCAGCCCTGGCGAGACGACCGGCTGCTCGTGGTCGTGGCGGCCGGCCATCCGTTTGCCTCGCGGGCTTCGGTTACCTTCGCCGAGGTGCTGGAGGAGCCGCTCATCGGCGTGCTGGAGGCCGGCGCCCTCTCTCTCCTGCTGGAGGAGGCAGCGCAGCGCCTGGGCCTCCGCCCGCGCTACCGCTTCCAGGTGGCGAGCACGGATGCGGCCCGGAACCTCGTCGCCGCGGGCCACGGGGTCACGGTGATGCCCGACGGCATTGCCCGGCCCTACGAGGCGGCACTGGGCTTGCGCGGCATCCCGCTGGCCGAGCGCTGGTCGCGACGGCGGCTGCGGCTCGTATCCAGGGCGGCCGGGCTCGTGACACCTCCAGCGCGTCTCCTGCAGGACCATCTGCTCCAGCCACGATCGGCAGCGAAGCCCGGTCGAGCGTCCGTCAGGCGCGAACGCTAGCTCCGCCAATCAGCGCTTCTCCACCACACGCCGCAGACGGTACCACCAATGGCGAAGAGGTGGGCCGCGATCCCGGAAGCATCGCCTCCGACTCGGTCAGCACCTGCAAGTCAAAGAGCTCCATCAGGAGGCACCATGAAGATGCCCGCTCTCGGGATCCTGAGGCACGCCCTCACCGCTACGGCCCTGCTCGGCACGATCGGCACCGCAGCCGCAGAGGCGCCTTTTCCGTCGCGGCCCATCACGATCGTGGTCGGCTATGCCGCCGGCGGCCAGGCGGACGCGATCGCCCGCGCTGTTGCCACGCGGCTCAGCGAGCGGCTGAAGAACCCGGTCATCGTCGACAACAAGCCGGGCGGCAACGCCATGATCGCGGCCGGCGACGTGGCCAAGGCGGAGCCCGACGGGCACACGCTGCTGTTCGTGACCGACGCCATGACGACGATCGAGCCACAGCTCGCCGGGCCCAAGAAGGTCGATGTCACTGCCAGCTTCGATCCGATCATCAACATGGCCTTCGGCCCGCTGATCCTCGCTGCCGCCAACAACGTGCCAGTGAAGTCGCTGAGCGAGCTGGTCGAGTACGGCAAGAAGAACCCGGAGACGCTCAACTTCGGCACCTCGGGCAACACCACGCCGCACCGGATCACGGGCGAGCTGCTGCAGCAGGAGGCGGGGTTCAAGATGACCCACGTCGCCTACAAGGGGACCTCGGCCTCGGTGACCGACCTCGCCGGCGGTCATATCGAGCTCGTCATCGGTGCGGCCAGCGCCCTGAAGCCCTTGGCGGATGCCGGCAAGATCAAGCTTCTGGCGGTCACGTCCGAGCAGCGCCTGCCGGTCCTGCCCAATGTCCCGGCGATCGCCGAGACCTATAAGGGCTTCAACATGGTGACCTTCCTCGGGCTGATGGCGCCCAAGGGCACGCCCAAGGACGTGGTCACGCGTCTCAACAGCGAGATCAACGAGATCCTGGCGGCCCCGGCCGAGCGGCAGTCGCTGGAGCAGCAGGGCATGCTGGTCGCCGGCGGCAGCCCCGCCGACTTCGCCAAGCAGATCAGCGCCGACTACGAGGCCCGTGGCAAGATCATCCACGAGTTGAAGCTCTCGGCCGACTGACGAGCCGACCAGGATTGTGGATCAGGGAGCCTGAGCCGATGTCGCGTGAGAAGGTCGAAGTGGTCGAAGTGGGTCTGCGGGATGGGTTGCAGATCCTGGACCGTGTGATGCCGACCGAGGACAAGATCGCCTGGCTCGAGGCCGAGCATGGCGCCGGGGTGCGGCGGTTCGAGGCGGCATCGTTCGTCCCGCCGAAGCTGATGCCGCAGATGGCGGACGCGGCACAGGTGGTGGCAGCGGCCAAGCGCCTGCCCGGCACCACCATCACCGCCCTGGTCCCGAACCAGAAAGGGGCCATGGCCGCGATCGCAGCCGGCGCCGATACGCTGATCGCCCCAGTCTCGGCCAGCGACGCGCACAGCCGGGCCAACGTGCGACGCACGCCGGACGAGATGGTGGCCGAGCTCGGCCGGATCTGCGAGGTGCGCAAGGATGTCGGCCGGCCGGTGCGGGTCGATGCGGGCCTCGCCACCACCTTCGGCTGCACCATCCAGGGCGAGGTGAGCGAGGATGAGGTGGTGCGGATCGCGGAAGCCTGTCTTGAGGCCGGTGCCGACACGATCGGCCTTGCCGACACGGTGGGCTACGCCAACCCGGGCCAGGTCCGGCGCCTGTTCGGTCGGGTGCGGGCCGTCGCCGGCGACCGCCTCCACTCGGCTCACTTTCACGACACGCGCGGCCTTGGCCTCGCCAACGTGGTGGCCGCCCTCGATGTCGGCATCCGCTCGTTCGATGCCTCGCTGGGCGGCCTCGGCGGCTGCCCGCATGCCCCAGGAGCGAGCGGCAACGTCGCCACCGAGGACCTCGTCTTCATGCTGGAGGAGATGGGCTTCGACACCGGCATCGACCTCGAGACCCTGATCCAGGCCCAGCGCCGTCTGACCCAGCTCCTGCCGGGGCAGGTTCTCTACGGCAAGCTCGCCGGGGCAGGCCTGACCAAGACCTATCTGAGCCACGCCGAAAGGGCCGCCTGAGATGTCGAGCCACGATCCTTCCTCGCCCACGGGCCCCCTGCCGCTCGCCGGCATCCGCGTGCTCGAGTTCAGCCACATGGTCATGGGCCCGAGCTGCGGCATGATCCTGGCCGATCTCGGCGCCGATGTGATCAAGATCGAGCCGGCCCCTGCCGGCGACAACACGCGCCGCCTGACCGGACCGGCCTTGGGCTTCTTCCCGACCTTCAATCGCAACAAGCGCTCCTTGTGCGTCGACCTCAAGCGCCCGGCCGGGCTGGCCCTGGTGAAGAAGCTCGCTTCCACCGCCGACGCGCTGATCGAGAACTTCCGCCCTGGGGCCATGGACAAGCTGGGCCTGGGTCCTGCCGCCATGGCGGAAGCCAATCCCCGCCTCGTCTACTGCTCCTGCAAGGGCTTCCTGCCCGGGCCCTACGAGCACCGTACGGCGCTGGACGAGGTGGTGCAGATGATGGCCGGCCTCGCCTACATGACCGGCCCTCCGGGCAAGCCTCTGCGCGCCGGCTCCTCGGTCAACGACATCATGGGCGGCATGTTCGCGGCGATCGCGATCATGGCCTCCTTGCGGGAGCGCGAGCGGACCGGCCGCGGCGGCCAGGTCCAGTCCGGCCTGTTCGAGACCTGCATGGTGCTGGTGGGCCAGCACATGGCCAACGCGGCGGTCGACGGCCGCAACCCGCCGACCTACGGCGACCCGGCCAAGATCAGGCCCTGGCCGGTCTACGACATCTTCGAGTCCTCCGATCCGGAGCAGCAGGTGTTCGTGGGCGTGGTCACCGAAACCCAGTGGCGCCAGTTCTGCGAGGCCTTCGACCTCATGCACCTCCTGAACGATCCGGGCCTGCAGACGCCGAAGCAGCGTGCCGACGAGCGGCCGCGCATCCTGCCGCATGTCCAGGAGGCCTTCCGGAAGCTGTCCAAGGATGAATTGATGGCGCGCTGCGAGGCGCTGGGTCTGCCGTTCGCCCCCATCGCCAAGCCCGCGGACCTGTTCGACGACCCACATCTTCTGGCCTCCGGTGGGCTCCTGCAAACCGACCTGACCGGCGCCGAGGCGGCGGCAGGCGGGCGGGCGCACACCCCGGTGGCAGGCTTGCCCGCGCTGCCCATCTCGCTGGTGGGCGGTCGCCCGGGCCTGCGGCGGCAGCCGCCGCGCGTGGGCGAGCATGGGGCCGAGATAGCCCGTGAGGCCGGCATCTCCGAGACCGACATCGCCGCCCTGATGGCGGAGGGCACGCTCTCCGTCCCCTTGCAGGCGGTCGCAGCCGAGTAGCCTTGCTGATCAGAGAGGAAGAGACATGCAGGAGCACGCAGTGATCGAGGCGGCACGCGAGTTCGTCCGTGCCGACGAGAGCGAGACCATGGCCGCCCGCCATGCAGACGCCACGGCACGCCGGAGTGCCACGGAACGGCGCGCGGTTGCCCTCGCCAGGCTCAAGGAAGCCGTTGCCACCTATGACGCAGCAGGTGGACGGCCATCAGAGGGTGGCGAGGCCTCGGGCTCCGGCCGGGCGTGACAGCGCGGCCAAAAGGGCAGGAACCATGCTGTACACGCTGGATGATGTCGGCCTCGAGACCGAGAGCGAGGAGTGGTGGGTGGCGCCGACGGCCGTCCTGGTCGGCCGGGTCCGGCTCGAGCACGAGGCCGCGGTGTGGTGGGGGGCCGTGCTGCGCGGCGACAACGAGCTGATCACGGTCGGGCGCGGCAGCAACGTGCAGGACAACTGCGTCTGCCACACCGACCCCGGCCATCCGCTGGTGATCGGCCCCAACGTCACGGTCGGGCACATGGCCGTGCTGCACGGCTGCACGATCGGCGAGGGCACGCTCGTGGGCATCGGCGCCATCGTGCTCAACGGTGCGAAGGTCGGGCCGCAACTGCCTGATCGGGGCCAAGGCGCTGATCGGCGAGGGCAAGGAGATCCCCGACAACTCGCTGGTCATGGGCATGCCCGGCAAGGTCGTGGGCGAGGTCCGGCCGGAGCAGCGGGAGCGCATCCGGCTCGGGACGGAGAAGTATGTCCGCAACTGGAAGCGCTACCGCCAAGGGCTGAAGGTGAGCGGATGACCGCCTATCAGATTGCCGTCCTGCCTGGGGACGGCATCGGCCCCGAGGTCACGACCGCTGCCGTCGCCGTCCTGGAGGCTGCCGCACGCCGGCATGGCCTCCAGCTCTGCATGACCAGCTACGAAGCCGGTGCCGAATGCTTCCGGCGGACTGGCGAGGCCATGTCGCTCGCCGTGCGCGACGCCGTGGGGCAGGCCGATGCGGTCCTGTTCGGCGCCATGGGCCTGCCCGACGTGCGCCGCCCGGATGGCACCGAGACCGGCCCGCAGGTCGAGTTGCGCGAGCATTACGGCCTCTACGCCAGCCTCCGGCCCGTGAAGCTGCTCCCCGGCGTGCCGACGCGGCTGAAGGCCGAGCAGATCGACATCCTCGTGATCCGCGAGACCACCGAGGGCCTGTTCGCCGGCCGCAACGACCCGCGCGAGCCCAGTGACGAGAGCGTCAGCGACCGCATGACGATCACCCGGGCCACCTGCGAGAAGCTGTTCGAGCTCGCCTTCGCCCAGGCCCGCAGCCGCCGCCAGCGGCACGGCACGCCCGGCCATGTCACCCTGCTCGACAAGGCCAATGCGCTCCCGAGCCAAGCCTTCATGCGCAAGGTGTTCGACGAGGTGGCCGCACGCCACCCCGACATCGGCTCGGAGCGCCAGTACATCGACGCTGGTGCGATGATGTTCGTCACCAACCCCGAGCGCTACGACGTCGTGGTCTCGGAGAACATCTTCGGCGACATCATCTCCGAGATCGCTGCCGGCATCGTCGGCGGCCTGGGCGTGGCACCTTCGGCCGACATCGGCGACAGGCACGGCGTCTTCCAACCCTCCCACGGCACCGCCCCAGACCTCGCCGGCCGCAACCTTGCCAATCCCGTCGCTGCCATCCTCTCCGCGGCGATGCTGCTCGACTGGCTGGCCGAACGGCAGGATGACCAGAGATGCGGTGCTGCAGCCGCTTCCATACGCCGAGCAACGGAGCTGGTGCTGGCATCAGGGCCGAAAACGCCAGATATCGGCGGCAGAGCCGGCACGCGCGAGGTGACGAAGGCCATCGCTGGTCGGCTTACCTCATCGACTGGGTAATCGGGAACCACGTCAACAGAGGGCATTCTACGACCGTGAGAACTTGGGAGCTTTCTCGTGAATTCGGCCTCAGTCTCGGCCTAGCGAGTAGAACTCGTTATTGGGGCGCAGGCTGGTGAAGTTGGCCATGCGGTTCGACATGCCGAAGAAGGCGGCGACGGCTGCCATGTCCCAGATGTCGTCATCGCTGAAGCCGTGCTCGCGCAGGGCTGCGCTGTCGGCCTCGTCCACGGCCTCGGCCTGCTGCGCCACCTTCATCGCGAAGTCGAGCATGGCCCGCTGTCGGGCGGTGATGTCGGCCTTACGGTAGTTGGCTGCGATCTGATCGGCGATCAGCGGGTCGCGGGCGCGGATGCGCAGGATGGCGCCATGGGCGACGACGCAGTACTGGCACTGGTTGGCTGCCGAGGTCGCGACCACGATCATCTCGCGCTCGGCCTTGGTGAGCCCGCCCGGTCTGTCCTGATTGGCTGCTACAGGTCAGGAGATTGGCTAGATGCCGAAGACCTGTCAGGAGGAGCCGCTGCCTGACAGCGTGGCAAGCCTGGGTGCCGGTAGTTGCAGGTTGCTACAGCTTCGCCGAGCTCCGAGGCTGGGGTCGCGCTGAGGTCGTTCTTGACCCGGAAGTCGTAAGGACCGGCCAAGGCAACCGGGAGATTGCGGGTTCCCAGTAGGGCCGCCACCCTGCGAGGGCCAGGATCGCCGTACGCGATGAGCTTGGCAGGGAGAGGGCGCCAAGCGTCATGAGCACGAAGAGTGCCGGCCGAAGCTGGACCCTGTAGAGCATGGCGTCCGGCGGGTTGAAGTAGGCGTAAAAGGCTGTGATCCCAGGGAGAAAGGCGAGGATGGGCAGCGCTATTCGCCCGTGGCAGCCGAAAGCAGCGAGCACCGCGAGCACCACGACGACGACCACGGCAGCGAGGTCGATAAGGCCACCCGCAATGAAGGGGAGTTGGGGTTCGGCCCTCCGCTTGAAGGAGTGCCGATCTGTCAAGAATTACCGAGGCCGGTATGAGATGGTTCTTGAGGGTGCGGGCTTTGAGGTCACGGCCCGGCACGGCGGGCTTGGGCGCAGCAACAGCGTAGGCGAAGAAGGCGGTGCCGACATCGGCATAGGCGCTGGGTTCGAGCTGGCGGTCTGCATCGGCATAGCGCGCCGTGTATTCACTGGAGCGCTCGAAGTAGACGGCCGGGTTATCGTACTTCAGCGCGGCATGGGTCAGTACCACGGCTGCGACCATGGCGAAGGACCGGGACACCTACCCACAAGCTCCGGCGCAGATCGGCCGCAAGGAGCACGTGCAAGGCCGGTGGGCCAGCGAGCAATAGGAATGGCGTGTTGCACAAGCCTGCCAGCCCGACGGCACCACCGAGCCGCAGACAACCACCAAGATCGGACGGTGCCGGATCGCGCAGCCAGACATAGAGCACGAGCAGCACCATCAGGCTCGAGATGGTGTAGCTGTCGGCGATGCTCAGCCCGATCAAGGCCGAGAGGAAGAGCGCGTAGTAGCCGGTGGCGAGCAGGGCGATAAGCGGTGAGGCCGGGAGCCGGTGGGCGACGAGAAAAGCGAGGCCGAGATTGAGCGTGGCGAGCAGCGCCAGGCCGAGTGCGATCGCAGTGGTCGGCGTCACGCCCGGGATGAGGCGGAGCAGTGAGGTGGCGCCCCAGACAACCGGGCCCATGAGCGGGCGCTTCCACTCGTACTTCAGCTTGAGGAAAATCTCGGCCCCGCCCTAGGTGTCACCCCCGAGCGGACCCTTTTGCGAGACCAAGGTGAACAGATCGACGAACCGGCTCGCTAGCACAAAGAACAGCAGGAATGCGAGTGCGAGCAGGAGGAAAGGCGCATAGCGCCATCGGCCACGGGTGGTAAGGGCAATGCTGGTCATGTTTTCCATTTCAAGGATCTGGTGTAAGTCAACGTTCTTGTCGGCTAAAGTCCCTTTTCAATAGAGGAAAGATGGAAGATTACTGCGCCGGTGGCAAAAGCGCAGGGATAGGGTTGGTTGTAGCTACGAAAATTCCATTCCTCGAGGAAATAGTGTGCCAAAGATCGATCCACTGAAAATGGCTCAACAGAGTCGTAGACGATGCCTCTGTCCAAGCTGGTCACGGCGCCGAGACAACCAGCTCTGTGCCCGGGTGGATTGGGCTTTCGGCCGCGAGGGCGCATATCAAGGAGTGAGCACTCGGCACAATGCTTTTAGTCGGCAGATGAGGTGAAGCGCTTAGGCAGGCTAAGGGATCTCGCCGGGCACTCAGGCACACATTCAAGGAAGGAAGGCGTGCGCGGTCTCTGTTGTTCCCTCCTTCTGCTGCTGGCGTGGCTCATACCATCGCCGATGCTCCTGGCCGACGAGGAGCGGCGTGTTGCGCTCGTCGTTGGCATTGGGACCTACGCGCACGCGCCCAAGCTGGACAACACAGTCCGTGACGCTCAAGCGATGGCCGAGGCTTTGGGCAGGCTCGGCTTCGAGGCCGAGCTCGTGCTCGACCCCGACTTTCGCCTGCTCGGCACCAAGCTGCGCGACTTCGGCCTCAAGGCCGCGGATGCAGACCTGACACTCGCCTACTTTGCCGGCTACGGCCTCCAGGTCGACGGACAGAATTTCCTGGTGCCGGCGGACGCAAAGCTCGAGCGTGACCGTGATCTCGTCTACGAGACACTGCCGCTCAACCTGTTCCTGGGTGAGGTCGGCCAAGCCAGAAGGCTTGGGATCATGATCCTCGACGCCTCCAGGGACGGCCCCTTCGACGACCGGCTCATCCAGAGCGGCGGGGCACGACCGGTCGCTGCCCGGGCCGGACTCAGCCGGGTGGACGATACCCCGCCCGACACGATCGTCGCGACCGCCACGCGCGCCAACGCCCTGGCAGAGGATGAGGGAGGCGAGCACAGCCCCTACACTGCCGCCCTGCTGGAGGAGCTGAACGTTCCCGGGCTCGAGCTCGAGCTCTTCTTCCGCCGCGTGCGTGACCGCGTCCTCCAGGCCACGGACGGACGCCAGGAGCCCTACACTTTCGGCTCCTATGGCGCCACGCCGATCTATTTCAGGCCCGTGCCGGTCAACCGTCCTCCGGTCGTGGGTCTAGCCCCTCCCGTGGAGGTGGCGAGCAATGCCGACCGCGCTTCGCTCTCCATTCCGGCTCCGACCGATCCGGATGGAGACCAGCTTGTGGTTCAGGTGATCGGGCTGCCCCGCGGCGGATCGGTGATGGTGGGCGAGCGTGGGCTCCTGATCGGCGACTATCTCACGGTCGACCAGCTCAAGGCCGGGCAGAGCTTCGCGCACGCCCCAGCCACAGCACCACATTTCTGAACCGCTCCTGCGCCACAGGATCGGCCTCGGGGTGGACCGGCCGGGCCTCTCTGCCGGGAGAGGTGTGAGGCCCTTGAGCAGCCTGAGCATCCCGGCCTCGCGGTAGCGGACGCCCAAGCGACGTTCGAGCACGTCGCAGAGGTCGCGGGCACGCCAGGCGACGCAGCCGTCCTTTTCAGGTCCGGGCCGCGCAGGACAAGCGCCTTGAGCGCAGCCTGCTGGCCCTCGTCCAAGGCACAGGGGCGGCCGGATCGAGGCCGGTCCCGCAGGGCCTCGACACCCTCCTTGTTGTAGCGGTGGACCCAATCGCCAAGCGTCTGCCCGGTCATCCCCGCGAGCCTCGCTGCTTCCTCGCGAGGGAGGCCGTCGAGCGCCTTGGCCAGAGCAAGCAGGCGGGCGCTGACCCAACCGTCGCGCTCGCGGCGGGCGAGCCGGCGCAGCTCGGCTGCTCGCGGTCAGCGCGAATAGCCAAGGCTGATGAGCATGGCGGCATCACCAAGACCCGAGTTTGCGGTCTGTGGGCAAGCATTGTGCCTTGTTACAGCGTGAACCAGCGGCAGGAAAGTAGATTCCATGTGGGCATGCAGGTGTAGATGTGGGCACACGATCGCCGATTCGTAAGCCACTCGATACATAACATTAATTTTGCCGTGTGCCCATGCACCGCGAACTCGGGCAAGAAGAATGCCCCCGAAACGCCTCGGCCGCTCGACTGATCCGTCACCACTTCATCGGGCCGGTATGACACCGGTGTCCTACAAGGGCGTCGGCCCGGCGATGATCGACCTGCTGGGTGGGCAGATCGATCTCATGTGCGATCAGGCGACCAACACCATAAGCCACGTCCGGAGCGCCAAGATCAAAGCCTACGCGGTGACGACGAAGAGCCGGATCGCCGATTTGCCGGACCTTCCGACAGTCGATGAGGCCGGGCTGAAGGGCTTCGAGACCACAGTCTGGCATGGGCTTTATGCACCGGCCGGGGTTCCGCAGGAGGTGATCGATAGGCTTGTGAGTGCGTTGAGGACGGCGGTCCAGGACCCGCAGGTGACGAAGCGGCTGGCCGATCTTGCGACTGTACCCGTCCCCCCGGAGCGGGCGAGCCCCGAGGCACTGCAGACGACGTACCGGGCCGAGATCGCCAAGTGGGAGCCGCTGGTCAAAGCAGCTGGCGTCTACGCCGACTAGAGCTCCCCAAGCACCGTGCCGGGAGAAGCGCAATGCTCCTCGACTATGTGGTGATCGGCGGTGGCATTGTCGGTGTCTCGACCGCCATGCACCTGCTCGAGTGCAAGCCCGGACGCTCGCTGCTCTTGCTCGAGAAGGAGCCCGACCTCGCCCGCCATCAGACCGGCCGCAACAGCGGGGTCATTCATGCCGGGGTCTACTATGCCCCGGGCAGTCTGAAGGCCCGCTTCTCGAAGGAAGGGGCGGAGGCCACAATCCGCTTCGCCAGGGAGCATGGCGTGCCGTTCGAGCGTTGCGGCAAGTCCCCCGGCCTACAGTTCGCTGAGACACCGCTTTGCAGGTAGGCAACTGCAAGGAGGTGAGGATGGACGAGACGGTTGGGGTGGGCGTGGGCCCGGCGGAGCGCGCCCACCACGCTGGCGGAGACGGGCCCACGCCCGAGCCGCGGCGGCGGATGTCGGCACGGCGCAAGCAGGAGACCGTGCTGCGGCTCCTGCGGGGCGAGGACCTGGAGCTGATCTCGCGCGAGCTGGCTGTGACCGCGGCCGAGCTGAGCGGCTGGCGCGACCAGTTCCTGGCCGCGGGTGAGGCGTCGCTGAAGAGCCGGCCAGCTGATGCGCGGGATGCCGAGATCGGACGGCTGCAGGCCAAGGTCGGCGAGCTGACGATGACGGCCGAGCTTCTGGAGGCGAAGATCGAGCGCTTGGAGACGCACCGCCCTTTGGGGCGCCGGAGGTCGAGACGATGAGTCGGCAGGTCTCGCCCTCCACCGCCCAAGTCTACGGTCTTCAGCGGGTCACGCACCTCTGGGGCGTCTCACGGGCGACCACTCTATCGCCACCGTCATCGCTCGGCGGAGGCCGTCCGCAGGCGGCCCGGGCCGCAAGGCGCGATGGCGGACGAAGGCCTGGTGGCGGCAATCCGACAGCTGCTCGAAGACAGCCCCTTCATGGTGAGGGCTACCGCAAGCTGTGGGCCCGGCTACGCTTTGCCGGCATCCGCACCAGCCGGCGCCGCGTTCTGCGGCTCATGCGCGAGAACCGCCTGTTGGCGCACCAGCGTGCCGGCCGACCGCACGGCTCGAGGGCCCACGACGGCACGATCATCACCGAGCAGGTGGATGTCATGTGGGGCACCGACCTGACCTCGGTCATGACGGGCGAGGGCCAGGCCGCTGTGTTCATCACCGTCGATCACTGCTCGGCCGAGTGCGTCGGCATTCACGCCAGCCGCAGCGCCGATCGCTTCCAGGCCCTCGAGCCGGTCAAGCAGGCCGTCCGCCAATGTCATGGCGGCTTCGCCAAGGGCATCGCTGCCGGCCTTCGGCTCCGCCACGACCACGGCAGTCAGTACGTCAGCCACGACTTCCAGGCCGAGATCCGGTTCCTCGGCATCGAAAGCTCGCCGGCGTTCGTTCGGGAGCCGGAAGGGAACGGCTGCGCCGAGCGCTTCATCCGGGTGCTGAAGGAGAACCTGTTGTGGGTCCGCCGCTTCGACACCGTCGAGGAGTTGCGCTTGGCACTCCTCGCCTTCCGGCAGACCTACAACCAGTCCTGGATCATCGAGCGGCACGGCTACAGGACACCCGCTCAGGTCCGGGCCGAGCAGACCACGGCCCTGCCGATGGCCGCGTAAGCGCAGAGCGGTGTCTCAGAACTGTGGACCGGTACACAAGCTCCTTGTTGCCACGAGCGAGATCGAGCTGCAGCGCATGGACGCGCTCGAGGAGCGCTGCCTACAGAACGAGATCACGGTCGAGCGCCTTGATGCCACCGAGCTTAGACGGCGCGAGCCGCACATCACAGGCCTGGGTGCCCTATTCGTCCCGGCCACCGGCATCGTCGACTACGGGCTCGTCACGCGGAAGATGGCCGAGGTGGCGAGGAGCCGCGGCGGCGAGTTCCGCACCGGCCTGGCCGTGACCGACATCCGCGAGGAGCCGGACGGGGTGACGGTCGTGGCCGGCCAGGAGAGCTTCCGGGCCCGCGTCCTCGTCGCCTGCGCCGGCCTCATGGCCGACCGGCTGGCGCGGCTATGCGGGGTCGAGGCCGACTTCCAGATCGTGCCGTTCCGCGGCGAGTATTACCGGCTGCCGCCAGACAAGAACGACATCGTCAAGCATCTGATCTACCCGATCCCGGACCCGAGCCTGCCCTTCCTGGGGGTGCATCTCACCCGCATGATCGGCGGCTATGTCACGGTGGGGCCGAACGCGGTCTTCAGCTTCAAGCGCGAGGGCTACAGCCGCTACGCCTTCGACCTCAAGGACACGGCCCAGGCACTGAGCTTCCCCGGCACCTGGAACGTGCTACGCAAGCACGGCCGCTCCGGGCTCGACGAGTTCAGGAACTCGCTCAGCCGCCGCGCTACCTCGAGCTCTGCCGGAAGTACTGCCCCGAGCTGACGGTAAAGGATCTGGGCCCGCATCCGAGCGGTGTGCGAGCACAGGCCGTACTGCGCGACGGCACGCTCGTGCACGACTTCCTGATCAAGCGCACCGCCCGCACCATCCACATCTGCAACGCACCCTCGCCGGCGGCAACGTCCGCGATCCCGATCGGCCGGCATGTTGCGAAGCAGGCGCAAGTGATCATGGCCGAGATCGGAGGGGGACCGCGGCCCGGGACGGTGCCGGCCAGCAACGCGCCCGCCAGAGCTACCGTAGATGCCCGGACGGGCTGAGGGACCCCTGGATGCCACTGATCGAGCCCGTCGCATGATGCAATCAGGCAGGATTGCACCTTTCCGGCCAGCGGAGGAGTAAGGGCATGGATTTGGGTCTGGCCGGCAGGACGGCGCTGGTGCTGGGCGGCGGCGGCGGGCTCGGGCGGGCGATCGCGAAGGCGCTGGCGCGGGAAGGCGCGCGCGTCGCGGTCGGTGACATCAATGCTGCGGCCCTGGATGCCACTGTGCGTGAGATCGAAGGCGCAGGCTCCGAAGGGCTGTCGCTGACCTGGGACTTGGCCGACCTCTCGATCGTCAATGAGCGGGTGAGTGCCATCGAGCGCCACTTCGGGCCAGTCGACGTGCTGGTGAACAACACCGGCGGCCCGCCGCCTACGCCCGCATCCGGCCAGGACTCCGCCCTTTGGAGCCGGAGCTTCCAATCCATGGTGCTGTCGGTGATCGCCATCACCGACAGGGTGCTGCCCGGGATGCGTGAGCGTCGCTGGGGCCGGATCATCACCAGCACCTCCTCGGGTGTCGTGGCACCCATCCCCAATCTCGGCATCTCGAACGCGCTGCGGCTCTCGCTCGTCGGCTGGTCGAAGACGCTGGCGCGCGAGGTGGCGCGGGACGGCATCACGGCGAACATCATCCTTCCCGGTCGCATCGCGACCGACCGCATCCGCTTTCTCGACAGGGCCAAAGCCGAGCGCGAGGGACGCGCGGTCGAGGAGGTGGCGGCCGAGAGCACTGGCTCCATTCCGATCGGCCGCTACGGCGAGCCGGAGGAGTATGCGGATGTCGTAGCCTTCCTCGCGAGCGCTCGGGCGTCCTATCTCACAGGCTCGGTGATCCGAGTGGATGGCGGCCTGATCGCGAGCATCTAAAGGGCGGCGCGCTGGGGGTCAGCGGGGGAATTGCACATGGCACTTGAAGCGAAGATCGTGGAAGCTCTCTCGGGGGTGTCGACGGCAACGCTGACAACGATCCTGCTGAAGAAGGGCCTCCGGAATGTCTGGATGCGCGGTACTCGTCCGCTGCGGCCCGACCAGCCGCGCCTTGTCGGCCGGGCCTTCACGCTTCGCTTCATCCCGGCGCGCGAGGATCTGGCGACACCGGCCTCCTGGTCCTCGCCGCGCTCGACCCGGGCGGCAATCGAGGACATGCCCGAGGGCTGCATTGCTGTGGTGGACGCCATGGGTGTCACTGATGCCGGCATTTTCGGCGACATCCTCTGCGCCCGGATGAAGACGCGGGGCGTTGCGGCGCTGGTGACCGATGGCGTGGTCCGGGACGCTGCTGGCGTCCTCGGCACTGGTCTGCCGGTCTGGTGCCAGGGTGTAGCGGCACCACCGTCAGTCGCTGGCCTCACCTTCGTCAACTGGCAGGAGCCGATCGGCTGCGGTGGCGTCGCGGTTTTCCCGGACGATGTCGTCGTGGTCGATGCGGATGGTGCCGTGCTGATCCCGGCAGCCTTGCTCGATGAGGTCGTCGCGACCGCGCCCGAGCAGGAGCAACTCGAAGCGTGGATCATACAGGAGGTGGAGCGGGGCGCTGCCCTTCCGGGCCTCTACCCGCCCAACGAGGAGAACAGGGCGCGCTACGAGGCCTCCATGCGCCGAAGGTGAGCACGACCTTGTCCCGCTGCAGCTGCCCTCGAAAGCACCTGGGCGAACCGATCAGAGGAGCAGCATCTCAACTGTACGGAGCGACGGATGCTGGGTGGTTTACTCGGTGCGCCGCGTTTCCGAATGGCAACACAGGACGACGAGAGGGACATCACGTGCTGAGGAGAACACTTCTACGAGACCTGCCGATTGCCTTGGCGATCCTGCAGATCGCACCTGTCGCGATGGCACAGGACAAGGCCGCCGACTATCCAAGCAGGCTGGTGACGATCCTCGTCCCTTATGCCGCCGGCGGCACCTCCGACATGTTCGCGCGCTTGCTGGCGGACGAGCTGAGCAAGTCACTGGGCCAGCGTTTCCTGGTCGAAAACAAGCCCGGCGCCAGCGGCAATATCGGCACAGAGCAGCTCGCCCGTGCCACCCCGGACGGCTACACGCTGGGGATCGGCACGGTCGCCACCCACACGATCAACCCGCTGATCTTCAAAAAGCTGCCCTTCGGCCTCTCGGATTTCGCGCCCGTATCCCTGATTGCGACACTGCCGAATGTCCTGGTCGTCAATCCGAAGATCGAGGCCAAGTCGGTTCCGGAGCTGATCGAGCTGCTCAAGGCCAAGCCGGACGAGCTCACCTTCGCCTCCTCCGGCGTGGGCACCTCGCAGCACGTGTCCGGAGAGCTGTTCATGGTCCGCACCGGCACCCGCATGACGCACGTGCCCTACAAGGGCAGTGGACAGCTGATCATGGACGTGGTGGCGGGCCACGTGGACCTGTCGTTTGACAACATCCCGCTCGCGGCACAGCAGGCCAAGGCCGGAGGGGTGCGGGCGCTGGCCGTGACGAGCCTGGAGCGCTCGCCCCTGCTGCCTGACGTCCCGGCGGTAGCGGAGTTCGTTCCCGGCTTCGAGGCAACCTCCTGGCAGGCCCTCTTCGCGCCGGCCGGCACGCCGCCCGAGATCGTGCAGAAGGTCAGCGCCGAGGTGCAGCGCATCGTCCGCCTGCCCCACATCCAGGAGCGCATCGTCTCTATCGGCGCCAAGCCGGTGGGCAACACGCCGGAGGAGTTCGCCCAGTTCATCAGTGCCGAGACCCAGAAATGGGCAGAGGTGGCCAAGGCTGCCGGGATCAGCATCGAGGGGTAGGCTCACCGATGAACGCTCGATTGTAGCGCCACCTTTGCCTAGCCGACCTCGGTCCCGGGCAAGGCCGGAGGTGCATCATCGGCAAGCGCCACTACCTTGCCCGGGTTCAGGATGTTCTCGGGATCGAGTGCCCGCTTCAGCGTCCGCATCAGATCGATCGCGACCGGATCCTTGTAGAGAAGGAGCTCATCCCGCTTGATCAGGCCGATGCCGTGCTCGGCCGCAATCGAGCCGTTCATGCTCGCCACGATGTCATGGACGAGGCGATTGAAGCGCTTCCAGTGCCTCAGGAACGCAGCCTTGTCCATGCCGACGGGCTGGCTGAGGTTGAAGTGGATATTGCCGTCGCCGAAATGCCCGAAGGCACAAACCCGCACGTTCGGCATGGCCGCCGCGCAGGCCTCCGTCGCCTTCTCGATGAACTCGGCAACGCGGGAGACCGGCACGGAGACGTCGTGCTTGATCGAGCCTCCCTCTCGTTCCTGTACTTCGGACATGCTCTCGCGCAGATGCCAGAGGCCTCGGTTCTGCGCCTCGCTGGCGGCGATGGTCGCGTCCTCGAGCAGGTCGTCCTCGATCGCCTGCGCCAGGATCGTCTCAAGCTCCTCCGCAAGGTTGGCGCCGGGGTCCGGCGAGGATAGCTCGATGAGCGCGTAGGACGGGTGGTCGCCCGCAAGCGGCCGTACCGCGCCCGGGGCATGCTTGAGGACCATCTCGAGAGCAAACCGGGGCATGAACTCAAAGGCCGTGAGTGCATCCCCGGCACTCGCTCGCAGCCGATCAAAAACCTGCAAGGCTTGGTGCGACGACGCGCAGCCGACAAGAGCTGTGATCCGCGCCCGTGGCATCGGCAGGAGTTTCAGGACTGCCGCGGTGATGATGCCGAGCGTACCTTCCGATCCCACGAACAGGTTCTTCAGATCATAGCCCGAGTTGTCCTTCCGCAGACCCTTGAGGCCATTCCAGACCCGCCCGTCGGCGAGAACGACTTCAAGCCCAAGCACCAGATCACGAGCATTGCCGTAGCGTAGCACCGCTGTCCCGCCCGCGTTCGTCGAAAGATTACCGCCGATCTGGCAGGAGCCTTCCGAGGCAAGAGAGAGCGGGAAGAACCGGTCGACCGCCGCGGCGGCCTGCTGGACACTCTGGAGAGTGCAGCCCGCCTCTGCAGTGATCGTGGCGTTAACCGGATCGATCTCCCGGATGCGGCTCAGCCGCCCGAGAGACAGGACGACTCCGCCGAACGGAACACCCCCGCCGACGAGCCCCGTGTTCCCGCCCTGCGGGACGACAGGCACCCCATGCTTCGCACATTGTGCGACGACAAAGGCCACCTCCTCAGTGTCGCGGGGGCGCACCACTGCGATGGCTGAGCCGCGATAGAGGCGGCGTTCTTCGACGAGATGAGGCGCAAGCGCCGAAGATTCCACCAGCACCTGGTTAGACCCAAGACGTGCGGCAAGTGTGTCGAGAAGATCTGACGGCTGGACAGAAGCAGCGTTCATGGAGGACACCGGCTGATCAGCTCAATGCCGAAGATCATGGGTTCACCCCAGGCCAGCATCAATGCCCGGCGCAGATTTTGCTAAGATGAGGCCGAAAATAGGGCTGAGCAAAAAGTTGAGCCGTGACAGCCATCCCGAGACGAGCAGCGGCGCCGGAGGCCTGCACCGCCGCCGTCCGCTGGGCGGGCTTATTGCGGCTGCACGTTGGCGGCGCGGATCACGCCGCGCCACTTCTCCGTCTCGCTGGCCACAAAGCCCCCGAGGTCAGCGGCCGATCCCGCCGCCGGCTCGGCACCCAGATCGCGCAGGCGCTTTTGCACCTCGACCTGGTTCCAGACCTCATGCACCGCTGCATTCAAGCGGTCGAGCACGGGCTGCGGGGTGCCGGCTGGGGCGAAGAGTGCTGTCCAACTATGCACGTCGAAGCCCGGCAACCTCTCTGCTACAGGGGGCAGATCAGGTGCTGCTGCCAGCCGCGTGGGACCGGTCACCGCGATCCCACGCACCTGACCCCCTTGCACGAACGGCAGGGCAGTCAGCGGCGCGTCGAACGCCAGCTGGATCTGCCCTCCTACAAGGTCGGTCATCATCGGGCCCGAGCCGCGGTAAGGCACATGGACCATGGTGCTGGCCCCGGTCTGCAACTTGAACATCTCGCCGGCCAGATGGAGCGACGTACCCACGCCCGAGGAGCCGAAGTTCAGCGGTCCACGCCTCTCTTTCGCATAGTCCAGGAACTCTTCCAGGCTCTGCACAGGAAGGCCAGGGTTCACCACCAGGATCAGAGGCTGGCGGATCAGCAGGGCTATAGGTGCGAAGTCCCGCATGTGGTTGTAAGGCACATTGGTTTGCAGAACGGGCACGATGGCGTGGGTGGCAATCGTGCCGACGGTCAGCGTGTAGCCGTCCGGGTCGGCCCGAGCCCCGGCGTTGGTACCGATGACGCCACCAGCGCCGGTCCGGTTCTCCACCACCGCGGACTGGCCAAGCACCTGGTGCAAGCCCTCGCCCAGGATGCGCGCAACGAGATCCGCCTGCCCGCCGGCGGCATAGGGTACGATCAGGCGTATCGGGCGCTCAGGGTAGCCCGCCTGTGCCGCCGCCGATCGCACGGCGGCTAAGCGAGCAAGCCCGGTCAGGGCGGCAAATCCGCAAAGTGCGCTGCGTCGGCTGAGCCGCATGGATGGTTCCTTCCGGCGTGATTGCTGGCCCGACGGCCTTGTAGGGAGCCCTCCTCGCGACAGAGAATCTGGCGCGCCGAATGGCAGCGGCCCGTCGCCACATCCAGGCCGAAGGGCGTCGAAAGAAGGTGGCCCGGTTCTATTCTAAACCGCGTCTAGTTTGAGAACCTGAGTTTCTCCTCCTCGGGATCGAGCTGGTCTTTGACCCAGAGGCGGTCGGCGAGGACGAAGGGCTGTTGATTGACGCGGGCCTGGAAGGCGGCGATGCGACGGGTGAGGTCGTCCCGGCTGGGATGGCAGTGATGGTAGGTCACGTCCTCGCGCAGCCAGCGCCACAGCGCCTCGACCGGCAT
Source organism: uncultured Alphaproteobacteria bacterium (assembly GCA_963830775.1). Taxonomy (GTDB): domain Bacteria; phylum Pseudomonadota; class Alphaproteobacteria; order Geminicoccales; family Geminicoccaceae; genus CAWHNT01. Next base: position 19,104 of record CAWHNT010000013.1, on the reverse strand, counting down.
CAGGTCGGGGCTGTAGCCCGGCAGCGGCATCAGCTCGATGTTCAGCGTCGCCGCCGCGTCCCGCACCGCGCCGGCCCGGTGGTATGATGCGCCGTCCCACAGCACGACCAGCGCCCGGTCCGGGTGCTCGTCGCGCAGCCGACGCAGCACGTCGATGGTGTGCGCGCCGTTGGCGCGCGGGTAGGGCCACAGCCGCACCTGCGCTTCGTTGTAGAGGTAGAGGCCGTAGAACGAGACCTTGGCCGAGAGACCCGGCGAGCTGGAGGCCACCCACAGCCGCTGGCCGCGTGCGGCCCAGCCATAGCCGAGGTCGGCATCCTGGTGGATGTGGGCCTCATCCAGGTAGACGAGAAGGTGCTGGTCACGCTGGGCCGCGGCCAGCACGCTTTGCAGCTGCTCGACGAACGCCTGCCGCCGCACCGGGTCGGCCCGGCCGAGCAGCTTCTTGGCCTTCTTCCAGCTCAGATCGAGACGGTGCAGAGCCGCCCGGATCGTCTCGCGGCAGCAGATCCGGCCGAACCGCTCACGCACCCAGGCGACCAGGCGCTTGAGCGTCCAGCGGGGGGCCGGCTCGGCGCCGGCTACAAGCGGGGCGGCCGCGGTGCGCTGGGCGGCGCGGATGGCTTCGCCAAGGCCAGCCTCGATGCGGGGACAAAGGGGGGACGACCGCCGGTGCGGCGGTAAACCAGAGCGTCAGGGCCGTGCACATTGTAGGTGTGCAACCAACCCATCACGGTCTGTGGATGGCGGCCCGCGCGCAGGGCGATGCAGGTGGCGCCACGGCTCCCTTGCACGATGTCGTAGAGGGCCAAGAAGCGTTCACGGGTGCGCCGGTGCGGCGCGCTCACCGCTAGCCGGCGCAAATCCTCGGGCGTCTGACCCCAGCGGGCATGCTCAACCAACAACATGACGGAACAGGACACCTCCTGGCACTACTGAGCTGTCCCATCCTACCCCAACCGGCAACCAAAACTATCGGTCTCGAACTGGTCACGGTTTAGGGGCGGTTTCCAGAACCCTGTAGCTCGTCAGCCTCTCGGCATCCGACGTCCCTGGCGCTCGTTTTCCGTGCTTCGGGCACAGGGAGGCGAGCATGGTGTCGAGGGCGGCGGCGTTGGTGGCGGAGATCATCGACCGGATCGAGGACCGGCGGTACGGGACCGGGCGGCCACCCTTACCGACTATCGAGGTCGTCGAGACGCTGCGCTTCTTCGTCCGCGAGGGCGTGCAGTGGCGGGAGCTGCGGGCTGCGGCCGGGCGCGCGTGCGGCTCCACCCTGCGCCGCCGCCTGGACGGCTGGAGCGCTACGGCCTTGCTGCACCAGGTCCATGTCGCCCTGATCCGGATGGTGCGCTCGGGGCCTGAGGCCGCCTCTTGGGACGTCGTGGTCGACAGTTGTTCGGTCCGCGCCAAACGTGGCGGCGAGCTGACCGGGCCTAATCCCACCGACCGCGGCAAGGCCGGGACCAAGTACCATATCGTGGCCTCGACCGACGGCCTCCCGCTGGCCGCCGTCCCCTCGGCCGCCAACGTCCACGACACGCGGCTCTTCCCGCACTTGCTGCGCTTGGCCCTGGCCGTTTGTGCTGCGATCGGCAGGCTCTACGCCGATGCGGCCTACGCCAGCGCGGACAACCGCAAACTCTGCCGGCAGGACGGCATCCAGCCCTTCATCCGCGAGGTGGGCGAGCCGCACGGCTCGGGCCTCGGCGCGGTCCGCTGCGTGGTCGAGCACGACTGCGCATGGTTGCTGGCCAACAAGCGGCTGGACCGCCGGCAGGACAGGCTGGGCCGCATCATCCTGGCCCTCCTGACCGCGGCCTGCATCTTCATCATCGCCAACCGCCTTAGTGGTTCATCCGGCAAGTCAGGCAGCTTTTGGGACGAGGGCGATGCCAGGTTGGCGGCGTGCCTTGTGGCGACGCCGGCGACCCCAGACGAAGGGGTGCCGGTGGGCGTTCCAGTAGGTTGTCGCGCGCGCCACGGCCTGAACGATCTCCTCCCAGGTCTCGAAGCGCCGGCCCTTCAGGGCCAGCGAGCGCAACACCTTCCACCACGGCTCGATCAGGTTGAGATAGGCGGCGTACTTAGGCTGGAAGACCATCTCCCAGCGCGGGTGCGCCAGCATGAACAGCAGCACGTCCGTGGCCCGGTGCGCGCTCAGGTTGTCGAGGATGGCGTAGACCCGCTCGCTCTCGGCCGGCAGCCAAAGCTCGACCTCCTCCAGGAAGGCCACCCAACAGGCGGTGCTGCGGCTGAGGTAAGGTCGGGTAAAAGCCTCGCCGGTGGCGGGGCGGAACGCACCGAAGATGTAGCCCTTGCCGCGCCGGCCATAATCAATCTCCTGCTTGGCTCGTCCGGCGGTCAGCCCGCTGGTCTCCACCAGGGTTTGGCCGGGGAAGGTCTTGGCGCTCTCCGGCCCCATCTCATCCAGGCAGACGACTACGCTGCCTGGAGGCGGGGCAGTGTAGAGGCTCTCGATCCGCCCCTTTTTTCCGCGAACGCAGGATCGACCCGCTCCCCGAACCACGTCTCGTGCCGCCGCCAGCGCAAGCCTTCCTTGAGCAGGATCTCGTCGATCCGGCTGCGCTTGATCGCGATCCCTTTGTGCTCGCTCAGGTAGGCCGCCAGCCGGTCCAGCGTCCATGACCCGAACGGCAGGTCCAAGCGCTTGGGATCGGTCAGCGCGGTGGCGATCACCGTCGCCACCTGCTCGGGCGTATAGGTCGGCGGACGACCGGCGCGGGGCTGGTCCTCCAGCCCGGCCAAGCCTTGAGCGTTGAAGCGCTTGACCCAGTCGCGCACCGTGTAGGCGGTCAGGTGCAGCGCCGCCGCGATCGCCGGCGCCATCTGATCCTGGCTCGCCTGCCAGACGATGCGCGCCCGCTCGACCTGCCGCGCCGGGGCAGTGCGCGAATGGGCCAGCTTCTCAACCGCCGTCCGCTCCGCCTCGCTCAGCGCGCGCAGTCGTAGCCGTCGCATCAGGGCTCCTCCAGCTTGGGACAGCTCTGAAATGGAGCAACTTGCCGGATGAACCACTTAGCGCGTTCTGAAAACCACCCCTTAGTATGTTCGTCTGATCGACATGGTCAAGTCCGGCTTATTTCATCATGCCCTATTTGGCCGGACTTGACGCGCTGCATCGGCACACGACGCTTTGTACAGGGCAGATCAGGCAGCCAGCATGAGCAAAGCGCTTCCGGCTTCATCCGCACCTCCCAGGGCCGAGCTCCTGCCGGAGCAGCACCGCACACCACGGCGCATGCGCCGGATCTTCGCGCTTGAAGATCTGGAGCCCGCGGCACGCCGCCTGCTGCCGCTGCCCATCTTCGGCTATGTCGCGGGCGGGGCGGAGACGAACGCCTCGCTCGCCGACAATCGCCGCGTATTCGACGAGATACAGTTCCTGCCGCGCATGTTGATCGGCGTCACGGGCCGGACGCTCGACTGCGAGCTGATGGGACGGCGTTATTCCCTGCCTTTCGGCATTGCCCCGATGGGAGTCTGTGCCTTGACGGGATATCGGGGTGACCTGTCCCTGGCCCGGTCGGCTTCCCGGGCCGGCATCCCGATGGTCATCAGCGCCGCGTCGCTGATCCCTCTGGAGGAGATCGCGGCCGCCGCTCCGGGTGTCTGGTATCAGGCCTATCTCTCGAATGACCGCGCAGAGATCTCGGCATTGATCGCTCGCGTGGCACGGGCGGGTATCGACACGTTCGTGGTCACCGCCGACAGCGCCGTCGTGCCCAGCCGGGAGAACAATCTGCGGACAGGCTATCGGACGCCGATACGGCCGAACGCAGCGCTCTTGTGGAACGGGATCACGCATCCGACCTGGTCGATCGGCACGTTCCTGCGCACCTTCCTGCGCCATGGAAACCCGCATTTCGAGAATGCCGGTCCGGAACGCGGCGCGCCCCTGCTGTCGACGCCAGGCGGTGCGCGATTTCTCCGGCCGCGAATCCCTCGACTGGGACACCGTGCGTTTCGTGCGCGCCCAGTGGCAGGGCCGGCTGATCATCAAAGGGTTGCTGCATCCAGGCGATGTCAGAATAGCGCGAGAGGTCGGTGCGGATGGGATCATCCTGTCCAACCATGGCGGCCGGCAGCTCGATGGCGCGGTCTCGCCCATGCGTGTCCTGCCGGCCGCCATCCAGGAAGCCGGCAGCATGGCCGTCATGATCGACAGCGGGTTCCGGCGCGGCACCGACATCCTCAAGGCCCTGGGTCTCGGCGCCCAGTTCGTTTTCATCGGCCGCCCGTTCAACTACGCCTCGGCTTTAGCGGGTGAGGCCGGGGTCGACCATGCCATAGGCCTGCTCCGCACGCAGTTGAGGGCCGACCTCGGAATGCTCGGACTGCTCAGCCTGCAGGAAATGAACCGGGACGTGCTGTTCCTGGACAACTTCAAGGCCGTTGGGCAGCGCTGAACAGGGATCGATACGGTCCAGCAGATCGCAAGCCGGATGGCGGAGCTCGGCATGGGCGTGCTGCCGGTGGGCGAGAACGACCGCCCAGTCGGCATGCTCACAGACCGCGACATCGCGATCCGCGCCGTGGCCCAGGGCAGGCTACATCACTTGAGTTGGAGCGTTCGCTGATGTCTGCATCGACAGCCGACAGGATCTACAAACTCCCGCAACGGAGCATGCGACGGATCGAGATAGAAAGGGATGAGCGCATGACCACGGCGGAAAAGCTGAGGCAAGTCACTGCATCGACCCGCCATTCGCCCTTTCAGACAGTCAGCTCGGCGTTCCTGCTCCAGCGCCGGGTTCGCCGTCAGGCTGTCGAAGTGGCGGCCCAGATCGGCCAGCAGAACCTCCGTGTGATACATGCTCAAACCCGGGCCCGTCGGCTGGGCATGATCGCGCTTACTTCTCGACCCAGGGCTTCTCCTGCCAGAGCGCGCGGAAGCTGTCCTCGCTCTGCTTCAGCACGGTGGCGAGCTCATCCGGCGGCAGGAAGCGCATCGGCGTGAAGCTCGCCTTCATCTGCTTCTGAAACTCGGGATCGGCGGCGACCTTGCCGATCGCTGCCACAAGACGCTCGCGGACCTCGGGTGGCAGCCCCTTCGGCGCGCCCGTGCCTCGCAAGGAGTTGAGTTCGATGTCGTAACCCTGCTCCTTGAACGTCGGCACATCCGGCGCGACGTCGCTCCGTTTCAAGCTCATTTGGCCCAGGCTGCGGATCGGGGTGCCGCCTGCCTGGGCCGCCATCGCCTCGCCAATGTTCATGGCAGCCACCATGATGTGATTGCCTGCGAGGGCCGTACGCACATCGGCCGCCCCCTTGAAGGGAACGTGCGTCATCTCCACGCCCGCGATCCGCTGGAAGGCAAGCATTGCCAGATGGTCATCCGACCCGATGCCGGACGTCCCCACCGTCACCTCGCCGGGGTGGGCCTTGGCGTAGGCGGCAAGGTCGGCAAGGCTCTCGATCTCGCTCGTGTTGAGGACCGAGAAGGCGCCGGGGTCATCGATGAGGTTGCCGAGCAGATCGAACGATTGCCAGTTGAAGCGGGTCTCGCGCTCGATCGGGATCGTCACGACGGGGGGTGTGTTGATGAAGCCTATGGTGTAGCCGTCCGGCTCGGCCGAAGCGAGGGCTCTGAAGCCGGTCTCGCCGCCAGCGCCGGGGCGATTTTCCACTACAATGCTCGCGTTCCCGCCGAGCTCCTTCTGGAGGAAGGTGGCAAGGAGGCGGGCAGTCTGATCGGTTGAGCCACCCGGGGGATAAGCCACGATCATCGTGATCGGCCGCTCGGGATAGTCGGCTGCGGCCGGACCAGCCAGCAGCAGGACGCCTGCTGCTGCCAGCAGGCTCATAGCCGTAAAGCCGCGACGGTTCGCTGTCATAGGCGCGTCTCCCCTTGATGCTGGAGCAGAGGGGCCGAGCGGCAGCGGATGTCGTCGAGCCGCCATGCCATGCCTTAGCTCTGGATCTCGCAATTCAGCTTCCGCAGTGTGGCATCAACCCAGGACCGATCATCCGTGCCGGCCAGGATGGCCTGCATCGAGCGCTGCTCGACATCGTACTTGGCCTTCGCGGCCGCATAGACCTGCTCGCAATCGTCGAACGGCACGCAGAGGACGCCGTCGTCATCACCAAGGACCAGATCACCCGGATGGATCACCATCCCCTCAATCGCGATCGGCACATTGATCTCGCCCGGGCCGTCCTTGTACGGCCCTCGGTGCGTGACGCCGGCGGCAAAGAGAGGGAGGCTGCGGGAGCGTATGTAGGCCACATCGCGGACAGCACCGTAGATGACGATGCCGGCAAGGCGCTTCGTCTCGGCGTAGGCCAGCATGAGCTCGCCCATGAGCGAGTTGGTGAGGTCGCCCCCGGCGTCGACGACGATGACGTCACCCGCCTCCGCCAAGTCGAGTGCCTTATGGAGCATCAGGTTGTCGCCAAGCCGCGTCTTGACCGTCAGCGCCGGGCCGGCGAGCCCGCCGCCCACATGCATCGGCCGAAGGCTGGCGCCTCCCGCGCTCATGCGCGCCATGCTGTCGCTGACGTTGGCCACCGGAAGGCTGCGGAACCGCTCGACGACCTCTGGGCTTACCTCCCGGGTCCGCCGCAAGATCCTCAATCCTACGCCCACCGGCTTCCCCCACTGAGAGTGTCGCGACGTTTACTTAATCGACACTGCCAGTCCGGCAAGGCGAGCGAGCGCAAGAAGTTGGCCAGCTTGTAGGACGGCGGGCCAGTTTGCGAGTACTGCCGCCTGATCGTGTCCTACGCTCGGAAGCAGGTGCCGCGATCTCGGCCGCGGTCTCTTCTTCGGCCGCACTCTCCTCAACATCGGCGAGCTGCAGCTCGAGCTGCTCGATGAGCCTGGCGCCACGCTCGGAAGAGCGGCCAAACTGCTCGCGGCGCATCCTTGGCCAGCAGCAGCTTGAGGCGCTCGATCTCCCGCCTGACGCCCGAGACCTCAGCCTCGGCGTCCCTGGCCCGTGCCTCGGCCGCGAGCCGGGCGGCGCGCTCGGCCAGGATCATGGCGTGCGCAATGACGAGATTGGAGGGCAATGGCTCGCGGTCGGTTAACATGTCTCTACCAAGCACAACATCAGCACTGCCTAAAGTGTCGGAAGTCCTCGCAGGTGCCTGGCCTGTGGCCTCACCGGGCGGGTACAGTGATACGACCAGTACGAAGGCCGACGGCTTTCGCCGGATCGAGGGTGTCGGTTGGTTGGTCACCCGGAATAAACCGGTCACGCCATCGTCTCGGTGTTCTGTGGCCGTTTGTCGGCCACACCCAAGGCTACAAACCGGCCTTGCGGCTCAGCCGTGGCAGTAGAGCATTCATTCGAATAGGGAGGCATCATGGCCTTGCATCGGCGTAACGTTCTGTTCGGCATCGCATCCAGGTGAAAAGTCATAACGGATCGATCAAGCGAGATTTCGAGCAGGGCACGGTTGGGAGCTAGCCCCAATACTGTTCATTTTACGATCCTGATGGCGGCGGCGAAGTCGATCCAGGTGGTCGGCTGGGGCACGCGCGGCCGGAGCTTGTAGCTGCTCATCTTGCGTTTGACCCCGCGTGGCACCTGCCGGCCTCGGCTGCTTGCGACGCGCTCCTCCAGGATCTCGTCCAGTACCGCCTCATGCAGGGCACGCCTGCGTCGAGGGGGGAAGGGCTGCGAACAAGGGCAGCTTGCGCCGTACGACCCGCACCGCGTGCAGGAACGAGAGCCGGTCCGGGTCCTCATCGGCCCGCAGCGCCGCCTCGTGCATCAGGCCGCGCACGGCGAAGTGCGCCAGCAGCAGGCCCCAGAACTCCTGCCGGACCAGCTCGGGTGTCTTGCTGCGCAGGACCATGCGTGCCCCACGCAGGTGCGTCTTCAGCTCGGCCAGTGCACCCTCGATCTCCCAGCGTTCATGGTACAAGGCCGCCAGCTCCGCCACGGGTGCCGCGGCCGGGTCGAGGATCGTTGTCACCAGCCGGTACAGCGGCTCGGCGCTGGCGATCCCTTCGAGCCGATACTCGGCCACCCGCACCTGGACGCCTTTCGCCTTGTGCCGCCGATCCTTCTCGCTGGGGTAGATCGTGGTCAGGTAGGAGCCGTCGAGGAGCACCGCCTCGCGCGGCAGCCGCAGGTTGCGCTTCACCCGCCAGAGCAGGTCGGCGCCCGTAGCGGCGGCCTCCTGCCAGAGCGCGTGGCCGAAGAACTGCCGATCGGCCAGGCACAGCATGCCGGGCTGGAGTGCCGGCAGCGCCGCATGGGCCAGCGTCGTCTCGCCATCCGCGAAGCTGCCCAGACGAGCGCCGAACAGCACGTGCGTGCCGTTCTCGACCAGGGCCACAAAGCGGAGCTGCGGGAAGGCGCTCTCGCCACGGCTGGCCTCCGGGCGCCCGAAGGCGGTGCAGTTCTCCTCGGTGTCGGCGACGTCGAGGCAGGAGCCGTCCAGGCTGACCAGCCGCCATGTCCGGTACAACGCCCCCTTGGTGGCGGGTGTCGCGATCGGTCGTACCACCCGCTCGTACAGCCGGTGCAGCGGCTCCGCACCCAAGCGCGTGCGCGCTTGCGAGATGCCGCTCTTGCCCGCCACCCTGACCGCCTCCGCACCCCAGAGCCAGCGCAGCCCCTCCAGGAGACAGCGCAGTACCTCGCGAGTGCCGGCGCCCATGTAGAGCGCCAAGGCGATGGCGTAGTAGACCATGACCTGGGCCGGCAGGTCGCGTTCGCGCTCGCTCGCCTTGCCGGTCTCGGCCAGGACCTCCCGTACTCGATCAGGCGGGAACGTCCTGGCGATCACGCCGAGGCTGATGTGGTCGCTGAGGCGGATGCCGGCGGGCAGGCCGGCAGGGGTACGGGCCATCGCTGACGCTCTCCAAGAGCAAGCGCCAGCATGGCCCAGCTACATCACTATGTGAACGGTATTGGGGCTAGGCTGAATCCTTTGTATACTGTAAAGTTGGAGGGTTTCACCGAACTAACGCGGCTGTCTACTTCGCTTTTCTGGCCGCGTGGCTCAATCTGTTTCTGCTGCTCGGCTCCCTCCGCTGGATTCGGCTCGGCGTCGGCCTGTTCGCGCTCGCGGCCGGCGGCTACTATGTACGAGAGTTCGTGCGCAATCCGGACGCTGTTTGCCCTGTGACCTCGCCCGGCGGTCGCCAGCAGATCATGGCCCGTCTCAGGGCCGCTGTCGCCGAGCGGTCGTTCCTGACCGCCGTCCTCGGAATCATGCTGCTGGCCACTGCCGTCAACTTGATTGAGCTGCTCTGCTCGGCCGGCATCCCTGCCATCTACACCCAAGTCCTCGCCCTGAGCGACCTCTCGGCCTTTGCCTACTACGGATATCTAGCACTCTACATCAGCATCTTCATGCTGGACGATGCGGCGGTCTTCGTGACCGCCATGCTGACCCTGCGTGCGACAGGACTGACCGCCACCTACTCGCGCTACGCGCATCTCATTGGTGGCGTCGTCCTGGGGGGCCTGGGCCTGCTGCTAGTCTTCTGGCCGGAGCTGCTCTCGTTCGTGTGAGCGGTCTCGCTCAGCTCCAGCCGATCGCGAGATCATATGGCGCCGGCCGGCGATGCCGTTCCGGCCGAACCACCGGCTCCGGAAGGGCGTCATGGTGAGATGGAGCGGACAGGGCCGATGAACGGGGAACAAACAAATATCACGCCATCGACTTGGCGTTTACTCTGTCGGATTTCCATGGAGGAGCTGCCTGCTGGCCAGCACGGCCACGAGAGTCGAGGCGCGCCGGCAGCATTTGTCGTCCATGACTGGTGCATCATCGAGGGAACTGCGCATGTAGGAGCGGCATCGCGGCTGCCTTTGCCGAGATGTCCGTGCCCTTGTCTCGGCGCGCTCACGCGCCAGCGGGGCGAACTGCGAATGTAGGCTCAAGCAGCAGGATCTACGCCGGCCCGTCGATGGATCCCGGGGGCCGGCCTCGCCAGGAAGTCAGTTGACGGCAAGCGTCATTCCGCCGGCCTACTCTAGCGGCTGGACGATCGTGAAGGCACCGCGCAGATCGCCGACCGCAAAGCCGATTGCCTGGTCCTCCGGGTAGTGGTCGAGGATGACGGTCCGTATCTCGGGCGCCACGGCCCGGCCGTGGCAGGCCGTGCAGGGCTCGGCGGTTGGGATCGCCTTCATGTAGCGGAAGAGGCGTCCGCCATCCGGTGCCGTGATCTCCGCATGGCGCTCGAGCGTGGCGGGGTCCTGACCAGCGGCCTTGCCGGCCTCGAACAGCCGAAGGGTCTCAAGCTCCCAATCGTCCGGGGCGTTGGCGGGATTGCGCAGCTTGAGGCTCGTGCGGCCAATCTCCCAGCCCCTCCGGCGCGACTCCTCGGCGGCGATCTCCTGCGCCACTGTGTGGCAGACCTCGACCGCGTGGACGGGTCCGCCTGCCTGCATCGCGGCCTGCAACTCGCCGCGCAGCCGATCCCCGAAGCTCTTCACTGCCTCCCGGCTCTGCGTGATCCGCGCCTCCATCGTCTCGGCATGAAGCGGCTGACCAGGCTCAAGGATGGCCATTCCCAGCAGGAATGCGGATATCGCGAGGAGTCGAGCCATGATTGTCCTCCCTTGTTCACTGCGCCGGCAGGGTGCCGCCGGACGCTCTTCACGCCGTACCCATTCTCCAGGTCTCCACGAGCATGAAGATCGCCACACCAACGAGGGCAGCGGCAAAGATGTAGTTCAGCGTTGCGCGCTGTTGCGCCAGCCGCCCGGCCAGCGCCGTCCCCACCCAGCCGCCGGCCACACCGCCGGCGATGAAGAAGAGCGCGATCGGCCAGTCGACCAGGCCGGAGGCAGCGTAGTTGAGCGTCGTCGTGAGCCCGAACGAGCCCACCGAGACCAGCGAGCTGCCGATGGCATGGATCATATCCATGCCGGTGGCGAGGACCAGGCCCGGCACGATCAGGAAGCCGCCGCCGATGCCGAAGAAACCGGCCAGCAAGCCGGCACCGAGACCGAAGAGTGCCAGGCGGACGAGGCAGGTCCGGCCCGTGCAGACCGGGCCGGCGCCGGCTCGGCGGGAGCGGAGCATGAGAGCGGCTACGACCAGCATCAGGAGGGCGAAGAGCGTGAGGAGGCGCTGGCCGTCGACCAGCTTGCCGACGCTCGAACCGGCAAACGCGCCTGTGACACCGGCCAAGGCGAAGACCGCCGCCTGGCCCCAGCGCACGTTGCCGGCGCGGCCGTGCGGGATCAGGTTGGCAAAGGCGTTGACCGCCACCGCGAGGGCGCTGGTCCCAATCGCGACGTGCGGGCTCTTGATGCCTACCACATAGAGCAGGAGCGGCACGGCCAGGATCGAGCCGCCGCCGCCGATCAGCGCCAACGAGAAGCCGACGAAGCCGCCCGAGAGCAGGGCGAGCGCGTCCTGGGCGTGGAGGGTGGCGGGAAGCATGACCGGATACTGTCCTGCGCGGGTCAGCGGCCGCCGGCGGCCCGCCGCTCGAGCGGTGGGATGGCGTCGTAGCGGCAGGCCTCCTGCGCCTCGTGAGCACCCGGCCGATGCGGCAGGATCTCGGGTGCGGCCAGCCACTCGCGGCCCTTGAGCATGAGCTCCCAGTAGACCGCTGGCAGCATCTTCTCCTTGAGCAGCCAGGCGAGGCGCGAGGGCTTGCGCGAATCGAGGAAGGGGAAGGTCGGCAGCAGCTTGCCGCCATAGCCGAACTCGGCCAGCACGATCTTGCCTCGCTCGACCGTGAGCGGGCAGGAGCCGTAGCCGTCATAGACCGCCCGCGGCCCGTGCCCGTCGAGCGCAGCGAGCGCGTTCTCGGCCACTACCGGCGCCTGCTTTCTGACGGCAGCCGCCGTCTTGGCGTTGGGCGCGGCGCAGGCATCACCAAGAGCGAAGACGTTGCCATAGCAGGGGTGCTGGAGCGTCGCCGGATCGACCTCGATCCAGCCGGCCCTGTCGGCGAGCGGACTGCGGCGCACGAAGGCGGGAGCCTGTTGCGGCGGGCAGACATGGATCATGTCGAACCGGCGCTCGAGACGCTCGGCCGACCCGTCCGGCCGCTTGCGCTCGAACCAGGCCGTGCGCGACGGGCCATCGACGGCTTTGAGGTCGGAGCCCGGGCTCAGTTCCGCCCCGTAGCGCTCGACATAGCCCATGAGCGTCGGGACGTAGTGCTGGACGCCGAAGAGCGTCGCCCCAGCCGTGTGGAACTCCACGCTGATATCCGGCAATGCGTTCGCCCGGCGCCAGTGGTCACACGCCAGGTACATCGCCTTCTGCGGCGCGCCCGCGCATTTGATCGGCATCGGCGGCTGGGTGAACAGGGCCGTGCCGGCGCGCAGGCTGCGGACCAGCTCGAAGGTGTAGGGCGCCATCTCGAACAGGTAGTTCGAGGTGACACCGTTGCGTCCCAAGGTGTCCTTGAGGCCTTCGATCCCGTCCCAGTGCAGCTCGATCCCGGGTGCCGCGAGCAGCACCTTATAGCCGACCCGCTCGCCGTCCTCGAGCAGGACCCGGTTGCGCTCGGGTTCGAAGGCGGCGACCGCAGCCTGGATCCAGCACGCGCCCTTGGGCATGACACGGGCCATCGGCCGCTCGGTCCGCGCGCGATCGAAGACGCCGCCCCCGACCAGGGTCCAACCCGGCTGGTAGTAGTGCTTGTCGCGCGGCTCGATGATCGCCACCGAGAGGCCGGGCCGTCGGCGAAGCAGGCTCGCTGCGGCGGCAATGCCGGCCGCACCCCCGCCGACCACGACCACATCGAAGCCGATCTGCCGGCCGAAGGGAATCACGGGCGCGATGCCGACGGGCTCCGCCGCTGCCCTGGCCTCCAATCGCGGGCGCAAGCCAGCCAGGTCGTAGCCCACGGCTGCGGCAGTGCGGAGGACGGCCGAGGGGTCGAGGTGCCAAGCCTCGGAAAGGGCCCAGAGCGTGGCCGAGCGTGTGCCGGTCCGGCAGAAGGCGAGCACCGGGCCCTTGAGTTCGGCAAGCGTGTCGCCAAAGGCCGTCACGTCCTCGTCCGTGACCTTGCCCGAGACGACCGGCAGGTGGGCGGTAGGCCAAGCCGACCCGCTCGGCAGCGGCAGCCAGAAGAGCGCTGGGCGGCTGGTCCTCGGCCTCACCGTCCGGTCGGTTGTTGATCACCGACCGGAAACCCTGGGCGGCCAGGATGCCGAGATCCGCCTCGGCAATCTGCGGCGAGACGGCGAGGAACGGCGTGAGCTGGGCGATGCGCATGGGTTGCTCCGACGGGCAGGGCTCAGGCGGCACCGCGGCGGGTGCGCAAGCCGAGCAGGCCGTAGGCCGGGCAGTAGCCGACGAGGGCGGTGCCGATCAGGACGAGGCCCAAAAGCCCGGCCCAGCGAATCGGGCCTTCGAGGGCCAGGAGCATGGCAAGAAGCACGAGGCCGAGGATGATCCGGACAGCACGGTCGATGCTGCCAACGTTGGCGGTCATGGTGGGACTCCCTTACCCCTTGCTGGTCATACGATGAGGTCTTCAGAACGCGTCGACGGGGACCTTGAGGTAGGACACTCCATTGTCCTCGGGCGGCGGCATCCGACCGCCACGCATGTTGACCTGGACCGAGGGGATGATCAGACGCGGGAGGGCGAGCGTCCGGTCGCGCCCGGTACGCAGTGCCACGAACTCGTCCTCCGAGATGCCCTCGCCGACGTGGATGTTCCGGCGGCGCTCCTCGCCCACCGTGGTCTCGCAGCGATACTCGTCGCGGCCCGGCGCCTTGTAGTCGTGGCACATGAACAGGCGCATCTCGTCGGCAAGCGCCATGATCCTCTTGGTCGAGCGGTAGAGCTCGCGCGCGTCACCACCCGGAAAGTCGGCCCGGGCCGTGCCCGCGTCCGGCATGAACAGCGTGTCGCCGACGAAGGCGGCATCGCCGATGACATAGGTCATGCAGGCCGGCGTGTGCCCGGGCGTGTGCATGACGCGGGCCGGGATGCTCCCGACGGCGAAGGTGTCCCCGTCCCTGAACAGGCGGTCGAACTGGCTGCCGTCGCGCCGGAACTCGGTGCCGGCGTTGAAGATCTTGCCGAACACGTCCTGCACGACGCGGATGTTCTCGCCGATGGCAAGCTTGCCACCGAGCTGCTGCTGGATGTAGGGCGCAGCCGAGAGATGGTCGGCATGAACGTGGGTCTCGAGCAGCCACTCGACCTTGAGGCCCTTCTCGCGGACGAAGGCGACGATCGCGTCGGCCGAGCGTTTGTCGGTTCTGCCCGCCGCCGGATCGTAATCGAGCACGGAGTCGATCACCGCACATTGCTTCGTCGCCGGATCGACCACGATGTAGCTGAAGGTGTTCGTCGGCTCATCGAAGAAGGAGGTGACTTCAGGACGCATTTCACCCTCCGCCGGACTTGCGTATTTCCAGGCATACTTGAGGATAGGCTAGATGAAGATCAAAAGCGTGCTTTGATCTACATCAAGCTTCCACGTGCTTGACTGATGTCAAGTGGCGACAGCGGCGGCAGGCGGTGCTGCATGGGCCCTGGTGCGGTTCCAGGGTGCGAGCGCCAGCAGTCGCGCCATCCCGCACCAGCCGGTGATGCCGGCGAGGACCAGACCGCCACCGACGAAGCCGGAGAGCAGCAGGAACCAGGGCGAGACCAAAGCCCCCAGAAGCGTGCCCAGGAGCACGAGCGAGCCGGCCGCGATCTGGACCTGGCGCATCACCTCGATCGGGCGCCGCCGATCCACATCGGTCGGCAGCCCGGCCCGCTTCCAGGCCTCAAGCCCGCCCTCGAGGATTGCCGCCTCGCCGTGCACCGCGCCGGCGAGCCGGGCCGCATTCGCTGCCGTGCGCGCACCGCTGCGGCAGTGCAGGATCACGAGCTTTCCCCCGGCCTCGACAGGCGGCGTGCGCTCGAGCCGCGATAGGGGCAGGCTTGTTGCCTGAGGGATGCGCTCGCGGGCGTGCTCGTCCGGCTCGCGGACGTCCAGCAGGATCGCCCGGTCCTCCGCGAGCAGGCGGCAGGCCGTAGAAGCATCAATGGCTCGCAACGCAGTCATGCTGGTCAGCCTCGTTCAGGATCGCCGGGCCCACCGGCGCAGAACAGCGCGTAGAGGGTCTCGATGACCCGCGCCGCCGCCGGGCTGGCGATCGCGTAGAAGATCGACCGTCCCTCCCGCCGCGCCTTGACCAAGCCATCCTTGCGCAACAGCGCCAGGTGCTGGGAGGCCAGGGTCTCGCGGACCCCAAGCCGCTCTGCCAGCTCACCGACCGGCAGCTCGCCGATCGAGAGCTGGCACAGGATCTTGAGCCTTACCGGGCTTGCCAGCGACTTCAGCAGCTCGCAGGCGGCCTCGGCGGCCCGGTCCATCGCCGCCGGGTCAAGCGGCGCGTGGGCAGGTGGGGTGCGATCAAGCATATTCATAGCTTCGTATATATGAAGAACATGGCTGACGTCAAGAGACCGCCGGTCCAGCTCATCCGGTTATGGATGACCAGACTGCCCGCTTGCGGGATGCGCCGGCTCGAGGCGTCTCCTCTGCGAGAGGAAGCGTGATTACGAGCCACGACGGCCCTGCCACCATGTTTGTCGTCACCGAGCCTGCCCGGTCATGCTCGGCCTCGCGGCTCAGCTGGAGCGATGGAGCCGTGACGTGGCACGCCACGAGGAGGGTCAAGGTCCGGCCCGGTTTCTGACCGGCTCAGTCCTGGGCGAAGGGGTTCTTGCGCTGCGGTTGGGTCAGGAAGGGCGAGCGGCCGGGCCCGCCGGTGCCGGGCCCGAAATGTGCCGTGAGATAGTCAAGGAACTGGGCCCGCTGCTCGCCCTCAAGCGCTGGCATGCCGTGCCGCTCGCTCATCCAGGTCAGTGCGTCGTCCCAGCGCTCGCGGCTCAGCGCCTGGTTACGGACCAGCCGGGAGGAGTGACAGCCCGTGCAGAGGGAGAAGACTTCGTCCCGGCCGGGACCCTCGGGGAAGACGGACGGGTCCTCCTCCACCTCCTGTGCTGCTACCGGACCTGTCGCACAGAGCAGCAGGGCCAGCAGTGCTTGCCGGATCATGCCTCGGCCAGGATCGCGATGCGGTGATAGGCGTTGCCGCCGTACCCGCCCGGGTTCCAGTTCGGAGCCGCGAAGGGCTGACTTCGGCCCTCGCTGTCCACGGCACGGGCCCAGATCTCGTAATAACCCTCGCTCGGCAGCTGAAGCGTTGCCCGCCAGCGCTGCCAGGCATAGCGGTTCGCTGGTGCTGTGAGCTCGGCCTTCTGCCAGCTCTGGCCGAAGTCGACCGTCACCCAGACCTCCTGGACGGCGAGGTCGCCGGCCCAGGCGTGGCCGCGAACCTGTATCTCGTGCGTGCCGGCAGGGAGACGGGTACCGTCGGCAGGCGAGGTGATCAGGGACTTCACCGGCATCGACTCCAGGATGCGGAAACCCTCGCCCTTGTGGTCCGTGCCGGGCACGATCGGGGCGACGGGTAGCCGGTAGGACGTTCCCTTCATGCCCTGCCCGTCATGCTCCCGGTCGCGGAGCTCGATGCGGGTGAGCCATTTCTGGCTAGCGGAGCCGGTCCAGCCTGGCACGAGGAGGCGCACAGGGCCGCCATGAATGTTCGGGATAGGCTCGCCGTTCATGCCGAAAGCAACTAGCGTGTGCGGCTCCAGCGCCTTCTCGAGCCGGATACCGCGCGAGAGCGCCTGCTTCGAGGGATCGCCCGAGAGATGGGGGTCGGCGCCGTAGTGGGCCGTGTAGACTGCCGATGGCTTGGGCCCAGCCGCTGCGAGCACATCCTTCAGACGCACGCCGGTCCAGCGGGCGCAGCCGACGCCGCCTGTGGTCCAGGGATTGCCGCGAGCCTGGGGAACGAACTGGGTCCGGCCATTGCCGCCGCATTCCAGGACAAGGTTGTGGCTGACGTTCTCGAACCGGCCCCTGAGCCCACTTAGGGTGAGCTTAAGCTGGTTCTCGACCTCACCATCGATCGTGAGCTCCCAGGTCTCGGGATCGGCCGGCGGCTCCGGGATCTGGCCGTTGTTCCGGATGTAGTGAACGCCAGTGGGCGTCACCTCATCGTCAAGAAGATGTGCCGGTGTCTCGGCCACCAGCGGCTTGTCACCGAGCACGACAAGGTCGGGCGACTTGCCAGGAAAGGCGAGGCGTGCCTCCTGGGCCAGGGCAACCGGCACATAGCCCTCGGGCATGAAGCGTCCGTAGGGGATGATGGCACCCACAGCTGCGCCGAGTGCTGCGAGGCCAGCACCCCTGAGCACGCCGCGACGGCCCAGGATGGTGGCATCCTCGCATCCCTGATCATCACGGCCTATTGCCTGCGGTGCCTGGTGCCTGCGCATCGAGGAGCTCCCTGATCAGCAGCCGACTGCTGCCTTCCGACCCCGAGCCGAGGAGGGGGATTCCCTGGTCCTGATCCCGCTCCCGCCCCAGCCGCCAGCCCGCACTGCCGCCTTTTGTTGTCGTCTGCTACCTATAGGACCGATCAAGGAGGCAGCTGAACAATTGGCGGTGAGATACCCTGATTTCGGCATTTCCGGAGTACCTTCTGCAGCTGGATGGAAGTGGCTGAGGAGATTGGGTATAGGCTGGCGGAGGTGCCGTTGGGCAGGGCCGTGCGGATCGTCTGTCTCTGCTGCAATGCCGTGAACCGGGCGCTGCGTGACCGGCTGCGGCTTGGCGTGCGCGGCAGTGGCGATGAAGGACTATCTCGCGCTCGAGATGGGCGGTGGCCTGGTTTCAGATACGGCGCCATGGCGCTGACCTGCTACGACCAGATGGCCGCCGCGACGAGCGAGGGTGGGGAACCCGGCCACGAGCGGTAGCGCGACCACCGTCCGGCGCGCGCTGGCGGGGCTTCACGGACTGTCCGCCCTCGGGCGGCTCGGGCGTGACGCAGCGCCGGCGCCGTGCTGCCTTCCTGCTGCTGGCGCTCTTCACCTGCATCGCTGGAACGCTCGTCGGCGTCCTCTACCTGGCCCTCGACCTGCGGCAGGTGGCCCTTGCCCCTTTCACCTACGTCGCGTTCCTCCTGCTCAGCCTCGCCGGCCTCGTCGCGTCCGGACGCTTCGGCCTGTTCGCCCGGATCCAGCTCGGCTTCTTCTGCTGCTTCCGTTCGTCGTCCAGTGGCAGCTTGGCGGCTTCGCGCCAGCGGGCGGGGTCATGCTCTGGAGCATCCTCGCCCCAATCGGCGCCTTCATCTTTCTTGGCGAGCGTGCAGGGCGGGGTCTGGTTCGGCGCCTACGCTGCCCTCACCGCGGCCTCGCTGGCCTACGACATGCTCCTGCGACCCCCGTGGCTATCGGCCGGCGGTTTGGTGGGCAGCGGGACATTGGCGATGGGGCTCGCCCTTCTCAACGTCCTCGGCGCCTCGTCCGTGATCTTCACGCTGATCGCCTACACGCTCCCGGCGCTTCGTCGTGAGGAGGCCAAAGTCGAACGCCTGCTGCTCGACGTTCTGCCGGCCGCGGTCGCAGAGCGAATGCGGGCGGGCGAGACGGCGATCGCCGACAGCTTCGAGGAGGTGGCGATCCTCTTCGCTGACGTGGTGGGCTTTACCCGCCTGGCCGCGACCCTGCCCGGCAGGTGAGGTCGTGCGTCCCTCGACCGCATCTTCACCGCCTTCGACGAGGTCGTCGAACTCTGGCGCGTGGAGAAGATCAAGACCGTTGGCGACGCCTACATGGCCGCGGCCGGCCTGACACCAGGCGGACCGGACCGCACCGCCGCCTCGCCGAGGTGGCGCTCGCAATGCGCGCGGCCGCGGCCGGATCGAGCGCTCGAGGAGGGCCTGCCACTGCGGCTGCGGATCGGGCTTCACGAGGGGCCCGTTGTGGCCGGCGTAATCGGCCGCAAGCGGTTCGCCTACGACGTCTGGGGCGACACGGTAAACTTGGCGAGCCGAATGGAATCGACCGCCCCACCCGACACTATCCAGGTGAGCGCGCTGGTCGCCGCTAAGCTGGAGAGACGTTACCTGCTCCAGTCCCGTGAGGCGGTGCCGATCCGTGGTCACGGCGAGATGCGGACCTTCCTGCTCCTGAGGCGCCGCCCGGACGCGCCCGGGGACGCCTTCCCGGTGCCGCAAGGGAGGGCAGAGCGCGCGGATGGACCTCGCCCCTGAAAGTCTGAGAGTGGAGAGTTCTTTAGCGAACCCAATCACCCCCGGAGGGCGGCATGGCGGAGAA
>CAWHNT010000012.1:0-92375 GCA_963830775.1 uncultured Alphaproteobacteria bacterium | reverse complement strand
GGGTTTCCGCCGTGTAGTCACGCTTCGCTTAGCGATACGATCACCGGCGAACGCTTGGCCTATCGGACGCCGCCCCTCGCATTGTCCTTGGTCCATGAGTGCGAGAACCAAGTGGCCATGTGAGTTTTCTCACACTCACCTGCATCCGCCTCTGATAGTGCTCATCCCGTCTATGGCAGTGTCGGTTCTTCGTTGGGGAAGAGTTAGTCCCCGGCAAGTTCCGTCATGACTGTCCGTCAACCGGGAGCGCCAAGATGAGCAGTTCGACGATCGACCTGGCACCCGGCAGAGGTGAGGCAGGGAGCCGGAACTCCAGGATCAGCCATCTCCTAGGGATGGGAATGGGCATGGGAATGGGCCCGAACGACGAGGGAGCCCATCCCTATCGCAGCCAGATTCACCTCGTCTATGGCGAAGGCCTGATCGACCGCCACGAGTGGCGGCATACGGTCTATCTCGTCGAATTCCTGATGCGGACCGGGTGGCAGTCGGAGATCGAGCTGCCCGACCCTCCGGCCGAGCATAGCGGCCAGACACAGCGCGAGCTCCAGGACCTGCGGATCAAGCGTGACCATGAGGGCCGGCGCGAGCGAGCCGACGAGATCATCGCGGAGATCTTCGACTATATCGGTCCGTACGAGAATCTCTGCGAGTTCGACGCCCACTCGCACCCCCTCACCTCCAGTCTGGTCCGGATCGTGGACCTGATCGGCTGGACACTGGTGCAGTATTACAAGGAGGTCTTCGGGCGGAGGCGGCCCTCCCAGCTCGACCCTTCGATCCGCCCGATGGTCCGGGTGCCGACCTTCTCCTCGTATCCGGGCGGCCATGCCGCGCAGGCTCAGCTGATCGGCTGTGCGCTGAAGAAGGTGCTCAGTGACAGGATCGGGGTACCGTCGCCGAACGAGCCACAGGTCACCCTGGCCGACGAGCTCGACCGGATCACCCAGCGCATCGCCGAGAATCGGGAATGGGCCGGAGTCCACTTCAAATCCGACACCGAGGCCGGCAAGCTCCTCGCCGTCGGCGCCTGGAGGCTCATGGAGCGTAACGGGAACTTCAAGAAGCTCATCGAGGCGGCGAAGGGCGAGTGGGAGGCCGACCACGCCCTCCAGTCCGGCTACCGGTTCCTCGATCACCCCGAACGGAAGAAGGCCGGGTGAAAGGCCCCGCCAGCCCATGGGCACGCTCGCCGACAACAAAGCCTACTACGACAACTACGACTGGTCGCATGCCGGCGAGCAGTGGGCGAGCCGCTGGCGCGGCACCGATGTCCAGTGGTACGGCACCATCCTGCCGCGCATCCACATGTTCCTCCCTGCCCGGACCGTCCTGGAGATTGGCTGCGGTCATGGCCGTCTGTCACGGTTCCTAGAGCCGCACTGCGGCAGGCTGATCCTGGTCGACATGACTGCGCAGTGCGTCGAAGGATGCATGAAGCTGTTCGGGCATCATCCTCAGGTCGACTGCCTGCGGGGCGACGGAGCGGGTCTCGCGGGCGTCGAGGGCTCGAGCGTCGACCTCGTCTTCAGCTTCTTCTCCCTCGTCCATGCCGACGAGCCGACGATGCGGGGCTACCTCGCCGAGATTGCAAGGACATTGACGGCCGACGGTGCCGCCTTCCTGCACCACTCGAACGCCGCCGCGTGCCTCAGCGGCGATGCACATGAGGACGCGCTCCTGCACGACTATCGCGATGCCGGCGTGAGCGGTGGCACGGTCGCGGCCTGTGCTGCGGAGGCGGGCCTATGCTGCCGGAGCCAGGAGCTGTTCGGCTGGGACAGCGACCAGCTCCTCACCGACTGCTTCTCGGTCCTGGTGAGACCGGGCTCGCGCTGGGCCCAGTCGACGAAGGTGATCCGCAACCGGGATTTCCCCTCGGAGGTCCGGCGGCTCGGTGAGCTGGCCGAGATTTACGGCCTCCACGGGTATGCCATCTAGCAGGCGGCACCGCTCGGCGCGAACCCGGTCGGAAGGGAACATGCAATGTCGCCGCGGATCCAGGTCCTGGGTATCGAGGTCGTCCAAGCGATCCAGAGCATGGTCGACCCGATCGAGCTGCTGGCCGGCAAGAGAACCGCCGTCCGCGTCTACCTGCGCCCATCCGGCCTCGCCACCGGCATTCCGGTGACGGCCATGCTGGAGGTTGCTCGGGACGGCAGGAGTGAGGCTGTGAGCTCCGGCTCAAGCATCGAGCTCCAGCCAGATGAAGACCATCCGGACCTCGAAGCCCAGCGGCGCAGCCTCGAACGGTCTTTGTACTTCCTTCTCGAGCCCGAGCAGACCGCGATCGGTCGTGTGGAGTTGAGACTGAAGGAGGTCACGCCGATCCTCCGGGGCGACCGGGAAATCGGCCTGCAGGTGCTGGACCACGACCCGGTGTGGGCGGACTTCAAGGAGGGTCCGAGCCTCTCTGTCCGCCTGGTCTGCTATCGCGTCCGCGATCCGGCGACGGGCGATGTCCACATGCCGACGACGGCGCATCGCCTTGCCGTGCGCTCCTTCCTCGAGCGGGCCTTCCCGATCTCGGAGCTCCGCTGGAGCGAGATCACGGTCGAGCCCGCGCCGGGATTCTGCCCGCCCTATTCGGATGAGGGCACCACGTTGGCCGATCCCGGCCGGGCTTGGCAGGAAAAGTTCGATCTCGCCTGTGCCCATCTGCTGGCGATCCGAGCCCGGGAGCTGGAGGAAGATCAGGACCCGGAGACGCTCTACTACGGGCTGGTCCACCACCCGACCGAGTTCTTCGTGGGCGCAGTCTCGGACGTGCCACCGGACGCCCGATACGATGTCGTCGGCATCGGCCCTGCCGAGGCGAGCGACGGCTCCTACGCCGGGCACGAGATCGCCCATATGCTGGGCCGGCTCCATCCCGGGACCGGCGAGGGCCAGACCAGGGAAGACAGCCACTTCCCGGATGACTATGGCGGGAGACTCTCGAGCGCCGCCACAAGGCACCACGGCTTCGACGTTGGAGACGCCACCCACCCGCCCGGTGTCCTGCCCTACGACCAATGGTTCGACCTGATGACCTATGGGGAACCACTATGGGTCTCCGCCTACACTTACCGTGGGCTCCTCAAGGCTCTGCGAGAGCGGGACCGGGTAAGGAAGAGGAAGCGGGCGGAGTTTGCGAGTAAGGCCGAGGGAAAGCCCTACCTGCACGTGATCGGCACCTACGAGCTCACGAGGGGAGCGCCCAAGGGCAGGCTCGCGCACGTGTTTCCAGGTGGGATCGCCGCGCTGGCGCCTGCCGCGAAGCCGGGACGGGTGATGGTGATCGGACGAGACGATGCCGGGCGTGAGCTGTTCACAAGCCCGATCGGGCTGAAGCAGGCGGCCGCCACGGATCTGGGGCGGGATACGGGCGCCTTCCACGTGGTGGTCGGGAATCAGGCAGGGCTGAGCGCGCTCGAGCTGGTGGTCGACGACATCGTGGTCGACGTCCTGGAGCCCGGCCACCGGACCCGCGAGATGCCGGTATTAGGCAAGGATCTGCTGACGATCGAGCGGGCCACGGACGAGTGGAAGCCGCGGCTGCTGACGATCGCCTGGCCCGAGGCCTACAGCCGCCGGCTCACGCATACGGTGCAGGCGCGCAAGGCCGGGACAGGTGCGCCCTGGCGGACGGTCGCCACCGGGATCACGACCCAGACCTCGCAGGTGCCGCTGGAGCGCTGCGAGCTCGAGCCGCCCGTCGAGCTGCGCATCCTCCGCGCCGATCGCTTCGGGGATGAGCTGATCCTTGAAGCCAGGCTCGACCTCACCCCGGAGGCGTTCGCCGTTCCAGCCCGCGGAGCATGCTGCTCACCTGGCTGATATGTTCCGGGCCGGTGCCGCAACAGCCGCCCACCAACTGCACCCCGAGCTCCTCCACCCAGGTTCGGGCATGGCGGGCATAGGCCTCGGCATCGGAGCGGTCGTCGAAGTGCCAGAGGTAGGCACTGGCATGGCCGGTCTCGGCGTAGGCCATGCGTGGCCCCTTCCAAGCCCGGGCCAGGGCCTGGAGTGCCGGCACCATGAGCGGCAGCTTCGTGTGCATCACGCCCGCCACCTGCACCTCCGGCGTGAGGACGGCGCGCAGCAACTCGTCAAAAGGCTGGTCTCGCATCGCCGTGTATTTGCCGGGAGCGCGGAAAGCCTGCAGGCCCGATCCGTCTGCTGCCGGAGAGGCACTGAACCCGAGCCACACCGGCAGGCCCGACTCCAGGCATGCATCGCGGAGGATGGCCCCGCCTTCCGCGTCGAGGATCATCTCCGCGATCAGCAGATCAGCGCCGGCCTCAGCGTGGATCGCCGCCTGCCGGCGATAATTGTCCCGAACCTCGGGACCTGCGGGGATGCTGGCCGGGCGGTCGAGCGGTGGGATCGTCGAGAGCGAGCCCGCGATCCAGACCTCCTGTGTGGCGTGCTCGTCCCGCGCCCGCTTCGCCAGATCCACCGCCAGGCGATTGATGCTCTCGAACTCGTCACCGAGGCCCACGCACTGAAGAATGTGCCTGGCCGAAGAAAACGTATTGGCCGTGATCACCTGCGCCCCGGCCAAGATGTAGTCACGATGGATGGCAAGCACCGCCTCGGGATGGTGCAGATGGCTGAAGCCGCTCCAGGCAGCGGGGTCGATCGAGCCTGTCCGCTTTTGCACCTCGGTGCCTATGCCGCCGTCCAGGACGATGATCTCGCCGGCCTGGAGCCGCCGGCCAAGAGAGCTCAACCGCCTCTCCTCATGACAAGCTCCGCTTGCGGATTGCTGCCGTCTCTCGCTGGTCGAGGACCTCCTATTCGGGCAGGCCTGCGGCCAGCAGGTGGTCGACCAGCAGGGCCCGCTGCTCGGGACGCTTCAGGGGGTACCACTCGCAGAACTGCCTGACCCGGAAATCCGGGTTCAGCTTCAACAGCTCGGCACCGACCTCCCGCGCCTCCACAAGCCGGCCGAGCGCAGCCAGGCTGGCCGCCAGCGGGCGCAGGTTGGCCACGAACCTGGGTGCAGTCCACATCGTCTTGCGACCCCAGAATACCGAGTCCTCGTACAGCCCGTTGAAGTAATTCGACAATGTCAATGTCGTCCGATAGAAATAGGCGAACGGCTCCATCGGCGACAGGGCCAGGGCACGCTTTGCCCGCTCCGTTGCTTCCTGGGCGTCGCCTACATAGCAATAGGTGGGAGCGCTGAAGCCCCAGGCGAGCGCGGAGTTCGGGTTGGCGGCAATGGCTCGGCCGAATGCATCGATCGCCTCATCGTAGGCGGCGAACAGGAATGACTTGGTATGGCCATAGACGGCGAGCGCCAGCGGGTCGGACGGGCTGTCCTCGAGCGCCAGCGAGGCGCAGCGAAGCGCCTCGCTGGAATTGGCGCGGATGTCGAGGGAGCGCCCTTCCCCGATATTGAGGATGTACCACTTGGCGAGCATGGCCAGTGCCGTCGCGTAGTGCGGATCGCGCTCGACAGCCTCCAGGAACAGCGCGCGTGACGCCGTGAAATCCTCTTCGCCCAGCCGATACAGCCGATACATCCCCCTCAGCACGAAATCGTAGGCGTCCATGTTGGTGGGGTGCTTGCGCTGGGCTCGATTGAGCTCGGTCAGTCGGATGTGCGGGAGGAGAGCGTAGGCCACCTTTCCGGCGATCTCCTGCTGTACACGAAAGAGGTGATCGTACGAGAACTTGAAATGCTCCGTCCATATCACGGAGGCGGTTTCCGTGTCGCTCAGCTCGACGAGCAGCCGAAAGCCGTCACGGACGCAAGTAATGGTGCTGGCGACCAGGTAGCGCACTCCCAGCACATGACCGATGCTTGCCCTGTCGTAGGACGACAGGGCTTCTGCGACCGTCGAGCTGCTCGATATGACGAACAGCTCGCGCAACGAGGCGAGCGAGGCCACGATCTCGTGGACGATGCCCTGAGCCAGATAGTCGTCCGGCGGATTCAGCCCGTAGGTGCGCATCGGAAGGGCAGCAACCGAAGGCTGATGACGGCTGGGCGCCACGGGCGTGGGCGGAGCAAGCTCCAGTGGCATGATCTTGAGCGCACGGACCCGGCGCTCGATGTTCCGCAGATTGAGAAATCCGAGGTCGACCCGGTGAAACAAGAGCGTCTGGCTCACACGCTCGTGCAGGCTGCCGGAGATCACGATCCCGCCCGCATCCGCGAACTCCAGGAGCCGTGACGCAATATTGACGCCTTCTCCGAATATCTCACCCTGATCGAAGATGACGTCACAGAGATTGGCGGAGATCCTGATCTTGACTGCGTTCCGCTGGTCGGCCGCATCCGATCTGGTGCCGAGCGACCGCTGGACGTCGAGGGCGAACTTCACGGCATCGATGCCGCCGTTGAACATGACGAGGAAGCCGTCTCCCGTGCCGTTCACGACATCGCCGCCGTTCAGGGAGAGAAACGGCTCGATGACGTCGGAGCGCAACGCCATCCAGTTCTGGTACGTCCCCTCCTCGTCGAGCTCCAGCAGCCGGGTATAACCGACGACCTCGATGAACACGACGGCCGCCGCACGCCGCTGCGGCGTCGGTCCATGGACAAGCGCGAGGCCGGGACATGGGTCAGCATCTTGCATGGACTGGCCCCCGAGGTGCCAGGCAAGATGGGCCAAGGGCAGTCATGTTACAATCTGCGACGTGCCATATGGTAGGACCAGGGTCAGCCGGGCAATGCCAAACGGCTAGAGCGGACCGCTACAGCCGAAACTCCGCCCGCACGGCCTTGGTGATCAGCTCCACATGGTCGTCCATGAGCCACTGCCCCTGCTCGGCAGTGGCGCGTTCCGCGCGGGCCAGCACGCCCGAGGCCGGCACGAAGCCCTTGGGCACGGGATGCCGGTCGTAGGTCGGGAACCTGGCAGGGCCGTCGTCGGGCACCTTCTCCATATCGACCAGGTCGGGGCGCAGCAGCAGCATGAGCGAAGTCTCGAGCAGGCTCGCATGCTCGAGCTCGGTGCCGGGGAAGCCGTCCGGGAACAGCCGGTCGAGCGTGCTGCGCTGGACGAAGTCCCAATATTCCAGGCGCATCACCTGCATGTCGGCGATGCCGTCGCGCCTGAGCTCGCGCAAGGCCAGATCGACGCCCTCGACGGCCGGCCAGCAGTTCTCGAAATGGCCGTTGACCACGACGAGGCGGCGCACGCCGTCCTGGCCGAGGCTGCGGATGATGTCGCGGAGGACGAGCGAGAAGGTATTGGCGTCGAGGCTGGTGGTGCCCGGGAACGCCTCGCCGCCGCCCGACCGCGGCTGGGACTTGTAGCCGTAGGGGATGGTGGGGGCGACCAGCCCGCCGACATTGCGCGCCACCCGCTCGCAGACGGCGGTCGGCAGGACGACGTCGACCGACATCGCCATATGCGGCCCGTGCTGCTCGGTAGCACCCAGGGGCAGGAACACGGTGACCCCTTCCTGCACCTTCCGCTCGAACTCCGGCCAGGTCAGCTCGGCCAGGAACACGCTCTCCGCCATCCCCATCCCCTCATCCACGCCAGCATGCATCCGGCTAGAACATCGCCGCCCCGCCGTTCGGGCTGATGCACTGTCCGGTCATGAAAGTGGCGCCCGGTCCGGCCAGGAACACGGCCGCCGCCGCGATCTCCTCAGGCTGCGCGATGCGGCCCAGCGGGTTCAGCGCCTCCTTGGCCAGCGTCTCGGGCGAGGTGGAGCCGGGGCCCAGCATGGGGGTGTCGGTGGGTCCGGGGGCGATGGCGTTGACCAGGATCCGGGGCGCGAACTCGCGCGCCCAGGAGCGGGTCATCGACAGCACCCCGCCCTTGGAAGCGCAGTAGACGGAGCAGTTCTCGCGGCCGAGATAGGCCAGCTCCGAGGCCACGTTGATGACCCTGCCCCCGCCCTGGCGGGACATGGCGCGGATCGCCTCGCGGCCGACCAGGAACACGCCGCGCAGATTGACCGCGATCAGCCGGTCGAACTCCTCGGCTGTGGTGTCCAGGAGCGGCTTGTCGAGCAGGATGCCGGCATTGTTGACCAGGATGTCGAGCCCACCCAGGCGTGGCAGGGCGGCATCGAACATCGCCAGGACCTGGGCCTCGTCGGCAACGTCGACCCCGACCGGGAATGCCCGACCACCACTCGCAGCAGCCGCGACCTCCTCCATCCGCTCAGGCCCGGCCCGGTCGGCGATCGCGACCCGGCAGCCCTCGGCCGCCAGCGCCAGGACGATGGCCCGCCCGATGCCGCTGGCGCCGCCGGTGACGATGGCCCGCCTGCCGGCCAGCGCGCCGGTCACGCCATCACCTCGCCGCGGTCGACATTGACCGCCTGCCCGGTGATGTTGCGGGCGAGGTCGGAGGCCAGGAACAGATAGAGGTCGGTCACGTCCGAGGGCTCCATCAGGCCAGGCAGGGCCTGGCCGGCCAATATCTGGTCCAGCATCTCGTCCTCGCCGATGCCGGCAGCCGCCGAGACCTCGCCCAGCGAGCGGAGTGCCGCACGGGTCCTGACCCAGCCGGGGCAGACGGCGTTGACCCGGATGCCGCGGGGCCCCAGCTCCTTCGCCAGCACCCGCATGAAGCCGATATTGGCGTGCTTCGAGGTGACGTAGGCCGCGAAGTCGGCGGCGGCCGTCTTTCCCCAGACCGACGAGGTGAGCACGATGCTGCCGCCGGCCGGCATCCGGGGCAGCGCCTCGCGGGTGACGTAGTAGGTCCCGACCACGTTGATATCGATGATGCGCACGAAGGTGCGCTCGACCTCGTCGCCGCCGCCGAGCATGGGTGTGACCAGCTCCAGGCCGGCATTGTTGACCAGCACGTCCAAGGCCCCGAGGCCGCCCACCACCCGCCGCACCGCCTCGCGGTCGGTGATGTCGCAGACCTCCGCACGGACCGGGCGGCCAGTCTCCCTGCCGATCGCGGCTCCGGCCTCCAGGATGTCGGGCGTGCTCGACAGGATCGCGAGGTCCGCACCGGCCTGCGCGAACGCGGCTGCCACCGCACGGCCGATGCCGTGGCTGGCCCCGGTGACGAGGACGCGCCTGCCTGTGAAGTCGAAGGCCCTCATCCCGGGCACCGGTCAGGAAGCCGCCGCAAGCTCCGCATCCTCCGTCCTCAGCTCCTCCTGGCGGATGAGGGCCAGCACCTCCTGGCGCAGCCGGCGGAAGGCCGGCAGCTCCATGACATCCAGCGTCCGCTCGGCCGGCAGGGCAGCACCGACCGCCACGTCGCTCAGCACCCTGGCCGGCCGTGCGGAGAAGACGATGATCCGGTCGGCCAGGAACACCGCCTCGTCGACGTCGTGGGTGACGAAGATCACCGTCTTGCGCTCCGCCCGGCGCAGGGCCAGCAGCTGGAGCTGCAGCCGTTCCCGGGTGAGCGCGTCCAGGGCACCGAAGGGCTCGTCCATCAGCAGCACCAGCGGGTCCGCGGCCAGCGTCCGGGCGATGGCCACGCGCTGGCGCATGCCGCCGGAGATCCGGTTGGTATGATAGTTCGCGAACGGGGTCAGGCCCACGAGGTCGAGATAGTGGCGGGCGATCCGGTCCTTCTCGGCCGCCCTCAGGTCGCGCCGGTACTTCATCCCGAAGCGGATATTGCCCAGCACGGTGAGCCACGGGAACGAGGAGTAGCTCTGGAAGACCATGCCCTTCTCGCGGCTGGGCCCGAGCACGCGCCGCCCGGCGATGCGGACCTCGCCGGTCGTGGGGACCTCGAGCCCGCCCACCATCCGCATCACCGTGGTCTTGCCGCAGCCGGACGGGCCCACGAAGACGACGAACTCGCCCTCCCCGATGGCGAGCGAGAGCGGCTCGACCACTTGCATCTCGGCACCGCGGCCATGACGCGAAGGACTTGGTCAGCTCGCACAGCTCGATGAAGGCCGGGTTCCCGCTCACGCCATGCCCCAGCTCAGCCCAGGTAGCGGAACCAGCGCCGGTGCAGGAACCGGATCGCCTGGTCGGAGACGAGGCCGATCACCCCGATCGTCAGGATGCCGGCGAACACTTCGGGCGTCTTGCCGTAGCGCCGTGCGGTCCAGAGCTCGTAGCCGATGCCCGAGCTCGAGGCCACGATCTCGGCCACGATGAGGTAGGTCCAGCACCAGCCCAGCGTGATCCGCAGGCTGTCGACCATGTTGGGGAGCATGGCCGGGACCAGCACGTCGGTCATCAAGGCACGGTCGCCCGCACCCAGCGTGCGGCCGGTCTCGATATACTCCCTGGGCACGCGCCTCGCGTCGTCGGCCACCAGGAGGACGAGCTGGAAGAAGGTGCCGATCCAGAGCAGGGCCACCTTCGAGCCCTCGCCGATGCCGAGCCAGATCAGCGTCAGCGGCACCAGGGCCGGCACCGGCAGATAGCGCACGAAGTCGACCAGCGGCTCGGTGAAGGCCCCGACCGCCCGGTAGCTGCTCATCAGCACGCCCAGCGGGATGGCGACCACCGCCGAGGCCAGGAACGCGATCCAGACCCGTGCCACGCTGATGCCGATGTCCGCCAGATAGCCGGCGCTGCCGAAGAGCCCGATCCAGGCCGCGAGCACCGCCTGCGGCGAGGGCAGGAACTGCGGCTGCACCAGCCCCCGCGCAGTCACGAGGAGCCAAGCCAGGACCACGACGACGAAGGCCCCTACCCCGACCCAGAGCTCCACCCGGTGATCGGCCTTGGCGCCGAACACGACGAGGTCACGCCACGGCCGGGGGCCGCGAGCTGCGGGCCGGTCACGCACGGCCACTATGTCCGCCGCCAAGGCAGGTATCCCAAGCTCCTAACGCAGCTGGTTGATGATCGAGCGGTCGATATGGTCCTCCGGCAGCAACTTGACCTCGGAGGAGCCGAACTCGAGGTTCAGGTCCATGGCTTCCCGGAAAACCTCGTAGACCCGGCCCTCCTTGTCCTTGCTGCCGATCAGCTCGACGGCCTCGGCGTAGGGCGTGTAGCGGAAGTTCGGCAGCGTCGCCTTGAAATCGTCCGCGGTGATCGAGAAGTGCTGGGCTATGATCGGGATCGCCTCTTCCCGATGGGTGTTGAAATAGTCCACCGCGCGATAGACGGCGCGCAGGAACTTCACGTACTTCTGTGGGCTCGCCTTGAGCTCGTCGTTGTGGACGAAGATGACGTCGAGGATCAAATCCTCGTAGTCTTTGGACGAGGCCAGGATATGGGCGCCGCGGGCCGCATGCGCCGTCACCACTTGGCCGAGCACGGGCTCGTAGGTGCCGACGGCAGCGACGCTCTGGTCGGCGAAGACGCCGATCGCATCGGCGGCCGCGATGTCGGCGAGGTTCGTGTCCTTGATCGACAGGCCGCAGTCCTTCTTCAGCGCCATCTGCAGGATCAGCCGCGCCGGCAGGTTCGGCTCGACCGCGATGGTCTTGCCCTTGAGGTCGCAGACCGACTTGATCGCACCGTCCGCCGCCCAGCCGTCGCCCCCGGTGGAGAGGTCGATGGTGCCGATGATGGTCCCCTGCGTCTCCTTGCGCCGCCCGAGGCCCTGATACTCGCCGACCGTGCGCAGGTAGCAGTCGATGTCGCCGCGCTCCATGGCCGCGATGCCGTTCGGCATGTCGTCGTCGAGGATCTCCTCGACCTCGATGCCCTCCTCGCGGAAGTAGCCCAGCTCGTTGGCCAGGTGGACCGGCCCGAAGCCGACCCAGACCGGGTACATGCAGGTGACCTTGTCCGCCTGGCCGACGGCGGCCCTTGCCTCGTTCATGGGCATCAGGGCCATCAAGGCCGCCGCCAGCAGAAGCGGTGCCGCAAGCCTCCTGCCGAGCGCTGCCGATGTCCGTCCTGGCATGGTCCCGTCCCTCCCCTCCGGCCCGGATGCCGCCGCACCGGCCCGAACTCCGTTGGCACTCATCAAGAGGCAGCTCACAAGCTTAAGCAAGAGCCGGGCCTGGCGTCGGCCAGGAACGATACGGCGGCGGCAAGCCCGCCCTCGCCGAGCGGCACGCCCTGGCGCCGGAGCGCGATCTCGAGCGTGCCCAGGGCACCAAGGAGCATGGACTCGTTGAGGTCGCCCAGATGGCCGATGCGCAGGACTTGGCCCGCGAGCGGCCCGATGCCGCCCCCGAACGCGACACCCAGCTCGTCGCGGCAGGCGAGGCGCACCGGGTCCGGGTCATGGCCCTCGGCGAAGGCCACCGCCGTGACCGCATCGGAGCGTGCCGCTGGCTCCTGCACGTAGAAGTCGAGCGCACCGGCTTCGGCCCAGCGGCCGACGGCCCGGCGTGCCGCCTCGGCCAGCCGCCGGTGCCGGGCGAACACCGCCGGCAGCCCCTCCTCGAACAGCATGGTGAGCGACTCGCGCAGGCCGAACAGCATCGAGACCGGCGGCGTGCCGCAGAACCACATGTAGGGTTGATCGCCCCGCCGGTGGCCCCAATCCCAGTAGCGCCGCGGGAGGCCGCCGCCCTCGGCCGCCGCATGCCGCGCCCGCTCGCCGACGGCGACGAAGCCCAGCCCCGGCGGCAGCATCAGCCCCTTCTGCGAGGCGGCGAGCACGACATCCGCACCGATGGCGTCCATCGGCAGGTCCATCACCGCCAGGGACGCGATCGCGTCGACGACCAGGAGGGCCGGATGGCCGGCCCGGTCGATCGCACGGCGCACGGCTGCCACGTCGTGGGCGAGGCCGGTCGAGGTCTCGATGTGGACCTGGAGCACGGCCTTGATCCGATGCTCCCGGTCCGCCCGGAGCGCCTCCTCGATCAGGCTGGCATCGAGCGGGCGCCGCCAGTCGGCGGGCAGGCCCTGGACCGCGACGCCCAGGCCCTCCGCCGCATCGCGCCAGCGGCGGGCGAACATGCCGGTGTCGGCGACCAGGACCGTCTCGCCCGGCCTGACCAGATTGGCGAGTGCCGCCTCCCAGGTCGCGTGGCCCAGGGCCACGTACGCGAACACCTCGCCCGACGTCTGGAAGACGAGGCGCAGCTCGTCGAGGCAGCCGCGCATCATCGCAGTGAACTCGGGCGAGGCGAAATCGACCAGCGGCCGGTTCATCGCCCGCAGCACGCGCTCGGGCACGTTGGTCGGGCCCGGCAGCTGCAGGAGCTCGCGGCCACGGCGTACGGGCATCCTCGAAGCCTCCCCATCGGCCAGCAGAGGGTGCGGCAAGGTGGAGGCAGGATCGCGTCGAGGCAAGCGCCCGCGGCTTGCGCAGGCCGGCAGGCTTCACGATGCTGCCGAAGGCAGAGGCTCCCGAGACGCGGGACCGGGGAGGTGGGCGATGACGATCGAGAGGCGTCCTTTCGGGCGGACCGGCCATATGAGCTCGGCCGTGATCTTCGGTGCCGCGGCGCTGGCCGGGTCGACCAGGCGACCGCCGACCGCGTGCTCGACCTGCTGCTGGAGCACGGCATCAACCACATCGACGTCGCCGCCAGCTATGGCGATGCCGAGCTCAGGATCGGCCCCTGGATGGCGGGGCATCGGGGCGACTTCTTCCTCGCCACCAAGACCCGCGAGCGGGACCATGCCGGTGCCCGCGACGACATCCACCGCTCGCTCGAGCGACTGCGCACCGACCGTCTCGACCTGATCCAGCTCCATGCCCTCACCCACCCCGACGAATGGGAGCAGGCCCTGTCGCCCGGGGGTGCCCTCGACGCCGCGATCGAGGCCAGGGAGGCGGGCCTCGTCCGCTTCATCGGCGTCACCGGGCATGGCTGGACCGTGGCAGCCATGCACCGCCGGAGCCTGGAGCGGTTCGACTTCGATTCGGTGCTGATGCCCTGGAACTGGTTCTGCGCGCAGCACAGCACCTACCCCGCCGACTTCGAGGCCACGGTCAGCTTGTGCGAGCAGCGCCGGGTCGCGATCCAGACGATCAAGGCCATTGCCCGCGGCCCCTGGGCGGCGGGTGCCACACGCGACCGCACCACCTGGTACCAGCCGCTCGAGGACGAGGACGACATCCGCACCGCCGTGCGCTGGGTCCTGGCCCGGCCGGGCATCTTCCTCAACTCGGTCGGCGACGTGGGTCTCCTGCCGGCGGTGCTGCGTGCCGCGGCCACGGTCGAGGAGCCCGACGCGGCGCTGATGGCGCGCCTCAACGAGCGGGCGGGCCTGGCCACGATCTTCGGCCTGTAGGGGCGCCGATCGCACTCCACCATTGGGCCCTCTCACCCGCTGGCCGACTTGCCCGCGGCCTGTCGGTGACGCTGAACCGGGAAAGTTCCTTTCCACCGCTCGAAGCAGAGTTCATGTTGCATCGCAGCAACTGATTCGACCACTGAAATCACCGCCTGCTCTCTGCAGCTATTTCAGAAGCTAAGTTCTGCACATCGCCACAATGCTGCATTGCAGCGTAAGTGGTGGCATACGTTCCGCCTCGTCCACATCTTCGTTGAGACGGGCACGAAGAGGTCCGTCGGATCAGAGGGAGGGTGACCGCTTGTGCGGTCATGACAACCTCCCGGCTCAAGCGGGTCATCGACCCTGCCGATGCCGGTTTCGTCGGAGACCGGAAATGGAATTGCTGCAGAAGATCAAGCTCGCCTGGACCCAGTACCGGGCGTTCCACAGGGCACTTGCCGAGCTCAACGGCTACTCGGATCGCGAGCTGAGCGATCTGGGCCTCACCCGTGCCGACATCGTGCGGACCGCGTACGAGGAGGCGGAACGGAGCGTGGAAGTCTACGCCCCGAGCCGCCCCGCCCACGGCGCGGCGCTCGCCACGGCGGCCTGAGCGGCCAGAACCGTCCGGGAAGGCCGGACGATACCAGTCGGGCCGGCGCCGATAGCAGGATGCCGGCCAAACCCTTCGTCTTCATTCTGGAGGTGCACAATGAGCGCCACACCCACCGGCCCGGCCTTGAAGGTCGAGCTGCCCGACATCACGCGCGCCGACATCGCCCGCTTCGTCAAGGAAGGCCGGCGCAGGCGTGTGGAGGAGACCGACAAGCTCTTCCACGCCATCGGCCGCGGGACTGTCCGCATGCTGCGCGCCGTGGCGGCGCTGCCGGGGCACTCCCCGGAGCAGCCAAGCCAGAGCGCTGCGTAACCACGTCCAACAGACGGATCGATCCCATGACCATCCATCCCATCGTCAAGCTCGCCCGCCAGGCTCGGGCCTGGGCCGGCGAGGAGCTCCGTTATCGACAGGCCCTGCGCGAGCTCCGGCGCCTCGACGACCGCGACCTCGACGATCTGGCCCTCGGCCGGGCCGACCTGCCCGGTCTTGCGCGCCAGCATGCCCGTGGCGTTTGACCGACGCGCCTTGTCGGACTGACCAAGATGCTTGACACCGCCGTGGTGCCCGGTCCTGTACCCGCTCGAGGTGCTGGCAGCGGAACGGATGGCCAGCTCCGGCGCTAGTTCCAGGTCGGCTGGTCCGACATGACGCACGCGGGGTCGAGCTATGTCGGGCAATTTGGACTGGCGCTGGATCGGGATCGGGGTTGCGATCATGTTCGGGCTGAACATCGTGGCCAGCCTGATCATCGCGGCCCTGATCGGCGGGGACATCCCTGAGACCGCGACCACGCCCGAGGAGGCTGCGGCCGCCATCGGCGGCGGGCGCCTGCTGCTGGGGGCCGTGATCAGCATCCTGAGCTTCGCGATCGGCGGCTACATCGTGGGCCTGAAGTCGCCGGGGCGGACCATCCTGGAGCCCGGCATCTCGGCCGCCATCGCCGTGGTCATCGGCCTCGTGATCAGCGGCGCCCTGACCCCGGCCAACCTGCTGCTCGGCGGCCTGGTCCCGTTCCTTGCCGGGCTCGCCGGCGGGTATCTGGGCGAGCGGCAGCAATCCTCGAGGGCAGTGGTCAGAAGCTGACCTCGACTATTCCGTTGTAGCGCTCGGCATTGAGCGATACTCGGCAAGCCTGGGTCCGGACCAACACCGGCCCGGGGCGGGTGCCGGTCGCACCGCCCACGAACAGATCAGGAGGGGAACAATGCCGCAGTCACACGCGGGCACGCATCACCTCATCACGGGCTGTCGCCGCATGCGGTTCGCGCTGGCGCTCATCGCGACCCTCGCAGCAGGGCTGAGCCCGGGCCCGCTGCGGGCGGAGCCCACGGCGGCCGGCGACTGGATCGGCACGTGGACGGCGAGCCCGCAGGAGGTCTGGGAGCCCGACTTCTTCGCTCCTGTGGCCATCCCGCGCTCGCTGCGGAACCAGACCTTGCGCCAGGTGGCACGGGTCAGCGTCGGCGGCAGCCGCGTGCGTGTCGTGCTGTCCAACGAGTACGGCACCCAGCCTCTGGTGATCGGGTCGGCGCATGTGGCCCTGGCCGGGACCGGGGTCGCGATCCAGGCCGGCTCTGACCGCGCGCTAACGTTCGGCGGCCAGGAGACGGTCACCGTCCCGCCGGGTGCCCCCGTCATCAGCGACCCGGTGGACCTCGCGGTGGCCTCGCTCGGCAGCCTCGCCGTGAGCCTCTTCCTGCCCGAAATCACGCCGACCACGACCTGGCACAATGAGGGCGTGCAGACAGGCTACATCTCGGGCGAGGGCAACTTCGCGGGCGAGGTCGAGTTCAAGCCCGCCCAGACGGTCCTGTCCCGGATCTTCCTGCGCGAGATCATGGTCGAGCCCGAGCCCGGCACCCGTGCGGTCGTCACTTTCGGCGATTCGATCACCGACGGGGCCACCTCCACCCCCGACGCCAACCACCGCTGGCCCGACTTCCTGGCCGAGCGCCTGGTCAAGGCGGGGGCCAAGGTGGCGGTGCTGAACGAGGGCATCTCCGGTGCCCGGGTCCTGCGCGACCGAATGGGCGACAACGCGCTCGCCCGCTTCGAGCGCGACGTGCTGAGCCACGCCCATGCCGACACGGTCGTGCTGATGATGGGGATCAACGATATCGGCTGGCCGGAGACGATTCTGGTCCCCAAGGGCGAGGCGGCCCCGACGGCCCAGGACGTCATCGCCGGCTACAAGCAGCTGATCGCCCGGGCGCACGCCCACGACATGCGCATCCTGGGCGCCACGCTGACCCCGTTCGAGGACACGTTCCACGGCAACCCGCTCTACGGCTACTATTCCGAGGCCAAGGAGGCGAAGCGGCAGGCGGTCAACGACTGGATCCGGACCAGCGGCGCCTTCGATGGTGTCATCGACTTCGACGCCGTCGCCCGCGACCCCGCCAACCCCAAGCATATCCGGGCCGAGTTCGATTCGGGCGATCACCTGCACCCGCAGGACACCGGCTACAAGGCCATGGCCGAGTCGGTCGACCTGGGCCTGCTCGGCGTGAAGTAGCGCCGGCAGGCCGGGCGGTCAGGTGATGTGCGCACCCCTGGCCCCGGTATGGAGCGTATAGACCGACTGGCTGGCGCAGAGGAAAAGCCGGTTCCGGTGCATGCCGACGAAGGCCAGATTGGCGCAGGCTTCGGGGAGCACGATCTGGCCGATGCGGGTGCCGTCCCCGGCGTAGACATGCACACCGTCGACGTCCTCGCCGCCGAACGCGGTGGCAGCCCAGATGTTGCCGTCAGTGTCGGCCCGGATGCCGTCGTGCAGGCCGCGCTCCAGGGTGACGAAGACGCGCCGGTTGGCGAGCACTGCGCCATTGTCCTGCACGTCCCAGGCGATGATCCGGGCCTTCTCCTGCGGCTGGTCCGTGGGTACCGTGTCGGTGACGTAGAGGACCTTGTAGTCCGGCGAGAAGCAGAGCCCGTTCGGCCTGGCGATCTCGTCCGTGAGCCGCGTCAGCACCCCGGTCGGCGGGTCGAAGCGGTAGAGGCTGGGCGGGAGGGCCAGCTCGCGCAGGCCGCCCTCGTACCATGACTGGCTGCCATAGCCCGGGTCGGTGAAGATGATCCCGCCATCAGCCGGGTGGACGACGACGTCGTTGGGGCCGTTCAGCGGCTTGCCCTCGAAGGTGGCGGCAAGCACCACGGGCTCGCCCTCCCACTCGTAGCGGACGACCCGCGCCGTCGCCTGCTCGCAGCTGATCTGACGGCCCTGGAAGTCGAAGCTGTTGCCGTTCGAGAAGCTCGAGGGTGCGCGCAACGGGGTCACCGCACCGGTGGCCTCGTCCCAGCGCATCTGGCGGTTGTTGGGGATGTCGCTGAACACGACGTAGCGGCCCGACGCCGTTCCAGGCCGGGCCTTGCGCCCACAGGGAGCCGGTCCATTCGCGGCGCAGCGGCGCGTTGCCGACCAGGTACTTCCTGAACCGCTCGTCGACCACCCGCCACGCCGGGTCGGGGTAGCGGATCGGCTCCGCGGCCGGCCCGAAGTCACGGGCCGCGGCATCGCGCGGCACCGCAGCCAGTGCTGCCGCCGCTGCCAGGAAGCCGCGTCGCCGGAGCCGGCCGCTGCTCCCCGGCACCGGGCCCGGCCCGGCACGCCCCCTCACCTGATGCAGCCTCGTCTCTGCCATGTCCCGCGTTCCCGCCACTTCCCAGTCAGTCTGGTCGCATGCCGCAAAGCTCGCAACTTACGGCGGCAGTGTCGTGCCGAACCCGCCCGGCGGCCCCAGAAGCTGCCGCTCGCGCGGCAAGGTCGCCACTCGCTGACCGGCCGAGCGGTGGCTGCGGGCGAGGATGCCCCGCTTCAGCCGCAGCCGGGCGCCGCTCGGCGAGGGCCTCAGCTCCAGGGTGCGGGTATGGAACGCCTCCAGCCCGGGCCGGTGGCCGATGCTGATCACTGCCGTCTGGGGCAGCTCGTGCTCGAAGATCGACATCACCTTGCGCTGATTGTCCTCGTCCAGCGCTGCCGTGGCCTCGTCGAGGAACACCCACGCCGGGCAATGCAGGAGGAGGCGCGCAAAGGCCAACCGCTGCTGCTGCCCGACGGAGAGTGCCCGGTCCCACCGTTCCTGAGCATCGAGCATCGGCACCAGCTCCGGCAGGCCGACACGGACCAGGGCGGCCTCGATCGCTTCGGTGGAGAATGCGGTCGGTCCGGCCGGGTAGGCCGTCGCCGCCCGGAGCGGCCCGAGCGGCAGATAGGGATGCTGCGGCATGAACATGGTACCTGCACGCGGCGGCAGGAGGATGCGGCCGCTGCCCCACGGCCACAGGCGGGCGATGGCCCTGAACAGGGTGCTCTTCCCGGAGCCCGAGGCACCGACGATCAGCACCCGCTCGCCGGGATGGATCTCGGCCGTCGCGTCCTTGATCACGACGCTGCCGTCCTTGAGCAGGATGCCCACGCGCTCGAACGCGAGGCAGCCTTGTGGATGCTCCAGGAACTCGATCTGCTCCGTACCCTCCTCGACCGCCTCGGCCCCGTCCAGGGCCTCGTTGAAGGCGGCCACCCGGCCCAGCGCCGCGCGCCAGTCCGCCAGGCGGGCGAAGTTGTCGACGAACCAGCGCAGCGAGTTCTGCACGTAGTTGAAGGCACCCACGACCATCATCAGCCCGCCCAGCGAGAGCTGGCCGCCGAAATAGCCGGGGGCCGCCACCAGCACGGGAACGATGATCGCGAGCCAGCTGTAGCCCGAGGTGATCCAGGTCAGGCGGGCCACCGAGCCGGAGAGGCGCCGCATGGCGGCGATGACCGGCCCCAGGCTCAAGTCGAGCAGGCGCCGCTCGTCCGCCTCGCCGCCGTAGAGCGCTATGCTCTCGGCCGATTCGCTCACCCTGACGAGCGCGAAGCGGAAATCGGCCTCGCGGGCCTGGCGCATGGCGTTGAGCCCGATCAGCGGGTGCCCGACCAGCCAGGTGAGGCCCGAGCCGATGGACGCATAGCCGATGGCGCACCAGACCATGTAGCCCGGGATGGCGATCACGTGCCCGCCGACCGTGAAGCTGATGACCGAGGAGAGGGACCAGAGCACGCCGATGAAGCTGACCAGCAGCATCGTCGACTGCAGCAGGCCCACGCCGAGGTCGACCGTGAGCAGGGTGAGCTGCCGGTTGTCCTCCTGGATGCGCTGGTCGGGATTGACCCCGAGCTCGCTGACCATCGCCAGCCGGTAGGCCCGTGCGGGCTCGAGCCAGCGGTCGAGCAGCCGCTCGGTCAGCCAGGCGCGCAGCCTGACCTTGAGCATCTCCTGCATCCAGGTCTGGGCCACGACCAGCACGAGCAGCACGGCCACGATCTCCAGGAAGATCCGAAGCTGCTGCCCGAAGGCCGAGAAGCCTTTCTGGTCGATGGCATCGAAGAAGCTGCCCTGCCAGGTGTTGAGGCGGATCGTGGCGAACATGTTGGCCACCAGGACGAGCAGGATGCCCGTGACCAGCAGGAGCAGCACCATGCGGTCGCGCGTCGGGCCCGGGATGGTCGCCAGCCGCCTGGCCTCCTGGAACGGGGAGGTCTGGAACGGGCTCTCCGTATCCTCGGCCGACTGCGCCGGGCCGGTGCCGTTCGGCCGGACGAACGGGTCATTTTCGACCAGCGGCCGTTCCGCGGCGCTGACCCCCTCCGCGGCTGGAAGTTCTCGCTAGCGCCCGAGCCACGAGCCTGGTTCGCCAATCCCACACCCCTGCGCCGTGACGGAACGGCCCGACTCCAGGGCCTATAGCATAACCGCCATTGGCGACCGGCGGTCCCCGTTACACGGGTACGATCACGCTGCCGTCAGCCACCAGGCGCGAGAACGGCCCGCCTGCCTTCGCGAGATCGTGGAAACGGCCCTGCTCGGCGATGCGGCCATGGTCCAGCACCACGATCAGGTCGGCGTCCACGATCGTGGACAGGCGGTGCGCGATGACGAAGGTGGTGCGGCCTTGCCGGGCGGCGTCGAGTGCCCGCTTGATGCGCTTCTCGGTCTCGGTGTCCAAGGCACTGGTCGCCTCGTCGAGCAGGAGGATCGGGGCGTCCTTGAGGAGTGCCCTGGCGATCGCCAGGCGCTGGCGCTCGCCGCCCGAGAGGGACTGGCCGCGCTCGCCGATCACGAAGTCGTAGCCGCCGGCCTTCCGCATGATGAAGTCGTGCGCCTCGGCCCGCCGGGCCGCGTCCTCGATCTCGGCCTGCGTGGCGGAGGCCTTGCCGACCAGGAGGTTGTCGCGGATCGAGCGGTTGAACAGCCCGGCCTCCTGGAACACCACGGCCATCGCGTGCCGCAGCGAGCCCAGCGTGGTCTCGCGGATGTCGATGCCGTCGATCATGATCCGGCCCTCGTCCGGGTCGCGCAGGCGCTGGAGCAGGCCCATGGTCGTGGTCTTGCCGGAGCCCGTGGGCCCCACCAGCGCCACGGTCTGGCCCGGAAGCGCCTCGAACGAGAGGTCGAACACGCCCTGGCTTGAGCCGGGGAAGCGGTAGCTCAGGCGCTCGAACACGACATGCCCCCGCACCCCGCTCAGGACCCGCGCGTCGGGCGCGTCGCGGACCGTCTCCTCGGCCGCCATGAGCTCGAAGAAGCCGTCCACCGTGGGTGCCTGGATGAACAGCCGGCCGAGGAAGCCCGTGATCTGGTCGAGCCGCCCGATCAGGAGGTTGGCGAAGCCGATGAAGCTCACGATCTCGCCGACCGAGACCTCGCCCGCGCGTGCGAGGACAGCGCCAGCGCCGAAGATCACGACCATGACGATGGTGGCCGAGGCGCGGGTCAGGATGGTGAGCGTCGCCCACCAGGTCAGCACCGGCAGCTGGGCCGCGAGCAGGCGCCGGATCAGCTCCTGCAGCTCGGAGGCCTCGGCGGCGAGCCGGGCATAGCTCTGCACCACCGTTACGTTGCCGATCACGTCGCCGACGCGGCCGAACACGTCCTGATG
Organism: uncultured Alphaproteobacteria bacterium; assembly: GCA_963830775.1. Classification (GTDB taxonomy): domain Bacteria; phylum Pseudomonadota; class Alphaproteobacteria; order Geminicoccales; family Geminicoccaceae; genus CAWHNT01. The sequence continues at coordinate 70,803 of CAWHNT010000012.1, read as the reverse complement.
GTGCCGCTCCACCGCCTGCTGACCCGCCTGGGTCCGGCGGACGACGAAGAAGCTGATCCCGACATAGAGCACGGCCAGGAGCGCGAGCAGCCCGGCCAGCCGCACGTCCATGAAGAGTGCCGTGGGCACCAGGAAGGCAATGCCGATCACCGAGGACAGGTGCTCGCGGAAGAAGCCCAGCCAGATCAGGAAGAGCGAATCGGTCCCGGCCACCAGCGTGCGCACCAGCCGGCCCGAGCCGGCGCGGGCGTGGTAGCTCATGGGCAGGGTGATGACGCGCTCGAACGCCTCCGCCAGGGCCGCGGTCCGCCGCCGGTGCGCCAGGCGGTCGGCATAGAGCGAGACGATCACCCCGGCCGCGATCCCGCCCACGCCGAGCACGGCCCAGAGCCAGATGAGCTCGAACACGGCACCGCCCTTGGTGAGCGAGTCGACCACGGCGCCGAACAGCACGGGCTCGGCCAGCTGGACGAAGGCGATCACGACGTTGGCCAGCGACAGGCGAAGTGCCAGCTTCCATTCGCTCCGCAGCAGGGCCAGCGCCCGGCCATAGGTGCGCAGCAGGCCGGTGACGGAGCCACCCGGTGGCGTTCTCTGGGCCCTGGAGTTCATGGCCGGAGCAGGCAGCCGGATCGGCCACCGGGTCAAGCGCCGCGTGGCCGGCAGGCGAGCGCGCCGCATGATCCGCATCACGCCCTTGCGCGTAGCCCGTTCGGTCGGCAGCCTGGAGTGCCTTGGCTCATGTCCGCAGCGGAGCCGGTGTCCCGAGTTCCCCCAGCCGCCGGCGTGCTCGGCGGCCTGGGCCTGATCCCGTTCGTCGCCGGCACAGCGCTCGTCCTCCTCTCCGACGCGGCCTGGGCGGTCGACGCGCTGCGCTTCTACGCGGCTGCCATCCTCTCCTTCCTCGGCGGCGTCCATTGGGGCCTCGGGATCGCCGGCCGGGGCACCGGGCCCAGCTGGCTGCGCCTCGGCGGCAGCGTCGTGCCTTCCCTCGTCGCCTGGCTGGCCCTCCTGCTGGCGCCCATGCCCGGCCTGCTCCTCGCCGCCACCGCGTTCTGCCTGCTGCTGGCGGCCGATCTGCTGGCGGTCGCGCGAGACGCGGCGCCACGCTGGTACCCGCGGCTGCGCGTGCCGCTGACGGCCGTCGTCGTACCCTGCCTGGTCGTGGCGGCGCTCGGCTAGTCGACGTGCAGGACGTCCCGCTCCACTCGTTCGGTGACAGTATCACCGCCGTCGTCGTCGGTGCCTCGGGCGGCATTGGCCACGCGCTGACGACAAGGCTCGCCGACAGCCCTGCCGTCGCCCATATCGTGGCCTGCAGCCGATCGCGGCCGGCGATCGATCACCCAAAGGTCGGCTTCCACCCGCTCGACCTGCTCGACGAGGCGACAATCGCCGCTGCGGCCGGTGCCCAGGCCCGCCCGCTTGATCTGGTGCTCGTCGCCACCGGCATCCTCCACGACGGCGAGGCGCTCCGCCCGGAGCGGACCTGGCGGGCGCTGGACGCCGCCGCCCTCGAGCAAGCCTACCGCATCAACGCGATCGGCCCCGCTTTGGTGGCCAAGCACTTCCTTCCCCTGCTCGCCCGCGACCGCAAGAGCGTGTTCGCCGCCCTCTCGGCACGGGTCGGCAGCATCTCGGACAACCGGCAAGGCGGCTGGCACGCCTACCGGGCCTCGAAGACAGCCTTGAACATGCTGCTGCGGACCTTCGCCATCGAGCTGGCACGGCGCAACCCGACCGCGATCTGCGTCGGGCTGCACCCCGGCACCGTCGCCACGCGGCTCTCGGCACCGTTCCAGTCGGGCGTGCCCGAGGGTCGGCTGTTCACGCCCGCGTTCGCAGCATCGCGGCTGCTCGAGGTGGTGGATGGCCTGACACAAGCCGACAGCGGCGGCGTGTTCGCCTGGGACGGACAACCCATCCCGCCATGACGTAAGGCGGGAGGCGCCGGGCTATGCAGGGAGGCAGGCCTAGCCCGGCACGTGCCGGACGGCCCCTTTCGCAGCACTGGTCGCCATGGCCGCATAGGCACGCAGGGCCGTGCTCACCTTGCGGGCGCGCTGCTCGACCGGCTTCCAGGCGTTGCTGCCGCGTGCCTCCATGGCGGCGCGGCGGCGGGCGATCTCGGCGTCGTCGACGGCCAGATGGAGCCTGCGGCTGGGGATGTCGATCTCGATCACATCGCCGTTCTCGACCAGGCCGATCAGGCCGCCCTCGGCCGCCTCCGGCGAGACGTGGCCGATCGAGAGCCCCGAGGAGCCGCCGGAGAAGCGGCCGTCGGTGACCAGCGCGCAGGCTTTGCCCAGGCCCTTCGATTTCAGGTAGCTCGTGGGATAGAGCATCTCCTGCATGCCCGGTCCTCCACGCGGCCCCTCATAGCGGATCAGGACCACGTCGCCCGGCTCGACCTTGCCGGAGAGGATGCCGCTCACCGCCGAATCCTGGCTTTCGAAGATCACGGCCGGGCCCGAGAAGACGAGGATCGACTCGTCGACGCCAGTGGTCTTCACGATCGCCCCGCTTTCCGCGAGGTTGCCGTAGAGCACGGCCAGCCCGCCATCCCTGGCGAAGGCGTGCTCGACCGAGCGGATCACGCCGGCCTTCCGGTCGAGGTCGACCTCGGCATAGCGACGCTCCTGGCTGAAGGCCACCTGCGTCGGCACGCCGCCGGGCGCCGCGCGGTAGAAGTCGTGCACCCCCGCACGCTCGTTGCGCACGACATCCCACTGCTCCAGCGCATGGCCCAGCGTTTCCGAATGGACGGAGCCGACCGAGGTATCCAGCAGCCCTGCGCGATCGAGCTCACCCAGGATGGCCATGATGCCGCCCGCACGGTGCACGTCCTCCATGTGCACGTCGGACTTGGAGGGGGCCACCTTGCACAGCACGGGCACGCGGCGCGAGAGCCGGTCGATGTCGGCCATGGTGAAGTCGAGCTCGGCCTCGTGCGCCGCTGCCAGAGGTGCAGCACGGTGTTGGTCGAGCCGCCCATGGCGATGTCGAGCGTCATCGCGTTCTCGAATGCGGCGCGGCTCGCGATGTTGCGTGGCAGCACGCCCGCATCGTCCTGCTCGTAGTAGCGGCGGGCCAGGTCGACCACGAGGTGCCCGGCCTCGATGAAGAGGCCGCGCCGGTCGGCGTGCGTGGCCAGCATCGAGCCGTTGCCGGGCAGCGAGAGGCCCAGGGCCTCGGTCAGGCAGTTCATCGAGTTGGCGGTGAACATGCCGGAGCAGGAGCCGCAGGTCGGGCAGGCCGAGCGCTCGATGGCCTTGATATCCTGCTCGGAGACGCGCTCGTCGGCGGCCGCCACCATGGCGTCGACCAGGTCGATCGCCACCTCCTTGCCCTTGAGCAGGACCTTGCCGGCCTCCATCGGCCCGCCGGAGACGAAGACCACCGGGATGTTGAGCCGCAGCGCCGCCATCAGCATGCCGGGCGTGATCTTGTCGCAATTGGAGATGCAGACCATGGCGTCGGCACAGTGCGCGTTGACCATGTACTCGACCGAGTCCGCGATCAGCTCGCGCGATGGCAGCGAGTAGAGCATGCCGTCATGCCCCATCGCGATCCCGTCATCGACCGCGATGGTGTTGAACTCCTTGGCAACCCCGCCCGCGGCCTCGATCTCGCGCGCCACCAGCTGGCCCAGATCCTTCAGGTGCACATGGCCGGGCACGAACTGGGTGAACGAGTTCACCACTGCGATGATCGGCTTGCCGAAATCGCTGTCCTTCATGCCCGTGGCGCGCCAGAGGCCGCGGGCACCGGCCATGTTGCGGCCATGGGTGGTGGTGCGGGAACGATAGGCTGGCATGACGGGATCCTGTTGCCCTGCTTGACTGCGAGCACCTTGTGGCTCAGGGTTGCTTATGCTGGCGACAGCCGATGGGAGAGGTCAGACGCGCACGCCTACCCCGAGCAGACCGTGCGCGATCACCGCCGGCTCCTTGGGTGCGCCCATGGTGATGAGCTCGATCGTGCCGAGCTTCGGCTCTCCCTGGCGCGCGTTCAGCCGGGCCACGAAGTCCTCGGGCGAGATCTGCTCGTGGCGCGGCCCCTCGGTACCCTTCACGCCGTCGAAGCTCTCGCCCCACTCCACCCCGCGGCTGTCGACCAGCCACCACGCATCCTGCTCGTCGCGGCGGAAGCTGACGAAGTGGCCGTGCCCGCCATTCTCGTCGTAGAGGCCGACGATCGCACGGTCGCCCTCGATCCCGGACAGCATCGGCCGCCACTGATCCTCGAGCGCCGCCGGCCGGACCGCGAGCTGGGCCGGGCCATCCAGCATGTCCTGGCCGTGCAGGTAGCCGAGGAAGCCCGCCATCACCTCGCCATCCATGCTGAGTGTCGGGTCGGCGCGGCGGCGCTGCTCCTCGAGCGGGAGGCCGGCCGAGGCCGGAGTCCCACTTCGGCATGAAGGAGGTCGCGAAGTCGGCGAAGGCCTCGCGGCTCACCACCCTGCCCGCCGATCGCGGCGTTGAGCGTGTGCAGCGAGCAGGACTGGCCCACCTGCCGCTCGGCGTAGAAGTTGCGGCCGTCGGCCACCCGGCTCGGCGTGCCGCTCGCCGAAGGCCGCCTGCGAGGTCCTGCTGCGTAGGACCGAGCCCGTCCGCCAGCTCGCTCACCGCCGCCTGCCAGCGCTGCGGGCCGCGATCCAGCGCCACGAGCCGGGCGATGGCACCGTCGAGACGGCTCACCTCGCGTGGCCTTCTCGGGGCTTTCCGGCACCTCGGCCAGATCTGTCGCGCGCATCCTTCGCCCGAGCTCCAGCCGAAGGCGAGCTCGTCGCGCGAGGGCGCGACCCTCCAGCCGTCGAGGCCGGCAAGGAGCCCGTCGACCGCCCGCGTCGCCAGCTGGAGCGGAGGTCTTGGCGCGCTGTCCTGGGGCGGCGCTGCTCACCGGCGGGCGGTCGACGGGCTGTGCGGCGCCTGCAGCTGACCGGCGCTGGCCCGGCGGCGGCTGGTCGAGCCTGATCTCGGCCTGCACCTTCTCGGCCCGGCCTTCGGTCGTCCGCTCCCAGGAGATCAGCGGGGTGCTGAAGGGCGAGAGCACCTCCTTCGTGGTCTGGGTCGGGATCAGGATGATCTTGAAGGGGACGAAGTTGGCCTCGTCCGAGGCCATGGCATGCGCCTCGGACTCGAGCCTCGTGGCCTCCCGCTCCCGCGCCGTCCGGCTGCCGTCGCCGACCGTGCCGCGCACGCCCTCGCGCAGCTCGCGCGCCTCGGCCAGGCGGTCGTTGATCCGGCCGCGCACGCCTTCGTCGAGGGTGTAGGAGACGGCGATATTGTCGTTGAAGCGGGCCTGCTTCGTCAGCTCGTCCAGGGCTTCGCGCAGGTCCGGCCGGCTGCGCAGGACACCCAGCATCTTGTCGTTGGCAAGCAGGCCGACCGAGCCCAGCGCCTGCCCGTTGGTGCTGATCTGGCGCACGATCTGGTTGCCGGGCTTGCCGGCATAGAACCCGTCCAAGTCGCGCGTCTCCAGCAGCTTCTTGGTGAAGACCTCGCTGTACGCCACGTTGGCGGTGACGATGCCGCCGGCCCGGGTCGCGCTGGAGAGGTCGTAGCGCGCCGCCCCCTTGGCTGTCGTCCCGAACGCGTTGTTGACCACGCCCTGAAGGCCGCTGTCCTTCACCGCAGCACTCTGCGCGCTGCCCATCAGGTCCATGAAGTTGCCGTAGATCCCGGCCTGGGCGCTCAGGGTCAGGCTGACCTCCGTGTCGACGCGGCGCACGGTGACGTTGGCGTTGGAATCGTCCTGCCACCGACGCGAGAGGGCGGCAGCGGCACCGACCTCGGCCCCCGGCATGAAGCTGCCGAGCCCGCCCACCTTGACCACGCCCTCGTTGGCGGCACTCTCGACCTTGCCGATCTTGTCCAGCGTGGTCGACACCTTGGCGCTGACGCCGCCCGTCACCTTCTTCTCGATCACCGGGAAGACGGCGGTGGCATCCTTCCAGGCCTCGGGCTTGATCTGCCGGCCCTCGAACACCTGCTCCAGGAAGGCGGTCAACGCCTTCTTGCCGGCATCATCGTTCGGGAAGCGGAGCATGGCGCCGGTGAGCCGATAGCCGCTGGCATCCACGCCGAGCACGGCCTCCGCGGCCTTGAGGTCGCCGATCAGGTCCACGCCCGCCTTCAGCTGCGCGCCGGCCTTGACGTAGACCTCGAAGCCGTTCGGGTTGTGCTGGACCTCGAGCCCGTTGAGGGTGCCCAGGCCCATACGGGCGCGGACCTTCAGCGTATCGGTGGGCTCGATCGGGATCTTGCCGCTGTTCACGGCGACCCCGTTGCTGGTCGTGATCTTCAGCTTCTCGCCCGGGCGCAGGGTATCGACGTTGCTGAGGAAGGCGCGCACCGTGGCCCGGTCGACGGCGTCGGGCTCGTCGCTCATGCGCGAGGCATCGGCCTCGGCCAGCTGCATCACGCCGTCATTGCCGCTGAACTTGCGCACGTCGCCCAGCCAGCGGTCGAGCGTGCCCTGCGTCAAGGGCGTCGCCAGCGCCTCGCTGATCTCGGGTGCGAAGAGCGTCGGCGACAGGCCCCAGCTCTCGAGCCGCTCCTCTACCTTCGAGCGCGCAGTGCTCGGGTCGAACTGGCCGAAGCCCTGGCCGGCATCCCGGACCGAGAGCACGGCGGCACGCACGGCACTTTGCACCAGAGGCAGCTTGTCGCCCAGGATCTCGCGACGCGCGTCGCCCAGCTCGCCCTGGCGCACGGCTGCCTGCTCGATCAGGCTCCGCTGGAGCTGCTTCTCCTGCGGCGCCTCGCGGATGGCGACCATCGCCCGCGCCGTCTCCTTGAGATGCGCCATCTTCGGCAGGTCGGCCCGGGTCGGTGTCGTCCCGCCGAACGCCGAGCGCCGCATCCGGCTCGGATCGTAGCCCTTGAGCGCCTGGAGGTCGCGGCCGAGCTGCTGCTCCAGCGCCTCCCTGGCCTCGGGCGAAGCCGGCGGGTTCTGCCGCAGCACCTCGTCGATCTCGAGCGCGCGCAGGAGATGGAGGGCGCTGTTCAGGCCCTTGGGCTTCTCCGGGTCGACATCGAGGCCCAGCTCCTTCGCCGACTGGGCCAGGAACGCCTTGGCATCCTTCACCCGCTCGTCCACGGCGTGCAGCTGATGGGCGCCGCGCGCCATCTGCGCCTCGTAGCCGTTCATGCTGTCGGTGCTGGCCTGCAGCGCGTCGACCGTCGGGCCGGTGCCCTTGGCGAGGTCGCCCAGCCGCTCCGTCATCGCCCCGGCGACGGCCGACGAGTTGGCCTTGAGCGTCATGTCCTCAGGCCGGCCGGTCACCGCCTGGAACAATTCGAGCTGGACCAGCTGGGCCCGTGCCTCGGGCGAGAAGCGCGCCTGATCGTGCATGACGCCCTGGGCAGTGTCGTTGGTCACCACCTTGTCGATCACGCGGTTGATGGCGGCCGTGACCTGGGCCACGTTCTCCGGGCTCTTCAGGCCCTGGCGAATGAAGCTCCCGACCATGGCCTCGAGGTCGTCCACGTCCTTGGACGACAGGCCCATGGTCGCCAGGTCGCGCTTGTCGAGGCCGATCTCGCCCAGGGTACCGAGCTTGTCGGCGGATTCCGCCGCCCGCCTGAAGGCCGCGATCTCCTCGCCGATCCGTGGCATGCGGCGGGGATCTCGGCCGAGAGCGCTTCCGCCTGCCCGCTCAGATCGGCGATCTCATCCTCGGCTTCCGCAAGCTGGTCGGTGATCGACCCGATATCCTCGCGCGAGGCCCCGCTCAGCTGGCCCAGGGCCGTGTCGCGTCGGATCGTGGCCGAACGGAGCTGGGCGTTGAGGTCGGAGAGCCGGAGCTCGGCATTGTCGCGGAAGTCCAGGGCCTCGGCCAGCTTCTCCTGTGCCCCGACCGGCCGCCCCTCCAGCCGGTCGATCTCGCGCCGGAGCAGCGCCACGTTGGCGAGCAGGAAGGCGGCGTCCCGCCCCGCATCCTTGCCGCCCTTGGCCCGGAGTGCCTCCACGAGGCGCCCGTCGACCTGCACTCCTGCCGTGGTCGAGCCGCTGAACACGCGCTCCGAGCTGCTGAAGACGCCTGGCTTGACCTCGAGCACCCGGGCGAGCTTGCGCTCGGCCTGGCCCAGCTGGTGCCGCAGCTCGACCGCGCGGTCGCGGTCCCCTTCCGACCGACCCGTCGCCGGCGGCTCCTTGCGTGCGGCACCGAGCTTGAGCTTCAGCGAGGTCTCGTCGAACCGGCTGTCCGCACCGAGCGCGAAGTCGACCAGCGAGCCGTCGGCGACACCCTCGGCCATGATGGCCAGGCTCTCGGCCGCGCGATTCTGGTCGTGCGGCACGGGCGAGGAGCCCCACTCTCTGGTGTGCTGGAAGGAGGCGAGCTTATCCACCAGCCGTGGCGAGAGCTGGCCTTGCGCCTCGATGTCCATGAGTGCGGTCGTGGCACGGTCGAGGAAGGCCCTGGTGGAGACCGGCGGGTTGCCGTCATGGCCCCTCAGACCGTCGAGCGAATCCGTGGCGTCGCGCAGCCGCGGCAGGCTGAGCAGCACCATCTCCTGTACGAGCTCGCGCTTCAGGCCCTGGACCGCCTTGAGATCCGCCGCCGCCTGCGGATCGTTCACGGCCTTGGCGGCAAGATTCTTCTCCAGATCGCGCAGCTCACCCAGCGTCTTCTCGAACCCGGCGGTGATCTCGCCGCTCTGCATCCGGACCTGGGCTGCCAGTGCTTGGGCCTTGCTGCCGGAGATGCCGGGTGCCGCCGCCTGGTAGCGCAGGCCCGCGAGCTTGGTTGCCTCGGTGCGGAGGCTGCCGAGATCGGCCGCCAGCGAGCCCGTGGTCACCGGCGCCTTGCCGGGCGTGGGCGGTGCGGTGGTGACCGGCTTCGGCGTCGGTGCCGTGGCCTTGACCGTGCCGTTGCCGCCTTGGGCCTTGGTGACGGCGCCGAAGCCTTTGGCCGCCACCGGCTGCGGATGGCCCTTGCGCAGCTTGTCGAGGTCGAGCAGCGAGCCGTTGCCGGCCCGCTTCAGCATCAGATGCTCGGTCTGCTTGTCCTGGACGACCTTGGGCTGGCCGGGTACGGCGCCAGTGATCTTGGTCTTGATCTTGCCGAAGAACCGGCCGACCGCCGAGCTGTCGCGGTCGCCGACCGTGCTCTGGGTCGACCAGCCCGTGCCGATGAACGGGATGTTGAGCGACAGGCCCCCGACGAGCGGCATCGATTCTCTCCTCCCAAAACTCAGCTCAGTTGCGCCGCCAGCTTCTGGCAAGGCCCGGTGGCGCCAGACCGGCGGCAGTCTCGCCGTCGCTCCGCGCGGCCGGCTCGAGCTGGGCGCGCAAGCCGCTGGCCCGCTCGATGAATCCCGCGATCAGGGCCGCCAGAATCCTCCGGTAGCATGCCTTCGGGCGGCTGGCTCCAGCAGAGCACGATGCGGTCGGTGTCCGGATCGAGTGCCAGGGCGGCACCGCCGGTCTCCAGCCCATAGAGGTTGAGGGCCAGCACGCGCTCGAGGAACGCCAGCCGGTCGACCGGCGGCACCGGCAGCAGCGGACAGTGGAGATGCAGGAGACTGCTGCCGTCGGGCACCTCCAGGCTGCACTCCAGGCCATCGTCCAGCCGCAGGGCACAGGCGCGCTCGGGACCCAACGCCAGCGGAAAGCCGAGCGCCCGCCCGAGCACCGCCAGGCCCTGGTCGACGCTCTCCAGCGCGGTCATGGATGCGTTCCCTCGATGGATCCTGTGGACTAGCCGAAATCCTGCTCCGCGGCAGCACCTTGGTCAATCCGGAGTCGAGCGCCAGGGGCCTGCTATGGCTCTTGTTGCAGGGCCTCCAGACAGTCCTCGTCGGGTGAGCGGCCGAAGCTGATGACGGCGATCGGGCGCCAGCGCGCCGCGATCAGCGTGTATTGCCGCCGGCGGTAGGTGCGCCAGGCGAGGTCGGGGGCGGCCAGCAGGCGGGCCTCGGCGTCGACCACCTGCTCGACCGTGAGCTTGCGGCGGCGGAAGGACGTGAAGTCATGGCCATCGGTGACGAAGATCGGGCGCGCACCCCGAGCGGCGCACTGGCTCTGCGCGGTCTGGAGCACCTGCTCCAGCGCCTCGCCTTCCATGCCCAGGACGGTGACCGCAACGTGCTTCGGCGGGCCTTTCTTGCGCGGTGCCGCCGGCTTGGGCTTGGGCGGCGGTGCCACCGGGGCCGGCTGGCTTGGCAGCAGGCCCTTGAGGCGCTTGCGCCAGCTCATGCGGGCGGCTTCAGCGCGTCGTTGACGGCCCGCACGCAGCGCCGGCTGAGGTCCACCGCATCCGAGCGGGTGAGGCCCGTGCCCAGCACCCGGCGCTCGCCATCGGTGAGGAGGACGTGGACGGCGAAGCGCTCGCCCTCCTCCTGGAGCAGCGCCGGCGCCGGCTCGATCAGCACCCGGCGCACCTCCTCGGGCCGCGCCGCCTCGCCGTTGGGCAACAGGACAAGCGGGCGGAGCGGGGTGGCGATCTCGGTCATCGGCTCAGAGGTCGAAGACGAGGCAGGTGGTGACCCCATGCGCCAGCAGCCTTCCGTCCGCGCGCGAGTAGCTTGGCCTCGGCGGTGGCGGTGCGGCGCCCGACATGCAGGGCCTGGCCCTCGGCCCGGATCAGGCCGCTCTCGGTGCGGATCGGGCGGATGTAGTTGATGGTGAGGTCCACGGTCGTGTAGCCGCTGCCGCGCGGGACCATGGTGCAGACCGCGCAGCCGAGGCAGCTGTCGAGCAGCGTGGCAGCGTAACCGCCGTGGGCCGCACCGAACATGTTGTAGACGAAGCGCTGCGGCGTGGCCTCGACCACCACCCGCCCGGGCTCGACCAGGGCCAGTCGGAAGTCGAGCGTGCTGGCGATGGCGGCCATCGGCAGGTCGCCCGCCAGGAGGCGCTGCATGACCTCCAGCCCCGACAGCTCCTTCAGGAGCTCAGGCCCGATGATGCCGGTCTCGTAGGCGTAGCGCCGTTCCTGGGGCTCGTGCATCAGGCGCTGAAGGCCTGGATGCCGGTCTGGGCACGGCCCAGGATCAGGGCGTGGATGTCGTGCGTGCCCTCGTAGGTGTTCACAGCCTCGAGGTTCATGACGTGCCGGATCACGTGGTACTCGTCGCTGATGCCGTTGCCGCCGTGCATGTCCCGTGCCGTCCGGGCGATGTCCAGCGCCTTGCCGCAATTGTTGCGCTTGATGAGCGAGATCAGCTCCGGTGCCGCCTTCCCCTCCTCCAGCAGGCGCCCGGTGCGCAGCGCCGCCTGCAGCCCCAGCGCGATCTCGGTCTGCATGTCGGCGAGCTTCTTCTGGATCAGCTGGTTGGCCGCCAGCGGCCGGCCGAACTGCTTTCGCTCCAGCGTGTAGTCGCGAGCCCGGTGCCAGCAGAACTCGGCCGCCCCCATGGTCCCCCAGCCGATGCCGTAGCGCGCCCGGTTGAGGCAGCCGAACGGCCCCTTGAGCCCCTTGACGTTGGGCAGAAGGCTGTCCTCCGGCACCAGCACCTCGTCCATCATGATCATGCCGGTGGTCGAGGCCCGAAGCGAGAACTTGCCCTCGATCTTGGGCGTCTCCAGCCCCTTCATCCCGCGCTCGAGGATGAAGCCGCGAATGTCACCCGCATCGTCCTTGGCCCAGACGATCATGACATCGGCGATCGGGCTGTTGGTGATCCAGTTCTTCGCGCCCGAGAATCCGGTAGCCGCCATCCACCTTGCGCGCCCGGGTCCGCATGCCGCCCGGGTCCGAGCCGTGGTCCGGCTCGGTGAGGCCGAAGCAGCCGACCCATTCGCCGCTCGCGAGCTTCGGCAGGTACTTCCGCCGCTGCGCCTCGTCGCCGTAGGCATGGATCGGGTGCATCACCAGCGAGGACTGCACGCTCATGGCCGAGCGATAGCCGCTGTCGACCCGCTCGACCTCGCGCGCGATCAGCCCATAGCTGACGTAGCCCGCCCCCGCCCCGCCATACTCCTCCGGGATCGTGGGCCCGAGAAACCCGAGCTCGCCCATCTCGGTGATGATCCCGCGATCGAACCGCTCATGCCGGTTCGCCTCCAGGATCCGCGGCATGAGCCGGCCCTGACAATACTCATGCGCCGCCTGCTGCACCTGCCGCTCGTCATCCGTCAGCTGCTCGGCGAGGTGGAAGGGGTCGAGCCAGTCGAACGCGGCCATGATCATGCGCTCCCGTCTGCACTCCGCCCGTATATAGGCGGCCCGGGCTGATCGGCCCGTGGGAGCGGTTCTACAGGCTCACGATCGCCGCCGGGAGATGGCCGTCACTCGAAAGCTGGCGGCCGCCCAGCAATCAGTCCCGGCCGCAGCTCACGGCCGGGCGCGAGCCGGTCGTGGGTGGCCGGCGATGGTGGCGATGACGGCCGGGGCCATGGCCGCGGCAGCGATGCGGCGGATCAGCCGCCGACGCTGCTCGACAGCTCGATTCGCTTGGCGCGCCCGCTCCCGCTGCTCTCCGGGCCCTCATCGGCAGCATATGGCTTCCTCGGCTTGATCCCCGCGCCTAGTGAGAGTAGCTCATGACAGAGATTAATCAATCTAGGCGAGTGAGCAGGCCGATGGAACCCGGTAAGACCGCAGCCGGCACCTGCAGCACCCGTCACGAGCCCCTGGTGAGCCTCATCCTGGTCACCCGCCGGCCCGCGTTCCTGGCCGGGATCGTCGGGATGATGGCGGCCCAGCACCTATCGGCGCACCGAGCTCGTCGTCGTACTGCACGGGCATGCCGAAGCATCGCTGCCGCCGGCCGCCCGCGCGGCGCTGGCGAGCTCCGCCGCCCGGGTGCTCGAGGCGCCTGCGGCCTGGACGCTGGGCGAGTGCATGAACGCCGGGATCGACGCGGCGCGGGGCGAGCTGGTCGCCAAGGTCGATGACGACGACCTCTACGGGCCGGCCTATCTGGGCGAGGCCGTGGCCGCATTCCAGGCCGGCATGGGCGAGGTGATCGGGAAGATGGAGGTCTATGTCCAGCTCGTGCTCACGGGCGAGCTCCTGATCATCTGGCCCGGCGCCTGCCACCACGAGCAGGACTACCTGGCGGGGCCCACGCTGCTGCTCTCGACCGCACTCGCCCGGGAGGTGGGCTTCCGGCCGCTCGCCGTCGGCTCCGACACCGCCTTTCTCGAGGACTGCCGGGCCGCGGGCCATCGCCTCTACGCCACCTCGCGCCGGCACTTCGTCGAGCGGCGCTTCGCCACCTCGCATCATACCTGGACCGCCGATGTCGACTGGTTCCAGCGCAACGGCGTCGTCGTCCGGCGCGACGTGGCCCTGGACAGCGCGCCGGCGCTGCTGCGCCTGGTCGCCTGAGGCCGTGGCCGGTCAGGCCGCCTGGGCGTCCCGGACGAGATAGTCGAGGATGGCGCCGCTCACGTCCTGGGGGCGGCCGCGCCAGGGGAAATGGTAGGGGAGCACGCCCGGGGAGCCGTTGAGCTCCAGGATCGCGTAGTTGTCGGGTGTCGCCGGTGCCGTGCGGTCGCGGACCATCACGTCGGCCGCGGTGATCGCGAGGTCGGGGATCACCGCACAGGCCTTCTCGACCAGGGCGGCATAGCTGGGATGGGTCGAGGCAGCGCACTCGATGCTGTCGGCACCCGTGGCACCGTTCGAAGTGGCGCTGAGCGGCACACGCTGGCCTGGGGCCGGGACATCGCCCAGGGCTCGCCCCTCCCCTGCGAGGAAGGCCAGCAGGTCCTCATCCAGCACGATCGGCATATGGCCCGGCAGCCGACGTTCGGAACGGCGCCGGTTCTTGGCAGCGATGAGCTCAGCGATGCTGCGCCTGCCGTCGCCCACGACACTGGCGCAGCGGCTGTGCTTGATCGCCACCACCCTGGGCCGGACATAGAAGAAGCGGACCACCTCGCCCGGCACGCTTTCCTCGACCAGCACCTCCTTGCCGGCGGCGATGATCCGCGTGAACGCGGCCTCGAGCGCCTGCTCGTCGCGCACCACCGGAAAGGCGAGCTCGCCCTTCCTGCCCTCGTTGGGCTTGAGGCAGACCGGACGGCCGAGCCAGCGGAAGAAGGCCAGGGCGGCCCCCAGGCCGCTCGGGCCGAAGACGCTGCCCAGGGGCGTCGACAGGCCCGCCGTTCGCAGCAGGGCCTTGGTCAGGTTCTTGTCGAAGAGCAGCGGGACGGCATCGCCGTTCAGATAGTCGCCGATCATCTCAGGCTGTGCCGGGTCTCCGTGGCGCAGGGAGCCATAGCTGTAGAAGTAGCAGCGGCGGCCGGGCTGCAGGCGCAGCCACAGCCTGGGCTCACGGCCTGGCCGTTTCGGCAGCCGGCCGAAGACGTGCGGCACACCGCGCTCGATCGCCGCCTGCTGGAGGCAGAGCGCGTGAAAGTCGCCGGGCTCGAGCCCGACCGGATTGCCGTCCGCCATCGACGAGGGCGGCCGCTAGGTCTCGGAGGCTGCCGCCGGCCGGGCCGTGCTCATCATCGCGAGCATCACCGGTGTCGTGTAGGCGGCGAGCTGGCCCAGGCGCTCCAGCAGCTCGCGACGGCGAAGCTCGGCCGCCTCGTCGTCGAGGGCCTCCGGCAGGCCGGGATCGTCCGTCCTGGTCTCCACGGCTTTCTCATCCATGGCGTGCTCTTTCCCGTCCGTTATCAACCATGACGTGATGGAAAAGGCATTGCGGGCTGGAAGTCAAGGATGGAGCTGGTGAGCGTCCGTCCGACGTCCGATTCGCCGGGCGGGTCCCCGGCCCGCACGCCTGAGCTCGCCCATGCGGTCGCGGTAAAAGGCGGCGCGCGTCAGGCGGGCGAGGGACGAGGGCTGAGCCATGAGGATCGGGAGCAGCTGGCCCGGCAGCGCCAGCGCCGTGGCCATAGCTCCGAGCCAGGGCAGCTCGATCAGACGGACGAGATGCGCGGCCACGCGCACCCGGTCGAGGGCGCCCGCCGGCCCGGCCTGCGGATCGGCAAAGCCCAGCAGGAGCTGGGCAAAGGCTCCGTAGCGACGGAGTGCCTGCGCCTGCCTGCGGCAGGACGGCCGCCACGGCTCGGGCCAGGCTTGCCTGATCAGGCAGAACTCGAGCAGCTGTCGCAGCGCAATGGGCTGGCCCGCCCGGTAGTCGCGCAGGCCGTGCAGCGCACAGTGCAAGAGCCGATGCCGTGGCGCCGGCAGGCTGAGCTCTGCCCCTCGCCAGCTCTGGGCGACGGCATCGGAAAGGACCTCGGCCGCCCTGGGCAGGGTCTCTCCCCTGCCGAGCGCGATGTGCAGCTCGATCCCGGCGGGCTCCTGCGGATGGAAGAGGCGCGGATAGTGATGGAAGCAGGCCCGGCGCTGCCGGAACCTGCCGACCGTGGCCGGATCGGCGCGATAGCCTGCCGCCTCCAGAACCGTGACACACTCCTCGATGGCACCCTGCGGAACAAGCAGATCGATGTCGGAGAGGAAGCGCCCTGCGGACTCCGGGTAGGTGCCGGCCACCAGCGAGGCGGCACCCTTGAGGAGCACCGGACGTACCCCGCAGCGATTGAGGCTGCGGGCGACGCGCCCGAGCTGCTGCAGCTCGCGCCGGTTCCGGTCGCGCATCAGGCTGCCCGCGGCCTCGAAATAGGCCAGCACCTCGGCCGGGACGCTGCCCGCAAGTCCGCGCTCGCCGAGGCGCCAATGCAGGACCGGGGTCAGCTTGAAGTGGCTGGCCAGGGCGACGAAGCGCTCCCAGGGGAAGTCGGGTTGCCGGAAGCGGGCGGCCCAGGCAGCGGTGGGCCCGAAGCCCGTGGCGGCGCAGAGCGAGGCCAGCAGCTCACGGTCCCGCATCGAGCAGCTCCTCGACCCAGCGCCGCGCCCAGGCCCCGTCGCCGTAAGTGAGCTCCCAGGCCGGCAGGCGGTCCAGCCAGGCCACCAGCCGCTGCGGCAGGCACGGCAGGAGCGGCGCGCCGATGCCGAGCCCATCCTCGAGCAGCCGCTGGAGGCACTGCTCGGGGCTCAGCCGCCGCGCCAGGCCGGCAGCTCCGGTCTGGAAGTGCGGGAAGACGATGGCGCTGGCGGCTGGCCCCTGCGCGGCCACGTTCCCCAGGGTGGCCGGATCGAGGTGGCGCACGCCGCGCCGGGTCTGCGGCAGGTCGCGGCCGGCGAGCGCTGTCGTCAGCAGCGCCGAGGCCGCCGGCCAGCCGGCAGGCTTCAGCGACAGGGCCGTCGGCAACGGGCACAAGGCAAGTTCGTCGGCCGTGACGCCCACGAGCTCGTCGCTCAGATAGGCGGCACCGGCGACGACCAGGCGGGCTGTCAGCGTGCTCTTGCCGCTGCCGCTGGCCCCGGCCAGGAGCACGCTGCGCCCCTTACTGACGACCGCTCCGGCATGCAGGAAGACGAGGAACTGCCGGTCCGGGTGCGCCGCCTCGATCAGCGCCTGGTAGAGATGGCCCGCAAGCTCGCGACGCGTGGCGGCGTGGACCGGGCGCATGCCTTCACGGAGCAGGGCCAGGCCGCGCCGGCGCTCGGTGCCCACGATGGCGAGCGTGACGTCGGCTTGGCCGGCCTCGACCCGGCGGTGCCGCAGCTTGTCGAGCAGCCGCAGATCCGCCGGGCTGCCGACACAGCGTACGCGGACGAGCCGGCCGGCGATCTCCAAAAGCTCGTCGAGCGTCGCTGCCTCGCCCGAGGCGGGGTCGGCGGTCCGGGGGCCGGCCGTGGCGACAGGCGGGCTGCCCGGGCGCAAGACCGCAAGCAGGTGGTCGACCTCGCCCAGGACCACCTCCTCCTGGAGCCCGAACCGGGCGGCGATCGAGGCCGCCATGGCATCCGGGCTCAGGCCGGCCTCGATCCCCTCGAGCACGACCCCTGCCACGGGGCTGAGCAGCACCAGCTGCGAGCCCGCCTCGTCCAGCATGAGCACGCTGTCGCCGACCCGGGCGCGCTTGCACCGCTGTGCCGCCGTGAGCTCGGGCTCCGCCTCAGATGAAGCCACGGCGCCCCATGCACCGCCGCACGCGTGGGTTGGCCAGAAGCGGGCGAAAGGCCTGGACGCTGGTCAGGCCGGGCCGGCCATTGCCCTCCAGGATGCTGTAGCCCCCGGCGGTGGCGACCACGTCCCATCCGATGACCGGCAGGAAAGGCACCCGGGCCGCAAGATCGAGGATGCCGCTGCGGATCCGTGGCCAGCTCTCCACTGCCACGCCGGTGATGCGGGCGCCGCTGTCGGGGTGTGCCGTACCCTCGCCGCGCCTGCCTTCCGCATCGAGCCAGACGGCCTGGCCCAGCACGCCCGTCTCGGGATCGAGATCGGCCAGCAGGCCGCCACGGTCCCAGTTGTCGGCGATGCTCACGGCACCGGCCCGGCCGAACCGATGGCATACGGCGGCCAGGAACGGCTCGCGACGCTCGTCGTCGAAGATGGTCAAGAGCCGGACCGAGTTCGCGGTCCGGGGGAAGATCCGTTCCGCGTAGGGCGCCTGCTGCACGAACGGGCAGACGATCAGGATGCTGCCGGCGAAGAGCTCGGCCAGCTTGGCGACCGGGAGGTCGACACCATCCACCGTGGCAACTCCGGCCCGCTGCTCCAGTGCGAAGATATGTCGGCCGCGGCTGCCGCGCGGCGACTTCAGGACGTGCCGGCCTTCGAGCGCCTCGAGCCCCTCCCGCAAGGGCTGGGTGGTCCCGGCCCGCGGTCCCTCGAGCCAGGTGAGGAGCGAGCCGTGGATGAGCGCCGCCACCGGTGCTACGGCGTCGCTCAGGCCCCGCATCATGCCCCAGAAGATGAGCTTGTCCTGGAGGACGATGGTGAAAGGGGCGTTGTAGCGCTCGCCATGCTCGGTCCGGGCAAGGTCGCTGAGATAGAGCTCGGGATGCTGTTCCAGGGCCGGCCCATAGGTCTCGCGGCGGGTGGCGAGGAAGCCCTTGCCGAGCAGGCCCGCCCGACTGGGCCAGGGCGGCTTGCGCGCGCTGTGATCCGCGAACTCCTCGCGCAGGAACGAGAGCCGGGCCAGGAGCCGGTCGGTCAGGCCGGAGAGGCCGGCCGGCGCTGCGGCAGTCTTCTTCTGGCGACGAGGCCGCTGAGCCCACTCCAGGGCAGCGCCCGGCATCTGTCCGGCCAACCCGACCACCCCTTTTGCCCGATGCAGCCTGTCGGATACGACTATCTACTTATGCGCGCAAGATGCCTGAGAGAACTCTATCCGGTGGCTAACGCCGAACCGATTCCCGCCCGTCTGGCGAACAACGCGTCAGATGACGTCATAATGCTCCAGGAACTGCCGCACCCGCGGATCCACCAAGAGCGGCCGGAAGGTCTGAGAGATGGTGAGACTCGGCCGGCTGTTGCCTTCCAGGATGCTGAAACCGGAGCCGGTGGCGATCACGTCCCAGCCCACATGCGGCAGGAACGGCACCCGGCCGGCAAGGTCGAGGATACCGTCGCGGATGCGGCTCCAGCCGGGGACCTCCACGCCCGCGATGCGGGCGCCGGTGTCGGGATGAGCGGCGCCCTCGGCCCGCCTGCGGCCTTCGAACCAGACCGCATTGCCCAGAACGCCGGTGGAAGGGTCGAGGTCGGCCGTGATCCCGCCCTGGTTCCGGTTGTCGGCGACGCTCACAGCCCCTGCCCGGCCGAAGCGATGGCAGGCGGCGGCGAGGAAGGCCTCCCGCCGCTGCCCGTCATACATCGTGACGAGGCGGATGGAGTTGCCGGCATGCGGGAAGATCGTCTGGGCATAGTCCGCCTGCTGCACGAAGGGGCAGGCGATCAGCACGCTGCGGGCGAACAGCCGGGCCAGGGCCGCCACCGGCAGATCGACGCCGTCCACCCGTGCCATGCCGTCCCGCTGCTCGAAGGAGAACAGCCAGCGCCCCATGCTGCCGCGCGGCGACTTGAAGACGTGGCGGCCTTCGAGGGTCCCCAATCCCAGGGCCAGCGGCACCGTCGTGCCGGCGCGCGGGCCCTCCAGCCAGGTGAGCAGCCCGCCGTGGGCGATTGCCGTCACCGGTGCGATCGCGTCGCTGAAGCCGCGCAGCATGCCCCAGAAGAGGAGCTTGTCCGCCAGGACAGGGCCGAAGGGAGCGTTAAGCCGGCCGCCGTGCTCGAGCCGGGTGAGGTCGCTGAGAAAGAGGTCCGGGCAGCGAACGAACCCGGGCCCGTACTCCTCGTCGCGGCTGGAGAGGAACCCGCGCGCCAGCAGGGCGGCACGGCGCGGCCATGGCGGCTTGCGCGTGCTCCGGTCGGCCAGGTCCTGACGCAGGAGCCGCAGCCGGGCATCGAGCCGATGGAGCAGGCGCCAGAAGCCGGAGCACGCCTCGACTCCGGCCAATCCCCCATCCCGCTGCGAACTGGCGGTCCACTTCAGAGCGACGCCCTGCATCGACGTGATCAACCCTCAATGCGAACTGATGGCCTCCGGCTACATCAGCCTACCATTCCGCGCGATATCTCGCACTTGATCTACTTTGGCGGGAAAAGCAGTAAGCAAGCTGGGACTGCTAGGAGCCGACGGGCAGCCGGCTTCCACTGGCCAGGAGAGCTACGGCGTCGAGCACGCGGCAGCCCTCGCCCATCGCCCCGGTGAGGACCGGGTTGAGGTCGAGGCTGGCAAGATTCACCTCGTCGTCGAGCAGGAGCTCGCCGACGAGGACGGCCAGCCTCGCCACCGCGTCGAGGTCGAGCGCCGGCTCCCCGCGCGTGCCGGCCAGCACCGGGGCGATCCGCAGGCGGTGGAGGGAGGCCAGGACCTCGTCCGCCGTGAAAGGCGGGAACAGGAGCTGGAGGTCGGGCAGGGCCTCGACGTAGCGGCCGCCATCGCCGACCACCACCACCGGACCGAACACCGGGTCGACATGGGCGCCGATCAGGAGCTCGCGGCGGCCGCTCGCCATCTCGGCGACGATGATGCCGTCGAGGCGGTGGCCGCTCGCCGCGACACGGGCCTGAAGGTCACGGCAGGCGGCGCGCACGGCATCCTCGCTGGCGAGGCCCAGACGCACGAGGCCCAGCTCCGTCTTGTGCAGGATGTCGCGCGAGCAGGCCTTGAGGACGACGGGGCCGCCGAAGCTCCTGAAGGCGGCGATGGCGGCCGTCTCGTCCTGCACGAGAGTGAAGCGGACGACGGGGGCACCGCGCCCGGCCAGAAGGTCCAGTGCTTCGGCTTCGTTGAGGGCGGTGGTCGACTTCCTGGCACGCTGGAGGATCGAGGAGCGCGGGGCTCGGGCCGGGCGGGCCTGCCGCATGATGGCATGGTGGTGGATGAAGCGGGCCAGAGCCGCCACGGCCACGGACTCGTCCGTGAATACCGGCAGGCCGGTGGCGGCGAAGCGGGCGGCCACCGGCGGCTGCGGAGCTGCGACGACGATGGGCTTGCCCGTCGCGGCGGCGAATGCGGCGGTGTCGCGGGCGAAGGCGTCGACGTCGTAGCCGGTGCCGGCGACGGGAACGCCGACGAGGAAGGCATCGGCCGCGGGGTCCTGGGCGATGATGGGCAGGATGTCGCTGAAAAGGCGGCTGTTGGTGAGCAGGGCTGCCGTGATGTCGACCGGGTTCACGGTCGAGGCGAACGTCGGCAGGATGCGGCCCAGGGCCTCGCGCGTGCCGGGTGCCAGACGGCTCGAGGGCGAGACCAGCGTCGGCCGCGGCATCGGCCGCCATGACGCAGGTAGCACCCGAGTTGCTGATGGCGACCAGACGCCGGCCCGTAGGCTGCCAGCCCTTGAGGTAGAGCTCGACCCCGGCCACGAGCTCGGTCGTGGTGCGGGCACGCAGGATCCCGTGCGCCTCGAGCCACGCGTCGACGAGACGATCCTCGTTCGCAAGCGCGCCGGTGTGCGAGCGGGCCGCCTGCTGCCCGGCAGGAGTGCGGCCGGCCTTCAGCGCGATGATGGGGAGCCGGCGCTCGCGCGCGGTCTCGGCCAGGGCCGCCAGGTGAGCGGCGTCGGCGATGCTCTCCAGGTAGAGCAGAAGGAGGCGCAGGCCCGGATCGCGGGCGACCGCGGTGGCAAGCTCGGCCACCGACACGTCGCCATCGTTGCCGGTGGCATGGCTGTGGCGGATGCCGATGCCGCGCTGGCGCAGCAGCCCGTAGGGCACCACGCTCATGGCCCCGCTCTGGCTGACGATGCCGACCGGGCCGTCCTCCGGCTCCACCTCGATGAACATGGTGGAGAAGCTGGCGATGGCGCCGGTAGCGAAGTTGGCGAGGCCTTGCGAGTTGGGGCCGACGATGCGCATGCCCCGAGCCCGGGCGCGCGCCACCATGGCCGCCTCGACGGCCTTGCCGGCTGCCGGATCGCTCTCGCCGAAGCCCGAGGTCATGAGGACGGCGATCTTGACCCCTGCCTCGCCGCAGGCGTCGATCGCCTCCACGGCGGCCTCGCCCGGGACCGCCACGATCGCAAGCTCGGGCGCTTCCGGCAGGTCCTTGACGCTGGGCCAGGTGGGCCAGCCCTGGGTCTCGCTGCGCCTCGGATTGACCGCGTAGACGCTGCCCTTGAAGCCGAAGCGGCGCAGATAGGCGAGCGGGCGGCCGCCGATCTTGTTGGGGTTCTCCGACGCCCCGATCACCGCGATGGAGCGCGGATTCGAGAGCGATGGAGAGATCAGGCAGCGGTGCCGTCACGGCGAACGCTCGAAATAGGGGACAAGCCGGTCGCCGAAGGGCCGGAAGCCGGCCCTGACCGCGATCGTCGATAGCGAGCGCGGGCTCGCCGTGCGCCATCATCCGGAAGCCCTCCGCCATGTCGACAAGGAGGATGGCGTAAGGGTGCCAGGGCGCGCAGCTCGGGCGTGGGCGCCCGCGCCACGTGGGTGATGGCATAAAGACGGCCCTCCCCTGCCGAGCGCTCGCAGCGGACATCCGGGCTGCCGCAGACGGGGCAGAAGCCGCGGCGGAAGTAGCTGACCGTGCCGCAGGCAGCACAGCGCTCGTAGAGGATGGCGGGCGTGCCGGTGGTCCAGTCCTGGCTCATCGCACCTGCTCCAGGACGAGGCTGACATGCGAGGAGAGGACGCCGCCATCGCCATGCGCCAGGACCAGGGACGCGTCCCTGACCTGGCGTGGGCCGGCGCGGTCGGTCATCTGGCGGTGCGCCTCGACCAGATGCGCCATCGCCCCGCCGACGCCACAGTGACCGTAGCTGAGCAGCCCGCCATGGGTGTTGAGCGGGAGGGCACCGTCGACGGCGAAGTGGCCGGCCGCGGCGCGCCTGCCGGCCTCGCCGCGCGGGACGAGGCCAATCTCCTCGAGCAGGATCGCCAGCGTGATGGTGAAGCTGTCGTAGATGGCGCCATAGCGGATGTCGGCTGCCGTGACGCCCGCCTGCTCCAGCGCCTGCCCAGCCGAGCTGGCAGCGCCGAAGCTGGTGAGGCTCGGGGCAGCGCTCACATGCTGGTGGGTGTGGGCCTGGCCGTTGCCACGGATGCGGACCGCGTGCTCGCCCAACCGCTTGCGGCCGATGACGAAGGCGGCCCCGCCATCGGAGACAGGGCAGCAGTCCAGGATCTTCAGGGGCCGGGCGATGGCGCGCGAGGCCATGACGTCGGCCACCGTGATCGGCTCGCGGAACTGGGCGCCCGGGTGGCTGCAGGCGTGGGCGCGCATCTGCACGGCGAGCGCGGCGAGATCCTCCTCGCTCACCTTATGCTCGTGCATGTAGCGCGAGGCGACGAGGCCGTAATAGGCCGGGATGGTAGCACCCAGCGGCACCTCGTAGACCGGGTGGCCGACCTGGGCCAGGGTCTGCACGGCGCTGTCGCGGCTCTGGCCGGTGAGCCGGTTCTCCCCGGCCACGACCAGGATGTTGCGGACGCGGCCGGCCCGGACCAGCTCGTGCGCCAGCATCACCATGGCAAACCCGGTGGCACCGCCCAGCTGGATGGCGTGGGCATAGGCTGGCTTGAGGCCGAAATGCTCGGCGAAGAGCGTCGCCAGCATCAGATGCGGCAGGGTCGTCGAGTAGCCGCACAAGACCCCGTCGACATCGCGGCGCTCGAGGCCGGCATCGGCCAGGGCTGCGGAGGCGGCCTCGCTCATCAGGCTCAGCGTGGTCGAGCCCTCGTGCCGGCCATAAGGGGTGGCCGCACTGCCGATGAGCCAGCTCATCACGCGAGCTCCCGGGTGATGAGGTCGCTCTCGCGGCGCATCAGCTCGACCAACTCCCTCTCGCGACCGCGGATGCGCTCGGAGAGGGCGGCGATGCTGAAGGCGCCGATGATCCCGCCCTGAGGATCGCGGATCGGCAGGCCGATGCCGCCCATGCGCTCGATCACGAGGTCGAGGAAGAGGGCGAAGCCGCGCTCGCGGGCGGCTGCGATCCCGGCCCGGATTAGGTCCAGCGAGAGCCGGGGATAGGGGGCGAGCTTGCCGGCCACCTGCTCGAGAAGGGCCTCGATCTCCGCGTCCGGCAGCCAGGCGAGGAGTGCTGTGCTGCCGCCACCCACCCCAAGCGGCCGCCTGCTGCCGATGTCGAGATAGTTGGCCCGGATCGGGAAGGCGCCGATCTGCCGCTCGATGCACACGGCCTCGTCGCCGCTGCGCACCGAGAGCAGGACCGTGTCCTCGCACGCACCCGCAATCCGGATCATGCCGGGCCGGGCGAGGTCGCGCAGGTCGTGCGGTCGCTTCAGGCCGGCCGCCAGGGCCAGGCTCTCACGCCCGAGCTTATAGCGTCGGCCGGTCTCGATCCGCTCGGCGAAGCCTTCCTCGATCAGCGTGTCCAGGATGCGCAGCGCCGTCACCTTGTTGAGCCCGGTTGCAACCGTGACCTCCGAGAGCCGCAAGGGCGCATGCCCGCCCAAAGCGCGCAGGACCGCGCAGACCTTCTGGATGGCGTTGGTGGGCGAGGCATGCAGCGGCATCGGCGCTCTGGGATCAGACCGTCCCGATCGGGGTGGCGGGCGAGCCCACGGCACCCGGCAGGCGCAGAGGCGGGGCGGTCAGGAGGAAGCGGTAGCGGCCATGCTCGCGCAGCCAGTCGGCAAGCGGCGACATGTGCCAGATCTCGCCCAGATGCACGCCGAGCTTGAAGAGGCAGTGCTCGTGCAGCGGCAGCGCGGCGCAGCAGCCGGGGTGGCTCACGGCCGGATGCGCCTCCACGGCATAGTTGTCGGCGGCGAGGATGGAGAGGCCGCTGTCGGTGATCCAGCGCAGGAGATCGGGGTCGCGACCGTCCAGCACCGCACCCGCCGTCTCCATCACCGAGGGTGAAGGGTTGTGGTTCATGGCCAGGAGCGCATCCGAGAACCCGGTGCGCAGGCAGACCATGTCGCCCTCCTCGACCACGATCCGGTCGGCGTCGAGCACCTGCCGCAGCTGGGCGTAGCCCACCACCGTCCGGCCCGGCCCGAAATGGTGCAGCAGGTCGAGCATCACCGCCCTGCCCTGCACGCCGTGCGCCGCCATCCCCTCGATGCCGAGTGCTTTGGCACCCGAGGTGCTCTCGGCCCGGATGGTGCCGGTGTGGCCCGCATCGTCCCCGCCGCTCGGCCCGACCACGTCCTGCTCGGCGCGGTAGCCGTTGTAGTAGACCGCCTCGGGCTCGCCATCGCCGTCGGCATCGAACAGCTGGCCGACATGGGCGAGGCTGTCCCATTGGGTCGAGTACTGGGTGTGCATGACGACCAGATCGTCGCTGACGATGTCGGTCCGGTCGGGCTCGATCGTCCCCAGGCGGAAGTTGAAGTTGGGCTGGCCGTTGCGCAGCGTCGGGCGCAGGACCGGCGGATAGCGGCGGGGATTGAGCACGTTGCCGCCCGGATAGTCGAGCGGCAGCGACAGGCAGAAGCTGCGCCCCTCCTTCACCTCGGCGATGCCCTGGAGCACCTTCGCGGGCGTGATCAGGTTCAGGCGGCCGAGCTGGTCGTCCGGCCCGAAATCACCCCAGGTCGAGCCTTCCGGCCGCCGCTTCCAGCGCGGGTTCTCGCTCATGCCTCGTCCATCCTCCCATGATCGCCCAGATAGATGCGGCGCAGGAGATCGCCCTGTGCGCACGCTTGCAGCCGGTCCTTCGCCCGCAATCCTGCCGGTCTCCAGAAGATAGGCGTAGCCGGCGTTGCGCAGCGCCTTCTCGACCAGCTGCTCCACCAGCAGCACGCCGATCCCCTCGCGGCACAGGCCCTGCACCACATCCAGGATGCGGTCGACCAGGATCGGCGCCAGGCCGCCCGAGGGCTCGTCCAGCATCAGGAGACGCAGCTCGCCGATGATGCTCTGCGCCACGGCCAGGATCTGCTGCTGCCCGCCGCTCAGCCGCGAAGCCGGCTGGCGCCGGCGCGAGGCCAGCTCGGGGAAGAGGGCATAGATGCGATCGAGCCGGCGCCGGTCGCCGTGGGCATGCCAGGCGTAGGTGCCGAGGAGCAGATTGTCCTCGACCGAGAGCGTGGTGAAGACGCGGTGCCCCTCCAGGACCTGGACGAGCCCGCCGCGGACGATGGCGCGCGGGCTTGCGGCGGTCACGTCCCGGCCGTCGAAGGCGCACCTTGCCCGCATCGCTTGCGGATCAGGCCCGAGATGGCGTTGCAGGATGGTGCTCTTGCCGGCCCCGTTGCGGCCCAGGAGGACCACGAGCTCGCCCTGCCGCACCTCGAGCGAGACGTCGTGGACGACCTCGGCCTTGCCGTAGGCGACGGTGAGGCCCTCGACCGCCAGCAGCGCCGGCCCCGGTGGGCGGCCCGCTCCAGGCTCAGGCGCCAAGATAGACACGGATCACCTCGGCGTCGCTGCGCACCTCCTCGGGCCGGCCGTGCCGGAGCATCCGGCCGAGATCGAGGGTGGTGACGCGGTCGGAGCAGCGGAAGACGAAGTCGGTATGGTGCTCGACCAGGAGCACGCCGATGCCCGGCCGCGCGCAGGACACCCAGCACCTGCCGCAGCTGCTCGATCTCCGGTCCCGGTGAGCCCGCCGGCAGGCTCGTCGAGGAGGATGAAGCGGGGCCGCATGACGAGGCCGCGCGCGATCTCCAGGAAGCGCTGCTCGGCATGCTCGAGCAGGCTGGCGGAGCGTGCCAGGGCGTGGCCGAGGCCGACGCCGTGCAGCATCTCCACCGCAAGCTCGCGCACGATGCGGTCCTCGCGACGGGCCTGCGGCAGGGCGAAGGCGCTGGCGAAGAAGCCGCTGCGGGTCTCCGGCCAGCCGCCCAGCATGGCATTGTCGAGCACGCTCAGGCTGTTGATGAGGCGGGGCTTCTGGAAGGTGCGGGCGATCCCGAGATCTGCCCGCCGCTGGACGCGGGCCTGGGTCAGGTCCTCGCTGCCCAGCCGGACGGCGCCGGCATCGGCACGGTAATAGCCTGAGAAGAGGTTGAGCAGCGTGGTCTTGCCGCTGCCGTTCGGGCCGATCAGGCCGTGGATCTCGCCCGGCAGCAGCTCGAGCGAGACCTCCTCCAGGGCACTCACGCCGCCGAAGCGCTTGCTCACGGCCTCGGCCACGAGGCTCGTGCTCAACGCCGGGCTCCGGCCAGGGCCGCCTGCAGCCGCTCCAGCTGAGGTGCCACCACCCGATGCTCGATCGGCTGCCGGCGCAGGCGCTGCAGCGCCAGCTCGAGGAGGCGGCCGATCCCTTCGGGCACCAGGAGAACGACCAGCAGAAGGACGAGCCCGTAGAAGAAGTTGCCGAGCTTGGCCAAGGGCGCCACGAGCTCCGGCAGCGCCGTCAGCACCACCGTGCCCGAGGAACGGGCCGAGGATGCTGCCGCGCCCGCCGATGATGATGCAGACGAAGAAGAAGAGGCCGATCTCGAAGATGAAGGTGTCGGGCGTGATGTAGCTCTGCAGCGAGGCGAAGAGCGCGCCCCCTGCCCCGGCCGTCACCCCGCTGAAGGTGAAGACGGTGAGCTTCTTGCGGAACAGCGAGACGCCGACCGAGGCCGCCGTGACCTCGCTGTCGCGCACGGCGAGGAGTGCGCGGCCCCACATCAGGCGGGTCACGTTCCAGGTGAGCCAGGTGACGAAGGCGGCGATGGCGAGGACCAGCCAGTAGAAGCCGTCCGGGGTGGCGAAGGGCGGCCCGAAGCCCGGGACGGCCAGCCCCATCCCACCGCCGGTAAGATCGCCGAAGGCCAGCACGAGCTCGGTGACGATCAGGGCGAAGGCCAGCGTGACGAGCGCGAAGTAGAAGCCGGGCAAGCGCAGGGAGGGAAGGCCCAAGAGGAAGCCGATCAAGCCGCCCAGCGCCGCGGCCACGAGCAGGGACAGCATCGGATCGACGCCGTGCGTGCCGGCCAGGATCGCGAACGCATAGGCCCCGATCGCCAGCAGGCCCACATGCCCGACCGAGAGCGGGCCGGTGAAGCCGACGACGAGGTTGAGCCCGGCGATCAGCACCCAGTAGGCGCCGATCAGGGTGGCGAGATGGAGCTGGTAGGCGTCCCCGGCCCACCACGGGAGCGCTGCCAGCGCCAGGGCGGCCAGGGCGAGCACGAGGAGCCGGGCACTCGCTCATACCGGCCTCGTCTGCCGGGCGCCGAAGAGGCCTTCCGGGCGCAGGAGAAGGACGAGGATCAGGAGGCCAACGGCGATCGTCTGCTGCAGCTCGCCGCCGACGAAGTAGGTGGCGAACGAGGTCAGGAGGCCCAGCGCCAGGCCGCCGATCACCGCCCCCAGATTGCTGCCGAGCCCGCCCACGGCGAGGGCGATGAAGCCGTAGAGGGTGAGCGTGAGCCCGAGCGCGAAGTAGGCGAAGGTGAGCTGGCCCGCGGCGAAGCCGGCGAGGGCACCGATGCCGCCGGCCAGGGCATAGGAGAAAGCGCGCACCCGGTCGGTCGAGATGCCGCGTGCCCGGGCGGCGAAGGCGTCCTCGGACACGGCCTGGAACACCTTGCCGAACATCGTCCGGCGGTAGAAGAGCTCGAGCCCCAGCGCCAGGACGACCGTGGTGGCGACCGGCAGCCAGTAGCGCTGGTCGAAGAGCCCCGCGCCGAAATCCTGCGGGATCAGGCGCGGGAACGGTCGCGGCTCGGTGCCCCACCACAGGCCCACCGCCTGCTGGACCATGGTGGCGACGGCCAGCGTGCTGAGCAGCCAGAGATGCTCGTCCGAGCGGGCGAGCACGCGGCGGATGGCGATGAGGTCGGTGAGCCAACCGAAGGCGGCACCGATGAGGACGGCGCCAACGAGCCCGACCGGTATCGGCAGGCCGAGATCGGCGATCAGCCAGGCGCCGAACACGCCGCCCAGCATGCACAGGTGGCCGGTGGTGATGCTCAGCACCTTCGAGGTCGAGAACATCACGTTGTAGGCCAGCGCCGTCGCGGCGTAGACGGCGCCGATCGCGAGTCCGGAGACGATGACGGCCAGCATCGGCGGCGCCCGTCTGGTGCCCTGCCGGCCTACTGGTTCGGCGCCGGCTGCCAGCTGCCGTCCTTCAGGCTGTTGGCGATCTCGATCACCATCTCGCCGTCCGGGAAGCCGTTGTGCTGGCCCGGGCCCCAGCTGTAGGTGGCGTAGACGCCTTCGAGGCCGGACGTGCTCTCGAGCGCCTTGGCGAAAGCCTCGCCGTCGGTCGAGCCTGCCTTGGTAATCCCGTGCTCGATGATCTTCACGCAGTCATAGCCCAGCGCCACCCACCAGAAGGTGAACTCGATCTTGCCGCCGAGACCGGGGCGGATCGCGTCCATGAGCGCCTGGGTACGCGGCGGCAGCGTGCCGTCCGGCTTGTAGGTCGTGCTGCGATAGCCCGAGCCGAAGGCGTTCTCCCAGTATTCGGGCTTGTTGAGCAGCGGCTTCACCGGCAGCGCCATCAGCGCCGGGTGGCCCACCACCGGCACGTTCCAGCCCATGTCGCCCCGCGTGTTGAGCAGCCGCGCCAGGAGGCCCGTGGCGGCCGACCAGGGCATGATGACCTCGGCACCGGCGGCCTTGGCCTTGGTCAGCTCGTCGGTGAGGTCGGTCTTGTTGGGGTCGATCAGGGCCGAATAGACCGGCTCGACTCCGGCCTTGACCAGGAGCTCGGAAGCCGACTTGGCGCTGGCGGTGCCGTAGCCCGAGGTGTCGCCGATCACCGCCACCTTCTTCAGGCCCAGGGTCTTCACGACATAGCCGTTGGCGGCGTCGATCCATTGCTGGTTGGTGTTGATGACCCGGAAGGCCAGCGGATAGAGCTCGGGGTTGATCAACGTGTCGACCGTGCCGATGACGAGGTTCGGGATCCCGGCCTTGGCGACGATCGGCACGGTCGCCAACGATTCGCCCGAGTTCACCGGCCCGATCACGAACTCGACCTTGTCGCGGAAGACAAGCTGCTGGGCGAAGTTCACGGCCTTGGTCGGCTCGCCCGCTGTATCGCGGGTGATGCAGCTCGAGCTGCCGCCCCAGCACCCCACCCTTCGCGTTGATCTCCTGGACCGCGAACTTCACGCCCTCGTTCTCGGCGATCGCTGCCGAGGAGAGCGGACCGGTCAGCGAGGAGAGCCAGCCGATCTTGATGCTGTCCGCAGCACCGGCCGGCTGTCCGGTCAGCAGAGCCACGCCAGCGGCCGCCATCATGCCCGTCAAAGCGCGTCGGCGCAGGCTCATGGTTTCCTCCCTGATCGTCCGCCGTTGCCCGGTCGTGACAAGGACGATCCTTGGCACCGGCCGCCAGCTTGTCAAGGCAGGCGTTCCATGCTTTGGAACGCTGAAGGCAGGCCTGCCGGGGAGCGGCCGTCAAAGCAGGGCCGATCATTCCGTCCTGCAGAACAAACTGGGAGGCGTTGGATGGGCTCGGACCGCCTGCGCATCGGCTCGGGCTCGTCCTGGTGGGGCGATCGGATCGAGCCCGCGGCGCTCAACGCCGAGGCGGGCGACCTCGACTATCTCTGCTTCGAGACCATGGCCGAGGCCACCGTCTCGGCCGCCCAGGTGCGCAAGCGGCGCGATCCCACCTTCCCCGGCTACGACACCTATCTCGACGACCGCATGCGCAAGGTGCTGCCCGGCTGCATGCGGCGCGGCACGCGGATCGTCAGCAACCAGGGCTGGATCAACCCGAGAGGTGCGGCCCTGCGCGTGGCCGAGCTCTTGCGCGAGCTCGGCGCACAAGGGGGTGAGGATCGCCGCCGTCACCGGCAGCCAGATCGAGGACCGGGTGGTCGAGCTCGGCTCGCCACTCCTGGAGGACGGACGGCCTGTGTCGGCCCTGGCGGGCTCTATCCTGTCGGCCGAGGCCTATCTGGGTGCCGAGCCTGTGGCTGAGGCCCTCAGCCAGGGTGCTCAGATCGTGCTCACCGGCCGGGTGGCCGATCCCTCGATCTTCATGGCGCCGATGCTGCACGAGTTCGGCTGGGATCCGCTCGACCACGTCCGTGCTCGGCCGCGGCAACGGCATCGGCCATCTCATGGAATGCGGGGCGCAGGTCACCGGCGGCTACTTCTGCGACCCGGGCTTCAAGGACGTGCCCGAGCCCTGGAACCTCGCCTTCCCGATCTGCGAGGTCGAGCCCGACGGCAGTGCGGTCATCACCAAGGTCGCAGGCACCGGCGGTGCCGTCGACCGGCGCACGGTCAAGGAGCAGCTCTTCTACGAGGTGCACGACCCCGCCAACTATCTGACACCCGACGTCACGGTCGACTTCACCACGGCCGTCCTCGAGGAGGTCGGCCCCGACCGGGTGCGGGTCACCAATCTCGGCGGCAAGCCGCGCCCGCCCACGCTCAAGGTCTCGATCGGCTGCATCGAGGGCTTCATCGGCGAGGACATGTTCTTCTACGCCGGCCCTGGCGCCCTGCGCCGTGCCCGGCTGGCGCGCACCATCCTCGAGGAGCGCTTCAAGATCGTGGGCCTGGAGGCCTCGGACCTGCGGATCGACTTCCTGGGCCTCAACGCCATCCACGGCGATGCCACGCCCGCCGATGCGCCCGAGCCCTACGAGGTGGCCGTGCGCGTCGCCGCCCGCACCGCCACCCGTGCCGAGGCGGAGAAGGTCGGCCGCGAGGTCGACGGCATGGCGGTCTCCGGCGTCGGCATGACCGGCAAGCGGGTGCCGCACCAGGACCGGGCGCGCGAGGTCATCGGCATCTGGTCGAGCCTGGTGCCGCGCGAGGCCGTGCCGTGGCGGATCGAGATGCTGGAGAGCTGACGCCCATGCGCCTGAAGCTGCAGCACGTCGCCCACGTCCGCGCCGGGGACAAGGGCAACACCTCCAACATCAGCGTCATCGCCTATGCCGACGAGCTCTACCCGCTCCTGAAGGAGCAGCTCACCGCCGAGCGCTTCAAGGCCCATTACCGGGGCGCGATCACCGGCCCCGTCCACCGCTATGCCGTCGACGGTCTCTGCGTCCTCAACTTCGTCTGCGAGGGCGCTCTCGGCGGCGGTGTCTCGCGCATCCTTGTGCCTCGACAATTACGGCAAGGCGCTGTCGGCTGCGATCCTGGGCTTCGAGCTCGACGTGCCCGAGCGGCTGGGCAACCATCTACGCGGGATGGAAGGCGGGGACGGCACCGGCGGAGGCTGATCGGCCCGGGAGACAGGCACGGTCATTTGGCCGGATGTGCCCGTGGCACCAACATGCTATCCGCCTTTCTGATATGGTTTGCTCAAAGGGCGGGGTAGCGACGGCCTATGGCGCCCAACTTCCTGACAATCGATCCCGATGACGGGATGAAGGTGCTGAAGGGCCTGGCCTCTCCCGTGCGCGCCAGGATCCTCAAGCTCCTGCATGAGCGCGGCAAGCTGAACGTCAACGAGATCAGCCACGAGCTGCGGCTGCCGCAATCGACCGTGGCAACCAACGTTCAGGTGCTCGAGCGGGCCGGGTTGATCGGAACCGAGACGATCAACGCCAGGAAAGGCCAGCAGAAGATATGCACGGCGAGGTACAACGAAATACTCATCCGTTTTGAAACGGAGGCCCGCCGGCGGGACAATGATCTGGTCGAGGTGTCGATGCCGCTCGGGCTCTTCACCAGTGCCGAGGTCAGCGTGCCGTGCGGGCTATGCTCCACCACGGGCATCATCGGGCTGCTCGACGTGCCCGACTCCTTCCTCGATCCGAGCCGGGTCCAGGCGGCCCTGGCCTGGTTCGGGCGCGGCCATGTCGAGTACAAGTTCCCGAACAATGCCAAGCTCCTGGGCTCGACCGTCGAGATGATCGAGTTCTCGATGGAGCTCTCATCCGAGGTCCCGGGGACCAACCTGAACTGGCCCTCCGACATCACGCTCTGGGTCAACGACGTGCAGACGGGGCACCTGGACATCGCCGGGCGACTATGGCGACAAGCGTGGCGTCTACACGCCAGCCTGGTGGAAGCTGAAGGGCTCGCAGTACGGCAAGCTCAAGACCTGGCGCATTGCCTAGTCCGGCACGTTCGTCGATGGCGTGCGCCTCTCCGAGGTCACGATCGACGATGTTCAGCTGTCGCAGCACCATTCGATCCGGATGCGCATCGGCATCGACGAGCGCGCCGACCATCCCGGCGGGGTCAACATCTTCGGCAAGGGCTTCGGCAACTACGATCAGGACATCGTGATGCGGCTCCATTTACGCCGGAACGGCGCCAGATCCTGAGCTGCCTGGCGATCGAGCTCGAGACTTTGTATATCCGCCAGACTGATAAGTATCAGAATCCGTTGATCCAGCCGACCTGAGCGGCTAGGCTCGCCGCCTGCCTCTCGAAAAAAGAAGAGGCTGGCGTCACGCCGCGCGATCAGGGAGGGCGAACGGATGCGACTGCTGAACCTGTTGGCCTTTGCCAGGCGCCCTGCTGGCAAGCGCCTCGGCGCACGCGCAAGGGGCCGCCACCTCGGGACTGCCGAGAAACCAGACGCTCATCGTCGAGAACCCGGAAGGGACCATCCGCAATGCCGGCTGGTTCAACATCTGGGCGGTGAATGCCGGCGGCCAGTCCACCGGCCTGCATCAGCTGGCGCTGGACACGTTCTGGTACATCGATCCCGATCACGGCATCGACGGTGTCTGGGACAACTCGCTGGCCGCCGAGCCGCCGATCTACAATGCCGACTTCACCGAGATGACGGTGAAGCTGCGGCCCGGGCATCTTCTGGAGCGACGGCAAGGAGTTCACGGCCGACGACGTCGTCTTCACCACCGACACCCACCTGAAGACCAACGGCCTCGTCCGCAGCGCCCAGTTCCAGCTCAACGTCGCCAGCATCGAGGCACCCGACCCGCATACCGTCGTCTTCAAGCTGAAGAAGCCGAACTCGCGCTTCCATGCGCTCTTCACGGTGCGCTGGAACGCTGCCTGGATCATGCCCAAGCACATCTTCGAGGGTAAGGACCCGCTGAAGTTCGACTTCAACCCGCCGGTCTCGATCGGCGCCTACAAGCTGCACGGCTTCGACCCGAACGGCCAGTGGTTCACCTGGGAGAAGCGCGAGGACTGGCAGCGCACGACGCTTGCGCGCTTCGGCGAGCCCGGGCCGCGCTACGTCACCTACGTCGATCCGGGCCCGCCCGACCGCCGCGTGATCGCGCAGATGAACCACGAGCTGGACGTCATCCACGACGTCTCGCCCGAGGGCATGCTCGACGCTGGCCAAGGATTCGCCGTCCTCGATCGGCTGGTTCGAGGGCTTTCCTTACGCCCATCCGGACCCGACGCTGCCGCAGGTGATCCTCAACCACCAGAACCCGAAGTTCGAGAGCCGCGACGTGCGCTGGGCGCTGGCGCTGGCGATCGACATCAAGGCGGTGGCGATGGCCTCCTATCGCGGTGCCGCCACCATCTCGGCGATCGCCATCCCGCCGACCGGGACCCACCCCGAATACTATCACAACCCGATGAAGGAGTGGCTCACGGCCTTCGAGGTCGACACCGGGCAAGCGGAAGATCCAGCCCTACGACGCCTACCATCGGCGAGCAGATCGCCGCCATGCTGCGCCCCTCCATGGGCGACCAGATCCCGGACGACCCGGCCGAGATCTCGGCCGCGTTCGGCGCCGGCTGGTGGAAGCAGGACACCGAGGCGGCAGCCGAGCTGATGCAGCGGGCCGGCTTCACCCGGCGCGGCAACGACTGGTACACGCCCAGCGGCGAGCGCTTCGCGATCAAGCTCATGGTCGAGGGCGACGCCCGCCCGGTGATGACGCGGGCCGGAACGATGATCGCCCAGCAGTGGCGCCAGTTCGGCATCGACGCCACGGCGGAGGCGGCGCAGGCGGCCTTCCTCACCCGGCGCAACGGCGGCGACTTCGAGGCCGCGATCAGCTGGAGCGTGGAGACCTGGGGCGGGCACCCCGACCTGTCGTTCTTCCTCGACAGCTGGCACTCGCAGTTCGTCCAGCCCGCCGGCAAGGTGCAGACCCCGCGCAACTGGTCGCGCTGGTCGAGCCCGGAGCTCGACAAGATCATCGAGGAGATCCGCAAGATCTCCTTCGACGATCCCAAGGGTGTCGAGCTCGGCCGGGAGTTCGTGAAGCTCGCCGTGCAGGAGATGCCGATCATCCCGCTCATGGCCTACAACGTCTTCACGGTGATGGATCAGACCTACTGGACCGGCTATCCGACGGCCAAGAACCCCTACACCAACCCGGTCCCGAACTGGTCGAACTCCCGCTACATGATGGTGCGGCTGAAGCCGACCCAGCCCTAGGCCCGCTCCCCGATCGGGAGCGGCGCTCCAAGGAGCCTCCGCTCCCGATCCCTCGCCGCCCACGAGGGCTCCTGATCCATGCGCAGCTACGGCATCTACGTGCTGAAGCGGTTCGGCCAGTTCGCGCTTGTCGTCTTCATCGGCATCTCGCTCACCTTCTTCGTCACCCATCTGACGCCGGTCGATCCGGTCGAGCACATGGTCTCGCAGATGACCGCCTTCGGCGACACCAGTCCCGAGGCGGTGCTGATGATGCGGGAGGCGCTGGCCGAGCTCTACGGCACCGATGAGCCGCTGCTTGCACAGTACGTGGCCTATTGGGGGCGCATGCTGATGCTCGACTTCGGCCCGTCGCTCTCCGCCTTCCCGACCCCGGTCTCGGTCCTGATCGGGCGCGCCCTGCCGTGGACGGTGGGGCTGCTCGTGATCTGCACCCTCGATCGTCTGGACACTCGGCAATCTGCTGGGCGGTCTTGCCGGCTATTACCGGGACAGCCGCATCCTGAAGCTGTTCGGCCTGGTCGTCATGGGCCTGCACCCGGTGCCCTACTACATCATCGCCTTCGTGCTGCTGATCATCTTCGGCTCGCTCTGGCCGATCCTGCCGATCGCCGGCGGTGCCGCGCCCAACATCGAGCGTGGCCTCAATGCCGAGTTCGTCCTCAGCGTCGTGCGGCATTCGATCCTGCCGGCTTTGTCGATCATCCTCGTCGGTCTCGGCGAGCTGGTTCCTCGGCATGCGGGCCCTGGTCTCGAACATCGTCACCGAGGACTACGTCACCTATGCCGAGCTCGGCGGCGTCGACCGCCGCCGCATCCTCTCCTCCTACGTCATGCGCAATGCGCTGGTCCCGCAGGTGACCGGTCTCGCCATGTCGCTGGGTGCGATCTTCAACGGTACGATCATCGTCGAGTATGTCTTCAGCTATCCCGGCCTTGGCCGTCTGCTGATCGGCGCGGTCTACTCGGCCGACTACAGCCTTGTCCTGGGCGTCGCCGCCATCTCGATCATCGCCGTCTCGGCGGCCGTGTTCCTGATCGACGTGCTCTATCCGCTGTTCGATCCGCGCGTGCAGCTGAGCTGAGCCGATGCTGAGGATCGTCCGCGACCTGTTCCGCTACAACCGCGAGTTCGCGGTCGGTGCCGTCATCACGAGCGCCATCATCGGCCTCGCCGTCATGTCGGCCTTCGCACCCTATCCGCCGGTCGACATCTATGTGGTGCCGCCGGACCTGCCGCCCTCCTGGGCCTATCCCATGGGCACCACCTCGCGCGGCCAGGACACCTTCTGGCAGCTCACGGTCGCCATCCGCAACACGCTGCTCTTCGGTTTCGCCGTCGCCCTCATCAGCCGCCTGCTCTCGCTCCTGATCGGGCTCGTCGCCGGCTACAAGGGCGGGCTCGTCGACCGCGTGCTGATGTCGATCAACGACACGTTCATCATCATCCCGCTGTTCCCGCTTCTGATCCTCTTCTACTTCGTCATGCGCGATTACATGACCTGGACGCTCCTGGCGTTGGTCATGGCGTTCCTGGGCTGGGCCTACGACGCCCGCCTCATCCGCTCGGTCATGATGAGCCTGAAGACCCGCGAGTTCACCCGCACCAGCGTGTTCTCGGGCATGCGGACCTGGGAGATCCTGATCGCAGGAGCACCTGCCCTACGTGCTGCCGATCGTGTTCTCGACCACGCTCAACAACATCAACTGGTCGATCGGCCTCGAGGTCACCCTCTCGGTGCTTGGCTTCACCGACATCAACACGCCGACCATCGGCACCATGATCTTCTGGGCCAACCAGCACAGCGCCATGGTCTCGGGCATCTGGTGGTGGTTCGTCTTCCCGACGCTGACCATCACCGCTGACCTTCATCGGCCTGTTCCTGCTCGCCGTGTCGATGAACGAGTATATCGACCCGCGCAGCCGCCTCGCCCGCATGGGCGGAGGTGTCGGCTAATGGGCGCCGAGGGCCCGGCGCTCACGGTGCGCAACCTGCGCGCCTACTATCAGATGCATTACTTCGGCGTCACGCGCGAGGTGAAGGCGGTCGACGACATCAGCCTCGACGTGCAGCGCAACGAGATCTACGGCCTCGCCGGCGAATCGAGCAGCGGCAAGACCAGCTTCATCAAGACCATCGCCGGCGCCAACCGGCCGCCGCTCAACGTGCTGGGCGGCACGGCACGCTACAGCTTCCTCGACCGCAACATCTTCGAGCTGAGCCAGGAAGCCCTGGCCGGCGTCCGCTGGAAGCATCTGAGCTACGTGATGCAGGGCTCGATGAACGTGCTGAACCCGGTGCGCCGGGTGCGTGCCTCCTTCGTCGACTTCGCCTTCCGCCACATGCCGGGCTCCAAGGCCGAGTTCTTCGGCCGGGTCGAGGCGCATCTCGAGCGGCTCCGGCTGCAGCCCTCGGCTCTCGACGCCTATCCGCACGAGCTCTCGGGCGGGATGCGGCAGCGCGTGGCGATTGCGCTCGCCACCATCTGCCAGCCGGAATTCATCATCGCCGACGAGCCGACCACCGCCCTCGATGTCGTGGTGCAGAAGGATGTCCTGGGCATGATCCGCGAGGTGCAGCAGGAGATCGGCTCCTCGATGCTCTTCGTGACCCACGACATGGCGGTCCATGCCACCATGGCCGACCGGCTGGGCATCATGTATGCGGGCCGGCTGGTGGAGGAGGGCCGGACGGCCGATGTCTTCCGCTCGCCCCTGCATCCCTACACCGCACACCTGATCGCGAGCCTGCCCCGGATCGGCGACCTCAGCCCGAAGAAGGCGCTGGAAGGGACGCCCCCCAACCTCGCCGACCCGCCGCACGGCTGCCGCTTCCATCCGCGCTGCCCGCTTGCCATGGACATTTGCCGCCGCGAGCGGCCGGCCCTGACCATCCTGGCGCCCGAGCATCGGGTCGCCTGCTTCGCTGCCGACCCTGCCGTCCAGCCGGTACCGGCCATGGCCGAGAGCAGGCGCATGAGCGAGCTCCTGGCGATCCAGGACGTGGGCAAGACCTACGCCATGGGCGGGCTTTTCGGCCGCAATCAGGTCGAGGCCGTGGCCGGCGTCAGCTTCACGCTCGAGGCCGAGCGGCCGGAGATCTTCACCATCATCGGCGAATCGGGCAGCGGCAAGACCACGCTGGCGCGGATGATCCTCAACCTCGTCCAGCCCAGCTCGGGCTCGATCCGGTTCCGCGGCCAGGATCTGGCCGCAGATAAACGGCGCCAGGGCGCGCATGGCCTTCATGGCCGCGATCCAGCCGATCTTCCAGAACCCGTTCGAGGCCTTCAACCCGCTGAAGCGGGTCGACCGCTATCTCCTGATGAGCGCCCGCCGCTTTCGCGGGGCACGGCGCGGGGCCGAGGCCGAGCGGCTGGCCGACGAGGCGCTGCGCGCGGTCGGGCTGTCGCTCGTGGAGGTCAAGGGCCGGTTCCCGCACGAGCTCTCGGGCGGCCAGCTCCAGCGCACCGCCATCGCCCGGGCACTGGTCTCGCAGCCGTCGCTGATCATCGCCGACGAGCCGGTCTCGATGGTCGACGCCTCGCTGCGGATGTCGATCGTCAACCTGTTCAAGAAGCTGCGCGACGAGCTGCGGGTGTCGATCATCTACATCACCCACGACCTCGCCACCGCCTACTACATCAGCGACCGCATCATCATCATGCAGAAGGGCAAGGTCGTCGAAGCCGGCCAGGCCCGGGCAGTGCTCGACAACCCGCAGCACCCCTACTCGATCCTGCTCAAGTCATCGGTCCTCTCGCCCGACATGGCGACGCAGGGCCTCCGCAACCCCACCCCTACCCAGCCGGCGCCGGCGGTGCCGCAGGCCTCAAGCTGAGACTGGAGATCGCGACGATGCGTGACGTGAAGGTGCTCCTCGACCGCGACTTTGCGATCGGCCGGACCGATCGCCGCCTGTTCGGCGCCTTCGTCGAGCATCTCGGCCGCTGCGTCTATGACGGCATCTACGAGCCCGGCCACCCCACCGCCGACGAGAATGGCTTCCGGCGTGACGTGCTGGAGCTGGTGCGCGAGCTGGCGCCGACGATCATGCGCTATCCCGGCGGCAACTTCGTCTCGGGCTACAACTGGGAGGACGGTGTCGGCCCGGCCGAGCAGCGCCCGCGCCGGCTGGAGCTGGCCTGGAAGTCGATCGAGCCCAACACCTTCGGCACCAACGAGTTCGTCGACTGGTGCAGGCTCGCCGGCATCGAGCCGATGCTGGCCGTCAACCTGGGCACCAAGGGGCCGGACGAGGCCCGCCGGCTGGTCGAGTACTGCAACCATCCCGACGGCACGCAGCTCTCCGACCTCCGCCGCAGCCATGGCTGGGAGGAGCCGCACGGCATCAAGTTCTGGTGCCTCGGCAACGAGATGGACGGGCCCTGGCAGATGGGCAGCAAGACCGCCCATGAATATGGCCGGATCGCCGTCGAGGCCGCCAAGATGATGCGGCTGGTCGATCCCACGATCGAGCTTGCCGCCTGCGGCTCCTCCGGCCGCACCATGCCGACCTTCGGCGACTGGGAGCGGATCGTGCTCGAGCACA
Organism: uncultured Alphaproteobacteria bacterium; assembly: GCA_963830775.1. Classification (GTDB taxonomy): domain Bacteria; phylum Pseudomonadota; class Alphaproteobacteria; order Geminicoccales; family Geminicoccaceae; genus CAWHNT01. The sequence continues at coordinate 31,818 of CAWHNT010000012.1, read as the reverse complement.
CCTTCGATCAGGTCGAGTACATCTCGCTGCACACCTATCTCAACGACTATGCCGGCGACACGCCGGCCTTCCTCGCCAGCCCCGATCTCATGGATTCCTTCATCGAGGAGGTGGTGGCGATCGCGGACGCGGTCGCGGCGGCCCGGCGCTCGGAGCGGCGCATCATGCTGAGCTTCGACGAGTGGAACGTCTGGTACCGCACCCGCCGCGGCAACACCCGCCTCCTGCCCGGCTGGCCCGTGGCCCCGCACATCCTCGAGGAAGAGTACGACATGAAGGATGCGCTGGCCTTCGGCGGGGCCTGCATCTCGCTCCTCAATCACGCCGACCGGGTCAAGGCCGCCTGCCTGGCCCAGCTGGTCAACGCCATCGCCCCCATCATGACCGAGACCGGCGGCCCGGCCTGGCGGCAGACGATCTTCTTCCCCTTCGCCGACTTCAGCAATCTCGGCCGCGGCCGCGTGCTGCGCACCCACGTCGATGGGCCGAGCTACGCCGCCAGCTACTACGACCCGCGCGGCAAGACCGACCTCTGGTTCCCGCTTCCCGAGGTGCCGTACCTGAAGCTCGCCGCCGTGCACGGCGAGGAGGAGGGCACGCTGACGCTGTTCGCCCTCAACCGGCACCTCACCGAGGAGATGCCGCTCGAGGTCACCGCCAAGGGCTTCTCCGGGCTCACCCTGGAGCGGGCGACGACCCTCAACCATGCCGACCTCGCTGCCGCCAACACGCGCATCGCACCCGAGCAGGTGACGCCAGCCAGGCTTTCCGGCGTCACGGTCGGGGACGAGCTGATCAGCGCCCCGCTTCCTCCCGCATCGTGGAATGTCCTGCGGCTCAAGCTCTGAGCGGCGCCATCCTGGGCAGGTGGGGATCCCGAGCCCGCCGCGGGGCTACGGATCGCACCTGCTTTGGTGATCGAGAGCGATCACGGTCGGCTCGGGCGAGAATGCAAAGCCGTCCCTTATCTTGGGGTCCTGCTCTCTGCGCCAAGTACGTGGAGGCTGACCGACAAAGCGCTTGAAAGTGGTAGTGAAATGGGCCTGGGCCTGAAAGCCGACCTGCAGCGCGACCTCCATGATCGATTCGTTCGAGCCGCGTAGCAGCTCCTGGGCGCGCTCGACCCGACGGCGCAGCAGATATTCGTGAGGTCGCAGGCCGGTGGCCGCCCGGAACTGCGCGGCGAAGTGCATCCGTCGGCGCCAAGATCGAGCGGATGGAGACGGCGCGCCCTTTAGCGCAGCGGAGGTCGAGGCGATGAGCCGGCAGGTCTCGCCCTCCACCGACCAAGTCTACGGTCTGCAGCGGGTCACGCACCTCTGGGGCGTCTCACGGGCGACACTCTATCGCCACCGTCATCGCTCGGCGGAGGCCGTCCGCAGGCGGCCCGGGCCGCAAGGCGCGATGGCGGACGAAGGCCTGGTGGCGGCAATCCGACAGCTGCTCGAAGACAGCCCCTTTCATGGTGAGGGCTACCGCAAGCTGTGGGCCCGGCTACGCTTTGCCGGCATCCGCACCAGCCGGCGCCGCGTTCTGCGGCTCATGCGCGAGAACCGCCTGTTGGCGCACCAGCGTGCCGGCCGACCGCACGGCTCGAGGGCCCACGACGGCACGATCATCACCGAGCAGGTGGATGTCATGTGGGGCACCGACCTGACCTCGGTCATGACGGGCGAGGGCCAGGCCGCTGTGTTCATAAGTAGAATGTGAAGGTAATCCGTGTCAGTCCCGCAACCCCGGCGAGTTCAGCGAGGCTGACCGGTTCGGACAGGTTTGCGTCGATGTAGTCGATGGCCCGCTTCAGCCGCCAGGGGGCCAGGACCGACGCCTTCGCCCTGTCGGCGGGTGATGTCCTGCGTGCCGTGTCGAGGAGCCTGGTGACAATGGCGATGCTGATCGAATTGGCATAGAGGCGCCCGAACGGGCTGCCGAGCTCATCGGCCCCGAGCAGGGCCATGCCAAGGCGCTCGATCGCCGGATCCCGACCGGTGCTCGAACCGGAAGGCAGAGTGGCCGTGCCGCGCGGATGGATGTGGCTGGCACACTCGACCAGGACCTCGTTCGGGATGTGCAGGTGCAGGACATCGGTCGGACCGCGGAGCAGGCCGTGGACGGCGAGGCTGGGCTCGTTGACGATCAGCATCCCGGGCATGAACACGCCGTCCTGCACGACGCGGCCGCAGAACGATAACCGGATGTTGATCCGTCGGAGCGCGATGCCGATGACATGGAAGTCGGCGGCGGATTCGGCCTGCACCTCCAGCGTATGCCGCTGGAAGGCGCGCCACCTGGTTGCGATCACCCGTTGCGGCGGCCCGCCCAGAGCCGGGACGGCCGGCTTGTGTCGCCAGCGCGGCTCCTCCTCGATCACCCGCGCCACTGCGGATGCCTCACCGTCTTGAGTGCCAGGAGCGCGCAGCTCCGCGCGATGGATGCTGGCTATGATGACCTCCTGGGACGGTGCCTGCTCGCGCTGCGCTCAGATCACGACCTGGCATCCGGGATCGGCGTCTCGGATCGGCCCCCGCAGGGCCGCCCTCCGTCAGGGATCGCATGCCGCGCAACAACCCGATGTCAAGCTTGGGGTCAGCCGGACCCCACGGAGCCGTTCGTTCGCGACAAACCCCGTGCGGACCGAAAAGACGCGCGAGGCGGCTACGCCTAGTGAGGGCGCAAGCCAGGACGAAGGCCAATGAGGACGAAGTCTCTTTCATCCTCGCCGGAGCCGGTCCAGCAAAGTAGGAGGCTCGATGCCCACGACCACCCTCGACCACCCGACGATCCCGGTCACCCATCACCGCACGGCCAGCATCGACGGCGTGAACATCTTCTATCGCGAGGCAGGCCCGGCAAACGCCCCGGTCGTGCTGCTGTCTGCACGGCTTCCCGACCTCGTCGCACATGTTCCGCAACCTGATCCCGGCACTCGCCGACCGCTACCACGTGCTCGCTCCGGACTATCCGGGCTATGGCCAGAGCGAGATGCCGGACCGCGCCACCTTCGCCTACACGTTCGATCGCTTCGCCGAGCTGGTGGACGGCCTTCTCGATCGGCTCGAGGTCGAGCGCTTCGCCATGTACGTCATGGACTACGGCGCCCCGGTGGGCTGGCGCCTGGCGCTCAAGCACCCGGAGCGGGTTACCGGCCTGATCGTGCAGAACGGCAATGCCTACGAGGAGGGGCTGAAGGAGTTCTGGGATCCGATCAAGGCCTACTGGGCCGACGGCTCGCAGGACCATCGCGAGGCGCTCCGCGTCCTGGTGACCCCGGAGATCACCAAATTCCAGTACACCGACGGGGTCTCCGATGTGAGCCGGATCGCGCCCGACAACTGGGTCCACGACCAGGCCCTGCTCGACCGGCCGGGCAACGCCGAGATCCAGCTCGACATGTTCTACGACTATCTCACCAACCTGCCGCTCTATCCGGTCATCCAGGCCTATTTCCGCGAACGGCAGCCGCCGACGCTGATCGTCTGGGGCAAGAACGACACGATCTTCCCCGCCGACGGGGCGCATCCCTACAAACGCGACCTGCCCGACGTCGAGTTCCACCTGCTCGATACCGGCCACTTCGCGCTGGAGGACAAGGCGGACGAGATGGTGCCGTTGATCCGCGACTTCCTGGAGCGCAAGCTCTCACGCGGCTGAGGCTCATGCCGACTGTGAGGAAACCGCAATGGCCGAGGCACGCCCGCCCGTTCCGCCCTACACTCTGGAGACTGCCGCCCTGAAGGCGCGCAAGGCCGAGGACGCCTGGAACACCCGCAATCCGCAGCAGGTGGCGTTGGCCTACACCGTCGACAGTCGTATGGCGGAACCGCGCCGAGTTCCTCCGCGGCCGGGAGGCCATCGAGGCGTTCCTAACCCGCAAGTGGCAGCGTGAGCTCGACTACCGGCTGATCAAGGAGCTGTGGTGCTGCCACGACAACCGGATCGCCGTGCGCTTCGCCTACGAGTGGCACGACGACAGCGGCAACTGGTTTCGCAGCTACGGCAACGAGAACTGGGAGTTCGACGAGCATGGTCTGATGCGGCGGCGGATCGCCAGCATCAACGACGCGCCGATCGCGGCGGCCGAGCGCAAGTTCCACTGGCCGCTCGGCCGCCGTCCGGACGACCATCCATCGTTGAGCGATCTCGGTCTCTGAGCGCTGCCGAGGACTGCGGCACGAAACATGCTTCGGCTGCCACGAAGCCAATGTAGTCGAGCATGACCTGGTCTTTACGCGCCTCGCGCGGTGCATCGAGCAGTCATCCGTCGCCACTTCGGGCGCCGGCATAGTCCAGCTTGGACGATGGAGAAGCCGGTTATGACATCCGGACACCGACATCCGCTCTCGCGTCGCGGCTTTTGCCTGTGCTGCATGTCGGTATCTACTGCGGCGGCAGCCGGAGGCTGGCTCACGCCGCGACAGGCCTTCGCGCAGGCGCTGGGCATCGTGGAGCTGATCAAGTCCGAGGCCGCCAAGACGCCGATCACCGTGCATCGCCTGCGCGGCAATGTGGCGATCCTCGAAGGCTCGGGCGGCAACATCGCCGTCCTGACCGGGCCCGACGGCAAGGTGCTGGTGGACGCCGGGATCGCCGTCTCGCGCCCCCAGGTCGCCACCGCCCTGGCAGCGATCGGCCCCGAGCCCGTCACGCATCTGATCAACACCCATTGGCACTTCGATCATGCCAACGGCAACGAGTGGCTGCACGAGCTCGGCCCGAAGATCCTGGCCCAGGAGAACACGCTCAAGCATCTGTCGACGATGCAGCGCGTGGCGGACTGGGATTACGACTTCGCGCCCCTGTCCGCCGCGGCCCTGCCGACCGACGTCTTCGCCACGGAGCGGACCCTGAAGTTGAACGGCACCACGCTGGCGCTGCAATATTACGGACCGGCGCACACCGACAGCGACATCTCCGTGCAGTTCACCGAGGCCGACATCCTGCATACCGGCGATACGTTCTGGAACGGGATCTACCCGTTCATCGACTATTCGACCGGCGGCAGCATCGACGGCTCGATCCGGGCCGCCGATGCCAATCTCGCGGCCACGACCGACAAGACCATCATCATCCCGGGCCACGGGCCACCGGTCAGCAACCGGTCCGAGCTGCAGGCCTATCGTGACATGCTGGTCGGCATTCGCGATAACGTGGCCGCGCTGAAGCAGCAGGGCCGGTCGCTGGCGGAGATCGTGGCCGCCAAGCCGACTGCGGCCTACGACGCGAAGTGGGGCCAGTTCGTGATCAGTCCCGCACTGTTCACCAAGCTGGCCTACGAGGGCGTCTGATCCGGCTTCACCGGCACGATATGGGGGGCAGGCTCATGCCTGAGGAGCAACAGGCGACCGTCACCAGCATACCCGGCATCGTCACCGCATCCGGCGAGAAGCCGATCTTCGGCCCGGGCGATTCCATCCGCATCCAGACCCGCTCGCCGGTCGGCCATTATCGCGTGCCGCTCTATCTGCGCGGAAAGACCGGCACGGTCGAGGCGGTGATCGAGCCGGCCGGGATCGACAATGAGGAGGAGGCCTACGGCCGGAACGCAGGCGGCAGGCGCCACTACTACCGCATCGCCGTCCCGATGACGGAGATTTGGCCGGACTATGCGGGCTCGCCGCGGGATGGCCTCCGTATCGAGGTGTTCGAGACCTGGCTGGAGAGAATCTGACCCATGGATCCGCAAGACCACAGCCACGATCACGACCATGGGCATGATCTCCCGCATGCCGAGATCAGCCAGACCGGGCGCCCTGGCTACTACGAGATCATGGAAACGGCGGTACGCGAGCTGCTGATCGAGCGGCGCCTGTTCGGGGCGGAGGAGATTCGCCGCCAGATCGAGGTGCTGGATTCGCGCACGCCGGCGCTCGGCGCCAAAGTCGTGGCCCGCGCCTGGGTCGATCCCGCGTTCAAGGCGCGGCTGCTCGCCAACGGGCGGGCGGCCTGCGAGGAGCTGGGGATAAGCTTCTACGACGATACCGGGCTGATCGTCCTGGAGAACACCGACCAGGTCCACAACCTGATCGTCTGCACGCTCTGCTCCTGCTACCCGCGACCGGTGCTGGGCCTGCCGCCGGACTGGTACAAGCTCAAGCCCTATCGGGCGCGTGCGGTCATCGAGCCCCGGGCCGTGCTGGCCGAGTTCGGCACCGTCATTCCCGACGACGTCGAGATCCGCGTCAGCGATTCCACGGCGATGGTGCGCTACCTCGTCCTCCCCAGGCGCCCGGAAGGCACGGCCGACTATAGCGAGGAGCAGCTGGCCGCCCTGGTCACGCGCGACACCATGATCGGCGTGGTCCCGGCCGCGCCCCGGCCGGGAGGGCGGACCAATGAGCCAGACCGAGCAACTGCTCAAGCGGCTGCCCAACGACATCGGCGGGGTGCCCGCCGATCCCATCCAGCGGGTCGAGCACGAGCTCGAGCCGTGGGAGAAGCGCTGCCATGCGCTGGCCGACGTGCTCGACTTCCACAAGATCATCAACACCGAGGAGAAGCGCCGCGGGGTCGAAGCCCTGGGTGCCGAGATGGTGGGCAAGCTCACCTACTACGAGCGCTGGATCGCGGCGTTCGCCAACATCCTGTTCCAGAAAGGCATTCTCACGCCGAGCGAGCTCGCGCGGAAGATGGACGAGGTCTCGGCGCGCTGGCCTGGTCAGAACGTGTAGTTGAGGAGCACGCCGCCCAGGAGCTGGTTGGCCGAGCCCTGGTCGTCGACGATCGGGCTGTCCTCGGCGTCGCCGAGGAGCCGGCTGAAGGCCGCGAGCCCGGTCAGGGACAGCTTCTGGGAGAGCTGGTAGGTGAGCGAGCCGCTGACGCTCGCGTTCTTGAAGCCCTCATCGGCATCATGGGTGTCGAGACCGCTGCGATCGGCGTCGCCGCCGCTGATGCCGAAGCGGTTCTCCATGTAGTCCTCGTCGGCCCAGCTCGCCTGGAGCGTGCTCTCGAACAGCAGCCGCTGCGCCAGCGGGTGACGCCAGCGCAGGCGCGGGGTCAGGATCCCGCCATTGCCCTCGGCGACGTCGTACTGGGCGTCGAGCTCGAGGGCCAGGTCCTGCTGCCGGCCGGGGATGAAGTCATAGCCGAGCGTGACGCCGAACAGGATCGTCTGGTCGACGTCCCTCAGCTCCTGGACCTTGTCGTCGTCGACATCCTCGTAGTCCGGCAGGTAGCGGCCGGAGACGCCGAAGCGCCAATGATCGCTCGGCACCAGGTTCGAGCGCAGCTGCGGCCCGGTGATCGAGACGAAGGTCTCGGGGTGATAGAGGTTGCCGAGGCGCAGGTTCCAGAGCGGGACGAAGGCGAGGTGCTCGACCAATTGTCCTTCGAGACCACCGGTGCCGACTGGCAGCTCTGGCTCGAGCAGGGCGACCGGCCTCTGCCGCGGCGACTGGTCGTCACCTTCGTGAACGCACCGGGCGAGCCTGGAGTATCTGACGGTGATCGACGGAGATGGAAGCTCGAGCCAGGACGAGGACGACGCACCAGTTCCGGGTCCGCAGGTGCCCGCCTCCGCCGCAGCAGTGAACGGGAGGCGACCCGGCTTGATCCGGGTCAATGCCGACGCCCCGGCTCCTCCTGATCAATAATGCCCTGCGGCCGGTCCGGCGGCCGTCGGCGGCGGCCGAACTACCGGACGGACGGGGAGGATGGGCTTGTACCAGTCGGCGTTTCTCGAGCATCGGCTCGACAAGGCGAGCTTCCAGGCCGAGGAGCCCAAGCTCAGGGCGCAGCTGCTGGAGGCGCAGCTGGCGCTCGTCGAGCGCAGGGACTTCCCGGTCCTGATCCTGGTCACGGGCATGGACGGGGCCGGCAAGGGCGGCGTGATCCAGCGCCTCTACGAGTGGCTCGACCCGCGCCATCTCAGGACCAACGGCTATGGCGCCCCGGACGAGGCCGAGCGGGCGCGACCCTGGATGTGGCGCTACTGGCGGGACCTGCCGCCCAAGGGCGAGATCGGGGTGGTCTTCGGCTCCTGGTACAACGACCCGCTCTACGCGCTCGCGTCCGGTGCCATCGACGAGGCGGGCTTCGCGCGCGAGCTCGATGCGATCGCCAGCTTCGAGCGCATGCTGGCCGCCGAGGGGGCGCTGATCCTCAAGTTCATGCTGGTCGTCTCGGACAAGGAGCAGAAGAAGCGGCTGAAGGAGATCGCAAAGAATCCCGGTGTCGGGCGGCACGTGCTCGAGGAATTCACCACGCTGCGGCGCGGCAGGAGGAAGAAGACAAGGGTGCGCAACCGGGCGCTGGTCGAGACCATCATCCGCGAGACCAACCAGCCGCACGCCCCCTGGGTCGTGCTGGCGAGCGACGATCCGCGCTATCGGGACCTCAACTTCGGGCGCGCGATCCTGGAGGCGCTGCGCGGTCGGCTTGCCTCCGAGCCCGCGGCCCCGCCGCCCGCGGCCCAAGCCCAGATCCCCAATCTCGACGGCCGGACGGTGCTGAGCGCGCTCGACATGTCGCTGGCCCTCGATGAGGGGGCCTACAAGGCCCGGCTCGCGGCAGCGCAGGATCGCCTGGCCGCCCTCAGCGTCGACAAGGCCTTCCAGGACCGGGCGGTGGTCGCCGTGTTCGAAGGCAACGACGCCGCCGGCAAGGGCGGCAGCATCCGCCGGATCACGGCCGCTCTCGACCCGCGCCGCTTCCGCGTGCACCCGGTGGCGGCCCCCAGCGACGAGGAGAAGGCCCAGCCCTATCTCTGGCGCTTCTGGCGTCACCTGCCGGGCCGGGGACATGTCGCGATCTTCGACCGCTCCTGGTACGGGCGGGTCCTGGTCGAGCGGGTGGAGGGCTTCGCGAGCCCCGGGGAATGGCTGCGCGCCTATGGCGAGATCAACCGGTTCGAGGAGGAGCAGGACCGGGCAGGGATCATCGTCGCCAAGTTCTGGCTCGCCATCAGCAAGGACGAGCAGCTCCGGCGCTTCCAGGAGCGCGAGCAGGTCGAGTTCAAGCGCTTCAAGATCACGGACGAGGACTGGCGCAACCGCGAGAAGTGGGACGACTACGTCGCGGCCGTGAACGACATGGTCGACCACACCAGCACCAGCCACGCCCCCTGGACACTGGTCGAGGCGCAGGACAAGCGCTGGGCCAGGGTCAAGGTCCTGGAGACGCTCTGCGACCGCATCCAGGCGGCCCTGCGGGCCTGAGAAGGCGCCGTTCTTCCATCCAGGTGCCCAAGCGCAACGGCCGGGCCGGTGCGGCCCCGTGTTTGACCTGGATCAAGGCGGGCCGGGCCGCCGGCGACGATCCCCGTGTCGCACTGCGCATCAGGAGTGGACCGGGCAATGATCGTCGGCAGGCAGTTCAACGGTGAGCGGGTCGTGGTCGCCGAGGGCGGCTTCGAGGGCTGCAGCTTCGTCGGGTGCGAGCTGGTGATCGACGGCCGTGCCGTTCACCTCGTGGACAACAGCTTCGTGGACTGCCGCTGGTCCTTCCAGGGCCTCGCCGCCACCACGCTGGGGATCGTCGCCGCCCTGTGCCGCGACGATGAGGGGCTGCGGGAGGCGGTGGCCCATGCGCTCGGGCTCGGGCATGCCGTCCCGCAGGCTGCAGCACCGGCGCACGGTGCCGCGGGGAAGCGTCTGCACTGAGCCACGGAGACGCCCATGCGGGCCGCACCGTTTGGAGGAGCGCGGCATGGGCCGACTTGACCTAGCGCAAGGCGGTGCCGGCTCGGGAAGCTATCGTCTGGGGCGGTGAACGGTCACCCGGAGCTCGCCATGCCCGAGAAGCACTACGTCCGCTGGTTCAAGGAGCTCTCGATCGGCGATGTCCCGCTGGTCGGCGGCAAGAACGCGAGCCTGGGCGAGATGGTCCGGGAGCTCGTGCCGCTGGGCGTGCGGGTCCCGAACGGTTTTGCCGTCACCGCCCAGGCCTTCCGGGATGCGCTCTCCGCGGCGGATGCCTGGCCCAGGCTGCACGCAGCACTGGACGGGCTCGACAAGGGCGATGTGCGGGCGCTTGCCCGTGCCGGAGCCCGCTGCCGCGAGATCGTCTACGCCGCTGGCCTGCCGCGGGAGGCGGAAGCCGAGGTACTGGCGGCGTACCTGGAGCTGCAGGAGGAATACGGCGAGGATCTCTCGGTGGCGGTCCGCAGCTCGGCCACGGCCGAGGACCTGCCGACGGCGAGCTTCGCCGGCCAGCACGAGAGCTACCTGAACGTGCGCGGGGCGGCACTGCTGCTGGATGCCGTGCGCCGCTGCCAGGCCTCGCTGTTCACCGACCGGGCGATCTCCTACCGGATCGACAAGGGCTTCGACCACTTCAAGGTCGCCCTCTCGGTCGGCGTGCAGAAGATGGTCCGCTCGGACCTCGCAAGCTCGGGCGTGATGTTCTCGGTCGACACCGAGACCGGCTTCAAGGACGCGGTGTTCATCACCGGTGCCTGGGGCATCGGCGAGAACGTGGTCCAGGGTGCGGTCGACGTGGACGAGTTCTACGTCCACAAGCCCACCTACCGGCAAGGCTTCCGCTGCGTGCTGCGCCGTGCCCTGGGTGCCAAGAAGATCAAGATGGTCTATGCCGAGGGGCGCACCCGCGAGCCGGTGGTCAACCGGCCGACGAGCGAGGAGGAGCGGCGCCGCTTCTGCCTCGCCGACGAGCAGGTGCTGCAGCTCGCCGACGATGCCATCCGCATCGAGGATCACTACTCCCGGCACGCCGGCCGGCCCACGCCCATGGACATCGAGTGGGCCTTGGACGGCCTCGACCACCAGCTCTACATCGTCCAGGCCCGGCCGGAGACGGTGACCTCGCAGCAGGCGGTGGGCGTCATCGAGGAGTATCTGGTCACCGGCAAGGGCGAGGTGCTGGCCCGCGGCCGTGCCGTCGGCACCAAGGCCGCCGCCGGCCGTGCCCGCCTCGTCGCCGACCCGCGCCAGCTGGAGAGCTTCCAGCGACGGCGAGGTGCTGGTCGCCGACACGACCACGCCCGACTGGGAGCCGGTGATGAAGCGGGCGGCCGCGATCGTCACCAATCGCGGCGGGCGCACCTGCCATGCCGCGATCGTGGCGCGCGAGCTCGGCATCCCGGCCGTGGTCGGGGCCGAGAGCGCCACGACGGCCGTCAGGGACGGTGCCCTGGTGACCGTCTCCTGTGCCGAGGGCGATACCGGCCTCGTCTATGCCGGGCGGGTGCCGTTCGAGGTGAGGCGGACGGATCTCGCCACCGTGGAGCGCCCCGCCACCAGGGTCATGATCAATCTCGGCAACCCGGAGCTCGCCTTCGGCCTGTCGTCCCTGCCGGCGGACGGCGTGGGGCTGGCCCGGCTCGAGTTCATCATCAACGAGCACGTCAAGGCGCATCCGATGGCCCTGCTCCATCCGGAGCGGGTGACCGACGCTGCCGCGCGGCAGCGGATCGCGGCCCTGGTCGAGGGCTGGCCTTCGGGCCGGGACTACTTCGTCACCCGGCTCGCCGAGGGTGTGGGCACCATCGCCGCCGCCTTCTGGCCGCGGGAGGTCATCGTCCGGCTCTCGGACTTCAAGACCAACGAGTATGCGGCCCTCCTGGGCGGCCAGGACTTCGAGCCGCGCGAGGAGAACCCGATGATCGGGTTCCGCGGTGCCGCGCGCTATGCCCACCCGGCCTATCGCGAGGCCTTCGCCATGGAATGCGCGGCGATGCGCCGGGTCCGCGAGACGATGGGCCTCAAGAACCTCAAGGTCATGGTCCCGTTCTGCCGGCGCCTCGACGAGGCCGACCGCGTGCTGGCGGCGATGGAGGAGGAGGGGCTCGTTCGCGGCAAGGACGGGCTCGAGCTCTACGTGATGTGCGAGATCCCTTCGAACGTGATCCTGATCGACGAGTTCAGCCGGCGGTTCGACGGGTTCTCGATCGGCTCCAACGACCTGACCCAGCTCACGCTGGGGGTCGACCGCGACAGCCAGATGGTGGCCTTCGACTTCGACGAGCGCGACCCGGCGGTGATGGCCTTCCTGCGGCAGGCCGTCGAAGGCGCCAGGCGCAACGGCCGGCATTGCGGCATCTGCGGCCAGGCACCGTCCGACTATCCGGAGATGGCGGAATTCCTGGTCGGCTGCGGGATCGACACGATCAGCGTGACGCCGGACGTGCTGCTGCGCACGATCGGCACCGTCCGGACGGCCGAGGCCCGGCAGGGCAGGCCAGCGCGGCCATCGTCGGCCAACGAGATCTGAGAGGAGAGAACCATGCCCACCCGCCCCATCCGGGAGATGCTCGAGCGCGACCGCCGCGTGGTCCGCGCAGGCCCCGAGAGCACGGTGCATGCCGCCGCCAGGCTGATGGCGGAGAACGGCTGCGGCAGCATCCTGGTGATGGAAGGCGAGCGCCTCCTCGGCATCTTCACCGAGCGCGACCTGCTCACCCGCGTCGCCGCCGCTGAGAAGAGCCTGGAGCGCACGCACCTGCGCGAGGTGATGACGCGCAACCCCGACACGGTCCGGGCGGACGAGCCGGTCAAGGAGGCGATCCGCAAGATGGACGAGTTCAGCTACCGCTACCTGCCGGTGCTCGAGGACGGCCGGGTGATCGGGGTGATCTCGACCCGGCATCTGCCGTTCGGCGCGGTGCTGGCCATGCAGTGGGAGCTGGACGAGCGCCACGCCGTGGCCGAGCGCCTGTGGTAGGCCCTCAAGGCTCCAGCACGTAGCTCCCGGGGGCGGGCCCGAGCACCGGCAGCCCTTCCGGGTGCCCCCTGGGAGCGGATCGAGGCCAGTCTCGAGGACGGCGTCCTCACCGTCGTCCTGCCCCCAAGGCCGACGCCAAGGCAGAAGTGCGCAAGGTCGAGATCATGACCGGCCTGAGCCGCAGGCGGTCGGTAGGCCAGCCGCACTCGTGGCCCCGAATTGATCCAGCGCAAGGCGAGGGCCCGCCTGATCTGCGCATCCTGCCGTCGGTGAACCGCGGAAGGATGCGATGAGCTACCGGACCATTCTGGTCGAGCTGAGCGCGGAGGCTGCGGCGGAGGAGCGGCTGGCAGCGGCGCGGGAGCTCGCGCTGCGGTTCGGTGCCATGCTGGTCGGCATGCACGTGGCGACGTTCGCGGTCCCGTTCGCCGCCGGCGACCTCTCCGTCTACATCCCGCCCGAGACGCTCGAGGCGCAGCGGCAGGCGCATCTCGAGATCCGCGAGCGCGCCCTGGCGGTCTTCCACCGGGTCTGCGGCGAGGAAGGCCCGAAGGTCGCCTGGCGCGATGGCGCGGGCTGGGACGGCCTCGCTCTGGCCGCGGCCGCCCGCAGCGCGGACCTTGTCGTCGCCGGCGGGCGCAGGCCCGGATTCGGCGAGGGGACCTCGCTGGTCGAGGACCTGGTGAGCGCGGCCGGGGTGCCGGTGGTGATGGTGCCGCCCGGGGTGTCGAGCGTGACCGGCGGCAGGGTGCTGGTGGCCTGGAACGGGAAACGGGAAGCGGCACGGGCGGCGCACGACGCGCTGCCATTCCTGCGGGCGGCGGAGCGGGTAGTGCTGTGCGCGGTCGGCGAGGTGGCCGGTGCCGGCCTCGACGACGCGGCCGGGATGCTGCGGCGGCACGGGGTCCCGGTCCGGGCCGAGCGGCTGGCGGGCGGCGACCTGCACGCGGGCGAGATCCTGCTGGCCCGGGCGGCGGCGGATCGGGCCGATCTCCTGGTGATGGGCGCCTACGGGCATTCGCGTTTACGCGAGCTCGTGGTCGGCGGTGCGACCCGGCATGTGCTGCATCACGCCACCCTGCCGGTGCTGTTCAGCGGCTGAGCCCGGCTTCGGTCCGGCCGGCTGGCCAATGGCGGGAAGAACGATGAGCGCCACGGGTGCCCCGGTGAAGGGGCCGGCGCTCGACGAGTGGCTGACCGGCCTGCTCTGGGGCTGACCCCACAGAGGGAAGGGAGACCGTGCGATGGGAATGACGGATCTGCTGGTGCATGTCGGACAGAGCCGGGCCGCGGAAGCCCGCCTCGATGCGGCGGTCCGGCTGGCGCAGTCGTGCGGGGCGCGGCTGACGCTCCTGGGTCTGGCGCCCGAGCCCTATCTCGCCAGTGCGGTGGGCATCCACATGCCACCCGAGCTCCTGCATCAGCTGGCGGCGGAAGCCAGGGCCGAGGCGGAGCGGGTGGTTGCCCAGGCCGTGGCCCGTGTCGCCTCCGCGGTCCCGGCCGAGGGCCATGCCCTGACCGCCCGGGCCGAGGAGCTGCCCGGCCTCCTGGCATGGCATGCCCGGCGCGCCGACCTCGTCATGGTCGGCCAGCCCGACCCGGACAACCCGCAGGACCCGGGGCAGGCCTTCGTCGAGGCCGCGTTCATGGCCAGCGGCCGCCCGGCCCTCGTCATCCCCTATATCGGCACCAGGGGGCCCATGCCCCCGACGCGGGCGATCGTGGCCTGGGACGGCTCGCACGAGGCGGCACGAGCGGTTCACGACGCGCTGCCGCTCCTGGTCAAGGCCGACCAGGGCGTGTCCCTGGTCGTGGTCGACCCCGACCGTCTCGCCGGCGGGCTCGGTGAGCGGCCCGGTGCGGACATGGCAGCCCATCTCGCCCGCCACGGCGTGCGGGTCGAGGTCGCGACCGTGCCCAGCGGCGGCCTCAGCGTGGCCGACGTGCTGCTCGACCGGGCGGTCGACGAAGGGGCCGGCCTCCTGGTAATGGGCGGCTATGGCCATGCCCGCCTGCGCGAGGTGGTCCTGGGCGGCACCACCCGCAGGATCCTCCAGCAGATGACCGTGCCCGTCCTGTTCTCGCACTGACTGCCCGGGGAGGCGTGATGCGCAACCGACTTCGGCTGGCCCTGCTGGCCTGCCTCGCTGCGGCACCGGCCATGGCGCAGGAGGGCGATGCCGTGGCGGGGCGGGTATTGGCCCAGCGGATGTGCAGCTCCTGCCACCTCGTCAGCGCCGACCAGCCGGGGCCCGTGCCCGACGGCGTGCCGAGCTTCATGGCCGTGGCCGCCCGGCCCGACATGACGCGGGAGCGCATCGTCGAGACCATGATCAGCCCGTCCCACCCGGCCATGCCGCCGCCGCCGCTCGAGCGCTCGCAGATGCAGGACGTGGCCGCCTATATGCTCTCGCTGCGCAAGAGCTGACGGTAGAGTGCAGATGCCAACCTCATGCCGCCGCTGGGGCCTGACCCTTCTCCCGCTGGCGCTGCTCGCGGGTGCTGCCCAGGCGCAGGGCCTGCCGGGCGATCCTCACCGGGGGCAGGCCCTGGCCGAACGCTGGTGCGTCGATTGCCATGAGGTGGAGGCCGGCAGTCGCCAGACATCGGCCATCGAGAACCCCAATCCCCAGAACCCGAACGGCCCCGCCATCGTCGAGGTGCCGGCCTTCCAGGCGGTGGCCGACGATCCGGCGGTGACCGAGGTGGCCCTGCGGGCCTTCCTGCAGACGCCCCACGCCAACATGCCGGACGTGCGGCTGCCGCCCGAGCAGATCGACGACCTGATCGCCTACCTCCTGACGCTCAAGGGCCAGCGCTCGGGGACCTGAGCTCCCGCCCTCGGGCCGGGACCAGCACGGCCGCCCCTTGCAGCCGTCCGTGCCGCAGATCGTCCAGGGCCCGGTTGGCCTGGTCCAGCGGGTAGACGGTGGTCTCGGTCCTGACCGGCACCTTCGGGGCCAGCGCCAGGAACTCCAGGGCGTCGCGCCGGGTGAGATTGGCGACCGAGCGCAGCACCCGCTCCCCCCAGAGCTGGCGGTAGGGGAAGCTCGGGATGTCGCTCATGTGGATGCCGCCGCAGACCACGGTCCCGCCCTTGCGCACGGCCTGCAGGGCGGTGGGCACCAGGCTGCCGACGGGAGCGAAGATCAGGGCGGCATCCAGGGGCTCCGGCGGCGGCTCGTCCGACCCGCCGGCCCAGGCCGCACCCAGCCCGCGCGCAAAGGCCTGGGCCGCCACGTCGCCGGGCCGGGTGAAGGCATGGACCCGCCTGCCCTGGAAGGTGGCGAGCTGGGCCACGATGTGGGCCGCGGCCCCGAAGCCGTAGATCCCCAGCCGCTCCGCCTGCCCGGCCATCATCAGCGTGCGGTAGCCGATCAGCCCGGCGCAGAGCAGCGGGGCGGCCTCGACGGCGCCATAGGGCTCGGGGATCGGGAAGCAGTAGGCCGCGTCCGCCACCGTGTGCTCGGCATAGCCGCCGTCGATCGTGTAGCCGGTGAAGCCCGGGGCGTCGCACAGGTTCTCGGCCTCGTGCAGGCAGTACCAGCAGCGGCCGCAGCTGTGCCCGAGCCAGGGAATGCCCACCCGCAGGCCGGGCCGGAGCCGCTCGACCCCGGCCCCGCAGCGGACGACCTCGCCCACGATCTCGTGGCCCGGGATGACCGGGAGCTTGGGATGGGGCAGCTCGCCATCGACGAGGTGGAGGTCGGTGCGGCAGACGGCACAGGCCTCGACCCGGACCAGCACCTGGCCCGGGCCGGGCACAGGCATCGGCAGCTCCACGGCCCGCAACGGTCGGCCGGGTGCATCCAGCAGCATCGCGCGCATGACGGGCCTCCCTTCGTCCGTTTGCACCGGCAGGCGCAGGCGGACCTTGATCTGGCGCAAGGTGGTGGGAGGGTGCCATCGTCATGCTGGCAGGCGATAGGGAGCTGGCGATGCAGAACGCAGGAAGTCCCGAGCTGGCCCGGCTGCGCAGGGCCACGGCCCTCGGCTGGGCCGCGGCCGGCTGCTATGCCGCCGTGCTGGCGGCGCTCGTCTTGATCCTCGTCTGGCCGGAAAGCGGCTGGCTCGCGATCGGGCTCGCCGTGCTCGGCTTCGCCCTGCAGCGTGCGGCGGCTTTCCAGCGTCGTGCCGCGGAGCGGGAGGCGCCGGGCGGTCCGGCTTGACCAGAGTCAAGGCGGAGCGAGATCGACGGCCGCATAAAGCCGGCACCGACAGTCAAGGAGAGCAGGCATGGCAAGGACCATGAAGGCGGCCGCGTTCATCGAGCCCGGGCGGATCGAGCTGGTGGAGAAGCCGGTCCCGGAGGTCGGGCCGCTGGATGCGCTCCTGCGGATCACCACCACGACCATCTGCGGCACCGACGTCCACATCCTGAAGGGCGAGTATCCGGTCGCAAAAGGCCTCACCGTCGGGCACGAGCCCGTGGGCATCATCGAGAAGCTGGGCTCGGCCGTGCAGGGCTATCGGGAAGGCCAGCGGGTGATCGCCGGCGCCATCACGCCCTCGGGCCACAGTGCTGCCTCCTTGTGCGGCTGCGGCTCGCAGGACGGGCCCGGCACCGCGCATGGCTGGAAGGCGATCGGCGGCTGGAAGTTCGGCAACACGATCGACGGCTGCCAGGCCGAGTACGTGCTGGTCCCCGACGCCATGGCCAACCTTGCCCCGGTGCCGGCGGACCTCAGCGACGAGCAGGTCCTGATGTGCCCCGACATCATGTCGACCGGCTTCTCGGGTGCCGAGAGCGGGGCGATCCGGATCGGCGACATGGTGGCGGTGTTCGCGCAAGGGCCGATCGGGCTCTGCGCCACGGCCGGGGCGAAGCTCAAGGGTGCGACCACCATCATCGCCGTCGACTCCGTGCCCGAGCGGCTGGAGGCGGCGCGCAGGCTCGGCGCCGACCACACCGTGGACTACCGTGCGGTCAACCCGGTCGACGCGATCATGGAGCTGACCGGCGGCCGCGGGGTGGACGTGGCGATCGAGGCCCTGGGCACGCAGGCCACGTTCGAGGCCGCCTTGCGGGTGCTGCGCCCGGGCGGCACGCTCTCCAGCCTCGGCGTCTACTCGACCGACCTCACCATCCCGCTCGGCGCCTTCGCGGCCGGCCTCGGCGACCACCGCATCGTCACCACGCTCTGCCCCGGCGGCAAGGAGCGGATGCGGCGGCTGATGGCCGTGATCGCCGGCGGCCGCGTCGACCTCCGCCCCATGGTCACGCACCGCTTCAGGCTCGACCAGATCGTGGAGGCCTACGACCTCTTCAGCCACCAGCGCGACGGCGTGCTCAAGGTCGCCATCACGCCTTAGGCGGGCAGATGTGGAAGGGAGCGCCGATGGTCTCCGACGTGCGCGCATCGGCCCAGGATCTGCTGGAGAAGCTGGACCAACTGCAGGGCCTCATTGCCGAGGACGCGGCCGCACACCTGGAGAGCTGGCGGCCGCATCTGCGGAGGGAGGGCTTCGCCGACAGTGCTGCCAACCTCGCCGCCTATCTGGCGCTGCGCCACCACGACCTGCGGCCGCTCCAGCAGGAGCTGATGCCGCTGGGGCTCTCCTCGCTGGGCCGGCTGGAGGGCAGGGTCAGGGCGAACCTCGCCGCGGTCGCCGCCGCTCTCGCGAGCCTGGCTGCGGCACCGCCCCGACCCTGGCCCGACCGGCAGGCCTTCTTCCAGGGGCAGGCGCTCCTGGACCGCGCGACGGACGGCGTCTTCGGACCGAGCCCGGCAGCACGGCGGGCCCGCATCCTGGTGACCTGCCCGAGCGAGGCGGCGACTGATCCCGCCGTCATGGAGGGCATCGTCGCCGCCGGTGCCGACGCGATCCGGATCAACTGCGCCCACGACGATGCCGACATCTGGTCGGGGATGATCGCCCGGCTGCGTGCGGCTGAGCGCGGTCGGGGGCGACGGCTCAAGGTCCTGATGGACCTGGGCGGGCCCAAGGTCCGGACCGGGGCCGTGAGCCTCCCTCCCGACCGCAAGCGCCTGCGCGCCGGCGACCAGCTCCTGCTGGTCCGGCCGGGCGGCCTCGCCAATGGCCCCGGCTTCGAGGCCGAATGCGCCGAGCCGGCGGCCCTCGACCGGCTGGCGCCCGGCGAGCCGGTGCTGATCGACGACGGCAAGATGCGCGGCGTGGTCGAGCGCTGCGGGCCGGAGGGGGTGGTCATCCACATCGAACGGACTCCGCCCGACGGCGCCAAGCTGAAGCCCGAGAAGGGCCTGAACTTCCCCGAGAGCGACCTTGCCCTACCGGCGCTGGGGGCGCAGGACTTGGCCGACCTGGACTTCGCGGCCGCCCACGCCGACCTGATCGGCTACAGCTTCGTGCAGAGCGGCGACGACGTGGCGCTCCTGCAGGAGGAGCTGCGGCGACGGCGTCCGGACGACTGGCAGTCCCTGGGCGTGGTCGCCAAGATCGAGACGCCACGCGCGGTCCGCAACCTGCCCGAGATCATGGTGCGCGCGGCCGGTCGCCAGCCCCTGGCGGTGATGATCGCCCGCGGCGACCTCGCGGTCGAGCTCGGCTTCGTGCGCCTGGCCGAGATGCAGGAGGAGATCATGTGGCTGTGCGAGGCGGCGCACGTGCCCGTGATCTGGGCCACCCAGGTGCTGGAGAGCCTGATCAGGAAGGGTCTGCCCTCGCGCGGCGAGATGACCGATGCCGCGATGGCGGCCCGGGCCGAGTGCGTGATGCTGAACAAGGGGCCCTATGTCGGCGAGGCGGTGCAGGCCCTCGACAGCATCCTGGTCCGCATGAGCGAGCACCAGAGCAAGAAGACGCCGCGGCTCCGTGCCCTGAAGAGCTGGTAGGCCCGGGCCGAGTGGATGGGAACGCGTGTGCAGTGGAGGCAGCAGCGTAAGTCAGATAGCCCTCTGCAGCCGGGCAGAGGCGGACGGTGACGGACTTGCGGCGATTGCGTCGTCCGCGCGGGCTCCGGAGGGAGCGCGGGCAAGCAGCTCGCCGATGGCCAGGGCGAGGAAGTCGGAAGCCCCGGCCCGGCCGCGCTGTGTATACCACCGTCCGGCCGACGGCAGGGCCACGCCCAGGCGCCAGCGCCCAGCATCGGCGGCAAGGGGCAGGCCGCGGCGCTCAGGCCGCGCGCGGCTGCGGGTCCGCTTCGCCCTCGCCGGCAAGCGCGCGCAAGACCGCCGGGCGCAGCAGCATCACCTCGTGCGGGTTGGGAAGGGCGATGACGCCCTGCCGCCTGAGTTGGCTCAGGGTGCGGCTGACGGTCTCGATCGTGAGCCCCAGATAGTCGGCGATGTCGAGCCGGCTCATCGGCAGGTGCACGCGGTTGGTGCCGTGCTCGCGGAGCCAGAGGGTCACGAGAAAGCTCGCCACCCGCTCGACGGCGCTCATGCGGCCCAGCAGCACGAGGCGGGACTGCGCCGCCTCCAGTTCGCGCCACAGGAAGGCCGACAGGCGGCGCTGCACGTCCGGTGAGCCGTCCGCGGCCCGGTCGAGGGTGCGACGGGAGCAGGACCGCACGGCGACCGGCGTCACCGCCTCGGCCGTCAGGGAATACTGGCCGCCGGCGGAGAGGCCGGCGAGCTCGCCCGGATAGAGGAAGCCCACGATGGCGCGCCGCCCGTCCGGCAGCAGCTTGCAGAGCCGGACGACCCCTTCCGTCACCTCGTAGACGTCCAGGGCCGGATCGTCCTCGAGGCCCCCTTCTCCTTTCCTTCTATCTTTTCTTTCACGACCTTCTTCACCTGCTACATTTCAATAGCCTTCCTGTCGCCTCTATAGCCAGCACGCCAGCCTCACGCGTGCATTCTTTGTCACCTACGCCGAGCGCGCACTGTTGATCATCCCCATCGCGGCGACGAGCCTCCAGCCAATAGTCCACCAGCTGTCGGCACCAAGCTCACCGCCCAGACTATCGAGTATCTCGCCGCCTGCTTGCGGCAGGTCGAGCGAGAATGCCTGTCGAGCCCCGCCACCTCTGGCGACCTCTCCCCGCCGCCTTGCGCCACACCGCGCTCCGCGACCTCGCGGCGTCTCTGCAGGAGGTGACCAATGAGCTGCGATCTCGTCACTGCGAGCCACCTGGCCGCAAAGCGGTGCTCTACATCCGCCAGTCCAGCCCGCACCAGGTTCTCACCAACCAGGAGAGCCTCCGCCTTCAGTACGCCCTGCGGCAACGCGCCCGCGAGCTCGGCTGGCGTGAGCCCGACATCGAGGTGATCGACGCCGACCTCGGCCTGAGCGGCGCTGGGCCGCGCAGCCGGCAGGGCTTCAAGGACCTCATCGCCCGCGTCACGCTCGGCCAGGTCGGCCTCATCCTCTCGGCCGACGTGACCCGGCTGACCCGCAACTGCTCGGACTGGTACCCGCTGCTCGACCTGTGCGGCTACCGCCAGTGCCTCATCGCCGACCGCGACGGCGTCTACGATCCCGGACCACGAACGGGCGGCTCCTCCTCGGCCTCAAGGGCACGATCTCTGAGATGGAGCTGCACACCATCCGGCCCGGCTGACCGCCGGCCTGCTCAACAAGGCCGAGCGCGGCGAGCTGGCGCTGTAGCTGCCCGTCGGCCTGGTCCGCGACCCGTCTGGGCGTGGTCACAGAGCCCCGACCGCGAGGTGCAGGCCGCGCATCGCGCTGGTCTTCGCCACCTTCCTGCGAGTAGCGTTCGCGGGCAGGTGCGTGCGCACCCTCCTCGCGCGGGGCCTGCACTGCCGCGGCGCGACCGGCTCAGCGACATCACTGGCGACCGCCGACGCGGCACGTCGATCTGTCGCCATCCTCAAGAACCCGGCCTACGCCGGCGTCGTTCGTCTACGGCCGGACCCTATGTCCGTCCAGCGTGCCCGGCGCGCGATCGATCCAGGGTCTCTGCCCTCGGTCGGAGTGGACGATCTCATCAGGGACGTGTACCCGGCTTACATCGGCTGGGATACTTCGGAGGATCGCGCGACGCTGCGCGACAACCACACCGACTACACCGCGGCCCTACGGTCGTGGGATACCCCGCGGGGCGAGCCCTGCTGCACGGCCTCGTCTGCTGCGGCGCCTGCGGCCACAAGATCACCGTCCAGTACAAGGGCGGGACGCGCTACATCTGCAACCACCTGCGCCGGCAGCACGGCCTGCCCAAGTGCCAGACCTCAGGCCGAGCCGGTCGATGCCGCGGTCGCGGCCACGTTCCTCGAGCGGTAGCCCCGGCCGAGCTGGACGCGCTGGGAGCGCGCCTCGGCGGCCTAGCGGGAGGCGAGGCGGCCCTGCGGCGAAGCCGCCGCCCAGCAGGTCGAGCGGCTGCGCTATCGCGCGGCCCTCGCCGAGCGCCAGTTCAATCGGGTCGACCCCGACAACCGCTTCGTCGCCGGCGAGCTGGAGCGCCGCTGGGAGGTGGCCTTGCGCCAGCGCGCGACGCCGAACGCGCGCTCACCGACGAGCTGGTGCGCACGACCCGCCGTCACCCCCGACGCCGACACGCGCGCCACGTTCGCCGCCGTTGCCGGCCGCCTGCCGGGCTGTGGCGCGACCCGCGCTCGGCACGCCCAGCGCGCGCTGCTGCGTTGCCTATCGACGGTGGTGCTCGGCGGTCGCCCCCACCGTGCCGCCGTCCGGTCGTCTGCAGGCGGCAACAACATGGTCTCGTCCTCGCTGAAGCGCCGGTCGCAGCCGGCAAGCGGCAGGGCCGCGAAGCCGCCGGTCGCCTGGCCCGATCCACCAGCCACCGTCCCGAACCGCCCCGAGACCTGGGAGCCAGCCATCGTTGCCATGCCCCGCACTCCGTTCGCCGCCTTGTGAGCGCAGAGTGGCGGCGCAGTGTCAGCGGATCATGCCGGCCGAGGGCTCTTTCGGTGCCGTCGCGTGACGCACGGTGACGGTTTGTGACAGTCTCGCTGGCGGAATTATTGACTAAGCCGGTCCCGGTCTGCTGGCCTCGAACACGATCCTGCTCAACGGTGGAGAAAAGAACCTTGCCGAGCCTGCCTGGGGCAGAGGACGCCACAATGCTTCTGGCTGCGATCGTCGAGGACTCCGATGACGCCATCATCAGCAAGACTTCTCGAGGGCGTCGTCACCAGCTGGAACAGGGCGGCCGAGCGCCTGTTCGGCTACGCTGCTGCCGAGATCCAGGGCCGGCACATCTTCGTCCTGGCTGCTCCCGGTCGCGAGGCGGAGATGCCGGCCATCCTCGAGCGCATCCGCCGAGGCGAGCGGGTCGACCATTACGAGACGGCATGGCGACGCAAGGACGGCAGCCTTGTCGACGTATCGCTGACGGTCTCGCCGATCCGAGACCGGTCCGGTGCCATCATCGGCGCTTCCAAGATCGCCCGCGACATCACGGAACGGCAACGGCAGGAGCGCGAGCTGCAGCGACGCGAGGCCGAGTACCGGGCCATCTTCGAGGCCGGAGAGGCGGCCAAAGCCGAAGTGGAACCGCTCACCGGTCGCCTTCTGCGCGTCAACCGCGCCTATTGTGAGCTGCTCGGCTATGCCGAGGAGGAGCTCCTGGGCATGACCGCCTGGGACGTGACCAATCCGGACGACCGCGAGCAGAACGAGGCGAGCTACAATCGCCTGCCCAGCGGTGAGATCGACAAGTTCCAGTACGAGAAGCGCTACGTCCGCAAGGATGGCAGAACGGTCTGGGGCCTGGTGAGCGCCGTCGTTCTGCGCGACGCGGACGGCCAGCCGCTGCGCACGGTCGCCGTCGTGCAGGACGTCTCCGAGCGCAAGCGCGCCGAGGAAGGCCTGCAGCGGAGCGAGGAGCTGCGTCGCCTGGCGCTGCAGGCGGGCGAGCTGGGCCTCTGGGATCTCGACGCCACGACCGGCACCCTCGCCTGCGACGACCGCTTCCGCGAGCTGCTGGGCTTCGTGCCGGGCGAGGAGGTCACGAACGAGGCCTGCTGGGCGCGGGTGCACCCGGACGACGTGCCGGCCGTGCAAGCTGCCATCACCCATGCCCGGGACCCCGTGTCGGGCGGCGACTATGAGGCGGAGTTCCGGATCGTGGTGCCGGGCCGGACCGAGCGCTGGCTGCTCTCGCGGGCGCGCGTTTACTTCGACGGCGAGGGCCAGGTGCGGCGGGCAGCCCGCTTCGTCGGCGTGGTCATCGATCTCACCCAGCGCAAGCGGGCCGAGATCATGGCCCAGCGACAGGCGCGGCTGCTCGACCTCTCGCAGGAGGCAATCCTGGTCTGGGAGCTGGGCGGCGCCATCGTGTACTGGAATGCGGGGGCCGTGGGTCTTTACGGCCATCGCCCGAGGAAGCGCTGGGGCAGGTGAGCCACGAGCTGCTCAGGACGAGCGCATCCGATGGGCACAGCCTTGTTCGAGGCTTCGCTGGCACGGGAGGGTCACTGGGTAGGCGAGCTGGTCCACTTCGCCCGGGACGGCCGACGGGTCGTGGTGGAGAGCCGTCAGGAGGTCTTGCGCGAGCCCGACGGCCGGCTCCTGGTGCTCGAGACCAATCGCGACATCACCGAGCGCAAGCAGGCCGAGGAGCGGCTGCGCTCGAACTCTGGAGACCGTGCCGGAGGCGATCATCACCATCGATGAGCGCGGCCTGATCAGCTCGTTCAGCCCGGCGGCGGTGCGGCTGTTCGGCTACCGTGCCCAGGAGGTCGTCGGCCGCAACGTCGAGCATGCTGATGCCGGCCCCGCACCGGGAGAGCCACGACGGCTATCTCGCCCGCTACCGTGCCACCGGCGAGCGGCGGATCATCGGCATCGGCCGCGAGGTCGAGGGCCTGCGCAAGGACGGCACCATCTTCCCGATGGAGCTCGCCGTCGGCGAGGCGCATGCCGACGGCGAGCGCTTCTTCACCGGCTTCGTGCGCGATCTGACCGCACGCGCACAAGCTGGAGCAGGAGCTGCGCCAGTCGCAGAAGATGGAGGCGGTGGGCCAGCTCACGGGCGGCGTGGCGCACGACTTCAACAACCTGCTCACCGTCGTCCTGGGCAATCTCGAGATGCTCGAGGACCGGCTCGCCGATCCCGGGGACATGGCCCTGCTCAAGGATGCCAGGGACGCTGCCCTGCTGGGGGCCGAGCTGACCCGGCGCCTGCTCGCCTTCGGCCGGCGCCAGCCGCTGCGGCCGCGTCCGGTCGACCCTTTGGAGGTGGTGCCGGCGGCGGTGGTCCTGCTGCGCCGGACCCTGGGCGAGATGACCGAGCTGGTGACGGTCCTGGCACCGGGCCTGCCGCCGATCATGGTCGATCCCGGCCAGCTGCAGAACGCGCTGTTGAACCTCGCCATCAACGCGCGCGACGCCATGCCGGGCGGTGGTCGGCTCACGATCGAGGCCGCGGAGGCGGAGCTGGACGCGGACGCCGCCGCGACCCGCCCCGGCCTCCGGCCCGGCCGCTACGTGGTGCTCGCCGTCGCGGATACCGGCACCGGGATGACCCCCGAGGTGCGCGAGCGCGCCTTCGAGCCCTTCTTCACCACCAAGGGGCCGGGGCCGGGTCCGGGCTCGGCCTGTCGATGGTCTACGGCTTCGTCAAGCAGAGCGGCGGTCATATCGACCTCTACAGCGAGCTCGGCCGCGGCACGGTCGTCAAGCTGTACCTGCCCCTGGCGGAGCCGGCGGCGGCGGCCGAGGATGAGCGCCCCCGCAGCCCGGCGGCGGCTTGGCCCAGCCGTGGCGAGACCGTGCTGGTGGTGGAGGACGAGCCGGCCGTGCGCCGGGTGACGACGGCGCGGCTGAAGTTGCTGGGCTACCGCGTGCTGGAGGCGGCGGACGGGCCCACCGCCATGGAGATCATCGAGCAGCATCCCGAGCTGGACCTGCTGTTCATCGACATGGTGATGCCGGGCGGGATGAGCGGAGCCGCGCTGGCCGAGGCGGCGCGGGCGTGCCGCCCGCGAGCTGGCACTGCTCGTGGCCTCGGGCTACGCCGCACCGGAGAGCCTGAACGACCTCCCCGCCGGCACGGCATGGCTGCGCAAGCCCTACGCCGCGGCCGAGCTGGCCCGCACCCTGCGCGGCCTGCTGGACCCTTGAGGGCCGGCCCCCCGCTCACGCCTCGGGCGGCGGAGCATCCAGGATCTGGAGGAGAGCCTGGCGGAGGCCTTCATAAGTGAAGGGCTTGGCGAGGCGAGGCTTGTCCCGCAGGGCGGGCTCCAGGCCCGGGCAAGCCTCCTCGGATGCGGTGACAAGAGCGAACGGCACGCCCATGTCAGTCAGCTCCTCTGCCAAGGCGATGACGGCCTCATCTCCGAGATGGACGTCGATGAGCGCCACATCCGGTCGGAATGAGCGCAGTGAGCACGGACGCCTCGCGAGCCGACGGTGCCGAAGGCAGGACCACACAGCCCAAGAGCCAGAGCGCCTGCTCGAGGTCGCTGCCGTTCCCGACTGTCGCGACTAGCACCTCGAGCCCGTCGAGGTCGTGATGATCCTCGACCACGCTGCTTTCTCCAGTGAGTTCTCGGTGTACAACTCCGCGAGGGTGGCCCAGCTTGGGCGAATGTTCATTGACCCAGTTAGCCGACCGATGAGTTTTGCGCTCCCTATTGAGGTGTTCTACCGCACTGTGTATCCTGCGGTCGAGATCTTCTGCGTCTACTAAGTTGTGATTCGCGAGGTGATCTCGTTTGAGATCGCGCCAGTAATGTTCTATCTCTTTCAGCTCCCTCTCATATTTGCGCAGCCATTCCACTGTGAGCCACTGCCTCTCCGTGAGCGCCTTCCTCGTGAGCTTGCTCTTGTCTATCCTGCCATCGTCCATCACCGCTACCAGTGCCCTTTTTCCGCGCGCTGCCGTAGCTCTCTTCGAGCGCGTTGAGCATTTCTATGAAATCCGTCTAACATTTGCTCGCGCTCTTATGCACAATAAGCTCCACGCTTATCCTATCTAATGCTCCCAGCATCGCGCCCCGTTTTGCCTCACCCCGTGCCTCTATGCTCAGTTCCAAGCTCGCCTCGCCTAGCAATGCGCCAGTTAAGTATTCGTGCGCGCCTCCTATTCATCGAGTAAGAGAAATCTATCATTGCCGCCGCTTCTTGCCGCCTCAGCTCCATGAGCCCTCTGTGACTCGTCGTCATTCCCTCCTTATCCTGACCCCCTTTCAGCGTGTGCCGCTGCCCGCGCCATGTGAACCCTTTCCGCTCAGCTCTATCGAGCACCAGCCTTCCTAGATCCCTGCTCCTCCACTACTCTCTATCTCCGCCCTCAGGCTTCCATCCAGTCTCCATCGTCGCGATCTTCCTCCTCGAGGATCGCCTCTGCCAGCACTGTCTCTGCTATCCCTATCCTTCTCCGCCTGCCCCGTCTCTTGCCGCGCTCCAATGAGGCCGTGCCTCCCTCCGCTAACAGTCCGCGCCATTCCCTCACCGTGCTGACATGCACTCCCAACGCCGCTGCTATCCCTGCCCCCTCCCAGCCCTCCAACTTCAGCATTATCGCCCTTGCGCTATTCTCCTCTCGCCGTCGCCCGAGCGCCCTATCACACTCCATCCCCCACTCTCCTCACCATCCCCCCTCATCTTCTATTCTCCTACCATCCCCCTTCCTCTCTTCTCCTTATTCACCCCCATCCCCCACATTTTAGCGCAAACTTGGCCCCTTCGTGCTACTCTTGCTCCTATGGGGGTCACCAAGATGTCGGCGGAGGCAGCCGCACGAGCTCGCCGCGCCACGCACGTGCTGATCGTGGATGACGATCCGCGGGTGCGAACGATGCTGATGCGGTATCTGGCAGGCGAGGGCTTCCGTGTCGGCGAAGCCGGCGACGGGGCGGCGATGCACGCCTACCTGGCACAAGGCGATGTCGACCTCGTGCTGCTCGACCTCAATCTGCCGAGCGAGGACGGTCTGACGCTGGCACGCCAGCTCCGCGCCGGCTCCGGCGAGATCGGCATCATCATCATCACCGGTCGGGACGACGTGATCGACCGGGTGGCCGGGCTCGAGGTCGGGGCCGACGACTACGTCGCCAAGCCCTTCCACCTGCGCGAGGTCCTGGCCCGCATCCGCACCGTCCTGCGCCGGGTCCGCTCCGCGGATGCGGCGGCCCCGAAGCCGACCGAGGCCGGCGAAGCAGTCCTGCGGTTCGAGGGCTGGGTTCTCGAAGCCGCACGGCGCCGGGTGACGGGGCCGGACGGGCAGGAGGTCTCGCTGACCACGAGCGAGTTCGACCTCCTGCAGGCCTTCGTCGACCATGCCGGCCGCGTGCTGGAGCGCGACCGGCTCATGGACCTGGTCAAGGGCCGCGAGTGGGCCGCCTACGACCGCAGCATCGACCAGCAGGTGGCCAGGCTGCGGCGCAAGATCGAGCCCGACCCGGCCAACCCGTCGCTGATCAAGTCGGTCCGGGGCGTGGGCTACCTCTTCGCGGCCGCGGTCCGGCGGGGCTGAGCGGCGCAACCAAGTTGAAGTGTCCGCGGGCGTGCAAAGCAGAAGTGTCAGCCTGATCGTGTTGAGGGCAGGGATCAGGGTTCACGAGGCCGACGTTTGCCCGTCCGCCGCTTGGCCATCAGCTTGTCGACCAGCCTGGGCTTGCCCGGCGGCTTCCGCCCGGTCTTCTGGTAGCCGATCCTCTCGCTGTTGGTCTTCACGCGCACGGAGGGGCGGGCGTCCTGCTGGCTCTTGATGAAGGCCAGGACCTCGCCCAACCGCTTGTTCTCGACGATCGCGGCATGGCTCACGCGCTGGTCCTTGTCGAACGCCCTGTAGGGCAGGGACAGCCCCTGCCAGCGGACCTCGAGGCCGCCGTCCGCGAAGGCATAGGTGTCGACGTACTTGCCGGCGAGCCCGATGGTCGCCTGGTTGCGCTCGAGCATGATCCGCAGGCGGTCGTAGGAGAGGGTGAGCTGCTGGCTGACATAGCGCTGCTCGCGCCGGCAGAGGATCAGGCGCAGCCGCTCGGGCGGGATGTTCAGCGGCCGGTGCAGGTCGTCCGAACGGGCAGGCACGACGGCGAAGCGGGCGTTGAAGCGTGCCATGAAGCCCGGCAGGAACGCGTTGCCGGCCTCGATGCCGCTGATCTCGGCCATGCGCAGCTCCTTCACCAGGCGATCCTGCAAGGTGCGGTTGGCCCGTTCGACCCGTCCCTTGGCCTGGCTCGAGCTGGCGCACAGGATCTCGATGTTGAGCTCGGCCAGGGCCCGGCCGAACTGGGTCATGCCCTGGCCGCCCTTGGCGTCCTTCTTGGGTACGCGGAAGATCGAATGCCGGTCGCTGTAGAAGGCGACCGGGCAGCCATGGGTCTCGAGATAGCCCTTGAGGGCCGCGAAATAGGCAAAGGCGCTCTCCGAGGGCACGAAGCGCAGCTGCATGAGCCGGCCGGTGGCATCGTCGATGAAGACGAGCAGCGTGCAGGGCTCGGCGCGGTCCTCGAACCAGCGATGCTCGCTGCCGTCGATCTGGACCAGCTCGCCCAGGGCCTCGCGGCGCAGCCTGGGCTGATGGAAGCGCCGGCGCTGCTGGCGGGAGAACCACAAGCCTGCCTCGATCATCCACCCGCGCAGCGTCTCGCGGCTGATCTTGAGCCCGTGCAGCTCGGCCAGCATCTCGGCCGCGAGCGTCGGGCCGAAGTCGGCATAAGCGGAGCGCACCAGCTCGACTGCCTGGTCACGCAGCTCATCCGCCAGCCTGTTGTTCGACGGCCGGCCACGGGCCTTGTGCGCGATGGCACCGCCGCCGCCCAGGCGGTAGGCCTTCAGGAGCCGGCGCACCTGCCGGGTGCTGAGCGCCAGCACCACGGCTGCCGAGGCTATGGTGCGCCGGCGATTGGTCACCTCGCTCAGCACCTGGATCCGCTGCAGGTCCCGCTCGCTCATCGTCACCCAGCCCAAGCCCGCTCTCCCAGCCCAAGCGCTGGCAGGGAGACGGACATTCCTGCTTTGCTCAGGGGTGACACTCTAGCTTTGCGCCTACAAGCGGCGCAAGGTGCGGCGGGCCTCGATATCCGACCTTGTCCTCTACAACTCGGCCACTCGTCCGGCCGATCAGGAGCCCGCTGGTGCGGGCTGGGCCAGCTCCCGCTCGACCATCACGCCCAGATCCTGCAGGTGGCGGATCGCGGTGCCATCCGGCTCGTGCGGGCGCGTGTCCAGGACGCACAGCGTGCCGACGCAGCTCCCCGACGGCGTGAACAGGGGCAGCCGGCGTAGAACCGGATCCGGGGCTCGCCGCTGACGAACGGGTTGTCGGCGAAGCGCGGATCCAGGAGCGCGTCCGGGACGACCATCACCTCGCGGCGCAGGATGGCGTGGGCGCAGAACGAGACCTCGCGCGAAGTCTCGCGGATGCCATGCCGCGGGTGGACTTCAGCCACTGGCGATCGCGGTCGACGAGGCTGACCATCGCCATCGGCACGTCGAAGACGGCGGCGGCCAGGCGGGTCAGGCGATCGAACCGCTCCTCCGGCCGGGTATCGAGGATGCCCAGCTGCCGAAGGTCGGCCAGGCGCTGCTCCTCGTCCTCCGGCAGCGCCGCCCGCAGCCAGCGGCAGTGGCTGCGCAGCACCCAGGCATGGATGCGGGTGCGGGCGTAGACGCTGGAGAAAGGCGCCACGAGCCAGTCCGTCACCCCGGCCGCGGCACCGCCGGCAGCGTCCTCCTCCTGGGCCAGGATCACCACCGGCACGTCGGCGGCCCAGGGATCGAGGCTGTCACGGATCGCCTCGCAGTCTCGAGGCCGCCCCCGCGAGGCAGGCTGTGCTCGAGCAGCACGAGGGCAGGCTGCTCCGCATAGAAGTGCCGCAGGACCGCGTCGGCGTCCGGAGCCGTGATGTCCCGCATTCCTGATGCCTGCACCGCGTCCTTGAGCATCCTGGCCAGGGAGGGTGTCGTGACACCCAGGAGGACGGTCCGGCCGGCCGGGCCGGCGTCACGGACGTGGCAGCGTGGAAGCTCTGGGCTGTCGGCACGGCGACGCCGTCGACCGGCCTCTGAGCTCGACCACCCCGCCCTCGGCAGCGGCGAAGACCTCGAGCGGGGCGCCCGCCGGGCCGATGCTGGCGCGCAGGTCGGCCACCACCGGTCCAGCGCCTCGTCGTCGCGGAGCGGGTCGTGGTGGATCAGGGCCAGCCGCTTGGCGCCGGCGGCACGTGGCCACCGCTGCCGCGTACTCGACCGTGCTGTGCCCCCAGCCCGTCTTGGCCTCATACTCCGCGGCCGTGTACTGCGCGTCGTGGATGACGAGGTCGGCGCCGGCCAGGAACTCGGCGTGGTGCAGGTCGCGGCCTTCGACCCTGCCCGTCCCGGCAGCGAGGCGCGATGCGAAGGGCTCGTGGTCGGAGGCATAGACGAGGCAGGCACCATCGGCTTCCAGGCGGTAGCTCAGGGTAAGCGCCGGGTGGTTGACGTACTGGGTGCGGACGGTGATGTCGCCGATCTCGAACACGCCCTCGACCAGATCGTGGTAGCGGATATTGGCGCCGAGCTGCTCCAGTGTGATCGGGAAGTAGGTGTACTGCATCTGGCCGGCCAGCGTCTCGCGCAAGGACTGGGCGAGGCCGCGCGGGCCGTAGATGTCCCACTCGTTCCCGGGCTCGAAGAGCGGGGCGAAGAACGGCAGGCCCTGGATGTGGTCCCAGTGGGTGTGGCTGATCAGGATGTGGCCGTGCGGCCGTGGCGGGCCCTCGGCCATGAGGCTCTGGCCCAGGCCGCGGGCACCCGTCCCGCAGTCGATCACGACCAGTGTGCCGGCGTCCGACCTGACCTCGACGCAGACGGTATTGCCGCCGTAGCGCAAGGTGGCCGGGCCCGGTGTGGCGATGGAGCCTCGCGTGCCCCAGAAGCGAACCCGCATGGCAGACCTCGTCCGCATTGCCGCAGCGGATCCGCTCGTCCGATCCGGCTGGGTAAACTCCTGCCGTAGCTTGGGAGACTAAACCCGGCAGGCGCGGGTTCAACCGGCTGCCGCGGCCGCTGCAGAGCAAACCGGTGACGGCAGGGAAACGTGCTGTCCAGAACGGCCTGTTCCCCGCATCTTTCCCGAAGGAGGCTGCTGCCTCGCCCGTTCTCCGAGCTCACGCCGGGCGAGCCCGGGCCTACTTTGCCGCGATCGCCTCGTGCGAAGCACGGTAGCCGTGCAGCCCGCGTGTGAGCGCCTTGAGCTCCGTCTCGTCCAGGGTTTCTTTCTCCAGCAGCTCGCGGGCACAGCGCTCCAGGATCTCGCGGTTGCTGCGGAGGATCTCCAGCGTGCGGTCGAAGAGGCGGTCGATGATCGAGCGCACGGCCACGTCGATCTCGCGCGCCGTGTCCTCGCTGTAGCGGCGCTCGGCC
>CAWHNT010000011.1:0-199432 GCA_963830775.1 uncultured Alphaproteobacteria bacterium | reverse complement strand
GCCCTTGAAGAGCAGCGGCTCGCCTGTGACCTTAGCGAGGGCGTAGGCGAAGAGGTCACCGAGATTGAGTGCGGCGGGGTGGCGGCCCTTGCCGTAGCGTGTGAATCCGTCCGTAGCGGCGTCAGCCTGTGTCCGGTCGACCTCGGTCACCACGACACTGGCTGTATCCAGAAACACCGCGAGCTTATCCTCCACGCCATAACGGGCCGCAAGCATTCTCGCCTCGATAAGCGTTCCCGCCGAAATCCGAACAGTGCCCGCAAGTAGAAGAGCCTTGTTGAAATCAGTCGCCTCCGACTCGCGGCGTAAGATGGCGATGAGAGCCTGCCTGAAAACTAAGTTATTGAGTTGGCTTGGTTTCGTTGTTCAGGGTCTGATTGCCGAAATCCCGAGCCCGAGGTGAGTAGTGGCCAGACAGGCGCCATAGGGATGGCATTGCTCAAGAAATATCCAACTTTCTCAAGGGCTTGGATTTTCAGGCAGGCTCTAAGCTCGACTTTGGCCATTCAGGCCGGGTAGCAGGCGGCCAGGACGAGCTGCTCCAGCATCGCGCGGGGGATTTCGGCGACCTCCCCGCGGCTCCGTGAGGTGGTGAAAGTCGTCGAGGTCCAGAGGCGGTAGCGCACGGCGGCGAGCGCGTCGCTGAAGGTGGGCCGGGGCTTGGGATACCAGGCGGCGCTTCGGGGTCGGACACCGCCGCGCGTCGCCCCGGCCCAGAGCGTCACCAGCGAGAACAAGCCGAGCAGCGCCGGCGTGGTCCGCGCGATCGCCAGGTCCGACCACTGGCGTTGCGTCTCCACCCCGAGGTGCCGGCGCACCTCGGCGAACGTCACCTCGACCGACCACCGCCGCACGAACCAGCGCAGCACGTCGAGCGGATCGGCGTCCGGGTCGGTGCAGAGAAAGCCTTGCGGCTCGAACTCGCCCGCGACGCCCCGCACCAGGAGCCAGCGGATCGGGACCCGCTTGCCCGGGTGGTGCCAAAGCGCCGTGCCCGAGACGAACTCGATCCGCCGCTCGGTCCGGCCGTACCAGCCCGCGACCGTGACCCGCCGCCAGCGGGTGCCCGGATCGGCCAGGCGCTCGGCCAGGGTAGGCTGGCGCGCGCCCATCACCCGCGGCCGGCCGCGGGTGCCCGGCCGGCGCGGTGAGGGCGGGTCGAACAGCCGGGCGTCGAGCCGGAGCCGTGTAATCATGGTGAGGCGGCGGCAGACGGCTGCGAGCAGCTCGATGGCAGCGTAGCTGCTGTCGGCGACCGCGATCAGCCGCCGCTCGGGCAGCCAGCGGGCGACCAGGAGAAGGAGCTGGCGCGCCCGGTCGGTCAGCTTCTTGTGGCGGCAGCCCCGGCCACGGGCGAAGCGCTCCGAAGGGGCAAGCGCGGTCAGGAACGGCAAGGCCCAGACGCGGCCGGCCCAGGGGATCGGGGCGAGCAGCATGACGGAGAGCCAGCGCAACCCGCTGGCCTTGACGAAGTGGCCGTGGCTGGAACGGACCGGGTCGCGGTAGATGCCGCGTGCCCTGATCGTCGGGCCCCAGCGGCGCTCGATCGTCTCGTCGATGCCGATCACCACGGGCCCTTTCGGGACGAAGGCGGCGAGCAGGAGGCGCAGCAGGCGCCTGGCGGCGGCGCGGCCCGACCAGCGGTTCCGGTTGAGCACGCGGTGGTAGTTGGTGAAGGTCGGGGCCTGCCCGAGCCCCGTGACCCGCAGCGTCGCCGCGACCGTGCGGCGGCCGGGCGCGAGGACGGCGCCGGCGATCAGGATGAGGGCGTTGCGCCAAGTGGGTCGAGTAAGGCCGGCTAGGAACGGCCGCAGCCAAGCGGCCAGGGGCTCTGGGGGGTGGGGCTGGACGGTCATGGCCTTCGTCTCGCAAGGTCCGCCGGAGCAGACGCGGGGAGGTCGCATGGCCGAGATGAGCCGCGAGGAGGTCCTGACCCGGTACCGCCACCTGCGGGCCATCAGCACACGACACCACACGGAAGCGATGAACTTCTTCTCCCGGCCCGCCCTCCTGGATCAGGCGCGCCACCTCGGGCTCGCGATAGGCGAGACCCTGGCCGCCGAGAGTTTCGACGAGCTGACGCTCGCGTTCGATCTGGCGATCCACACCGCCCGACCGGACCACACGCGGGCGGTCGACCGCTACGCCGGGGCGGCGCAGCTCCAGCCCGGCTCGGATGAGGCCCTGGTCCTGGAGGCGATGCGCCAGGCGCGCTTCTCGCTCTGGCGGGTGGAGCGCCGACACGAGGTGGTCGGGCTGGTCGTCCGGGATTTGCTGCGCCAGGACGAGGTCTGGCTGGTCGACGAGGCGCTGGAGAGGAGCGCGCCCGAGGGCATGGTGGCGGCCATGCGGCTGTGCACGCCCGACGCCTTCGCCATGACGTGCGGCGTCATCGTGCCGGTCGACCGTGGGCTGATCGAGGAGGTCCTGGCCGAGGTGCTGCCGCGGGTGCGCGGCTCGCCGGACCAGGTGGCCAACGATCGCCGGTTCGCGACAGCGGTCTACCGCACGGCGGTGGCGAGGGGGCTGATGGCGCGGGTCGGCTTCGAGGAGGCACCGCCCCCGACCGGCTGACCATCAGCCCTTGGTCCTCCAGCCGGCCCAAAATGGCCAAAGTCGAGCTGAGTGCCGACGTGTCGACGATCACGTCGGCAGGCCCCATTCGTCATACCCGATGATCTCGTCTGCCGATGGTGCATCAGGGGGAATTTCGCGGCTGCCTGTCGAGAGGCTTCCTCCATGCGTGCAAGTCGGGATTTGTAGTCGCGCACCCGACGCAGCCGTTCGGCCTCGTCGCGCGTGAGGTCAAGCACGATCTCGGTGATGCCCTTGCCGGTCGCGGACCTTATCTCACCGAGATAGGCTTCCACCTCGCTGTTCTTGATGTTGATGGCCATGCAGCACCTTGAAGAAGCAGCGCAGGGTTCTTTACCGCTGGACGATGGTCCAGGCCAGAGTGGTGCGCAAGCCCCGCCGCCAGGCTTCCGGCATCTGCCTCGGTTCCTGGATGAGTTCGGGCAGCGCCAGCTGCTCGCCGCGGTGCTGCGTGCGGTCGAGCAGTCGCCCTGGCTTGTCCCCACCATGCCCCGCAGCGGGCGGCCGTTCTCGGTGCGGATGAGCAATCTCGGATCGCTGGGCTGGGTCTCGGACCGGTCAGGCTACCGGTACGAGGCGCTTCATCCAGGCACAGGTCAGCCTTGGACACCGATCCCGGAGCCGGTGCTGCGAGTGTGGGAGGAGGTGTCGGGCTATCCGCACCCGCCGGAGTGCTGCCTCGTCAACCTCTACCGCGACGGCGCAAAGATGGGGCTGCATCAAGATCGGGACGAGACGGAGCTCGCCGCTCCCGTGGTCTCCATCTCACTCGGCGACAGCGCCGTGTTCCGTGTCGGCGGCACGAGCCGACGGGGACGCACGGCGGCGATGACGTTGGCCAGCGGCGACGTCGTCGTCATGGGCGGGCCGGCACGGCTGTGCTTCCATGGCATCGATCGCGTGCTGCCGGGCACCTCGCCGCTGGTGCCGGGCGGCGGGCGGATCAACCTGACGCTGCGGCGGGTCAGGCTGCCTTCCGTCTAACGTCCCGCAACGTCCACAAGCGCCAAAGCGTCTGCTAGCTCCGGCCGCATCCTCCACTTGAAATGCGGATGCTCAGGATCCAGACCTGTCGTCGGGGAATTTCTGAGTGTACTTGGCTATTGTTGATGTCCACACAGGCGTTCCATCAGACCGAGTTTCTGGCTTGTAGTTGAGGATCTGGGCAAGCTCGAATCCGAGGCGGCCGTATTGCAGATTGGCAGCGCTATAGTTCTGGTAGTCCGCGGCTTCGGCAAGTTCTCCGGCGGTCAGTGCCCGATCCGGCGCTACGCGATGGGCCCGCAGCATCGCCCACCACCCGTCGTGCATCCGCGGTGCCAGCAGCGCGAGCGCCTCGGCGAACTCGGCCGCTGTCGGCACGCCATCGACACGGCGTGCCGCTTCCGCCTCGGCGCGGCGGTCCAGCAGATCGCGTAACACGACAAGGCAGCCCTCGACCGTATCGGACTCCGCCTCCGCGATCTTGCGGCCGCCGCGGAGCGCAACGCCACGGTAGCGCTTGCC
Source organism: uncultured Alphaproteobacteria bacterium (assembly GCA_963830775.1). GTDB lineage: Bacteria > Pseudomonadota > Alphaproteobacteria > Geminicoccales > Geminicoccaceae > CAWHNT01. Next base: position 195,331 of record CAWHNT010000011.1, on the reverse strand, counting down.
GACAAGCATGACCCGTAGATCATGTTGCCGGTAGGCAGCCTTCTCGACCTTGAGCATGATGGGCTCTCCGGATGCGGAATCACGGCTGCCCCTTAGCCATACGTCCAGCCGGAGGAGGGCCGAGCAGATGACGTGACTGGCGGGAGAACGGGGTGCGGATCGTGCGGGCGGGCGAGCTCGACACGAACACGCCGCAGACGCCGGGCATGAGCCGGGCGGCGGCGATCAACCATGCCAAGGCAGGGGCGCAGAAGCTCTGGGCCGGCACGGTGACCATCCATCCCGACGCCAAGACCGGCGCCCACCACCACGGCGAGCTGGAGAGCGTGATCTACGTGGTCAAGGGCAAGGCGCGGATGCGCTGGGGCGAGCAACTGGAGTACGTGGCCGAGGCGGGGCCCGGCGACTTCATCTTCGTCCCGCCCTACGTGCCGCACCAGGAGATCAACGCCAGCCCGGACGAGGCGCTGGAATGCGTGCTCGTGCGGAGCGATCAGGAAGCGGTCGTGGTCAACCTGGATATCGAGCCGGTTGAGAAGCCGCAGCAGGTTCTCTGGACCGACCCGATCCATCGCACGGCCGCTTCCTGACAGCGGGGGACGGTGTCACCTCGACTTTTCCACGGCCGCCGCCCGCGGTCTCCGGCGTGCTCGAAAGCCCGGGCGGCAGCAAGAGCTTGAGCCAAGCGGCGGGGATGGCCGGAGCGGCGGTATCCCCGCTTGTCCACATGGTTGTCCGACCCGGGCTAGCCCCAATACCGTTCACATAGTGATGTAGCTGGGCCATGCTGGCGCTTGCTCTTGGAGAGCGTCAGCGATGGCCCGTACCCCCGCCGGCCTGCCCGCCGGCATCCGCCTCAGCGACCACATCAGCCTCGGCGTGATCGCCAGGACGTTCCCGCTTGACCGGGTACGGGAGGTCCTGGTCGAGACCGGCAGAGCCAGCGAGCGCGAACGCGACCTGCCGGCCCAGGTCATGGTCTACTACGCCATCGCCTTGGCGCTCTACATGGGCGCCGGCACTCGCGAGGTACTGCGCTGTCTCCTGGAGGGACTGCGCTGGCTCTGGGGTGCGGAGGCGGTCAGGGTGGCGGGCAAGAGCGGCATCTCGCAGGCCCGCACTCGGCTGGGTGCGGAGCCGCTGTGCCGGCTGTACGAGCGAGTGGTACGACCGATCGCGACACCCGCCACCAAGGGGGCGTCGTATCGGATGTGGCGGCTGGTCAGCCTGGACGGCTCCTGCCTCGACGTCGCCGACACCGAGGAGAACTGTACCGCCTTCGGGCGCCCGGAGGCCAGCCGTGGCGAGAGCGCCTTCCCGCAGCTTCGCTTTGTGACCCTGGTCGAGAACGGCACGCACGTGCTGTTCGGCGCCCGTCTGGGCAGCTTTGCGGAGGGCGAGACGACGCTGGCCCATGCGGCGCTGCCGGCACTCCAGCCCGGCATGCTGTGCCTGGCCGACCGGCAGTTCTTCGGCCATGCGCTCTGGCAGGAGGCCGCCGCGACAGGCGCCGACCTGCTCTGGCGGGTGAAGCGCAATCTACGGCTGCCGCGCGAGGCGGTGCTCCTCGACGGCTCCTACCTGACCACGATCTACCCCAGCGAGAAGGATCGGCGGCACAAGGCGAAAGGCGTCCAGGTGCGGGTGGTCGAGTATCGGCTCGAAGGGATCGCCGGCGCCGAGCCGCTGTACCGGCTGGTGACAACGATCCTCGACCCGGCCGCGGCACAAGCGGCGGAGCTGGCGGCCTTGTACCATGAACGCTGGGAGATCGAGGGTGCACTGGCCGAGCTGAAGACGCACCTGCGTGGGGCACGCATGGTCCTGCGCAGCAAGACACCCGAGCTGGTCCGGCAGGAGTTCTGGGGCCTGCTGCTGGCGCACTTCGCCGTACGCGGCCTGATGCACGAGGCGGCGCTGCGGGCCGATGAGGACCCGGACCGGCTCTCGTTCCTGCACACGGTGCGGGTCGTACGGCGCAAGCTGCCCTTGTTCGCAGCCCTCCCCCCCTCGGGGCAGGCGCGCCCTGCATGAAGCGGTACTGGACGAGATCCTGGAGGAGCGCGTCGCCAGCAGCCGAGGCCGACAGGTGCCGCGCGGGGTCAAACGCAAGATGAGCGGCTACAAGCTGCGGCCGCGCGTGCCCCAGCCGACCACCTGGATCGACTTCGCCGCTGCCATCAGGATCCTAAAATGAACGGTATTGGGGCTAGCCCACCGCCGCCTGCGGCACCGGTGCCGAATCCCAGCAGCCATGCACGCTCTGGTCGAAATCCACGAGCGAGCCCGTCATCAGCCCGCTCTCCTCGGAGCAGAGGAAGGCCACCGCGCGCGCCACCTCCTGCGGCTTCAGCAGGCGCCCGAACGGGCGCTGGGCCTCGGCCTTCTGCAGCCAGTCCGGCGGCGCGTCATGGGCGCGCTTTTGGATCCCGTGCTCGCCCGGCGTGTCCATCCAGCCGATATTGAGGCCGTTGACCCTGATCCGGTGCGGCAGGAGCGAGAAGGCGATGTTGCGGGTGAGGCCGCCGAGTGCCGTCTTCGAGGCCGAGTAGGCGGTGAGGAACGACTGCCCGCCATGGCCGGACATCGAAAGGATGTTGACCATCGTGCCCTGGATACGCTCACGCAGCATGAGCCTCGCCGCCTCCTGCATGAGGAAGAAGGGGGCGCGGACATTGACCGCGAACATCCGGTCGAACAGCTCGGGCGTGGTGTCGAGGATCGTGCCGCGGTCGGTGATGGCCGCCGCGTTGACCAGCATGTCGACGCGCCCGAACACCTCCTCGCAGCGGGCCATGACGCCCCGGACCTGATCGAGCTCGGCAAGCTCGGCGGGCACGAACTCGCCCCGCGTGCCATGCTCCCCCAAGGCGGCCGCCACCGCCCCGCCACGCCCGGAATCCCGCCCGGTGATCACGATGCCGGCGGCACCGCGCTCGGCGAAGAGCCGCGCCACCGCCTCCCCCAGCCCCTGCGTGCCGCCGGTCACGACCGCGACCTTGCCGGCGAACGTCTTCGTGCCGTCCATCCCTGCTCCTCCCCTGCCCCGGCTCCGCCCCGGAGGCACCCCGGATGACGCGGGCCGGGCCGGGAATCAAGGGCGGCATGTCTCGTCCGCAGGCACCGAACTGGCCGTAAAGCCTCCGCCGGACCAACCCGCCCAACCTAAACCCTGATGCCCGCGCCGGCCGCGGCGCTGCTGCCGTCCAGGGTGCTCGGTGCCGCGCTTGCGAGCTGGGGGACGAGCTCGTCGGACAGGCGGTCCTGCTCGGCGATGATGGCCTTCAGCGCGTCGCTGAAGGCCGTGTAGCCCAGCCCCGGCAGGGGGAGCTGCTGCTGCAGGATGAGGTGGCGGGTGCCGGGGTCGACGGCCGAGAACGCAGCGCCGGTGGCGTAGGCGGCAGCGTTGCGCTGGAGGAGCCTGCGCAAGGTGGCGGCGGGCAGGCCGTCCAGCGGGCCGGCAACGTTGGCGACGAGGAGGAGGGCGTCCTCGGTCGGGTCGACCGCGATGGTGACGAGCTTGCCCTCCCCGACCTGGAGCTCGATCAGCCCTTCATCGTCGAAGGCGAGCCCGGCGAGGTCGATCTCGTCCGCCAGCTGGTCAATCAGGAGCTGAGCCGCCTGACGGTTGTCCACGCCTCAGCTCCGCCCACCGCCGGCAGGCTCGTCGCCGTCCTCGGGCACGTCCGCCACGCCGCTCTGCATCTTCTTCTGCAGGTGCTCCGATCCCTGCGGTCGCCCCTCGAGGCTCTTCAGGAACGCGTGCCCACGGCGGACGATCTCCCGCTGCTCGGGGGTGAGGTTCGGCGCTTCGCCTGTGGTCCCGGCCGGGTCGGCTGGCTTCTCCGTGCTCACTGCTCCTGCTCCCCTGCCCGCGTCAGTCCTGCATGACCAGTCTGCACTTCGGGGTCCCTCCCATGTAGTTCGGCTCATCCTGCCGCGAGAGGATGTTGAACTGGGCGCCGGCCGGGAACAGCACCTCCTCCTCGCTGGGGCTGCGCGAAAAGCCGCTGATGTCCTTGCCGTGCGAGCTGTGGATGAACATGCGGTGGTCGCTGCGGAAGTTCCCGGCCTCGCCCTCCGCCTTCGAGGTGCTGGAATAGCCGAGCTCGGTGACCTGGGCACCGGCCGTATAGTTGGAGAGCACGTTGCCCGGCAGGGTGACGCAGCGATAGACGTCGCCCTGATGGTCCGGCAGCTTGGCCAAGGCACCGTTCAAGGTGGTGCGGTAGGCCTGGACGTCGGCGTCCGGGTTGCCGGTCCGTAGCTGGTTGTTGACGTGCGTGAAGCCGTCCGCCGAATAGTCGAAGATGCTGACCAGCTCGGCGTCGGTCAGGTTGCCCCGGTCGACACCCGAGGCGGCCATCGCCTTCTCGACGCCGATCAGGCTCACCGCGAAGCGGGCGGCGGGCGTGGTGGTCTGGTTGGGTGCCGGCATGTTGAGGAAGGCCTGACCGATCGGGGTCTGCTGTCCAGCCTGGACGCGGTTGGCAAGGTTGATCGCGGCCGTGATCTGCTGGCCGGTGAGCGACTTGTTGGGGCCCATCTTCAGGTGATCGAAGATGGCTTGCGCGGAATCGGCGCCGACCTTGGTCGTGATCGCGTTCCGCACGTTCTGCATCGTCGGGCTCTGGCTGGTGACCACGCCCTTGTTGCGCAGCCAGGCCACGATCTTGTCGCCGAGCCCACGGTTGGCGACCTTGGTCTGTGCGGTGGTGAGGGTCTGGTCGGCGGTATTGAGCTGCTGCTGATGCAGGTTCACCTGCCCGACGCCGACGTTCCCAACCCCTTGGCCGATCATGTTTCCTCCCCCCTACGCGCAGAACCGGGCGGTGCCCTCAGCCGCGGATCATGAGCCACGGCGGCTCGAACGCCGCCCGCGAGGGAGCGGCGGCAGCGGCCGGCGCGTCAGCCGCCACGGCACAGGCCCGCGCATAGTGCTCCGCCACGGTGAGGAAGCTCTCGAGCGCGGTCCGGAAATCGTCGTAGGCGATACGGCCGAGGTCGAGCCGGCGGAGCAGGGCGACCGCGCCGTCGCCCACTGTGAGAACAGCACCACGCGTTCCCTGCCAGAGGAAGTTCGCCTCCAGCATCGTGCTCAGCAGCTTGGGCGGAAGCAGGTCCGGCTGCTCGAAGAGTTGGCTCCACAGGTGCAGAGCACCGCTGTCGGGGTCGAGCCTGATTCCGAGATGCACGCCGCTCTTGAGGATCAGGTCGATGGCATTGTCCGGGCCCAGGGCAAGACCGGGAAAGCTCATCTCCTGTCCGGCGCGCGCCAAGTAGTCTGCCGCCGTTTGGGCGTACCCCATTACGCCTCCCCCGTCCGCACCGCGGAGCCTATTGCTGTTGCTTGTCTCGACGGTTGACGAACCGTTGGCAAGTCCTGGAATTTAGCAGTATTTTCTTGTATTTGTGGCCCAATGCCGATCATGGAAGACCGCCATGGCGCAGCGCTCGCGGCCGCCTGCGGCACGCCCATGCCGGGCTGGAGACGCCAGAGCCCGAAGCCTGCATGGGTGCCGTCCGGCGATCTTGCGGCCACGGGGAGGTTTGGGGCAGGTTGCCCGGACATGGCCGCCGCTCATCACCTGCCGCCGTGGACCGTGGCGGCACCCCTCGCCGGCTGGCTGCTGCTCGGCGCGGCGTCGGTCGTCACGCACGACCTCGTTCCTGTCGCACTCGGTGCCGGCCTGATCGCCTGCGTGCTCGCGGCCGTCCACCACGCCGAGGTGGTCGCCCACCGGGTGGGCGAACCTTTCGGCACGCTGGTGCTGGCGCTCGCGGTCACCGTGATCGAGGTGGCGCTCATCGTCTCGCTCATGCTCGCCGGCGGCCCGGCCACCGCTGCCCTCGCCCGCGACACCGTGTTCGCGGCCGTGATGATCATCCTCAACGGCATCGTCGGGCTCTGCCTGCTGGCGGGCAGCACGCGCCACGGCGAGCAGGCGTTCGGTCTCTACGGGGTCAATGCGTCGCTCGCGACGCTGGCCACCATGGCCGTGCTGACGCTGGTGCTGCCCAACACCACGACCAGCATCGCCGGCCCGATCTACTCGAGCAGCCAGCTCGCACTCATCGCGGTGGCCTCGCTCGTGCTCTACGGCGCCTTCGTGCTGGTGCAGACCGTGCGCCACCGCGACTACTTCCTGCCCGAGGGCGAGGCCGCGCACGACGCGGAGGAGCATGCGGCCCTGCCGAGCCAGCGGGTGGCGGCCGTCAGCGCCCTCCTGCTCCTGGCGTGCCTGGGAGCCGTCGTGCTGCTGGCCAAGGCGCTGGCACCGACGATCGAGCGCGGGGTGGACGCGGCCGGCGCCCCCAAGGCGGTGATCGGCGTGGTGATCGCCGCGATCGTGCTCCTGCCCGAAGGGCTGGCAGCACTGCGGGCCGCCCGTGCCGACCGCCTGCAGACCAGCCTCAACCTGGCACTCGGCTCGGCCCTGGCCTCGATCGGGCTCACCGTCCCGGCGGTCGCCGTGGTCTCGCTCGCGACCGGCTGGACGCTGGTGCTCGGGCTCGACATGAAGGCGATGGTGCTGCTGACACTGTCGCTGCTCGTCGCGACGCTGTCGCTCGGCACCGGCCGCACGACGGTGCTGCAGGGCACCGTCCATCTCGTGATCTTCGCCGTCTACCTGTTCACCACCATCGTCCCTTGAGCGCAGGCGTCTGACTGCGTCACTCGAGACCGAGCATCACCTTCCCGTCCTCGACCCTGACAGGGTAGGTCCTGAGGTCGACGCAGACCGGGGCGCGCCTGGCCTTGCCGGTGCGGATGTCGAAGCGGCCATTGTGCTTCGGGCACTCGATGATGCCGTCCATCACCAGGCCGTCCGCGAGATGCGCCTGCTCGTGGGTGCAGAGGCCGTCGGTCGCATAGTAGGCGTCGCCCTCCAGCCGGTAGACGGCGAAGGTGCGGCCGGCATGGTCGAAGCGGATCACGTCCTCCTCGTCAATGGCACCCACGGCACAGGCCTCGACCCATTCCCTGACGCCCATCGCCGTCCCCTCAGGCTGCCCGCATCATCAGCGCCAGCTCGCGCTCCGCCATCTCGGCCGGCAGCTCGTGGCGGATGAAGTAGGCCGGGTCCCGGCGCTGGCGGATCAGGGTCGGGATGATCTCCCGGTAGGCCGCCCACACGCTCGGATAGACGTAGGGCAGGTCCTTCCTGATCTCCGCGTGCAGCTCGGGCAGCCGGTGGTAGGGCACCATCGGGAACATGTGGTGCTCCACATGGTAGTTCATGTTCCAGTAGAGGAACCGCAGCACCGGGTTCATCAGCACCGTGCGCGAGTTCAGCCGGTGGTCGAGCACGTCCTCGGCCAAGCCCACATGCTGGGTCAGGCCGGTGAAGAGGTGGAACCAGGCGCCGTAGAAGGACGGCAGGCCCACCAGCATCAACGGCAGGATGCTGCCCATGGCGACCGCGAGCAGGACCACGGCGGCATAGATGCCGAGCCAGATGCGCGCCTCGCGGTAGACCTTGGGCCGCTCCATCGCGGGGATGAAGGTCGCCTCCTCGGCACCCAGCCGGCCAAGCGCATTGCGGACGACGCCGGCCAGCTCCAGGAGGCCGCCCTTCAGGTTGAGGAGGGCCAGTCCGATCTCGAGGAAGCTCGGCGGCCGCGGCTGCACGATCTCGGGGTCGCGGCCGACGATGATCGTGTCGGTATGGTGTCGGCTGTGGCTCCAGCGCCAGACGGTGGGCCGGCGCAGCACCATGAACGAGGCCAGCTGGTAGAGCGCGTCGGCCATCCAGCCGGTCCTGAACGCCGTGCCGTGGCCGGCTTCGTGCCAGCGCGAGTTGGAGGACCCGCCATAGAGCATGCCGTAGACGGCGAACGCCGGCACGGCCCACCAGCTGCCCCAGGTGGCGACGCCCAGCGCACCGAAGCCGAGGATGAGGCCCAGCCAGAGCACGGTGTCGCGGATGGCCGGCCCATCGCTCCGCGCCATCAGCTCCTTCATCCGCCTGCGCGGGATCTGCGTGGCGTACCACTTGGCACCGGCAAGCCCGCTCTCCACGGCCCGCTTCGCGGTCTCGCCCAGCAGGCTGTAATCCTTGGCGATCATCGCGGTCGTCATGCCGTCTGCCCCTGATCTCTGCCCCTGATGTAGCCGAGGCGGCTGCCGGCTTCACGCGGGCTTTTGACGAGCTTCGATCATCCGCCCATTCGGGACCTGCGGGCCATGCCAAATCGTTCTAGGTAAATATTCTTATTTCGGCTAGGATGCCTTGGCCACAGCCACGGGACCTGCCCCATGTTCGCTCTGCTCTCCCTTGTCGTGTGCCTCGCCAGCGCACCGGGTGTGTGCGAGACCGTCACGCCGGATTATGTGCGCGAGGATACCGGCGGCCCGCCGAGCTTCTTCGAATGCCTCGGTGCCTCGGGCCAGGACATCGCCCGCCGCTGGCTCGCCGAGCATCCGGGCTACCTGCTGCGCCGGGTGCAGTGCTCGATCGCGAACGACCTCTCCCGCCTGCGCGAGCAGGTCGAGACACCGCAAGCCTGACCGGCCCGAACGGAACCACCGCGCAACGCACCGGTTAGAACGGGCCCGCTGGGACTGCGATCCCAGCGCCGTTCTGGAGGAGCCCCGTTGCGCGTCCATCACCTGAACTGCGGAACGATGTGCCCGCTGGGCGGGCGCCTGATGTACGGGCCCCGCGCCGAGCCGGGCCTCCGTCGCCTGGTCTGCCACTGCCTCCTGCTGGAGACCGACCGGCACGGGCTCGTGCTGGTGGACACCGGTTTCGGCCTGCGCGACGTCCGCCAGCCCGACGGCCGGCTGAGCCGGCTGTTCCGGGCCATGAACCGGATCCAGCTCCGCGAGGAGGAGACGGCCCTTCGGCAGGTGGAGCGGCTGGGTTTCGCCGCCGGCGACGTGCGGCATATCGTGCTCACGCATCTCGACTTCGACCATGCCGGCGGGATCGAGGACTTCCCGGGTGCCGCGGTCCACGTGCTCAAGGCCGAGCTCGAGCTGGCGCGTCACGGCAGGCGGGGGTTCATCGCCCGCCAGCGCTACAGCCCGGCACAGTGGGACGAGGTGGCGCAGTGGCGGGAGTACGAGCCGCGGGGCGAGCCCTGGTTCGGCTTCGAGTGCGTCCGCCAGCTGGACGGGCTGCCGCCCGAGATCCTGCTCGTCCCGCTCCCCGGCCACACGGCAGGCCATGCGCGGCATCGCCGTGAGCACGGGCGCGGGCTGGCTCCTGAACGCGGGCGACGCCTACTTCCACGAGGACGAGCTGCTGCCGGACGGCCGCCACTGCCCGCCCGGCCTGCGCGCCTACCAGCAGATGATGGGCATGGACCACGTGGCCCGGCGGCGAAATCAGGCGCGCGTGCGCGAGCTCGCCCATGCCCACGCAAGCGAGGTCCGGGTCTTCTGCTCGCACGACGCTGCCGAGCTCAGGCACCTGCAGCAGCCGCACGGCTGAGACCGGGATGGGCAGAGCCTGAGCCCCCCAGCCTTGCCCTGACTCGCCGCTGCCGCGATATAGGGCCGATTCCGCATCTCGGGAGGAAACACCCAATGCGTCAGGTGACCGTCGCGGCAACGCAGATGGCCTGCGGCTGGGACCGTGACCACAACGTCGCCGGGGCCGAGAGGCTCGTGCGCGAGGCTGCCGGACGGGGTGCGCGGATCGTGCTCCTGCAGGAGCTGTTCGAGACGCCGTACTTCTGCAAGGACCAGAACCGGCGCTATTTCGGCCTCGCCCACCCGTTCGAGGGCCATCCCCTTCTGGCCCGGATGAGCCGGCTCGCGGCCGAGCTCCATGTGGTCCTGCCGGTGAGCTTCTTCGAGCGCGCCAACAACGCCTACTTCAACTCGCTGGCCATGATCGACGCCGACGGCCGCGTGCTCGGCACCTACCGCAAGAGCCACATCCCGGACGGGCCCGGCTACCAGGAGAAGTTCTACTTCAACCAGGGGGATACGGGCTTTCGCATCTGGCACACCAAGGTGGCCACGATCGGGGTCGGGATCTGCTGGGACCAGTGGTTCCCCGAGGCTGCCCGGATCATGACCCTCCTGGGTGCGGAGATGCTGTTCTACCCGACCGCCATCGGCTCCGAGCCGCACGATCCGAGCCTCGACAGCTCCGGCCACTGGCAGCGGGTGATGCAGGGCCATGCCGCCGCCAACATGGTGCCGGTCGTGGCCTCGAACCGTGTCGGCACGGAGGAGGGCGAGAGCTGCACGCTCACCTTCTACGGCAGCTCCTTCATCGCCGACGCCACCGGGGCCCTGATCCAGGAGGCGCCGCGCGAGGGCGAGGCCGTGCTCACGGCCACGGTCGATCTCGGCGAGCTCGCCGGCGCACGTGCCGCCTGGGGCCTGTTCCGCGACCGCCGGCCCGACCTCTACGTGCCGATCCTCAGCCTGGACGGCGAGGAGCCCTCGATCTGAGCGGCGGGCCGCTGCCCTTCAGAGCTGTCCCAACCGCCGTGCGTTCGCCGTGGCGGCACGATGCACGGGCCGCAGCGCCACGGAGCCCAGCTCCACCATGGTGCCCAGCATCGCTGCGCCGTAGGCTGCGTTGATGTAGGCCATGCCCTCGGCCAGGCGCTGGTACTGACGCCAGCTGGCGCCCGACCAGAGCGGCGTCATGGCATGCCGTGCCAGGAGGGTCGCGTGATCCCCGAGCCAGCGCGCCGCGTGCAGGGCGGGCAGGGCGAGCTGCGGCACCACGGCGGCAGCGACCGCCGCTGCGGCCTCCACCTTCTCGCTCATCATCAGGCTGAGTTCGGGATCGGCGAGCTTGGCCGGATTGCGGAACGCCTCCGCGATCATCTGGCTGCGGAGCGCAATGGTGGTTGCGGCGGCACGGCCCATCGTGTCCAGGTCGCGCATGGTGCGCATGGCGCGTACCGCGGTCCGCGTCGAGTCCTTGGCCAGGCTCGCCGCCGATGCCGGACGCCTTGCGCGGCCACGACCGCCACCTGCTGCTCGAGACATGCGTGCTCCTCATCCAGCCCAAGATGATCTCTACCGTTCGGTAACCTTATCCGGGAGCTCTGGTTGCAGCTCGGGCGCGATAGGGGTGAACTGTCGCTCTTGGGGCGCACTCGGGAGTGCCTGGAGTGCCGCCAGGTCCTTGCGATGCGTGACGCAGACGAAGCGCAAAAGGTCGCCCGTGATCTCCACGGCCGTGAGCACGCCCGTGCGGTAGACGCCGCTGTCGATGGCGATCCGGTGCGGCAGCAGCTCGGGCCCGCGCACGGTGTGGCCGTGGACCACGGCGAAGTCGTGCGGCCAGACCCGGCCGGTGAGGAAGGGCTCGCGCAAGGTGAGCCAGCTTTCCGGCCGCTGCTCCTCCAGTGGCCGTCGCGGGTCGATCCCGGCATGGACGAAGACCCAGTCACCGCAGCGCCAGGCCGGGGCCAGGCGGCGCAGGAGGTGCAGGCGCTCCGGCCCCAGGCGCTCGCGCAGGAGGGCGGCGGCCGAGCGCGCCGAGCGCAGCCAGAGCTCCCCTTTGGCCACGCCGAGCTCGCGCAGGACGGTGTCGCCACCCTTCCGCCGCCAGTCCCGCAGGAGAACGTCGCGCGGCCGGGTGAGCAGGCGCAGCAGCAGCTCGTCATGGTTGCCCATGAGCGCGTGCAGGCCCGGCCCCCACGCCTCCTCCAGCAGGGCCACCCGGTCGAGCACGGCGAGGCTGGCCGGACCGCGGTCGATATAGTCGCCGATCAGGACCAGGTGCAGCTCATCGCCGCGCTCGCGCGCCGCGTCCGCCACCGGGCGCAGCGTGGCCAGCAGGGCGTCGAAATGGGCCAGATGGCCGTGCACGTCCCCGACCGCGAGCAGGGTGGTCCCCGGCGGTGCCGGCCTCGGGGCCGCCTCCCAAGGGCTGGCGTAGCTCGTGAAGGTGAGCGGGCGCGCGATCGCGAGGGTCCCCCAAGGCCAGTGACGTGCAACGCAGATACGGTGGCCGCAGCTAAACGGGAATGGGTACCCTGCGGCTCCGAAGCCGGCTCTCCTCAAGTGCCCGGCATTGGCCTAGGCTCTCCGTAGCCGGCCAGCATGAGAAGATGGCCGGCCGATAGGGAGGATCGAAGGCGTGAAGTTACTTGCACACGTTTTGCTGACGACCAGCCTCAGCATCGGCTTCGCCGCCGCCGCCAAGGCCGAATGCTCGCCCGAGAACTGGAAGGACTGCAAAGGCAAGCCCTGGGTCACCGGCGACCAGATGGACACGCCCATCGGCGAGAAGTGGTGGCCGAACAAGCTCTGGGGCGGCGACGACGAGGCCGGCTCCACCAACTGGTACACGAAGCCCGAGGTCGTCCTGCGGGCCTTGGCCGAGGCCGACAAGGGCAAGACCTACAAGCTGGGCCGCAACTACGAGGCCGACATGCCGACCTTCGGGCCGCGCAAATGGGTGCTGCGGATCCCCGGCTCGCCGACCGGCGGACCGTTCGCGGCCAGCCAGACGATCTATCACGACGAGTATATCGCGACCGAGATCGGCCAGATCGGGACCCAGTTCGACGGGCTGGGCCATATCGGCGTGGCGGCCGACCCGACCGACAAGGCCAAGATGTACTACTACAATGGCCGGACCGAGGCGGAGATCGGCGACGAGCTCGGCCTGAAGAAGAACGGCGTGGAGAAGCTGCACCCGATCGTCGCCCGCGGCATCCTGATCGACGTGGCCGCCGCCAAGGGCGTGGACATGCTCGATCGCGGCTACGAGGTGACGATGGCCGACGTGAAGGCCGCGCTCGAGAAGCAGGGCATGGCCGACTTCAAGTTCATGGAGGGCGACGGGGTCTTCTTCCACACCGGCTGGGGCAAGCTGTGGAAGAAGGACAATGACCGCTTCAACTCCGGCGAGCCCGGCTTCGGCATGGAGGTGGCGCGCTGGATGTCGGACGAGATCAAGGTCGGCGTCTACGGCTCCGACACCTGGGCCGGCGAGGCGGTGCCGAACCCCGACCCGGGCTGCGCCTTCTGCGTGCACGAGCACATGCTGACCCGCAACGGCATCGTGCACCAGGAGAACGCCAACTTCGACGACCTGGTCAAGGACGGCGTTTACCGCTTCACCTACTTCTACAGCCCGATGCCGATCGTGGGCGCCACCGGCTCCGCCGGCTCGCCGGTCGCGATCGACTGAGCCATGTCGCTGGGCCTCCTCTCCCGCCCCGGCGGGGGAGGAGGTGCCCGCCCCCGCCGGCCTGGTTGCCGCATCAGGCCGTGAGCTCGAGCATCGCCCGCACCGCCGCGACGTAGCCTCTGGGCCCGAGCCCGGCGATCACCGCCGTCGCCACCGGCGAGACATAGGACTTGTGGTAGATCGGCTCGCGCCGGTGAATGTTGCTGATGTGAAGCTCGATGATCGGCCCCGGGAACATCTTCAGGGCATCCATGATGGCCATGGACGTGAAGGTGAAGGCTGCGGGATTGATGATGATGCCCGCACCCTCGTCGATCGCCTCGTGGATCCACTCGATCAGCTCATGTTCCTTGTTCGATTGCCGGAACTCGAGCGGCCGGTCGGCCACCGTCTCCCGGCACATCGTCTCGATCTCGGCCAGCGTCGTGTGGCCGTAGATCTCGGGCTCCCGCTTCCCGAGCCGGTTCAGGTTGGGCCCGTTGAGGATGTAGATGGCCTTGCGCATGGGATCCGTCCTTCGGGCCGGAGCTTCGGCCGTGCGACCGCTTCCTCCGTGCCCGCCTGTGACGCTCGGAAGTGAGGAACCGCTAGTTCTTCGCGGCGTGGATGCGATCGAGCTCGCTGTGGAAGAGCTGGACCATGCCCGGATCGTACTCGGCGGCGAAGCGCTCGCCGACCGGCTTCGTCTTCTCGCGCATGCGGTCCAGCTCGGCCGCCGTCAGCTCGTTCACCTCCATGCCCGCTGCCTGGAGGCCGGCGACCGCCTTCTGCGCCTGCTCGCGGCTGACCTGGCGCTGGTAGGCGCGCGCCTCGTTGGCCGCGTCCTGCAGGATCGTCTGCTCCGCCGGAGACAGCTTGTCCCAGAACTTCTTCGACACCAGGATGATGTTGGCGCTGTAGGTGTGCCGCGTGGCGCTGACGTACTTCTGAACTTCATAGAACTTGTTGGATAGGATCACCGAGAACGGGTTCTCCTGACCATCCACAGCCCGCATCTCGAGCGCGCTATAGAGCTCCGAGAAGCTCAGCGGCAGGGGATTCGCCCCGAAGGTCTTGAACGTCTCGAGGTAGACCGGATTGGGAATCACCCGGATCTTGAGCCCTTCGAGATCCTCGCCTTTGGTGATCGGGCGCTTGCTGTTGGTCACATTCCGAAAGCCGAGGTCCCAGTAGCCCAGCCCGACAAGCCCCACCTCGGGAAGCTTGGCCAGGAGCGCTGTCCCGAACGGCCCGTCCAGCAGCGCGTCCGCCTGCTCCGGCGTGCTGACGATGAACGGGAAATCGATCAGCCCGAACTCCTTCACGATCCCTGCAAGAGAGGTGGTCGCCGGTGACTGCATCTCCTGCGTGCCGCCGCGAAGGGCCGACTGCTGCTGCATCTCGCTGCCGAGCTGGTTGGCCGGAAACTCGCGCACCTTGAGCTTTCCGCCACTCTTCGCGGCGACGATCTCGGCGAACCTCTTCACCCCGAGGCTCACCGGGTGGTCGGTGTTGTTCAGGTGCCCCCAGCGGATCGTCCGCTCCTGGATCTCCTGTGCCCAGCCCGGAAGCGTCGCCCCGAGCGAGCCCACCAGGGCCAAGGCGGCGATCAACGAAGCGCGGCGGATCATGGCTCTCCCCCTATCCGGACTGTTCATCTTCAGACCTGATTTTTCGAAAACATCATATGAAAGTTGCTTTGTCAAACGATTCTGCACCACAGCGGCCATTGCGGTATCGGCGGGGTTGTTGCGGGTGCTGCAGCCCCGTGCCATCTCCTGCCTATGGGCAGCTCCAGAAAGCCATCGGACGGCGACGTGCCGGCGGGCGAGACCGTGGGCGAGATCGCCTATCGCCGGCTGCGGGCCGACATCCTCTTCGGGCGGCTGGCTCCGGCCGAGAAGCTGAGGCTGGACCGGGTGAGCCGGACCTACGGGACCAGCGTCAGCACCATGCGGGAGCTGCTGAACCGGCTAGGATCGGAAGGGCTGATCGTCGCCGAGGGTCAGCGCGGGTTCGAGGTGGCACCCGTCTCGCCCGACGACTTCCGGGAGGTGGCGGCGATGCGCCAGCTCCTCGAATGTCACGCCATCGAGCAGTCCTTCGCCGCAGGCGACCTGGACTGGGAGGGCCGCGTGGTGGCCGCGCACCACAAGCTCTCGGTGATGGAAGGACGGATGATCGCCGGCGATCGGGCCGATCCCCAGACCTGGAAGCGGTGCGACTGGGAGTTCCACCACGCCCTGATCTCGGCCTGCGGATCGAGGGTCCTGCTGCAGATGCACGGGGCGATCTACGACAAGTATCTGCGCTATCAGATGATCGCGGTGATCTTCCGCGGCGAGGTTGCCGCGCGCGAGCACCAGAGGCTCCTGCAATGCGCTCTGGCGCGGGATGCGGCGACGGCCCAGGGCGTGCTCGTCACCCACATCCAGAGCTGCGTGGAGCACGCGCTGGCCGGAGACACGACGGCCTGGCTCAAGGAGCGCCCCGGTCCCGGCCCCCGCGATGACGCGCGAGGCGGCATCCACGGCAGGAGCGGGTGCTGGCGAGGGACTAGCGCGCTTTCACGCAGAACGTGGAAGCGCAGCCTCAAGCAGGCCAACGGCCGGTAGGCACGAGAGAGCAAATCCCAGGGCGTGATCAGTCCAACTGAACACGCCCTGGCATGGGCGAACATCGGAGCCCCAGGCGGAAGGATCGTGGGTCGACCCCGCCGCCTGTGAGCACGAGCGCCGATGCTCGCCCCTGTCTTCCTACCAGATCGCGACCGGATTGCCCGGCGAGCCGGTGCCGCCGACGATCCGGAGCGGCGACCAGGAGAACACGAACTCGGAGACGCCGTCCTTCAGCAGCGGCTCGAAGTCCAGGTTCTCGATGTTCCAGATGCCGTGACGGGTCTGGGCGATCTGATGGCAGGGCACGGCCTCGCCCTCGATCTCGCCCACGGGCTGGGCGTCGTTGGCCGAGGTGTCGCCGCCCATCAGCGAGATCTTGCGCTCCGCCATGTACTCGCAGGCGCTGCGGCCGAAACCGGGCTCGCCGGCCGTGAACTTGGCCCGTGCCTCCGCCCGCTGCGCGGCGGTCATGGAGGGCCAGGCGCTGTTCTTCCAGAGGTCGCCATGACCCGTGTAGAGGAAGACGCAGTCGCCTTCCCCGATCTCGGCGATCCCTTGCGCCTTCACCATGGCCTGGACGTCAGCCGCGGTGATGATGCCCGGGCTGTTGGTGGCATTCGGGATCGGCAAGGGGTTCACGCCGCGAAGCTTGGTGGCGTCCAGGAGCACGCCGCGGCAGACATAGGCCTTCTCGGCCACATGCTCGACGCCGAGGTCGCCCATGCCGATCGGCCGATTGCCGGCGCCGCGCTGGTAGGTCGCCTCGCGCTCCCGGTTGTTGTAGAAGATGTCGCCCTTCGAGGTGTGCACGCCGATATGACCCGGACCGTCGAACTGGGTCCCGATCTGACCGAGCTCGGTGACGACATAATCGTCGTGGAAGACGAGGCCGTTGCTGCCGAACGGGCCGCCGGACGGCGTCCCCGGAATGACTAGGTTCCAGATCCGGGCGCCGAAGGCCGGGATGTCCTTGTCATAATACTTCCCGATCGTCGCGGTCTGGCCCTTCTTGACCAGGCTCATGACCTTCAGGACGTACTCGGGCTTGATGCGGTTGATGGCACCCGCCTTGTCGTCGGGACCAAACTCGCTGGGCCACCAGTTCTCGGTCAGCGGCTTGTCGTTGACGGCCTGCTGTGCAGTCGCCGGGCCGGAAGCGCCCACGCTCAGGACACACATGGCAGCACTGGCAAAAGTCGCCAGTCGTACTCGAATTCATGATTGGCCTCCCCTTGTTGCCGGCTCACGTGCGGCACCTGGGGGTGCCGACGTTCCGGGTCACGCCAAGGGTGCCGCGATCATGCAGGGCAGGCAACCAGGAACTGCATGCCGGCCAAAGCCCGGGCCATTGACGCCGGGCTCAGAAAAACAAAGACCCCGGAGCCGAAGGCGCCGGGGTCGCGAACGTCAGCCAGAAGGCCGTCAGGTCAGGCGGCGAGGCCCTTGACGTCCTCGAGGTTCTGCGTGGCGCGCTTGACGAACAGGTCGACGACCTCGCTCTGCGCCTTGAAGCCCAGGTCCACCGTCTCCTTGACGTCGGCCATGGCCTTCTCGACGGCGGCCTTCACGTCCTCGACATAGGCCTGCGGCTGCTTCTTGGTGTCGTAGCCCTTGAACATCGTCTCGGCCTTGCTGAACGCGTCCTTGACGAGCTCGGCATGCCGCTTCGCCACGGTCTGCGCCAGATCGAACATGATCTTCTGCGCGGCAACGACGGTGTCGAGATTCGCCTTCTGCAGCGCCACCAGGGCATCGAGGTGGAACTTGGGCATCGCCGGCGCGGACGTCGCCAGCGTGGCAGTCTTGCTCATGGGTACTCCCGCGGAGAGCTTATTGCGATGCACAAAAGTTAGGCGCCGCACCGCGGTATTGCAACCCCTCCTGTTGTGCATTGCAGCAAATCGTGCCGCGACAGTTCGGCGTGGCCGGCATGTCCTGCCCGGCTAGCCGCCGAGCGTGCCGACCCTCGCCAGCGAGCGCGGCGTGCCGAGGCCCCATGTCTCGATGGCCGGCGCCACGATCCGCTCCACCTCGGCCCGCCCCAGCCGGTCCATGAGCGCGCACGGGCCAGTGCCGAACTTGAGCGCCTCGCGCGCACCCCGGTCGATGTCGGCGGGTGCCGCCACCTCCTCGTCCAGCGCCTGCAGCACCGGCAGGAAGCAGCCCCGCAGGAGGTGGTCGGCGACGGCCTGCCTGCGCTCGGCGGAGAGGCCCTCTCCCTCCTCGATCACCCAGCTCCGGTCGGCATCCCCGACCTCGATCATCGAGGGCGCCGGCGCGTAGAAGGGCCCGAGCGGGCCAAGGTTGCGGATGGCGTGCAGGTTGATCCGCGGCTTGATCAGGTTCATCACCGCGAACGGCCCGGCCGCCGCCCCCAGCACCTCGCGGGCCACTTCGTCGATCGCACCCGTCGAGGCCAGGCCGTCGTCCAGCGCCCGGACCGCCTCGTTGGTGTAGGGGCAGAAGAAGCGGTTGATGGCGAAGCCGTAGCTGTCCTTGCAGCGCAAGGGCTGCTTGCCGCTGCGACGGCAGAAGGCGAGTGCCGCCTCGATCACCGCATCATCCGTGGCCAGCCCCTTCACCACCTCGACGATCGGGTTGACGGCGGCGGGGCTGAAATAGTGCAGGCCCAGGAAGCGGCCGGGTTCGGTCACGTGGGCCGCAAGGTCGCTGACCCGCAGGCAGCTCGTGTTGGTGGCGATCAGCGCCTCCGGCCTCACCTTGGGGCTCAGCTCCTCCAGGAGCCCGGCCTTGAGTGCCAAGTCCTCGAACACGGCCTCGATCAGGAGGTCGGCATCGGCAAGCTCGCCCAGCGTCCGGGCGGGCTCGATCCTGGCGACCGCCGCCTCGGCATCCTCCGCCCGCATCCGCCCCTTCTCGACCGCCCGGCCGTAGAAGCTGCGCGCCTGGCCCACGGCCTTGGCCACCGCCCCTTCATGGGCGTCGGTGAGCCGCACGGTGAAGCCGTGCTGCGCCAGGTTGATGGCGATTCCGCCACCCATCGTGCCGGCACCGATGATGCCGACCGTTGCGATCTCCATCCCAGGCTCCCCTGCCCCGGCGATGCCGGGCTCTGTTCGATCCGATAGCTGGAGGCCGACACCGCGAGATCGGGCTGCCGGCCGCCTTCGGGGAGCAAGGTAGTGATTCCGATCGGGTTTGCATGCCTGTCGCAGAGGCCGCTGCCTTGCGCGGTCGCTACTCCGCCTCCGGAGCGGCCGCGGGTGCTATGTCGCCAAGCTCGGCCGAGAGCGCCACGTCCTCCAGACCGTCGGACGGCGGCTCCAGCTCGGCCAGGAACGCCCGGGCCCTGATCCCGCTCTCCTGGCAGGCACGGAGCTCGGCCGGCCCCAGCGCCTGGGCCGGGCCGCAGACCGCACCGAGCCGGAGCTGCTCGGCCAGGGTGAGCAGCTCCAGCGCTGCCGGCCGGGCCACGGTGGCAGCCTCGTGGAGCTCGCGCTCCCGGCAGGCCGCCTCGGCACCGTCGCCGGCCAGCCGGTCCTGCCGGCAGGCGAGCGCCAGCGCCGTGCCCTCGTCCCGGCTCAACGCATCCCCCGCCCAGGCCCGCGGCCCCGCCAGCAGCGCGAGGCCAAGCACCAGTCCCGACCAGCAACAAGCACGGTTCGGCATCGGCCATCTCTACCCTCGCCGCCGCACCACGCATGGCAGCTCGCGCAAGCGTATAGCCGGTTCTCGTTCTTCAACCAATAGTTGATATGATGAGCGGCATTCGGCGAGTGCCCCGCCCTTCCTGAGCCTCGTTAATCGCACGGTAAGGTTCCGGCCCCAGGATGCGGCCTGCCTTACCGCGTCGGCAGGCTTGTCGGCAGGGGGCGGGAACGGCAGGGAGCTGTCGGATGTCGGACAAGGCGCACGTCCATGCGCTCATGATGGAGATCGGGCCGGCGCTGGAGCTGGCCGAGGTGCAGGAATTCGACCAGGAGGATCTCTGGACGCTCACCGCTCGCGACGGGACCGTGCTCTTCGTCGACTACGAGCCCGAGGACCAGCGGCTGTGGCTCTCGGCCGACGTCTGCCTGCCGTTGCCGGGCGACCGCCTGCAGCTCTACGAGATCATCCTCCAGTACAATGCCAGGTGGCGGGAGACCGGCGGGGTGCGGCTGGCGCTGGACGGGCCGGATGGCGGCGTCGTCCAGGCCTTCGACCTGCCCGTGGCCGGGCTCGACCTGTCGCGGCTGCAGTGCACCATCCGCAACTTCCGTCAGACCCTCGACACGTGGCGCGAGATCGTCGCCAGGGGTTTTGCATCCGGCACGCCGGCCGCTTCGACCGGCACCCTCGATCCGATGATGATGATGGGCGGGATGATCCGCTGCTGAGGCGGGCCAGTCAGGGAGACGTCCGTGGAGGCTACCGGTCGAACGTTCTCGCAGATCCACCAGCAGCACAAGCCGGGTGCCCTGGGCTGGGGTGCGGGCGAGCATCTTCGCGGCGACCTTGCCGGGACGCGGCTCTACACCCACTCCGCCTTCTCGATCAGCGGCTCCGGCGATGCGGCGGCCAAGGCGCGCCAGGACAAATGGGCCGCCGGTGCCACCTACGTGAAGCAGGCGATCGATCGCGAGTTCGGCCCGGGCATGGGCGAGGCGGCGTTCGCGAAGGTCTCGCGGGATACCCGTCACGACATCAGCGCCGAGCTGCGCCGCGGCGACCTGGATCGGCTGCGGACGGCGGTCAGCGATCTCCGCAACCCGATGAAGGCCCTGCTGGCACTGCCGGGCATCGGCGATATCCAGGGTGCCACCGGCCGGGAGGTGCAGAAGGCGGTGGTCACGACCATGGTGGACCTGATCGAGCGCCGCTGCGCCGAGGAGGGCGCCAAGGGTGCTGCCGGCAAGTCGCCGAAGGCGACGCTCGCCGCCATCCGGAAAGAGATCAACGACCATCCGAGCGGCGACCGGATGCTGAAGTCGAAGGCGCTCAGCATCGTCGACAAGGCGGAGGCGCAGCTCAGGTGCGGCGCCGAGCTGGGGCGGTTCATGGCCTTCGCCACGCTGCCGCCCGCCAGCGCCTGGCGCATGCTCATGGACGGCCATCTTCAGGAGGCACGCGGGGAATACGGGTTCGAGAACGAGCAGGGCTACATGGCGGGCATGCTCAACGGCATGACCCGCATGCTGGAGAGCGTGCGCACCCGTGAGCCGCTGGACGCGCGCCTGTTCGAGGTCCTGCACGATACCTGCGTGGACAAGGTCTACAGCAAGCCGCTGAGCGATCCCGATCTGGAAGGCGAGGTCAGGGACGGCCGCCTCAAGAAGGGCTTCCGGACCGACGACGGCAGCAATGTCGGGGTAGGGTATCCCTTCAAGCCCGTGGCCCTTGAGGGAGACCCGCCCAGGCGCGTCGGCACGACCACGCCCGAGGGCCGTGCCGAGCTTACGGCCAAGATCGAGCGCGACGACTGGTTCAGGATCGACGTGGGCGAGCGGGGGGCGCCGGACAAGCTGTGGTGCGTCACCCGCAGCAAGGAGCAGTGCCGGGCTCGCGTGGACACCATCCTGACCGCCTATCGGACGGAGATCGCCGCGGCGCGCAACGAGGACGAGAAGCTCCGGGCGATCGCCCGCTGCTGCCAGGACCTGGACCAGAGCCATGTCTTCGAGGACGGCAATATCCGAACCACCTCGTTCCTGGTGATGAACAAGCTCCTGCTCGAAGCCGGCCTCAGCCCGGCGATCCTGGACGAGCCCAACGTCTTCGACGGCTTCTCGGTGGCGCAGTTGGTCGACGAGATCAGACACGGCCAGGCGGCGTTCCGCGCGGCGTGCCAATAGGCCTCGCCCGCGATCCAGGATGAGCAATCTCCCACTACTTGTCTCCGGCAGGCCTTGAAATTAGGTTCACATTCCTGTAAACGCCATCCCCATGCTCGCCACCGCCCACTACGCCACCCGCAAGGGCCTCAACCGCCCCTTCGCCCGCGTCACCGCCCGCGACCGCCGCATGGGCCAGAAGCTCTCCATGGGCCTCACGCCCAAGCAGGTGGCACGGCTGGAGGGCATGGTCCCGGCCGACGTCGAGACCCTCGTGGCCGAGCCCGAGTTCAAGGCCCTGATCGACGGCTACAACACCCTGCACGCCATGCCCGAGGACGAGCAGCGCCGCATCCTGACCCAGCTCGCCCGCCACCTGCTGATGGAGGCGACGGCGCTGGGCGACGTGCGGGTGGCCATGTTCATCCTGCTCCAGGAGCGGATGGGCAAGGACCCGGCCCGCACGCTGGCCGACGGCGTGATCGCCGCCAGCAAGCGCGCCGCCGCTCCTGCCCCAGCCCCGCGCACGCCCAGCCCCTCGCCGCGTGCTGCCCGCCCGTCCGACGATCCCGAGCTGCGCACGATGCAGCGGGTGGAGAGCCGGCTGCGCGGCGAGCTGCAGCAGGAGCATGCGGCGGTCAACGCCGCTGTGGCGGCGGACGAGGCTCCTCCTGTTGAGGAACCAGCTCCCGACGCGGAGCCGCCCCGGCGACAGCGCCGCTCACCTCGGCCTTCCTCGACGCCGGTCCTCAGCGACTACCAGAGCCGCGCCATCGAGGCCCTGCTCCTGCTGAAGAACGCGGCCCCCGACGAGCAGCCGACCCCGCGCGCCCAGGCGCCCTAGAAGCATCCCTTGACCGACCGGATCAGGGCCGGCCCTGGCTCCTACCAGGGCGCCAGCGCCACCACGACCTCGTGGAAGTCGAGCCTGGGCAGGCGCGGGCGCAGACGCTCGGGATCGCCATGGCCGATATTGAGGATCAGGTTGGTCCGCAGGCTGGTGCCGGCGAAGAAGAGTCGGTCGACGGCAGCACTGTTGAAGCCGGAGAGCGGGCCGACATCGAGGCCCAGCGCGCGCAGCGCCAGCATGTACCAGGCAGCCTGGAGGGTGCCGTTGCGCAGTGCCGTCTCTTCCGCCAGGAGCGGGTCGTCACGGAACCAGGCCGCCGCATCCGTGTGCGGGTAGAGGCGCGGCAGGGTGCGCCAGAATTCGCAGTCATAGGCCAGGATCGCCACCACCGGCGCGGTCAGGGACTTGGTGCGGTTGCCGGCATCCAGCGCCGGCACGAGCCGCTCCTTCTCCTCGGGCGAGCGCAGCAGCACGAGGCGCATCGGGCTGCCGTTGGCGCTGGTGGGGGCGAGCCGGGTGAGGTTCCAGGCCTCCTCCAGCAGCTCGTCCGGCACGTCGAGGTCGAGCCAGTGGGAATGCGTGCGCGGCTCGAGGAAGAGCCGGCTCAGGCTCGCGGCATCGAGGGGCGTGCGGGTGGGCTCCGGCACCGTGGCCGGACGGGCAAGCTTCAGCATGAACGATCTCCCGCGGGCGGGATCAGACGGCGGCCAGGATCCGGCGCTCCAGCTGGACCAGGTGCTTGTCGCCCAGCTCGCGCGGCCGGGCTGCGTCGACCTCGACGTCGAGCACGAACCGCCCTTCGCGCAGCACGAGGACGCGATCGGCCAGCATCACCGCTTCCGCCACGTCGTGGGTGATGAGCACGGTCGTGAACCCGTCCCGCTGCCAGATCCGGCTCAGGAGCTCGTGCATGTCGCGCCGGGTCAGGGCATCGAGCGCCCCGAACGGCTCGTCCAGCAGGAGCAGCCGCGGCCGGCTCACCAGCGCCCGGGCCAAGGACACGCGCTGGCGCTGGCCGCCCGAGAGCACGGCCGGCCACTCGCCCGCACGGTCGGCGAGGCCGACATCGGCCAGCGCATCCTGCGCCCGCTCCCGCCAATCTTCGCCGCGCGCGATGCCGACATTCTCCAGGACGCGCTGCCAGGGCACCAGCCGCGCATCCTGGAACAGCATCCGCACCGACGGCGGCAGGCCCGTGAAGGGCTTGCCGTCGAGCAGCAGCTCGCCGGCATTGGGCACATCGAGGCCGGCCAGCAGCCGCAGTAGGGTACTCTTGCCGCAGCCCGAGCGGCCGATGATCGCCACGAACTCGCCAGGCGCGATATCGAGGTCGAGCCCGTCCAGCACCAGCCGCAGGCCGAACCTCTTCGAGATGTCGGTGAGCTGCACCTCGAGCCCGGTGCCGCCGGCAGGACGGGCAACGGCCCGCCGCTCCCTGGCCAGCGGGCGCGGAAAGGCCAGCGTGGCGCTCATGCCGGGGCTCCTCCCGCCTGGTAGGCCGGGTGCCAGGCGAGGCAGCGCCGCTCCAGCAGCCGGGTGGCGCTGTCGGCGAGCTTGCCCAGGAGCGCGTAGACGATGACGCCCAGCAGCACGACGTCCGTCTGCAGGAACTCGCGCGCGTTCATGGTCATGTAGCCGATGCCGGAGGTGGCCGAGATCGTCTCGGCGACGATGAGGGTCAGCCACATGATGCCCAAGGCATAGCGCAGGCCGATCAGGATCGACGGCAGGGCGCCTGGCAGGATGATCCGCCAGAAGAGTGCAGCCTGCGACAGGCCATAGGAGCGGGCCATCTCGATCAGCCCGCGATCGACCGTGCGGATGCCGTGGAAGGTGTTGAGGTAGATCGGGAACAGCACGCCGGCCGCGACCAGGAAGACCTTGGCCTCCTCGCCGATCCCGAACCAGAGGATGACCAGCGGGATGATGGCGAGATGCGGGATGTTGCGCAGCATCTGGAGGGTCGAATCGAGCATGCGCTCGGCTGCCGGCACCACGGCATTGAGCAGGCCCAGGAGGAAGCCCAGGCTGCCGCCGATGGCGAGCCCGATCAGGGCCCGCCGCGCGCTGATCGCCACATGCTCCGCCAGCACGCCCGAGACCATCACCTCCCAGGCGGCCCTGAGGGTGGCGCTGGGTGCGGGCAGCAGGCGTGCCGAGAGCATCCCGGTATCGGCCGCGATCTCCCAGGCTGCCAGCAGCCCCAGAGGTACCAGCCAGGGTGCCGCCCGCTGCGAGATGGCCCTTGCCAACCCGCTCATGACTGCGCCCGGGAGCGCTGCACGGGCAAA
The DNA here is from genome assembly GCA_963830775.1 of uncultured Alphaproteobacteria bacterium. GTDB lineage: Bacteria > Pseudomonadota > Alphaproteobacteria > Geminicoccales > Geminicoccaceae > CAWHNT01. Next base: position 170,698 of record CAWHNT010000011.1, on the reverse strand, counting down.
GGCTCGTTGGCCAGCATCTCGCCGAACGGGCCCTCGTTGCTGATATGCCCGCGCTCGCGGCCCGTGCCCTCCGCCAGCGGCAGATGCGGGAAGACCAGCTCGGCGAAGCGGTAGGATTCCTCAAGGTGCGGGTAGCCCGAGAGGATGAAGCTGTCGACACCCAGCGCCATGTACTCGCGCATCCGCTCCGCCACGGTCTCCGGATCACCGACCAGGGCCGTGCCGGCACCGCCGCGCACGAGGCCCACGCCGGCCCACAGGTTGGGGCTGATCTCGAGCTTGTCGCGGCTGCCGCCGTGGAGGCGGAGCATGCGCTTCTGGCCCACCGAATCCATCCGCGCGAAGGTGGCCTGGGCCCGGGCGATGGTCTCGTCGTCGACATGCGCGATCAGCCGCTCGGCCTCGGCCCAGGCCTCGGCCGCGGTCTCGCGCACGATGACATGGAGCCTGATGCCGAAGCGCAGCTTCCGCCCGCGTGCGGCCGCGATCTCGTTGGCGGCCCGGAGCTTCTGCCCGACCTCCATCGGTGGCTCGCCCCAGGTCAGGTACATGTCGCAGTGCTCGGCCGCGACCTGCATCCCGGCCTCCGACGAGCCGCCGAAATAGAGCGGCGGGTAGGGCCGCTGCACGGGCGGGAAGAAGAGGCGCGAATCCTCGACCGTAAGATGCGAGCCGGCGTAGTCCACCGTCTCGCCCGCCATCAGCCGACGCCAGATCTCCAGGAACTCGCTGGTGACCGCATAGCGGGTGGCGTGGTCGAGGAAGATGCCGTCGCCCTTGAGCTCGACCGGGTCGCCGCCGGTGACGACGTTGATGAGCAGGCGGCCGCCCGAGATCCGGTCCAGCGTCGCCGCCATCCGCGCCGCCATCGAGGGCTGCTGCAGCCCCGGCCGGACGGCCACGAGGAAGCGCAGGCGCTGGGTCAATGGGACGAGGGCACTGGCGATGACCCAGCTGTCCTCGCAGCTGCGGCCCGTGGGCAGCAGGACGCCATAATAGCCGAGCTCGTCCACGGCCTGCGCAATCTGGCGCAGGTAGGGGAGCGAGGTTTCGCGGGCCCCGATCGTGGTGCCGAGATAGCGGCCGTCGCCATGGGTCGGGATGAACCAGAGGACGTTGGCCTTCGCTGCCGGCTCGGGCTTCATGCGCCGGGCCTCCAGGCTGCCTCGTTGACGTCGATGCGCTTGGGGATCAGGCCGATCTTGTGGAAGGCGTCGGCGATCAGCTGCTGCTTGGCCAGGACGTCGGCCGTGACTGGCGCCACGCCGTAGCTGACCCGCGCCAGCGCCACCTCCAGGATCGGCGCCGGGATCCCTACGCGCGGGCCGATGAGCCGCGCCACCTCGGCCTGGCTGGCCTGCGCCCAGCGGTCGGCCGAGTCCAGCTCCTCGATGATGGTCCGCACCAGGCTGGAATCCCGCGCCACGAGATCCTGCGAGGCCAGGAAGAACTGATGGTTGTCGACCAGCCCCTTGCCGTCGGCCAGCGTCCGGGCACCGGTGGCCGCCTGGGCCGCGGCCAGGAACGGGTCCCAGATCACCCAGGCATCGACGGCACCGCGCTCGAAGGCGGCGCGCGCATCGGCCGGTGGCATGTAGGCGGGCTCGATGTCGGCCAGCGTCAGGGACGAGGCCTCGAGCGCCCGCAGCAGGAGGTAATGGACGTTGGAACCCTTGTTCAGGGCCACCTTGCCCCCCTTCAGCTCCGCCACGCTCTGGATCGGCGAGTCCGCGGGCACGATGATGGCCTCGCCGGTCGGCGCCGGCGGCTCGTAGCCGACATAGACCAGAGGCGCCCCGGCCGCCTGCGCGAAGATCGGCGGCGCCTCGCCCGTGGTCCCGAAGTCGATGGCGCCGACATTGAGCGCTTCCAGCAGCTGCGGACCGGCTGGGAACTCGGTCCAGCTCACCTCGTAGCCGGCCGGCGCCAGCCGCTTCTCCAGCGTACCGCGCTCCTTCAGCAGCACGAGGGTGCCATACTTCTGGTACCCGATCCGCAGCGTTCTATCCGCCGCAAGCGCCGGCAGCCCAACCCCAAGAGCCGAGATCGCCAGCCCAGCGGCAGCCAGAGCCTCTCTACGTCGCATCGCCCTCTCCAAGTCCAGCGCTCGGGTCGATGCACTAGCGATTTGAGTCTATCTGATCAATAGAGATTATAGGTGAAGCTGGGGCAAACGGATGAACGTCCTTTCACGCGGCCTAGCGGAGGAGGCTCTCCAGGGAGGTCATGTTCCACCCTGCCCGCTTCGTGCTGTTCTTGAGCGAGGTCGTGGGCTTAGCTTGGTGCAGTAGGTTCGTGGCCATGTGTCTGACCACAGCCATGTTCACGGGCGCGTGGTCGCTGCGCAGGCGGGCTTGATCTTCCTTGAAGACTACGTCCGAGACCCGGCGCAGGCGGTTCTCGATTCCCCAATGGCCGCGGACGGCATGGGCGAAGGTGGCGGCGTCCAGCTTGGCCGAGCACAGGTAGTAGTGCCGCTCCCGGCTGGCCTTGCAGTCGCGCAGAGTCTCGCTCTCGACCATCCCGATCGTGCCGCGGCCGGGGAACGCCACCTCGCCCGGGTAGCGCCGGTCCGAGAACAGCCAAGCTACGTCGTGGCGGCGTGGCGGCGGACGTCGATCCGGCCATGGTCGCCGTCGGTCGTTGTGCTGGTCTCGATACCGTCGGGCGCCGGATCGGCGAAGAAGGTCTCCACGTCCTTGAAGGTGGCCGGGCGGTTCGCCTTGAGCGCCGGTATATAGTCGCCGCCGCGGCCCAGCATGGCCGTGGCGATCTCGACCTGGGCGCCCTTGAGCGCCAGCCGCACCAGGAGCAGCGGAATGGCGGTGATCTTGTTCTATTTGCCGCTCACCGCCTCCTGGCCGAGTACCAAGCGCAGACGACTGGCCCAAGCAGAGACAAGATGCAGCGGCTCACGTCCTTTGCTGCGGGCATGCGTACGGCGCGAGGTCTTGCTGTCGATGACGATCAGGTCCGGCTCCGCCTCACACAGTTCCTCGACCCAACGTGCAAAGCAGGGGTGCCGAGCGGTCCGGATCAAGTCCCTCTGCGGCGTCCTCGCCGCGACCCCATCCGGAGCAGGATCAACCGCCTCCTGGCGGATGATGGTCACATCGGGTGGTGGGCAGCACCATGAGCCGGAGGATCGAAGCCGACTTGACGTTAAGCAGCTCTGGACATGTCCGCGCACATTGGCTGGTTTCGCTCATGGTTGAGGTCGCGGGCGGCAGCATGGATGGCGCTGTCGAGCTGCCCGACATCTGAGAAGGTCTGCTGCGCCAGATCGTGCCGCTTGGTCATGGCAAGCTTCCGATCAGCGGGATCCGGCAGTCAAGGGCCTACGGTCGGCGTAGCCGATGTTATGCACCCTTGACTGCCGGATCCCGCTGATCAGGCCCAAGAACGCAGCACAGAAGTTGCTGCGGGTTCGTGGGGTGGTGGAACGCCGGCACTTATCACATCACCCGCCGGCGCTTTCCATCCAGCACCTCGTAGACCTCGGCCTCGATCCCGCGGGCATCCAGCTGGTCCCAGCGGTCCATCGCTTCCTCGGAGCAGGAGCACTGCTCGTCGAGCCCGCGCCAGCGGACGATCCAGATCGCCTTCATGTCACGTCCCCTCATCGAGCAGGCGGGTCAGCCCGCCTGATGGCTAGAACTTGCCAGCGGCGATTCCGATCGTCTGTGACCCGAAGCACCGCAGAACCGTGTGGCATGCCACAGCAAGTCGCACCTGCCACGTCTCAACTGACAGTAGCATAACTCGGGACCCTTAATGAAGGATTAAGGGAGCAGTGGCAGATTGGGCACAGGGTGATGGAGGAGGGGGCCGGATCGGCGCGAGCTCGCGGCCGCTCACCCGCGCAGCGCGGCGAGGAAATAGTTCACCCCTGGATCGCGCGCGAGCTGGAACTCCTGGCGGTCGGCGCGGTAGGCGACGCCGCTGATGTCGACGGGGCGCAGGTCGACGCGGCGGAGATGGTGGGCGAGCTCGGCCGGGGTGAGGAAGGCGCCCCAGCGGTGGGTGCCGCGGGGCAGCCAGCCCAGCAGGTACTCCGCACCGACGATGGCGGAGAGGAAGCTCGCCAGCGTGCGGCTGAGCGTGGAGAGGATGACGAGGCCGCCGGGGCGGGTGGCCTGGGCCAGGGCGGCCAGGAAGAGCGGCAGGTCGGGGACGTGCTCGACCACCTCGAGGGCCAGCACGAGGTCGAAGCGCTGGCCGCGGTCGGCCACCGTCTCCAGGGTCGTGGCCTCGTAGGCGATCTCGAGCCCGGCCTCCTCGGCATGGGCCTGGGCGACCTGGATCAGCTCGGGCGTGGGGTCGATGCCGGTGACCCGGGCACCGAGACGGGTGAGGGGCTCGGCCACGAGGCCGCCGCCGCAGCCGATGTCGAGGACGCGCAGCCCCGCCAGCGGCTGCCGGACAGCGGCCGGGCGGCCCAGATGGCGGCAGGCCTGGTCGCGGATATAGGCGATGCGGACCGGCCCCATCCGGTGCAAGGGCGCCATCGGCCCGGCAGCGTCCCACCAGCCCTGGGCCAGGGCCGTGAAGCGCTCGATCTCGCGCGGGTCGACCTCTTGCATCGCCTCCAGCCTTCCTGGCGGGACCTTGCCGATGGGGCGGCTCGCGGTTAAGACGGCGGCCAATCGCAGAGCCCGCCCCAAACTCTTGGGAACGCGGGCACACAGCCATGGAACGCGGGTCCACGTGACGCTTGTCGTGCAGAAGTATGGCGGCACCTCGGTCGCCGATCTAGACCGCATCCGCCACGTGGCCGGCCGGATCAAGCGGCATGTGGATCGGGGCGAGCGCGTGGCCGTCGTGCTCTCCGCCATGGCCGGAACCACGAACCAGCTCGTGCGCTGGGTCCAGGAGCTGGATCCCGCCACCTACGACACCGCCGAGTACGATCAGGTGGTGGCGACCGGCGAGCAGATCACGATCGGCCTCCTCGCCATCGCCCTGCAGGGCCTGGGCGTGCCGGCCCGGTCCTTCCTGGGCTGGCAGGCGGGCTTGCGCACGGACGAGGCGCACGGCAAGGCCAGGATCGTCGAGTTCGACCCCGCCCCGGTCAGGGCGTGCCTGGAGCGCGGGCAGGTGGCCGTCATGGCGGGCTTCCAGGGCCTGGGCCCGGATGGCCGCGTCACCACGCTGGGCCGCGGCGGCTCCGACACCTCGGCCGTGGCACTGGCGGCAGCGCTCAAGGCCGACCGCTGCGACATCTTCACCGATGTCGACGGCGTCTACACCACCGACCCGCGCATCGTGCCCCGTGCGCGCAAGCTCGCCCGCATCACCTACGAGGAGATGCTGGAGATGGCGTCGGTGGGGGCCAAGGTGCTGGAGACGCGCTCGGTGGCGCTGGCCATGCGGCACGGCGTGCGGGTGCAGGTGCTCTCGAGTTTCGAGGACAAGCCCGGCACGCTCGTCGTCGATGAGGATGAGATCGTGGAAAGCCAGATCGTCAGCGGCATCGCCTACAGCCACACCGAGGCGCGGATCACGGTCCATGGGGTGAAGGACCGGCCGGGCATCGCGGCCGCCATCTTCGGGCCCCTGGCCGAGGCCAGCATCAATGTCGACATGATCGTGCAGTCGGTGAGCCGCGACGGCGTCTACGCCAACATGACCTTCACGGTGAGCAATGCCGAGCTGCCGCGGGCGATGACCGTCCTGGAGCGGGTGCGCTCCGAGATCGGCTTCGAGGGCATCGTCGCCGACGACAAGGTGGTGAAGATCTCGGTCATCGGCGTCGGCATGCGCAGCCATGCCGGCATCGCCCACCGGATGTTCAGGACGCTCGCCGCGAAGGGCATCAACATCCAGGCGATCTCCACTTCCGAGATCAAGATCTCGGTCCTGATCGAGGACGCCTACAAGGAGCTGGCGCTCAGGGCGCTGCACGCGGCCTACGGGCTCGACCAGGGCTGAGGGGTGGTGCCGCTGCCCCGCCACGACAGGCTGGCCCGGCTCTGGGCACGAGGGCGGCGCTTCCTTGGCACGGAGCTTGCGGTCATGGGCGGTGCCATGACCTGGGTCTCCGAGCGCAACCTCGTGGCCGCGATCAGCGAGGCCGGCGGCTTCGGCGTGCTCGCCTGCGGCTCGATGACCCCGGCTATGCTGGCGGCCGAGATCGAGGCCACGCGGGCGCGCACCGGCCGGCCGTTCGGCGTCAACCTGATCATCATGCATCCTGCCCTGCAGCAGCTGGCCGAGGTCTGCGTCGACCTGCGGGTGAGCCATGTCGTGCTCGCCGGCGGGCTGCCGTCGCGCTCGCTGATCCAGTCGCTGAAGCGGGACGCCGCCAAGGTGATCTGCTTCGCCCCCAGCCTCGCCATCGCCAGGAAGCTCGTGCGCAGCGGGGCGGATGCGCTGGTGATCGAGGGCATGGAGGCCGGCGGCCATATCGGCCCGGTCTCGACCTCGGTCCTGGCGCAGGAGATCCTGCCGCACCTGGAGGAGGTGCCGGTCTTCGTGGCCGGCGGGATCGGGCACGGCGAGATGGTGGCGGCCTACCTCAACATGGGGGCCGCCGGCGCGCAGATGGGCACGGCCTTCGTCTGTGCCGAGGAATCGGTGGCGCACCCGGCCTTCAAGCAGGCCTTCATCCGGGCCAGCGCCCGCGACGCCGTGCCCTCGGTGCAGGTCGATCCCGAGTTCAAGGTCATCCCGGTCCGTGCCCTGGTCAATGCCGGCACCCGCCACTTCGCGCTCACCCAGCTCGAGGTGATCGGCCGCTACCGTGAGGGCCTGCTCAACCACGACGAGGCGGCACTCGCCATCGAGCACTACTGGGCCGGTGCCTTACGCCGGGCGGTGATCGAGGGCGATGTCGAGCACGGCTCCGTGATGGCGGGCCAGAGCGTGGGCCTCGTCCACGAGGTCAGGCCCGCCGCCGACATCCTGGCCCTGCTGGTCGAGCAGGCGGAGGTGGCCCTGGCCCGGCTCGAGGGCGGCCGCGTCATGGCCGCCGCGGTGGCCTAGCCATGCCGGCAAGCGGCTGGGGCGCGCCTCCCGAGCCGCCGCTGGAGAAACGGCCGGAGCTCTCCAGCTCGCGGCGCCTGCTCAAGCGCCTGATCGATGTCGTGGCCGAGCCGATCACGCCGCAGCAGCGGCTGGACCGCCTGGTCTCGCTGATCGCCGCCAACCTCGTGGCCGAGGTCTGCTCGGTCTACGTCCACCGGGTCGGCGACGTGCTGGAGCTCTTCGCCACCGAGGGCCTGGCCAAGGAGGCGGTCCACCGCACCCGCCTGCGCGTGGGCGAGGGCCTGGTCGGCTCGATCGCGGCCCAGGGCCTCGTCATCAACACCGAGGATGCCCAGCACCATCCCGACTTCGCCTTCCGCCCCGAGACCGGCGAGGAGGTCTACCACTCCTTCCTGGGCGTCCCCATCCTCCGCTCCGGCCGGGTCGTGGGCGTGCTCACGGTCCAGAACCGCGCCGCCAAGGCCTATGGCGAGGACGAGATCGAGGCGATGCAGGTCATCGCCTCGGTGCTGGCCGAGATGTTCGCGGCCGGCGACCTTGTCGACCGCGCCCAGTACGGCGACGTCGCCAGCCCCGGCAAGGAGATGCGCCGGCTCGATGGGCTGCGGCTGGTCGAGGGTGTGGCCATGGGCCAGGCCTGGATGCACGAGCCCAAGGTCGAGGTCACCCGCCTGCTCGCGGACGACCCCGCCTCCGAGATCTCCAGGCTCGACCGCGCCATCGTCCAGCTCCGCACCTCGCTCGACGCCATGCTCAGCCGCGCCGACCTCATGGCCGGCGAGCAGCGCGAGGTGCTGGAAGCCTACCGCATGTTCGCCCACGACATGGGCTGGCTGCGGCGCATCCGCGAGGCGATCGAGACCGGCCTCTCGGCCGAGGCCGCCGTGCGCCGGGTCCAGGAGGAGAACCGGCTGCGCATCGGCCACGCCAGCGACCCTTATCTGCGCGAGCGGCTGATCGACCTCGAGGATCTGGCCGACCGCCTGCTCCGCCATCTGGTCGGCAAGGCCGCCACCCATGACCCCAGCGCGCTGCCGCCCGAGGTCATCCTCGTCGCCCGCAACCTGAGTGCGGCCGACCTCCTGGAATATGACCGCGCCCGGCTGCGCGGCGTCGTCCTCGAGGAGGGCTCGCGCACCGCGCACGTCACCATCGTCGCCCGCGCCTTCGACGTGCCGATGCTGGGCCGGGTCGACGGGATCATGGACTTCGTCGACGCCGGCGATTCCCTGGCGCTGGACGCCGACAACGGCCACCTCTTCGTCCGCCCGGGCGACGAGGTGCAGCAGGCGTTCCAGGTGGCGCTCAAGGCCCGCTACGAGCGCCGCCGCGGCTTCGAGGCCTTGCGCGAGCTGCCGACCGTGACCCGCGAGGGGATCAGGGTCAGTCTCTCCATCAACGCCGCCTTCCTCATGGATCTGGCGGAGCTCGACGCCACCGCCGCCGACGGCTGCGGCCTCTACCGCACCGAGCTCTCCTTCATGGCCCAGCCGCGCTTCCCCGATCTGGCGGCGCAGACCGACTATTACGGCAAGATCCTGAAGCAGGCCGGCGAACGGCCGGTGATCTTCCGCACCCTCGATGTCGGCAGCGACAAGCACCTGCCCTACTGGCGGATGCCGGCCGAGGAGAACCCGGCCATGGGCTGGCGGGCGATGCGGATGATGCTGGACCGGCCGGCCATCCTGCGGGTGCAGCTCCGGGCACTCCTGGCGGCCGCGAGCGGCCGCAGCCTCTGCCTGATGTTCCCGATGGTGGCCGAGGTGGCCGAGCTCGTGGCCGCGCGCCGCCTGCTCGATCTCGAGACGGAGCGCGCCCGGCGGGCCGGCCGGACGCTCCCGGCGGCGATCGAGGTCGGCGTCATGCTCGAGGTCCCGGCCTTGTTCTGGCAGCTCCCTGCCCTCCTGCCGCGGGTCGACTTCGTCTCCATCGGCAGCAACGACCTGCTCCAGTTCCTGTTCGCCTGCGACCGCGGCAACCCGGCCCTCGTCGACCGCTACGACGCCCTCTCGCCGCCCGCCTTGTCCCTGCTGCGCGACCTCGTCGAGCGGACCCGGGCCGCCGGCGTGCGCCTCAGCCTGTGCGGCGAGATGGCGAGCCGGCCGCTCGAGGCCATGGCGCTCGTGGGCCTGGGCGTGCGGCACCTCTCGGTCTCACCCAGCGAGGTCGGGCCGGTGAAGGCGATGATCCGCAGCCTCGAGGCCACGGCTCTCAACCGTTACGTGAGCTCGCTGCTCGACCTTCCCGACCACAGCCTCCGCGGCCGGCTTCAGGCTTATGCCAGGGACCATGACGTGGTGTTGCCGATGAGCGTCTATCAGCCACTATAGGCGCCGCATTTTGGGCACTTTGCAGGGAAACGGGTTTGGAGTTGGCGCCACCATTTGCTATCTAAGAGCGGCTCTTCTCTCCGCCCGTCACCTGCGGCGGACGGTGCCACGGAATTTCCGATGCTGAAGACACGCCCTAAGCCACCGGTCGAGGCTCAGGATCGTAGCCTGGAGGTTGCGCGCGACATTGGTCGCCGTCTGCGCGAGGCGCGAACCTCCGGCAGCGAGACCATCGACGCGGTTGCCGACCAGCTCAGGATCCGGCCGGCCTACATCGAGGCCCTGGAGGCGGGCGAGTTCGGCCGCATTCCGGGCCGGCCCTACGTGGTGGGCTTCCTGCGCAGCTACGGCGCCCATCTGGGACTCGACGGCGAGCAGCTGGTAGCCTCCCTCAAATCCTCGACGGCAAGCGTCGCAGCACCGCCCGAGTTGGTCTACCGCGAGCCGATTGCTGAATCGCGCCGCGGCACGGCCGTGATGCTGACGGCCTCGGCCCTCCTCGCTGCCGCCGTCTACAGCGGCTACTACATGATCTATCATGTGGATCGTGGCGGTAAGGAGCCAGTGGCCGAGGCGCCGGGTGAGATGGCCCGCCTCGCGACCGACACGCTGCGCCGTGCCGACGAGAACCGGATCGCGGCCGCCGCCCGGCCGCCCGCCGCGCCGGCCGGTGCCATGCGGGCGGCACCGCCGGCCGACGAGCGTGCGGCGGCACTCCGGCCCCCGGCGGCGGCATCCACCGGCGCTCTCCAGGCCCTGGTCGCCGAGGACGACGATCCGTCCGAGGCCCGCGCCGCCAGTGTCATCGGCAGCGAGGCCCGCACCTCCACCCCCAGCTCGGCGAGTGCCGCTCCCGCCTCCACCACCGAGCTCCTGGCGGCCCTGGAAAGCGACCGCATCAACGCCGCCCGCCCGGCAGTCGCCAGCGACGACGACGCCGAGGGCCGCCTGACCCTGGTTGCCCGCGAGACCACCTGGGTCCAGGTCCGCAGCACCGGCCGCGACTATGTCCGCACCCGCACCATGCAGCGCGGCGACCGCTTCGCCCTGCCCGATCGTGGCGACCTTGCCTTGTGGACGGGCAACGCCGGCGGCATCGAGCTCGTCGTCGATGGCCAGAGCCGCGGCCAGCTTGGCCTCAGCGGCGAGGTCGTCCGCAACCGCTCGCTGGCCCCGGACCAGCTCGGCGGCGGCCCTGCCCGCGGCGGCTGATCAAGTCGGACACCCTGTTCTGTCATGCCGCGGCTCGACCGCGGCATCCAGGGTTGCAGGACTCCGGCATGGTCGCACGGCACCCCGATGACCGCGCGAAGGGGCAGGCCGACCAAGCCCGCTTGAGGCCGAGGCTCCGGAAGGGCATATCGGCGCCGTAGCTTCCTCCTCCTTCCGGTAGGCACATGGTAGCTCTTGAGGAGACCCGGCGGCATCGCACGCACGCCGTCCGGGTCGGCAACGTGACGATCGGCGGCGACAGTCCCGTCCTCGTCCAGTCGATGACCAACACCGACACGGCGGACATCGACCGGACGGTGCGGCAGGTGCGCGAGCTGGCGGCAGCGGGCTCGGAGATCGTCCGCGTCACCGTCAACAACGAGGCCGCCGCCCGCGCCGTCCCGGTGATCCGCGACCAGCTCGACGTGCTGGGCTGCGACGTGCCGCTGGTGGGGGACTTCCACTATAACGGCCACCGCCTGCTCCAGGACGTGCCCGACCTGGGCACGGCACTGGCCAAGCTGCGCATCAACCCTGGCAATGTCGGTTTCGGCGAGAAGCGCGACCGCCAGTTCGAGCAGATGATCGAGGCCGCCCTGCGCCACGACCGCCCGGTGCGGATCGGCGTCAACTGGGGCTCGCTCGACCAGGATCTCGCCACCCGGCTCATGGACGAGAACGCGGTCCGTCCCCAGCCGCACCCCGCCGACTACGTGCTCCGCGAGGCCCTGGTCCGCTCCTGCCTGCAGAGTGCGGCCTTCGCCGAGCGCCTGGGCCTGCCGGCGGACCGGATCGTGCTCTCGGCCAAGGTGAGCCGGGTCCAGGATCTGGTGGCGGTCTATCGCGAGCTCGCCCGCCGCTCCTCCTACGCCCTGCACCTGGGCCTGACCGAGGCCGGGATGGGGCTCAAGGGCGTGGCCGCCACGGCCGCCGCCCTCTCGCTCCTCCTGCAGCAGGGGATCGGCGACACGATCCGGGCCTCGCTGACCCCTCGCCCGAACGAACCCAGGACGCAGGAAGTCGTGGTTTGTCAGGAGGTTCTGCAGGCGCTGGGGCTGCGTGCCTTCGTCCCCCAGGTCACTGCCTGCCCCGGCTGCGGCCGCACCACCAGCACCTTCTTCCAGGAGCTGGCGGAAGGGATCGACGGCTGGCTCAAGGCGCAGATGCCGGTCTGGCAGAGCCGCTACGCCGGCGTGGAGGAGCTGAAGGTGGCCGTCATGGGCTGCATCGTGAACGGCCCCGGCGAGAGCAAGCACGCCGATATCGGCATCAGCCTGCCCGGCACCGGCGAGAGCCCGGTGGCCCCCATCTTCGTCGACGGCAAGAAGGTGGCCACGCTACGCGGCGAGCACATCGCTGCCGAGTTCCAGGCCATGGTCGAAACCTATGTCGAGCGCCGTTTCGGGCCCAAGGAGCAGGTCGTTGCCTGAGCTGCGCCCGCCGCGGGGCACCCACGACCTCCTGGGCGAGGATCTCCGCCGCCACCGGATGGTCGCCGAGACCGGCCGCGAGCTTGCCCGCCGCTACGGCTATGGCGAGATCGCGACCCCCATCTTCGAGCATCTGGAAGTCTTCGCCCGCACGCTGGGCGACACCTCCGACGTCGTCACCAAGGAGATGTATGTCTTCGAGGACCGCGGCGGCGACAAGCTCTGCCTGCGGCCCGAGAACACGGCGGCCGTGGCACGCGCCGTGATCACCGGCGGCATGATGCAGGAGCTGCCGCTCAAGCTCTTCTACTATGGCCCGATGTTCCGCTACGAGCGGCCGCAGAAGGGCCGCCTGCGCCAGTTCCACCAGATCGGCGTCGAGCTCCTGGGTGCCTCCGAGCCCATGGGCGATGTCGAGGTCATGGCGCTGGGCCAGCACATCCTGGACGAGCTGGGCATGGCCGAGCACGTCACGCTCGAGCTCAACACGCTGGGCGACAAGGAGAGCCGGCAGGCCTATCGCGATGCCCTCGTCGCCTACCTTGAGGGCCATAAAGAGCGCCTCTCCGCCGACAGCCTGCACCGTCTGGAGCGCAACCCCTTGCGCATCCTGGACAGCAAGGACCCGGGCGACCGCGCCGTGCTGGCGGACGCACCGCCGCTCGAGGAGCATCTGAACGAGGCCAGCCGCACCTTCTTCGCCCAGGTCCGGGAAGGCCTGGAACGCCTGGGCGTGAAGTACAGAACGAACCCGAGGCTGGTCCGCGGCCTGGACTACTACACCCACACCGCCTTCGAGTTCGTCACCACGGCCCTGGGCTCGCAAGGGGCCGTGATCGCCGGCGGCCGCTATGACGGCCTGATGCGCGACATGGGCGGACCGGACGTCCCGGGCGTCGGCTGGGCCGCCGGCGTCGAGCGTCTCTCCATGCTCCTGCCGGAGGCGCCGGCCGCCGACAGGCCGATCGCGATCGTTCCCATCGGCGCCCCAGGCCGAGCCGCGGGCATGGGAGCTGGCGCAACGGCTGCGCCGTGCCGGCCATGCGGTCGAGCTCGCCTACAAGGGCAAGCCCGGGCAGCGCATGAAGCGTGCCGACCGGCTGGGCGCCCGCTTCGCGGTCTCGCTGGGCGACGACGAGATCGCCCGCGATGTCGTCCGCCTGCGCGATCTCGACAGCGGCGCCGACGAGGAGGTCGCCACGGACCGCCTCCTCGAGCGCCTCGGCTCTTAAGCCATGGCCTCGAGCTTCGACCAGCGGCTGGAGCAGATCCTGGCCCGGCGCGACGAGCTCCAGGCCCTGCTCGCGTCGGTCTCGCAGTCCGAGTACGTGCCGCTCGCGCGCGAGTATTCGAGCCTCGAGCCCGTGGTCGCCGGGATCGAGCGCTACAACGAGGCCCGCCGCGAGGCCCGCGATCTGGACGCCATGCTGGGCGATCCGGAGATGAAGGCCCTGGCCGAGGACGAGCTGCGCGTCGTGGAGGCGCGGCTGCCGGCGCTGGAGCGCGAGCTGCGGCTCCTCCTCCTGCCCAAGGACATCGCCGACGAGAAGAACGCCATCGTCGAGATCCGGGCCGGCACCGGTGGCGACGAGGCCGCCCTCTTCGCCGCCGATCTGCTTGCAGATGTACGAGCGCTATGCCGAGCTCCGCGGCTGGCGGGTCGAGGTGATGTCGCTGAGCGAGAGCGACCTCGGCGGGGTCAAGGAGGCCGTGCTCACCATCGGCGGCCAGGGCGTGTTCGCGCGGCTCAAGTTCGAGGCCGGCGTGCACCGCGTCCAGCGCGTGCCGGCGACCGAGACCCAGGGGCGCATCCACACCTCGGCCGCCACGGTGGCGGTGCTGCCCGAGGTCGACGAGATCGACATCGTCATCGACGACAAGGACCTCCGCATCGACGTCTTCCGCGCCTCGGGTGCCGGCGGCCAGCACGTGAACCGGACCGAGAGTGCGGTGCGCGTCACCCATCTCCCGACCGGCATCGCGATCGCGATCCAGGAGGAGAAGTCGCAGCACAAGAACCGGTCCCGGGCGATGAAGCTGCTCCGCGCCCGGCTCTACGAGCGCGAGCGCGAGGCCCAGGCAAGCGCCCGTGCCCAGGACCGCCGTGGGCAGGTGGGCTCCGGCGACCGCTCCGAGCGCATCCGCACCTACAACTTCCCGCAGAACCGGGTCACCGACCACCGCATCAACCTCACCCTCTACAAGCTCGACCAGGTGATCACGGGCCAGGCGCTGGACGAGATCGTCGAGGCCCTGATCGCCGAGGATCAGGCGGCTCGCCTGGCCGAAGCCGGCTAGGCCCGCTTGGACCGCGTCGGCCCGGCCCTGACCTGGGCCACGGCCCGGCTTGGTGCGGTGGGCATCGAGGGGCCCAGGGCCGAGGCCCGGCTGCTCCTCGAGCACGCCACCGGCCTCACCCGCGAGCGCCAGCTCGCGGACCCGCACGCCCCGCTCTCGGCCGACGCTCAAGCCTCGCTCGCGAGGCTGGTCGAGCAGCGGGCAACCCGCATGCCGCTTGCCTACATCCTCGGCCGGCGGGAGTTCCACGGTCATGAGCTGGAAATAAGACCCGGCGTCCTGGTGCCCCGCCCCGAGACCGAGACCCTGGTCGACGCCGCCTGCCGCCTCCTCCCCGACCGTGCCGCACGCTTGCGCGTCCTCGACCTCGGCACCGGCAGCGGCTGCCTCCTCCTCGCCGTCCTCGCCCTGTTCCCGAACGCCACCGGCACCGGCACCGACCTCTCCGACCAGGCGCTGGCGGTAGCGGCGGCCAACGCCGCGCGGCTGGGCCTTGCCGATCGCACCCGTCTCCTGCGGACCAGCTGGGGCCAGGGCCTGGAGCCCGCCTTCGACCTGATCCTCGCCAACCCGCCCTACATCGCCACGGCCGACCTCGCCTCGCTCGAGCCCGAGGTCGCCATGCACGAGCCGCGCCTGGCGCTCGACGGCGGGGAGGACGGGCTCGACGCCTACCGGGCGCTGACGCCGGACCTGCTCCGGCTGCTGGCACCTGCCGGCGTCGCGCTCATCGAGATCGGCCGCGGCCAGGAGGCGGCACTCGGGGCATGGTTCGGGCAGCATGGGCTGGAGGTGCGCACCTGGCCCGATCTGGCCGGGATCGTCCGCTGCCTCGAGCTGCGCCCTGCCGGGAACCGGCCCAGCGGTGCCGGGTTCTAGCCACAGAGGCGATCGGGGCCATGCAGCCCCCAATCGAAAGGGCCAGACCGATGGCAGACTGGGACCGGAGGCGCGACGAGCGCGACCGCTATGACCGCGGACGGGACGAGGGCCGCGAGTGGCATCGGCCGCAGCCGGGCGGAGGCTCCCGCGACGAGCGCGAGTTCGCCCGCGGCGACGAGGGCTTCCAGCGTGGTTATCGCCGGCATGGCGGCTCCTTCGAGGCCGGTGCCGGCGGTGACTTCGGCGCGCAAGGCCAGCGGAACCGGGGCTGGGACGAGGATCGAGGCCACTCCTTCGGCCGTGATCCCTATGGCGGCGACCGCGGCCGCGGCGACTGGGAGCGCGGCCGCGCCGGCTTCCGCGACGATCTGGGCCGCGAGCGCGGCCGCGACTTCGGCACCGACTGGGCCGAGGAAGGATACGGCCAGGGCTTCGTCGGCAACGAGGGCCGGGGCTACGGGCCGGGCCGCGACTACGAGAACGAGCGCCGGGTCACCGGCGGGTCCGGCGGCCGCGGCGAGCGCGGCTGGTGGGATCGCGCCAGCGACGAGGTGGCCTCCTGGTTCGGCGACGAGGATGCCGAGCGCCGCCGCCAGCAGGACCATCGCGGCCGGGGCCCACGCGGCTACACCCGCTCCGACGAGCGGATCAAGGAGGATGTGAGCGACCGGTTGGCCGACGATCCGTGGGTCGACGCCTCCGAGATCGACGTCACGGTGAACGCCTCCGAGGTCACGCTCTCGGGCTCCATCGACAGTCGTGAGGCACGGCGCCGGGCCGAGGACATCGTCGAGCGCGTCTCGGGCGTCAGCTACGTGCAGAACAATCTGCGCGTCCAGCGCCCGCAGCCGCCGACAGGCAGGGCAACGGCCGACCGGCCGAGCTCGGTTGCCGCCAGCATGGCGGCTGCGACGGGCACGCTCCCGGCCAGCACGGTTGCCGGCACGGTGAGTGGCAACGGCAGCTCGACTGCACGTCAGCAGGAACAGGGCCGGACCACCTGACGCGGTCCTTGCGCGGGTTTCGGCGCAAGACGGCGCCCCGGGGTTCCCCCCGGGGCGCCGTTCCTGTTTCAGCTAAAGCGCGGCCCTGCTGCCGACGAGGCGCAGCGCCCAGCGCATGAACGAGCGCTGCGGCGGCTGGGGCATGGCCTCGTCCAGGTAGATGACCTTCGGGCCGTCGACGTTGGCGTCGCCGGTCGTGGCGAGCTTGGCCAGCGTCGGCGCCTCGCCCCGAGCGCTGGAGCTGACGGGACGGGGCCGTAGAGCGGGGAAGGGAGTGACAGTGGCCACGGGCGCAGGCGGTGTTGCGGCAGCCGGCGGCGCGGGCGGGCGTGGCTTGAGGCCGGAGGCGCCCAGCGCCGGCTCCGGCCGTGCCGAAGCCGTGCGCGCCGGCGGCCAGACCGCAGGCGGCCGCGTCTCCAGGCGGGCGCCCAGACGCTCGGCCAGGGCCAGCAGCTCCTCGTGCGCGCTGGAGCCGGGGCGGTGGGCGCCGACCCAGAGGCCCTCACCGAAGGCCTGGTCGTAGTCGCCGCTGAAGCGCACCGGAGGCGTCAGCTCCTCGCCGAAGGTCGTCAGACGGGCCAGGAACTCGGCGATCCCGTGCTCGATCCCGATCACGCGGTTGGGGACGACGAGCACGTCCGGTGGATCGTGCGGCCGCTCGGCCCGTACCTTGGCGACGTGCTGCATCATCCGTCGCGTGGCCGCGATCTCCAGCTCGTTGGGCGCACAGGGGACGAGGATCATCGAGCTCATCAGGAGCGTGACCGCCAGGGTCGGAGCCAGCCCCGCCGGGAAGTCGACGAAGATCACGTCATGCCCGAGGCGCTGCGCCAGCAGATCCGTGATCCAGGGGCCGATACCCTCGGGCCGCGGCAGGGGGAGATGGAGGCAGCGGATCGGGAGCCGGCCAGCGGCACCCCAGGCGGCCGCACTTCCCTGCTCGTCATTGTCGACCAGGGCCACGCGCGCGCCGAGCTCGGCGAAGGCGCAGGCGAGGTTCACCGACAGCGTGCTCTTGCCGGTGCCGCCCTTGAGATTGCATACGGCGACGACATAGGCGGTCCGCTCGGAAGCTGCTGCGTCGATCTCGGTCATGGCCCGGAAGCACCGGTTTTGAGGTCAGCCCTGCACAACCTACCACAACCCAAGATAGATGAAACCTGCGACGCGAACAATAGTTGCTAATTTCGCACATTGGTTGTGCAACCCGTCGATCCGATGCCGGGCGTCAGACGGGTTCCCTCAGTGACGCTGCAGCCGCCGAGGCGTCAGGCTGCCGACCAGGCGAGTGGCCCAGGTCCCTGATGCCCGCACCTGCTCCGTTCCGGCGCAGCTGCTTCGTCGTCTGCTCGTCGAGGAAGACCACCTTCGGCTCGGCAGCAGTCGCCTTCGGCAGGCGAAGCGGTGCCGGTGCTGCGGCCGGTCGGCCGAGAACGGTAACGGGCGAGCCCAGCAGCTTCGGTGCTCGGTCGACCTTCGGGCTGCCGGTGACCAGAGGAGGCGGCCAGCTCGGTGGCCGTGCCTGATCCAGGCTGCGCCGCACCTGCTCCGCCAGGGTTTCGACGTCCTGGTGCGCAGGTGAGCCAGGACGGGCGGCACCGATCCACTGCCGCTCGGCGAAGGCCTCGTCGTGCTCGGGCCGGAAGCGGGCGGGCGGTGCGAGCTCCTCGCCCAGCACGGCCAGACGCGCGCGGTAGCCTTGCGGCCCGTTCTCAGCACCGACGATACGGTTGGGCACGACCAGCAGGGCCGGCGGATCGCTGGCCCGGGCGGCGCGCAGCACGGTGATCCGCTGCAGCATGCTCCTGGTCGCGACGATCTCGATCTCGTTGGGCGAGGTCGGCACCAGGATCAGCGAGGCCATCAGCACCGTCGGCCACAGGCCGGGTGGAAGGCCAGCCGGGAAGTCCACGATCACGACTTGGTAGTGCGCCCGCAGGCCCAGAAGGACCTCGAGCCAGGGGCGAGCGTCCTCGAGGCGTGCCAGCGGCAGGCTCACGCAGGTGATCGGCAGCTTGCCGGCACTGCCCCACAAGGTGGCACTCGCCTGCCGGTCATTGTCGACCAGGGCCACCCCTATGCCCCGGGTCGCCAAGGCACAGGCGATGTTCACGCTGAGCGTGCTCTTGCCCGTGCCGCCCTTCAGGTTGCAGACGGCCACCACATGGCCGGTGCCCTGCCCCGCTGCTCCAGCATCCCACGCCATTGAGACCGCGCCGACCTTCCAGGTGTCCAGGCCGGTTATCGCCCAACAGCCTTAACGATGTCTTAAGGGGCCCTGCCCACTACCGGATGCAACCGGCTCCGGGCCCATCGCCCTCATTGTCTGTGACGAAGTTGTTGCCTCGCCAAAAGTTCAGGCACCGCGGGGGATCGAAAACGGTCAGGTTCTGATCCACCAGATCGGGCCCTCCATTTCCGCGCGCGACGTTCTTGGTCAACCGGTTGTCCTGCTCATCCGGGCCCACATAGAGACCTTCCTCGCCATTATCTCTGATCGTATTCTTGGAGATTTGATTGTCCTGGGCTGCACCGCCCTGGATGTTGATCCCTTTGGCACTATTGTTGCTGAAGGTGTTGCGCTCGAAGGTGGATTCGGTAACGCCCATTCCGGACGCACCCAGCTCCAGTCCATCGTTTCGGTTGCGCACCGACCGATTGCCCCTGACCTGGCACTCCGCGCATCCGTAGAGTGCGAAGCCGTCGCTGTTCTCGCTCACCTCGTTCCGTTCCAGACGCAGCCTGGACGACCGCAGGGCCAGCACGCCGGTGGCGACGCTGCCCTTAAGCCTCATAGCCTCGATGCGCGTGCCCTGGGTGTCCTCGATCAGGATGGCATGGTAATAGCCTGCGATGGTCCCGGAGGTCAGCCGGAGGCCCGAGACGCCCGCCGCCTGGACGCCTCCCTGGGATTGGTCGCCCGGGGCGGTGGCGGTGATCCGGCGGTTCATGAACCTGATCTTCACGTTGTCGGCGGTGACCGTGAATGCCGGGGCCGGGCAGGTGAGGTCGCGAGTCAGCACGTAGACACCGGGCGTGCTCAAGGTGAGCGGGCAGCTCGTTATTTTGGTCTCCCCGGCAGCACTCGCAGGCTGGCCGGAGACAGTCGCCGCGGCGGCGAGCAGCATTCCGGCTGCGACCGCACAACGCCGGACGCTTCCCGCTCTCGGTCGTTCCATCAATGGCTTTCCTCCAGGACCGGCGTCATACCGGCTGCAACAAGCTGACCCCGGCATGGGTACGGTCAAGGTGCTGAGAGGACCTATGCGGCTTCGGCTGCCGGCTGATCGAGGCGGAAGCCGTCCGACTGCATGCGCCACAGCGCCTCGAAGGCACCGCCACGACGCCGCAGGTCGGTGGGGCTGCCGTCCTCCACGATCCTGCCGTCGACCAGGACCACGATCCGGTCGAGGGCCGAGAGCGTCGAGAGACGGTGGGCGATGGCCAGCACCGTGCGGCCACGCATCAGGAAGGAGAGGGCCTTCTGCACCGCGATCTCGAATTCCGAATCGAGGGCCGAGGTGGCCTCGTCCAGGATCAGGATCGGTGCATCCTTGAGGATGGCACGGGCAAGACCCAGCCGCTGGCGCTGCCCGCCCGAGAGCTTCACGCCACGCTCGCCGACGGGCGTGTCATAGCCCGTCCGGCAGGTTGCGGATGAAGTCGTCGCAGTAGGCGGCCCGGGCCGCAGCGAAGACCTCCTCATCGCTCGCATCCGGCCGCCCGTAGCGGATGTTCTCCAGGATCGAGCGGTGGAAGAGGGAGACCTCCTGCGGGACCACCGCAATGGCGGCACGGAGCGAATCCTGGGTGATCTCGGTCACGGCCTGCCCGTCGATCAGCACCCGGCCGTTCTGCACGTCGTCGAGGCGCTGGACAAGGCTGACGATGGTCGACTTGCCGGCACCGGATGGGCCGACGAGGCCCACCCGCTGGCCGGGCGGGATGCGCAAAGAGAAGCCTTCAAGGACGCGGCGGCGGCCCTGGTAGTCGAAGCTCACCCCCTCGAACTCGATGCCGCCGCCATGGCCGACCAGCGGGCGGGCCTGCGGATGGTCGACCACCGCGTGCGGCAGGCCCACCACCCGCAGCGTCTCGCCGATCAGGCCCAGCTGCTGCGTGGCGTTGATGAGGGCGAAGGCGAGGTCGCGCGAGCCGTGCAGGATACGGAAGGTAAGGGCACTCACCATCACGACCTCGCCGGGCGTGATCTGGCCCGCGGCCCAGAGATGGATGGCCCAGGCCAGCATCAGGCCGGCCGTGCCCCACAAGGCCACGTCATGGATCACGCGGCTCTTCTCGAGATAGAGCCAGCTGCGCACCTGGGCCGCGGCCTCGCCGTGAAGGCGCTCCGAGAGGCGCCGCCGCTCGCGGTCGCGGGCCGAGAACGCCTTCACGGCCCAGATGTTGGAGAGCGCGTCGACGAGCTCGCCGCTGGCGACGCCGGCCTGGGCCGCATAGCCGCGATGCACCGACGCGGCCACGGGCACCGACGAAGGCCAGACCCGCCACCACGGCCGCGACGAAGACGAGGAGCGCCGCCGCCATCCGCCAGTCGACGGTGAGGAAGACGATGAGGGCGCCGACCAGCTCGGTCGAGGGCGGCAGGATCTGCCAGGTGAAGGCCGTCATCAGCTGGGAGAAGGCAACCCCGGCCTGGGTGATCCGGCCCCCCAGGGCGCCGGCCAAGTGGTCCGCGAAGTAGCGCATCGCGTGGCCGGAGAGATGGCGGAAGAGGCTGAGCCGGAGGTCGACGGCGGCGGCGATGATGGTCCGCCCGCCGCCCCAGCCGGCGACGCGCCAGAGCACGCACTCGACCGCCACCAGCGCCAGGAAGAGGAGGAAGGCCGGCCATGCGTCGGCGGCGATGCGTGGGCCGCCCGTGGCCATGGCGTCGACCAGGAGCCGCACCGCGTACTGCACCGCCACGGCACAGGAGGCCGCGGTGACGATGACCGCGAAGACGAACGCGAACTGCCAGAGCCGTTTACGGATCTGGTGTACGACGAAGGCCGTGGCTGAGGTCGGAAAGTCGGGGCACCCGGGCCGAGCCTGGCTCACGCGGCTACCCTCCGGTCATCCGGTCTCAGTGCGGCCGCAAGGAGGCCCTGCTGGCGGGCCAGCTCATCGGCCAGGGGCTCGTGGAGGTCGCGCCGGCCCTCGGCGTCGGCATTGGAGAGGAGGCCGACGGCACAGTGGCGGTCGTCGTCCCAACCCGGATAGTCGAGGACAGGGTAGAGGCACACGCCCTCGATGGGCAGGCCCGCTTTCAGCGCCGTGCGGATCTCCGACGCGACATAGAACAGCCACGCGGCGCGGCCGCTGCCCTCGGCACCGGTCTCAGCCAGCAGGATCGGACGGTCGTAGCGCGCGTGCACGCCGGCCAGGAGATCGGCCAGGGGCTTGTACTGGTAGTGGCCGAGCGGGATGGTCCCGCCACCCTGCTTCCACTGGTTCTCGCAGTAGTAGTTGACGCCAATGATATCGAGATAGTCGGGCCTGCCCCCGAGCCAGGGCTCGAGACGGCCGCAGAGCATGTCCCAGGCCGCGAACTGGATCTCGCCAAGCTCGCCGCCCACGACGTGGATCAGCGGATCGACCTGGACGAAACGCGCACGCGGATCGACCTCGCGCACGGCCTCGATCCCGGCGATGGCGGCACGGACCAGCTGGCGCTTGATGTCGTCGCCGCCGCCGGGTGCCAACGGGTGGAACTTCACCACGTCCCCGGCCCAGGCCCAGAACGAGAATCTCGTTGACCACGCAGTAGAAGGGGATGCGGTCGGTCTCCTCGCGGATGAGGCGGGCCGCGGCACGGGCGAAGTCGCGAAAGCGGTCGACGAACTCCGGCTCCCAGAAGGTGATGTCCGGCGGCCAGCCATAGTGGCACAAGTCCCAGATCACCTGCACGCCCGCCTGCCGCGACGCCCGCAGCATGGGCAGGAAGCTCGACCAGTCGTAGTGCCCTGGAGCGGTCTCGATCAGGTGCCAGCGCAGCCCGTCGCGGACGGTGCGCAGGCCGAGCTCGGCTGCCCGCCGATAGTCCTGGCCCGCCCACCGGTCGTGCCCCGTCGCCGCCAACAGATCCAGGCGCCGGCCGTCACGCCGGCGCTGGGTCGAGCACTCGAAGCCAGCCATGTAGAAGCTGTCGAACAGGCCAGGTCTATGCACCCTCCGCTCCTCCCCGAGCCCGCTACTCGGCCGGGCTGGCAACGGCCGGCAGCTCGGCACCCGTGGCACCGGAGCTGATCCGGGCCACCGATGCGGTCCGCCGCTCCTCGGCATGCAGGCGCGCGTAGAGGGAGAGCGCCTGTCCGACCACCTGGTCCATGTTGTAGTAGCGGTAGGTGGCGAGGCGGCCCACGAAGTGGACGTCGGGCGTGCGGTCGGCCAGGGCCTGGTAGCGGCGGAAGAGCTCCGCGTTCTCCGGCCGCGGCACCGGGTAGTAGGGGTCGCCTTCGGCCGCCGGGTACTCGTAGGTGACGCTGGTCTTCTTGTGCTGCTGACCGGTCAGGTGCTTGTACTCGGTGATCCTCGTGTAGGGCACCTCGAAGTCCGGGTAGTTCACCACCGCGACCGGCTGCAGCCATTCCCGGTCCATGGTCTCGTGGCGGAACTGGAGCGAGCGGTAGGGCAGCTTGCCGAAGCGGTAGCCGAAGAACTCGTCGATGGGCCCGGTGAAGATCAGCCTGTCATAGCGGACCTTGCCCACCACGTCGCGATAGTCGGTGCCGAGCATCAGCCGGATATTGTCGTGGTCCAGCATGTTCTCGAACATGCGGGTGAAGCCGTGGCGCGGCATGTTCTGGAAGCTGTCGCCGAAATAGCGGTCGTCGGTGCAGGTGCGGGTGGGCACGCGCGCGGTGACCGTCTTGTCGAGCTCGGAAGGGTCCACGCCCCACTGTTTCCGGGTATAGCCGCGGAAGAACTTCTCGTAGAGCTCGCGGCCCACCCGGTTCACGACCACGTCCTCGGAGGTGCGGATCACCGGCACCGGCTCGGCACGGGCGGCGAGGAAGGCCTCGACCTGGGTCGAATCGAGATCGAGGCCGTAGAGCTTGTTGATGGTGGTGAGGTTGATCGGGATCGGCACCAGCATCCCGTCCACCTGCGCCAGGACGCGGTGCTCGTACGGGCGCCACTCGGTGAAGCGCGAGAGGTAGGAGGCGATCTCGTGCGAGTTGGTGTGGAAGATGTGGGGCCCGTAGCGGTGGACGAGGATGCCGTCGGCATTGTGCTCGTCGAAAGCGTTGCCGCCGACATGCGGGCGGCGGTCGATCAGCAGCACCCGCTTCCCGGCCCCGACCGCCAGCCGCTCGGCCAGCACACTGCCGGCAAAGCCGGCGCCGACGATCAGGTAGTCGAACCTGCTGCTGCCGGGCCGGGGCAGGCGCTGCTCCGCGGTCCGGTGCCGGGCGGCGTCCTTCCAGCCGTTGCCGCCCGGACGCAGCGGCTTGGCAGGTCGGAGGCCGTCGCTATGCCGCATCATCAATCAGATCCTTCATCTGCGCCCAGGTGCGATCCCAGGACATCGTGTCGAGGAGGCGGTCCACGGCGGGGAGCCAGCCAGGACCGGTGCACGCTCCAGCAAGACAGGCCTCGATGGCGGCCACCATCTCCGGGGCGGTGGCGGCAATCCGCACCAGCCCGCCCTCGCCATAGGTCCGGACCACGTCCCGGACCGGCGTGGAGACGACCGGCCTGCCGGCGGCCAGGTATTCGGGGGTCTTGGTGGGGCTGATGAAGCGGGTGGACTCGTTCAGCGCGAAGGGCATGAACGCCACGTCCCAGCCCGAGAGATAGGCCGGCAGCTCGCTGTAGGACTTGCCGCCCAGGTAGTGGATGTTGGGCCGCCGCGGCAGGCTCGCCGGGTCGATCTTGACCACCGGCCCCAGGAGGATGAGCTGCCAGTCGGGCCGGGCGTCGGCGATCGCCGCCACGAGGTCGATGTCCAGCCGCTCGTCCAGCACGGCATAGTGGCCGATCCGCGGATGCGGGATGCCGGCCTGGTCGGGCGGGTCCGGCAGACGCTCGCGCGCACGGCGGAAGTGCGGGACGTCCACACTGCTCGGGAAGGCATGCACGTTGGCGTGCTGCCGGCGCTTGGCCTCGTAGAGGCTGTAGCCGCCGGTGAAGACGATGTCGGCACGCTCCAGAAGCCGGCGCTCCTCGTCGACCAGCTCCGGCGGCGCACCGCTGAAGGCCGACAGCTCGTCCATGCAGTCATAGACGACGCGCTGGGGCCGTAGATGCGCGGAGAACACCCCGCTCATCGGGGTGTAGTACCAAAGCAGAGGCTTCTCGATCCCCTGCTCCTCGCACAGCCGGTCCAGGACGACACGCTGTGCCTCGACCTGCTGCGACGGGTCCAGGCCATCGGGCAGCCGAGGCACGACGACCGTCAGCGTCTCGTCCACAGTCGACAGCTCGGGCGTCGGCACGGCTTCCGCTGCGAAGACCGGCTCCTCGAAGTAGAAGACCCGCTGCGTTTTCGCCCAGCGCGACATCAGATGTTGCGGCCGCTGATAGACGAAGTTCCAACGCAGGTGCGAGAAGCAGATGATGCCATCTGTCATTTGCTGGAGGCGTTTCCTGTTCGTCTCTCTCGCGGAGAGTGTTTTGGCGCCGGGTGCGCAAGACCAAGGTGATGCGTGGTGTTCGTGCCTCGGATGCCCACCCTTAACCCTCTGTAATCGGACCGGCCTCCGTAGAACGGGGCAGGCATCGTGCGGTTCCGACAGGATCTACTCGCGTCGCGCGCGGATCGTGGCTCCGGGTCGGGCATTCAGCCGGTCCTGCCCACCCTCTCTTCTTGTGCGCGAGATAAATCTCCTTGCGGTCACTTTCTGCTTGAGCGGCACGGCCAACGGCAGAGACGCCGACCAGGGCAGCTCTCACGGACTGGAACGCGCGCGGGCGATCCGCGTTCCGAAGAGCTACTCAGGATCGCGCCAGCAGGAGGACCCGTGCAGGCACTCGATCGCGGCGAGCCGCTTCTGGCCCCCGGCCCCATGTCCCGGCCGGACCCGTCCGGGCTGCCCTGGATCAGGGTGGCCGAGGGTGCCCCCTACTTCGTGGACGAGACAGGCCAGGCCTGGACACCCATCGGCCAGAACGACGCGCTGACCTGGCCCGAGCTCGAGGGGTTGCGTGGCCGCCGCGACCTGAGCGCGGTCGAGCGGCACCTGACCTCGCTCAGGGCATCGGGCGTTACGGTGCTCCGGCTGATGCTGGAGTACTGCGAGGACGAGACCGCGTTCCTGGAGCGCCCGGTCGGCAGCTTCGTGCCGGCGATGGTGCAGATGCTCGACGATCTGGTCGGCCTGTGCCGCCAGGTTGGCCTGCGCCTGCTGCTGACCCCTTTCGATACCTTCTTCACCTGGAACAACTGGGACCGGCATCCCTACAACCGCGCCAATGGCGGGCCGTGCGACAGCCGCGAGCGGCTGCTCACCTGCCCCGCCACACGGGCCTGCATCAAGCACCGCCTGGCCTTCGCCAGCCAGCGCTGGGGCGGCGACGGCACCGTCTTCGCCTGGGACCTGTGGAACGAGATGCATCCCTGCCAGGGTGAGAACCTGCCCGGCTGCTTCGATGACTTCATCACCGACGTGGGCGGGCACCTGCGGGCGTTCGAGGTCAGGCGTCATGGCCGGGCACACCTGCAGACGACCTCGGTGTTTGGGCCCGAGCTCGAATGGAAGCCCTGGCTGCGGGAGCCGATCTTCCGCCACCCCGGTCTCGATTTCGCCAGCAGTCACTTCTACGCCGAGGGCACCATCGACTTTCCGGCGGATACGGTGGCACCGGCCCAGGCCGTGGGCCGGCTCGTGGGCGAGGCGCTGGCCGAGATCCGTGACAGCCGTCCCTTCTTCGACAGCGAGCACGGGCCCATCCACACCTTCAAGGACCACGGGCTGAGCCTGCCCGAGCCGTTCGACGACGAGTATTTCCGCCACATCCAGTGGGCGCATCTGGCCGCGGGCGGGGCCGGCGGCGGGATGCGCTGGCCCAACCGCCACCCGCACCAGCTCACCACCGGGATGCGTCGGGCGCAGCGGGCCCTGGCAGGCTTCCTGCCGCTGATCGACTGGCCCCGCTTCCGGCGCCGCTCGCTTGCCGGGGAGGCTGGCGTGGCGGACCCGGTCATCCAGCTCTTCGCCTGCGGCGACGGGCAGCAGGCGGTGCTGCATCTGCTGCGAACCGACCGGATCATGCCCGACGGCATGCTCGACCCGGCGGCGGACCCGATCGCCACGACCGTGAGCCTCCCCGACATGGAGCCTGGGGAGTATCGCGTCACCTGCTGGGACACCCTCCAGGGCAGGCCGCGCGCTGCGGCTGTCCTGTCCCACCAAGGCGGCACGCTCGCGTTTCCGACGGCAGCCTTCGCCAACGATCTCGCCCTGGCGGTGACCAGAACCTGAGCGAACGCGGCGCACCGGAACCTTCCTGAGCCGTCCTTGTTGACGACGGGACAAGACGGCGGAGGAACCAAGCTGACTGCAACCGCGAGCCTGCGGGCCCCCCGGGTCGAGCCGGTTGCGCCGCATGTCCTTCCCCGCACGCGGCCGGCCGAGCTCAGCGTCATCGTCCCGACCTTCAACGAGCGCGGCAACGTCCCGCGGCTGATCAGGGCATTGGAGCGCAGCCTCGCCGGCGTGGCCTGGGAAGTGATCGTCGTCGACGACGATTCGCCCGATGGCACGGCAGCAGGGGTGCGCGAGCTGGCGCAACAGGACGGGCGGGTGCGTTGCCTGCGCCGCCTCGGGCGGCGCGGCCTGTCCTCGGCCTGCATCGAGGGCATGCTGGCCAGCTGTGCCCCCTACCTCGCCGTGATCGACGCCGACCTGCAGCACGACGAGCACCTGCTGCCGCGCATGCTGGCGGTCCTGCGCACGGGCGATGCCGACCTCGTGGTCGGCAGCCGCTACACCGACACGGTCGAGGTCCCGGGCTGGGACGAGCGCCGCCGGCTGATCAGCCGCTTCGCCACCGCCCTGGGCAGGACCGTGACCGGGGTCGAGATCTCCGACCCCATGAGCGGCTTCTTCATGCTCCGCCGCGAGGCCTTCGAGCAGTCGGCCCCAAACCTCTCCGGCGCCGGCTTCAAGCTGCTGCTCGACATCCTGGCCTCCTCGCGGCCGCCTCTACGGGTCCGCGAGCTGCCCTACAGCTTCCGCCCGCGCGAGGTCGGCGAGAGCAAGCTCGACACTCGCGTCGCCGTCGACTTCGCGCTGATGCTGGTCGACAAGCTGACGGGCGGTGCGGTTCCCGCCCGCTTCGTCCTCTTCGGCGCCGTCGGCAGTCTCGGCGTCGCGGTTCACCTCCTGGTCCTCAAGCTCGTCTTCGGCCCCATGGGCCAGAGCTTCGTCGTCGGCCAGGCGGTGGCCACGCTGGTCGCCATGACCTTCAACTACGCGGTCAACAACGAGCTCACCTACCGCGACCGCCGCCTGCGCGGCGCCGCATGGCTGCGCGGCTGGTTCTCCTTCGTCATGGCCTGCGGGATCGGGGCCATGGCCAATGTCGGCGTGGCAGCCCAGCTCCACGCCAGCGAGACGCCGTGGCTGCTCTCCGCACTCGCCGGCATCGCGGTCGGCGTCGTCTGGAACTATGTGATCACCGCCCTCTATGTCTGGCGGCGCTGACGCCGGGTACCAGCACACCGCGACCGGAACTATACGGATCGTTGACGAAAGATTGGTGGTCGTGCAGCATTCCGCTGCCGGTCGCTCTTACTTGCACTGCCGGCCAAAACGACTTCGCCCCAGCCCTCGGGCATGTGGAAACAACCGTCCGCGCTGACAGCGCGGGAGAAGGTGAGGAAGCGTCATGGCGGCACCTCCGACCGAAGCTACCCTGAAGCTCGGCAAGGCGAGGCAGGACCGGATCAGACCCGGCGACGATATCGACTACTTCAAGGTCCAGCTGAAGGACAACAATCTTTACACCTTCGAGGCCCAGGGCTCGCAGAACGGCAGCAACACGCTGTACGATCCGGAGATCGCGCTGTTCAACAAGAACGGCAGCATCATCGACATCGTCGACAACTTCAATGGTCGGGACCCTCTGATCCAGTACAGGGCCGACAAGACCGGCACCTTCTATCTCGGGGTCCGCTCCGTCACCCAGGAGCCAGGAACCTACAGGGTCCGCTACGATCTGGCCGACCCGGCCCCGGACGAGATCGACAATCAAGGCGTGGACACCGAACTCAGCCTGAAGCTCGCGCAGAGGGCCCAGGGCGAGATCGGCGCCCAGGGCGACGAGGACTGGTACCGCATCAGCCTGAAAGGCGGCGAGACCTACACGGCCATCGCCCGCAGCCGCAATGTCGGCGACAACCCCGACTTCATCGCCGACGCCGTCATCCGCCGAAGCAACGGCAACATTCTGGACAACGACCCCGAATACTCGGGCGGGGACCGAGCGTGCCGGGCGTCGACAACGTGTTCGTGGCTCCCTACACCGGCGTCTACTTCATCGACGTGCGTGATCTCGACGACCAGAACCGGGGCAACTACTCGATCCAGGTCATCAAGGGCGACCCGTTCGCCTAGGCGGGCGGTATGACGTCGAGCGAAACGGCCCCACGATGCGGGGCCGTTTCGCTCCGCCTACTGCACGCCGGTGATCTTGTGGATGCCGCCACCGAGATCGACGACCAGGATCTCGCCCGCCTGATCCTCGCCGAACGAGGAGATCGACAGGCCCGTGCTGAGGAGGCGGGAGCTGTTGCCGTTCTTCAGGCCGAAGATCTCGCCGCTGCAGTAGTCGCCGTAGACATAGGTCCCGACCAGGCCCGGCACGGCACTGCCCCGGTAAACATAGCCGCCGGTCACCGAGCAGCGGCCCTTGGTGTGGGTGTAGCTGGCGACCGGCAGCTTGAGCCCGGTCTTCTTGCAGCCCCTCTTGGGCTTGTAGCAGCTGCCGCCTTCCATGATCCGCCAACCGTAGTTGCCGCCGCGGGTGATGACGTCGATCTCCTCGACATTGCCCTGGCCGACATCGCCCGCGTAGAGCTTGCCGCTCCCCCGGTCGAACGAGAACCGCCAGGGATTGCGCGTGCCCAGCGCAAAGATCTCGCCCCTGCCGCCGCCGCCTGCGAACGGATTGTCCGAGGGGATGCCATAAGGAGTGCCGCTGTTGACGTCGATCCGCAGGATCTTGCCCAGAAGCTCCTGCTTGTTCTGCGCCCGGTTCTGCGGATCGCCGCTGGAGCCGCCATCGCCCATGCCGATATAGAGCAGCCCGTCGGGACCGAAGGCGATCATGCCGCCGTTATGGTTGGCGTAGGGCTGCGGGATCTCGAGCAGCCTGCGCTCGGTCGCCGACGCCACGTCCGGATCGCCCGACACACCATACTCCGCCACCACCGTGGCCCCGTCCGGCTTGCGCGTATAGTTCACGAAGAACCGGCCGTTGCCGGCGTACTGCGGATGGAACGCCAGCCCCAGGAGCCCCCGTTCCCCGCCCGCCAGCACCTTCTCGCCGATATCGAGGAACGGCGCCTGCGCCAGCACCCCGCCGGCCAGGATGCGGATGCGCCCTTCCTTCTCGACCACGAACAGCCGCCCACTGCCATCGCCCGCGTGGGTCGTGAAGACCGGCCCCGCAAGGCCCGCGGTCACCACCGGCACCAGCTTGATCGCCGCCGCCGCGTCCGCCTGCGGCCCCAGTAAACCCGCTGCCAAGCACGCCCACCAACGCCGCCCACAGCCACCGCATGATCCGTGCTCCCGCCATCTGCCTTGACCGCCCCGGCCAGCCGCCGGGACGCTGCTCCTCCCGGTCACGCCGGTCAACCAGGGGGAGTATGCGTTCGCTCAGCCGATCGTCGAGGGTGTCCAGCGTCGAGAGGCTCGAGCGCACCTTGCTTCGTATGCCCAACCAACCTGCCGGACGTGTCGCGATCAGCAAATCTTGAAGACGATCGGCACGACCGTCCCAGCTCGCCTGTCCTGGCCGTCCGACGATCCGGGCCTGGACGTTTGCCCCGCCGTTCCCCGGCCGGACCTCAGGAGCTTGGCCGCGGCTTGCAATAGTACCCGCCGAGCGGGCTCAGCTCGCAGTCGGCTGGCTTCCTCGCCTTATCGCCAGCATCTGGCCCGGTAGATGGGCGGCCAGTGTCTTGTGCGGTGCCCTTACCTTGCCAGGCTGCCACCTGCTCGTCGACGCAGCCGTCGAACGCCTCCGTGCCCGGCCGGAGGCCGCGGGACGAGCAGGTGAGCTGGAAGCGCGGCATGACCTCGACCAGCGTCGACCGCCTCGGCGTCAGCGCCTGCCCGGCACAGCCGGCCAGCAGCATCAGCGGCAGTGCTGCGGCAAGCACCCTGGCCCAGCCGCTCCCGTCCACCATGCCCGCCTCCGCTCAGCCGAGCCGGCTGCGCAGCCAGTCTGCCAGCTCGTGCAGGCACACGTCGCCCTGCGGGATCACCCGCGTCAGCGAGACGAAGGCGTGGATCTGGCCCGGGAACTCGCGATAGACGACCGGGACGCCCGCCGCCTCCAGCCGCTCGGCGTACAGCCGCCCGTCATCCAGGAGTGGGTCGAAGCCCGCGGTGGCGATCATGGCCGGGGGCTGGCCGCGCAGGTCGGTCGCCCGCAGCGGCGACGCCAGGGGATCGGCCACCTGGCCCCGCTCCCCCATGTACTGTGCCGTGTACCAGAGCACCCGCGGTCGCGGCAGGACGAACGCATCGGCCAGCTCGCGGTGGGACGGCAGGTCCCAGCCGAGCTCCAGCGACGGATAGATGAGCATCTGGGCCGCGGGCATCGGTCCGCCCTCGGCCGCCATGGCCAGGCACAGCGCCACCGCGAGGTTCCCGCCGGCCGAATCGCCCCCGACCGCGAGCCGCTCCGGGTCCGCACCGACAGCATCGGTGTTCCCGACCAGCCAGCGCCACGCCGCCCGGCAGTCGTCGAGCCCGGCCGGGAAACTGTGCTCCGGTGCCAGCCGGTAGTCGACGGCCAGCACCTTGCAACCGGCCCACGCCGCCAGCTTGCCGCAGACACCCTGATGCGTGTCGAGATCGCCCTGCACCCAGCCGCCGCCATGCAGGTAGAGCAGGAGCGGCAGCGCACCCCGGCCGCCACCCTCGGGTGCAAACAGCCGCAGCGGCACCGGCCCGGCCGGCCCGGGACAGCTCAGGTCGGAGGTCACGACCGAGGCAGGAGGCGGCTCGTCGAACAGCTCGACCATGCGCCGGAACTGCTGGCGCGTCTCCGTGGGCGTGGGGATGTAGTCCGGCGCGCGCTGCTGCCTGATCAGCTCGCCCATGAGCTGCGCCTTGGGGTCCATGACCCTGTCGCCGCGCGACAGGCGGCGCCCCCCGAGCAGACGCTCGGCTTCCTCTTCGCTGAGATACGCATCCTCGAGCGCGAGCCGAGATGCCCCGGTATTGTCTGCCACCGCCAAGCCCTTCCCGCTGCTTCGATCCGCAACCTACTGCGGGCGACCGGCCAGGCAACCCGGCCGTCCAGCAGCAATCTCCCCCGCACTCACCGGCCGGCCGATCCCGACGCGGCGTCCGTGCGCGACGTGCGGTTCGAGGACTGCCTGATCTGGGGCCGCAGCAGCATGTCGCTCCTCGTCCGCAACCAGGACTTCCGGTTCGAGCGCTGCCGGATCGTCGGCTATATGGTGGCCAACGGGTCGGGCCTGCCGCCCTTGTCGATCCTGTTCTCCCGCTGCGAGATCACGGACGAGCCCACGCCTGCCTTCGCTCCCGGCTACCTGATCGACGTGGCCGAAGGCGGCAGCGGTGTGGGCGTCGACCGGTGCACCATCACCACGGCCCGGCAGCATATCGGCAACCTGTCGGATGCGAAGGTCACCCGGACGCGGTTCGTCGCCGAGGTCCGCACCGAGGCCCTGGACGAGAACTGGCTGGTCCTGCTTTACCGCGGCCACGTGCAGGACTGCACGTTCCACGACGCCCTGCCAAGCTCGGGCGGCGGCCCCATCACGGTGAACTACGGTCTGAACACATCCTGGGAAGGCATGAAGCTCGGGGAAGAGGGCCAGCCGGCGCACACGCTCCTCCTCGGACAGCTCGGGTGGTGCCAGCTCGATCGGGCCATACTTCGCGTCCAGCTCGGGGCTCTGTGCGTCGCTGTGGCACAGCTGGCGCAGTCCGGCCGTAGGCGCTGTGTGCGCGGCGTGTCGTACGTCCAGAAGCTATCATCGTCGGTAACTGGCTGTGCTGCTGGTCTCTGCTCCAGCCTCTGTAGCCGTCGTGCGGTTGTCCTCACTGCTCTGCCTCTAGACGCACCCGAGCCGCGCAGGCTGCCGACCACAACTCCATTCAGCGCTGGTTCTCCGCCCGGGCCTCGAGCGCCGCTAGCCGCGCGTCGAGCTCGTGCACCTCGATCGCTCTCACGTGCAACCTCGATCAGCTTACTGACTGCTGCCGCTTCATCCGGCGTGACCTCTCCTGCGGCGACCAAGTGCAGAACTTCCGCAGAAGCCGCTATGGCGCTCGCGGCGTTGGTGATCGCAGGTAAGCCCGGCAGCTCGACCGGCGCACCCTTCCGCAGCGGATCAAGTCGGTCGAGCAGGACGCGGAGGGCCTGCACGTCGCCAGCTTGTGCTCGGGCATAGAGCTGGGCGTAGAGGTTCGGCAGCGCGTCTGGAGGAAGGAACCCGGCAGCACGAGGCCGCTTGTTCCGGCTGCCTGGCTTCCGGCCGGGGCCGTGAAGGTACCGGCCGCTGGGGTCGCGGGTACCTTCACTCACCACTAACTGCCCACAGTCTGTGGTTCAGGGTGCCGGCCGGCAGGCGTGCTAGGTGCGACTGTCGTCGCCTCAGGCTCGCTACGCTCGACCAGGAGCTCTGCTATGTTGCTGGCCTGGACTGGAGGCGGCGTCAGCACGAAGCGAGACCAATAGCCCCCAAGCGTCACCACCTCAGCACCCATCTTCAGCTCCTCGGGGGCACGTACGGGTTGCAGCTGCTTCCGCTGCCAGCGACTGCGAACGAGATAAGTCTCATTTCAAGACCTTATGACACCACGTGCGGCCTTTGCAGAAGGTCCTGCGCGGGATTCGACCGCTTCGGGGGTTGCTCCTTGCATTGGCCTAATGGGAAGCCGCCGTTAGGCGGTGTTTTCAGAATGGGCTGACCCGGTTGGCGATGAGGAAAATGCAGGCTGTTTGAGCAGGGCCTCGATGATGCGGGCCTATCTGTCGTTACGGCGGTCGAGGCGCTTGTTGGCGAGCAGCCAGGCATAGGCGTGCTCGACCACGCAGCGAACGGTGCCCAGTCCGGAGCCGTGCGGCTCGCCTATCTCGCGGATGTGCGGCAGGATGCCCTCGGCCGGCACAGCCTCGGTTCTCGGCGCTGTCGTAGGCGGCATCGGCGTAGAGCTGCCGATCGCGGCGCAGACCACCAAGGCGCGGCGCAGCAGGGCGGGAAAGAGCATCGTGTCGTGCACGTTGGCGGCGGAGGGCAGACGGCCAGCGGGATGCCGTCGCTCGCCACGACGACATGATATTTGGTCCCGCGCTTGCCGCGGTCGGTCGGGTTTGGCCCGGTCAGCTCGCCCCCGTGCTTGGCACGGACGCTGCAGCTGTCGATGACCACGTCCCAGGGGCCGGCTTCCGGTCCCGAGCGCACCATCCGGATGAGCGCGGCGTGCACCCGGCGCAGCAGCCCTGCCGCTCCATTCGTCCAGGCGTCGGCGCAGCGTCGCGCCGCAGACCCGATCCCCGGTGGCCCGTAGCTCCCGCCATTGCACGCCTTCGCGCAGAAAGAACCGCAGCGTTTCGACCACCTTGATCGTCGGCATGGGCGGCCGTCCGGTACCAGGCTGCCGATCCTCGATCCGGTCGATGATCTCCGCCACGAGCTCCACCGCCCCGGCCCCATGCTCCCCTCCCGATGCCAAAAAGCACCGGAACGGATCAGGAGCCGGTCGGATGCCGGAAGGACGACACTCGGGTCAGAGTTCTGGAAACGGGGCCTTATCAGTCTCATCTTTCCCTCCCTCGCAAACGGGCATGCCTGATAGGCGCTTCGCATTGACGTGCAATCAGGGACGACTGTCGATGATCGCTGGGAAAATGGCGTCCGGCAATCTAGGGTGATCTTCGACGATCGGGAGAATGATATGGGGCAGGGAGGCAGTTGTCTGCCCATTATCGTCGCCGAGGTACCTCGTGCTCGCGAATTCGATGAGATCGCAAACGGGATCCTCGGTGGCCTGCACATCGTCGGCTGGTGACGAGCTGGTGGTAAGGCAGCGGGGCGGTCCTGACGGCGCTGTGGACGAGGCGCGGGATCAGGCTGGTGAGCTGGAAGCGGCGGTTGAAGCGCCAGGCGAAGCTGGCGAGATAACGGCCAGGGGTGCTCGGGGCTGACGTGACGGTACGTGCCGGTGATCGCGGCCTTGACGTTGCCCAGGGTGGTGTTGACCCACTTAAAAACCATGGCAGCCATTGGGCGGCCCGTTTGCCGCTGCCGGTGACGATCACGGTGTGCTCCAGCCCGGCCTCGGCCGCGGCGGTCCAGCAGCGCAGCCCATCGGTCACGAGCCGGCTGGTCGAAGCCAGGTGCTTGGCCACGGGGAGAAGCTTCTTGACCTCCTTCTTGCGGAAGCCCTTGACCGGCAGGAGCTTGATCTTGCGTGGGCGGCGGTCATCACTGGTCGATACGGCGGCCACGAAGGGCTGCTTGCCGGCGGCGCCACGGCCCCGCTTCCCCGGCCGATGCCCACCCGGATCAACGTCATCCATCTCGACCCGGCCATCCAGCCGCCTCTTGTCCTCGCGCCCGGCCATCACCGCCATGATCTTCTGCTTCATGGCCCAGGCGTTGGTCTGCTTTGGATCCCGAGCCGGCGCCCGAGCTCGACCGAGCTGATCCGTCTAGGCGGTCGTGATCCAGCCACATCGCCAGGAACCCAGCTGGTCAGCGGCAGCTCGGTGGCGTGGGGAAGATGGTGCCGGCGGTGAGCGAGACTTGATGCCGCGGCAGGCCCGGCACTGGATCTTCGGCCCGCGTGCTCAATCGCGTAGCCCTCAACAGCCACCGCAGACCGGGCAGACAAAGCCAAGCCGGCCCAGCGCAGCTTCTCCACCACCGCCCGGCACTGCTTG
The DNA here is from genome assembly GCA_963830775.1 of uncultured Alphaproteobacteria bacterium. Taxonomy (GTDB): domain Bacteria; phylum Pseudomonadota; class Alphaproteobacteria; order Geminicoccales; family Geminicoccaceae; genus CAWHNT01. The sequence continues at coordinate 135,454 of CAWHNT010000011.1, read as the reverse complement.
CTCTGGTCCCGTAAGCCTCGCGGAACTGCGCCTCGAGCTGAGACCCGCACCTGCAGACGCCAGCTTTCCCGCCATACCCCCCCCTCCCAGCGAAATCTAACCCGCTGAGCAGATAGAGCAAAGTTTCTGCTTCTCCAGGCTACTCAGGAACGGGATTGGCCTCGGGTCGACGGAGCAGGATGACCGGGCGCTCGCGAGGCTGCAGTCGCTCGCACAGGATGTGGGTGAGGCCGAAGGCTGGAACCGATATGCGCTCGCCCTCTACGCCGCTCATAGGCATCTTCAGGCGGGAGACGTGCTGCGCCACATTCTTGCGGCCGTAGACTTCGACGCCTACCGCCTCAACCTCGCTGCTACCTATTCATACCGGCCCGATGAAGTGGTGACGGATCAATCGAGCGGCCGAGGTGTTTCGGGGGCATTCTTCTTGGAGATGCCGCCATGCCATCAGCCTTGGCGATCCGCACCGACCGCGATGCAGCCGAGCTGCGCCGGCTCGCCCGCCGCGAGCGCGACGGCCGTGTCAGCGCCGGCCTGCTTGCTCTGGCCAACGCGCTCGACGGCCTGCCCCGCGAGGAAGCGGCAAGGCTCGCGGGGATGACCGGGCAGACGCTTGGCGACTGGGTCCACCGCTACAACGAGGAGGGTGTCGAGGGCCTGCGGGACCGGCCTCGATCCGGCCGTCCCTGTGCCTTGGACGAGGGCCAGCAGGCTGTGCTCAAGGCGCTTGTCCTGCGCGGCCCGGACCTGAACAAGGACGGCTGCGTCGCCTGGCGTGCCCGCGACTTGTGCGATGTGGTCGAGCGTCGCTTCGGCGTCCGCTACCGCGAGGCCGGGATGCTCAGGCTGCTCAAGGGCCTCGACCTCTCCTGGCAGAAGGCCCGGCCGGTCCACCCCGAGGCCGATCTGAAGGCGCAGGAGCAGTTCAAAAAACTCTGCCCGACCTGATCGAGGGGCTCGCGCGCGAGCACACCGGGAAGCGGATCGAGCTGTGGTTCATGGACGAGGCGCGGGTCGGCCAGAAGGGCGGCGTCACCCATGTCTGGTACCAGAAGGGGGTCCGCCCGCGCGGTGTGCGCCAACAGGGCTTCGCCTCCGCCTACCTGTTCGGCGCGGTCTGTCCCGAGCGCGGCGAGGGCGTCGCGCTGGTCCTGCCCGAGGTCTCGACCGCGGCCATGGACGTCTTCCTCGCCGAGCTGGCCCGCGCCGTGCCGGCCGGGAGCCACGCCGCGCTCGTCCTCGACGGCGCCGGCTGGCACGTCAGCGAGGACCTGACCGTGCCGGCCGAACCTGACCCTCATCCACCCGCCCCCCTACAGCCCGGAGTTGAACCCGGTCGAGCGGGTGTGGGAGTATCTCCGCGACCGCTGGCTCAGCCACCGCGTCCTCGCCGGTGGCTACGAGGCCGTGGTGGACGCGGCCTGCGCCGCCTGGAACGCGCTCCTCGACGAGCCGGGACGGCTGCGCTCGCTCACCAACTTTCCTTGGCTGCCCTCGTCCGTCACCACTTCGTAAGGCCGGTATCAGTGCTCTCCCGTCTTGGGATGCCGCTCGAGATGCTTTGCTCCGCAGCGGCGGGGTTCGAGAACGTTGAGGGCCGCGCCAGCTCTTCAGAGGCGATGTGGGGCCTGACGACGGGTTCGACGTCGCAGCCATGGGCATCCTGGCCGGCGAGGATTGGTCTTTCATCCTCAAGATAGGCATGGAGCGAACGGCTGAGGACGGTGAGGTCAGTGGCGTCCAGGGCAGCTCTATCAGAAGCCCGACCTTGCGGCGCTTCAGGCGTCCTGCTTGACGGCCATGTCGTTCCCTGCCGGCCGCCTGTTCCGTCCCATTCTGCTGCACTTCGTGGACCGGCAGAGCGTTGCCCGCTCACTCTCCCAAGAGAGTTCGAGCAGCAGCCCTGCCGACCGGCCGCGGGTCAGCTTAGTTTGAGGACGCCTCCGTGAACCTGACCGATGCCGGTAGCGGCCCGCTTTGGGATGCGGACGAGGTTGCAGCTAAGCTCCGGGTGACGCCAAGGTCGTCCGGCGGCTCTGGCGCCAGAAGCTGCTTTCCTACGTCGAGCCGACCAGGAACAAGCGCTTCTCTACTCCAGCCCAGATCGCGGATTATGTCCGCCGCCGTACCGTCGAGGCCAAGTGATGCAAGAGTTCGAATATCGAGGCTTCCGGCTCTGGCAGCGTACCGACGACGGCCGGGGAGTCTTCTGCGCCATCTATCGCGACGCTGACCGGCAGCGGCGTAGGGTCTCGCTCGACACCACAGATGAAGCCGAGGCTCGCGACCGTCTCGTCAGGCTCGCGCTTGAGCGTAGCGAATTCCGAGCCGCCAGACCCGGCCGAGGTGACCGTGGGCGAGATCGTGACCCGCTACTACGAGCGGCATGCCAAGCACCTTCCGAGTGGAGAGCAGGCCGATCACCACGCCCGTCATCTTCGGGCGCATCTCGGCTCAATTCCGCTCGCGCGAGCTTGGCCCTGAACACGTGCGCGAGTTCACGCGCGCTATGCGCCCCCGGAGCAACGGCTACATCAACCGAGTGCTCTCCGATCTCCGGTCGGCTATCCGCATGGCATGCCGCGAGCGCTGAGGTCCTGCTCGATGAACCGCCTTTCATCCCCACACTGACCGCCTGCCACCGCCGCGTCAGCGGGTTCTGAGCATCGAGGAGATGGTGGCCGATTTGGGCCGCGGCTGAGGTCGAGCCGTTCCATGTGCGCCTCTTCGTCGTGCTCGCGCTCGGCACAGCCAGCCGGCCCGGCACGCTTCTGGAGCTGCAGAAGGACCAGATCGACTTCGGCCTGAAGGTCATCGACCTTAACGGCGGGCGCGAGCAGACCAAGCAAGCTGCGGCCGATTGTGCCGATGGTGCCCACGGTCGAGAAGTGGTTGGCCGTGGCGCCTGGTCCTTTCGTCATCCAACTCGCCGGACGGCCGCTTGCCGACATCAAGAGCGGCTGGCGCCGCCTGCGGAAGCGGGCCGGGCTAAGCGCTGACGTCATACCCTACACATTGAGGCACAGCGTGGCGACGCACTCTGCGCGTGCCGCGGCGTGCCCATGGAAGAGATCGCGGTTTTCCTCGGCCACACCACCGGCTTCAGGACGACGGAGCGGTATGCCAAGCCCCTGCCGCAGGCAGGCCTCGGCTACCTCCCGCGCGTCCGCGAAGCTGTGGAGGGCCTCTTAAGCGACATCGGCCGGGGTGGTGCCCGGCCGGTGTCTGCGTTCAACCTGTCGATGGCCAAGGGGTAGAAGGTGTTCCAGACCTGCTCCACGAGCCCGCGACCGGCGAACGGTCTTGTCGTTGAAAACGATGGTGGGCGCGACAGGGATCGAACCTGTGACCCCTACGATGTCAACGTAGTGCTCTACCGCTGAGCTACGCGCCCGCGAGGCGGCTAGGTAGGGGATGGGCGGCGGGCGCGCAAGGGCCAATCCGCGCGGCTTCGTGACAGGTTTGGGGCAAATGCTTGCCGCCGGCGGCGAGCTATGGTCATGTGCGGCCGCGACCCGCCTGCCGATGGAGCCGCCGCTGACCCCGCCTTTTACCATCGCGCAAGTGACGGGCGAGCAGGCCCCGGTCGTGCTGTCCTCGCCGCACAGCGGCCGGGTCTATCCGCGCGCGATCCTGGACCGGCTCCGGGTCGACGCCATCACCCTCCTGGCCCTCGACGACGGCCCGATCGACAAGCTGCTCCAGCTCGGCTGCGAGACCGGGGCCGTGCTGATCGCGGCGCGCTACCCACGCGTGGTCATCGACCTCAATCGCGAGCCCGACGAGCTCGATCCCGACATGATCCGCGACCCGGACGCCCTGCCCGAGCTGCGGGTGACGGCGCGGGCGCGGGCGGGCCTGGGCGTGGTCCCGAGCCGGGTGGCGGGCCAGGCGCTCTGGCACGAGCGGCTGGCGGCCTTCGACCTGCGGCAGCGGCTGGACACGGTATTCCACCCCTATCACGGCCAGCTCGAGGCCCTGCTGCGCGACCGCCGCGACCGGCTGGGCTCGGCCGTCCTGCTCGACTGCCACTCCATGCCCAGCGTCGTCGCCGTGGGCGAGCCTGCCGTGGACGCAGCCCTGGGCGACCGTTTCGGGCGCAGCTGCGGGGCCGAGATCGTGGCCGCGGTCGAGGCGGTGTTCCGCCGTGCCGGCCTCAAGGTCGCCCGCAACCGCCCCTATGCCGGCGGCTACATCACCGGCCGCCACGGCCGGCCCGAGGCCGGCCTGCACGCGCTCCAGCTGGAGCTGCGCCGCGGCCTGTTCATGGACGAGATCACGCACGTGCCGAATGCCGGCTTCACGGCCCTGCAGCGCGTGCTGGCAGAGGTCACGCTGGCGGTGGCTGCCGTGGCCCGCCGCCTGGCGCGGCCGCCCTGCACGCGGCGACTGGCCCAGGCATCATGAGATGAGCTGCTGGTAAGGCAGCCTTAACCGGTCCGGACGTAAAGTCGTCGGGTCCAGGGTCCGGTGGAGTGGGGTTGGGGAAGTTGCGAGCGCTTGAGCGTGTCCTCTTGCTCCTCGTCTGCGTGCTCGCGGGTGCCGCCGCCGCACGGGCGGGCGACGAGGGCCTGTGCCTCCAGGCGATCGCGCGCGTGGAAGCCAGGGGCGGGCTGCCGCGTGGCCTGCTGCAGGCGATCGCACTCACCGAGTCCGGACACCGCCCGACCGGAACGGCCGCCTTCGCCCCCTGGCCATGGACTGCGAACAATGGCGGGGACGGCCGCTACTTCGACAGCAAGGACGAGGCGATCGACTGGGTCGAGCAGCTCCTCCAGCAGAAGCGGCGCAACGTCGATCTGGGCTGCATGCAGATCAACCTCATGCACCACCCGGAAGCGTTCGACGACCTGGAGGAAGGTCTCGACCCGCTCACCAACGTCACCTATGGCGCCCGCTTCCTCATGGCGCTCAAGGACGAGACGGGCTCCTGGGAGCGCGCCGTCGAGCGCTACCACAATGCCGAGCCTGCCCTGGGTGCCGCCTATCGCGAGCGGGTCTATGCGAGCTGGGACGACCAGCGTACCGGCGGTGGCCCGCGCACGTTCCTGGGCTCGACACGCCTTGCCTCAGCCGACCAGGGCCAACGGCGGCTGTCGCCAGCGAGGACGCTGCCGCGCATGTATCCTCTGAGTCGCGACGGAGACGACGCCATGAGCGCCCTGCGCCCCGTGGTGCGGCGGCCCGGGGCACCGGTCGTGCTGGGCCCGCGGCGTGCCGTGCCCGGTGCGATCGCGCTGACACCCGGCCGAAGCCGGCCGCCGGTGATGGCGCCGGCACCGGGGCGGATCACCGTGCTGACCGGGTCGCCCCTTGTTGCCTCGATGACGCCCGGGGAGGCTCCGTCGGGCAGGCGGGTACGAACGGCTTCATTGGCCGGTCCTGCCGCAGCAAGGTTGGATTGACGGGCGGTTAACCCCGCGCCAGCTTTGCCGCCGACAGGGACGCAAGGAACCGCCGGCATGGAGAAGGCTGATGGGCCGATCCGCCTTCTGCATCTCGACGCGCTCTACAACGAGGCCCTGGGCCTCGCCGAGGCGGCACACGCCTACATCATGGCCTCTCCGCCGGTCGGTGCGCGGGAGCCGCTGCGGCAGCTGATCGACAGCTGCGAGACCACCCGCCTCGTCTCCCGCGTCGGCTTTTGCCTCGCTTGGCTGCTGGCACGCCGTGCCGTGCAGAGCGGCGAGATGCCGGCGTCCGAAGCCCTGGACGGCTCGTGGCGCCTGGGCGGCCGCGACATCTGCCTGGAGGAGCTCCCGGTCACCGCGGCCCTTACGCCTCCACTGGCCCGCCTGCTCGAGCGCAGCGCCAACCTCTACCGCCGTATCGACCGTCTTGACCGCCAGCTCGACGGCAGCCCCACCGTGGTTTCGGCCCGCGTCCAACCGCGGCAGAAGTCGCTGCCAGGCTCCTGAAGGCTGGACCTGCCTGCACGGACCATGTGAGGGTTCGATCGGCGGAGGTCGGCAGTCGAGGGTGCGGAGCCCGGGTTGTGCCGGCCGACGGACCATGGCCGCCGGTCTTCACCGGTCCGGTGCGGCGCAAGGTATGCGGCGGGCGGCGTTGCCAGGGTCGGTTGCGGGACCTACAACCCGGCCGTCAGAAAGTCGGGAGTAGTGAGGTGTCGATCCTTTCCGCGGCGCTGGGGCGCATCAAGCCGTCGCCCACCATCGCGATCACCAGCCTTGCCCGCGAGCTGAAGGCCAAGGGGCAGGACGTGATCGGCCTCGGGGCCGGCGAGCCCGACTTCGACACGCCGGACCACATCAAGGCGGCCGCGATCGAGGCCATCCAGCGCGGCGTGACCAAGTATACGGCCGTGGACGGCACGCCCGAGCTGAAGAAGGCGATCCAGGGCAAGTTCCGGCGCGAGAACGGGCTCGACTACGAGCCCTCCGAGATCACCGTCGGCACCGGCGGCAAGCAGGTGCTCTACAACGCCTTCATGGCGACCGTGAACCCGGGCGACGAGGTGGTGGTCCCGGCCCCCTACTGGGTGTCGTACCCGGACATGGTGCTGCTGGCGGGCGGCACGCCGGTCTTCGTCACCTGCCCCGAGCAGACCGGCTTCAAGCTCCAGCCGGAGGAGCTGGAGGCCGCGATCACGCCGCGGACCAAGTGGGTGGTCCTGAACTCGCCCAACAACCCGACCGGGGCCGCCTACACCGAGGCCGAGCTCAAGGCCCTCACCGACGTGCTCGTCCGTCACCCGCATGTCTGGGTGATGACCGACGACATGTACGAGCACCTCGTCTATGACGGCTTCCGCTTCAGCACGCCGGCCCAGATCGAGCCCAGCCTCAAGAGCCGCACGCTCACCGTCAACGGCGTGTCCAAGTCCTTCGCCATGACCGGCTGGCGGATCGGCTATGCCGGCGGGCCCAAGGAGCTGATCGGGGCGATCGCCATCATCCAGTCGCAGTCGACCACGAACCCCTGCTCGATCAGCCAGGCAGCGTCGGTCGTGGCCCTCAACAGCCCGCTCGACTTCCTGGAAGAGCGTAACGCCACCTACAAGAGCCGCCGCGACCTTGTCGTCGACATGCTGAACGAGGCTCCGGGCCTGCGCTGCCACCGCCCCGAGGGGGCGTTCTACGTCTACCCGAACTGTGCCGGCGTCATCGGCCGCCGGACGCCGCGCGGCACCGACATCCGCACCAGCGAGGATTTCGGCCGCGCCCTCCTCGCGGAGGCCGGCGTCGCCGTCGTCCACGGCAGCGCCTTCGGGCTCGATCCCTACTTCCGGATCTCCTACGCGACCTCGACCGAGCAGCTGGACGAGGCCTGCCGTCGGATCATCCGTTTCTGCCAGCAGCTGGACGGCTGACCGGCTCGGCCAGGGCAGCCTCGCGGCTGCCCTGGCCTCCCTTGCCTGCCGGTGGGGTCAGGCCGCCTTCAGGTTCACCTTCCGCTCCGCCATGGCGGTGAGCTTGGCGTCGGTGGCCTTCTCCTCGTCGAGGTTCTGCTGGAGGACGCTGGCGCAGTCGTTGCGGCCCAGCTGCTTGGCCCAGGCGATCAGCGTGCCGTAGCGGGTGATCTCGTAGTGCTCCACGGCCTGGGCGGACGCGAGCAGGGCGGCGTCCAGCACCTCCTTGTCGGCCACGTCGCTCGCGACCTCGTTGGCTTCCTTGATGATGCCGTCGATCGCCGGGCAGTCGACACCCTTGGCCGACTGGCCGTGCATCTTGAACACCTGCTCCAGCCGCTTGATCTGGCCCTCGGTCTCGCGCAGGTGGGTCTCGAAGCCCTGCTTCAGCTGCGGATCCGTTGCCTTCTTGATCATCGTCGGCAACGCCTTCGTGATCTGGTTCTCGGCATAGTAGATGTCCTGCAGCGTGTGCACGAACAGGTCGTCGAGCGTCTTGATGCTGCTGGTGAAGAGGCCCATTGTACTTTGCTCCCAAGTGGGATTTCAGAATGAAGGTGGCTGGCGGGCGCTTCCGCCCGGCCACGCCTGACTGGGAAACAACGCCGGCAGGGCCTCCAGGTTTCGATCTTCTCAGGTCTGACCGGCCGGACCAGGTTGGCCCATCAGCTCCGCATCCATGGCCATCGTCCGCTGCAGAGCCGGGCGCTCGCTCAGCCGTTGGACATAGGCCGTGAGCTCGGGCCGCTCGGGGATCGCCTTCGTGAACAGGCCCCAGCGCAAGCCGGAGCCCAACACCACGTCGGCGGTGGAAAACTGCTCGCCCAGGAGGTAGGGGCCGGGCTCGACCGCAGCGGCGATGACCGTGAGCGTTGTGTCGAGGTCGCCATAGCCGAGCTGCGCGCGAGGCCCAGGCTCGCGCTTCAGCATCCGGTCGGTGACCGCGGGCTCAAGACAGCCGGGGCCGAAGAAGAGCCACTTGTAATAGAGGCCGCGCCGCGGATCGCCGATCGGCGGAGCGAGGCCGGCCTGCGGGAAGGTGTCGGCCAGATAGGCACAGATGGCAGCGGCCTCCGTCACCACGACGCCTCGATGGGCAAGCGCCGGGACCTTGCCCATCGGGTTGACCGTGAGATAGGCGGGCTTGCGATGCTCGCCCGAGGCGAGGTCGATGCGCTCGACCTGGTAGGGGACACCCAGCTCCTCCAGCATCCAGCGCACGATCACGGATCGCGTCTGCGGCGCGTGGTAGAAGGTGATCTCCGGCTGGCCGTCGCTCATCCCGTCCTCCGCTTCATTGCACGTCCGGAAGAATAGGGCGGAGCAGCACGCCGGCGTAGGCATGGGGCCACCCCGCCACTATGGTGCGGCCCGCAGCAGCGAGGGGGGCCGGACCGGATGCTCGAGGTCGAGGGAAAGCAGCTCGTGGTGGCGATGGACCACGCGCGGGCGATGGGGGCGGTGCGCGGGCTCGAGGATGCGGGTGCGGTCATCGACACCGTGATCGAGGCCGGGGCCGATGGCATCATGACCTCGTTCGGGACGGTGAAGGCCTATCGCGACCGGCTGATCGGGCGGGTGCCGGTCTATCTGCGGCTCGACGGCGGGCCCTCGGTCCTGAAGGAGCGCTGGCTCGAGAACACGCAGTGGATGCTGCTGCACACGCTGGATGACGCCCAGCTCCTGGGCTGCGACGGCGTCTGCCTGATGTACTTCATGGGCGCACCCTGCGAGATGGACACGGCCGCCATCGTGGCCGAGGTCGCGGGCGAATGCCTGAAGGACGAGATGCCGTTGATGGTGGAGGCCCTCCCCTGCCCCCACCCCTCGATCCCCGACACGCTGGACGCGCAGATGATGGCGGATGCCTGCCGGATCGCCTTCGAGCACGGGGCCGACATCCTCAAGACCTACTACACGGGCTCGCGCGAGAGCTTCGCCAAGGTGGTGGCCTCGGTGCCCGCACCGGTCCTGATCGCCGGCGGCCCCAAGCTGGACAGCGATCTCGACGTGCTGCGGATGGTGGCCGACATGATCGCGGTCGGCGGCAAGGGTGTCGTGTTCGGCCGCAACATCTGGCAGCACGCCAACCCGGCCGGCATGGTCCGCGCCCTCCGCGCCGTGATCCACGAGGACGCGCGCGCCGAGGAGGCGGCCGAGCTCCTGCGCAGCTAGTCAGAGCCTTGTCCGGCTCCCCACTCCTTCTCGGCATCGATGCCGGGACGAGCCGCATCCGTGCCCTCGTGTTCGACCTCGAGGGCACCGTCGTGGCCGAGGGCTCCGCACCCACGCCGACCCGCACGCCCGCCGCCGGTCAGGGCGAGCACGATGCGGAAGAGCTGTGGCAGGCAGCGCTCGCCGCCATGCGCGGTGCCGTCGCCCGCGTGGACGACCCGCGGCGGATCCGCTCGGTGGCGGTCGGCAGCATGGGCGAGGCCGGCGTGCTGCTGGACCGGCAGGGGCGCCCGGTAGGCCCGGTGCTCGCCTGGTACGACGCCCGGCCGGCGGGCGAGCTGCCGGGACTGGAAGCCCGGATCGGGCGGTCGCGGCTGCACTGGATCAGCGGCTTGTGCCCCGACCCGACCTTCACCTTGTGCAAGCTGCTCTGGCTGCGGCGGCACGAGCCGGACACGTTCGCGGCGGCCGTGCGCTGGGTCTCGGTCAGCGGCTGGCTCGCCTGGCGGCTCTGCGGCGTGCCGGCGTCCGACTACAGCCACGCGTCGCGCACGATGCTGCTCGACATCGCGGCCGGGCAGTGGTCGGAGGAGATCCTGGCAGCCGTGGACCTGGATGGCAGCCTGCTGCCGGAGCTCAGGCCGTCCGGCAGCCGGCTGGCAACACTCCTGCCGGAGGCCGCGGCCGCCACGGGCCTCCCCGCCGACTGCGTGGTCGGGGTCGGCGGGCACGATCACCTGTGCGGGCTCCTGGCACTGGGCGCCGACGAGCCGGGCGTGCTGCTGGACTCGCTGGGCACGGCCGAGGCTCTGCTGCTGGTCACACCCGAGCCCAGCCGGGCGCCGGCCCTGCTCGAGGCCGGGGTCAACCAGGGCCGGATCCAGGTCGACCGGCCGCTCACCTATCTCTTCGGCGGGCTGCCCACCTGCGCGGCCTCGATCGAGTGGTTCCGCAGCCTCTGGCCCGGGACCGACTACGCGACCCTGATCGCTGAGGCCGAGGCCGTGCCGCCGGGTGCCCACGAGGTGATGTTCCTGCCGCAGCTCCGCCTGGGCTCGCCCCCCTTCCCAGACCCCGTGGCCCGCGGCGGCTTTCTCGGGCTCTCCGATGCCTGCAGCCGGGGCGTGCTGTTCCGGGCCCTGCTCGAAGGGCTGGCCCTCGACTCGGCGAACCAGCTCGACCTCATGCGGGCCTGCGCCGGCGGCGTCGAGCTCAGCCGCATCCAGGCCACCGGCGGCGGCACCCGCAACCCGCTGCTGCTGCGGCTGAAGGCGAGCCTCTATGGCCGGCCCGTCGAGGCCGCCGAGATGCCGGAGGCGACGTCCCTGGGTGCTGCGCTCCTGGGCGGGCTCGCGGCCGGGCTCTTCCCCGACCTCACGGCCGCCCGCGCCGGTCTCGCCATGATGGAGCGCCGCCGCGTGGCGCCGGACGAGAGCTGGCCCCTGGCCCAGCGCCGGCAACGCGTGCGCACCTATGGCGAGGTCTATGCCGCGGCTGCGCGGCATCACGGCGATGCTGCGCGATAAGGCTGGCCTGGAACCACCCGCCGCCTTGTAGCTTCTGGTACATGCCAGGGTGTGGGCTGGCCCGTGTGCGCCAGGGAGGGTTGCCGCCATGCGTTGGACCTACGGTCGCCAGAGCAGCAATATCGAGGACCGCCGCGGCATGGGCGGCGGCTTCGGCGGCCGCGGCCTCAAGGTCGGTGCGGGCGGGGGGATCGGGATCATCGTGATCGCGGTCGTCGCCATGTTCCTGGGCATCGATCCGAGCGTCATCCTCCAGGGCGGGATGGGCGACGGCGGGGCGCCCGCGGGCTACGAGCAGCCGCGCGGGCCTGCCAGTCCGCAGGAGGCCGAGCGCGAGAAGTTCGTCTCCTTGGTGCTAGGCGACACCGAGGAGACCTGGAAGACGATCTTCCAGCAGGGCGGCAAGCAGTACGAGGAGCCCACGCTGGTGCTGTTCTCAGGGGCGGTCGACTCGGCCTGCGGCTCCGCCCAGGCCGCTACCGGTCCCTTCTACTGCCCGGGCGACCGCAAGCTCTATGTCGACCTCTCCTTCTTCGACGAGCTGGAGCAGCGCTTCGGAGCGCCCGGCGACTTCGCCCAGGCCTACGTCGTGGCGCACGAGGTCGGCCATCACGTGCAGACGCTGCTCGGCGTTACGCAGCAGGTGCAGTCCGCCCGCCAGCAGATCGGTCGCGACCAGGCCAACCAGCTCTCGGTCCTGACCGAGCTCCAGGCCGACTGCTACGCCGGCGTCTGGGCGAACCACGCCCAGGAGGCCCGCCAGGTGCTGGAGCCCGGCGATATCGAGGAAGGCCTGCGCGCCGCGGCCGCCGTCGGTGATGATCGGATCCAGCGCGAGACCCAGGGCCGCGTCGTCCCGGACAGCTTCACGCATGGGAGCTCGGAGCAGCGGATGACCTGGTTCCGACGTGGGCTGGAGAGGGGCGACGTGAACCAGTGCGATACGTTCCAGGCGGCGGGGATGTAGGGGCAGCCCACCCCCAGCGCGGTCCGACGCTGTCTTGCCAGGTTTCGCTTTGACCGCCGGCACGACCTACCGCATCGTTTCGGCATGGAGAGCGAATCGGAAGGACTGGAGGACGTATGAGTGAAGAAAAGCTCTCGCGGGCGGTGCTGACCACTGACGGCCGCGTCCTCCTCGAGCAGCCGGACGGCAGCTAGCGGCCAGCCGAGGGCCGGACGGACTGGCAGCGCCTGGACCGCATGAGCGAGGAAGACGTGGAGCAGGCGGCCGCCGAGGAGATGATCGAATTGGGCGTTAGGTCCGATTGGGCCGAGCATTCCCGGCTCATCAACCCGCGTCGCAAGGAGCGGATCACAATGCGTCTGGATCCCGAGATCCTCGGCTGGTTCAAGGCGCGGGGACGCGGCTATCAGAGCCGGATGCAGGCGGTCCTGCGCGCCTATGTCGAGGCGCACAGGCAGTAATCAGGCCGGCAGATCACGCAGCCGCGGGCTCCGTATCAGCTCCCCGCAACCCGCTGCAGCTCCGCCGGGCGGCGGATGACCAGCTCGTTCGTCGACGGCAGCTCGATCAGCCCCTCCTTCCGCAGGCTGGTGATGGTGCGGCTCACCGTCTCGATGGTGAGGCCCAGATAGTCGGCGATGTCGGTGCGGCCCATCGGGAGGTCGATCGGGCCGCCTTCGGCATGGGTGCGCTGGGCCATGCCGAGGAAGAAGGTGGCGACGCGCTCGCGGGCAGTCTTGCGGCCCAGGAGGAGCATCTGTTCCTGGGCGGCGGCGAGGTCGGTCGAGGCGCGGCTCAGGATCTCACGCTCCAGGGACGGGAACTCGTTCATGAGCTGCTGGAACTGGGTGCGGCGGAAGCTGCAGGTGGTGACCGGCGTCACGGCCTCGGCCGTGAAGGCATGAGCGGGGCCGCCGGTGAGACCGAGGAAGTCGCCGGGGCCGAGGAAGCCCACGACCTGCCGGCGGCCGTCGCTCAGGAGCTTGTAGAGCTTCAGGAGGCCTTCAGTGACGGTGTAGACGTTCTGGGCCGGATCGCCCTGCTCGAAGAGGGCGGCACCGGCATCCACGCGCCGGCAGGCGGCCAGGGCCGCGAGCCTCGGCAGCTTGTCGGCACCGACGACACGACAGACGGCCTCCATGCGGACCGCACATGCTTCGCACCGTGTCGCCGAACCGCACCCGGCCATGCCTGGGGACGCCATCTGCTGCTCACTCTCGCTCGCCGGGATATCGGCACGGAAACGAGCCTGCCCTAGTCGGCGGCGTTGATCCAGGTCAATGCGACGCTGGCGCAGGCAGCTCCACGGGCGCACTCGGATCGCTCACGGCACCGCAGCGGCGCTCGACCGCTTCGTACCAGTCGAGAGTGATGGTCGCGGGCGTGCGCTGCGCCTCACCAGCCGCGAGAAGGCCCGCGAGCTCGGCCACGGCATCCTCGATCCCGTGGCGGGCTTCCCAGCCGAGTGCCGCCAGGCGGTCGAAGCGCACGCGGTAGGAGCGGGCATCCGGGTCGCCGTACCACTCGATGCGGACCGGCCGCGGCAGGGCGGTGCGGACGCGCCGGGCCAGGTCGGCCAGGCGGACATTGCCGTCATCGGCACCGACATTGAGGAGACGGGCGGCGGGATGCTCCAGCACGAAGCGGATCGCATCGGCCGCGTCGCGGACGTGGAGCAACGGCCGCCATTGCGAGCCGTCGCGCATCAGCGGCAAGCGGCCGCTGGTCCAGGCACCCCAGACCATGCCGTTGACGGCGAGGTCGTAGCGCATGCGCGGGCTGTGGCCGTAGAGGGTGGCGAGGCGCAGGATCGTGGGGTGGAAGTGCTGGTCGGCGAGATCCAGTATGTCGGCCTCGGCGCGGAGATTGGCGGCGGCGTAGGTGGTCAGCGGCCGGGGCGGCGTGTCCTCGGTGCAGGGCTCGCCCCCCGGGTGGAAGCCGTAGACGCTGCAGGACGAGGGCAGGATGTAGCGCGTCGCACCGGTGCTTTTGGCGAGCCCGGCGCAGCGGACGCGGGCGGCGTGGTTGATGGCCCAGGTCTCGGTGCCGAAGCGCTCGCCGCTGGGATCGTTGGAGAGGGCGGCGAGGTCGATGACGGCGCCCACGCCCGCGAGGTGGGCCGGGGTGAGGAGCCGTGTATCGGCGGTGACGATCTCCAGGCCGGGGTGGGGTGCCAGGAGGCCGCGGCCGAAGTAGAACCGGTCGAGCGCTCGCACGGCATGGCCGGCGGCCAGCAGGAGTGGGACCAGCGTGGTCCCGAGATAGCCGCCGGCACCGGTGACGAGGACCGTGGTCATCGACGGGTAGCGGGGGTGGGGGCGACGTCCAGGAAGCCCGGAGCATGAGCCGGCGGCTGCTGCAGATCACGGTGAGCGTGCTGTGCCTCGTGCCGCTGGGTGCTGGCTTTGCCGGCGTGATGCTGGGGCCGCGGCTGGTCGGCGGTCTGGCCGAGGGTGCCCGGGATCTCGACAGCCACTTCCGCTATCTCTCCGGGCTGCTCTTGGGCCTGGGGCTCGTCTTCGCCTCGGCGGTGCCCGCGATCGAGCGGCGGGTCGCGCGATTCAGGCTCGCGGCCCTGGTCGTGGTCTGCGGCGGCTTCGGCCGGCTGGTCGCCCTGCCGATGAGCGGCATGCCGGGTGCCGCGCACCTGGCGGCCCTGGTGATGGAGCTGGGCGTGGTGCCGCTGCTCGTGGTGTGGCAGGCGCAGGTGGCGCGCGCCGCGAGGCGCGCCAAGCGGCAGGCGGCGTCCCTCAGGCCGCCCGCCTGATCTCGAGCGCCTGCCAGACGCTCTGCAGGGCTGCCACCAGCCGGTCCATGGCTGCATCGTCGTGCAGGGGCGAGGGCGTGATCCGCAGGCGTTCGGTGCCGCGGGGGACGGTCGGGTAGTTGATCGGCTGGATGTAGATGCCGTGCTCCTCCAGGAGCAGGTCGCAGGCGCGCTTGCAGCGGACCGGGTCGGCCACCAGCACGGGCACGATGTGGGACGGGCTCGCCATCACCGGCAGGCCGGCCAGGGCGAGGCGCCGCTTCAGGGTCGCGGCACGCTCCTGGTGGCGCAGACGGAGGCGGGCTCCGGCCTCGCTGCGCAGATGGCGCACGCTCGCCAGGGCCGCCCCGGTAATGGCGGGGGGCAGCGAGGTCGTGAAGATGAAGCCGGGGGCGTGGCTGCGCACGGCATCGACAAGCGCCGAGGAGGCCGCAAGATAGCCGCCCATGCAGCCGAAGGCCTTGGCGAGCGTGCCCTGGACGACCGTGATCCGGTCCATGACGCGGTCACGCTCGGCCACGCCGGCCCCGCCAGCACCGTACATGCCGACAGCGTGGACCTCGTCGAGATAGGTCATGGCCCCGTAGCGATCGGCGAGGTCGCATATCTCGGCGATCGGGCCGAAATCGCCGTCCATCGAGTAGACGCTCTCGAACGCGATCAGCTTCGGCCGCGCGCGGTCGACCTGGCGCAGGAGCCATTCGAGGTGGGCCAGGTCATTGTGGCGGAAGATGTGCTTCTCGGCCCCGGAGCTACGCACGCCCGCGATCATCGAGGCGTGGTTCCGCTCGTCCGAGAAGATGATGCAGTTGGGGAGCAGCCGCGCAACGGTGCTGATCGCGGCCTCGTTGGCGACGTAGCCAGAGGTGAAGACGAGCGCGGCGGCCTTGCCGTGGAGTGCTGCCAGCTCCTGCTCGAGCAGCACGTGCAGATGCGTGGTGCCGGAGATGTTGCGGGTGCCGCCGGCCCCGGCCCCGTAGCCGCGGATCGCCACCGCCCCGGCCTCGACCACCGGCAGGCTGTGGCCCATGCCCAGATAGTCGTTCGAGCACCAGACCGTGACCTCGCGCGTGCCGCGCGGGCTGTGCCACAAGGCCAGCGGAAAGCGTCCCACCTGCCGCTGCAGGTCGGCGAACACCCGGTAGCGACCCTCCGAGCGCACCCGGTCAACCGCGGCGCGGAACTGCTGCTCGTAGTCCATCGCCCAACCACTTCCATGAAGCCCGGCGCAGGACCTGAAGATAGCGCACAACACCTGTTGACCGAACCGTGAACGATTTCAGCGGTGGCGAAAAGCCGCAACGACCCATGGCGATAGCCCAGCGTGCCGTGCGGTGGCGCAGTGCGGGTTCGCACAAGGACGGCCGGAAAGGCCGTCCTCTCAGCAGGCTAGCTCTTGCCGCGCACCTTCTCGATCTCGGCGCGCAGCTCCGCCACCAGCTCCGGCCCGACGCTGGCCGTGAACTTCTCGACCACGGGCTGCACCTTCTCGCGCATGATCGCGATCTCCGCGGCCGGCAGCTCCACCACCTCCACGCCCTCGGCCTTGAGCTGCTCCATGGCCTTGGCGCTGAGGTCGCGCGAAGCCTTGCGCTGGTAGGGCGCCATCTCGGCCCCCGCCTCCTCGACGATCCGCCGCTCCGCCTCGCTGAGCTTGTCCCAGGTCTTCTTGCTCATGATGAGCGCCTGGGCGTTGTACATGTGGTTGGTGAGGGTGACGTGCTTCGCCACCTCGTAGAACTTCATGTCGATGATGTTGACCAGCGTGTTGGTCATGCCGTCGACGGCCCCGGTCTCCAGCGCCGAGTAGACCTCGGTGTAGGGCATCGGCACGGCGTTCGCACCCAGCGCGTTCATCACCTCGACATAGATCGGGGTCGGGATCACGCGCATCTTCAGGCCCGCCACGTCCTCGGCCTTGGCGACCGGCCGGCGCTGGGTGTTGAAGTGGCGAAAGCCCAGGTCGGTATAGGCGAGGCCGACCAGGCCCCTCTCGGGCAGCCTGGCCAGGAGCTTCTTCCCGACCGGGCCGTCGGCGACCGCATCGACCTCCTCGACCGTGTTGAACAGGAAGGGGAAGTCGAAGACCGCCATCTCCTTCACGTTGCCGGCGAGATAGCTGGCGTTACTGATGTTGAAGTCGAGCGTGCCGCCCTGCATCGCCGAATAGTTCTGCAGGTCGGGCCCGAGCACGCCGCCCGGGTAGATCTTGACCGTGATCTGGCCGCCGCTCTTCTCGGCCACGAGGTCGGCGAACTTCTGGGCGCCGATGACATGCGGGCTGCCCTTGTTGCCGGCGGTCGAGAGGCGCAAGGTGCGCTCCTGGATTTCGGCCGCCCGCCCGATCACGGCCGGCATGGCGACGCTCATCGCCAGACCCGCGGTCAGATAGCCAATCTCACGCCTGCGCATGGCAGCAGCGCTCCCCTGATCGTCTGTCCTGCGGCAGCACCCCGGCCGGGCAGGTTGATAGTCAATCGGCCGTCAGTAACTGGTCGTGACAGGGGCCGCAATCGGCGCTGGCGCCACATCGGCCGAGGCAGGGAGGAGGCGGTTGATGACCATGGAGGGTCGGTTCGGCGGCAAGGTTGCCGTGGTGACGGGCGGGAGCCGGGGCATCGGCCGCGCAATCGCGTTGCGCCTCGCGCGCGAGGGCGCATCGGTCGCAATCGCTGCCCGGGACGAAGCTGCCGTCGGTGCCGTCGTGCGCGAGCTCGACGCCTTGGGCAGGCCGGCGCTGGGCCTGGCCCTCGACCTGCGGGCAGCCGATGCGCCGGCCCGGATGGTGGAGGCGGCACGGGAGCGGTTCGGCGCCGTGGACATCCTGGTCAACAATGCCGGCGCCACGAAGCGGGGCGACTTCCTGGCGCTCACGGACGATGACTTCACGGACGGGTTCGCGCTCAAGTTCTATGCCGCGGTGCGGGCGGCGCGGGCGGCGTGGCCGCTGCTGGCGGAGCGGCGGGGCACGATCGTCAACGTGGTCGGCGCCGGCGGGCGCACGCCCGGGGCGGAGTTCACGGTCGGCGGCTCGGTCAATGCGGCCCTGCTCTCGCTGACCAAGGCGCTGGCGGACAAGGGCGTGGCGGACGGCGTGCGGGTGGTGGCCGTCAATCCCGGGCCGGTCCGCACCGGGCGGCTGGAGCCGCGCGTGCGATCGCTTGGCGGAGAGTGAGGGCATCAGCACCGAGGAGGCGGTGGTGCGGATGGCGGTCGAATCCCGGATCATGCGGATCGGCGAGCCCGAGGACATCGCGGCACTGGTGGCGTTCGTGGCCTCGCCCGAGGGCCGGCTGCTGCACGGCGCCCTGATCGACATCGATGGCGGGCTCACCAAGACGATCTGAGCTCAGGCGGGCAGGAGCTCGAAAGCCTCGCCGACGCTGAGCGTGACCGTAGCACCTGCGGCCAGGACCGGGACTCCGTTCTGGCCGAAGCTGACCCCGCCCGTGCCCGGGTTGCGGCGGATCCGGCGCAGGGTGGCGATCGGCTCGTTGCCCATGCGCTCGCCCGTGACCTGATCGGTCGTGGTGACGATGCAGCGGTCGCAGGGTTTCACGAGCAGGATCTCGACGCCGCTCGCGAGGCGGAAGCGCCGGGCCTCGTCCTCGGCCCGGCGGGGCAGGCCGGCGAGGACCAGGTTGGGCCGGAAGCGCGCCATCGGGACGGGCTCCGCGCCGCGTTCGAGCAGGGCGTCGTTGAGCTCGTCCAGCGAGCTCAGGGAGGTGATCAGGAGCGGAAAGGCGTCGGCGAAGCCGGTGTGGCTGCCGGACGGGGCAAAGGCGGGATCGCAGGCGCGGAGCGAGGCTTCGGGGAAGCGCACGAGGCGCACCGGGCGGCTCAGGTAGAAGCTCAGGGCAGCGTCGGCGGCAGGCGAGACGGCGAAGGCGTCGACCTCGTCGCGCCAGACGGTGACCCGGAGCGGCTCACCCTCGTCCGCGATCGGCAGACGGAGCTCGGAACCGTCGGGGAAGCGCAAGGTCAGCTCCCCCTCCCCCAGGACCGGCAGGATGCGGGCCAGCGCCGGCTGCTCCCGTTGAGTGAGGAAACGGCCGGCAGGGGTGACGATCATCCAGCGCCGGTCGTGCTCCAGCCCCCTGGCAAGAAGCCTGGCCTCGCCGAGGCCCGTGCCGGCGCAGCCCTTGACCGGATAGACGAAGAGCCCTGCCACCCGTCCGTTCATGCCGCGCTTGCCCTTTCCCCGCCGGGTTCACATCCTAGCAGGACGGATGCCAAGCTAGCAGGACGGATGCCAAGTCCCGATCCGTCGACGGAGCCCGCATGAACCCTCCCCACCCGCCGGTTGCCCGGCGCGAGCCCGAGCGCCGCGAGCGCTACGGCATCGTCTGGTCGGACGAGTATGCGTGGCTGCGCGATCCTGCCTACCCCGAGGTCCGCGACCCGACGATCCGTTCCTATCTCGAGGCCGAGAACGCCTATTTCGAGGCGGTGATGGCGCCGCATCGCCCGCTGGTCGAGCAGCTCCACGCCGAGCTCAAGGGGCGGATCAAGGAGGACGACCATTCCGTCCCCGCCCCCTGGGGCCCCTTCGCCTACCAGTGGCGCTTCGAGCCGGGTGCCCAGTACCGGGCCTGGTTCCGCCAGCCGCTCGAGGGTGGCGAGGCGCAGCTCGTGCTCGACGAGAACGAGCTCGCGAAGGACAAGGCCTATTTCCGCCTCGCCAGCTTCGAGCCCACCCATGACGGTCGGCTCCTCGCCTATGCCAGCGACGAGGACGGCTCCGAGCGCTACCGGGTCCACGTCACCCTGACCGGAGCGAACGAGGCCCTGCCCGATCTCATCACCAACTGCTCCGGCAGCGTGGAATGGGCGGAGGACGGGGAGAGCTTCCTCTATGTCGAGCTGAACGAGCAGCTGCGCCCGTTCCGGGTCCGCCTGCACCGGCTGGGCAGCGACCCGGCCGCCGATCCGGTGCTCTACGAGGAAGCGGACCCGGCCTTCTTCGTCTCGATCGGCAAGACGCAGAGCCGGCGGTTCCTCAAGGTCGCCACCGGGACGCACGTCACCCGCGAGCTGCGGCTCCTGGATGCGGCCGATCCCTCGGGCCCGCTGCGGCTGGTCGCGGCGCGGCGGACCGACCATCGCTACAGCCTGGACCACGCCAACGGCCGCTTCTTCATCCTCACCAACGATCGGCATGAGAACTACCGGCTGGTCACCGCACCGGAGAGCAACCCTTCCGAGAGCGAATGGGAGGAGGTGATCGCCGGCAGCGACCGCCACTATCTCCTTGGCCTCACCTGCTTTGCCGACTTCATGGCGATCGCCGAGCGGGCGGACGGGCTCAGCCACGTGCGCATCCGCACCTATGCCGGCGAGGAGCACACCGTCCCTTTCGAGGAGCCGGCCTACACCGTGGGCCTGGGCGAGAACCGCGAGTTCGAGACCGACCTCCTGCGCCTCACCTACACCTCGATGGTCACCCCGGCCTCGGTGTTCGACTACGAGGTCGAGACCCGCGAGCTTCACTTACGCAAGCGGCAGGAGATCCCCAGCGGCTACGACCCCGGGCTCTACACCAGCCGCCGCCTCCTGGCCCCGGCCTCGGACGGGACCGAGGTGCCGATCACCATCGTCTACCGCAAGGGCTCGCTCCCCGAAGGAGGGGGGCCGCTTCTGCTCTACGGCTATGGTGCCTATGGGCACGGGCTCGATCCGGCCTTTGCGTCGGGACGCCTGAGCCTGCTCGATCGCGGCGTGGCGTTCGCCTATGCCCATGTGCGCGGCGGCGACGAGTTGGGCTGGCGCTGGTATCGCGAGGGCAAGCTCGACCAGAAGAAGCGGACCTTCGCCGATTTCATCACCTGTGCCGAGTACCTGATCCGCGAGGGCTACACGAAGCCGGGCGAGATCGCGATCCGGGGCGGCAGTGCGGGCGGCATGCTGATCGGGGCCGTGCTCAACAAGCGCCCCGAGCTCTGGCGCTGTGCCGTGCTCGACGTCCCCTTCGTCGACGTCCTCGCCACGATGCTGGACGCCAGCCTGCCGCTGACCCCGATCGAGTGGCCGGAATGGGGCAACCCGGTGACCGACCCCGAGGCCTTCTGCCGGATCCTGACCTACAGCCCCTACGACAATATCAAGGAGCAGGCCTATCCGCCGATCCTGATCACGGCAGGCATCAGCGACCCGCGCGTGACCTACTGGGAGCCGGCGAAGTACGCAGCCCGGCTGCGCGCGATGCGGACGGACGACCGCCTGCTCCTGCTCAAGACCAACATGACGGCCGGGCATTTCGGCAAGTCGGGGCGGTACGAGGCCCTCTACGAGGCGGCCGAGGCGCTGGCGTTCGTGCTGGTCCATTTCGGCAAGGGCGGGATGGCGAACGAGGAGCCTCGGCTCACCCCTGCAGCCAGTTGAGCAGCAGCGAAAGCGTCAGCACCGAGACCGCGGTCGAGACAAGGATCGTGCTCGTGCTCTCAGCGGTGGCCGCGTTGTAGCGGGCGGCGAAGAGGTAGGCGTTCACGCCCGAGGGACAGGCGGCGACGGTGATCGCGACCTTGGCGGTGATTGGGCTGAGGTCGAGCACGATGGCGAGCAGGACGACGATCAGCGGGTGGACCAGGTTCTTGAGGGCGGTCAGCACGAGGGCGCTCGGGAGAGCGCCGCCGAGGTGGAAGCCGCTGAGGCTCGCACCCAGCGCAAAGAGGGCGCACGGCAGGGCGGCGTCGGCGAGGTAGGAGGCCAGACGGTCGACCGGGCCGGGAAGACTGAGGCCGGTGAGGTTCATGGCGAGCCCGATGCCCAGGCCCCAGAGGATCGGGTTGGTGACGAGGCCGCGGCCGACATTGATCGGGATCTGACGCAGCGGCAGGCCGGCCCCGAGCCCGGCCTCGGCGACGATGGTGGTGAGCGTGAACAGGAAGGCCGAGTGGAAGGCAATGATCAGGAAGAGCGGGACGGCGGCCTCCTGCCCGAAGGCCTCGAGCACCAGCGGGATGCCCAGGATCAGCGAGTTCGAGAAGGCGGCCGTGATGCCGTAGATGGCGGGCTCGGCGCCGGTGCGCCGGAATGGTCGCCAGGCGGCCACGGCACCGAGGCCGAAGATGATGAAGGTGCTGGCGAAATAGGCCGTGATCAGGCCCCACTCGGGCTGGGCCGGCAGCTCGACATGGGCCATCGTGCGCACGAGCATGATGGGAATGGCGTAGCTGAAGACGAACAGCGACAGGCCGCGCGTGGCGGCCTGGTCGAAGCCGAAGCGGCGGGCGGCGAGGTAGCCCAGCAGCACCAGGCCGAAGACCGGGGCCACGATCTCGAGGACGACGGACGTCGGACTTCTCCGCTTCTCAGCCGCGCCAGAACAGGCGGGTCAGGGGCATGATGAGGATCAGGATCTCGAGCCGGCCTGCCAGCATGCCCAGGATCAGCAGCCACTTGGCGCTGTCCGGGACCACCTCGAAGGTGCAGCAGGGGCCGATGCGGGGACCGAGCGCAGGCCCGACGCCGCCCAGCGAGGTGGCGGCAGCGCTCACCGCCTCAGCGAAGTCGAGCCCGGCGATGCTCAGCGCCAAGGACAGCGAGGCGGCACTGGCGAGATAGACGAAGAAGTAGCTCACCGCACCGGCGCGCACGGATTCCGGCACGGTCCGGCCGTTGTAGCGGGCGGGGAAGCTGCCGGAGGGGTAGATCTGGGCTGCGAGCTGGGCGCGGACGGTCTGGAGCAGGATATGGAGGCGGAACATCTTGATACCGCCGGCCGTCGAGCCGGTGCAGCCGCCGAGCAGCATCGCCATCACCAGGATGACCCCGGCGAAGCCGCCCCACTGTGAGAAATCCTGGCTGGTCGAGGCGAAGCCGGTGGTGGAGATGATCGAAGATGAGGTTGAAGGTGGCCTCGCGCAACGCCTGCAGCGGCACCACGCCGTACTCGGTGACCCGCCACGCGGCGAGAAGCAGGATCGAGATCGCCACCAGGACCACGAACAGCCGGACCTGGGATTCCGTGACCAGCGGCCGCCATTCGCCGCGCAAGAGGTGGATGTAGAGGAAGAACGGCAGCGCCGAGAGCAGCATGAACAGGCTGGCGATGTATTCCAGGAGCGCGCTGTCCCAGTGGGCGAAGCCCGCATCGTGTGAGGAGAAGCCGCCGGTGGCGATGGCGGCCATGGCGTGCCCCAGCGCGTCGAAGCCGCTCATGCCCGCAAGGTCGAAGCAGACGGCGCAGAGGACGGTGAGCGTCAGATAGACGGCGGCGATCATGGCGATCACCTGGCCCAGCCTGGGCAGGAACTTGCCGGGCCGGGCCGAGAGATCGAACATGAAGAGCTGCAGGCCGCCGACGCGCAGGAAGGGCAGGAACAGGACGGCGAAGGTGACGAGGCCGAAGCCGCCGAGCCAGATCAGGAGGAAGCGCCAGGCAAGGATGCCGCGCGGCGCCTGATCGAGGCCGACCAGGACCGAGGAGCCGGTGGCCGTCAGGCCGGAGACGGTCTCGAACACGGCATCGGTGAAGTCCATGGGCTGGGCCGCCAGCATGAACGGCAGGGCACCGCAGAGCGATGCCGCGACCCAGGTCAGGATGGCGGCCAGCACGGCCTCGCGGGTGCCCAGCCGGCTGAAGCTGCCCCGGGTCGCCAGCATCAGGGCACCGCCCACGAAGAGCGTGAGGCCGCTCGCGGCCACGAACGCGTGCCAGCCGGGATTGTCGTCGACCACGTCGAAGGCGGCGGGCAGGAGCATGGCCGTGCCCAGGATGCAGAGCACGGTCCCGACCAGGCTCAGGACGGCATCGAGCTGGACGACGGCGCGGCGCACCGGCCTTGCGAGGTCCGGCGTGCGGCTCAGGGTCTGCGCCATTCCTCGTCGTCCGCTCGCCCGTACCGGATCCGGCCAAGCCGGCGGGATCGGCGCCGGCGGGCGATCCGTACCCCCAGGGCCGGTCTTGTGCCAGAACCTCGCGAGCACAAGAAGCGATCGGGGAGACGGGCGATGCGGACGTTCGAGCATCTGGACGACGAGGACCATGCCGCCTTCCGGGCGGACGGCTATGTCATCAAGCGCGGCATGATGCTGGCGGAGGAGATGGAGCTGGCGGCCCAGGTCATCGCCGCCGACCCCGCCATCCGCGGCAACCGGCTCAAGATCGCCGACACGGAGGGCGGCTCGACCGAGCTCGCCTTGTGGAACCACCCCGGCGACGACGTCTTCGGCATGATCGCGCGCTCGGAGCGCATCGCCGGCGGGGCCGAGCGGCTCCTTGGCGGCGAGGTCTACCACTATCACAGCAAGCTGACGATGAAGCGCCCGGGCGGCGGCGGCCGCTGGGAGTGGCACCAGGACTATGGCTACTGGTACCAGAACGGCTGCCTCTTCCCCGACATGCTCTCGGTCGCGATCGCCCTCGAGCCCGCGACGCGCGAGAACGGCTGCATGCAGGTGCTGAAGGGCAGCCACCTCATGGGCCGGATCGAGCACGGCCGTGCCGCCGGCCAGACCGGCGCCGACCCCGAGCGGGTCGAGCAGGCGATGAAGAGCATGGAGGTCGTGCACTGCGAGATGGAGCCGGGCGACGCCCTCTTCTTCCACAGCAACACGCTGCACTGCTCGGCCGCCAACCTCTCGGCCAGGAGCCGCAACCTCCTGATCTGCTGCTACAACAAGGCCAGCAACAACCCCTACAAGCCGCACCACCACCCCTCGTACACCAGGCTGGAGCGGGTGCCGGACGAGGCCGTGCTCGCCGCCGGCGACCGGCTGGCCGACATGGCCGTGCGCGCCTTCCTCGAGGAGGGCAAGGACGAGACGGCACAAGTGCGGAAGGCCGGCTGAAGTGGGACTTCGGGGCCGCGAACAATACTCCAGAAGCACGCAACAGAACCTGCGGGGGCGGCTACGCTCGACCTGGTGCTCCTGATCTGACCGCCCGAAGGTAATCGGCCTTGCGTCGGGCGAAGAGAAGACGCTTACTGCCCAAGCGTCGGTGGCATCGGCACCAACAAGCCGCGGCCGCTCGTGCGCAGGGGGGAGTTGCCATGCCATTATCAACCCGGCCAAGCCGCGTCAGACAGCCATCCGCATGCGGTGCTGGTGCGAGCCACCGCGGCGCTGCTGGCCGTCCTTGCTGCCCAGGCAGGCGGCGGAGCAGCCGCCCAGGAGGCGGGCGAGCTCACACGCATCACTAAACCGCGTCTAGTTTGAGAACCTGAGTTTCTCCTCCTCGGGATCGAGCTGGTCTTTGACCCAGAGGCGGTCGGCGAGGACGAAGGGCTGTTGATTGACGCGGGCCTGGAAGGCGGCGATGCGACGGGTGAGGTCGTCCCGGCTGGGATGGCAGTGATGGTAGGTCACGTCCTCGCGCAGCCAGCGCCACAGCGCCTCGACCGGCATCAGGTCGGGGCTGTAGCCCGGCAGCGGCATCAGCTCGATGTTCAGCGTCGCCGCCGCGTCCCGCACCGCGCCGGCCCGGTGGTATGATGCGCCGTCCCACAGCACGACCAGCGCCCGGTCCGGGTGCTCGTCGCGCAGCCGACGCAGCACGTCGATGGTGTGCGCGCCGTTGGCGCGCGGGTAGGGCCACAGCCGCACCTGCGCTTCGTTGTAGAGGTAGAGGCCGTAGAACGAGACCTTGGCCGAGAGACCCGGCGAGCTGGAGGCCACCCACAGCCGCTGGCCGCGTGCGGCCCAGCCATAGCCGAGGTCGGCATCCTGGTGGATGTGGGCCTCATCCAGGTAGACGAGAAGGTGCTGGTCACGCTGGGCCGCGGCCAGCACGCTTTGCAGCTGCTCGACGAACGCCTGCCGCCGCACCGGGTCGGCCCGGCCGAGCAGCTTCTTGGCCTTCTTCCAGCTCAGATCGAGACGGTGCAGAGCCGCCCGGATCGTCTCGCGGCAGCAGATCCGGCCGAACCGCTCACGCACCCAGGCGACCAGGCGCTTGAGCGTCCAGCGGGGGGCCGGCTCGGCGCCGGCTACAAGCGGGGCGGCCGCGGTGCGCTGGGCGGCGCGGATGGCTTCGCCAAGGCCAGCCTCGATGCGGGGACAAAGGGGGGACGACCGCCGGTGCGGCGGTAAACCAGAGCGTCAGGGCCGTGCACATTGTAGGTGTGCAACCAACCCATCACGGTCTGTGGATGGCGGCCCGCGCGCAGGGCGATGCAGGTGGCGCCACGGCTCCCTTGCACGATGTCGTAGAGGGCCAAGAAGCGTTCACGGGTGCGCCGGTGCGGCGCGCTCACCGCTAGCCGGCGCAGATCCTCGGGCGTCTGACCCCAGCGGGCATGCTCAACCAACAACATGACGGAACAGGACACCTCCTGGCACTACTGAGCTGTCCCATCCTACCCCAACCGGCAACCAAAACTATCGGTCTCGAACTGGTCACGGTTTAGCAAGAGCCCGTTCGCCGGCTGCAAGGCCGACAAGGCGGCGCAACAGGACGGCGAGCTCTTCCGGAACACCGAGATCGAGCCCTTCATCGCCGCGGACCCGACCGACCCCGACAACCTGCTGGTTGGCCTCCAGCAGGACCGCTGGTCCAACGGCGGTGCTCGTGGCGACGTGGCCGCCGCAAGCCAGGACGGAGGCGTCTCGTGGCGGGCGGTCGTGGTTCCTGATGTCTCGCTCTGCAGCCGGGGTGACTTTCTCCGGGCCTCCGACCCCTGGGTCGATTTCTCACCCAACGGCGCGGCTTACTTCATGAGCTTGGCGTTCGAGCCCGACCTGATCTCCCCATCCGGGGAGTTCCTGGGCTTCGGGCGGAACGCGATGCTGGTGAACCGCTCGACCAATGGCGGCCGGAGTTGGAGCGACCCGATCACCCTGATCGAGACCGACGAGCCCCGCTTTCTCAACGACAAGAACTCGCTGACCGCCGACCCGACCAACCCGGAATTCGTCTATGCAGTCTGGGACCGGCTCGAGGTCTTCGACATCCCCTCGGGGTTCCCGACCGCTGGCGGCGGCCGCGGCGCCCGCGCCCGGGCGGAGTGGCTGAAGGGCGAGGCGGCCGCGAAGTCCGCGGCGCAGGCGCAGCAGAAGCCGGCCGAGATCTTCTTCAAGGGCCCGACCCTATTCACCCGGACCACGAATGGCGGCAAGAGCTGGAAGGAGTCGAAGATCATCTTCGATCCCGGGCCGAACGCGCAGACCATCAACAACATCGTCGTCGTCCAGCCGAGCGGGACCTTGATCGACTTCTTCACTCACTACGCTGACGGCACCGCCCGGATCGAGCTGCTGCGTTCCTTCGACAAGGGCGGCAGCTTCGAGCGGCGGCCGATCGTCGTCGACGAGACCGTCGGCCCCGGCACGATCACCCCGAACGCTCAGGAACCGGTACGCGACGCGGCGGGTCTGTTCGACGTCGCGGTCGACCCGAAAAGCGGGGCGCTCTATGTGGTCTGGCAGGATGGCCGGTTCCGCGGCGTGGAGGAGGTTGCCTTCTCCATGTCGACCGATGGCGGCAGGACCTGGTCGAAGACGATCCGGATCGACAAGACGCCGGCCAGTGCCAACAAGCTGCGTCAGCAGGCGTTCGTGCCGGCGATCGAGGTCGGCCCGGACGGGCAGCTCGTGGTGACCTACTACGACTTCCGCAATGACAAGAACAAAGGCGAGCTCACTGACTACTGGGCCGTGTTCTGCGACCCGGACGCGAAGGATTGCCGCAAGGGAGCAAGCTGGGGCAACGAGCTACGTCTGACCGAGAGGTCGTTCGACATGCTCGACGCGCCGGTCGCCGGGGGTCACTTCCTGGGCGACTATATGGGGCTCGCCCGGGCGGGCGAGGCGGTCTACCCGGCCTTCGGCATCGCCACCGGCCCGAACGTCACCGACCTGTTCACGCGCAAGATCACCTTCGGTGACAAGGCCGTGGCCGCGGCAGTGCCGTAGCAGCCTCCTTCTAACGTCTCGGGCCTGACCGGACGTCCAGACCGGGCGAGGGCGGATCGCCACGAGCGCCCTCCCTCGCCTGTCCGCCAGACAGTGTGTCCACCTTGCGGTAGACGCCCGCGAATGCGCGGCTAAGGTGAGCGCAGCGACGGTCCGGCAGAGACCGTCTCCCGGCGGTCGGAGCCGGGGAAAAGAGGAGGAGACGGTCTTGCTCAAGGCACTCCGCCCGGCGCTTCCGCTGGCGCTTGCTCTAGCACTCGCGGGTGGTCACGCGGCGCACGCGATCGACGACTTCTTCCCCGAGTTCGGCAACAACGGTTACGACGTCCAGCACTACGACCTGACGCTGGCGATCGACCCCGATGAGCAGCGGATCGAGGCCGGCAAGGCGGTGCTCACGGTCCGGGCCACGGCCAGGCTCGCGAGCTTCACGCTCGACCTTGCCGGCCTCGAGGTCAGCCGGGTCGCGGTCGACGGCACAGGCGCCCTGTTCAGCCGCGAGGATGGCAAGCTGCGCATCCAGCCGGCCAAGCAATCGCCAAGGGCAAGCGGTTCACGGTCGAGGTGGACTATGCGGGCGAACCCGAAGGGATCGACGATCCGACCTCGGACGACCCGGACCTCCTGCCGCTGGGCTGGCTCACCTACCAGAACGTCTCCTACACGCTGAGCGAGCCCGTGGGATCCTCCACCTGGTACCCGGTCAACGACGAGCCCACCGACAAGGCGAGCTATCGGATCACGGTCACGGTCGACAAGCCCTTCCAGGCCGTGAGCAACGGCGTGCTGCTGTCGACCACGAACGAGGGCTCCAAGCGCCGCTTCGTCTGGGACCAGAAAGAGCCGATGGCGAGCTATCTGGCCATCGTCCATGTCGGCCGCTGGGAGGAGGAGACGCTCAAGGCGGGCAAGGGCATCCCGATCCGCCTCTACACCACTGCCAAGACACCCGCCCAGACCCTGGCCGCCTTCCGCAAGACGCCCGAGATGCTGGCAGCCTTCGAGAAGTTCGCCGGGCCCTACCCGTTCCGCTCCTACGGCTCGGTCGTGATCGACGATCCCGAGCTCTACTACTCGCTCGAGACCCAATCGATGTCGACGTTCCGGAGCGGCATCGGCGAGTCCACGGTGGCGCACGAGCTGGCCCACCAGTGGTTCGGCGATTCGGTGACGATCGCCGAGTGGCGCGACCTCTGGCTGGCCGAGGGCTTCGCCACCTATTTCGAGTATCTGTGGATCTTTCGGGACGATCGGAAGGCGTTCAACGCCGCGCTGCGCCAGCTCTACCGCGATACGAAGAAGGCCGGCATCGGCCCGGCCGTGGTCAGCGAGCCCGAAGAGATCTTCGAGCCCAACACCTACGACCGCGGGGCCTTGACCCTGCATTCGCTCCGGCTGCGGGTCGGCGACGAGACGTTCTTCGACATCCTCCGGACCTGGCACAAGCGCTACGCCGGCGGAAACGCCACCTCCGCCGACTTCATCAAGCTTGCCGTCCAGGTGAGCAAGGACCAGGGCGTGCGCGACCTGCTCGAGGCCTGGCTCTACGACGAGGAGATCCCGCCGCTCTCCGGGCCCGAGGCAGCGCTCGCCGTCAGCGAGGCCGACCAGACGGCGCTGCGGCACGAGGCGGCGGCCTCACGGCGTCGGGCTCGTTAAGGCCTAGCTTCAGGCGAGCTATGCCAAGCGCAAGCGTAGCAGCGGTAATGCTCCAAGCCGGCGCTAGAGCTCGTCGCCGGTGAGCTGCGTCCGACTCGGTGACCGCTCGTCTGCCGTGCGCCCAGCGGGCTCGTCCGGTTGAGCCACGGGCTCTGCTGGGCCCGCCAAATCAGCTGGCTTCAGCCGCCTTCACGCTTGACCCGACGGTTGTGGTCCCTGACCCAGCCATGGACCTCGCGGCTGACATGCCAAGCGGCTTGTCCCACACCAGCGCCGCGCGCGCATGCCCTCAGCCGCGAGGCGCTCGGCCACCCAGGCGAGAAGCGCTCACCGGCTCACCGGCCGGCCCGCCACGACCGCAGCAGCATCCGCTCGCCCCTGGCAGCCACAGGCCCTAGCAGGCCAGCGCCTTCGCCTCGGGTCCGCGGGATCGTGCATGCATGCCGGCGAGGCGTTCGCCAGGTGCCGCCCAGCGTGCAGAGCCGCTTGGCGCAGCGCGAGAACCAGACCTCGTCCTCAGCCCAGCGCCCGTCCGTCGCCCTGGCCAAGCTGATCAGCCGGTCGCGGCGGCGTTTGCCGTAAGCCGCATCGGGCTGGTGAGCCAGCGCTTGGCCCGCTCCACCAACCTCCAGGCGGAGCAGCGCTTGGCGGATGGTCTCGATGGACAGCACGGAGGCGCTCAGCCCCTCCGCCTGCGCCACCTCCGCCAAGAGCGCCAGTGTCCAGGTGCTGCGGGCGTGGCCGAAGGCACGCGGCGGCTGGTGCAGGATGGCGCGCAGCCGCTCCCGCTCCACCTCGCCCAGCACCGGGCAGCACTCTTCAGCCGCGATGAGGCGGCCATGAGGCTCGCCACGCCGTTGGCGTTGAAGGCGCTGATGCCGTTGCGCACCGTCTGCACCGCGCAACGCAGACCGCGCGCGATCTCCCGCGGCGACGACCCTCGGCACTCAGGAGCACGATCTGAGCGCGCCGGACGGTGAAGGCGTCCGACGCGCGCAAGCCCGCTTCAAGCCGGGCGCGCTCCTCAGCGCTCGGCTTGCGGACGAAGATGGGCGGATGCATCCCGGCCAGATCGGACCGGAAACCAGCTCGCACAAGGGGTCCGATGAGGATGCACTAGCCCCGATCAGCACTGCATGCCGGTCGGGATCGCGGACCATGCCCGCCTCGGCCGGGCCGGCAGCCGGGTCGAGCCCGGTGACGAGGCCGGGCGACACCCAGTCGTGGCGGGCATGGCGCACGCGGTGCCATGAGGGCACCCGGGTCGGCCGCGTCGAGGCTGACGTGCCAGTGCCAGAGGTCGTTGCTCAGGCCATCGACCGGGGCGGGGCGGCCGGTGCTGGGGGAGAGATAGTCCAGGAACTCGACCCCGATCCCGCCGCCGGGAGCCCGGAGGCCGGTGATCTGGAGGCGGGCGCCGAAGACGTTGTTCAGCTCCTCCTGCTCGGGGCCGTAGTTCTCGGACTGCCCGGCCACCTGGAAGCCCAGCACGCCCTGCCAGAAGGCGAGGCTGCGCTCGGTGTCGTCGACGGCGATGGCGGTGTGGTCGATGCCGAGGAAGAGGCGGTCCTTGGCCTGCCAGCGCGGGTCGCCCTTGCCCGGCGGGAACTGGAGGATCTCGAGGTTATGGCCGTCCGGGTCCTTGAAGTAGAAGGCCTTGATGCCGCCGGCGTTGGGGTTCCAGGCGGGGAGCGTCTGCGGGCCGCTGGAGGCGTGGGTGACGTCGTGCTCGCGCAAGCGCCGGTAGGCCGCGTCCATGTCGCTGACGATCAGGGCCACGTGCTGGAACCAGAGATCGTTGCTGCGGCTGTCGGGTGGGATCGGCCGGCCCTCGGGTGCCAGGAAGTCGACGAGCTCGATCGCCTCCGTGCCGAGGCGCAGGCGGACGGTGCGGGTCCGGGCACCGAAGACGCCCATGAGGTGGGCGATGGCGGGGCCGGCCTGCTCGTGGTCGGAGACGAGCTCGAAGGGGAGGACCTCGGTGTAGAACGGCAAGGCGCGGTCCATGTCGGAGACGGTGATCGCCACCGAGTTCGACGCGGAGCTCGTCGGCAGCGGCACCGCCGGCGAGGAGGAGGAAAGCGAGGGTCAGGGCGCGCATGGTTCAATTCCGCCTCAGACCGCGAGGCGCTCGCCGAGGCGCAGGCCCCAGGCATAGATCGTGAGCGCCGGGTTCACCCGGCTGGAGCGGGCGAGCACGCTGCCGTCGGCGACGTGGAGGCCCTCCATGCCGTGCACCTTGCCCAGGGGATCGACCACCGAGCGGACGGGGTCGTGGCCGGTGACCATCGAGCCCAAAGCGTGGGCGGTGCCGGCCATGCCGACATAGCGGTCGATGCCGACGAGGCCGGCACGCAGCAGGCGGTGGGTGAAGTCGGCGATGGCCGCCTCGTGCTCCGTCTTGGACGAGGGGATGCGGTCCAGGTCGTAGTCGAGGGTCGGTATCTCGCCGTCGCCCGAGATCACCTTGTTGGCGGGGCTGGAGCCGTCCTCGGTGGTGACGAAGAAGCCGATGGCGCGGGCACCGGCGGCGTTGGCGAGGAAGCGGGGGACGGCGGCCGGGATCTCGGTCGCGAGCAGCTCGCCGTCGAGCCAGCCCAGGCACTGCACGGTGGTGTGCGGGTGGCTGTCGTTGAAGAAGATCGCGGTCTTGCGCAGCACGTCGTGCCGGGTGAAGGGCGAGAAGGCGATCAGGGCACTGTTGAGGTGGAACTTGAAGTTGCCGCCCACGGCCTCGGCACAAGGCAGATCGAGGCCGTTCGCGGCCATGTGGTCCTGGAGGAGGCGGGGCGAGGTCATCGCACCGGCGGCCAGCACCACGTGCCGGGCAGGGTAGTAGCTGCCGTCGCGGCAGACCACGCCCTCGATGCGGCCGGGCTCGGTCTCGGGGTGGAGGAAGCCCACGACCTTCTTCTTGGTCAGGAGCGTGAAGTTGGGCAGGCCCTCGATGGCCTCGATCAGGTTGCGCTCGGCATCGGCCTTGTAGCCGGCGACCGAGGCGTAGCCGTCGAAATGCTTGGCCTCCTGCTCGTCCTCCAGGATCTCGGGCTTCAGGCCCAAGGGCAGCGGCTCGGAGCGCCAGCTCGGGTCGTGGCGGCAGATATGGTCGACCAGGCGCTGGAGCTCGGCGCCGTTGGGGAAGCGGTTGACGTGCAGGAGCTGCTCGGCCTCGTCGTAATAGGGCCGCAGCTCCTCGTAGCCGAACGGCCAGGCCAGGCACTGGTGATCGGCGTCGGCCTCGAACTCGTGCGGCGAGAAGCGCAGGAGGGCAGCACCGTACCACTTCGTCTTGCCGCCGACATTGTAATACTCGCTGGGAATGAACTGCTGGCCCTTGCTGTCGTACCAGGGCTCCTTGTTCTTGAACTTGCCGTTCCTGAACACCTCCAGGGTGGAGAGCGTGCTGCCGTCGCGCGGCAGGGCCTTGCCCTTCTCCAGCATCAGGACGGAGAGGCCGCGTTTGGCGAGCCGGTAGGCCGCGGCGGCACCGCCGGCGCCGGAGCCGACCACGATGACGTCGTGCATGGATCAGTGCTCCTGGTAGCCGCAGCGGAAGATGCAGCGGCGGTGGGTGTGGTGGTTGAGCTTGGCGCAGAGCACGCGCGGCGTGCGCGCGATCAGCCGATAGGCCTCGACCGCAAGCAGCATGCCGAGCGGCGGTGCGGTGAGGTAGATCCACAGGCCCTCGAAGAGGTGGCCGGGCAGGGCCGAGGCCAGGGTGCGGGCCGGGTTCATGCTCATGCCCGAGAGCGGGGCCTCGATGGTGATGTAGAGGGCGACGAGGCAGCCCGCGAAGAGGCCGGTGAAGCGCATCAGGCGGGCGCTGTTGGTGGTGAGCAGCACCATCAGCATCAGGCCGAAGGAGATCAGCGCCTCGGCCACGAAGGCGACGGCCGGGCCGGCCGGCCCTGGAAGGGTGGCGACATAGGCCACCGGCGGGTCGGCGAAAGCTGCCCGCAATGCGAGCAGGACCAGCAGCACGCCGGCAAGGCCGCCCAGGATCTGGGCCACGACGTAGAACACGGCATCCCAGCCGGCGACCTTGCCCAGGCGGAAGAAGGTCAGCGTGACGGCCGGGTTCAGATGGGCACCCGACTGCCGGCCCCAGGGCGAATAGATGATGCCCACGGCGGTGAGACCCATGAGGCTGCCGATCAGCGCCCGCTGGAGGAGAGGGTCGAGCGTGGCCAGCGGCGAGGCCGGGTGGATCACCAGCACCGTGCACAAGCCCGCCGAGACCATGAAGGTGCCGAGACCCCAGGCCTCCATCAGATATTCGGGCCAGTGCCGGGCCAGTGTCCCCATGGGCCCCGCCGTTGCCATGCTCCCTAACCCCCCGCCTCGAACCCGGGATAGAGCGTCATCCCGCCATCCACGTAGAGCGTGGTCCCGGTCAGGTAGTCGGCCTCGTCCGAGGCCAGCCACACGGCAGCCCGGGCGATGTCCTCGGGCTCGCCGATCCGCTTGTAGGGGATCAGCCGCATCAGGTCGGCATAGGCCTCCGGCGTCTCCCAGGCCGCGCGGTTGATCGGCGTGCGGATCGCACCCGGGGCGATCGCGTTCACCCGGATGCGCCAGGGCGCCACCTCCTGGGCGATGCTCTTCATCATCAGCATCACGCCCGCCCTTGCTGGCGGCATAGTTCACGTGCCCGGCCCAGGGGATGGTGTCGTGGACCGAGCTCATGCAGACGATCTTGCCGGCGGCGCAGGAGACGTCGGGGCGAACCCCCTGGCGCCTGAAGGCGCGCACGGCCTCCGCGCGCACAGAGGAACTGGCCGGTGAGGTTGACGCCGATGACGGTGTTCCAGTCCTTGAGCGTCATCTGCTTCGAGCGGCGCGTCCTTCTGCAGGCCGGCGTTGGCGACCAGGATGTCGATGCCGCCGAGCTCCCCGGCCATGCGGGCGAACATGGCCTGGACCTGGTCCTCCTGGCTCACGTCGGCCTGGTGCGCAATGGCGCGGACACCCTCGCGGCGGATCTCGTCGGCCACCAGCTCGGCCTGCTCGGGACCGGCAACGTAGTTGACCACCACGTCGGCGCCGGCTTGGCCCAAGGCGATGGCGACCGCCTTGCCGATGCCGGAGCTGGCACCGGTGACGAGCGCCTTCTGGCCCTTGAGGACGCGGCGGACCTGGCATGAGGGCATGACGACGGGCGGGTGCCCGTCCGTGAGGACGGTACGCATGACGATCTCCAGGGATGAAGGGGGTAGAGAGCGGCTAGAGCAGCTTGGCGACGAGCCCCGTCCAGCCGGTCTGGTGCGAGGCGCCGACACCGCGGCCGGTGTCGCCGTGGAAGTACTCGTAGAAGAGCACGTGGTCGCGGAAATGCGGGTCGTTCTGCATCTTCGCGTTGTCGCCGAAGACCGGCCGGCGGCCGGTGGCATCCTTTAGAAAGATGTTGCACAAGCGGTGGCCCAGCTCGCGGGCGACCTCCTGCAGGCTGAGGAAGTTGCCGGAGCCGGTCGGGCACTCGACCCGGAAGTCGTCGCCGTAATATTTGTGGAACTTGCGGATCGATTCGATCAGCAGGTAGTTGACCGGAAACCAGATCGGCCCGCGCCAGTTCGAGTTGCCGCCGAAGAGGCCGCTGTCGGACTCGGCCGGCTGGTAGCCGACGCTGATCTCCTGCCCGGCCCAGTGGAAGCGGTAGGGATTGGCCTCGTGGAACTTGGAGAGCGCGCGCACGCCGTAGGGTGAGAGGAACTCGGTCTCGTCCAGCATGCGCGCGCAGGAGCCGCTTCATGCGGTGGCCGCGCAGGAGCGAGAGCAGGCGGCGCTCGCCCGTACCCGGATCCTCCCAGCGCGAGACCAGGTCGTGCAGCTCGGGATGGTTCTTCAGGAACCACTTCAGGCGCTGATGGAAGCCCGGGAGCTTGGCCAGCGTGTCGGGCTCCAGCACCTCGACGGCGAAGAGCGGGATCAGCCCCACCATGGAGCGGACCCGGAGCGGCATGACGCGCCCGTCCGGGAAGTTCAGCTCGTCATAGTAGAACTGGTCCTCCTCGTCCCAGAGCCCGATCTCGGCCCCGGCGATGTTGGTCATCGCCTCGGCGATGAGGAGGAAGTGCTCGAAGAACTTGGTGGCGATGTCCTCGTAGACATGGTCGTGCAGCGCCAGCTCGAGCGCGATCTTCATCAGGTTGAGCGAGTACATCGCCATCCAGGCGGTGCCGTCGGCCTGGTTGATGTAGCCGCCGGTCGGCAGAGGGGCCGAGCGGTCGAAGACGCCGATATTGTCGAGGCCCAGGAAGCCGCCCTGGAAGATGTTGCGCCCGGCGGCGTCCTTGCGGTTCACCCACCAGGTGAAGTTCAGCATCAGTTTGTGGAACACGCGCTCCAGGAAGTCGCGGTCGCCCTCCCCGCCCCGCCGCTCCTTGTCGATCTCGTAGACCCGCCAGGTGGCCCAGGCATGGACGGGCGGGTTCACGTCGCCGAACTGCCACTCGTAGGCCGGCATCTGGCCGTTCGGGTGCATGTACCATTCGCGCGTCAGCAGGATGAGCTGAGACTTGGCGAACTCGGGATCGACCAGGGCGAGCGGCACGCAGTGGAAGGCCAGATCCCAGGCCGCGTACCAGGGGTACTCCCACTTGTCCGGCATCGAGATCACGTCGGCATTGTTCAGGTGCCGCCAGTCGCTGTTGCGGCCGTGCTTGCGCCCTTCGGGCGGCGGGGGCTGGGTCGGGTCGCCCTCCAGCCACTTGCGGATGTCGTAGTGGAAGAACTGCTTGCTCCAGATCATGCCGGCCAAGGCCTGGCGCTGGACGGCGCGGGCATCCTCGCTGGCGATGTCCTTCTGCAGCTCGGCATAGAACTCGTCCGCCTCGGCACGGCGCCGGGCCATGACCTCGTCGAAGTCGGCGAACGCACCGCCGGCGGGAGCCACGGCACTCAGGCGCAGGCGCAAGCGGGCCTCGCCCCGCGGCGGCACGGCCAGCCGGTAGCGGGCGGCGGCCTTGGTGCCGCTGCGGTCGGGGTTCACGGCATCGGCGGCACCGGCCACGACATGGTCGTTGATGCCGTCCTTGAAGTAGCCGTGGGCGTCCGCCATGCCGTAGAGGCGGCGGGGGTTGGTGTCGTTGTCGCAGAACAGGAGCTCGGGCGAGCCTTCGCAGTAGAGGCGATAGTTGCCGAAGACGCGGCTCTGCACGCCGATCCCGTCGGCTGGCGGCGAAGAGGCCGGGGCGGCGCGCGTCGGCCTTCCAGGACCACATGTTGCGGAACCAGAGCTGCGGCAGCACGTCGAGGCTCGCCGGCTCGGGCCCGCGATTGTGGACCGTGACCAGCATCAGAATGTCTTCGGGCGAGGCCTTGGCGTACTCGACCACGACGTCGAAGTAGCGGTCGTCCTCGAAGACGCCGGTGTCGATCAGCTCGAACTCGAGGTCGCCCTTGCCGCGGCGCCGGTTCTCCTCGACCAGATGGCCGTAGGGGAACTGCCGCCTGCGGGTACTTGTAGAGGAACTTGAGGTAGGAGTGGGTCGGGGTGGCGTCGAGATAGTAGTAGAGCTCCTTCACGTCCTCGCTGTGGTTGCCCTCGCCGTTGGTGAGGCCGAACAGGCGCTCCTTCAGGATCGGGTCCTTGCCGTTCCACAAGGCGAGCGCCAGGCACAAGCGCTGCTGGTCGTCGGAGATGCCGGCGATGCCGTCCTCGCCCCAGCGGTAGGCGCGGGAGCGGGCGTGGTCGTGCGGGAAGTAGTCCCAGGCATTGCCGTAAGGGCTGTAGTCCTCGCGCACCGTGCCCCACTGCCGCTCGCTGAGATAAGGGCCCCAGAAGCGCCAGCGCTCCTGGCCGCTGTCGGCGGCGGCAAGGCGCGCACGCTCGGCCGGCAAGGCCTCGGCGGCAGCAGCTCCGGGGCGGTCCACCACGTCGGTAGCTCGGTCCATCTCGCGTCCTCCCTCAGCTCGCGGCAGCACAGGCCGGCATCGCCCCGGCCTCGACCAATGACAGCGCCCGCAACAGCTCGCCCATCGACCAGGCCTGGAACGGGCAGCCGCGCGGCGTGTGCGGCGGCTCGGCATCGGCGATCTCGCTCAGATGCCCGATCCCGGCCTCGTTCAGATGCTCGAGCAGGGGCACGATGAACCGGGCCTTGGCCTCCGCGCGAGCCTCGGCCGTGTTGCCCCGCACCCGCAGCCAGGCTTCGACGAACGGTCCCATCAGCCAGGGCCAGACCGTGCCCTGGTGGTAGGCGCTGTCGCGCTCGAACACGCCGCCCTCGTAGTGGGCGCCGGTAGCCGGGCTCGCCACGGGCAAGCGAGCGCAGGCCCAGCGGGCGTCAGCAGCTCACGCTCGACCGCCTCGACCACCCGGCCGGCCTGCGGCTCGTCGAGCAGCGCGTAGGGCAGCCCGCCGACCGCAAGGATCTGGTTCGGGCGGAAGCTCGGGTCGTTGCGGCCCGGCACATGGTCGGCGTCGACCACGTCGTAGAGGCAGCCGCGCTCGTGGTTCCAGAACCGGGCCTGGAAGGTGGCGCGGGCACGGCGGTAGAGGTGCGAGCAGTCGGAGGAGCCGGCCCGGCCGATGGCCAGCGCGTTGAGCCACAAGGCCTGGATCTCGACCGGCTTGCCGATCCGCGGGGTCACCACCCAGTCGCCGATCTTCACGTCCATCCAGGTGAGCTGGACGCCGGGCTCGCCGGCCGCGAGCAGCCCATCCGTGTCGACCCGCACGCCGTAGCGCGAGCCCTGGTAGTAGCCGTTCAGGATGCGGTCGATGCGCCTGGCGGAGCGTCTGCTCCTCGGCATCGCTCACCCGCACGCCGGCCTGGCGTGCCGCCTTCAGGTAGTCATGCACGGCAACCACGAACCACAAGGCCGCGTCGACCGAGTTGTACTCGGGAGCCTCGCCCGAGTCGGGGAAGCGGTTGGGCAGCATGCCGCGCGATTCGGTGCCGGCCCAGGCGTTGAGGATGTCACGCGCGAGCTCGATCCCGCCCGGGACGGTGAGCAGGCCGCGGAGCGTGATGAAGGTGTCCCGGCCCCAGTCCGTGAACCAGGGATACCCTGCGAGAATGGTCCGCCCGCCGCCGCGGCGGACGATGTAGGCGTCGGCCGCCCGGTGCAGCGGCGAGGCGAAGCGCTGCCGGCGTGCTGCCTCGGCCTTGAGCAGCCCCCGCCCGTGGATCTCGGGCGAGGCCGGCAGCCGGTCGCCCTCACCTTCACCGGCACGCAGGATCATGAAGGCATCGCGCGCCGAGAGATCGAAGGTGAAGGAGCCGGGCGAGGCGAGGTCCTCGACATCGTCGAGGCCGCGCTGCCGTTCCTGCTCGTAGAGGAAGTTGCGGTACCAGAGGGGCTCGTGCCGGTAGCCGCCATTGTGCAGCACGGTGACCGCAGGCAGGCCCGGATAAGGACGCCACAGCACCCTCGCCTCACCCATCTCCGGCTCGAACCCGAAGCCCGGGTTCTCGTGATGCAGGCTGTGATAGTCCCGGCCCGACAGCAGCGGCCGGACCACGAGGCGCACGTCACCGCTGCCGCTCACGAGCCGCCAGCGCAGGACGACCTCGCCGCGCTCGTGGCTGGTGACGATCTCCTGCGTGACCTCGGTGCCGTCCTCGGCCCGGAACGTCCAGGCCGGCCACGGCTCGGGGTTGAAGCCGGTGATCCGCGAATGGCCGTCGGGATGCACCACGTCCGGCGCGTAGCGCTGGGCGCTCAGAGGGAAGCGGCCCCCGGCCGTCTCGATCCAGGCCTCGATGCCGTTGACCAGCACGACCCGGCCGGTCGGCGGGGTGGTGGCCGCCAGGAGCAGCGCGTGGTAGCGCCGTGTGCGCATCCCGGCGACGGTGCCGGAGGCGAAGCCGCCCTGCCCGTCGGGCTCGAGCCATTCTGCGTCCGGCGGATAACCGATGCTCCACGCCGACACGGGGTCGCTCCCTTCTGGTTCCAGCACCCGCACCGGGTGCCGCCTCGGTTGTCGATGCCGCTGAGTGCTATGGGTTCGCCGCCGCACGCGGAAATGCCGAACTCGCCTTGATTTGATAGATGGCACGTATGGCTCTCGCGGACGTGGGTCGACGCGGGGCCGGCAGGGCGGGAGACAACGCCGCCCCTGGGAGTTCGCCATGGAGATCCAGCAGGCCCGCTACTTCGTGGCCCTGTGCGAGACCTTGAACTTCACGCGTGCGGCCGAGCGCAGCAACGTGACCCAGCCCTCGCTGACGCGCGCCATCAAGCTGCTCGAGGACGAGCTGGGCGGTCCGCTCTTCAACCGCGAGCGCAACCGCACCCACCTCACCGAGCTCGGCCGGCTGGTCGAGCCGCATATCAGGGAGGTGATGGCGCAGGCGCAGACGGCGCGGACCCGCGCCAGCGCCTTCTTCCAGCTCAAGACCGCCCGGCTGAAGCTCGGCATCACCCACGGCGTGCCCCTCTCACCGCTGCAGGAAACCTTGCAGCACTATGCCACGCGATACCCCGATACGGAGATCGAGATCTTCGACGAGCGGCTTGGCCCGCTGCGGGAGGCGCTGCGCAGCGGCGACTTCGAGGTGGTGGTGCTGCCGCTGCAGGCGGCCGACATCGACGACCTGCACTACTACCCTCTGGGCGAAAGCCACCTGCACCTGATCGTGCCCGAGGCGCATGCCCTGGCCGCCCTGGAAGCGGTGCCGCTCGCCGACCTCGCCGGCCAGTCCCTCGATCTCCTGCGCTGCCTGCCAGCTCTGGGAGATGGCGGAACGTCAGCTCACCGAGCTCGGGCTCGAGGTGCATCCCCGCATCGTCGCCGGCAGCCTGGACTGGATGCACGAGCTGGTGTCGGCCGGCGTCGGCCTGGGCCTCAGCCCCCACGCCACGAGGCTGCCGACGGGGCTCGTCAGCCGGCCCGTGGAGCAGCCCGTCCGTGAGCCGTACCCTCAGCCTCGCCACCAAGCGCGGCCGCCTATACTCGCCGCCGGTCAAGGCGTTCGTGGACCTCGCCCTGCAGCCGAGCCGGCGTCAGGCACCGGCACCTGCGGCCTGAGTCTCGGCACGAACGGCTGCGACCAGCTCCTCGGGCTCCGCGCGGTAGGCCCAATCGGGGTCG
This sequence comes from uncultured Alphaproteobacteria bacterium, assembly GCA_963830775.1. Taxonomy (GTDB): domain Bacteria; phylum Pseudomonadota; class Alphaproteobacteria; order Geminicoccales; family Geminicoccaceae; genus CAWHNT01. The sequence goes on along the minus strand of CAWHNT010000011.1, from coordinate 95,098 downwards.
ACGAAGGCGAAGCGGATGATGCCGTCCTGGCCGGCGACGTAGGTGGCCGGGAGCGGCAGGGTCCAGCCGGCGCCCTCGTGCAAGCTGGCGAGGTCCAGCCCTACCCGCTCATAGAGTGCCACATGGTCCGGCGGGATGTCGTAGCGGACGCCGCAGAGCCTGGAGATAGCGGCCACCGACGTCGCTGAGGAGACGGAAGCCGAGCCCGCACTCGTCGGCCACCCGCTGCAGCTCAGCACCGCGCAGTGGCGAGACCGCCACGAGCGAAGCGCCGGCAGCCTCGATCCGGGGCCGGGCGCTCTCGAGGCCGCGCAGTGCTATCGGGCAGTAGGGGCACCAGGCACCGCGGAAGAAGGCGAGGACGAGAGGCCCACGATCCAGCAGCCCGTCGCTCGCGACCAGGGTTCCGCCAGGATCGGGCAGCACGAAGTCGGGCAGGGTCTCGCCCACGCGAAGGCTCTGCTCGGCGATCTGGGCCGCGCGCAGGCGCTCGATCGTGTCCCGGATGACCTGCCGCTCCGCGGGCGGAAGGGCCTGCCCGACGGCCTCCCGTCGTCTCGCCAGCTCGTCCCCGATCCGCATGGGCGCGGGCCTCCGTTCGCCGCCAGTCATGCACGCCGGGCAGCGCGTGCGGGAAGGGGCCTAGGCGCCCTTCAGCCCGCGCACGGCCTCCAGGATGGCCTGCGGCTCGGCCCGTTGCGCCCAGTCGGCGGCGGCGAACGCGTAGGCGACGACCCCGTCGCCGCCGACCACGTAGGTAGCCGGCAGGGGCAGCTCCCAGTCGGTCTCGGCACCCACCGCCGGCAGGTCGAGCCCGCACTGGTCGCGGTAATAGGCCACCTGGGCCGGGCTCATGGTGTAGAAGACGCCGCAGAGCCGGGCCAGATGCCCGCCACGGTCGCTGAGGAGACGGAAGCCCAGGCCCCGCTCCGCCCTGATCCGGGCCAGCTCCGAGGGCTTCATCGGGACGATGCCGACCAGCGTGGCGCCCAGGCTCTCCAGCTCGGGGCGGGTAGCCTCCAGCTCGCGCATGGTGGTCGAGCAGTAGGGGCACCAGCCGCCGCGGAAGAAGGTCAGGACCAGCGGCGCCCGGTCGAGCAGCTCGCCGCTGCCGACGGTCTGGCCCTGCTCATCCTGCAGCTCGAAGTCGGGCAGGACATCGCCTGCGCCGAGGCTGTGCTCGGCCAGCTGCCGCATCCGCAGCCACTCGATCGTGCGGCTGAGACCGGACCAGCTCGCGGGATCGAGACGCGCCTGTGCCGCGGCCCTGAGCGCCTGCAGCTTGTCGTTGAGGGACACGAGCGACGGCTCCGGCTGACCGCGTGGCGGGACTGATAGTGGGCCGGTGCGGCGGGCAAGGCAACGCGATCACGCCGCCTGCCGCTCCGGCACAGGATGATGACTGGCGGGTGCGGCGCCCATGGCCTCGCTCGAGGCGCCGGTGATGAGCCGGGCACCGCGCTCAAAGGTGAGATAGCTCCAGAACCAGTTGAGGCTGACGACGAGACGGTTGCGCCAGCCGATCAGGAAGTAGACATGCGCCGCGGCCCACAGGATCCAGGCCGGAAGGCCGCTCAGCCGCACCCGGCCGAAATCGGCGACCGCAGCCTTGCGGCCGATCGTGGCGAGGCTGCCCATGTGCCGGTAGCGGAAGGCCGCCGGGGCTGGCTTCCCGCTCACCCGGGCAGCGATCAGCCGGCCGACATGGGTGCCCATCTGCTTCGCGGCCGGTGCGATGCCCGGCACCGGCCGGCCGTTGCCGGCCAGGGCCAGGGCGGTGTCGCCGATCACGAACACATCCGGATGGCCGGGGACGGAGAGGTCCGGCTCGACCTTGACCCGTCCGGCCGGATCGGCCGGAGCGTCGAGCCATTTGGCTGCGGGCGAGGCGACCACGCCGGCACCCCAGACCAGGGTGGCGGCCGGGATGCGCTCGCCGCCGACGACCGCACCCGCCTCGTCGCAGGCGGTGACCCGCGCCCCGAGCCGCACCTCGACGCCGAGCCATGCCAGCGCCTCGGCCGCCCTGGCCGAGAGCCGCTCGTCGAAGCCGGCGAGCAGGCGCGGGCCGGCCTCGACCAGCACGACGCGGGCATCCTTGGGGTTGATCCGGCTGAAGTCGCGGGCCAGCGCGTGGCGTGCCAGCTCGGCGATCGCACCCGCCATCTCGACCCCGGTCGGTCCCCCGCCCACCACGACGAAGCTCAGGAGGCGGCGGGTCTCCTCAGGGTCCGTTGCCACCTCGGCGCGCTCGAACGCCATCAGAACGCGCTGGCGGATCAGGGTGGCGTCGTCGATCTTCTTCAGGCCGGGGGCCGCCTCCTCCCAGTCGTCGCGGCCGAAATAGGCGTGGCGCGCGCCGGTGGCGAGGATGAGGTAGTCGTAAGGACCCGGCGCACGTCATCGACCACGACCTCACGCCGGGCGGTGTCCACGCCGGTGACCCGGCCAAGCTCGACCCGCGCGTTGGCCTGGTCGGCCAGGATCGAGCGGATCGGCCAGGCGATGTCGGCGGGCGAGAGCGCAGCCGTCGCCACTTGGTACAGCAGCGGCTGGAAGAGGTGGTAGTTGCGCCGGTCGATCAGGACCAGGTCCACCGGTGCCTTGCGCAGCGCCCGGGCCGCGGCCAGGCCACCGAAGCCCACGCCGACGATCACCACGCGCGGCCGATCAGCTCGCATCGGCTTCCCATCCCCACGCTCAGCTCGGCCCGAGCCGGTGCGCATGCCTGCCGTCCCGTTGCTCGAGCACAGGCCCATACCTGCGATGGGAAGAGGATCGGCCGACGGCGCCCACGTTTGAAATCGTACCTCGCTATTGAGCCGATAGCGGCCGGCTATGCGGATCAGGAATGGCCGCTGTGGAGTTAAGCTGCCGTTTACGGAGCGCTGGCATGATCTGCGCTCATGACCCCTGCGCACCGGTTCACCCTCACGCCTGTACGATGGCCGCGGCTGAGACCGTTGTGGTCTGCGCTTTGCTCGCCGGGTCGAGGCTCGGGCTGGATCACGGCCCTGACGGTGCTGGCACTGAGCCTGATCGGCGTGACCGTCTATGTCGGCAGCCTGCGGCAGGACGCGATCCAGCGCGAGGCCGAGCAGCGCATCGTCGGCCAGAGCATCCAGGCTTTGGGCCAGGGCATCGGCAATACCGTGCGCGACTATGCGCGCTGGAACGACAGCGTGGCGAACCTGCTGCTGGCACTCGATCCCGTCTGGGCCGACGATAATATTGGGCCCTACGTCCACACCGCCTTCGGCTACGGGGTGAGCGTCGTGCTCGCCGGCGACGGCCGCACGATCTACGGCCAGCTCGACGGCAAGCGCACGACGGAGGATGCTGTCGGGATCCTCGGACCCGCGGTGCAGCGGCTGGCGGAGCTCGCCCGGCAGGCCGCCGAGCCCGACGCGCGACCGGCTTCGAGCGTCCTGGACGGACCGGCTGGGCTCTTCGTGGCGGCCGCGAGTGCCATCCTGCCGGAGAGTGGCTCGACGCTCATGGTGCCGGCGGGCCCGCCGGCCGTGCTCGTGTTCGGGCGTCGCCTCGACGAGGCCTTCCTGCAGGAGCTCGGCAGCAATTTCGGCCTCGATCACCTCGCCTTCAGCGAGGCAGCGGCAACGGGCGCCGGGCTTGCCCACGTAGAGCTCCGCGATCCCACCGGGACCGTCGTACGCCGCATAGCCTGGCTGCCGAGGCAACCGGGTCGCGCGCAGACGGTCTGGCTGCTGCCGGCTCTGGCAGGGGCCCTCCTGATCTCGGCCGTGTTCGGAATCCTGGTGATGCGCGCGGACCGGCTGATCCTGGCCCTGCGCAAGGGCGAGGACCGTTACCGTGCCATCGTGGAGGACCAGACCGAGCTGATCTGCCGGCACCTTCCCGATACGACCCTGACCTTCGTCAACGGCGCCTTCTGCAGGCATTTCGGGCGGCGGGCGCACGAGCTGATCGGCCGGAAGCTCATCGACCTCGTGCCGGCGCGGGCAGGTCCGGTCATCGGTGACGCGATCACGAGGCTCAGCCCGGGCGATGTCGTGACCGTCGAGCTCGAGGCGGTGCAGCCGGACTGCAGCGTCGGCTGGCAGCAATGGACCGAACGGGCCATCGGCGACCCGGTCATCGAGTATCAGGCGGTTGGTCGCGACATCACCGAGCGGCGACGCGCGGAGCAGCAGATCCGCGATCTGGCCCTGGCCGACCCGCTGACCGGCCTGCCGAACCGCAGGGCGCTGTTGGAGCGGCTCGAGATCGAGATCGCGAGCGCCCGCGAGCACGGCGGCTCGGTGGTGCTGTGCATGGTCGATCTCGACCATTTCAAGACCATCAACGACAGTCTCGGCCACTCCACGGGCGATGCGCTCCTGATCGAGGCAGCGCAGCGTCTGCGGCAGGGTGCCCCGGAAGGTTCCGTGGTGGCGAGGCTCGGAGGGGACGAGTTCGCGGTTCTGGCGGCCGGGTCGATCCCCGAGGACGAGCTGGCACAGCGCGCGGAGCGGCTGGTGGACCAGTTCCGCAGGCCCTTCATCGTGCGCGGCAGCGAGATGCGGATCGGTGCCACGGTCGGGATCGCCAGCCATCCGGCCGATGCGCCCGATGCCGAGATGCTGCTGGCCCATGCGGATCTGGCCCTCTATGCCGGCAAGAAGGGCGGCCGCGGGACCTGGCGCCTGTTCCGTCCGGTCATGCACGAGCAGGCCAGCAGGCGGGCCACGCTGGACCGCGATCTTCGTCTGGCGGTCGAGCGCGGCGAGTTCGCCCTCCACTTCCAGCCGATCGTCGAGATCGAGGGGCTGCGGCTGCGGGGATTCGAGGCCCTCCTCCGCTGGCAGCATCCCGAGCAGGGCTCGATCCCACCCTCCGCGTTCCTGGCCGCGGCCGAGCGCAACCGGCTGATCGTGCCGCTCACCTTCTGGGCGGTGGACGAGGCCCTGCGCCACGCCGCGGCGTGGCGGGCGGCGGGGATCGGCCCGGTCCAGGTGGCGGTGAACCTCGCGGCCTCGGCCCTGGACACCACAAGCATCGCCGAGCACGCAGGCGAACGGCTCCGGGCCCACGGCATGACGCCGGACAGCCTGCTGGTGGAGGTCACGGAAGGCGTGATCGCGGACGGCCGTCGGGCAATGGCAGCGCTCCAGGCACTGCGCAGCCTCGGCATCCAGATCGCGATCGACGATTTCGGCGCCGGCTACTCCTCGCTGGCCCGGCTGCGCGACCTGCCGCTGGACGTCCTGAAGATCGACCGCGCCTTCATCGCACCGCCGCACGCACGGAGCGAGTCCATCCTGCGCGCGGTCGTGGACCTCGCGCGCGGGCTGGATCTGCCGACGGTGATCGAGGGGGTGGAGAACGCGGACCAGCTGGACCTCGTGCGGCGGGTCGGCGTGACCTGCGCCCAAGGTTACCTCATGGGCCGGCCGATGCCGGCCGATGCCGTCCAGGCCTGGGCCCAGGCCTGGACCGACGGCCGCCTGCGCGCTCCCGCCCACGATCTGCTCTCGAGGACGAGAAACGCTGCCGTGTAGCCCGATGCCTCGCCGCACCGGCAAGTGTCGGCCGGAGGAGGCTCGGCACCGAGCCTAAGAACCGACCGGCCGTTCCCGGCCGATACTTCGTTTCAGCCAGGCGCATCTCGCCACCGGCTGCAGCACTCGTCCAGGCGTGCCGATGTTTCCCCTGATCCCGGACCTGAGCGCGTCGGCACGCCCGGGCTATGCTGCGCGCGATACCTCGTGGGTCGGCCAGACGGAGGCGGCACGATGTCGGGCGTCTGCAGACAGCCGCGCCACCCGGTCAGGCGTAGAAGGACGGCCGCTCCCGAAGCGTGACCTTCTGCCGGGTGCCTGTGCGCAGGGCCTCGAGCGCCAAGTCGCAGACGGCCGTGGCGGCGTAGCCGTCCCAGGCGCTGGGGCCGGTGGCGGTACCCTGGGCCGCGGCGGCCAGCCACTCGCGGAACTCGAGGTCGTAGGCGCGCAGGAAACGCTCGCGCCAGTCGTCGGGGACGCGACCGCTGAAGACGCCCTCACGCTTGACGATGACGGTGTTGCCCTCGGCCAGCGAGGCGACACCGCTCTCGCCCACGACCTCGCCGCGGATGTCATAGCCATAGGCAATGTTGACCGAGACCTCGACGTCGACCAGCGCACCGCTCGCCATCTCGAGGAGAACGACGATCGGGTCGCGCAGGTCGCCCGCCCGGCGGTTGCGGCGAGGGACCAGGACCTGGGTGGCCGCGACCTCGTCGTCGAGCAGCCAGCGGCAGATGTCGATATCGTGGACGGTGGTGTCGTTGATCGCCATGTCGCTCGTGTAGTGGCCGGGCACGGACGGGTTGCGGTGCACGGAGTGCACGATCAGCGGTGCACCGATCGCACCGCTGGCGACGACCTCCTTGAGGGCCCGGTAGGCCTCGTCGTAGCGGCGCATGAACCCCACCTGCACGAGCCGGCGGCCAAAGGCCATCTCGGCCTCCAGGATGCGCAGGCAGGCATCCTGGGTGGTGGCGAGCGGCTTCTCGCAGAAGACCGGCTTCCCGGCATCGATGCAGGCCAGGACGTACTCCTCGTGCGTGCCGCCCCAGGAGGCCACGACGATGGCGTCGACCCCGCGGTCATGGATCAGCTCTCGGCCGGTCGCGAACACCCTGGCACCCTTCACGCCTTCGGCCACGCTGCGGGCGCGGTCCATGTCGACGTCGGTGACGGCCACGACCTCCGCACCGGCCAGCACCTGGGTCAGCCGGCGGATGTGATCCTGCCCGATCATGCCGACACCGATGACCCCGACCTTGACGACCATTCCTGCTCTCCCTTCGCCGGACCAGCGGCCGGCACCCTGACTGCCCGGTTCGGCGATGTGGTTGAGCGCGACCTTGCAGCTCTGCGTGACCCGTCTCACTCCAGAGGCCGGCCGGGGATCGGACGGGCGCCGTAGCGCTCGTCCCACCCGTCCTGGACCTGTTGCAGGATGCGCATCGCCGGCAGCACCGAAGGGCCCGAAGCCAAAGGCGGTCGGCCGTTGCGCACGGCGTCGATGAAGTCGGTGATGACCCGGGCCGCGTTCTGCTGCTCGGGCTCGATCGACACCGTACCCTCGCCCGTGCGCAGCGAGCCGGCCAGGATGTCGAAGAAGTAGGTGTCGCGATCGGTGACGATCAGCTTGTCATAGAAGCGGTAGGCGGCGTGGTAGGAGCCGTGCACCAGAAGTGTCTGATCGGCTTCCGTCTCGACCAGCACCGTGCATTCCATCGGAATGCCGGTCAGCTCGTGACAGGCACCGTAATGGCTCTGCACGCGGCGGATCGGGATGCCGTCGAACAGGAACATGCCGAGATCGACGAAATGGCAGAAATGATGCCAGAGGATATTGTCGGTCCAGCTGCGCTGGTAGCCGGTGGCACCGACATTGGTCAGGCGCTTGATGAAGAAGCGGCCGGCGATGTGGCGGATGCGCTCCTCGCCACTACGCGTGCGCGCCCGCAGCGCCTCGCGCTCCTTGCGAAAGCGCATCGGGTGGCTCAGCCCATAGACCTTGCCGCTCCGCTCACCTGCGGCGACGACCCGCTCCGCACCCTTGAGGCTCATCGCGATCGGGATCTCGATCAGCGTGTGCTTGCCGGCCTCGAGGCACCGGATCGCCTGCGCCTCGTGCTGGTCGCTGGGCGTGGCCAGGACGACGATGTCAACGGCTGGGTCGGACAGCGCCTCGTCCAGCGAAAGTGTCCACTTGCGATAGCCGAAGCGCTCGGCGAACGCGCGCGCAGCCTCGGGGCGGCGGCCGACCAGGGTGTGCAGCACGGCACCTGCCTCGAGCAGGGCCTGGGAGTGCCAGACCCCCATCATCCCGTAACCGACCACGCAGACGTTCATGGCAGTCCTGTCCATCAGCGCATGGTCGGCATGACGAAGTCGGCTCCGGCACGGATGCCGGTGGGCCAGCGCGTCGTGATGGTCTTGAGGCGCGAGTAGAAGCGCACGCCCTCGGGCCCGTGCATGTGATGGTCACCGAAGAGCGAGGCCTTCCAGCCGCCGAAGCTGTGGAAGGCCATGGGCACCGGGATCGGCACGTTGATGCCGACCATGCCGACCTCGACCTCGTGCGCGAACTCGCGCGCGGCGTCGCCGTCGCGGGTGAAGATCGCGGTGCCGTTGGCGTACTCGTGCTTCGAGATCATTGCCGCTGCTGCCCTGTAGTCCGGGGCACGGGCGATGGAGAGGACGGGGCCGAAGATCTCCTCCTTCCAGATCGTCATGTCGGAGGTGACGCCGTCGAAGAGCGAGCCGCCGATGAAGAAACCGTTCTCGTAGCCCTGGAGCTTGAGTCCGCGGCCGTCGACCAGCAGCTTGGCACCCTCACGCTCGCCCTGGTCGATATAGCCCTTCACCTTGTCCAAGTGCGCTCGCGTGATCAGCGGGCCCATCTCGGCCTCGCGGTCGGTGCCGGGGCCGATCTTGAGCGCGCGGATCTTGGGCCCGAGCCGCTCGATCAGCGCGTCCGCGACCTTGTCGCCGACCGGCACTGCCACCGAGATCGCCATGCAGCGCTCGCCCGCAGCGCCGTAGGCAGCCCCCATCAGCGCGTCCACCGCCTGGTCGAGGTCGGCGTCCGGCATGACGATCATGTGGTTCTTGGCCCCGCCCAGGGCCTGGCAGCGTTTCCCGTGCGCGGTGGCGGTCGTGTAGATGTACTTGGCCACCGGCGTGGAGCCCACGAAGCTCACGGCCGCGATGCCCGGATGATGCAGGATGGCGTCGACCGCCTCCTTGTCGCCATGGACCACCTGAAACACGCCGTCCGGCAGACCCGCTTCCTTCAGGAGCTCGGCCAGGATCAGGGCGGCGCTCGGCACGCGCTCGGAGACCTTGAGGATGAAGCAGTTGCCGCAAGCCAACGCAACCGGGAACATCCACATCGGCACCATGGCCGGGAAGTTGAAGGGCGTGATCCCGGCGACCACACCCAGAGGCTGGCGCAGGCTGTGGCTGTCGACCTGCGTACCGACATTCTCCGTGATCTCGCCCTTGAGCAGGATCGGGGCGGCGGTCGCGAACTCGACCACCTCGACGCCGCGGCCGATCTCGCCCAGCGCGTCCGAATGGACCTTGCCGTGCTCGGCCACGATCGTCTGGGCCAAGCGCTCCTGGTTCTCCTCGAGCAGGCGCAGGAAGCGATTGAGGATGCGTGCCCGGCGCAAGGGCGTGGTGGCGGCCCAGCCCGGGAAGGCCGCCTTCGCCACCATCACCGCCTCGTTCACCTCCTCGGCACCGGCGAGCGGGACGATGCCGCTCTGCTCGCCCGTCGCCGGGTTGAACACAGGCGCGGTGCGCCCACTCCGGCCCGCCACCGGCTTGCCGTTGATCCAGTGCCTGATCTCGGTCGGCATCGGGCGTCCCTCCGGTAGATATCCGCTCAGGGCAAGGTGAAGCCGACCTTCTCAGCGCTCAAGCCCGGGTCTCCAGCCGCACCGTCTGACCCGTCCGTAGGCTCTCATAGGCCGCATCGGCAAGGCGCAGCGCCTCGCGCCCCTCGGCGAAGCCGGCCAGCGGCCTGGTGCCCTTCTCGAAGCAGTCGACGAAGTGGTCGACCTCGGCGTCGTAGGCCTCGCGGTAGCGCTCGATGAAGAAGTGGAGCACCGGGTCCTGCCCGTGCGTGCGCTCGGCGGTCCAGGCCTCCACCGTCGTCGGGTGCCGGTTGCCGGCCTGGAGCATGCCCTTCTCGCCGAAGGCCTCGATCCGCTGGTCGTAGCCGTAGGCGCAGCGGCGGCTGTTGCTGATGTGGACCATGGCGCCACTGGCCGCGCGCAGCGTGATCATGGCGGCGTCGATGTCGCCGATCTCCTTGATGCCGGGATCGACGAGGTTGGCACCCATGGCATGGACCTCGACGATCTCGCCCGCGAGATAGCGGGCCATGTCGAAGTCGTGGATCGTCATGTCGCGGAAGAGGCCGCCCGAGCCCTTGAGGTACTCGGCCGGGGCCGGGGCCGGGTCGCGGCTGGTGATCACCACCTGCTCGAGCTTGCCGATCTCGCCCGCCTGCAGCCGGTCGCGCAGCGCCTTGAAGGAGGGATCGAAGCGGCGGTTGAAGCCCACCATGACGAGCGGGTCGAGCGGGCCGATCTCGCGCCAGCAAGCCTCGACCCGGGCGCTGTCGAGGTCGATCGGCTTCTCGCACAAGACCGCCTTGCCGGCCTTGGCAGCGCGCGTGAGCAGGTCGACATGGGTGTCGGTCGAAGAGGCGATCAGGATCGCATCCACGTCCGGCGCCGACAGCACCTCGTCGACCGAGCCCGCGACCCGGGCACCCAGCCCGGCCGCCGTCTCCTCCGCCGCCCTGCCGACGATGTCGTAGCAGGCCACGAGCCCTGCCCGCGGATGCGCCTTGATGTTGCGTGCGTGCATGCGGCCGATGCGGCCGCACCCCAGAACGGCAAACCTGACCACCTAACCCCTCCCGACCGGCAGCACCGCAGCCATGGACCAGCCCGTTCTTGCTTTCCCGCTCCAAGCTACGCGGAGGCTGCCCGCACTCAAGAGCTACGGGCGGCATTGCAGGCCTGGTTCTCACCTTCGAAGGGCAGGCGGCCCGCCGACCGGGTTGTCTGGACTCCGTCGCCGCTGCTGCTCCACAAGAACGGCCATGAGACCTGCCACAGCCCAGCTCCATGCCATGCCGCTTGCGACCTTCACGATCGAGCCGGTCAGGTCGGGCGCCGATCTTGCGGCCACGACACGGCTGTTCGACGAGTATGCTGCATCCCTGCCGGTCGACCTCTCCTACCAGGATTTCGCAGCCGAGCTGGCGGGTCTGCCCGGCAAGTACGCGCCGCCGGCCGGCGAGCTGCTCCTCGCGCGCGACGGGCAGGGCGAGCCGCTGGGCTGCGTTGCGCTGCGGGCGATCCCACCGGCCGGCTGCTGCGAGATGAAGCGGCTCTACGTCAGGCCGCGCGGACGGGGCCTCGGTCTCGGCATGGCGCTGGTCGAAGCCGTCCTCTCGGTGGCGGCCCGCATCGGCTATCGGGAAATGCGCCTGGACAGCCTGCCAAGCATGGTCGAAGCCGTGGCCCTCTACAGAAAGGCGGGGTTCGGGCCGATCGAGCCCTATTACGACACGCCCGTCGAGGGCACGGTCTTCTTGGGGCGGCCGCTCACGGTCTGACATGGAATGGCACTTAGCAGCAGCTCTCAGTATCGACGAAGCCTATTCATGACCGAAAGGTAATCAGCCTAGCAGTCGGCTATCAATGATGCCGATGCGCATGCGGCACCTTCGCTAACCTCTTGACAGCATAGGTACTTGCGGGCTCGCGCCTACACACCATATCTCGGACAGTCTTCCCTCTGGGACCTGCCGCAACGATGACCGAGATCACTTCCCGACGCGCCGTCGACCGGCTGGCGCGGCTCCGGGCCCGTCTGCGCGAGCTCGAGGCGCAGGAGGCCGAGCTCGTCGAGGTTCTCCGCCGCAGCAACCACGACACGATCGCCGGCCGGCGCTTCGTGGCGACGATCACCCGCTCGCATCGCGAGATGGTCGATCCCGAGCGCGTGCGCGACATGCTGGCGGACCGTACCCCGACCAAGACCGTCTCGACCTTCTCCGTCCGCACCGCACCCAGGGTACGCCCGCAGCCCTCCGCCAGCTGATCGCGCCTCTACGACCCGAAGGCCTCCCGGATCAGCCTGGCCAGGAGGTCGGGCGAGAGCGGCTTGCCGAGGAAGCCGGCGGGCTCGGCGGCCGCGGCCCGGGCCCGTGTCACCTGGTCCGACTGTGCCGTGATGAAGATCGAGCGGATGCCCAGCTCCTGGCGCAGGCGGATGGCGGTGGCGACACCGTCGCCGCCCCGGGCGAGACGGACGTCCATCAGCACGAGGTCGGGGCGGGTCAGGCGTGCCGCCGCGATCGCGTCCGCCTCGGTGGCGACGGCGTCGACCACCTCATGGCCCTGCTGCTCGAGGATGGATTCGAGCTCCATCGCGATGAGAGCCTCGTCCTCCACGACCAGCACGCGCAGCGCGTTGGCCCGACGGTCGGGCGAGCCTTCCTCGTCCGGCTGCGGCGCCGATGACCCTTTCGGTCGCTCCTCGGGCAGGGCCCAGGTCAGGTTCATTCTCGATTCCGGCTTGCGCGCTGGCCTCGACCTAGCAGAGTGAGGCCGTTCGGTCATCCACGAGCGGGAGAGCGACTTGGCCGACGGTACCGGACGCCGAGCCATGACCTGGCTGGACGAGACCTTCGCCGCACCCACACCGGATCCACGCCTGCGCTGGAGCAATCCGCCGCCGGAGGTGAGCACCGGGCCGGACGGACTCGTGGTGCGCACGGCCGCGCAGACCGACTTCTGGCAGGGCACGCATTACGGCTTCCGGGTCGACAACGGCCACCTGCTGGCGGCCGAGCTGGGCGGTGACTTCCGGCTCGAGACGCTCGTCCACGGCACCCCCGTCCACCAGTACGACCAGGCGGGGCTGATGGTCCGCCTCTCCGCGGACTGCTGGCTCAAGACCTCGGTCGAGTTCGAGCCCGGCGAGCCCAGCCGCCTGGGGGCGGTGGTCACCAATGCCGGCTGGTCGGACTGGTCGACCCAGAGCATCGACCCGGAGGCGGGCCGGCAGGTGGCGTTCCGGATCACCCGGCGGGGTGCGGACTACCTGGTCGAGGCGGCACTCGGGCAGGGTGCCGGCTGGTCGCAGAATCCGCCTCGCCCGGCTGCACGACGACACAGGCGGGCCCGTGACCGCCGGGCTCTACGCCTGCAGCCCCAAGGAGGCGGGCTTCGCGGCCGCGTTCCGGTACCTGCGGGTGGAGCGTCTCTGAGCGCTTCGCTTGTGCCGCCGGGGCGGCGATTCCATACTTGGCGGCAGGGCAACAAGCCTTCCTGCGGGCCGTCTCCCTTCCGGGCGTCGTGGACAGGCCCCTCACAAGCCGCGGAGACACCACGTGACTCGCCTCGACCAGAAGCTCGCCCGGATCCGGGCCGGCCGCTACAGCCGCAGCGACTTCATCATCGCCGACGCCAAGGACGGCGACATGGGGCCGAGCCTGACCTCGACCGGCCCCAAGCGGGCGGCCGACGGGAGCTGGAACCGCTACTACAGCCGGGACGAGTTCCTGGAGCGGATCGCCGCCATCGTCCGGCAGGACATCGTCGACATCATGCTGGTCTCGGCCTCGAACCTGGAGCGGCTGAACGAGGCCGGCGTGTTCGACGGCAGTGCGGTCAAGCCCGCGATCCGGGCCAACGACACCACCGACATCTGGGTCGTGCGCGGCGGGCGCTACAACCAGCAGGCCTCGCGGCCCTTCCGCTCGGCCTCGCTCAAGCCCGGCATCGTCGGCACCGACCTCGGCCTCTACTCGATCACCTTCAACAACGACCTCGACGCCGACATCCACTCGCTCGAGGCCTTCGCCGCCTTCCGGACCGAGGCGCTGGCCAGCGGCTTCACCTACTTCCTCGAGGTCTTCAATCCCAACGTCGACACCGGCCTCGCGGCCGACGTCATGCCGCACTACGTCAACGACTGCATCCTGCGCTGCCTTGCCGGGGTCACCAAGGCCGAGCGGCCGCGCTTCCTCAAGATCGCCTATAACGGCCCCAAGGCGCTGGAGGAGCTGGCGTCCTACGACCCCAGCCTGATCGTCGGCGTGCTGGGCGGCGGGGCCGGCACCACGCGCGACACGTTCGAGCTCCTGCACCAGGCCGAGCGCTACGGCGCCCGGGTGGCGCTCTTCGGCCGCAAGATCAACCTCGCCGAGTCCCCGCTGGCGATCGTCTCCCTGATGCGGCAGGTGGCCGAGGGCAGCGTCGGCCCGTCCGAGGCGGTCAGGGCCTACCATGGCGAGCTGCAGCGGGAGGGCCTCCGGCCCTTGCGCGACCTCGACGACGACAACCGGGTGACCGAGGCCGTCCTGCGCCAGGGCTGAGCCCCTTGCCGCGTCACGGCATCGTCACCGGCGGCACCTGGTGCGTCGACCGCAACAAGCTGGTCGAGCACTGGCCGCAGGAGGAGGCGGCGGTCGAGATCCTGGAGGTGGAGACGCGGGGCGGCGGCTCGGGCTGCAACCTCGCGATCGACATGAGGAAGCTCGACCCCGCCTTGCCGGTGGCGACGATCGCGCTCGTCGGCGACGACGAGGACGGCCGCCTGCTCATGGACGAAGCCGACGAGCACGGCGTCGACCGCACGCGGATGCAGGTCACGGCGGCGGCCCCGACCCAGTACACCGACGCCTATGTCTCGCGCCGGACCGGGCGGCGCACCCACATCTACTACCAGGGCACGGCAGCCCTCCTGACCCCGGAGCATTTCGACCTCGCCGGCACCACGGGCCGCATCTTCCATCTGGGCCTGCCCGGGGTGCACCGGCGCATGGATGCGCCCTGGGGTGAGGACGCCAACGGCTGGGTCACCGTGCTCCGGCAGGCAAGGGGTGCGGGCCTGGAGACCAACCTCGAGCTCGCGAGCGTCGACCCCTCCCGCATCGCGGCCCTGGCCCGCCCCTGCCTGCCCCACCTCGACCTGCTGATCGTCAACGACTTCGAGATCGGCGCCATCGCCGACGAGCCCACGTCCCGGGCCGGGACCACGGACGTCGAGGCCTGCATCCGCGCCGCCCGCCACGTCCTGGCCTCGGGCTCGATGCACCTCGTCGTGGTCCACTTTCCGGCCGGCGCCGTGGCGCTCACTAGCGAGGGCGAGCTTGTCCGCCGGGCTTCGGTCAGGGTCCCGCCCGAGGCCGTGGCCAGCAGCAACGGTGCGGGCGACGCCTTCGCCGCCGGCTTCCTCTACGGCTACCACCAGGGCTGGAACGTCGCGGACTCGGTGGCACTGGCGCATGCCGCGGCCGCCGCCTCGCTGCGCGCGATCTCGACCACCGGCTCGCTCGAGCCGTGGCAGGCATGCCTCGCCCTGGCCGAGCGCTGGGGCTGGCGGGACGGGATCGGGTGATGCGGGCGGGTGGTCGGCGGGACGGACGAGGACCGAGTTACGGCCCTTGAGCGTGCGGCGTCGGCGGGTCGTCGGGAGGCGCATTCTTGAGCAGGAGCATGGCCTGGATGCCGCGGGCCTGCTCGTAGCTGGGCAACGGGCGAGGACCCGGCCGGGGCTGGCGGCGGGTTCGCCACCCTGCTCCCTCCTGCCCCGGCTCTGCCGGAGCATCCACCGGCTCGGGCTGGTCGGTAACGCTCGCCTCGGTGACGTCGGCGCCGACCTCGCTCTCCTCATCCGCCGCCACGGCCGCATGCACCACCGCGTGCTCGTGCGCCAGCTCGCCGCAGAGCCGGTCCTCCACACGCTGCATGGCGCGCAGGTCGGGGTCGTCGGACGGGTAGGCAGGACGCGGCGAGGCGGTGGGCGTGCGCAGCGCGGGCAGCGGGGCGGGCCGGGGCTCGGCCTTGGCCGCGGCGATCACGCCATCGGCCAGGGTGCGGGCCGGGTCACGCCCCATGCGCTCCTGGAGCAGGATGTAGGTGGCGACCCGCACGTCGCCGAGTGCTGTCGCCTCCATGAGGAGGTGACGGGCGAGCTGGGTCAGGATGCGGCGCTGCTCCTCCTCCGGCATGGCGTGGAGGGCGCGATAGCCTTCGGCCAGCGCGGCAAAGCTCTGGTCGGCGAGGAGGGTCTCGACCTCGGCGGCTCCCATGCCTTCCAGGCGGGCCACCTGCTTGGGGGTGAGGCCGATGCTGAGCTTGTGGCCCATGCGGCGGTCGCGGGCCGTGGCTCGGGCGAAGGGGCGGTTCAGGCCCTTGCGGGTGGCGTAGTGGGCGTAACTGCTCATCCCCGGGGTAGCTGCTCCTTGGGATAGGTCGAGAATCCGCCCCGTTGACGGCCTGCGGTGGCGGTGGTTTCAGGGCCGGATGACGGCGCCGCCTGATCTCCGCACGCTCACCGAGGTCGAGAAGGACGCTCTGATCCGGGCGCTGTGGGCGCAGGTGCAGAGCTTGACGGCGCGGGTAGCGGAACTGCAAGCGCGGTTGAACCAACCGCCGAAGACACCGGGCAACTCCAGCCTGCCGCCCTCCAGGGGACACAAGGCGAACCGGCCGGAGAAGGCCAAGCGCCCTGGGCCGCGCCAGGGCAGCCTGGGCCGGGCGGGCGGTGGCCGAGCCCTGGCCGAGGAACCCGATCAGCTCATCATCGCCAAGGCGTCGACCTGTGCCCATTGCCGGGCGATGCTGGCCGAGGCCGATCAGCGACTGCACGCCCGCTACGACAAGGTCGAGCTGCCGCCGGTGCGCCCCGTGGTCACCCGGGTCGAGCGCTATGGCGCCTGCTGCCCCTGCTGCGGCGGCACCACCTTGGCCCCAGTGCCGGAGGGGATGGAGGAAGGCACCCCGTTCGGCGTCTCGATCCTGGCACTGGCGCTCTACCTGCGCTTCACCCACGCCATCAGCTACCGGCGGCTCAGCCGTCTCTTCCTGCACCTGTTCGTGCTGCCGATCAGCGAAGGCGCCTTGGATGCCCTGTTCCGCCGCGTCAAGCCGCGGTTCGAGGACGAGGCCGCCGCCATCCTCGCCCGCCTGCGGCGTGCCCGGGTGGTCTGTTCCGACGAGACCACGGTGCGGGTCGACGGCCGGACCTGCTGGAACTGGGTGTTCCGGAACGATGAGGTCGTGATCCACGTCATCCGGCCGAGCCGCGGCCGGGCGGTGGTGCGGGAGGTGCTGGGCGGGCACCGGCCGGCGATCTGGGTGTCCGACCTCTACAGCGCCCAGCGCGGCCATGCCGACCTTTGGCAGGTCTGTCTGGCGCACCAGTTGCGGGACCTGGGCTATGCGGTCGAGGCGGGTGATACCGTCTTTGCCCCGCGGCTGAAGGCGCTCCTGCTCCGGGCCGTCGTGCTCGCCCGTCGCCGCCATGCGCTCAAGGCCAGCACCCGACGGGAATACCGCCTCCGCCTGGAACGGGAGCTGGACCGGGTTCTGGCGCTGCAGCCAAGTCATCGCCACGCTCAGCGGCTGCGCCGGCGCTACCTCGCGGTGCGCGACAGCCTGTTCACCTTCCTCGAGCACCCGGAGGCGCCGCCGGACAACAACGGCAGCGAGCGTGATCTGCGGCCGATGGTGGTGTACCGCAAGGTCACCGGCGGCTTCCGTTCGGCTTGGGGGCCGGACCTATGCGCCGCGGTCCAGTCGGTGGTCGGCACCGCTGCCCGGCGGGGGATCGACGCCTACCACGCCATCCATGCTGTCCTATCCGGCAGGACCAGTTCGGTCCCTGGTCGGCAAGCAGGAAACGCTTCGGCACTACGCGGCAAAGCTCCGGTTCGGCCAATACGATCTCGACGGCGGCTGATCCTCCAGGAACCGCCTAGTGTAGGCCACGCCGCTTTGAAGGTGAGGCCAAATCTTGTAACTTATGGCCCATGCGGGCGGTCCGCGGGCCGCTGGGTCGGGCGAAGGGGCGGTTCAGGCCCTTGCGGGTGGCGTAGTGGTCGAAAGGCGAACATGCAGAACCTATAGCAGGATTTGCGCGAAACATCAATTCTTATAATCATCCTCATCTTGATGCAAGTCTTGCCAGATGGATGTCGTAAGTGGCGTGTGGGTCAGCAACGTGGCGTTCAGGCTGGGACGCAAAGCGGTGATGCCGATTGCTGTTGCTAGCCCGAATGACGTAGCATGGGTTAGATTTAGGCTTGACGACATGCGGTTCGCGCGGCTGCCACCTCGCCTCGGAGTGAGCCCACGTGGAACGGACTGGGGAAAGTATTCTATGCTGCTGCAGGCTTCTTGAGTAATAAGATGCATGGTTTATACCGATGAACGAGGAGTAACGGCTTCCGGAAGACTTTCCTTGGTTGATTTACCTGCTGAATTAGCCCTGCGTTCGACCTGCCGCTGCACAAATGACCCGAGAAACAGCTCGTTAGAAGAATGTATCCAGAGTCTACCAACATTGATAATGGTGCACCTCTTATGGTTATGAAGAGCGTCGAAAATATTCCAATTATCACTATCCTACTGGGTAAAAGTACCGGTAAATCTCGCGAGACTGCTTAATCTAACATACTGATCAATAGAATCAGACTTACCATCACTGACCAGTGGAGAAAGAAGTTCATAATCTTCAGGAGGGATCAATCGGTCTGACAGTTGCCCCTGCCGCTACGATTAGCCGATAACCTATGTAAGAACCGAATATAGCCACTAAAAAACTGTGCATATACGTATCATCCCAGCATCCGATTTCATAGAGGATAATTCGGAGGCAAAATTCAATGAGCGACAAATATGCTGGTCAATAATTGTGTTTATATTTGGTGTTTTGGGATGAAGATATCCGACCTAGTATTGCCAGAGTAAGGACGTGAGTGAACCGAATTCAATTAAGATATGACGCCTCAGGCGACCTGCGACTTTTGCGAAAATGCATCGTTCATAATGGCGGTGTTTTATCCCTTGCCCAATATGAAAGAATGGAAGTTTTGAAGGACGAATTGATAGCGGATCGGTGCGTGGTGTGCCGTGGGCGGCTCGGCACGGTAGGGAGGGCGGTATCATGCCCCTCTGGCGGCTGCTTTGCGGCTGGTCTGTGCGCCTCTTCCGGCTGCTTTTGCGCGCTGGACGGAGTCCCGGTGTAGCTTGCGTAGGTTATGGGCCGCGGCGTCGAGCTGCCACTCGCCACGGCAGCGGTCCGTCCCACGCATGCTGAACCGGTCTGCACCTTGACGGTCCTTCATCTGCCCGAAAACCGGCTCGACGCTTTGCCCGCGCTGGCGATAGAGGCTGCGGCCCCGCCTGGTCCGCAGCTTGCGCTCCATGCGCGCCCGCGCCGACATCCGCTTCGGCATGCGCCCGCGCGGCGGCGGCGCCTCGCGCAGGGCGGCGCGCCGCTTGCGGTCCTTCTGCGTGGCGATGAGCAGCTCGCACTCTTCGGTCTCGGTGGCAGCGTTCGCGTCTGACCAGTAGCCCGCGTCCGCCACGGCAGCACCCAGCACAGCGTCCTCGCCCAGCACGATCTCGACGTTCGCCTGCGCCTGGTTGAGCATGCCGGTGAGCTGATGGCTGTCGTTGGCCTCGGTGGTCATGTCGGCGGCGAGGATGATCTGGTCGCGCGTCACCACGATCTGCGCGTTGTAGCCCTGCACCCAGCCCTGGCGGGTCTTCATGATGCCACTCTCGGGATCGGTGATGTTCGCCACCCGATCCGGATCGACGCTGGATCAGGCGCCTTTCGGCTTGCGGCCTCGCCGGCGCTTGCCGGTCGCCTGCTCCTCCGCCCTGCGGGCATCAATCTTCGCCTGCTGGCGGGCCACAGCCTCAGCCGCACGCCTCTCCAGCTTCGCCTTGCACGCCATCAGGCGCGCCTGCCGATCCGCAGCCTTGGTCAGCCCCTCCGGCAACGCGTCGCGACGCTGGTCCTGGAACTGGCGGTCCTCGCGGGCGTCCACCGCTTCCGCTTCCGCCAGCATCCGGGCGACCTCCGCCTCGATGCTGCTGGCGGTGCGGTTGGCATCGAGGGCGGCATTGGCCTTGACCTTGGTGCCGTCGAGCGCCACCAGCCCGAGCCGGATCAACCCGGCCGCACGGCACAGCTCCAGCACCGCCAGGAACACCGCCTTCATCCGCTCGACATGCCGCTGCCGGAAGCGGGCGATCACGCTGTGGTCGGGAACGTGCGGCGCCGACGATGAAGCGATAGCCGACATCGCGCCCGCAGAGCCGCTCGATCACGCGGCTCGAGCGGATGCCGTGGCTGTAGGCATAGATCAGCAGCGCCAGCAGAATCCGCGGGAGAAGGGCGCCTGGCCGGCCTTGCCGACCTTGCAGGTGGCCTCGAAGCCGGACAGGTCCATCAGCGCCACCGCATCAACGATCAGGTGACGATGTCACCTTGGGCAGCCAGTCCATCATGTCGACCGGCAGCAGGTAACGTTGCCGGCGGTCCGGCTCGCGGAAGAAGCGGGTCATCCCTGTCCCTCCTCGGCTCACCGCCGGAGCGTATCACGGCCGTTGCCCGCGCGTCAAACCCTCCACCCGTAGCCCAGCGGCCCCGTTCCGCAGCTCAGGGCTCGATTTTGCTACAGGCTCTATACGAAACTCATACCACCCCGTCCGCCGATGCTTTGCCCTCGGGAGTTCTATATGGTCGCCCCGAAATAACCGCGTCAGGATCGTCGAGACGAACGCGCGGTCAGCCTGACGCTCCGGTGTCATCACGGCTGACTTGGCGCATGGTGCGCTGGCGGACGTGCTCCAGGACTGCCGCCTTGACGGCGTTGTAGAGGCCCCTGGGCAGCAGACCGTAGGCGAAGGTGCCGGGCGAGATCGGGCGGAGGTCCGGCCCCGGCCAGGTGAAGCGGTTGACCTCGTGGGTGATGATCCACGACCGCTCGGTGTCGAGGCCAAGGCGTTGCTTGGTGATGGCCGGAATCTCGATGGCGCCGCTTCTTGCCGGCGGCAGCGTGTGGGTGACTGGAGCAACGGATACGACCAGCTCGTCACCCCGCTTCCGAACGGCCAGGATGACCACGCAGGGTCGATCCTTCGATCCTTCCTCGCGGCCACGCATCGCCTCGCTCCGCCAGAGATAGGCATAGCGGATCACGAGGCCGGGCTGCGGGACGGGAAGGGTCACGAACGATCAAGGGGTCAGCTCGTGATCGTAGACTGCGGCTTCCCCGGGGGCCTCCGCGGCGGCGAGCGCCTGGAGATCCTCCTCGGGCAGCTCCCAGGCATAAAGGGCTTCACGATCCCGCTGCTTCAGCCGGCGATATTCCCTCGTTGAGAGGAGAACCAGGCTCTCCCGGCCATGATGGGTGATGGTCACCGGCTCCTGCTGCGCCGCCTCACGGTAGCGGCCGAAAGCCTTCTGAAACTCGGCTGAGGTGACATTGATCATCGCGCTCCTGCCCGAGATAATCGCCTATATCCAGATTATCCGGACTTTCCGGGATTTCTGCAACCCGGTCGGCTCATGCATTGGGCATGCCGCACCGCTTCAGGCCTGCTCATCCGGGGCATGGAAGGGGCGGGAGTATGGGCAAGGGTGGCAGAGAATGGAAGGAGCGGTGAAAAGAGGAAGGTGGAGGTGGGTGCGGGAGGGGGAGCGGGCTCCCCTTCCCGCGGCTTCAGCGGAAGAAGTCGAGGAGTGCCTTGAGGGTGGCGTCGGGGTTTTCCTCGGGGAGGAAGTGGCCGCTGGCGATGGGGTGGCCGGTGACGGGGCCGCTGGCTTTTTCCTGCCAGGTGGCGAGCACGTCGAAGGTGCGGTGCATGAGGCCGTGCTCGCCCCAGAGGACGAGGAGGGGGCAGGCGATGCGGTGGTGCTGGTCGGCTTCGTCGTGGTCGAGGTCGAGGGTGGCGGCGGCGCGGTAGTCGTTGCAGGTGGCGTGGATGGTGGCGGGGTCGGTGAAGGCGCGCTCGTAGGCGGCCAGGGCTTCGGGGGTGAAGGGGGTGAGGTCCTGGGTGGCGGACCAGCGGGCGAGGGCGTGGTGGAGGTAGAAGAGGGGGTCGGCGCCGATCAGGCGTTCGGGGAGGGGTGCGGGCTGGCTGAGGAAGAACCAGTGGTAGTAGCCCATGGCGAGGGCCTGGTCGGTGGCCTGGAAGACGGTGCGGGTGGGGACGATGTCGAGGACGGCGGCGCGCTCGACGCGGGCGGGGTGGTCGAGGCAGAGGCGGTGGGTGACGCGGCCGCCGCGGTCGTGGCCGGCGACCATGAAGCGGTCGTGGCCGAGGGCGGTCATGAGGTCGGCCATGTCCTGGGCCATGGCGCGCTTGGTGTAGAGCTCGGGGCCGCCTTCGGGCTTGGCGCTGTCGCCGTAGCCGCGGAGGTCGGGGCAGATGACGGTGAAGCGCTGGGCCAGGGTGGGGACCAGGCGGTGCCACATGGCGTGGGTCTGGGGGTAGCCGTGGAGGAGGAGGAGCGGCGGGCCGCTGCCGGCGGTGTGGCAGGCGAGCTCCGCGCCCGTGGTGGCGACGCGGCGGGAGGTAAGGTCGTCGGGCATCGTGGGCCTCCTGGTAGAGCGACGCGGCGCAGCATTCCGGTACGAGGACGGGCCGCAGATGGCCACAGTTCCACCCCCATCCGCCCCTCGGGCCTCAATGCTGCAATGCAAAAAGACAGCTTCCGCCTGTGGGTGGAGATCAACATATCTCGCCCTGTAACGGGCCATACCAAGAACGCGCCGCGAGGCGGCACGCAGAGCTATTGGGCCTCTCGAGGAAGACGACGATGCAGTACGTCACCGCTCACGGGACGATGGAGCGCAATGCCGGCCGTGCCGGCTTCACGGGCTGGGCAGCCGAGCTGGTGCAGCGCCTGCGCCTGCGGATCGAGGAGCATGCGCGCTACACGCAGACGCGTGACGAGCTGATGGCGCTCTCCGACCGCGAGCTCCACGATATCGGCCTCAACCGGGTCGAGGTGGAGACGATCGCACGGCGCAGCTGCCGCCACGGCTGATCCCCTTGCGCTTGCGCATGATGAAGGCCGCCCGGTCACTGGGCGGCCTTCTTGCGTTCATCCCCAGAGCGTCTTCAGCCAGACTGAAACGCTCTACCCTTTCCTCGGCCTACCGGCCTTCGGCCTGCTTGAGGCTGCCTTTCATGCTGGGCATAAAGTGCTTAGCCTCCGGCCAGACGGGCGCTCGTAGCGCGAGCCCTCCTCGAAGTCGCGGCCGAGCGCGTTGTCGACGATGACCTCGGTGGTGAAGGCGTAGGCCTCCTCCAGGCCCATCTCGAGCTGGCGGTAGAAGGCGCGCTTGCCCAGCGCCAGCACGTCGCGGGGCTTGTCGAGGAGGCGGGCGGCCATGCCGTCGACGGCCGCGTCGAGCCGGGCCAGCGGGGCCAGGCCGTTGACGAGGCCCAGGCGGAGCGCCTCGCTGGCGTTGATGAAGTCGCCGGTGAGCAGCATCTCCATGGCGGGCTTGCGCGGCACGTTGCGGGCCAGGGCCACCATGGGCGTGCTGCAGAAGAGGCCGTAGCGGACGCCGGAGGTGGCGAAGCGGGTGTCCTCGGCGGCGACGGCGAGGTCGCAGGCGGCGACCAGCTGGCAGCCGGCGGCGGTGGCGATCCCGTGGACGCGGGCGATCACCGGCTGGGGGACGCGGGTGAGCTTCAGCATCACGCGTGAGCAGAGCGTGAAGAGCTCCTTGACCGGCTCGTAGCGGCGGTCGGCGCCGATCTCCTTCAGGTCGTGGCCGGCGCAGAAGGCCTTCTCGCCGGCACCGGCCAGGACGATGACGCGGATGGTGCGGTCCTCGGCCAGGCGGTCGAGCTCGGCATCGAGGGCGGTCAGGAGCTCGCGCGAGAGGCTGTTGTAGGCGGCCGGCCGGTTGAGGACGAGGCGGGCGATGGCGCCCCGGTCCTGGCGCAGGAGCACGGGCTCGTTCTGTCCGTCCATCGGCTCATGGCTCCCCAAAGCTGGCTCAGGGCCAGCATAGTGCTGCGGCCGGGCGGCGCCATAGGGGGTGGGGCGTTTCAGTCCCGCTGGCTGACCCCGGCGCTGGTGAAGGTGGCCATGCCGGTGTGGCAGGCGAGGGCGGCGCGGAGGAGCGGGATCGCGGTGGCGGCACCCGAGGCCTCGCCCAGGCGCATGCCGAGGTCGAGCAGGGGGACGAGGTTCAGCTGCTCCAGCAGGCGGCGGTGGCCGGGCTCGGCGGAGCGGTGGGCGGCCAGGCAGTGGGCCACGGCGTCGGGCCGGATCGCGTGCAGGACGGCGGCGGCGGCGGTGGCGGTGAAGCCGTCGAGGAGGACGGGCGTGCGGTGGCGGCGGGCGGCCAGGATGGCGGCCGCCATGGCGGCGATCTCGTGCCCGCCCAGGCGGCGCAGCACCTCGACCGGGTCGTGCAGGGCGGCACGGTGGTGCTGCAGGCGCCTGCTCGATCACGGCGGCCTTGCGCCGGACTCCTTCGCTGTCGAGCCCGGTGCCGGGGCCGGCCCAGGCGGAGGCGGGCTCCTTGGCGAGAGCGGCGGCGATGGCGGCGGCGGACGTGGTGTTGGCGATCCCCATCTCGCCTACGGCCAGGAGGTCCAGGCCGGGCGCTGCCTGGGCGGCCCCGGCCTCGAGGGCTTCGGCGAAGGTTTCCTCCGACATGGCGGGCCCGGCCGTGAAGTCCGCCGTCGGCACGCCCTCGCGGACCGGCACGACGGCGAGCTCGGCCCCGCGAGGGCCGCGAGCTGATTGATGGCGGCGCCGCCGGCGCGGAAGTTGGCGACCATCTGGGCGGTGACCTCGGCGGGGTAGGCCGAGACGCCGCGGGCGGCGATGCCGTGCCAGCCGGCGAAGACGGCGATGCGGACGCGCTCGCAGCCGGGGCGGATGGCGGCCCTGCCAGCCGGCCAGGAAGATGGCCAGATCCTCCAGCCGGCCGAGGGCGCCTGCGGGCTTGGTGAGCTCGGCGTTGCGGGCTTCGGCCTGCCGGGCTGCCGCCGGGTCGGGCTCGGGGAGGTCGTCGACGACGAGCTGGTGGTGCTGCATTTGGGCCATCTGCCCCTCCCGGTCCGCGGCGCCTATATCGGCCCAGGTTGGCAGCTTGGAGTGTGCCTTGTCCACGAGCGGGCCGGCTCTGGTCCTGCAGGACCTGAAGGTCGCCACCATCTTCCTGACCCGGCTGCCGGTGCGGGTCGAGGGGCCGCTGGCGATGCGCGACCTCGCGTCCGCCGTCTATGCCTTTCCGCTGGTGGGTGCCCTGGTCGGCCTCCTGGGCTCGCTCGGCTTCTGGTTCGGGCACCGGCTGGGGCTGCCCAGCATGCCGTCCGCGATCATCGCCACGGCCGTGATGGTGCTGGTCACCGGCGCCCTGCACGAGGACGGGCTCGCCGACACGGCCGACGGGCTGGGCGCCGGGGCCGACCGCGAGCGGGCGCTGGAGATCATGCGCGACAGCCGGATCGGCAGCTATGGCACGATAGCGCTGGTGCTGGTCCTGCTGGCCCGGGTGACGGCCGTGGGCTCGCACTGGGAGCCGGGGCTGGTGGCGTCGCTCCTGATCGCGGCCGGTGCCGCCTCGCGGGCGATGATGCCGGCCGTCATGCTGCTCCAGCCCAGCGCCCGGGCCACCGGCCTCATGGCCGAGGCCGGCCGGCCGGAGCCGGAACGGGTGGTGGCGGCAGCACTCCTGGCCACGGCACTGGCGTTCCTGCTCCTTCCCGTCCATCTGGCCGCCAGCGGCCTCCTGGCGGCAGCCCTGGTCGGCCTGATCGTGGCCGGCATGCTGGGCCGGCGCCTCGGCGGCTGCACCGGCGACACGCTGGGGGCCGTGCAGCAGCTCGCGGAGATCGCCTTCCTCCTCACCATCCTGGCCCGGGCCTGAGCCGATGGCGCAAGGCCGCTGCCCGGGCATGGTCCACCTCGTGGGTGCGGGCCCCGGCGATCCCGAGCTGATCACCCGCAAAGGGGCTCGGCTGATCGAGGCGGCGGAGGTCATCCTCTACGACAGCCTGGTCAACCCCGCCCTCCTCGACCTCGCCCGCCCGGAAGCCGAGCTGATCTTCGCCGGCAAGCGGCGGGACCACCACTTCATGCGCCAGTACGAGATCAACCGCCTCCTGGTCGAGCGCGCCTGGGCCGGCCAGCGCGTCGTCCGCCTCAAGGGCGGCGACCCGATGATCTTCGGCCGTGCCGGCGAGGAGCTGGAGGCGCTGGCCACGCACGGCGTCCCCTTCGAGGTGGTCCCCGGCGTCACCGCGGCTGCCGGCTGTGCTGCCGCTGCCGCCATCCCCCTCACCCACCGCGACCACGCCCAGACCCTGATCCTCGCCACCGGCCACGCCAAGGACGGCGAGCCCGACCTCGACTGGCAGGCCCTGTGCCGCCCGCGCCAGACGCTGGTCTTCTACATGGGCCACAACGCGCTTCCCGGCCTTGTGCGCCCGCCTCACCGAGAACGGCCTCGCCAGCGCCACGCCCGCCGCGATGATCGAGAACGGCACCCTGCCCGGCCAGCGCGTCATCCGCGGCACGCTGGCCGACCTGCCGGACAAGGTTGCCGCCAGTCGCCTGCGCGGGCCGGCGCTGCTGATCATCGGCGATGTGGTGACGGCGCTGGAGCGGGCTGCGGTGGAGCAAACGGGAGGTTGACGTCCTGCCCCTACGGGCGTGGTAGAATACTTTACTTCTGGCTGCTCGAGAGGGCCGTCTACGGCTCGTTCCGCCACGTGAGCAAGCAGTATCTGCATCGGTACTGCGAGAGTACTCGTTCCGCTGGAATCGGCGGCAGCGAACCGATGCGGCGCGGACTGAGGACGTGCTACGGATGAGTGAGGGGTGGCGGCTGAGCTACCGCGCACCAGTACGAAAGGGCGGCTAGACGCCGTACGCCTAACAGGCAGGCACTGCAGTGGGCCACCTATCCCGTTCCAGCTGGCCATGATCTGCCATTTTAGGCCACCGGTACGCTACGCGTGCCCCGCCACCGTGGACAGCAGCCGGGGATCCACCCGGATCTTGTGCAGCGCCATGTCCCATTTGGCGGTGTTGTCGCGGCCGAAGACGATGTCGGCGTCGGCCGGGGCCAGGAGCCAGCCGTTGGCCTGGATCTCGGCGTCGAGCTGGCCGGCACCCCAGCCGGCATAGCCCAGGGCCAGGACGCGGCGGCGCGGGCCCTTGCCGTCGGCGATGGCGCGCAGCACGTCGACCGTGGCGGTGAGCGCGAAGTCCTTGTCGATGACGAGCGTGGATTCGAGCACGTAGTCGGGCGAGTGGAGGACGAAGCCGCGGCTGGATTCGACCGGGCCGCCGACATGGACCGGCGTGTCCTCGCAGGTGGGGGTGGGCTGGATGCCCAGCTGGTCGATCACCGACGGGAAGTCGACATTGTCGGCCAGCTGGTTGACGATCAGGCCCATCGCCCCCTCGGCCGAGTGGGCGCAGAGATAGATGACGCTGCGCGCGAAGCGCGGGTCGGACATGTTCGGCATGGCTACCAGAAGCATGCCGGTGAGGTGTTCGGTGCTCGCGATCCCAGCCATGCGCTAGACATATTCTGGGCGGTCGCGGCCAACAAGGGCGAGCGACGATGACGGTCCATCCGGTGCCCGGTTGCTGTGCCAGGCGGCCGGTGCCATCTAACGCCCGCCCGGCGGGACTCGCGCGGGTCGGCGCGGCCTCGGGCCGGGCTGCGGGACGTGGAGACGGAGGAACCGAGATGGCGATCGCGGCAGGCGAGCGGCTCCCGGACGCCACCTTCAAGGTGCGCACGCCGGACGGCCTCAAGGACATGACGACCAAGGAGCTCTTCGGCGGCAAGAGGGTGGTGCTGTTCGCGGTGCCGGGTGCCTTCACCCCCACCTGCCACGCCAAGCACCTGCCGAGCTACCTGGAGCACCACGAGGCGCTCCGCGGCAAGGGCATCGACACGGTGGCCTGCGTGTCGGTGAACGACGCCTTCGTGCTCGACGCGTGGGGCAAGGCCGGCGGGGTCGGGGACAAGATCCTGATGCTGTCGGACGGCAACGCCACCTTCACCAAGGCCGTCGGCATGGACTTCGAC
Organism: uncultured Alphaproteobacteria bacterium; assembly: GCA_963830775.1. GTDB lineage: Bacteria > Pseudomonadota > Alphaproteobacteria > Geminicoccales > Geminicoccaceae > CAWHNT01. The sequence continues at coordinate 67,669 of CAWHNT010000011.1, read as the reverse complement.
GGCTCGGGCTTCGGCCTCGGCACCCGCAGCAAGCGCTACTCGATGCTGGTCGAGGACGGCGTGGTGAAGTCGGTGGCGGTCGAGGAAGCACCCGGCATGATGGAGGTCAGCGGCGCCGACCGGATCCTGGCGGCACTCTGAGCTGTGCTGACGCCGCTGCCCGCGGGCTCAGCTCCCGGGCGGCGGTGCCGGGACCGGCGGCAACGGGAGGAAGCCGATGCGGGGCATCTCGCGGCGTGGGTTGATGGGGCGGGCCGGGGCGCTGGGCCTGGGGGCCGCAGCACTCCGGGCCCCCGACCTTCGGGCCCAGGAGCCCAAGCGCGGCGGAGTGCTGAAGCTCGGCATGTCGGGCGGCAGCTCCACCGACAGCCTCGATCCCCGGACCTTCACCGACTGGGTCCCGGGCTTCACCGGCTACGCGCTCTTCAACCTCCTGGTCGAGATCGCCGATGACGGCACCGCCACGCCCGAGCTTGCCGAGCGCTGGGAGGCGCGGCCGGGTGCGGTCGAGTGGGTCTTCGCCATCCGCCAGGGTGTCACCTTCCACAACGGCAAGGCGCTGGATGCGGGCGACGTCGTCTATTCCCTGAACCTGCACCGGGGCGAGACCAAGTCGGGTGCCAAGGGCATCATCGGCGGCATCAAGGACGTGAAGGCCACCGGTCCGCACGAGGTCCTGATCACGCTGAACGAGCCCAACGCCGACCTGCCCTACATCCTCTCCGACTACCACCTGATGATCGTGCCGGACGGCTGGACCGACTGGACGAGGCCGGTCGGCACCGGCGCCTTCACGCTCGACCAGTGGGAGCCGGGCGTGCGTGTCTCGGGCAACCGCAACCCGAACTACTGGAAGCAGGGCCGCGGTCATGTCGACCGGTTCGAGGTCACGGTCATCAACGACGGCACGGCCCGGCTCAACGCCCTGATCTCGGGCCAGATCCACATCATGAACCGGGTCGACCGCAAGACGGTGGACCTCCTGAAGCGCAGCCCCACGGTCCAGATCGTGCGCTCGTCCGGCGGCCAGCACTTCACCTTCCTGATGCTGTGCGACCGCCCGCCGCTCGACGACAACAACCTGCGGCTCGCGATCAAGCACAGCATCGACCGCGAGGCCGTGCTGAACACCATCCTGCGCGGCTATGGGAAGATCGGGAACGACCATCCGATCCCCGAGCACGACCCGTTCTTCAACAAGGAGCTGCCGATCCGGCACTACGACCCGGAGAAGGCCAAGTTCTACCTGAAGCAGGCCGGGATGGAGAGCTTCACCATCGACCTGCACACCTCGGAAGCCGCGTTCACGGAGGCGCCCGACACGGCCCAGCTCTTCCAGCAGCAGGCGGCGGCCGCCGGCATCGAGCTCGTGATCCGGCGCGATGCCGCCGACGGCTACTGGGACAATGTCTGGATGAAGCTGCCGTTCAGCATGTCCTACTGGGGCGGCCGGCCCACGGCCGACATGATGCTGTCGACCGCCTACAAGTCGGACGCAGGCTGGAACGACACCTTCTGGAAGCGGCCCGAGTTCGACAAGCTGCTGGCCGAGGCACGCGGCCTGCTCGACCCGGAGAAGCGGCGCCCGCTCTACTGGGAGATGCAGCGCATGATCCACGAGGACGGCGGCAACCTGATCCCGATGTTCGCCGACTTCGTCGACGCGCTGAGTGCCGACGTGCGCGGCTTCACGCCCTCGCCGGTGTGGGAGCTCTCGGGCCTGCGGGCGGCGGAGCGCTGCTGGCTCGAGGCCTGAGCGGAGAAAGAAGTGGCCACGGCGCGCACGCCGTGGCCGAGCACAGGCTGTGTAGATCGCCGAGCTGCCGGCGATGCACGTGAACCTAGCCCGAGCAGGGCACCACATTGCTCGCAAGGGATCGACGCTGTGGCCGCAATGCGGCAACACTGTTGCGCAAATGCCAGTATAAAAGGACGGCCACGGTGGTCGCCGTGGCCGTAGAGCGATGATGAGATGCATGAAGCTGCCGAAACTGTGGGCAGTGGAACGTTTTTATCTTGTTGGTTGATGTCGCACAACGTCGTTCCGCTTAGGCGCGCATCGGGCTACGGATCAGCCACGCTGTATGGATAGGGTGATGAGCCGACAGAGGAACTCCGCTCCTTTTAAGGACCGGCTCGGTGCGTTGCCTGGACGGACCAGCTGGACGCGCAGCCTTCTCGTGGCCGAGGCTGTCGCCGACTATGGCGAGCGTGAGCTGGCGGTCACCAAGAAAGTCGAGCGTGGCCGGGCCGACGTGCGTGCCGGCCGCGTCGTGCCCCATGAGGATGTCTCGCGCGAGGCACGCGAGATCATCGAGACCGTGCGAACGGAACCGTGAAGCGATCGGTCCTTTGGGTGGCAGGAAGCCGTTCCAGCATCCTCGGCAGGCGAGATCAGTCCAGCGGGTCGTAGGTGACCCTCGTCCGCGCGGCCGACTGGTAGAAGGAATAGGAGAACCCGCCGACGACGGAGACGTTCACGTCCTCCTTGAACAGGGGGCTGTCGTCGTTGCGGGCACCCCAGAAGCCTTCGAGGCGGCCGCCGCCGACGAAGGAGAAGCGGTCCGTCACGGGCACGTTCCAGGAGCCCTGGAGGCGGGTGCCGAGATAGCCGGCCTCGGCGTCGTACTCGGGCCGGCCGGGGCGCGCGAAGCGGGGCTCGACCTCGTAGAAATAGTCCATGTAGCGGTCGCTGCCGAAGAGCGGGCCGATGCCCATGCGCAGGCGGCTGCCGGGTACCAGCAGGTCCAGGCGCTTCCAGGCCAGCTCGGGGGCGAGGACGACGCCCTCGTAGACGATGTCCGAGAAGTCCGTTGTGAAGGCGGCGCGCAGGGACAGGTCGAGGTCGAGCCGGCTGACACCCTCGTCGTGCAGCAGGATCAGACGCAGGTTGGGGCCGATCTCGCCCATGAGGTCGAGGTCCGGCATATCCTCGCGGGCGTTGTTGTCGTCGGAATCGGCCGGCAGGGCGCCGCCCAGGCTGACGTCGAGCTGGACCCGGTCGCCGCGCAGGAAGCGGCCGCGCACGCCCGTCTCGTCGGCGCGCAGGATCTCGCCGCGATAGGTGACGAAGGGGAGCACGATGCCCTGCCAGTGGTTCTGGCCGGCCGCCGGGTAGTCCGGGAACCAGCCGGCGGCGCCGGCGAGGCCGAGCTCGAGCAGGGGGCGCTCGGTCTCCGCGGCTGCCACCGGCGTGACGGCCGCGGCCAGCAGCAGGGCCACCACGGCCCGCACGGCACGGCTCATCGGCGCCGGGCCACGACGAGGACGTTCGGCAGCGGCATGACACCCCAGCAGGGCTCGACGGTGGTGGTGAAGCCGGCGTCCTCGAGCGTCGCCCGGACGGTGGCGAGCGGCAGCGGCCGGACCTGCGAGCGGCGGTAGAGCCCGGCCAGCCAAATCCCGCCCTCGGACAGCCAGCCGACCATGCTGCGCCAGCCCCGGTCGGGGTCGAACACGCGCACGATCAGCCGCTCCCGTGCTGCGGCCGCGGCCCGGCGCAGGAGCCCGAGCTGGGCCTCGGCCGGCATCAGATAGAGGATGTCGATGAGGAGGGCGGTGTCGGCTTCCGGCACGCGCGGCCGTGCGCAGGTCGGCCTGGAGGAAGGTGCCGCGCGGTCCCGCTGCCGTGCGGGCCTCGGCGAGGAGCCGCTCGTCCCAGTCGAGGCCGGTGAGCCTCTCCACGAGCCCCGCCTCGATCAGGGCCACGCCGAGCTGGCCACGGCCGCAGCCGAGATCGACCACGCTGCCGAACCGCTCCCGCTGGGCCAACGCCAGCACGACGGGCAGGATCGGATCGAGCCGCAGCTTCCAGTGCACGTAGCCACGGGCGAAGCGCCCGCACGAGCGGTAGCGCGCCTCGACCCGCGCCCGCAGCTCGGAGAGCTGGGCCTGTGGGTTATCAGGGAGTGCTGACACCATCTCCGCGGTCGAATGGAGCAGGTTCCGGCAACAGTTCAACCGTTGCCGGCGCGGGCGAGGCCGTTCTCCTGGAGGCGGTAGCCGAAGCGGTAGGCGATGCTCAGCGTGTGGTAGGCGCCCTTGAAGGCCAGCACCGGCAGTAGGCGCTTGAGACCGCCCTGGGTGTTGCCGGCGAGCAGGCTGACCAAGCCGTCGCGCATGCGGAAGCGGTTGCGCGGCTGCATGAACATGTCGCGCAGGACGGGCGTGTTGATCCGGTAGATCAGCCAGGAGAAGGCTTCGAGCGAGCGGCGGACGCTCGTGTCGAAGCGCTTCAGCGGCTCCCGCGCCAGGGCCGGGTCGTCGAGCCAGGCGTCGACCGCCTCGGCACCCAGGGCGGCACTCGACATGGCGAGATGCACGCCGCTGGAGAAGACCGGGTCGATGAAGGCGAAGGCGTCGCCGACCAGGATGTAGCCGTCGCCGGCCATGGAGCGGGCCTGGTAGGAGTAGTTGCCGGTGGCGGTCACGGGCGAGACCCGCTCCGCTCCCTCCATCCGCTTCGCCAGGCTGGCGCAGCGCTGGATCGTGGTCTCCAGGAAGTCCTCGAGGCTGGTCTTGCCGCGGCCCTTGAAGAAGGCGGCGTGGCTGACGACGCCGACGCTGGTGACCCCGTCGCGCAGGGGGATGGCCCAGAACCAGCCCTCGTCGAAGAGGTGGATGCCGATATTGCCGACGTCCGGCTCGCGCAAGGGGGCCACGCCGCGGAAATGGGCGAAGAGGGCGGCCGTGTTGTTGTTCTTGTTGGCGGCCTTCGTGCCGAGCTTGCCGGCGAGGTAGGTGTCCCGGCCCGAGGCGTCGACGACGAACCGGGCCTGCCAGGTCCGGGCCGCACCCTGCGCATCGATGGCATGGACGCGCGAGCCGCTGGCGGTGTCGAGCTCCACGCCCGTGACCCGCACGCCCTCGTGCGCCTCCACCCCGCGCTTCTGCGCGTTGCGGAACAGGAGCTCGTCGAACTCCGAGCGGCGGACGTGGAAGCTGTAGGTGTAGGCGGGATCGAGCCCCTTCGGCGAACTCGAAGGCGACGCTCTTGCCGCCATGCCGGTCGGAGACGAACTCCGCACCCGGCTTGTAGACGCCGATCCGCGCCACCTCGTCCAGGACGCCCAGCCGCTCGAACAGGGCCAGGTTCTGCGGCAGGAGCGATTCGCCGATGTGGAAGCGCGGATGCGTCTCCTTCTCCAGCATCACCACCTTGCGCCCGCGCTCGGCCAGCAGGGCGGCCGCGGTGGAGCCGCGGGCCCGCCGCCGATCACGAGCACGTCGCAGGGCTGCGCTTGGGAGTTGGGCTGCATCGGAAGAGGCCTGCCGTCGGTCATTGATGTGCTCAGCGCGGGTTGATCTCGGCCACGATCTGATCGCTGAGGGCCCGCACCTGCTTGGCCGTCATGGCGGCGAAGATGCCCTGCCACGCCGTGGACGAGGTGTTGTACATGCGCCCACCCCAGGGAGCGCCGCTCTGGAGATCCATGAACCTGACATTGGCATCGACATAGGCGTTGCCGGTCATCACCCCGAAGCCGATCCGGGCACCCGAACTCAGGTAGCGGTAGTCCTTGACGTCGACGACCACCAGCGTGCCGGGCTCCGAGGCCGGAGTGCGGCGGGCCGTCCTGCGACCCGAAGCTGGCACCTCTGGCCTTGGCTGCGGCAGCCATGGCGCTTCGCCATTCGCCCTTGAAGGGCTCCCAGTCCTCGGATCTCGGTGGCGACACTGCTCCCCGCCATGTTCAGCACGATGTTCCTCGATGAGGCCGCCGGGACCGTCAGGGGCACCGCATTCACCACCGCATTCTGCCGGACCGTCGCAGCGCAGGCCGAGAGCTCGAAGGCGGATGCGAGAATGATCGCAGCGGCGACTATCTTCTTCACTTATTCTTCCTTTCTCAGAAAGCTGAAATCAGGCCAGCCCGCCGTTGATCGAGATCACCTGGCCGGAAATGTACGACGCACGGTCCGAGGCCAGGAAGGCCACGAGATCGGCCACCTCCGCCGGCCGGCCGGCACGTTTCATCGGCACCAGGGCCGCGATCCTCTCCTTGCCCAGCACGGCATCGACCGCCGGCGATTCGATGATGCCGGGAGCCACCGCGTTGACCGTGATCCCGCGCGGGGCACATTCGAGCGAGAGTGCCCGCACGGCCCCGATCAGCCCCGCCTTGGCCGCAGCATAGTTCGCCTGCCCGCGATTGCCCATGATCGCCGAGACCGACGACATGGCGACGATCCGGCCCCAGCGGGTCGCCATCATCGGCAGCAGCAGCGGGCGGACGGTGTTGAAGAAGCCGTTGAGCGAGACGTCGATCACGCCCCGCCACTGCGCCTCGTCCATGCCGGCCATGGGCGCGTCGTCGTGCGTGCCGGCATTGTGGACGACGATCTGGATCGGACCCGTGGCCAGAAGCCCCTCGACCATGCGGGCGGTGCCGGCACCGTCGGTGAGGTCGCCCAGGACGAGCTCGGCCGCCGGCAGCTCGCGGACCAGCGCCTCGGCGCGCTCGGCACTGGCATGCGCATGGACGATCACCGCCATGCCGTCGGCCGCCAGCTGCCGGGCGATCGCAGCCCCGATCGGGCTGCTGCCGCCGGTGATCAGGGCCCGCCTCATGCCGCCGGAACGATGATCACGGCCTGGCCCGAGCAGACGGGGCCGGCCGTGGCACGGACGGCGAAGGTGTAGACGAAGCCCTGCCGCTCGGCCGCGAGCAGCGTCGCCTCGACGGCCAGGAAGTCGTCCGGCAGGTGGTCGGCGAACCGCATCGCGATCTCCACCTCGCGCAGGCTGGTGACGAAGCCTTGCGCCTGCGGCCCGCCCGCCACCAGGGCACCGTGCAGCGCCATGGCCTGCAGGCCGGGCTCGACCATGCACACGGCCGCGAGGCGCCCGTCCCGGCGCAACGGATTGGCGGGTCGCGATGCGCACCGCTCCGGCAGCGGATGGAGCCGGCATCCCAGGCCTCCACCCGGTCGAGCAGGCACATCCGGCCCTGGTGCGGGATCAGGCGGGCGATGCCGGCGCGGTCGAGCAAGGAGTGGTCTCGATGCGGAGGTGAGAGTTCGGCGAGATAGGGCAAGTGCACGGTCGCCCGTTCCTCCCGGGCCAGCGCTTCGAGCAGCGGCAGGGAGCGGGCGATCGGGTTCGCATGCTGGAGCGGCAACGGGCTTTCCGACCCCGGCACCTCGCCGGCAGCAAAGCTCACCTCCAGACGGGCGACCGACCAGGGGCGTTGGAAGGCGTCAGGACCATGGCCACCGCGAACGGCTCGGCGGTCTGACGCACCTGCGCCAACGGGGCGGGCATGGGCAGGTCGTAGGCGCAGAAGAGCACGGGTGCCTCGCGCGCCTTGGCGGCCGCGTGCAGCAGGCCGGCCGCGAAGGTGTCGTCATGGCAGCCGAAGCTGGTCGATGCGCCCATGCTGCGCGACCCGATCCCCCAATAGGCGGCCGGGCTGTTGTGGACCGAGTTGTGGAACTGCGTCGGCGACACCACCCGGGCCGGGCCGGCCAGGGCCTCCAGGATCGAGCCGACCACGGCCCCGTCACCGTTCGAGCTCGCGAACACGCTGGCGAGCCGCCCGGCCTCGGCACCGGCCGCGGCGATCGATGCTTCGGCCGCCGCCATGCCCAGCCTGATCGCGGCCGTCGTCCGCCGCCGTTCGGCCGGGGGCAGCGACTGCGGCGGCGGTGGCACGAGCGGGGCCGCCATATAGGGTGCGCGGCCTGCCAGCACCTCGCGCGCCGCGGCCCAGCCTTCCAGGCCGGGCGCCAGCAGGGCAAGGGCGCCGACGAACACCCTCACGGGCCGGCCCCGAGGACGAGCGAGCAGTTGCTGCCGCCGAAGCCGAAGGAGTTGCTCAGCACCCGCCTGACCGGCCGCAGGACGGTCATCGGTCAGGATGTTGCACCCGCAGGCCGGGTCGGCCGTGCCCAGGTTCAGGCACCCCGGCATGAACCCGTGCTCGATGCACAAGGCCCCGATCACCGCCTCCAGGGCACCGGCCGTGCCCAGCGTGTGCCCGGACCAGCCCTTGGTCGAGCTGCACGGCACCTCCGGCCCCAGCACCTCCAGCACCGCCCGGTCCTCGGCGGCGTCGTTGGCCCTGGTCCCGGTCCCGTGGAAGTTCACGTAGTCGATGTCGGCCGCGGCAAGCCCCGCCAACTCCAACGCCAGGGAAACGGATGAACACATGTTCATGCGCTCTAGCAGATAAGGCTCTCGAGGTAGACCATGTTCCACCCCGCGCGCTTCCTGCGGTTCTTGAGCGAGGTTGTGGGCTTGCACTGGTGCAGCAGGTTCAGGGCCATGTGCCTGACCACGGCCATGTTCTCCGGCGCATGGCCGGTGCGCAGGCGTGAAAGATCGTCCTTGAAGACCACGTCCAGGACCCAGTGCAGGCGGTTCTCTATTCCCCAATCGCCGCGTACGGCACGGGCGAAGGTTGCCGCATCGAGCTTGGCCGAGCACAGGTAATAGCGCCGCTCGCGGGTGGCCCCGCCGTCGCGCTCGGTCTCCGCCTCGACCATCCCGATCATCGCGAGGCCGGGAATGCGACCTCGCCCGCGTAGCGCCGGTCCGAGAACAGCCAGGCCACATCGTGGCAGACGGCGTGGCGGCGGACCTTAACCCGGCCGTGGTCGCTGTCGGTCGTCGTGCAGGTCTCGATGCTGCCCGGCGGCTGGTCGCCGAAGAAGGTCTCCACGTCCTTGAAGGTAGCCAGTCGGTTCGCCTTCAAGGCCAGGAGATAGTCGCCGCCACAGCGGAGGATCGTGCGGGCGATCTCGGTCTCGTGCCGATTGCATCGATCGTGACCAGGCCCCCCTTGAGCGCCAGCCGCTCCAAGAGCAGCGGATAGCGGTGATCTCGTTCGACTTGCCGCTCACCGCCTCCTGCCCGAGCACCAGGCGCTCACGGCTTGCCCAAGCCGAGACCAGATGCAGAGGCTCGCGTCCCTTGCTCCGGGCATGGCTGCGACGGGAGGTCTTGCCGTCGATCGCGATCAGGTCCGGCTCCGTCTCGCGCAGGCCCTCGACCCAGCTCATGAAGCAGGCCTTTAACAGCGCAGGATCGAGCGCGGCCACCACCTCGCCCAGCGTGTCGTGACTTGGGATCCCGTGCCGGTAGGGCAGCAGCCAGCGTAGGAAGGCCAGCTGCTCGTTACCCCAGAGCTCCATCTCGATGAAGTCGTCAGCGCCTGCCAGGGTCGCGCCGAGCAGGAGAAGGAGGATTTCCGGCAAGGGATAGAGCACCTTCGCCGTCTGGCGAGGGTCCTCCAAGGCGGCGAAATCGTCGAGCAGGCTCGTACTGGCGGACGGTCCATCGGCCTCTCCGAGCTGGGAGCCCCACCAACCAGAACCGAGCACGCGCCGAAACTTACCAGTCGTTCATCCTCGCATCGCGAGCACGGCACCCAGGCCCTCCGGGTGCGGCGAGGACATGTGATGCGCGTCGGCACTGGCCCCAAAGCCCAGGAGCGAGACCGGGCCGGCGCCCGGGGGCTCCAGCAGGGCGAACGCTGCCGCTTCGCCGATGGAGATCCCGTCCCGGTCGGCCGCGAACGGGCGGCAGGGGCCGCTCGCCAGCAGCTCCAGGGCGTTGAAGCCGTAGAGCGTCATCCCGCACAAGGAGTCCGCCCCGCCGACCACGGCGGCGTCGCACAAGCCGGCGTCGATCAGCAGGGCCGCCTCGCCGAACGCCTTGGCAGCCGACGAGCAGGCCGTGGAGATCACCGAGGCGGGCCCGCGCAGCCCCAGCGCCTCGCGCACGAACCGCGCCAGCGAGAACAGATCGTGGGTGTGGTCGTAGTCGAACCCTGCCGGCAGCGCTCCCGTCGCCGGGTCGCGATGCCGGTAGGCATGCTCGGAGCTCAGGATGCCCGAGGTGCTGGTCCCGAGCACCACAGCCACCCGTTCCGGCCCATGCCGCGCGGCCGCAGCCCGCACCGCCTCCCCGAGCCCGTCCGTCTCCAGTGCCATCCACGCCAGCCGGTTGTTGCGGCAGTCGAACCGCTCCAGCCCCGCCGGCAGCCGGACCTCCTCGACGCCCTGAACCCGCCCGATCCAGGTCTCGAGCGCCACGTCCTCGAAGTCGCACGGGCGCAGGCCCGTGTGCTGCCAGCGCAGCGAGGCCAGCATCTCGCCCACGCCACGACCCATGGCGCTGACGGCCGTGTAGGCAGAGAGGGAAAGCGGCAGCATCAGGCGCCTAAGAAGCCTCGTCCGATGGTCGCGAAAGCCCGACAGCGAACACTACCGCGACCAGCACGCCCGACGCCACCGTGATCCCGATCCCCTGCAGCACCGGGTTCCGGCAGAACCCCAGGAGGCCGAAGGTCAGGAGCGTCGTGGCATTGCAGTTCAGCACCGACCCCAAGGCCCTCGACTCGCCGCCACGCTCCGCCCTGTTCAGGAACAGGCTGTAGTCGATGCTCACACCCATCATCAGCAGCAGGGCGGCGAGATGGAAGAGGGTGAGCCGGATCGCCAGCACGTCGAGCAGGGCCAGCGTGACCAGGACGGCGCAGACGATCGGGGCCGCGACCCGGAGCACGAGGGCGAGATCCCGCAGTGCTGCCACGAGCAGGGCAAGCAGGAGGAGGCCACCGAGCCCGAGCCAGGCCAGCGCCTCGCGCGTGTAGGCGCCGACGATGCCCTCCGTCTCGGCCTTGAGGTCGATGTAGGCGATGGCCGGATCGCCAAGCCCGGCGACCGCCGCTCGGACGTCATCCGGCGTGCGAACGCCGGTCAGCGACACAAGCGCGTGCCACGCGCCGTCGCGCTGGAACAGCAGCGGGTCGAGCCGGGCTGCCAGCACCGGCACGGAGGCGAAGTCGGCTGGCGTCAATGGCTTAGTTCCGCGCGTCGCCGCGACATCCTCCACGAACGGCGAGAATGCGTCCGGCCGAAATGGCAGCCCGGCCATGGCTTCCGCCAGCCGTGCTCTCAGCTCGGTCTCCGCCGGTAGCGCCGCCTGGCGCTCCAACTGGGTGCGCGTGCTCGGCAGATAGCGGCTCGGCAGATCGGCACCGCCGATGGCGTTCCTGCCCCTGAGCTCCGCCACCACTCCTTCCAGCCGCTCCGAGCGTTGCAGCACCTCCTCCGCATCCGACTCCGGTGATCGCGATCAGGTGCCGCACGTCCGGTGCCCCGAGCTGCCGTCGCAGCTCCTCGTCCAGATCGCGGGCCTGCTGCGGCACGGGGCTGAGGTTCTCGAGGTCCGCTCCCAGGCCGGCAACCCGGATGGCCAGCCACGCGCCCGCCGCCATCACCGGCAACAGGAGCCACGCCCGCCGGGCGCGCAGCGCCGCAGCCGCCCTGAGCCAGCCCGTCGTGACCTGCTGCCCGCGGAAAGCGACATCCTCGACCAGGACCGGCAGCACCCAGCGCGTCATGGCCGCCGCCACTGCGAGCCCCACAGCCGAGAAAAGCCCCAGCTGCGACAGGCCTGGAAAGCTGGAGAGCAGCATCGCCACCAGCCCCAGCGCCGCGGCACCTGCTGCCAGCAGCATGGTGGGCCAGATCCGGCGTGCGGCCGCTGAGGTCGTCTCGTCCTCGGCGCGCTGGCCGATCAGCAGCAAGGGGTAGTCGGCCGCCACGCCCAGCATGGTGAGGCCGAAGCCCAGGGCCAAAGCGTGCACGAACCCATGTGCCAGCTGCACGGCGAGTGCCCCGGCGACCACGCCGGCCAGCAGCGGCACCGCGGCCGCCGCCACGACATAGGCCGACCGGTGCCGCCAGAGCAGGAATGCCACCACCAGCGTGCCGGAGAGCGCGGAGATCAGGTGCACGTCGGCCCGGATCGCCTCGGCCGAGGACACGGCGAACACGCCAGGTCCGCTCACCAGCAGCCTTGCCCGACCGGGCTTCGCTTGCGCGAACGCATCGTTCACCGCATCCAGCGCCGCGCGGCCTGCCGTGTAGTCCAGGCTGCTCGCGGTCGAGCGTGCCAGCAGCAGCGCCCGGTCGCTGCCGGCCGCGAACCACACGCCTTCCCGCTGCTCGACCCGGCTGTCGCCTGCCCAGACTTGCAGAAGCTCGGCTGCAGCACCGAGAGGATCGGCGAACCCGATGCGCTTGGCCAGCGGTGCCGCCGAGCCCGTGAGCTGATCCAGGAGACCGCGCAGGCGCGCCCGCAGGTTCTGGACCGTGAAGGCCTCGGGCGTGGTGGCGGACGAGAGCAGGTAGCGATGGGCAAACAGGAACGCCTGCGCCTCCTCCGCGAAGCCTTCGCTGCCGTTGGCGACCAGGCTGAACAGGCCCGACGCCCGGAGCCCCTCAGCCAGCGACCCGCTGATCCGTGCCAGATCCTCGGCCGGCGCTCCCTCGATCCCGACCAGCAGCAGGGAGGCCGCCGCTCCCGACCGCAGCTCGTCGATCAGCAGCCGGGCGGCCGGCGTCTCGCCGGGCGGCAGGAAGTCGGCCATGTCGGCGCGGACGGTGACCAGGCGCGTGAAGGCGACAAAGGCCACGAGCCCCAGCGCCAGGAGGGCCGCCAGGACGGGAAGCGCCTGCCGGAGCCTCAAGGTGCGGCCGGCTCGATCGTCATCCGGGAGGTGTCGCCGTCGGGCTCGATCGTCTCGACCGTGCGCAGCTGCGCTTGCGAGCCCTCGATCCGCACCTCCCGAAGGAAGCGGGTGACGCGCTGGTCCACGGGCGACAGTGTCAGGCGCCAAGCCTCCATCGTGCCGGCAAGGCCGACATAATAGTGCTGCTTCAAGGTCGTGAGGTCGCCCGCCAGCGTGCTCCGCACGGCCTCGACCAGGCTGCGCATCTCGGGCTCGCGGTCGAGGACGATGGTCCGTCGCAGGTTCTCGTCCGGCTTGGCGAAAGTGAGGCGGTCGCCGTCGACCACGATCTCCTCGCGCACCGGCGTCAGGGTGCGCTTCTCCAGATGACCCGGCGCCACGTAGACCAGCGTGCCCTCGCTCACGAGCGGCTGGGTCAGGCTCGCCAGGGCCTTCTCCTCACGGAAGCTGGCCCGGCTCTCCCGAACCGCCGAGAGGGCTGCCATCAAGCCCTTGAGGTCCACCGGGGCGGCGGAGGCGGTCCCACCAGCGGGCACGAGGAGCGCTGCCGCGCAGGCCAGCGCCCGCCACCCTGGTCTCATCCCGCCCTTCCCAGAAATCGTAGAAATTGAACCAGTTGTAGGGATGCGCCCGGCATACCGCCTCCAGCCGCTCCACATAACGCTGCACCCAGGCGGTGACGTCGGCCTGGCGTGCGCGGTGGTTGACCGCCACCCGCTCGGCGAACGGCTCGAACACGATCTCGTAGCGCCTGGGCCCGCGATGGATGCCGAAGACCAGCATCACCGGCGCCTTCAGCACGGAAGCCAGCACGATCGGCCCCGCCGGCAGGATGGCGGGCCGGCCGAGGAAGCTGGCCGTCACCACCTTGTCGCCGCTGGTGATCCGGTCGCCCAGCATGCCGACCAGCTCGCCCGCCGTCAGAGCCTCCTTGACCCGCAGCATGGCCGCCGGTGGAGCCGAGCCGGATCACGCCCTCCATCCGCCGCGGGTTGAGCTCGTTCAGCACCTCGCTCACCCGGACCGCGTTCTCCTCGTACATCAGGACCTTGACCGGCACCGGGCAGCCCTGGTCGGCCAGTGCCCTGAGCACCTCGAAGCTGCCGAGATGCGCCCCCATCAGGATGCAGCCCTGCCCGGCCTCGATCCGGGCCTGGAGCTGCTCCAGGCCGCGGACCTGCACGTCGTAGGCCCGGGTGCGGCCGGTGAGCAGGAAGACCCGGTCGAGGATGACCGAGGCGAAGGTGAAGTAGTGGCGGAACAGGTCCGCCAGCCTCGGCTCGCGGCCGAGCACGGCTGCCAGGTACTGCCGCGATGCGGCCCGGGCCTGGCCCGAGACCAGGAGGAAGTAGGCGGTGATGGGGTAGAGGAGCGCGTGCCCGACATGCCAGCCCAGCGCCAGCGTGAGCCGGGCCATGAACCGCATCAGCCACTGGCTGCCGCGCTCCGGCCGCCGGGTCCAGCTCATGCCTGGACGATGCCGGAGAGGACCCGCCGCTCGCCCGAGGCGCAGGCGAAGGACACGCGGCCGTCGCGAGGCTCGTCCAGCAGCACGGCCACGGTCTCGCCCGGCAGCACGGGTGCCGTGAACTTGACCCGTGCCAGGCGCAGCGGCGGCGCCAGCCCGCAAACGGCCTCGATCGCCGCCAGCGCCTCGTCGAGCAGCACGACACCGGGCACGATCGGCCGGCCGGGGAAGTGCCCCTCGAGGGCCGGGTGATCGGCCTCGACCCGGAAGCTGTGCACCTGCCTCATCCGGCACCGCCGCGGTGCAGCGCCTGGAGGGCCTGGAGGGGGATCTTGCCGACATCGTTGCGCGGCAGCCGGTCGACCTTGACCACGCGCCTGGGCAGGAAGGGCGCCTCGATCCGGGCCCTGAGGTCGGCCAGGATCGCGTCCGGGCTGCGCTCCGGGGCCACGACGAAGGTGCTGAGCCGGGCGCGCGGGTTGCTGTCCAGGTCGTCGGGGGCGAAGAAGGTGCCGTCCTGCACGCCCTCGATCCCGCACAGGATGGCGTTGAGGCCCGAGAGCGACGCCCGCTTGCCGGCGAGCTTGATCAGGTCGGCCCGGCGCCCGAGCAGGCGGAACGAGCCCTCGTCCAGGACTTCCACGCGGTCGGCCAGCAGCACCTCGCCCGAGAGACCGGGGACCGAGACGGCCACGGCCTCGTCCTCCTCCGGCCGCAGCCGCACCGTGCGGTAGGCCCGCCAGCGGTCGCCCTCGACCGTCCGCCGGCTGGCCATCGAGCCCACCTCGGTGGCGCCGAAGATCTCGTGCACCTGGGTGCCCCAGGCGGCCTCCGCAGCCTGCGCCAGCTCGGGTGCGAGCGGTGCCGTGGCCGAGATCACCATGGCGAGCGCCGGCAGGGACTGCCCCGCCTGGAGCAGGGTGCGCATCTGCAGAGGTGTCGTCACCAGCACCCGCGGCTCGGTGGCGCGCGCCAGCGCCTGGGCGATGTCGTAGGGGAAGAAGGTCGGGCCGGCATAGCTCGAGACGTTCGCATGCAGCGGCAGCAGCACGGTGGTCTCGAAGCCGTACATGTGCTGCGGCGGCACGGTGCCCACGACCGACGCCGTGACCGGGCCCGCGAAGCCGAACCGGTCGGAAGCGGCCTCGGAGCAGGCGACCAGCGTCCCCCAGGGCTTCGGGTGCACCATCGGTTCGCCGGTGCTGCCGGAGGTGAGGACGAGGGCTGCGAGCTGCGTCGCCGGCAGCTCCGGGACCGTGGCCGGCCCGGCCTCGGTGCCGTCCAGCAGGAGCGGCGCGTGCTCCACGCCCGGCAGGCGCTCCGAGCCGCCGCCGATCGTGTAGGCCTCGGGATAGGCGGAGGCGAGCTGCTCCAGCCGGTGCGGTGCCCGGTCGCTGGAGAGGAGGCTCACCTGCCCGCGCACGAGGGCCGCGGCGAAGGCGACGAGGAAGTGGTAGCGGTCGCTGCACAGGTTGAGGGCGTAGCGGCGGTCGGGCAGGCGCTCTGCCGTGAGCGCCACGTCGCGCAGGAACCGTGCTGCCGTGACCGGCTCGCCCGCCGCCTGCCGGAACAGGACATCGCCTGCTGCGCGGCTCGTGAGGGGCAGGCGGGCGCTACTCGGCAGCGGGGCGGGCACGATGCCGGGCGACATGGTCCGTCAGGCTGCGCAAGCTGGCGAAGATGCGGTGGTTCTGCTCGTCGTCCGACTTGAGCTCGAAGCCGTAACGCTGTGAGATCGCGAGCGCAATCTCCAGCGCGTCGATCGAATCGAGGCCCAGGCCCTCACCGAACAGCGGGGCGGTGGGATCGATCGTGTCGGCCGTGGTCTCCAGATGGACGGTGTCGACGATCAGCTGCGCCAGCTCGTGCTCCAGTGGCGACATGGGCTGCAACGTCAGAATCTCCTGCTATGCGCGCCAAGGGCTTCCAGCCGGTCAGAGCAGCGACAGTGACCAGCCCACTATCGCCGCTTGCCGCCAAGGTTTCCAGGGGCTTCTAGCAGGGCTCAGGCAGCGGCGGGGAGGACCTGCGGCTCGGCTGCCGCGTCGGGGAAGCGCCACACCGTCAGACCGGGAACGGCCGGGCGGGCCGCGAGATCCGTGAGCATTGCCCGCGCCTCCGTTCAGGCCCTTCAGCCGCCGCGAGGCGATGGTCTGGCGCGAGAAGTCGTAGACCTTCTGCGACCCGGCATCCTCCCTGCCCTGGTGCACGAGATGGGCCAGCACCACCGGAGGCAATGGCTTGCGCGAGCGCTCGGCCGCCAGCGCCAGCTCCGCCTCCACCGCCTCGATCAGCCGTCTGGTCTGGCTCGAGAACTGAAGGTCCATCTGCCGCTCCGCCATGCCATCCAGCGACCAGCGCGGCTCGCCCACGGAAGGGATCAGGTCCACCGCCACGCACAGGAGCGGCCGCTCGGGCAGCCTGCCCAGCACCGCTCGCAGCGGAAGGTTCTCGCTGAACCCGCCATCGCACAGGAGCCGACCGTCCACCTCCGTCGGAGGATAATCGGGAAGTAGCGAGGCGCTGGCCAGCACATGCTCCGGCCGGAGCTGCAGCACCCGGCTGTCGAACCGTGCCGAATCGCCAGTCGCGAGCTCGGTCGCGTGCAGCGTCAGCCGGGGACCGGCACTCCCCGGGCCAGGCAGGTCGGCGAGCCCGCACAACGTCTCCGCGGCCGGCCGAAGGTCATAGAGGCCCGGACTGCGGAACGCCCGGACAGGGGCCAGAGCCTCGAACAGCTGCGGGGCATGGAAGTGCTGCCGCCCGAGCAGGCGCGCCCGGGTACTCGCCAGGCGTGCCTGGACGCGCCGGACCGGACCATGCTCGAAGGCGTAGCCGCCCCTGCCGATCGGCTCCGCCACCGCATCCCAGAACTGCGCCAATCGCGCCACCCGATCCTCGGGCCGGTTGCCGGCAATCAGCGTGCCGTTGAAGGCGCCGATCGACGTCCCGGCCACGTGCGACGGCAGCAGCCCGGCCTCGTGCAGCGCCTCGTAGGCACCGGCCTGGTAGGCGCCGAGTGCTGCACCCCCGGAGAGCACGAGCGCTACGTCGAAATCGGTCAACCGCATCTTGGTCCCCAGTGTCCGCAGGTCATGCTGCACTGCAACATAAGTGGGGTCTGGAGCCGACAGCGCGATACGCAGGATTGTCGCGAGGGGCCCTTTGGCGGAGAAAGCCGGCCAGCCGGGAAGGGGGACGAGAATGGTGGAAGCTGGACCCGAGCACGCACGCGCGGCCCCGCATCCGCCGCTCCGCGACTACTATCGTGCGCCGGCCGACCGCCCGGGCTACGTCCAGGCCCTCTTCGACCGCACGGCCGGCTATTACGACCGCATCAACGCCCTGATGTCGCTGGGTGCTGGCCGCCGCTACCGGCGCGAGATGCTGGTGGAGGCGGGCCTGCGCCCCGGCATGCGCGTGCTCGACATCGCCATCGGCACCGGCCTCGTCGCCCGCGAGGCCAGGCACCTCCTGGCCGGGAGCGGCCGCGTCGTCGGCCTCGACGTCAGCGCCGGGATGCTGGCCGAAGCGCGCCGTCTGGGTGCCGCCGACGATCTGGTGCAGGCCCCTGCCGAAGCCCTGCCCTTCCGGGAGGCCTCCTTCGACCTCGTCAGCGTCGGCTACGCGCTGCGTCACGTGGCCGACCTGGAGCAGACCTTCCGCGAGCTCGGCCGCGTGCTGCGCCCCGGCGGCAGCCTACTCCTCCTCGAGCTGACCGAGCCCGAGAGTCCCCTCGGCCGTGCCGTGCTCCGCCTCTACCTCGCCCGCATCGTCCCCCTGGTCTCCCTGCTCGCCACCGGCAGCGGTGACGCGCTCACCCTCATGCGCTACAACTGGGCCACGATCGCGGCGTGCGTGCCGCCGGCGGCGATCCTCGATGCCATGTCGGGCGCCGGTCTCGCCGGTGTCCGCAGCGAGGTGCAGTACGGCGTGCTGCGTGCGTACATCGCCAAGAGGCCGTGACGGGGCCAATGAAGCTCGGGTACCAGGCACAGGCAGGCCAGAGCTCCGGCAGGCTCCCGGCGATCGTCGAGTACATCCTGGTCTATGGCGGGCTGCTGGCCTTCGCCGCGGTGACGCTGCCGTGGAGCCTCGCGAGCTCGCTCCTCTACCGCATCCTGCCGCAGCGCGTGATCGCGAGGATCGGTCCTCGCATGGTGACGGCCGTGGCGCGCACCTACATCGGCATCCTCCGCTGCACCGGCCAGGTCCATTTCGACCTCGGTGCCTTGGACACGCTGCACGGCCAGGTGATCATCGCCCCCAACCACCCCTCGCTGCTCGACGCCGTCATGGTGATCTCGCGCGTGCCCGGTGCGGTCTGCATCACCAAGGCCGAGCTCTGGGACAACCCGCTCCTGGGTGGCGGGATGCGGATGGCGGGCTACATCCGCAACGACACCCCGATTGCGCTCACCAAGCTCGCCATCGCCAAGCTGCGCCAGAACCGGCCCCTCCTGCTCTTTCCCGAGGGCACCCGCACCACCCGCCAGCCGGTCAACCAGTTCCGCGGCGGCTTCGCCCTCATGGCCAAGCTCGCCGGCGTGCCCGTCCAGACCGTGTTCATCGAGACCAATTCCCGCTTCCTGGGCAAAGGCTGGCCGCTCCTGAAGAAGCCCGACCTGCCGCTGGTCTATCGCGTCCGCCTCGGGCGCCGCTTCGAGGTCGAGGGCGACGTCCGCCAGTTCGTCGCCACCCTCGAGCAGTATTTCCGCGACGAGCTCCGTTGAGCCGCACCCACCTCGTCCTCATCCCGAGCTACAACTCCGGCCCGCAACTCCTTGCGACGGCAGAAAGTGCCCGGCAGTTCTGGGACCCGGTCTGGGTCGTGGTCGACGGCAGCACGGACGGGTCCGACACAGCCTTGCATGACGAGCCCGGCCTGCGCGTGCTGCGCCTGCCCCGCAACCAGGGCAAGGGAGCGGCCGTCCTGCATGGGCTGCGCGAGGCGCAAGCCCAAGGCTTCACCCACGCCCTCACCATGGACGCCGACGGCCAGCACCCGGCCGACCGCATCCCCGCCTTCATGGCGGCGTCGCAGGCCGACCCGGAGGCGGTGATCCTTGGCGAGCCCGTCTTCGCCGCCGACGCGCCTGCCATCCGGGTCGGCGGGCGGAAGATCTCCAACCGGCTGGCGGCCCTCCAGACCCTGGGCGGCGGCATCGGCGACGTGCTCTTCGGCTTTCGCGTCTACCCGATCGCGCCGCTCATCGCCGTCATGGCCGAGAGCCCCTGGATGCGCCGCTTCGACTTCGACCCCGAGGCCGCCGTCCGCCTCGTCTGGCGCGGGGTCCGGCCGGTCAACCTCCCGGCTCCGGTGCGCTACCTGCGCCCGGAGGAAGGCGGCGTCTCCCACTTCCACTATGGCCGCGACAACGCCCTCCTGACCTGGATGCACCTGCGCCTGCTGGCCGGCGCGTTCGCCCGCCTGCCAGCCCTCATGCGGCGGCGCCGAACTCCACCGCCGACGCCGCCAGCTCGGGGCAGAGATCGCGGAACGTGACCGTCCGCCGCCCGCGCAGGATCAGGTCCAGCCGCTCCAGCGTGAGCCCGCGGTTCCACCACAGGAAGAAGCTCGACGCCCAGCCCTGGCCCGGGCGGCGCCGGAACGGCTCGTCGGTATCGAAGTCGTAAGGGTGGCAGTAGGTCCATACCAGGCCCGGCGCCCGGTTCCGCGTCGCCTGCCGCAGCCGCCAGGGCGGCAGGTAGCGCAGGTACATCCCGCCCAGGAACGGCAGCCGGAACGGCCCCACCTTTCCTACCGGGCACGGCAGTTCCAGGAGGCCGCCCGGCCAGCGGAACGGCTCGGAGGGCGCCCCGGCCCAGCCCGAGCGGAACGCCCGCCCCGGCACGATGCTCGAGGAGTAGGCGAAGCCGGCCTCGGCCAGCGCGTCGAGCGCCCAGCCTGCCGTGGCCGGCGTCAGCGAGAAGAGGGGTGCCCGGAACCCCAGCACAGGTGCGCCCGCCAGGTCCTCCAGCAGGCACCTGCTGGCCCTGATCCCGCTCCGGAACCGCCGGGGCTCCTCCGCCGCCAGCGAGGTGTGCCGGTAGGAGTGCGACGCGATCTCATGCCCGGCGGCCGCGATCTCGCGCACCAGCGCCGGCGAGCGCTCGGCCACGTCGCCGACCACGAAGAAGGTCGCGACCGCATCCCGCAGGGCCAGGAACTCGAGCAGCCGGCCGACCATCGCCCGGCAGCGCTCGAGCCCGTCGCCGCCCTCCGCGGCGTCCTCGACGTCCACGGTGAACGTGATCCGCTCGGGCAGAGGGGCGAAATCCTGCGCCAGCATCTAAGTGGTTCATCCGGCAAGTCAGGCAGCTTTTGGGACGAGGGCGATGCCAGGTTGGCGGCGTGCCTTGTGGCGACGCCGGCGACCCCAGACGAAGGGGTGCCGGTGGGCGTTCCAGTAGGTTGTCGCGCGCGCCACGGCCTGAACGATCTCCTCCCAGGTCTCGAAGCGCCGGCCCTTCAGGGCCAGCGAGCGCAACACCTTCCACCACGGCTCGATCAGGTTGAGATAGGCGGCGTACTTAGGCTGGAAGACCATCTCCCAGCGCGGGTGCGCCAGCATGAACAGCAGCACGTCCGTGGCCCGGTGCGCGCTCAGGTTGTCGAGGATGGCGTAGACCCGCTCGCTCTCGGCCGGCAGCCAAAGCTCGACCTCCTCCAGGAAGGCCACCCAACAGGCGGTGCTGCGGCTGAGGTAAGGTCGGGTAAAAGCCTCGCCGGTGGCGGGGCGGAACGCACCGAAGATGTAGCCCTTGCCGCGCCGGCCATAATCAATCTCCTGCTTGGCTCGTCCGGCGGTCAGCCCGCTGGTCTCCACCAGGGTTTGGCCGGGGAAGGTCTTGGCGCTCTCCGGCCCCATCTCATCCAGGCAGACGACTACGCTGCCTGGAGGCGGGGCAGTGTAGAGGCTCTCGATCCGCCCCTTTTTTCCGCGAACGCAGGATCGACCCGCTCCCCGAACCACGTCTCGTGCCGCCGCCAGCGCAAGCCTTCCTTGAGCAGGATCTCGTCGATCCGGCTGCGCTTGATCGCGATCCCTTTGTGCTCGCTCAGGTAGGCCGCCAGCCGGTCCAGCGTCCATGACCCGAACGGCAGGTCCAAGCGCTTGGGATCGGTCAGCGCGGTGGCGATCACCGTCGCCACCTGCTCGGGCGTATAGGTCGGCGGACGACCGGCGCGGGGCTGGTCCTCCAGCCCGGCCAAGCCTTGAGCGTTGAAGCGCTTGACCCAGTCGCGCACCGTGTAGGCGGTCAGGCGCAGCGCCGCCGCGATCGCCGGCGCCATCTGATCCTGGCTCGCCTGCCAGACGATGCGCGCCCGCTCGACCTGCCGCGCCGGGGCAGTGCGCGAATGGGCCAGCTTCTCAACCGCCGTCCGCTCCGCCTCGCTCAGCGCGCGCAGTCGTAGCCGTCGCATCAGGGCTCCTCCAGCTTGGGACAGCTCTGAAATGGAGCAACTTGCCGGATGAACCACTAAGCAGCTTCAGCTATGACTGCGCACATTGGTGGGTTTCGCTCATGGTTGAGGTCTTGAACGGCGGCATGGATGGCGGTGTCGAGATGCTCGACATCACGGAAGGTGCGCTGGGCCAGGTAGTGCCGCTTCAGGTCGCGCCAGGAGCGCTCGATGTCGTTCAGCTCGGGGGCGTACCTGGGCAGCCACTCGACCGTGAGCCAGGGTCGCGCGGCGAGCGCCTTGGTGCTGGCCCTGCTGGTGTGGATCGTGCCGTTATCGAGCACCAGCACCACGGGCCGGCTCGCCCGAGGCGGCTTTGGCCCGTAGTTGCGGTCGAGGCAGGCGAGAAGATCAGCGAAGTCGCCCGAGCGCTTGGAAGCACTGGTGATCACGACGAGTTCGCCGCTGGCATGATCGAGTACGCCCAGCAGAGCCCGCCTCCTGGCCTGCCCGGCGCCTCGATCCGCAGATCAGCGCCGCGCTCGGCCCAGCAATGAGCCAGATAGGGATGGGTCAGAGCTTCAGCTCGTCGCCGAACAGGAGACGGATGTCGCCAGCCGCGGCCTACTGCTTCAAGAGCCGGAGCCGCAAGCCGGCACGGTCGACCGCGCTGGCGTCCTGCCGGCCTTTGAGGCTATGCGCGGCCGGCGCCAGCGATAGCCCCCTTTCGCAGCACCACGCTCAGGTGGCCTGAGGATGTCGCCGCGCGCGCTCAGCGCGGCAGCGACTGGACCCAGTTCCAGGCATCGACGATCCAGTCGGGGCGCATGTCGTGCTCGTAGGGGTGCAGGCACAGGCGCAGGACATGGCCGCTCGTGCATCCTTCCCAGACCCGGCAGACCAGGGCGCCTTCGGTCTCGAAGCGGGTAGGCGCCGCGTTGCAGCCGTCCGTGGCGCGAAGGACGGCCATGCCGGCGAACACGTCGCCCTGGACGAAGCCGGGCGTCGGCTCCCGCCCCTCCAGCGGCACCATCGCGTCCGTCAGGCCATGGATGTGCGACAGGCTCATCGGGCCGGTGGGGCAGCTGGTCGGCATCGGCAGCCAGAAGGCGCCGGCGACCGGGGCGAAGGCCGCGAAGGAATGGGCCCGCTCGCAGGCGAGATACCAGACCATCGAGCCGCCGAGCGAGAACCCGGTGGCCCACAGCCGCGCCCGATCGATCGGGTAGCGCTGCGCCACGTCCGCCAGCACGGCATCCACGAACGCGAGATCGTTGCGCGGGCGGCCGGGGCTGGGGAGGCTCGGGAACGACCAGCCGCCCTTGATCCCATCCGGCACCACCAGCAGCACGCCGCGGTCCGACAGCGCCTTTCCCAGCCGCTCGTCGGCCATGACGCCGGCGGCCGAGCCCTGCCAGCCATGGAAGAAGACGGCGGCCGGCAAGGGCGAGCGCCCGTCCCAGCCGGCCGGCGGGCGGACGCGGTAGACGCCGTCGGCGACGGCACAGTCCGTGTCCGGCCCGCAGGCATGCACGCGGCCGCCCGTCAGCAGGAGCACCGCCACGAGCAATCCGGCAAGCCCCGCCCACCGGCCGAAGCCGCGCCGCACGAACCTGGCGCAGTGCTGGCGGCTGCTCATGGCATCGCCTCGAAGGTCGGCCTGAAGATCGCCTCGACGGGCGGATGCCCTGGCGTCCGCTCCGGGTAGGTCGACCGGAGCTTGTCGTACTGCGCCTGCGCCCGCCGTCGCAGGACCTCGAGGTCGACGCCCGGGATCTGCCGGTCCTGCATGACGATCCGGCCGTCGATCACGGTGAGGCAGCAGTCGCGACCGCTCCCCGCGATCAGCAGGCTCTGGAGCGGGTCGACCAGCGGCCCGAGCTCCGGGCGATCGAGCCTGAAGGCCGCGATGTCGGCCTTGGCACCCGGGCACAGGCGGCCGAGATCGTCCCGGCCCAGCGCCTTGGCCGCCCCCAGCGTCGCTGCCGTGTAGACCTCGGCCGTGCTCAGGGCATCGCTCCGCCGCTCCACCACGCGGCACAGATGGACCGCCTCGCGCAGGTTCGCCACCATGTCCGGCGGCCAGGTGTCGGTGCCGAAGGCGATGTTGATGCCCATCTCCCGGAAGCGCCTGAAGCTGGTCATCGCCTCGCCATAGCGCGCGGCGACGATCGGGCAGGTGACCAGCGTGGCACCGCTCGCAGCGAGTAGCTCCTGGTCGCTGGTGCCCGGGCACATCCGTGTAGGGCGTCCCGCTCAGATGGATGCCGTGCGGCAGCATCACCCGCGGGCCCAGGAAATCGAGGCTCGCCAGCCACTCGATCGGCGTCATCCCGTGCTGCTCGCGCACGGCGGCGAACTCGTAGGCCGACTGGCAGCAGTGGAGGCGCACCGGGCAGCCCAGCTCGTGGGCGGCATCCCGTGTCCGCCGCAGCAGCTCGGGCGTGCAGGTCTCGATCCGGTCCGGTGCGAGCATGCCGCGGATCAGCCCGCCATGCCGCCCGTCCACCTCGCGCACGAACTGCCTGGCCTCCTCGAGCCCGGCAAGGCCGCGAGCCTCGTCGAAATGGCGCCGGGGGCTGCCCGCCTCGTCGGTGTAGGTGAGCCCGGTCATGTAGGCGGGCCCGAGATAGGCGCGCAGGCCCAGCTCGCCCGCCATGTCGGCGATGCGGGTGAACTCGTCGGCACTCTCGGCCCAGGCGCGGTAGAGGAGGGAGGCGATCGGCTGGGCGGTGGTGATCCCGTTCAGGATCAGCTGCACCATGGCGTAGTAGCGGCCGAAATCCTGCTCGTCGGCCGTGTAGACCTCGCGCGGGCCGCGCTCGAGATAGCTCCGGGGCCAGACGCGGCCGTGCAGGTGGTCCGGCTGGTTGTCGAAGCCGAGCACGGTGGAATCGAGGTCGAAGAGCGCGTTGAGGTCGATGAAGCCGGGCCC
Source organism: uncultured Alphaproteobacteria bacterium (assembly GCA_963830775.1). Taxonomy (GTDB): domain Bacteria; phylum Pseudomonadota; class Alphaproteobacteria; order Geminicoccales; family Geminicoccaceae; genus CAWHNT01. Next base: position 43,373 of record CAWHNT010000011.1, on the reverse strand, counting down.
GATCACGGCCTGGCCGAGATCGAGATCCAGGGCCAGCGGTCCGTCGTATCCACGGCCGACGAAGACGATCGTGGAGCCCTCGAACACGACCTCGCCGGCCTGGAGCAGCCGGTGGCCCGCCCCGTCGAAGGCCACGACCCACTCCGCGCGAAGCCGCACAGCGCCCATGATGCCCTCCCGACAGCCGCTGCCTGCCCGGCGAGCAGCGCGCCGGATGATTAGGCAGGTGCAGGCCTCCTGGCCAGGAGCCGGAAACAGGCCCCGTTGCACAGCGGCTCTGGCACGCTTATTGGTTAGATATCGTACAGCGCGGCCCGGCCGGTACGGCGGGGTTTCATTCGGTTGGCGTGCCACTCCAGCGGTCCGGTGATGAGCGTGAGCCCATCCCTGAGCGGCTCGGATGTGGTGATCACGCCGAGTCGTCCCGACGCCAGAGAGGAAGCTGCCCCGGCGCTGCTCGAGGTGAGCGGCCTGACAGTGGGCTTTCCCGGCTTGCTTGCCGTCCAGGACGTCGGCTTCGCCATCCGCCGGGGCGAGATCCTGGCCCTGGTCGGCGAGAGCGGCTCCGGCAAGAGCGTCACCGCCCTCTCGATCCTGAAGCTCCTGCCCTATCCCGGCCGGCTGACAGCAGGCTCCGTTCGCCTCGACGGCCGCGAGCTCCTGAGCTCTGAGCGAGCGCGAGCTGGCGACGATCCGCGGCCGCCGGATCGCCATGGTCCAGCAGCAGCCGCGCGCAGCCCTCAACCCCGCCTTCCGGGTCGGTGCCCAGCTCCTGGCCACGCTGCGCCGGCACCAGCCCGCCCTGGGGGCTGCCGCACGGCTCGCCCGTGCCACGGCACTCCTGGGCGAGGTCGGCTTCCCCGAGACCCGGAGCGTCCTCGCCTCCTTCCCGCACCAGCTTTCGGGCGGCATGTGCCAGCGCGTCTGCCTGGCCCTGGCCCTCGCGGGCGAGCCCGAGCTGCTGATCGCCGACGAGCCCACCACCATGCTGGACGTGGCGGTCCAGGCGCAGATCCTGCTCCTGCTGCGCCGGCTCAACCGGCAGCGCGACCTCGCGATCCTGCTCGTCACCCACGATCTGGCGCTGGTCCGGGCACTCGCCCACTCGGTCGTGGTGCTCCGGCATGGCCGCATCCAGGAGAAGGGACCCGCGGACCGGGTCCTGGACGCCCCCAAGCACCCCTATACCCAGGCCCTGATCGCGGCGATGCCCGACACCGCGCACGCCGCCGGCCGGGAAAGCCCGGCCGTGCCGGTGCCGCTGCTCGAGGTCCAGGGCCTCACCAAGCGCTTTCGCGAAGGCGGCTGGTTCAGCCGCGACCCGGGCCACTTGGCCGTCGATCGCGTGAGCTTCACGATCGACGAGGGCACCACGCTCGCCTGTGTCGGCAAATCCGGTTCCGGCAAGTCCACGCTGGGCCGCCTCGTGCTGCGCCTGATCGAGGCCGACGGCGGCACGGTCTCCCTGGCCGGCCGCGACGTCCTGGCTCTCCAGCGCAACGAGCTGCGAGCGCTGCGCCGCCAGATGCAGCTCGTCTTCCAGGATCCGATGCTGGCCCTCAACCCCAAGCGGACCATCGCCCAGAACCTCGCCCGGCCGTTGGCGAACTACGGAGTAAGGGGCGGCACCGCGCGTAAACGGGTCGAGGAGCTGCTGGATCTGGTCACGCTGGGCCCTGCCTTCGCCAACCGGTACCCGAACGAGCTCTCCGGCGGCCAGTGCCAGCGGGTGGCGATCGCCCGCGCTTTGGCGCTGGAGCCGCGCTTCCTGGTCCTCGACGAGCCGGTCTCGGCGCTGGACGTGTCGGTACAGGCCCAAATCCTGGATTTGCTGCTGGAGCTCCAGGCACGACTTCGCCTCACCTATCTCTTCATCACCCACGACCTGCGCCTGCTGCCGTATATGGCGCAGCAGGTCGTGGTGATGTATCGTGGCCGGATTATTGAGCGCGGCCGGCCCGGCCCGCTCTGGCAGAGCCCTCAGCATCCCTACACGCGCCGGCTCAAGGCCGGCGTGCTCGGCCTTGCGGCACCGCCGGACTGGGCCCTCCTCGAGCGCGAGCTCGACGGCGGGGAGCCCGGCCCGGAGCCTTCGTTCGTGGCACTGGAGAGTGAGGGAGTGACCATACGATGACGAGCAACAAGCCGTCCCGGCGCAGGGTCCTGGCGGCGAGCGCGCTGGCGCTCGGCCTCACCGCCGCCGGCTGGGGAGGACCGGCCCTTGCCGCCGACAAGGATACGATCGTCGTCGGCGTCGAGGCCGATCTCGCCCGCCTTGATCCCCACATCTCCGGCACCTGGAACACCTTCAAGGTGCTCTCGCACATCTACGAGAGCTTCGTGGCCGAGGACCTGCTGGCCCAGGGCGTCTCGATCCCGCCCATCGTCCCGGCCCTGGCCGAGAGCTGGGAGGTGAGCCCGGACGGCAAGGTCTACACCTTCAAGCTCCGCCAGGGTGTCACCTTCACCGACGGTGCGCCCTGGAACGCCGCTGCCGCCAAGTTCAACCTGGACCGGATGCTCGACCCCGCCTTCAAGTACCATCAGGCGGGTGCGGTCGGCATGCTGCGCTGGGTCTGGCAGGACCTCGACAGCTATGACGTCGTCGACGACTACACCTTCAAGATCGCGCTGAAGCAGCCCAATCCCGAGTTCCTGCGCCGCCTGGCTGCCGGCGGCTCGGGCTCGGCGCGGATGATCAGCCCGGCCGCGATCGAGAAGGGCGGCAATGACGGCATCGCCACCCAGCCCGTCGGCACCGGCCCCTTCAAGATGGTCGAGCGCGTGGTCGGCGAGCGCACCGTGCTCGAGCGCAACGACGGCTACTGGGACCCCAAGCGCAAGCCCAAGATCGAGCGCCTGATCGTCCGCGGCATCCCCGAGGTCGCGACCCGCGAGCTTGGCCTGCTCACGGGCGAGCTCGACATGATCAGCACGCCCTCGCCCGATTCCACCGAGTACCTCGAGGCCCAGGGCATGACCCTGGTCAAGGGCCCGGTCTCGACGCTCTATCTGATGTGGCTGAACTTCAAGGAGAAGCCGCTCCAGGACGTGCGCGTGCGCCGGGCGATGGCGATGGCGATCGACCGCGACGGCATGGCCAAGTACCTGCGCCGCGGCATGGCCCAGCCCGCCTACGGCATCCTGAACTTCGGCGGTCCCGGCTGGACCGCGGACTATCGCGACTACCCTTACGATCCCGAGGGGGCGAAGAAGCTCCTGGCCGAGGCCGGCTACCCGGACGGGTTCACCACCCGGCTCGACTGGACCATGGGCGGCGGCGGCGACGTCAACACCAAGGCCGATGCCGAGTGGATCCAGCGCGATTTCGCCCGGGTCGGGATCAAGGCCACGATCGAGCTGTTCGACAACGGCACCTACTGGGACATGATGGCGAAGGGGATTCGCGAGGGTACCTGCTGCATGTCGGTGTCCTGGGGCGAGACCTCGTTCTTCTGGCTCGACCTCGTGGCCGCCAAGGCAGCCCAGCCGCCGGTGGGCTTCAACTCCGGCTACTACGACAACCCGAAGATCGACGAGCTGCTGTCGGCGGCGAGGAGCGCCCCCGATGAGGCGACCATGATCGGCAGGCTGCACGAGATCCGCGATGCGGTGACCGCGGATGCGGCCTTCATCCCCTACTACACGCCGCTCCAGGTCTACGCGATGCGGCCCGACGTGAAGGGCTTCGTCCTCGCCCCGCAGCACTGGGCCGACTACACCTCGGTCTACAAGGAGTAGGCGACCCCGGGCCCGGCGCCGTGCTCCAGCTCCTCCTTCGCCGCCTTCTTCACACCCTGCCGGTGCTGCTGGGTGTGAGCTTCGTCGTGTTCGCGGCGATCCAGCTGGTGCCCGGCGACGTGGCGCGCACGATCCTGGGCTTCTCCGCCACCGAGGAGCGGGTCCAGGCCCTGCGCGCCGCCCTCGGCCTCGATCGGCCTCTGCTCGTCCAGTACGGCATCTGGCTCGGCAACCTCTTCCAGGGCGATCTCGGCCGCTCGCTGGCGCTGGGCTACCCGGTCACGACCGTGGTCCTGGACAAGATCGGCAACTCGCTGATCCTGATGGGCGCCAGCCTCCTCATCGTCATCGCCCTGGGCCTGCTCCTTGGCGTCATTGCAGCCGCCGGCCACCGCCGCATCGCCGACCGCACCGTCACCGGCGTCACGCTGGTCCTGGCCAGCATGCCGCCCTTCTGGCTGGGCCTGATCCTCCTCTACGGCCTGGGCCTGCAGCTCCGCCTCTTCCCGATCTCCGGCATGTACGACATGGCCCGCCCCGGCGGCCTGCCCGACCTCCTGGCCCATCTCGCCTTGCCCGCCATCACCACGGCCGCCTCGTCGCTGGCCGTCGTCGCCCGCGTGACCCGCGGCACCCTGATCGACCAGCTGGCCCAGCCTTACGCGCTTGCCGCCCGTGCCCGCGGCTCGACCGCCCGCCGCACCGTCTGGGCCGAGGCCGTGCCCAACGCGCTGCCCACCTTCGCCACCATCGCCGGCCTGCAGATCGGCTATCTCTTCGGCAGCGCCATCTTCAGCGAGATCGTCTTCAACTGGCCGGGCATCGGCCTCCAGCTCTACCAGGCGATCATCGCCCGCGACATCCCGGTGATCCAGGGCTGCGTCCTGGCCGTGGCCTTCGTCTTCGTCGCCGGCAACCTGGTGGCCGACCTCGCCGCCTTCGCCCTCGACCCGCGGCGGAGGGCCCGATGAGCCTCGGAGCCGCACTCCGCGACCCCACCGCCCGCTTCGGCGCCATCCTTCTGCTGCTGATCCTGCTTGCTGCGGCTTCGGCCCCCTGGATCGCCCCCTACCCGCCCGACTGGGCCGAGCCCTCGCTCCGCCTCCGGCCCCCGGGCACCGAGGGCCATCATCCTGGGCCTCGACCATCAGGGCCGCGACATCCTCTCCCGCATCTTGTGGGGTGCCCGCCTCTCGCTGCTCTCGGGCCTCGTCCCCGTCGCCGCCGGTGCGGTCCTGGCCATCCCGCTGGGCCTCGCCGCCGCCTGGAACCCCACGCTGGGTGCGGTCGTGCTGCGCTGCATGGACGTGCTCTTCGCCTTCCCGATGGCGCTGCTCGCCATCATGGTCGCCGCCTATCTCGGCCCCGGCCTCGTCAACATGACCCTGTCGCTGGTCATCGTCCTCCTCCCCTACAATGTCCGCATCGTCTGGCAGGCGGCACTCGAGCAGAAGGACCTGGGCTACGTCGAGGCGCTGCGCGCCACCGGCACGCCCGTCCTCACCATCCTCTTCGTCGAGATCCTCCCCAACGTCCTGCCCGCGGCCATCGTCTATGCCAGCACGGTCACGGGCTCGATCATCATCACCGCCGCCGGCCTGAGCTTCCTGGGCCTGGGCGTCCAGCCGCCGCTTGCCGAATGGGGCATCATGGTGAGCGAAGGCCGCTCCGTCATCTTCACCGCCCCCCACGTGGCGGCCCTGCCCGGCCTCGCCATCACCCTCCTCGTCGTCGCCTGCAACCTCCTGGGCGACGGCCTGCGCGACGCGCTCGATCCCCGCACGCGGCTGGCAGCCGCAGGCGTCACATAAGCAAAAAAGAGAGGCATCATGTCCGTGCTGTTCCGCAATGCCCGCGTGCTCACCATGGACCCCGCCGCGCGCGAGATCGCCCGCACCGACGTGCTGGTCGAGGGCCCGCTGATCGCCGCCATGGGCCCGGACCTGGTCCCGCCCGACCAGGACACCCGCATCGTCGACGCCACCGGCCATCTCCTGATGCCCGGCCTGATCAACGGCCACCTGCACTCGCCGGGCAACCTGATGAAGGGGGCCGTGGTCGACCAGCCTCTGGAGCTCTTCATGCTCTACGAGGTCCCGCCGCTGATGACGGTCCCCGAGAGCGCTCGCCTCTATTACCTCCGCACCCTCCTAGGTGCCGTCGAGATGCTGAAGATCGGCGTGACCGTCCGTCCACGACGACGCCTTCTTCATCCCCGTCCCGACCCGCGAGACGGTGGCGGCCGTGATGACCGCCTACAGCAACGCCGGCATGCGGGCCACCGTCACCCTCGACCAGCCCAACGTGGTCGAATACGAGAAATACCCCTTCCTCGAGGACATCCTCCCGCCGCACGTCCGCGCCGCCATGCGCCGCGCCCCGCTCCAGAGCGACGCCGAGCTCCTGACCGCGTACCGCAACTTCATCGCCGACTGGAACGGTGCGGCTGGCGGCCGCCTGCGCTGTGCCGTCTCCTGCTCCGCCCCCCAGCGCGTCACCCCCTCCTACCTCGAGGCCCTGACCGACCTCGCCCGCCAGCACGACCTCCCCTTCGACATCCACATCCTGGAGACCCGCCTCCAGCGCGTCCTGGGCCAGGTCAAGTACGGCGGCCGCTCCCTGATCCGCTACGTCCACGACCTGGGCTGCCTCGACGAGCGCAAGATGGTCATCCACGCCGTCTGGATCGACCAGGACGACATCGCGCTGATGGCCAACGCCGGCTGCACCATCGCCCACAACCCGATCAGCAACCTGAAGATCGGCTCCGGCGTCATGCCCTTCCGCCCCCTCCGCGAAGCCGGCATCCCCATCTGCCTCGGCTCCGACGAGGCCTCCACCGACGACACCCTCAACATGTGGAACGTCGCCAAGACCGCCGGCCTGATCCACAAGATCACCGACCCCGACTGGCGCCGCTGGCCCACCGCCCCCGAAATCCTCGACTGCCTCATCACGGGCGGCGCCCGCTCCCTCCGCCTCTCCGACCGCATCGGCCGCATCGCCCCCGGCTACGAAGCCGACCTCATCCTCGTCGACCTCGACACAATCCCCTTCACCCCCCTCAACGACCTCGAGCGCCAGCTCGTCTTCTGCGAGAACGGCACCTCCGTCGCCCTGACCATGGTCCAGGGGCGAGTCGTGGCCGAGCATGGGAAGGTTCTGACGGTGGACGAGGCGAGGCTCAGGGCGGAAGTGCGGGAGGTGATGGCGGAGTACAACGAGGTCCTGGCGGGCTCGCGGGCTAACGCGGAGGAGTTGGGGCCGTACTACCAGGCGATGTACGAGCGGACACTGGCGGAGCAGGTGCCGATGCAGCGGTGGGTGCCGGCGTTTGGGTGAAGGAGCGCTCCGCAGACCATCCGTCCCATGCATGCGCCGTTCGCTGGCAGGCGGGGATGCCCCCAGGACGCACGCACGCGTCGGTGTTCCCGCTCGCTTCGCACGGCTGAGGTGACAGTGATCTTGCGCTTACGCCACGTGAAAGCTTGTTAATGAGAGAGCCCAAGCTTTACACTGCTTGACCATCCCGTTCCGTCGCAGTCTCATAGGCTAGAGTGTGCCAGACACTTCCACCAGTCTGCTGCAGCAAAGGGATGCGCCGCCTCCTCGCTTGCTTGCTGGGTACATCAGCGGGTCGCCCCACCATCCGGAGGAGGCGGGAGGAGATTTCGTTATCGGGACCGATGACGCGTCTGGTGGCTACACGATATCATCGGCAGTCGGCGCTCACCCCTGGTATTACTAATCTCCCACCACCATACCTGACAGGCTACGACCTTGCAGGGATGTCAGGTATATCCATGGGAGATTAGTATACCGTCACCAGCAAGGGTCTGCTGCTGCAGGGGTCAAATGTCTTCCTGAGTAGCCTGGAAAGGCAGCCTCTTTGCCATAATTGGCTCAATGGCTTGGTTTTGCCGGGAGGGCCGACATGGCGGGAAAGCTGGCGTCCCAGGTGCGGGGCCTGAGCGAGGCGCAGTTCCGCGAGACGTACGGCAGCGAGGAGCAGTGCCGGGCGGTGGTCGAGAAGCTGCGCTGGCCATCAGGCTTCGTCTGCCCGGTCTGCGGCGGCTGCGAGGGCAAGTGGCTCAGCACGCGGCCGAAGATCCAGTGCCGGGCCTGCCGGCACCAGGTGTCGCTCACTGCCGGCACCATCTTCCACGCCACCAAGCTGCCGCTCGTGACGTGGTTTCTGGCGATGTGGCTGATCGCCACCGCCAAGAACGGGATCAGCTCGGTCGAGCTCGGCCGCCGGCTCGGGATCAAGCAGACCAACGCCTGGGCTATGAAGCAGAAGATCATGGCGGTGATGGCCGGGCGCGAGAACAGCAAGCGCCTGGAGGGCCGGGTTGAGATGGACGACGTCTATCTGGGCGGGCACCGGCCCGGCAAACGCGGACGCGGTGCCGCCGGCAAGCAGCCTTTCGTGGCGGCGGTGTCGACCACCGACGATCGCCGTCCGCGCAAGATCAAGCTCCTGCCGGTCAAGGGCTTCCGCAAGGGTGAGATCAGGAAGCTCGTGGCCAAGCACCTGGCCTCCGGCAGCCGCCTCGTCACCGACGGCCTGTGTTGCTGGACCGCTGCCACCGAGGCCGGGCTGGAGCACACGCCGATCGTGACCGGCAGCGGCAAACGGGCTGCCCAATGGTCACCGTTCAAGTGGGTCAACACCACACTGGGCAACGTCAAGGCAGCGATCACCGGCACGTACCGTTACGTCAGTCCCGAGCGTGCCGGCCGCTATCTCGCCAGCTTCGCCTGGCGCTACAACCGCCGCTTTCAGCTCACCACCCTGATCCCGAGGCTGGTCCACAGCGCCGTCAGGACCGCTCCGCTGCCCTACCACCAGCTCGTCGCCAGCTGACGATGCGGGCTACTCAGGAATGTCTTTGACTTGTGCGCCGCGGCCGGATTCGCTTGGGAGTGGAATGACGTCGCGATCGCTCAGCTTGCTCTTCTCGGACATACGATAGGCCTGCACACTCTGCATCCCCGCATCTATAGAATGCCGTCAGACGCACGGCTCGAGTTCCGTGATGGCAAGCTCACCACAACCCGGCTCTCGCCCTTCTCGAGCTGGCGGTGGGATGAAGATGAACTTGATGAGAGCTTCGCAAGCCTCAAGCAGGCTTTCGAGGATTGCCTATCCGGCGAAGATCAGCCGATCCTCTCGCTGAGTGGAGGATATGACAGCCGGCTGCTCCTTGCCCTCTGCCATTGGAAAGGGCTGAGACCCCATCTCTTCGTCTCCGGGACACCTGACACGTCGGACCGAAAAATCGCGACGCTAGCGGCCGAACTGATGGATCTCCCTATCGAATGCATCGTCCTGAAACCGGATGACTATCTTCGGCATGGAGAGGAGATCTCCCATGCTACTTCGGGCGTGAAGACGGTGGAGCATTGGCACACCTGGCACTACAGCAGACAGCTGAACGACAAGAGTAAGTTGCATCTGGTTGGATCGAACGGCGAGTTTGCCCGCACCTATTACAACGACTGGCTAAGCCGATCACGCGTGCTGCGCTGTCTCGGGCTTAGTGGTCTGCGCGGCTACCTCCTTGCAAGGATGCTCAGCCGCGCCAGGAGGTACTCACGGCACCATGCCCTCTCGGTATTCGCGTCGATTCCGTCTGTACTTCATTCGCTCGAGACGGACCTCGCCACTTACCCCAGCAGCTTCCTGCCAGCACTGGATACATTCTACGCAACTGAGCGGGTCCGCCACTTCATTGGATCAGGGATAGCCTGCTATGCGGAGTTCACTCGGCCACGATCGCCATTCCTCGACCGGAGTTGGATGAGGTCCGTCGCAGCCGTAAAGCGCCAATGGAAGGAAGACGATCGGTATCATCGTATGGCTACTGAAGCTTTGGCCTCCCCGTTGGCACGCATTCCTTACAACTGCGATCCAGACGGAGGTCCCCCGAGGAAGCATTCGGCATTTAACGATCTAGTTGACCTAACATCGACAAGGGATTTCATCATCGAAAGTGATCAACTCGGTTACTTCCTGCCTCAAGCAGAGCGCATCAAGATCTTCTCCGGAGGAGCAAACAGATTCCTGATTGTCCGTTTCACGCATCCGCAATGACAGCGTGGTAGGGCTGCGGGTTGGTGTGAACGGCGGCCCAGGCGAGGCGCTCGACGATGCTGTCGAGCTGGAAGCGTCGATTGAAGCGGTAGGCGAAGCTGGTGAGGTACGATTGGGCGTGCTTGGCGCTGACGTGATGGTAGGTGCCGGCGATCGCGGTCTTGATGTTGCCCAGCGTCGTGTTCACCCACCGGAACGGGGTCCAGCGCGCGGCCCGCTTGCCCGAGCCCGTGACCATCGGGCGATGCGAGCAGCCGGCCTTCTCGACCGCGGGCCAGCAGGACAGGCCGTCGCTGACGATCTCGCTGCCGGGTGCCAGATGGCACTTGGCCAGCCTCTCGATCTCCTTCTTGCGGAAGCCCTTGACCACGCTCAGCCGCAGCCGCTTGGGCCGGCGCTCGGGCGTGGTCTCGACCGCGGCCACGAAGGGCTGCTTGCCCGCAGCACCCCGGCCGCGCTTGCCGCCCGGCCGCTCGCCGCCGAGATATGCATCATCGACCTCGACCCGGCCTTCGAGCTTGGGCTTATGGGCCTCACGGGCACCCATCGCTCGCATCAGCTTGTGCTTCATGAGCCAGGCGGTCTGCCGCTTGACCCCCAGCCTGCGCCCGAGCTCGATCGAGCTGATCCCGTTCTTGCTCTGGGTCAGATGGTAGATCGCGATGAACCAGGTGGTGAGCGGCAGCTTGGTGTCTTGGAACACCGTGCCGGCGGTCAGCCGGACCTGCCGCTTGCAGCGGTTGCACTGGAACAGCTCGCGGGTCTTCAGCTGGCAGAAGCCGCGGTGCCCGCAGCCAGGGCAGGTCAGCCCCTGGCGCCAGCGCATCTCGAACAGTGCCTTGCGGCAGGCCTCCTCGGTCCCGAACCGCTCCCGGAATGCGGCCTCGCTCAGGCCCTTGAGCGCACGCCGCAAGCCCGCCGCCATCACCATCCGCCCCCTCCGCCAGCCCCCAAAGCTCTGGAAATCCTAGCTCATCGGCGGATGCGTGTCATGGGCAATCAGGAACAGATTTGCCGACATATGCTTCCTACTGACCATGCATTTTGCTGCTCTCAACGCCAGCGCAGCCTCCGGCGGCCTCACGCAGGATGCCCGAAGCCCAACACAGGAATCCGGTGACAACCACTTCGCTTAATCCTCGAACTCGATAGGTCGGATCGTGCACCCACTCCTTGTGCAGCTCGCTGCACGTCCCTCACGGTTCGATCTGCTTCCCGCCGTAATGCCAGCGCGACCTCGTCAACTTGCGTGCGGGTCCGGGAATGGCCATCGCCTTCAGATCACGCGACGGCCGCCAGCCCGTTCCTCTCGACCAGCGACAGCAGCTTCAACGAAGCCCCCTGCGGGTGCTTCTCGCCCCGTTCCCACTGGCTGATCAGACCGGTCGTGACATTGAGATAGCGGGCGAAGACGGCTTGGCTGGCGCCTTCGCGTTCCCGCAAGGCACGGATCTCATCGGGCGTGAACGGACGCACCAGCGTCAGGCAGGCCTCGTCGAACTTCCGCATGGTCTGCTTGTCCATCACGCCGGCGTCATGAAGGCCTTCGGCGGTCTCGTGGATCGAAGCCATCGCCGGGCTGCGATATTGCTTAGCCATTCTCCACCTCCGTCAAGACACTCGACGCCAATGCCCTGGCGATGGCTCCGTCGTCGTAGGCCAGCATCTCCGCGGCGAGCATCCTGAAAGCAGCAAGCTCATCGTCACGGATATTGTCCTGCCCGCTCTTGGCATACCCGTGAACGAAGAACGCACGAGTGCCCGCCCGGAACAGGACGATCGTCCGGAACCCACCCGACTTGCCGCCGCCTGACCGGGCGATGCGCTGCTTGAGCACGCCGCCGCCAAGATCGGCGTCGATCAGCCCTTGCTCGGCATTCCAGACAGCCTTGCGAAGGTCCGCATCGGTGAGACCGGCCTTCCTCACGAACCTCGCGAACGGCTTGTTCTTGAAGATCCGCACATGGCCTCACGCGGGACCCACCAACCATCACGCAGAATTATATCACTCAGTGTGGCAGAAGCAATCGCCACCCGACGCCGCCCCGCTGCGGCCGTGAACAGAAGGCCGTGGCGGCCCGCCACCCGCCGGAGGCGTGCTTGATCGGATACCGGGGCGGGGCTATTCGACCGCCTCCCTCCAGCCGAGGTCTTCCGCCATGAGCGCCGAGCTGATCCGCGCCTACTATGAGGCGTTCAACCGTCGTGACTATGAGGGCATGCTGGCGCTGCTCACCGAGGATGTGGCGCACGATGTGAACCAGGGCGGACGCGAGAAAGGCCGGGAGGCGTTCGGGATTTTTCTGGGGCACATGGACCGCTGCTATCGGGAACGGATCCGGGATCTGGTGGTGATGGTGGGCGAAGATGGCGGCCGCGCGGCGGCCGAGTTCGTGGTGGACGGGACCTATCTGGCGACCGACGAGGGGCTGCCGGAGGCCAAGGGGCAGACCTACAGCCTGCCGGCGGGGGCCTTTTTTGAGGTCGAGGGGGGCAGGATCGCGCGGGTGACGAACTACTATAACATGAAGGACTGGCTGCGGCAGGTTGGGGCGTAGGTGGCAGGCGGGATCCGGATCGAGCGGCTGGCGGGGGAGCGGCTGAAGAGCCATCTGCCCGATCTGGCGCGGTTGCGGATCGCCGTGTTCCGGGACTTTCCCTATCTCTACGAGGGCACGCAGGCCTACGAGGAGAATTATCTGCGCACCTATGCGCAAGCCGAGGACAGCGTCGTCGTAGGGGCTTTCGATGGCGAGCGGGTGGTGGGGGCGGCCACGGCCCTGCCCTTGCGCCACGAGCCGCCGGACCTGACCCAACCTTTCGCCGAGCGCGGCTATGCGGCGGAGGAGGTGTTCTATTTCGGCGAGTTGGTGCTGCTGCCGGCTTGGCGCGGGCACGGGATCGGGGTGGCGTTCTTCAGGGAGCGGGAGGTGGCGGCCCTGGCCCATCCCGGGATCCGCTGGGCCAGCTTCTGTGCGGTGATCCGGGCCGAGGACCATCCTAGGCGGCCGTCGGGCTACGTGCCCCTCGATGCGTTCTGGCGCAAACGGGGGTACGAGAAGGTCGACGGCATGATCGGCCGGATCACCTGGCGCGATCTCGACGAGGAGGCGGAGAGCCCGAAGCCGATGCAGTTCTGGATCAAGCGCCTGCGATGAGCCGCGTCTTCACGGTAGCCGCCGCCCAGTATCCGATCGACCGGCTCGCCACCTGGCAGGCCTACAAGTCGAAGCTCGTGCGCTGGGTCGAGAGCGCCGCGCGCGAGGGGGCGCAGCTGCTGGTGTTCCCGGAATATGGCGGGATGGAGCTGGCCTCGCTCTTCGGCGTGGAGGTCGAGCGCGATCTCGGCCGGCAGCTCGAGGCCGTGGCCGGGCTGGAGCGGGAGGTGGCGGGGCTGCACCGCGACCTGGCGCGGCGGACGGGCGTCTACATCCTGGCCGCCAGCGCGCCGGCGCGGGTGGGCGACGGCTGCTTCCACAACCGTGCGCGGCTGGTCTCGCCCGAGGGGCGCGAGGGCGTGCAGGACAAGGTGGTGATGACCCGGTTCGAGCGCGAGCAGTGGGGCGTCTCGGGCGGGGATCAGCTCGGCATCTTCGCGACGGCGCTGGGCCGGATCGGCATCGCCATCTGCTACGACGTGGAGTTCCCGGTGCTGGTGCGGCGGCTGGTCGAGGCCGGGGCCGAGCTGATCCTGGCCCCCTCCTGCACTGACACGCTGCGCGGCTATCACCGGGTGCGGGTGGGCGGCCAGGCGCGGGCGCTGGAGAACCAGTGCCTCGTGGTCCAGGCCCCGACCGTGGGCACCGCACCCTGGTCGCCGGCGGTCGACGTCAACATGGGGGCGGCCGGGGTCTACGGGCCGCCGGACGTGGGCTTCCCCGATGACGGGGTGCTGATCCGCGGCCGGATGAACGAGGCGATGTGGCTGTTCGCCGAGCTCGACCTCGAGCGCATGGCCGAGGTCCGCGCGCACGGGCAGGTGCTGAACCATCGCGACTGGCCGGACCAGATGGCGGCGACGACCCAGCCCGTGCTGTCGCTGGGTGAGGCCTTGCCGGTCCTCTGCTGACCGGGGCACAACAGCGCCAAGGAGGTGCCGACTCGGCAACGCCACCCTGTCCTATGAGGCCGGCCCCGGCGGGATCGGCGTGCAGCTGGAGAGGTTCTACAGGGGCGACGGCAGCACCATTGCCCTGCCTGAGGGCGAGCTCGCCACCCGGCGGAGGTCCGGGCACTCTGAGCAATCTTCCAGATTGACCTCCCAGCCTCTAGACTGGCGCTCATGCCCGTCGAAGTGATCGACACGCTCGAGATCGCCCACGACCTGCGCAGCGCCGGCCTCACCGAGCCGCAGGCCGAGGCGATCGCGCGTCACTTCAAGCGGCGCTACGAGGCCGATCGCCAGGAGCTTGTCACCCGCGAGTATCTCGACCACGCCATCGACAAGCTCCGCACCGAGCTGCGGGACGAGATCGCTGAAGTACGGGCCGAGATCGGCGATGTACGGACCGAGATCACCAGCTTGCGCGCTCACCTGGACAAGGAGCTGGCGGGCATCCGAGGTGAGCTTCGGTCCGAGATCGCGAGTGTGCGCACAGAGATCGCAAGCGTGCGCACCGAGATCGCAGGTGTTCGGGCCGAGATCGAGCGGCTGGTGCGGGATCTGCTGATCAAGCTCGCCGGTCTGATCGTTGCCGCGGTGGCGATCGTGGGCGCGCTCGGGGTTCTGTTCTGAGCGCTACCGCTGCGGCCAGAACTGGTGCGGCTCGCCGATCTCCTCGGTCCGGCTGACCTTGTAGCCGAGGTCGCGCAGGATGCCGTCCTGCACGCCGTAGATCCAGCCGTGCACGGTGAGCGACTGGCCGCGCGCCCAGGCGTTCTGGACGATGGGGGTGCGGGCGACGTTCATGACCTGGGTCTCGACGTTGAGCTCGACCAGCAGGTCCTCGCGTGCCTCGGGCGAGGGCGCGTCCTCGAGCAGGTTCTGGTAGCGCTCGTGGATGTCGCGCAGGCTGCGCAGCCAGTAGTCCACGAGGCCCAGCTGCCGGGTGCCCAGTGCCGCCCGCACGCCGCCGCAGCCATAGTGGCCGGTGACGATGATGTGCTCGACCTTCAGATACTCGACCGCGAACTGGAGCACCGCCAGGAAGTTGAGGTCGGTGTGCTGGGCCAGGTTGGCGATGTTGCGGTGGACGAAGACCGAGCCCGGGTCCAGCCCCAGGATCTCGGTCGCCGGCACCCGCGAATCCGAGCAGCCGAGCCAGAAATAGCGCGGCGCCTGCTGGCGCGAGAGGCGGGCGAAGAAGTCGGGGTCGGCCTCGACCCGCTTCTGTGCCCAGGCTCGGTTGCGCGCGAACAGCTCTTCCATCCAGCCCTCCAGCAGGCGGCCTTCTTCAGCCCACCCGGCCGCCGGCGACAAGCCTCGGAGCAGGAAGCGTGCCATGCTCGCGCGCGGGCCGGCTGCGCTCGACCAGGGCCAGCGCCTCGGCCGCCTCCAGCGGCCGGCCCAGAAGATAGCCCTGGCCCTCGTCGCAGCCATAGCCCAGGAGCGTGCTCACCTGGCCCGGGCTCTCGATTCCCTCCGCGGTGACGCCGATCCCCAGCCCATGCGCCATGCCGATCATCGCCCGCACCAGCCGGGCATCGTTCTCCGACCGCTCCATGTCGGCGACGAACGAGCGGTCGACCTTGATCCGGCTGATGGGATAGCGCTTGAGATAGGAGAGCGAGGAGTAGCCGGTCCCGAAATCGTCCAGGACGAGGCTCAGGCCCATGGCGGCGAGCTCGGCGATCAGCGTCTGCACGGTCTCGCTCTCGGCCATCAGCACCCGCTCGGTGAGCTCGAGCTCGATCTGCGAAGGCTCGGCACCCGCCTCCTCCACGAGCTCGCGGATCTGCCGGGCCAGAGCCGGGTCGTGCAGCTGGCGCGGCGAGATGTTGACGCCCAGGCGGATCCGGCCCGGCAGGAGCCGGCTCCAGGTCTGTGATTCCGCCAGCGCCCGGCGCATGACCCACAAGCCGAGCTCGGTGATCATGCCGCTCTCCTCGGCGATCGGCACGAACCGGGCCGGCATCACCAGGCCAAGCTCCGCGTTCCGCCAGCGCAGCAGGGCCTCGAAGCCCCTGAGCTCGCGGCTGCCAAGCGCATATTGCGGCTGGTAGACGAGGAAGAACTCCTCCCGCTCGAGGGCGCGCCGGAGCCGGTTCTCCAGCAGCATGCGCTGGTAGCTGGTGTCGCCCATGGCGGGTGCGAAGAGGCGAACGCGGTTCCGGCCGGCGGCCTTGGCCTCGTAGAGGGCGGTGTCCGCGTGCTGGAGCAGCATGTCGGGCGCCTGGCCGTGCTCCGGGAACAGGCTGATCCCGATCGAGAGCCCCAGATGCAGCTCGTGCCCGAGCAGCGGGAAGGGCTGACGCACGGCACGGACGAGCTTCTCGCCCACGGCCACGGCGTCCTCGGCCCCGTGCACGTCGCGCAGCAGCACGATGAACTCGTCGCCGCCCATGCGGGCCACGGTGTCGGCGGCGCGCAGCGCCGAGCGCAGCCGCTCGGCCACGGTGACCAGCACGGTGTCGCCCGCCGGATGGCCCAGGCTGTCGTTGATCAGCTTGAAGCGGTCCAGATCCAGGAACATGACCGCCAGCCGCTCGCGCCGCCGCTTGGCGTGCCGCACCGCCGTCTCCAGCCGGTCGTGCATCAGGTTGCGGTTGGGCAGCGTGGTCAGGTGGTCGTGGGTGGCGTGGTAGAGGATCCGGGCCTCGCTCTCCTTGCGCTGGGTGATGTCGCGGACGGCGCAGATGATGGTGGCCTGCTGCTCGGTGTCGATCGGTGCGGTCGAGAGCTCGACCGGGAAGATCGTGCCGTCCTTGCGGCGGCCGCAGAGCTCGTGGAGCGTGTAGGCTTGCAGCGCCTTGAGGTCGGGAAACTGCAGCGCCTTCTGCCGGCGCTCGCGGGACGCCGTGCCGCGCGGGGCCAGGAGGCGGCCGATCGGCTCGCCCACGAGCCCTTCCGCCCGCCAGCCGAAGATGCGCTCGCCGGCGGCGTTCACACTCTCGATCGCTCCCGAGCTGTCGACCGTGATCACGCCGTCGAACACCGAGGCCATGATGTGGCGCAGGCGCTGCTCGTTGCGGGCCAGCGCCCGCTCGTGCTCCCGCTCGCGGGTGACGTCGGTATAGATCCCGACCGTGCCGCCATCCTTGGTGCGCGCCTCGCGCAGCTCGATGTGGCGCCCGTCGCGCAGGCGCATCTCGAACAGGGTCTCCTCGCTCTGCCGTGCCTCCAGCCAGACCCGGCCCAGCTCGCCCGGCGGCGCATCGGCGAGCACCCGCTCCTCCAGGGCGGCGGCCAGGGCCGGCAGCTCCGCCCCCTCCTCGATCCAGGGCTCGACGCCGGGCAGCAGCTCGCGCAGCCGCTTGTTGAAGAGGACCAAGCGGTTGTCCGAGTCCCAGACTGCGAAGCCCTGCGACATGGCCTGGGTCGGCTCGAGCAGCCGGGCATGGGCCTGTGCCAGGGCCTGCGCATGCGCCCGCAGCCGGTCCACCATGGCGGCGAAGGCGCGCGCCACCCGTGCCACCTCGTCATTGCCGTCGATGCGGAGCTGCATCGGCGCCGCCCCCGCCGTCACCGCATCGGCGGCCCCGGCGAGGGCGCGGAGATGGCCCGTGAGCACGTAGCCGATGGCGAGCCCGACCAGGGCCAGGCCCGCCATCCCGGCGATGGCCACGCTCAGGCCCAGCCGCCAGGCGGCGTTGTAGGCGGCGATCAGCGGCACGTCGGAGAACTGGATCGCCAGCGTGCCCAGCCAGTTGCTGTGGCCCTTGACCTCGTGGCGGCGCCAGTAGTGGTGCATCTCCTCGGGCAGGAGGCCCAGCCGCTTGCCCACCATGCCGTCCTCCGTGCTGGCCACGACATTGCCGCGGGTGTCGGCCAGGATCACGGCCCCGATGCGCGGGTCGTGCTCGGCATTGGCGATGAAGCTCTGCAGCTCGGCATAGTCCTCGGTGAGGAGGGCCGGACGGCTCAGATCGCTCAGGAGCTGGATGGTGACGTTCTGGGTCGCGGCTACCTGGGCCCGGATCGCCCGCATGCTGTGGCCCAGCGTGACCCAGAGGACGACGGCGACGAGCAGTGTGCCGAGGACGAAGATCGTGCCGGCGATGCGGAACCTGAGCGACATAAGCTCATCGCCGCATTGCCAAGGTGCTCATCCTGGCCTCGAGCCTGCGGATTTCGTCGAAGTCCTGGTCGTGCGCCATGACCAGGCGCGGCCAGCTCGCCTCCTTCAGGATCTGCCGGCCCGTGTCGGTATCGGAGAGGCCCAGCAGGGCCGCGCGGATGCCGTCCCGATCGGCTTCCGACAGCCTGTTGTGGACGGCGAAGGTGAGGCCCACCGGCAGCTTGCGCTCGTAGACGACCTTGTAGGAGCGGGTGTCGCTGAGACCCAGCTGCGGCAGGGCGAAGCGGGGCAGGCCGCAGGCCGCCACGTTGCCGATCGCCAGCGCCTGCAGGCAGGACGACTTCGACTGGTAGAACTGGACCTGGAGATCGACACCGGGCTGGAGACCCTCCTCGAACAGGGCCAGCCTGGCGAGCCGGCTCACGGCCGAGCTGCGCTGCGGCAGCGCCAGCGTATGGCCGCCAAGGCCGCGCAGGTCCGTGATCGGGCTGTCGGCCGGGACCAGGAGGACCATGCTCAGCGGCTCGTCGACCCGGACCAGCGGCAGGTAGCCGGCACCCGCCGCCTCCACATATTCGAACGGGTTGAGGAAGGTGATGTCGTAGGTGCCCCGCGCCACCTCGACCGCGAAGGCCTCGAGGTCGGACTTGGTGCGCAGGTGCACCGGCTGGCCGATCCTCTGCCGCAGGGCCTCGACGATCGGGGCGAAGCGCCGGTCGAGCGAGGAAGGCGGCAGATAGGGGAACACCCCCAGCACATAGCCCCCGATCCCGCCCGGGCCCGGATCCCGCAGCTCCTCGGCACCGGCTCCCCGCACCGCCCCCAGAGAGGCCGCAAGGCCGACACTCCCGAGCTCGAGGAGGCGGCGGCGGTTCAGCGAAGGCAGCATCCAAGGGCGCATGGCAGTGCTCCGGCCTGGGGTTAGGGAGCATCGGTTGCGAAGCCTATTCTCACATGCGCTTCTTGGTTGGGCAAGCGCGGGTCTGGCGCCTGGAGCCGCCCCAGCTCGTCAGGGTGCGCAGTCGAGCAGCGGGCCGAGCTGGGCGATGCGGGTCTGGATGGTGCGGGCGCGGCCCTGGAGGAAGCGGCTGGGCATGCCCTTGGACCAGCGCAAGGGGGCCGGGAGCAGGGCGGCCAGCAGGGCCGCCTCGCGGGCGGTAAGGTCGCGCGCCGGCTTCCTGAAGTAGCGCCTGGCGGCAGCCTCGGCACCGTAGAGGCCCGGGCCCATCTCGGCCACGTTGAGGTAGATCTCGAGGATGCGGCGCTTGCCCAGGAACAGCTCGGCCTGCGGCGTGAGCCAGGTCTCGAGCAGCTTGCGGAAGGGATCGCGCCCCTCCCAGAGCAGCAGGTTCTTCACCGTCTGCATGCTGATCGTGCTCGCACCCCGCGCCGAGCGGCCGTCCATGGCGCGGCCGATCTGCTCGCGCAGGGCGTCCCAGTCGATGCCGGCATGGCGGCAGAACAGATTGTCCTCGGACGCGATCACCGCCCGCGGCAGGTGGCCCGAGATCCGGCTCAGCGGCACCCACTGCTTCTCGAGCCCGTAGCCCTGCGCCATCCGCACCAGCATCAGAGGTGTGACCGGCACCGGCGCCACCCGGTAGACCAGGAGCAGCAGCGCCGGCCCCAGGAGCAGGACGAGCAGGATCACGCGCAGCCAACGCAGCAGGCGGGCACGGGAGGCCGGCTTCAGGGCGCCGGCCAGGGCTGGACGCGCGGAGGACATGGCGGGAACAGGGCGAGCGGGGGCATCGGTCCGCCCTCCTAGCAGACCGGTGCCGTTCTGCGCAGGGCGGCTCTGGCTGCCGGTCAGGCGGCCGGCTCGGTCTGCGATGGCGGTCTTGCGCATCCCCATCGCGGGCATGACAAGGGCCCGGTCAGGTGGGGAGGCAAGGCAGCATGGCGCAGGCGACGGCAGGCGTTGCGGACGCCCAGGGGCATGACCTCAAGGTCACCGGCCTCATCACCTGCGCCCACTTCTTCTCCCATCTCTACATCCTGGCCCTGCCGCCGATCTTCCCCGTGCTGCGGGCCGATCTCGGGCTCAGCGTCACCGAGCTGGGCCTGCTCCTGGCAGCCCTCAACGTCACGACCGTGCTGGCCCAGCCGCCGATCGGCGTGCTGGTCGACCGCTACGGGCCGGGGCTGATCCTGATCGCGGGCCAGATCGCGTTCGCGCTCGGGATCGGGCTCGCCGGGCTGGGCACGGGCCTGGCCAGCTTCCTCCCGCTCATGGTCCTGGCCGGGCTCGGCAACGCCGTCTACCACCCGGCCGACTACGCGATCCTCTCCGCCCGGGTGAGCCCCGGCCGCACCGCGCGTGCGTTCTCGATCCACACTTTCGGCGGCTATGCGGGCTTCGCCGCGGCGCCGGTCGTCATGGTGGCGCTCACCGCCCTGGTCGGCTGGCGCATGGGCCTGCTCCTGATCGGTGCCGCCGGGCTCGTCATGGCGGCCGTCCTGATCGCGGCCCGGGGCGAGCTTGCGGCCTCGGTCACGCGGAAGAAGGAGCAGGCTGCCGGCGGCACGCTGGCACTCCTGACCAGCCCGGCCGTGCTCGGGGGTTTCGCCTTCTTCCTGCTCCTGGCGCTTGGTCATGCCGGGATCAGCGGCTTCAGCGTCGTGGCGCTGACCGGCCTCTACGGCCTCGGTCTCGCGGCCGCCAACGCGCCGGTCACCGTCTTCCTCACCTTCGGAGCCGTGGGCGTGCTGGCCGGCGGCTGGGTGGCCGACCGGTTCGGCCACCACGGCCTGATCGTGGCCATCTGCTCGCTCGTCCTGGCGGCGATGGCGGGCGTCGTGGCGCTGGTGACGCTGCCGCCGCCTGCCCTCCTGCCGCTGTTCGCGGTTGGCGGGCTGGCCAGCGGCATGGTCGCACCCTCGCGCGACATGATGATCCGCGCCATCACCCCGCCCGGCGCCAGCGGCAGGGTGTTCGGCCTCGTGATGGTGGGCTTCAATGTCGGCGGGCTGGTGGCCCCGCCGCTCTACGGCCTCACCGTCGACCATGCCTCGCCGGCATGGGTGTTCGGGATCGTGGCCATGGTCAGCCTCGCCACCGCCCTCACGGTCTTCGGCAGCACGGCCACGAGGCCGGGCGTCAGGCCGCCCGCGGATGCGTCTCGACGAAGTGCTTGAGCACGAGGCGTAGCCTGGCGGCACCCAGATTGTCGCCGCGCTCGCGAAAGGCGTTCAGCTCGTCGACGATGATCCGCTTCAGCGCCCGCTCGCCGCTGGGCGTCGTGCACAGGTAGCTGCCCATCTCGAGCGCCGCCGTGTCGGTCATGTGCTCGTGCCGGGCGATGGCGTCCACCTCCTCCTGCGAGAGCTCGGCCAGCGCCAGGGCGGACTCGTAGTCGACCATTCTCTTGCCTCCGCGTCGGGCCGGCGCACCCGGTCATACGTACGGTTGGGTGCCGGCTCTGTTTACCCGCTGCCGCAACAGGCTTCGCACCGGCATCGTTCCCTCCCCGCGATTGCTGAACCCCTCCCAGGCACCGCCTTCCATCCGGCGCCAGTTGCCGACCGGACCCACCAGGCGGCCATTCGCTCCGACCGCTACCGGCGGCTGCATAAGGCGATTGACCTGTTGCACTAATCGGCGAAGGCGGCCATAGGTTGTTCGCCTTATGGTTGCGCATGTCCCTGTTGGGAACGTGGCGCCTGGGTAGGAGCAGTTAGGGAGACAAGGATGAAGCAGTCCCGGCGCGGCCTATTATTAGGAATATCTTCCTTGCCGTTGGCTGACGACATTTCTCGGCCAACACCGCCCTGCGACCCCGGTCCAATGGGTCCAGCCCGACGAGCTCCCTGTTCCGGCCATCACGGTCACCGCGAGCAACCTGTTGGCGCTACAAGGGCACATTCTCATCCACGACGGCACGTTCTGGAAGCGGATCATCCTCGAGGACGGCATTTATGCCGGGCTCCTCAACGTCAACAAGGCACGGATCCAGATCTGCAGCCGCAACCTGAACGGTGCGGTGTTCACCAAGGCGGTGACGCTCAGCGGGGCCGAGAGCCTCGTCTCGCGCTGCAAGTCGACCGGCGGCTTCATCTGCAGCGGTGCCGGCACCCGCGTGAACCGCTGCCGGATCCAGGGCACCGGCACCGGAAAGCCCGACATCGTCGGCGTCAACATTGCTGCCGCCGACGTGCAGGTGGACGGCAACGAGATCACGAAGACGGGCAACGGCATCCTGGTCCAGGACGCCCTGCGCCCCGTCATCCGGCGCAACTGGCTGCACGACCAGGGCACGCCGCCCACCGACCGCAATGCCTGGATCTATGTGGGCGAGAGCCGCAACACCTCGCTTCTCAGCCAGCAGTGCCGGATCGAGTACAACCGCCTCGAATCCTCCAAGCAGCACCAGCACATCGAGCTGAAGTCGCGGGACAACCGCGTCATCGGCAACACCAGCGTGCAGGGGCGCACGATCGCCAACGTCTACAGCCGCCATGGGCCCGCCAACTACTTCGCGCTGAACTGGATGATCGGGAGCAGCAGCGTGATCGGTGCGGCCGACATCGGCACGGTCATGATCATGAACCATGGCAGGGCGGCCGTTCGCGGCGGCGAGATCAGCGGCGACCAGCTCCGCGCCGGTGCCAAGGGCATCGTCTACGCCGAGGACACGATCGTGGCCCTGCACGATGGCCCGATCGAGCTCGGCTGGAACCAGGGCGTCGGGCTGGTGGCACCGCAGCGTACCATGATCGAGGACAGCTACGGGCCGATCAGCCAGGACCTCCCCAGCCTCTACACCACCCGGCCTCTGACGCTTGCACCACCGGACGGGGTCCTGCGCGAGCTGCGGGCCCCCAACGACGTGGGCCAGCTCTGGAGCTGACGCGCCGGGGCGGTCCCGGCACCGCCCCGCTCACCTCCCGCCAGCGGCAAGCGCCACGATGGATCAGGCCCGATTATCATCCATCAACTAATGCGTGAGATCTGAGCTTTTGCCGAGCTGTGCGGGCAAGGCGACAGCCAGCGGCCGTCGCCGCTCGGCATACCGTTCCGGATACATCAGCGCCGCCTGATTCGCATGGCAGCCTCCCACTTCTGCCTTGCACCTGTGGGCGAAACTCTCCAGAGCCTAACACTCTATGGTTGTGCGCGCCCGGGTTGATAGCTGGCGTGGACGACCTGGTGGGCAGTTGGGGAGACAAGGAAATGGGACAGTCCCGGCGCGGCGTGCTTCTCGGGATATCGTCTCTGTCACTGATCACGAGCCTGTCGGGCCGGTCGTTCGGGGCTGCTCTGGACATAGGGCTGCCGGGGCCGGAACTTCCTGAGCCAGCGGCGTCCGTCGTGGTCACGAACATGCAGGCACTCCAGGGGGAGATCATCAACCACCCGGGGACGTCGTGGAAGCGGATCATCCTCGAGAGCGGCCTCTATCCCGGGCCGCTCAACGTCAGCAAGCCCCGGCTCCAGCTCTGCAGCCGCGATCTGAACGGCGCCGTCCTCACCGGGACCGTCACCCTGAGCGGGGCCGAGAGCCTGATCTCACGCTGCAAGTCGACCGGCGGAATCGTCTGCGCCGGCTCGGGCACCCGCGTGAACCGCTGCCTGATCCAGGGCGGAGGCGGCTCCGGAAAGGGCAAAGGCGGCTCCGAGGAGGCCATTGCCGCCGATGAGGGCGCAGGCGGCTCCGGTGAGGCCATTGCCGCTCCCGAGGGCGGACGCGGCTCCCGCCGAGACCGGAAGGGCCGCAAAGGGAGAGGCGGCTCCGGCCGGGGCGGCGAGGATCGCGAAGGCAGAGGCGGCAAGGATCGCGAAGGCAGAGGCGGCTCCGGCCAGGACATCGTCGGCATCGACGTGCGGGGCAGCGATGTCGAGATCGACGGCAACGAGATCACCGGTACGGGCAACGGGATCCTGATCTGCGATGCCGTGCGGCCCATCGTCCAGCGCAACTGGCTGCACCACCAGGGCTCCCCGCCCTCGGACCGGAACGCCTGGATCTATATCGGCGAGAGCAGGGGCACCTCGGCCCTGAACCAGCAGGCGCTGATCCGATACAATCGCCTCGAGAACGCGCATCACCACCAGAACATCGAGCTGAAGTCGAGCAACAACCGGGTCATCGGCAACACCTGCGTCGAAGGCAAGGCGGTCGCCAACAACTTCGTCCGGCACGGTGTCGGCAACTACTTCGCACTGAACTGGATGATCGGCAGCAGCGCCGTGGTCGGCGCCTCCGACAGGAACACCATCCTGATCATGAACCATGGGCGGGCCGCCATCCGGGCCGGCCAGATCAGCGGCGACCAGCTCCGCGCCGGTGCCAAGGGCATCGTCTACGCCGAGGACACGATCGTGGCCCTGCATGACGGCCCGATCGACCTCGGCTGGAACCTGGGCGTCGACAGGATGGCGCCGCAGCGCACCTACATCGAGGATTGCGACGGCCCGATCATCCACACCGTGCCCAGCGACTTCACGCAGCGACCCCTGAGCGTCGAGCGGCCCGCCGGCCTCTTCAGGGAGCTGCGGCCGTTCGCGGACGTGGGACAGCTCTGGAGCTGAGCCCTCCTCCGGGCGTGGCGCCGCAGCTCATCTACGTGCTCAGCCGCCGCGCGTCGCTAGCGCGACGCGCGGCGGGCCGTCAGTGCGCCTCCTCGCGGTGCTTGTCGACGATGCCCTGCGCCAGCCGGTCCGGCACTTCCTGCAGGTGGTCGTAGCTCCAGTCGAAGAAGCCCGTACCCTGTGACAGCGAGCGCAGGCTGACGATCAGGTCGTGCATCTCGCCCTGCGGGATGTGGGCCCGGATCTCGTCCCAGCCGCGCCATCCGGGCTTGCCCTCGTAGCCCAGGATCTGGCCGCGCTTCTGGGTGATGAGCTGGAGCGCCTTCGAGGTGTAGTCGGACGGGGCCGAGATGGTGACGCTCAGGATCGGCTCCAGCAGCACCGGCTGGCACTTGGGCAGGCCCTCCTTCAGCGCCAGGGCGGTGGCCATCTTGAAGCTGAGCTCGTTGCTGTCGACGGTGTGGAACTGGCCATCATGCAGGGACACAGCGACGTCGACCACGCGGAAGCCCAAGGGTCCCTTGTGCAGGCAGTCCCGGGCCCCCTCCTCGACCGCCGGGATGTACTGCCGCGGCACGGAACCGCCCACGATCTTGTTCTCGAACTGGAAGCCCTCGCCGCGCTCGAGCGGGCGGATCTCGATCTTGACGTCGCCGAACTGGCCGTGGCCGCCCGACTGCTTCTTGTGCCGGCCGTGCGCCTGGGCCCCCTTGCGGATGGTCTCGCGGTAGGGCGTGCGCGGCGCCTTGGCCTCGACCGGCACGTTGAACTTGTTCTTCAGCCGGTCCATCGCGACCTTGAGGTGCATCTCGCCCTGTCCCCAGAGCAGGGTCTGGTGCATCTCGGCATCGTGCTCGAGCTTCAGCGCCGGGTCCTCGTCCACGAGCTTGGCAAAGGCGCTGGAGAGCTTCACCTCGTCGTTGCGGTTCTGGGCGGTGAGCGCGAAGGCGAACATCGGCCTGGCCGCCGGCGCCTTCGGCAGCAGGGTCCCGCCGCTGCCGGCACCGTTGCTCAGGAGCTCGCCCGTGCGCGCGCCCTCGAGCCTGGCCAGGGCCACGATCTCGCCGGCCGTGGCCTCGCCCGCCGGCTGCTGCTGGCCGCCGAACATGCGGTGCACGCCGCCGACCCGCATGTCGCCCAGCGTCATGCCGTCCTTCACCGTGCCGCGCCAGACGCGCGCCAGCGACAGCTTGCCGGCATGGCCGTGGTAGAAGGTCTTCAGGACCTGGACCAGCACCGGCCCGTCGCCATCGACCCCGAGCTCGGCCGCGTGGACCTTGGGCTCCGGTGCTTCCTTCGCCAGCGCCTCGAGGAAGCGCCTGACCCCCATGTCCT
The DNA here is from genome assembly GCA_963830775.1 of uncultured Alphaproteobacteria bacterium. Classification (GTDB taxonomy): domain Bacteria; phylum Pseudomonadota; class Alphaproteobacteria; order Geminicoccales; family Geminicoccaceae; genus CAWHNT01. The sequence goes on along the minus strand of CAWHNT010000011.1, from coordinate 17,491 downwards.
GCTCGGCCACCCCCATGAACACCGGCACCACCTGGTCGGCACCCAGGGTCTTGCGCAGGTCGCTCAGGATCTGGTCCAGGGGCGGCTCCTGGTCCTCGAGCAGCTTCTCCATCAGGTCGTCGTCGAAGTCGGCCAGCGTCTCCAGCATCTCGCGCCGGGCCGTCTGCTCGCGCTCGCGATACTCCTCCGGCAGCGGGATGAGGTCCGACGGCCCGCCCTGCTTGTAGGCGAAGGCCTGCTCGGTCACGAGGTCGATGTAGCCGACCAGATCCTCGCCGCGGCCGATCGCATACTGGTGCGGGACCACGGGCCGGGTCGAGAGCTGGCGCAGGTTCTGCAGGAGGTCGCGGTAGCGCACCTCGGAACGGTCCATCTTGTTGATGAAGACGAGGTGCGGGAGGTTGTGCTCGTCCAGGAACTGGAGCAGCGGCGCCACCGCGATCATCCGCTCCAGCACGGGCTCGACCACGACCACTGCGGCATCGCACCCCAGCACGGCGTTGTAGGTTTCCTGCATGAACTCGACCGAGCCCGGGCAGTCGAGGACGGTGAAGTCGAGCCCCTGGGCCTTGAAGCAGGCGGCCGAGATCTCGGTGCTCATCCGGCGCTCGCGGGCCTCGGCACTGGCGTCGCCGACCGTGGTCCCGTCGTTCACCTTTCCTTTGCGGGTGATCGCCCCCGCCACGAACAGCATGCTCTCGAGCAACGTCGTCTTGCCGGCCCCGTTGGGGCCGACCAAGGCCACATTACGGGTCGTTGCAGTGTCTCCCATGCCAGCCCCCGATCGTTGGCCGGGGAGGGGGCGCCCCTTGCGGTCCGGGGCGCCCCCTCCCCGGCTCCTGTTGCCATGAAGCGGATGTTTCGCTCCTGTGGCGGGCTTGGCAACAGGAAATGACGGCTGTGTGACGCCACCGTCACCTGCACCGGGCTCGATCCGGCGTTGCACCGGATCGCAGGTTGAGGGAAAGTATGCGCCGCTGCATCGGGCACAGGTGTGCGCGGTGCAGGCGGGCGTGCGCCGGGGGTGCGGCAAGGGAGCAGCACTCCCCGGGGAGGACACGGATGCTGTGCTCCGACCTCGAACGCTATCTCGAGGCCTTCCTCGACGGACGGCTGGGCCGTAGCCGGACGACCATCCTGCGCCGTCACCTGGGCCTGTGCGGGCCCTGTCGGGCGCGGGTCGAGCGCCTGCGCCGGTTCGAACGCGAGATCGGCCGCCAGACCGGTGCTACGGCCGGCGAGGTGCCGCCCTCGGTCTGGCAGGGGCTCGAGATCGACCTGGTCCGCAGCCTCTCCCTCGCCGGCACCGACCTCATCCCCCTGCTGCGGCCCGGTCCGCCCGGCCAGCCGCGCCTGCGGCCGCCGACGGCCCGGGCCCAGCCCAGGCAGGCACCGCCGCCGCCCGCTGCCTCCCACAAGTTGCGTCGTCGGGTCTCGCGGCTGGCCGGCGTGCTGGCGGTGGCACTCGCGGTCGGAGCACTCTACGAGCTCGCCCGGGCCTGGCTGATGCCGGCCGATGCCGCGGATGCCGCCGTGGAGGCCTATCTCGACTTCGTTGCCGGCGGCAGCGACCTCGCCTTGCGGACCGACGATCCGGCCAGCCTCCAGCACTGGTTCGCCACCCAGCTCGGCCAGCAGGCTTTCCCGACCCCGCCCATGCCCGCGGGCTTCAAGCTGGTGGGCGGCGGCAAGGCCGATCTCGGCGAGGTGGATGCCGCCATGCTGGTCTATGCGCCGACCGACGAGGGCGACCCGCACCCGACGCTGCTGTTCGTCCAGGCCTCCCCTGACGGCGCCCAGGCGCAGGCCGCCGCCCCGATCCCGGTCGAGACCGGCGGCTACCACCAGCTGGTCTGGCAGACCGACCCCTACAGCTTCCGCCTGGTGAGCGCCGAGCCGCCAGCGCGGCTGCACGAGTTCGCGCGCTAGAGCGTGTTCAGCCAAGCTGAACACGCTCTAGTGTCCCGATTCGCAAATCCTTCCGATCTGCGAGGTCCGTTGGCAGAAGCGCTGGATGGCGGCGAGGATGTCGCCGGCGTACTTGGTCCAGCGGCAAGATTTGGGATCGCGCGCTGTGAGCGTCGATGCAGGCTCGGATGTCGCTCTCCAGCTGGTGGGTGGAGCGGTGGACGCCACGTCTGATCTGCTTCTCCGTCAGCATGGCGAAGAAGCGCTCGACCTGATTGATCCAGGAGGCACCTGTCGGCGTTAAATGAACGTGCCAACGCGGGCGCTTGGCCAAGCCAGTCCCGGACCGGCTTGGTCTTGTGCGTGGCGTAATTGTCCTTGAGAAGATGGACGTCGAGATCAAGCCGGCACGTCGCTCGCGACCCTGGTCCGCGGAACTTCCTGAACTCGCTCGAGCAGTGCTTCGGATAGCAGCGGCCGATCAGCGGCACCTGTCGCGATGTCCAGCGCTGCGAACAGGGACGTGGTCCCAGTCGCGGGTGTAGTCGTGCGCCCGGCGCTCGAGCTGGCCCGGCCGCATCGGCAGAAGAGGCTGGGTGCGGTCGAGGATGCCCTGCATTCTGTGATTTCTCGTCCACGCACAGCACCAGGGCCCGGTCGGGTGGCGCCATGTAGAGACCGACAATGTCGCGCACCTTTTCGACGAACAGGGGATCGGTCGAGAGCTTGGAGGTCTCGCTGCGGTGCGGCTGCAAGCCGAAGGCCTGCCAGATGCGCTGGATGCTCGACGGTGCCAAGCCCACTGCCTTGGCCATTCCGAGCAGCGACCAGCTGCGTTCGCCCTAGGCGGCCTCGTCTCCAGCGCCAGCCGGATGGTCTCAGCGACTGCCTCGTCACCCATCCTGCGCGGCGCGCCGGGTCTCGGCTCGTCGAGCAGCCCGGTCCAGCTGGCGAGCGGCTCAGCGCAGACGCCTTTTCGAGTCTGTGTTGGCATCCGCCCCAACCTCGGCACAGATCGCCTTGTTCTCCAGCCCGGAGGTCGCCGCCAGCACGATCCGCGCCCGACGCGCCATCGCCTGCCCGGTCATCTGCGCCCGCGCCAGCGATTCCAGCACCCGCCGCTCCGTCTCTTCCTCATCGCAAGCGCCAGCCGCCACCCTTCCCATCGGCCAGCCCCCACGATCATCGCCGTAATCGTAGGAACTTCTCGATCAGGACACTAGCCCTTCCTCGTGCCTACCGGACTTCGGCCTGCTTGAGGCCGCACTTTCTCGCCCTGGTGAAAGTGCCGTGGTGCCTCGCCGGGACACTGGCGTCCGGGCTCAGTAGGCGCCGCGGACCAGGTTGGTCGGCCTGCCGCCGACGAAGTTCTCGATATTGTCGATGAGCTGGTCCGCCAGCGCCTGCTGGGCCTCATCGCTGGCCCAGGCGACGTGCGGGGTGACGATCACGTTCGGGCGCCTGGCGATGCGCATGAGAACGCTGTCCGCGGGCGGCGGCTCGGGCAGGGTGACGTCGATGCCCGCACCGCTGATCAGGCCCTCCTCCAGCGCCGTCTCCATGTCCTCCTCGACCACGAGGCCGCCGCGGGCGGTGTTGATGAGGAGCGGGCGGCGCTTCATCTGCCGGAATTCCGGCAGGGCGATCATGTTGGCGGTCTCGGGCGTGAGCGGGCTGTGGATGGTGATGATGTCGCTCGTCTCCAGCACCTCGTCCCAGGGGGTGTAGAGGGGGCCGAGGCCGCTCTTGCCCTTGTGCGCCGCGTACATCGTGATCATGCCGAAGGCCTTGGCGATCTCGGCCACCCGCTGGCCCAGGACGCCCTCGCCGATGATCCCGAGGCGGGCACCGCCGAGGTCGCGGATCGAGTGGTTGAAGAAGCAGAACTGGCCGGAGCGCTGCCACTCGCCGGCCAGCGTGTCCTCGCGATAGGGCACGATGTTGCGGCGCAGGGCCAGCATCAGGGCGAAGGTGTGCTCGGGCACGGTGCGGAGCGCGTAGCCGCGGATGTTGGCCACCGCGATGTCGCTGGCCTGGCAGTGGGCCTTGTCGACGCAGTCCGTGCCGGTGGCCGCCACCGCGATCAGCTTCAGGTCGGGGAGCTTCGCCAGCACCTCGCCCGGGAGCTGGACCTTGTTGACGATGGCGATCGTAGCACCCTGGAGCCGGTCCAGGACCTCGTCGGGGCCGGTCTGCTGATGCTCCTCCATGGTGTGCGGGAAGGAAGGCTGGCGGAGCTGGACCCGCGGGCTCAGCGTGGCGCGGTCGAGAAAGACGATCTTAGTGCATGGTCATCAGCCTCAAAGGCGCTGGCGGACTTCGGCCACGACCCGCTCGGGCGTGATGCCGAAATGCGCGAACAGCTCGTCCTCGGGGCCCGAGGCACCAAAGCCACTCATGCCGACGAAGCCCCCCAGGGCCCCGATATAGCGGTCCCAGCCCAGGCGCACCGCAGCTTCCACGGCCACCCGCACCGTACCGGGACCGAGCACCTCCTGGCGATAGGCCTCGTCCTGCTCCTCGAACAGCTCCCAGGACGGCATCGAGACCACCGCGGTCGGCACGCCCTCGGCTTCCAGGAGCTCGCGAGCCTTGATCGCGAGCCCCACCTCCGAGCCGGTCGCCAGGATGGTGGCACGGCGCCGGCCCTCCGGCCCGGCCACCACATAGGCGCCGCGGCTGGAGAGGTTCGGCCCGGCCTCGCCGCTGCGCACCGGCTGGAGCGGCTGGCGGGCGAAGATCAGGGAGGAGGGGCCGGTACGACGGCTCAGCGCCACTTCCCAGCACTCGGCGGCCTCGACCGCATCGGCCGGGCGCAGCACCAGCATGTTCGGGATCGCACGCAGCGAGGCCAGGTACTCGACCGGCTGATGGGTGGGGCCGTTGCGGCCGATGCCGATGGAGTTCGTGGCTGAACACGAACTGCACCGGCAGGCCCATCATCGCGGCGAGGCGCAGGGTCGGGCGCATATAGTCGGAGAAGACGAGATAGGTGACGCCGACCGGCACGACGCCGCCATGCGCCGCCATGCCGTTCAGCATCGAGCCCATGGCGTGCTCGCGGATGCCGTAGTGGACATAGCGGCCGTCGGGATTCCTGCCGCTGAACGGGGCGAGCTTGCGCTTGTGCCCGGTCGCCCCTTCGAGGTCGGGAGCGCCCGAGAGCAGCTCGGGGATGGCGTCGCTCAGGAGGTCGACGATGTCGCCCGAGAGCTTGATCCCGTATTCCGGACGCGGCTCCTGAAGGGCGCGGTCGCGGAAGGCCAGGAGCGGGCGCTCCCAGCCGTCGGGCAGGCGACCTTCGCGCAGGCGGTCGAGCAGGCGGCGCTTCTCGGGGGTCAGGGCCTGAACACGGGCTTGCCAAGCCTCGTAGGCGGGCAGGCTGCGCCGGCCGGCGTCGCGCCAGGCCTGGAGGATCGGGGCCGGCACCTCGAACGGCGGATGCGGCCAGTCCAGATACTCCCGCGCGGCCGCCGCGATCTCCTTGGTGATGCGGGCGCTGTGGGCGGCGCGGGTGCCCTCGACCTTGGGCAGGCCGCGGCCGATCACCGTGGTGCAGGCGATCATCGACGGCCTGGGATCGCGCTTCGCGAGCAGGAGGGCGGCGCTCACCGCCTCGGCATCGTGACCGTCCACCTCCTGCACGTGCCAGTTGCTGAGGCGGAACCGGGCCAGCATGTCGTCCGACGTGGCGATGTCGATCGCCCCGTCGTCGGTCATGCGGTTGTCGTCCCACAGGAAAGTGAGCTTGCCGAGCCCGAGATGGCCGGCCAGCGAGATCACCTCGTGCCCGACGCCTTCCTGCAGGCAGCCGTCACCGACCAGCGCGTAGGTATGGTGGTCGACGAGCTCCGGGCCCAGCCACTTGCTGAGGAAGGCCTCGGCCACGGCCATGCCGGCGGCATTGGCGATCCCCTGGCCGAGCGGGCCGGTGGTGATCTCGATCCCGGCCGCGGGATCGAACTCGGGATGACCCTCGCAGTGCGAGCCCAGCTCGCGAAAGGTGCGGATCTCGCCCAGCGTGATCTTCTCGTAGCCCGTCAGATAGAGCAGCGAGTAGAGCAGCATCGAGCCGTGCCCGTTCGATTCCACGAAGCGGTCGCGGTCGAACCAGGTGGGATCGGCGGGATTGAACCTGAGGTGGCGGGTGAAGAGTGCCGTCACCGTGTCGGCGGCACCCAGAGGCGTGCCGGGGTGCCCTTCGCCTACGCGCTCGATCGCATCGATCGACAGGAAGCGGATCGCGTTGGCCATCAGCCAGGGATCGGGAGGGCTCATCGGCCGGCCCCCGTGCCGTTCATGAGCGCGTAGGTGCGGATCACCTGGCTGTCGTCGGCGGCACCGTCGCCGCGCCCTGAGGTGGCGAGGAAGAGCTGATGGGCGATGGCCGCCAGCGGCAGGGCGGCCTTGGCCTCGCGCCCGGCCTCCAGCACGATGCCCAGATCCTTGACGAAGATGTCGACGGCACTGGTGACCTCGGGCTCGGCCTGGAGCATGCGGGGTCCGCGGTTCTTGAGCATCCAGCTCGAGGCGGACGAGCCGCTCATGATCTCCAGGATGACGCCCAGGTCGACGCCGACCTTCTGCGCCAGGGCGAACGCCTCGGCGACGACGGCGATGTGCACGCCGCAGAGGAGCTGGTTGATCGTCTTCACCGTGGCCCCCTGGCCGGGGCGCTCGCCGACATGGAAGACCTTGTCGCCCAGCGCCTCGAAGACGGGCCTGGCGGCCTCGAAGGTGGCCTTGGGTGCCGCCGCCATGATGGTGAGGGCGGCCTTCTCCGCCCCCGCGACGCCACCCGAGACGGGTGCGTCCACGAAGCGCCGACCGGCCTTCTCGACCCGGTCGGCGATGGCCTGGACGGCACCCGGCGGGCAGGTCGCCATCAGGGTCACAAGGGCACCTTCCGGCAGCTTGCCCAGCGCACCACCCTCGAACAGCACGGCTTCCGCCTGGGCCGCGTTGACCACCATGAGGAGGAGCATGTCGGCCCCGCTCGCGGTGTCGGCAGCGGAGCCCGCCCGCGTCCCGCCCGCCTGCTCCAGGGCGTCGAGGGCGCTGGCCCGCACGTCGAAGCCTCTGACCTTGAAGCCGCGGGCGAGCAGGTTGCGGGCCATGGGGCGCGCCCATCGCCCCCAGGCCGACAAAGCCGATCGTGCTCATGGCTGCTCTTTCCTTGTCATTGCTTGCATGCCTCCCGAGCAGGCTCAGTGAAGGATGAACGCGGGGAAGTAGCTCATCAGGATCAGCACCAGCAGAGCCACGCCGTAGAAGGGCATCATCTCCTTCACGACCTCGCCCATGGGCACCTTGGCGACCGAGCTGGCGATGAAGAGGGTGGTGCCGACCGGGGGGTGTAGAGGCCCATGGCCAGGTTCACGACCATCATGATCCCGAGCTGCACCGTGTCCATGCCGACGCTGGCCGCCAGCGGCACGAAGATCGGCGTGAGAAGAAGGACGGCGGCGGGCAGGTCGAGGAACATGCCGATGAAGATCATGATGACGTTCATGGCGGCGATGATCGCCCAGTCCGCCGTGATGTGCTGGGACATCCAGGCCGTGACCGCGGCCGGAATCTGCTCGAAGGTGACGATCCAGCCGACGACGCTTGAGGCCATGATGACGAGAAGCACGATGCCGGTGGCGACACCCGCCTCGGTGATGCAGTCGAGGAGGCGCTTCCAGCTGAGATCGCGGTAGAGCAGCACCGAAACGACGAGCGCATAGGCTGCCGCCAGCACGCTTACTTCGGTCGGCGTGACGATCCCGAAGCGCAGCGAGATGATGATCAGCACAGGGAGGAGGATGGCCGGGAAGGAGTAGCCGAACTCGCGGGCCAGGATGCGCAGGTTGATGGGCCTGATCTCGCGCTGGAAGCCCCGCGTCCGGCCGACCACGTAGCAGACCAGCATGAAGCCGCCGCAGAGCATGAGCCCCGGCAGGACGCCGGCGACGAAGAGGGCCGCGATCGAGGTCTCGGAGACCAGGGCGTAGATGATGAACGGGATCGAGGGCGGGATCAGGATGTCGATGGTGGCGGCCGAGGCGATGGTGGCGGCGGCGAAGCCCGGCGGATAGCCCAGCTTCTTCTGCCAGGGGATCAGCAGCGAGCCGATCGCCGAGGCGTCGGCCACGGCCGAGCCGCTGATGCCGCCGAAGATGGTGGAGGAGAGCACCCCCACCTGCCCGGCCCCGCCGTGGAAGCGGGCCATCAGCGTGCTGATGAAGTCGAGCAGGTTGCGGCCCAAGGTACCGCCCATCATCAGGCTGCCGGTCAGCATGAAGAAGGGGATGGCGAGCAGCGGGAAGCTGCCGATCTGGGCCACCATCTGCTCGACGATGAGCGAGAGGTTGCCGCGCGGGGCCGTCGCCATGGCAAGGGTGGTGCCGAACACCAGCGCGTGGGCGATCGGGATGCCCAGAAGCGCCAGCAGGAAGAAACAGCCGAAGACCAGGGCGCTCATTCGTAGGCCACCACTTCGTGAGGGGCACGCAGGCCCGCCAGGACCTTGAACAGGAGCGAGAGCTCGCTGATCACGACCAGGAGGAGCCCGAGCATCAGGCAGGAATAGGTGACGGAGCCCGGCACGTTCAGGATCGGGCTGCGCTCGTCGGCGACGATCTCGAGCAGGTCGTAGGCCATGTAGACCAGCACGCCGTAGGCGCCGGCGACGACGACCGTGCGCAGGACCGCCAGCGGGACGGCGATGCCGGGCCGGACCTGGTCGACGATGAAGCCGATATAGATGTGCGCGTTGTGGATGGTCGCGAGCACGACCCCGGCCATCACGAACCAGGGGAAGAGGAGCTCCGGCACCTCGCCCGCCCAGGCCAGCGACGAACCTGCGGTGTAGCGCAGGACCACGTTGGCCAGCAGGATCGCGAACATGGCCGTGCAGGTGATGCAGAGGACGATCTTGCAGATCACCTCCATCCCCCGATCAAGCCAGTTCAGCGATATCTTGTCCGCTTCTTCAGCCATGTTCCCTCCTTAGTGGAGGCGACAGGCGTCAGCCTCCCTGATCACTGTTCCGGCCTCGTGCTCGAGGCGGCGCCGGCTCGTCGTCCGGCATTGGCAGGGCCTTGCCGGCGCCTGCGGCTCCGCTGCGAGGATGCCGGCCGGCACCCTCGCGATGGATCGATGCTGCAGAGGTCAGCTCTGGCCGCGGGTCTCGTTGGCCTTGGTCACGACCTCGCGGACGAACTCGCCGATGTCGCTCTTGTAGGCCTCGTCCAGCACGGACATCGTCGCCGCCCGGAAGGGCTCGCGGTCGACCTCGTTCATCTGCACGCCGAGTGTCGGCATCTCGGTCATCAGCCGCTTCTCGGTCTCCAGCACCATGTTGCGCTGGAAGGTGACCGCGTCCTTGGCACAAGCCTGGATCACCTGCTTGTCCGCATCCTCCAGCCGGCCCCAGCTCCGCTTGGAGAACAGGAACGGCGTCGTCTCGTACTTGTGGCCGGTGAGCGAGATGAACTTCTGCACCTCGTAGAGCTTGGAGGAGTGGATGTTCATGAGCGGGTTCTCCTGCCCGTCCACGACACCCTGCTGCAGGGCCATGTAGAGCTCGGAGAACTTGAGCGGCTGCGGGTCGGCACCGAGTGCCTTGAAGATCGCCACCGTCGCCGGGTCCGGCGGGGTGCGGATCTTGAGCCCGGCCACGTCCGCAGGCGTGTTGATGGGATGCTTGTTGTTCGAGGTGTGGCGGATGCCGTTGTCCATGATCCCCAGCAGGATCATGCCTTTGGCCTCGGCCTTCTTCGCCAGCTCCTCGCCGATCGGGCCGTCCAGCACCTTCCAGGCGTGCTCGGAAGACGTGAAGAGATAGGGCATGCCCAGCGCGCTGAACTCGGGCACGGCGGCCGAGATGGGCCCTTGCGAGTTGGCCGACATGTCGATCGAGCCCGTGCGCAGGCCCGTGATGCTGGCGGCGTCGTCGCCCAGCGTGGCGCTGCCGGCGACCTGGACCTCGATCCGGCCGCCGCTCTTCTCCGCAGCACAGGCCGCGAAATGCTTCGAGCCCTCGTCCTTCGGGTTGCCCGGTGCCGCGTTGTGGCTCAGCGTGAGCTTGACCTCCTGGCCAAGTGCTGGGGCAACTGCCGCGATCGTCAGCAGGCCCGCGAACATCAATCCCGAGATCTTCATCCTACCTCTCCCTGATTGAACGGAATGCTTCAGAGCCAGCCCTTGATGCTCTGCGCCATCGCTGCCGCCGAGATGCCGTAGCGGTCGTGCAGCGTGGGCAAGGCACCCGCGTCCAGGAACTCGTCCGGCAGGCCGATCTGCCGGAATGTCGGCGTCACGCCCGAGCGCAGCAGCAGGCCCGCCACCGCCTCGCCCAGACCGCCCACGATGGTGTGGTTCTCGGCCACGACGACCATGCGGCCGGTGCGCCCCGCCTCCTTCAGGATCGTCTCCTGGTCCAGCGGCTTGATCGTCGGCACGTGCAGGACGCCGACGCTGACCCGGTCGGCCTTGAGGAGATCCAGCGTCTCCAGCGCCCGCATGGTCATGAAGCCGCTCGAGATGACGAGCACGTCGGTGCCGTCGCGCAGGAGCTTCGCCTTCCCGAGCTCGAACGTGTAATCGTACTCGTCGAGCAGCAGCGGGACGTTGCCGCGCAGGAGGCGCATGTAGACCGGCCCCTGATGCGCCGCGATCGCCGGCACCGCCTGCTCGATCTCGTGGGCATCGCAGGGGTCGACCACGGTCATGTTCGGGCAGGCGCGGAAGATCGCGAGATCCTCGGTCGCCTGGTGGCTGGGCCCGTAGCCGGTGGTGAGGCCGGGCAGCGCGCAGGCGATTTTGACGTTCAGGTTCTCCTCGGCGATGTCGAGGCAGATGAAGTCGTAGGCCCGGCGCGCGGCGAAGACGGCGTAGGTGGTGGCGAAGGGCATGAAGCCCTCGCGCGCCATGCCGGCGGCCGTCGCCATCATCAGCTGCTCGGCCATCCCCATCTGGTAGAACCGGTCGGGGTGGGCCTGGGCGAAGATGTGGAGATCCGTGTACTTGCCGAGATCGGCCGTGAGGCCGACGATCTCGGGCCGGGTCTCCGCCAGCTTGGCCAGCGCATGGCCGAAGGGGGCGGGCCTGGTGCGCTGGTCCGCTCCGGCCAGCGACGCGATCATCGCCGAGGTGGTGAGCCTGGGCTTCTTCGACTGGCCGCCCTCGCCCTGCTCGGGCACTGCGGTGCGGGCGTGCTTGCTGGGCCTCATGCCGCGGGCCTCCCTGCATCGAGAACTTCGAGCGCCTGCTGCCATTCCTCCCGCTCGACGCGGAGGAAGTGGCTCCGCTCGCGGACCTCGAGGAACGGCACGCCCTTGGCCATCTTGGTGTCGCAGATGACGATCCGCGGCTTGGGCTCCTGCAAGGCCCGGGCCCGGTCGAAGGCCAGGGCCACGGCGTCGATGTCGTTGCCGTCGACCCGCTGGGCGTACCAGCCGAAGGCCTCGAACTTGGGCAGCAGCGGCTCGAAGCCCAGCATCTGGGTCGAGGGCCCGTCGGCCTGCATGTTGTTGACGTCGACGATGGCGATCAGGTTGTCGAGCTTGTGGTGCCCGGCCGACATCGCCGCCTCCCAGACCGAGCCCTCGTCGAGCTCGCCGTCGGAGAACAGGCAGTAGACGAAGGCCGGCGACTTCTTGCGCTTGAGCGCCAGGCCGAAGCCGATCGAGAGCGGCAGGCCGTGGCCCAGGGAGCCGCCGCTGATCTCGACCGCCGGGGTGTAGGAGGCCATGGCCGACATCGGCAGCCGGCTGTCGTCGCTGCCGTAGGTCTCGAGCTCCTCCTCGGGCAGGAGCCCGGCCTCGATCAGCACGGCATAGAGCGCTATCGCATAGTGGCCGCAGGAGAGGAGGAAGCGGTCGCGCTCCTCCCATTCGGGCTCCTCCGGCCGGTAGCGCATGGCGCCGAAGTAGGACACGGCCAGCACGTCGGCGATGCCCAGGGCCTGGGCGATGTAGCCCTGCCCCTGCACCTCACCCATCCGGATCGCGTTGCGCCGGATGCGGTAGGCGCGTTCCCGCAACGAGACGTTGGAGAGGCGGGTCGCCTCTGCCTGATCTCTTTCCATCATTGTCTCCCTGATCGGCCGGGTCTCAGCCGTGGATCAGCATGCCGCCGTTCACGTCGATCACGGCGCCCGTGATGTAGGCGGAGAGGTCGGAGGCGAGGAAAAGGTAGGCCCCGGCCACGTCGCTGGCGTCGCCCAGCCGGTTCAGCGGGATGCCCTTCAGGACGTCGCGGCGCATCTCGTCGGTGAGCTTGCCGCCGGTGATGTCGGTCTGGATCAGGCCCGGGGTCACGCAGTTGACCCGGATGCCGTCCGGCCCGAGCTCGCGGGCCATGGCCTTGGCCAAGCCCAGCACGCCCGCCTTGGCGGCCGAGTAATGCGGCCCGCCGAAGATGCCGCCGCCGCGCTGGGCCGAGACCGAGGACATGCACACGATCGAGCCCGCCTTGCGCTCGCGCATGTGCGGGATGAAGGCCTGGCTCAGGTAAAGGACGCCGCTGAGATTGACGTCGATGATCCGGTCCCAGTCCTGGCCGGTGATCTCCATGATCTTCACCGGCTGGGTGACGCCGGCATTGTTGAGCAGGATGTCGACCTGGCCCATGGCCTCGAGCACCTGCCCGGCCGCCGCCTTGCAGCTCGCCGGGTCCGTCACGTCGCAGGCGAAGCCGCGATGCTCGGGCCCCAGCTCGGCGGCAGCGCTCTGGGCGCCGGCCCCGTCCAGGTCGAGAATGGCGACCCTGGCGCCGTGCTGGGCGAACATCCGTGCCGTGGCGAGCCCGATCCCGCGCCGGCTCGCGGCACCGGAAATGACGGCAACCTTGCTGCTCAGAAGCATGCGCTTCCCCCTGATCTTCTGGTGCTCGGAAACTTCTTCATCCAGGGCTTCGGCACAAGCGCACTGGGTCAAGGGGTCGTCGCAACGCTTGCCGGCGTCGATCGTAGCACCTCGTCAAAGGCTTCGGCGGGTGTTCTCCAGCCAAGGGTCTTTCGCGGTCTGGCATTGAGCGTCGCAGCGACGGCTGCGAGCGCGTCCGCGCTGTGTGTGCTCAGGTCGGTGCCTTTGGGGAAGTACTGCCGCAGCAGCCCGTTGGTGTTCTCGTTCGTGCCGCGCTGCCATGGACTGTGCGGATCGCAGAAGTAGACCTGCACGCCAGTGTCGATCCGTAGCCGGGCGTGCTGGCTCATCTCCGCCCCTTGATCCCAGGTCAGTGACCTTCGGAGCTGCTCCGGCAGGGTGGTGATCATGCCCGCGATGGCGTCGCGCACCGCTTCAGCACCATGTCCGGCGAGTGCGGGCCCGTTCTTCTCGCGGGCGTCGCCATGCCCCACCATGCGCGGCAGGTGAAGCAGCATCGTGAAGCGCGTCGCGCGCTCCACCAGGGTGCCGATGGCCGAGCTGCCCAGCCCCAGGATGAGGTCCCCCTCCCAGTGTCCCGGCACCGCCCGATCGGCCGCCTCCGCCGGGCGTTGGCTGATCATGATCTCCGGAGCGATGAACGACTTGCCCCGGCCGCAGCTGCGCGCCCGCGGCACGCGCAGCGCCCGCCCAGTCCGCAGACAGGCGGTCAGCTCGCGGCGCAGCGCCCCTCGGCCTTGCACGTAAAGCGCCTGGTAGATGGCCTCGTGGCTGATGCGCATCGTCTCGTCGCCCGGGAAGTCGCGCCGCAGCCGCTGGGCGATCTGCTGCGGGCTCCACGCCCTGGCCCAGCGCCGATCCTGCCGACGCCCCTGCCGGCGGCCCTTCCAGGGCACGACCGGCCCGGCGACCGCGGCCCCGCCCGGGGTAGCGACCGCGCCGGCTAGCCGGTCCTGCACGTAGGTCCGCAGCGCCGCGTTGAGAGCAAGCCTTGCCGGCTTCGGACGGCGCGCCGCCCGCTCGGCATGCCACTGCGCGGTGCTGGCCCGATACGCCAGGTCGCCACCGCGCGTGGCAGCGTTGCGCCGCAGCTCGCGGGAGATCGTCGATCCGGCCCGCCCCAGCCGGCGGGCGATCTCGCGCACTCCATGGCCCTGCACCCGCCACAGCGCGATCTCCTCCCGTTCCGCCAGCGACAAATACCGCCCCGATAACGGCTTTGACGACGGCGCAAGCGTCGATGGCGGCATCCCGCCTGCCTCCCGGAACCAGCGTGCCCCCACCGCTGGTGACACCCCTACACCGGCCGCGGCCTCCTCACTTGCCAGACCCAGCGTAATCGCCGCCCAGAACCGACGCCGATCCTCGCGACGCGCCACCCCTGGCCGCCCCGGCGACCGCAACACCCCTCGCAATGCCCGGCCCGAGCGCCGCTTCCGAGCCTTCATCGCAACCCCTCCGCCATGGTGTTGCAACGACCATTTGATTCCACCCTTTTACGCCGATCGATGAATCTGGTTCATCTGGCGATCATGCTGAACCAGACGCCGCTCTCGCTCCTGCGAGCTTTCGAGGCGGCCGGCCGCACCGGATCCTTCCGCACCGCGGCCGACGAGATCGCCCTCTCGCCCAGTGCGGTGAGCCACGCGATCCGCAAGCTGGAGCGCACGCTGGGGGCGCGCCTGTTCGAGCGCGAGGGCCGGCTCGTGCGCCTCAGCCCCGAGGGCGAGGCGCTGATGCGGCATGTGGGCCGCGCCTTCGAGGAGCTGCGCCGGGGGCTGGAGGTCGTCTCGACCCGCGCACCCCATCTCCTCAGGCTGCACTGCGCGCCCAGCTTCGCGGCCCAGTGGCTGACGCCGCGCCTCGCCCGGTTCCTGCGCGACCATCCGGGGATCGAGATCAGGCTGGCGGCCGGCACCGACTACACGCGCTTCGGCAACGAGGAGTTCGACGCCGACATCGTCTACGGCATGCCGCGCCAGGAGGGCCTCACCGTCATCCCGCTGGGCGAGGAGACCGTGGCCCCGCTCTGCGCACCGGACCTGGCACGGACGATCGCCACGCCCACGGACCTCTGCGACCACGTGCTGATCGAGAGCGACAACAAGCAGATCCGCTGGCCCACCTGGTTCGCCCGCAACGGCCTGCCGGCCCCGCGCCCGCAAGGCACCCGCTTCGACCGCAGCTTCCTCGCCATCGCGGCTGCCGCGGACTGCCTGGGCGTCGCCCTCGAATCGACCCGCCTGGCCGAACGCGAGCTCGCCAACGGCCGCCTCGTCCGCCCCCTCGCCGGCATCGCCCACGACGTCCGCTATGTCGGCCACCACCTCGTCTTCCCCCGCAGCACCCGCCAACGCCACAGCCTGCGCCTGTTCACGAAGTGGCTGAGCGCGGAACTCGGGCTGGAGGTGGAGCCGGTCTTCTGACGATGGCTTGTCCAGCCACTTCAGTTGGCGCGGGCGAGGGGTTGGGTCGGTTCGAATTTGCCTGAATATCTTGCTGCATGGCGCAACCGGCCGCCCGGTCCCATACTAGGCGCATGACGATCACCCGCAAGAAGCACCCTGCGACCCGCTCCAGCTCGGCAAGCTCATTGTCGAGATCGCCACTGGTCAGGTAGAGGATCGGAAGGACGACGGAACAAACCAAGCCGCCTCCGAGTTGGGCAGGCTTGGTGGATTGAAGGGGGGCAAAGCGCGGGCCGAGAAGCTGTCACCCGAGCGACGGTCAGAGATCGCAAAGGTAGCCGCCCAAGCTCGTTACGCGAATAAGGATGGCGGGGGCTAACAAACCCGAGTTCGCTCCTCTTCTGGCGCCCGGCCGGCATACATTCACGCTTCCGCAGCTGCGCGACTTGTGCGTTGAGCCATTCGTTGGCTCCCCGACAAGGGAGGTTCTCTTCCGAGCGCTGAGCGAGCTTTTTGCAGCCTTAACCGCGCACGAGATACCTTGCGATATTTGGGTTGATGGAAGCTTCCTATCAGAAAAACATGATCCCGACGATATCGACCTTACTGTCAAAGATGATTTTTACCTATGGAGTTGTTCTCTCAGAGACAGAGCGTCCTTGACAGACAGAGGATGGATTTGATAAGGACTATTGCGAGAATGGATTTTCATCCGAGGCTAGACAGCTATGTAGTCGTCAACTTTCCCATTGGGCATCCAAGTAGGAGAATGGACGAAGGTCGCTGGGAATACTGGCACGATACTGGGGAGTAGCCAGAGGACGCTGGTGTAAGGGCTTTGCGGTGATCCGCGTTGGAGAGAACGATGTCGGACTTCGGATCACTTCTTGATCGACTGCGCAGAGCTGAAGCTGCTACTGCCGGGGTTGAGCGGGAATTCGCCGCGCGCCCAAACGATTTCTCCCTAGAAGTTACGTTGTTATCCGCTCAGAGCATGGCTCGTAAGCTCCATGATGAATTCTTAGAATATGCTTCCGATTTTGGCGTTGATGTATGCTAATACCGCATCGTTCCGGAGTATTCCGGTGGATACTCCGTGTCCGGAGCGGCGGCATCATTGGCTGGTTTTCAAGATGTATTCTCACTTGTATTTTCAGCCCTGAGAACGGGCCCGAGAAAGATTGCGCGGGTTCCGCCCGACTTAGCTGCTATGTCGTCTCTATCCCTGGGGTATACTTTTGCTGGGTCGCTCGGTGTCGCTTTGACAGCTGACGGCTCCAAAACGCGATTCCGACCACCCAGCGCCTTGGCAGCAGCACGAAGCCGCGCTTGGCCTCGGGCAGTTTCACAACCTCAAGCTCGATGCCATGCTCGCGCGCCGCTTCGGCCGACTTCCTGCCGTCATATCCCTGGTCGACATAGGCCAGCTCCACGCTTGTCCCGGTAGCCTCCTGCACTGCCTCGGCCATCCGTCCGACCTCGGCACGGTCGCCGGCACTGGCAGGCGTCACATGCAGGGCCAGCAGGTGGCCCAGCGTGTCCACCGCCAGGTGCAGCTTGGAGCCCTTCTTGCGCTTGGCGCCATCGTAGCCGGCCCGCTCGCCGCTCTCGGGCGAGGAGCGCAAGGTCCGGCTGTCCAAGATCACAGCACTCGGCTGCGCCTTGCGGCCTGCGGCCAGCCGCAGCACGCCACGCAGGTCCTCGGCCAGGGCATCAAAGCAGCCGGCCGCCAGCCAGCGCTGGGCCTGCTGGTAGACGGCCGCCCACGGTGGCAGGTCGTGCGGCATCCAGCGCCAGGGCGCGCCGGTCTTGACGATGTAGCGCAGACCGTTGAACACCTCGCGCAACGGGTGCTCGCGCTGGCCGGCAGCTTCAGACAACAGCGTCAGATAGGGTGCTACCAGCGCCCACTCATCATCGGAAACATCGGACGGGTACGGCTTGCGGGCAATGCTCATGCCCGTTCATCTGAGCCTCACCCCCTCAGAGGTCCATAACAGCCTCTAGGGCGATTTACGACACAGTTCTCCTGCAGAGGGGGTGAATAGATCAACAACGACTACAAGTCCCACATCTCAACGCTTCTTTCCCCCTCGCCATAGCGCCGGGAAGCTGTGGTTATCCCGCCGCAACGGGTGTTTCCTGGTTGGCTCGCAAAAACTGGAAAATCAGCTGCGGACTGAGAAGAGCAGGGCTGCCGGGATAGAGCATCGGGCCGGGGTGCCAGGATAGAGCATCGGAGTGCCGAGCCCGCTTGCGCCCTGCTGATCCAGTCTAGGTCGAGCCGCTGCTGGTCCCGAA
>CAWHNT010000010.1:0-24406 GCA_963830775.1 uncultured Alphaproteobacteria bacterium | reverse complement strand
TGCCCTGACGCAGAGCCAGGAACTGGCCCCTTCAGCGGTGTCGATGGAGCAGTGGTAGCCTGACTGAAGGTGGATGGCTCCGGCGAGGTTCGTCCTATTGAACGCCACGATTGCACATACGAAGCCGGGGTGAGGAACCTGTAAGGGATTGAACCCCAGCGAAAGCCTTGCCTAGGATCGGAAGCGGGCGCGCAGGACCAGCGCGCCCGCGAGGCTGAGGCCGGCGAGCGCTGCCGACAGATAGAGTGCCGCAGCCTCACCCAGCCGCTCGATGAGGAAGGCATAGGCAAGGGGCCCCAAGGCCGAAAGGAAGAAGCTCGGCATCAGGAGCCGGCCGACGAGGCCGCCATAAGCCAGAGGGTCGAACAGCACGAGCGGCAGCGTGCCGCGTACGATGGTGACGAGCCCGTTGGCCGCGCCGTAGAGCAGCGTGAAGGCGGCGCCGGCCAGGGCCGAGGTGCCGCTGAGCAGGCCCGCCGCGAAGCAGAGCGGGAACAGGCCGGTGGCCAGCACGCCAAGGCTCAGCGGGTGCAGCCCTGCCCCGAACAGGACCTCGGCCAGGCGAGCCGTGGACTGGCCGATGCCGCGCAGGCTCGCGAGCCAGACGGCCGCGGAGGGGATCCTGCCCCAATCCTGCGAGGATGCCGATCATGTGCGCCGAGATGCCCGAGTTGAGGAAGGCGGTCAGGGTCATGACCAGCCCGTAGAGGGTGGCGGCCAGGAGCTGATTACGGCGGGGGCGCGTAGGTGTCTGGTCGGTCGCGTGGGCAGCAGCGACGGCTTGGGTATAGCGGCCGCGTGGGATCGCGAGGTGGAGCGGGACCGTGAGTGCCGCGAGCGCCGGCATAGGCGACGAGGGCACCTCGCCAGCCGAGCTGCTCCTGCAGAATGTGTCCGACCGGCCAGAAGACGGTCGAGGCAAGCCCGCCAAGAAGCGTGATCTGGGCGATCGGGCGACGGGCCAGCGGTCCGCCGATCCGGGCCAGGGCCGCGAAGGCGGCATCGTAGAGCGTCATGCGCATGGCGAGCCCGAGGCAGGCCCAGGCCACATAGTGGGTCACGATGCCCTGGGCGGCGGCGAGGCCGAGACAGCCCAAGGCGATCAGGCCGGAGCCCGCGGCCATCACCGGCCTGCCGCCATGCCGGTCGACGGCACGGCCGACCGAGGGCGAGCTCAGGCCCATGACGAGGAGCGCCAGCGAGAACCCGCCATGCACGACGGATGCGCTCCAGCCGAGCCCTTCCGCCATCGGCTGGCCGAGGGCACCGATCAGGTAATAGGAGATGCCCCAGCAGAGGAGCTGGGAGCAGCCGAGGTACAGCACCGTTCGGCGGGCGATCATGGGAGCCCCGAGATAGCACCGCCGAGCACCACGGCCACGACGGTCGGGACGAGATGGATCGACGGCGCGTGACACGCGCTGACCCAGCACCTGAGGGAGGTTGCCGCGGCCGGGCGAAGCAGGTGGTGGCCGTGAACTCTGCGGCACCGACAGGCGCACTGCTATTGACTTGTCACAGTTCCGTCATTCTCCTGAACCAAAGCCGCGCCCGTCGCGGCCGGAACAGGGGGGCACAAGTGAACAGCATCCGGTATGGCGCCACCGTCGGCGCTTTTGTCATCGGCCTCGCGACGACGGCCAACGCTGCCGATCGGCTCACCCTCTATTGCAGCCCGCAGGAGGAGTGGTGCCAGATCATGGTCACGGCCTTCGAGAAGGAGACCGGGATCAGTGTCGCCATGACCCGCAAGAGCTCGGGCGAGACCTACGCGCAGATCAGGGCCGAGAAGGACAATCCTAAAGGCGACGTCTGGTGGGGCGGCACCGGCGATCCGCACCTGCAGGCGGCGGAGGAGGACCTGACGGAGGCCTACGAGTCGCCGCTCCTGGGCGAGCTGCACGACTGGGCACTGGACCAGCACGAGGCCTCGAACGGCCGGACGGTCGGCATCTACGCGGGTGCGCTGGGCTTCGGCTACAACAAGGAGCTTCTGGCGCAGAAGAAGATCGCCGCGCCCAAATGCTGGGCCGACCTGATCAAGCCCGAGTTCAAGGGCGAGATCCAGATCGCGAACCCCAACAGCTCGGGCACGGCCTATACCGCCCTGGCCACGTTCGTGCAGATGATGGGCGAGGATCAGGCCTTCGATTACCTGAAGAAGCTGCACGCCAACGTCAACCAGTACACCAAGTCTGGCTCGGCCCCGGTCAAGGCGGCAGCCCAGGGCGAGACGACGGTGGGGATCGTCTTCCAGCACGACGCGGTGACCATGGCCGTCTCCGGTGCCCCGATCGAGGTGGTCTCGCCCTGCGAGGGCACGGGCTACGAGATCGGCTCGATGAGCATCATCAAGGGTGCCCGCAACGAGGACAGTGCCAAGAAGTTCTACGACTTCGCGCTGCGTGCCGACGTCCAGACCCTGGCCAAGGATGCCAAGGCCTATCAGGTGCCGTCGAACAAGAAGGCGGTGCCGCCGCCCGAGGCGCCCGACTTCGCGACGATCAAGCTGATCGACTACGACTTCAAGAAGTACGGCTCCAGCGAGGAGCGCGGCCGGCTGCTGACGAAGTGGGAGCAGGAGGTGAACTCCCTGCCGCGCTGAGCTCGTGCACGCATCAGCACCCCAGGGCCGGCGGCGGGCCGATCCGCGCCGGCCACTCCTCTTCTGGCTCGTTGTAGGCTGGCTCGGCTTTGCCGTCCTGCCCTGGTACGGGTTGGACGATCCACTGTTCGGGTTCGCTTGGCTGACGGATGGCTGGGCTGCCGACGATCAGTACGCCCCGGCCCTGTTCCAGGGGCTCTGGCACGGTAAGCCTTGGCTGCTCCCGCTTGCCCTGCCGCTGCTCCTGCCGCTCCTTGTGCTGCGCCGGCCACGCGCGGATGTCCTGATTGCTGCCGGCAGCCTCGGTCTGGGCTGGCTGCTCTTCCAGGGCTTCGCGATCGGGTTGCGCGGCTTCCAGTTCGAATGGCTCACGGTGCTCGTGGGGCCACTCAAGATCCGTCAGTTCGGCATGGGCTGGGGAGCGCTGCTGACGGCCGCAGCTTTCCTCTTCCTCCTGACCCAGGGTCTGGCCGGCCGGGGCATGGTGAAGGGCGACATCTTCGTTGCCGGGAGCATCGGGCTCGTCGTCGCCGTCGTCACCACCTTCATCCTCTACCCGACGGTGACGATCCTCTCGAGCGCGCTCCGCACCAACGACGGCGACCTCGCGCCGCTGCTGTTCGCGAGCAAGCTCCTCGACCCCAAGATCTGGAGCTTCGGCTGCCTCTACGGTGCCGGCAATTGCGGGGTCGCCTGGAACTCCCTGCTGCTGGCGGTCCTCACGGGTGCGGGCACGACGCTGCTGGGGCTTGCCTTCGCCCTTGTCGTCACCCGCACGGGCTTCCGCGCCAAGCGGGCGCTCCGCGTGCTCACCGTGCTGCCGATCATCACCCCGCCCTTCGTCGTGGGCCTCGCCATCATCCTGCTCTTCGGCCGGTCGGGCACGGTCACCCAGTTCCTGGCCCAGGCGTTCGGCCTGGAGGCCGGGCGGTGGATTTATGGCCTCCCGGGCGTATGGCTGGCGCAGACGCTGGCCTTCGCGCCGATCGCCTTCCTCGTCCTGATCGGCGTGGTCGAGGGCGTCAGCCCCTCGATGGAGGAGGCAGCTCAGACGTTGCGCGCCGATGCCTGGACCACGTTCACCACCGTGTCCCTGCCGCTGATGCGGCCGGGCCTCGCCAACGCCTTCCTGCTCGGCTTCATCGAGAGCCTTGCCGACTTCGGCAACCCGCTCGTCCTGGGCGGCAACTTCAACCTGCTCGCGACCGAGATCTTCTTCGCCATCGTCGGCGCCCAGCACGACCAGGGGCGGGCCGCCGTGCTCGCCATCATCCTGCTCGCCTTCACGCTCGGCGCCTTCTGGGCGCAGCAGCACTGGCTGGGCCGGAAGGCCTACACGACCGTGACCGGCAAGGGCGATGCCGGCATCCCGCTGCGCCTGCCGCGGGCGGTGCGGGCAATGTGCTACGCCACGGCCCTGCCGTGGGCGGCGCTCACCCTGCTCATGTACCTGATGATCATCTTCGGCGGGCTGGTCGAGTCCTGGGGCCGCGACCACACGCCGACGCTGCGCCACTACATCCATGCGTTCGGGATCACCTCCGGTGCCCACGGCCTGGTCTGGTCTGGCACGGCCTGGAACAGCTTCTGGATCACGCTCCAGATCGCGGCCGTCTCCGCCATCCCGACGGCCGCCATCGGCCTCCTTACGGCGTGGCTCCTGGTGCGCCAGGAGTTCGGCTTCAAGCGCCTCTTCGAGTTCGGGACGATGCTGAGCTTCGCTATTCCAGGCACGGTGATCGGCGTCGCCTACATCCTGGCCTTCAACGTCCCGCCGATCGAGCTCACCGGGACCGGGATCATCCTCGTGCTCGCCTTCATCTTCCGCAACATGCCGGTCGGCGTGCGGGCCGGCATCGCCACCATGAGCCAGCTCGACCGCAGCCTGGACGAGGCCTCGCTGACGCTGGGGGCCAGCAATTTCGGCACCGTCCGCCGAGTGGTGCTGCCGCTGCTGCGGCCAGCGATCCTGGCGGCCCTCGTCTACAGCTTCGTGCGGGCGATGACCGCCGTCAGCGCCGTCGTCTTCCTGGTCAGCGCCAACTACTCGATGGCAACGACCTACATCCTGGGCCGGGTCGAGAACGGCGATTACGGCCTCGCCATCGCCTACTCCTCGGTCCTGATCCTCGTGATGCTGGCGATCATAGCGCTCATGCAGCTCGCGGTCGGCGAGCGCCAGCTCGGCAGGCGCGTGGCGCCGGCGCTGGCACAGGCGCAGCCTGCATGAGCGAGCCCGCCTCCGTCCAGTTCGAGCGGGTAACCAAGGCCTTCGGCTCCGTGGTCGCGGTGCGCGAGGTGTCGTTCCAGGTCCGGGCCGGCAACCTCGTGACGCTCCTGGGTCCGTCCGGCTGCGGCAAGACCACCACCTTGCGCATGATCGCGGGCCTCGAGCTTCCGACCTCGGGGCGCATCCTGATCGGCGGGCGGGATGTGACCGCGCTGCCGGCGACGGCCCGCGACGTCGCCATGGTCTTCCAGTCCTACGCCCTCTTCCCTCACCTCACCGTCGCCGAGAATGTCGGCTACGGCCTCACGGTCAGCGGCGTGCGCAAGCCGGAGGTCAGGGCCAGGGCGGAGGAGGCTCTGGCACTCGTGGGCCTCGCGGGCTACGGCACGCGGCTGCCGAGCGAGCTCTCCGGCGGCCAGCAGCAGCGGGTGGCGGTCGCCCGTGCGGTCGTGCTGCGCCCGCAGGTCCTGCTGTTCGACGAGCCGCTCTCGAACCTGGACGCCAAGCTGCGCCGGCGGGTGCGCGAGGAGATCCGGGACCTGCAGCAGACGCTGGGCATCACGGCCGTCTACGTCACCCACGACCAGGAGGAGGCACTGGCGATCTCGGACCGGGTGATCGTCATGAACAATGCCGTGGTGGCCCAGGAGGGTGAGCCGCGTGAGCTCTACGAGGCGCCGGTGAACCGGTTCGTTGCGGACTTCATCGGCGACGCCAACATCGTCGAGGCCGAGATCCTCGAGACCAGTGGCGGCACGGCGGAGGTCCGACTGGGCTCGACCGTCCAGCGCCTGCGCGATCGCGGTCTGCCGCCCGGCCCGGCCCTGCTCGCCATCCGGCCCGAGGCGATCCTCCTGGCTCCGGTGTCATCCACGGACGGGCTGCAGGGCCAGGTGATCAAGGCGAGCTATCTCGGCAGTCACATCGAGTATCGGGTGCGCAGCTCGATCGGTGACCTGTTCGTTGTCGACGAGCGGGTCGAGCTCCCGCTGTCACCGGAGACGCCGGTGGGCATCAGCTTCACAGGCCGCGGCGTCACCCTGGTCGCGAGGGACTAGGTGAGCCCGACCGAGCCCGAGATCGCCACGCTCGGCACCCGCCTCGTCTACGAGAACCGGTGGATGCGGGTGCGCGAGGACAGGATCCGCCGCCGCGACGGCTCGGCCGGGATCTATGGCGTGGTCGAGAAGCCCGACTTCGTGACCATCGCCGCTCTGGACCGGGAGCAGCTCCATCTCGTCGAGCAGTACCGCTACCCGGTGAGTGCCCGATACTGGGAGCTGCCGCAGGGCTCGTGGGAAACGAACCCGGCAGTCGACCCGCTCGAGCTTGCCCGGCATGAGCTGCGCGAGGAGACCGGGCTCGAGGCCTCGGCGATGACCTATGCCGGGCACCTCTTCCAGGGCTACGGCTATGCCAGCCAGGGCTACCACGTCTTCCTGGCGACCGGTCTGACGCCCGGTCCCGTGCGGCTCGAGCATGAGGAGCAGGGCCTGATCAGCCGCGCCTTCCCGCTTGCCGAGGTCGAGCGGATGATCCGCGACGGTACCATCAGGGATGCCACCACGGTGGCGGCCCTGGGGCTGCTGCAGGCTCAAGGGGCTGCTGTAGGCCGCAGCCGCACGCCGGTCGCCTCCACGACCGCAGCCGCGATCCCAGGTGCCGTCACCAGAACGGGGTTGCCGCGGCGGAGCCCGTCTCCGGCCAGGAAATCGCTCACGCGCCCGCCCGCCTCCTCGACCAGCAGGAGCCCGGCAAGGCAGTCCCAGGCGTTGATGTGCAGCTCGACATAGGCGTCCTGGCGGCCGTCGGCCACATAGGCGATGCCCAGGGCACCCGAGCCCACGCGCCTGAAGCTGGCGCCGGCCGCCAGCACGCGGGCGCAGACCGCGAGGTAGTCGCCATTGGCCACCCGCGTCGACCAGCCGATCTCCACGCTCGCCTGGCCCATGGATGCGGTCGAGGCGACCCGGATCGGCTTGCCGTTGAGCGTGGCACCCCGTCCGCGGCGGGCGAAGAACAGCTCGTCGGTGGCGGGGTTCAGGATGGCGCCGAGCTGGATCCGGCCCTCGGCCAGGAAGCCGACCGAGATGCAGAAATGGCCGATGCCGCGCAGGAAGTTCGCCGTGCCGTCGATCGGGTCCACGACCCAGACCCGCTCGCCGACCTCGCCGCCGCCCTCCTCGCCGAGAAAGCTGTCGTCGGCAAATGCGCCGAGAAGACGCTGTGCGAGCAGCCGCTCCACAGCGGCGTCGACCTCGCTCAAGATAGTCCTGCGGACCCTTGAACGCGATGGTGGCATCCCGGCGGGCGAAGCTGTCGAGGGCGACAGCGCCGGCCTCGCGCATCGCCTCCCTGAGGACCTGCTCGCGCGTGTCGAGATCGACAGGCTCCGGCACGCGCGTCTCTCCGCGAACTAAGGTGGATGGTAGGAGCTAGGCCCAATACCGTTCACATAGTGATGTAGCTGGGCCATGCTGGCGCTTGCTCTTGGAGAGCGTCAGCGATGGCCCGTACCCCCGCCGGCCTGCCCGCCGGCATCCGCCTCAGCGACCACATCAGCCTCGGCGTGATCGCCAGGACGTTCCCGCTTGATCAGGTACGGAAGGTCCTGGTCGAGACCGGCAGAGCCAGCGAGCGCGAGCGCGACCTGCCGGCCCAGGTCATGGTCTACTACGCCATCGCCTTGGCGCTCTACATGGGCGCCGGCACTCGCGAGGTACTGCGCTGTCTCCTGGAGGGACTGCGCTGGCTATGGGGTGCGGAGGCGGTCAGGGTGGCGGGCAAGAGCGGCATCTCGCAGGCCCGCACTCGGCTGGGTGCGGAGCCGCTGTGCCGGCTGTACGAGCGGGTGGTACGACCGATCGCGACACCCGCCACCAAGGGGGCGTCGTATCGGATGTGGCGGCTGGTCAGCCTGGACGGCTCCTGCCTCGACGTCGCCGACACCGAGGAGAACTGTACCGCCTTCGGGCGCCCGGAGGCCAGCCGTGGCGAGAGCGCCTTCCCGCAGCTCCGCTTTGTGACCCTGGTCGAGAACGGCACGCACGTGCTGTTCGGCGCCCGTCTGGGCAGCTTCGCGGATGGCGAGACGACACTGGCCCATGCGGCGCTGCCGGCACTCCAGCCCGGCATGCTGTGCCTGGCCGACCGGCAGTTCTTCGGCCATGCGCTCTGGCAGGAGGCCGCCGCGACAGGCGCCGACCTGCTCTGGCGGGTGAAGCGCAATCTACGGCTGCCGCGCGAGGCGGTGCTCCTCGACGGCTCCTACCTGACCACGATCTACCCCAGCGAGAAGGATCGGCGGCACAAGGCGAAAGGCGTCCAGGTGCGGGTGGTCGAGTATCGGCTCGAAGGGATCGCCAGCGCCGAGCCACTGTACCGGCTGGTGACAACGATCCTCGATCCGGCCGCGGCACCCGTGGCGGAGCTGGCGGCCTTGTACCATGAACGCTGGGAGATCGAGGGTGCACTGGCCGAGCTGAAGACGCACCTGCGCGGGGCACGCATGGTCCTGCGCAGCAAGACACCCGAGCTGGTCCGGCAGGAGTTCTGGGGCCTGCTGCTGGCGCACTTCGCCGTACGCGGCCTGATGCACGAGGCGGCGCTGCGGGCCGATGAGGACCCGGACCGGCTCTCGTTCCTGCACGCGGTGCGGGTCGTACGGCGCAAGCTGCCCTTGTTCGCAGCCCTTCCCCCCTCGGGGCAGGCGCGCCCTGCATGAAGCGGTACTGGACGAGATCCTGGAGGAGCGCGTCGCAAGCAGCCGAGGCCGACAGGTGCCGCGCGGGGTCAAACGCAAGATGAGCGGCTACAAGCTCCGGCCGCGCGTGCCCCAGCCGACCACCTGGATCGACTTCGCTGCTGCCATCAGGATCCTAAAATGAACGGTATTGGAGCTAGGCCGGAATGTCACAGCCGGCGATTGGGCGCCAGCCGTGCAGCACCCGGCGCGTGGCCAGATCGAAGGCAAAGAGGTGACCCTGGCCCGGCTGGTCACGGCTGCGGGAGATCGGCACGCCCAGCAGGTGGCAGAGGAGCAGCGTCCCCACACCCCCGTGCGCCACCAGCGCAACGTCGCCAGTCCCATGGCCGGCCAGGATCTCGCCCACCGCAGCCACGACGCGCGCCTGTGCATCGATGGCGCGCTCCCAGCCCCGCACGCTCTGGTCCGGAGCGGCAAAGAAGGCGTCAACCACGGGCTCGAACTCCTCCGGCACCAGGAAGCCGGTGGCGGAGCGGTCGTTCTCACCCAGCCCAGGATGAACCGCCACCGCCAGGCCGAACCCGGCGGCGAGCAGTCCTGCCGCCTCGATGGCCTTGGCCTCGCTGCTCGCCCACACCGCGCTCAGGCCTTTCAGGGCGGCGTCACCTGCAAACGCCCGCATCCGGCAGATGCCGCGCTCAGAAAGGCGCCAGCGCGGCACGGGCGTCCTAGGGTCGACGTTGACTTCAGGATGAGTGACGAAGAACGCCGTCGACACGTCAAAGGACAGATGGCTGGATCATCGTGGCTTGTGTCCGGGATCCGGCAGGCCGCTAGCTCACTGGCAGGCGAGCGGCTTGAACTCCACCCGCCGGTCGAGAGCGTCCGTGCGGTCATCAGCACCGGTACCGATGATGTTCTCGCGGGAGCCGACGCCGCTCGCGATCACCTTGCCGCTCAGCCCGGGCGCATCCGATTCGAGTTGCGTCTTGATGTATTCAGCGCGCCGAAGTGACAGACGCTCGTTCAGGGCCGCCGCTCCGGTAGGGCTGGTGTGGCCGATGATCTCCAGGCAGGACTGCTGGCGCTCGGCACTCCGTTGCGCGATCTGGCGCAACCAGAGCGGGTAGGGCTCGGTCAGCGCCCGGTCTGGCCAGAATGAGGTCGATCCCGGATTGAAGAGGAACTTGACGCCCAGGAGCTCACTGCGGAGCCCGTAGTCGACGATGTCGCCGAACGCTGCCTCCGCCTGGTCGCGCTGATTGAGCTTCCAGTGAGCCATGTAGATGCCGTTATAGACGCGAAGCTGGTCGCCCGCCGGCGTCTGCCTGGCAGTGTTGTAGTAATCGAGTGCTTGCTGGTACTCGCCGGCATTGTAGGCGTCGACGCCTTTGCTCACGAGCGCTGCCGTCTGCACGCCGTCAAGATAGGCGGGGTCGATGGGCGAGCCTGGCTGCGTCCCCTGGCAGGTCTTGATGTAGCCCTCGACGCGCTGATCCTTGCGCCAGGTGGGGCTGTCCGCGAAGTAGGGCAGCGGTCTGGTGTCGAAGCCGCCGGGCAGGGCGCGTGCCGTGCCCTTGGCCACCGTCTTGCCGCTCTTGAGGTCGGCCAGCACGAGGCAGACGCGGTAGGCCGCAGGCTCGCCGATCGGCTTGCCCTCGCTGTTGAGGCCGGTGAACGTGCCGACCAGGACGAGCGGCTTCTGGTCGACGGTATTGGCGCTGAAGTCCTGAAGGTCGAATTGCGGGTACTTCTCCCGCACGAGCTCGGACAGGCGGTCGCCCATGGTTTCGGTCGCGGCCGAGGAATTCCCGGTCACGCCATCCACCAGCGGGTCGATGACCAGCAGGTGGCGTGGCGGTTCCCCCGTAGGAGCGGGCACGCTGGAGAACAGCTTGTTCGCGGCCGACAGCACCGCTTCGTCGAACGGCACCGGAGGTGGCGGCGGAGGAGCTGGCTGGGCCGCAGGTGTGACTGGTGCAGGAGCCGGCGCAGCGGCCGCGGGAGCAGCCGGCGGGGCCGGCGCCGCCACGGTCGGGGCGCTGCTTTCCGGCTGGCGGACCTGGGCGCAGCCGCCGACCAGGCTCAGCAGCGCTGCGAGCGTGATGGAGGTGGCGAGAGTCGAGCTGATCGAACTCCCAGGAGCGCTGCGGTCTCGCGACGTCGACATTTCAATCGGCTCCCCTCGTCCGGATGCCTGACGGCGTAGCCGAAGCCTGCCGCCGGACCGTTTGTCTGTCGATCCGATTGTAGCGGCGACAGGTTTTCGGCCCGCGTTATCCGTCCGAATCGAAAATCGAGCAAGATCTGTGATAAGGGCGCGCGCCCCGAACGGGTACCTAAGCGCGCCTGGCTCCACACGAGGACGGCTTGCGAGATGCCCTGCCCGGTCAGGAGTTGCAGCGGCTCCGCAGCAGTGCCCGATCGGACTCGGACAACGGCTCGCCAAGCTGCGCCCTCTCCAGCACGCTCTGGCAACGCCGGTCGGACGGCGAGGCCGCTGGCTTGACCTTCTCCTTCGCGACTGGGTCGGTGCTGGCCTCCTTGGTGACGGGCGCCGGGCTCGGCTCCTTGGGCGCGGGCTTGGGAGCCGCCGGACGCGGCTTGGGTTCGGTGAGCGCTGCGAGCTGCCGCCGTGCCTGGGCCGCATAGGGACTTTGCGGGAAGCGCTGCAGGAAGTCGCGCAGCTCGGCCTCGCCGGGTCGTACGCCAAGCTGACGCCAACGTACCTCGTCCGGACTTCGCGACGGGTGGCTCGGGCGTCGGTGCGACGATCGCCACCTGCACGCTCCCGTTCGCCTGGCCGCCTCGGCCGTCCTCGACCGTGAAGGCGAGCTCACCTGCGGGGCCCGGTGCGGCATTCTCCGGAATCGAAGGCCAGGGCCTCGATCGGCATGCTGAGCTGGTCGCCCACTTTGAGCGGCGTCGTTCCCTGGCGCACCTTGCCCCGCTCGGGAAGGGCCGTAATGCGGAGCTTCAAGGCGTCGCCGTCGGGGTCGCTCGCGGCCGGGAGAACCAACCGGTTGGCGCTTGAGCTCGCCACTGCCTGGAGCATGGGCACGGCAGCGATGGTGGGCGCCTGGTTGGAACCCCGGACGGCGATCGCGACGGCTGCCTTGACGACCTCGCCGCGGCCGTCGCTCACGGTGTAGTCGAAGCTGCCGCTCTCCCCTTCGTGGCTCCCGTCCGGCCTGAAGCTTGTGGCCTTGAGCTGATCGACGGTGAGATAGTCGCCGATCAGCAGGCTGCGCTCGCCCACCATCACCATGCCGCCGACGGGCAGCCCCACGACCTGGACTACGAGCTGGTCTCCGTCCGGATCGGTCGGGGCCGGGATGGCGAGTGAGGTGGACCCGGCATTGTTCGCCAGCTGCAAAGGCGGGGCGACACCCGCGACGGGAGGATGATTGATGGGCAGGGGACTGAAATAGATCGGCGTGGCGCCATAGGAGCCGTACGTGTAGGGCTCCTGTCGCTCGTTCGTGGCCTGCATGACGCGGTCGCGTACCCGGCGGAAGAACAGCTCGAGCTCGACCCCGGGAGCCTGGAGCTCCGCCAGCAGGGCGTCGGTGTAGGGGCTGTGCTCGCCCCCGGTGTCCTCGGCCACCGCGTTGGCGCGCGTCGCCATCGCGACGATCGTGTCGGATGGCGAATCGTCCACGCGGCTCAGTCCGGGCTGGGTGGCGATCGGCGCGGCGCCGCTGCTCCGGATGAGCTGGTCGTCGAACGGGCTGTCCCGACTGGCGTCGAGGATCATGATGCCGAGCTTCCCGGCCTGCCCGATCTCTCCTAGGAAAAAGTTGAGCGGCAGTGCCTCGTACGCCAGATCACGGCTACGCTCGAGCCGTGCGTCGGTCGGGATCAGATAGTTCTGGCCGTCGACCTGGAGGCCGTAGCCGGCGAAGTATATCAGGGCCAGGTCTTGGCCGACTACTTTCTGGCCGAACTCGCGCAAGCTGCTGCCGAGCTGGCGATAATCGGGGTCGAGCACAAGGTCGACGTCGAAGCCGAGCCCGCCCAGAGCCGCGGCCATGGCCTGAGCGTCACGGACCGGGCTCTCCAGCTTGGGGGCATTAGCGTAGGCGCCAATTCCGACAACGAGGGCGACGCGCCCCTCCTCCTGCGCCAGGAGCGTCCCCGGAGAGATGAGCCAGGCCAGCAACAGCAGGAGGAACGAACGACAGAGAACGCGCACGCCTTCCTTCTCCTCAGGGCGCATCTCAGCTTGCAACTCCTATTCTGACATGCACCTCCGCAACCGAAAGCCCATCTGCCGGCTCGGGCACGATGATGGTGAACGGTCGCGGTGCGGTGACTGGCTCCGCCAACCCGGCAAATGGCGGTGGGCCCAGGCAACCGGCAGGAGGAACGAGTGACGGTAGCTATTCTCGACCGCAGCGTGAGCTCTCTGGCGGCGGAGCTGCGGACCGGGCGGATCACGGCCCGAACCTTGGCCGCGGCGATAGCCGAGCGATACGCCGCTCTTGAGCAGCACCTGAACGCCTACCGCAGCTTCGACGCGGAGGTTCTGCAACGCCAAGCCGCCGCTGCGGACGCGATGTTCGCGGCCGGCATCGACCTCGGGCCCTTCCAGGGCCTGCCGGTTTCGGTCAAGGACCTTTACGGGCTCGCCGGATTCCGGACCTGGGCCGGGACGCCCAAGCCGCTGCCTGAGCTGTGGGAGCGCGAGGGACCGGTGGTCGGTGCGTTCCGGCGCCAGGGCGCCCTCCTGGCCGGGAAGACCCATACCGTCGAGTTCGCCTTCGGCGGGCTCGGCACCAACCGGCATTACGGGGCACCGCGGAACCCCTGGGACGCGACGCGGCACCGCGTCAGCGGCGGCTCGAGCTCGGGTGCCGGCGTCAGCCTCTGGCAGGGAACGGCGGTGCTGGCGCTGGGCTCGGACACCACCGGCTCGGTGCGCATGCCGGCGAGCTGGACCGGCACCGTGGGCCTGAAGGTGAGCCGCGGACGCTGGTCGTGCGAGGGGCTGCTGGCCCAGAGCGAGACCCTGGACACGCCGGGGCTGCTGGCACGGTCGGTGGAGGACCTGGTGCCGGCGTTCGCCGCCGTGGACGCCACCCCTCCGGCATGGAGTGCTGAGCTGCCGCGCAGGGAGGTGGCGGGCCTGCGGATCGGGATCGTGGCTCGACCGTTCCTCGAGAACTGCTCGCCGGGCGTCGTGGAAGGCGTCCAGGCGGCCCTGGCCGAGCTGGAGCGGGCCGGCGCCCGGCTGGTCGACCTCGTCTTGCCGGAGGCGGAGCCCGCCTTCGAGCTGTGGCGTGAGGGCCATCTGTCGGCGCCCGAGGCCTATGCCACGCTGACGACACGGTTCGCGGACTGGCTGCCCACCCTGGATCCGAACGTTCGGACGCGGATCGAGACCTTTGGTGCCATGCCGGCCGCCGAGTACATCCTGCGGCGGCGTCGCGTGCTGGCGTGGATGGACGCCGTCGACGAGCGGCTGGCCGGATTCGACGCCTTCGCCACGCCGACGATCTCGGTCACGGCACCGGCGCTGGAGGAAGTCGCGGAGCCCGACGACTACCGCCGGCACAACGTTGCGGCCTCGCGCAACGCGGCGATCCTGAGCCTCTTCGACGTGTGCGCCATCACGCTTCCGGTAGCGCTCGACGGTGTCGGTGTGCCCGTGGGCCTGCAGCTCGCAGCGCGGCGCGGAAGAGAGCGGGACCTGATGGGACTCGCAGCAGCAGCCGAGCGCGTGCTGGGCACCGCGCGCCAGCGTCTGGGGACCCCGCCGCTCCTTGCGGGCCTTTGAGCGCGGGCTCTCACCGGCGCGCGGCTGCCTGTCGCGCGGCAGCCTTGTGACCCGGATAGGCCGATGCTACCGCTCGACCCGAAGAACACGCGCGACGACGCCGACGGCGCGCGAGCAAGGGGTGGGGAGAGCACATGACTGATCGCGTCCGGAGGCTCACCGGAGCACTGCTCGGCGCCGCATGCGTGATCGTGGGTGCCGGGGTCGCGGCCGCGGCCGACGCTCGCGCGCTCGAAATCTGCGTCATCCACAACAGCGCGGACCATCCGTCGATCACCGCGGTCGTCGAGGGCATGAACGACGAGGCGGCGATCTACGGCGCCAAGGTCACGGCGTTCGACCCGGCCATGGACCCGCAGAAGCAGGCGGCCATGATCGAGGACTGCATCGCCCGCAAGCCGGGTGCGATCGCGATCAATGCCGTCGACCCGGCGACCGTGGTGCCTGGGATCAGGAAAGCCGCCGAAGCGGGCATCCCGGTGGTCATGCAGAACGCGGACACCACCGAGCAGGGCCGCGCCTACACGAAGGCCTTCATCGGCTCGCAGTCCTACGACCAGGGCTTCGCCGTCGGCCAGATGATCGTGAAGGCCCTGGGCGGCAAGGGCAACGTCGTGGTGATCACCGGCAAGCCTGGCCAGACCGACACGGTGAACCGCACGGAAGGCATGAAGGCAGCGTTCGCCGACGCCAACACATCCTCAGCCACCCCGGGCAACCTCGCCAACGTCGCCCGCCAAATCTCGCTCGACGCGCCGCTGGTCCTCGGCCAGGCGCTCGTCCTCATCGCCGGCGGGATCGACATCTCGCTGGGCTCGACGATGGCGATGGCCGGCGCCCTGGCGGCAGGACTCCAGGACTACGGGACGCCGGTCGCGGTGGCGGCAGCGCTCGCCTTCGGCCTCGGGGTCGGGGCGCTGAACGGGCTGCTCGTCACACGCTTCGGGATCGTGCCGTTCGTGGCGACGCTGGGGACGATGAGCCTCGTGCGCGGCCTCCTCCTGACCTACACCCAGCAGCAGTCGATCCCGATCACGAACGAAACCCTGGCCTGGCTCGGCAGTGACCTCGGGCCCCTGCCCTTGCCGCTCCTCTCCTCGCTGGCGCTCCTGGCGCTGCTCAGCCTGATGCTGAGCCGCACGCGCACCGGGCGGGATCTCTATGCCACCGGCGGCAACCGCGAGGCTGCCTACCTCGCCGGGGTGGCCGTGGACCGCTCGCTCTTCCTGGCGTTCCTGGCCAGCGGCCTCCTGGCAGCGCTGGCCGGCGTCCTGCTCGCCGCACGGCTGAACGCCGCCACCGTCCAGCTCGGCATGGACACGCCGCTGCTCACCATCTCGGCCGCGATGATCGGCGGCGCCAGCCTGCTCGGCGGGCGCGGCACGATGCTGGGCGCCTTCCTCGGCCTCGTGGCACTGGGCGTGCTGAACAACGGGATGAACCTCCTGGGCGTCCACACCCACTACCAGATCGCGATCCGCGCCCTGATCCTCGTCTCGGTCGTGGCCCTCGACGCGCTCGGCGCCCGGCTGGCACGGCGGCGGGCCGCGGCGCGGGCAGTGGCGGGCTGAGGGGCATATCGCAAAGGAGGCCGGCGATGACAGCGCAGGTGCTGCCGGTTCTCGAGGTCGAGGGCGTCAGCAAGTCGTTCCCCGGCGTCCGGGCGCTCGAGGAGGTGGGCTTCGAGCTGCGCCCGGGCGAGGTGCATGCGCTCCTGGGCGAGAACGGGGCCGGCAAGTCGACGCTGATCAAGATCCTCTGCGGCGTCTACCGGCCGGATGCCGGAACCATTCGGCTCGGCGGCGAGCCGGTGCGGGTGACGAGCCCGCGCCACGCGCAGGCGCTGGGCATCGCCGTCGTCCACCAGGAGCTGGCGCTCGAGCCCTATCTCAGCGTGGCCGAGAACGTCTTCCTCGGCCGGCAGCCGGTGGGCCGCTTCGGGCTGATCGACAGGCGCCGGATGCGGGAGGAGACCAGCCGGCTGCTCGGCCGCCTCGGTGTCGCCATCGACCCGGACACGCCACTGGGCGAGCTGCCGGTGGCGTCCCGCCAGCTCGTGGCCATCGCCCGTGCGGTCTCCTCCTCGGCGCGCGTCCTCGTCTTCGACGAGCCCACGACCTCGCTGACGCAGCACGAGAGCGACCTCCTCTTCGCCGCGATCCGCCGGCTGCGGGCCGACGGGATCGGCATCGTCTACGTCTCGCACCGGATGCAGGAGATCTTCGACCTCTGCGACCGGGTGACCATCCTGCGCGACGGCCGCCGCATCGCGACCATGCCGGTGGCCGAGACGGACCTTGCGGGCCTGATCGGGATGATGATCGGGCGCGAGATGGGTGCATTGCTGCGCGCCGAGGCGGGGTCGAAGGGGCGGCCCGTGCTCGAGGCGCGGGCCTCGGAGCGACGCGGCGTCCTGCACGGACATCAGCCTGGCACTCCACGAGGGCGAGATCGTCGGCATGGCCGGCCTCGTGGGTGCCGGCCGGACCGAGGTGGCCCGCGCCCTCTTCGGCGATCTTGCCACCGATTCCGGCGAGATCCTGGTCGAGGGCGTGCCGGTGCGGGTGCGCTCGCCCCGGGACGCGGTCCGGGCCGGGATCGGGCTGGTACCCGAGGACCGCAAGGAGCAGGGCCTCGTGACGGCACTCTCGGTGCGGCAGAACCTGGCCATGCCGTCCTGGCGCAGGCTCGCACGGTTCGGGATTCGTCCGCGCAGGCGCCGAACGCCGACTCGCCGAGGAGTATGTGCGCCGCCTCGCCATCCGCACGCCCTCGATCGCTCAGGCGGTCAGGCACCTGAGCGGCGGCAACCAGCAGCGGGTGGTGATCGCGAAATGGCTGGCGACCCGGCCCAAGGTGCTGATCGTCGACGAGCCCACGCGGGGCGTGGATGTCGGCGCCCAGGCCGAGATCCACGGCCTCTTACGCGACCTGGCGCGGGCGGGCATGGCCGTCCTGATGATCTCCTCCGACCTGCGGGAGATCCTGACGATGAGCGACCGCATCCTGGTGATGCACGCGGGCCGGATCGTCGCCGAGCTCGAGGGGGCCGGAGCGACGCAGGAGGAGATCATGTACCACGCCGCCGGTGAGGGCGACCGGATCAAGGCACGCACCATGCCCGACCTGGAGAGCGCCGATGACGTCCGCCTCTGAACTCCGATCCGCTCCGACCAACACCGAGGCGCTCGACGACGCCATCGGCCGCGTCGAGGCCGGCTACATCGCCCGCAGCCCGAACTCCCAAGCCGCCTTCGAGCGAGCGCGGGGCGTGCTGCCGGGCGGCAACACCCGCTCGGTGCTCTACTACGACCCGTTCCCGCTGAGCCTCACCCGCGGCGAGGGAGCGAGGCTGTGGGATGCCGACGGCCACGCCTATGTCGACTATCTGGGCGAGTACACGGCGGGGCTCTTCGGCCACTCGCACCCCGTGATCACGGCCGCAATCCACGCTGCGGTCGAGGGCGGCCTCTCCCTGGGCGGCCCCAATCGCTACGAGGCCGAGTTCGCCGAGCTGATCCGCCAGCGTTTTCCGGTTTGCGAACGCCTGCGGTTTTGCAATTCGGGCACCGAGGCGAACCTGATGGCGATCACCACGGCCCGCCTCGCCACAGGCCGCGCGGAGATCCTGGTCTTCGACGGTGCCTATCACGGCGGCGTGCTCTCCTTTTCAGGCCGGGACAAACCCTGGAACGTGCCATTCCCGTACCGCTACGGCCGCTACAACGATGTCGAGGCCACGGCCGCCGCCCTCGTGGACGATCCGGATGCCGTCGCGGCGGTGCTGGTCGAGCCGATGATGGGCTCCGGTGGGGCGATCCCGGCCGAGCCCGAGTTCCTGGCATACTTGCGTGAGGTCACGGCGCGCCACGGCATCGTCCTGATCCTCGACGAGGTGATGACCTCGCGCAACGGCCCCGGCGGCATGCAGGGCCGGCTGGGCCTGCGCCCCGACCTCACCACGTTCGGCAAGTACCTGGGCGGCGGGCTCTCGTTCGGCGCCTTCGGCGGCCGCGCCGACCTCATGGACGTGTTCGACACCACGCGGCCCTCGGGCGTGAGCCACGCCGGGACGTTCAACAACAACACGCTGAGCCTCGCCGCCGGCCTTGCGGGCCTCAGGGAGGTGTTCACGCCCGAGGTGGCGGACCGGCATTACGCGCGCGGCGAGCACCTTCGGGCACGGCTGGCGGCGGCAGGAGCGGCGCACGGCGTGCCGCTGCAGGTGACAGGCTCGGGCTCGATCATGGCCGTCCATGTCCAGGCAACGGCACCGATCCGCGACCCGGCCGACGTCGTGGCATCGCCCGCCGCCCGCAAGCTCCTGCACTTGGCGCTGCTCGAGCGCGGCTTCAGCATCGCCCGGCGCGGCCTGATCTCGCTATCGCTGCCGCTGACGGAGGCCGACGACAGTGCCTTCCTGGCGGCGTTCGACGACGTGCTGGCGACCTACGCGGCACCGCTGGCCGAGTCGGCCGATGGGCAAACCGTCCGCGACGCGGCCTGAGCTTCAACGGGACCGAAGAGCTCTTGCCGCCCGGGTGCTGCGGCGAGCAGCGCCTGGGTGTAGGGGTGGCGGGGGTTGGCGAAGAGCTCCTCGGCGGCGTTCGTCTCGACGATCCGGCCGCCCTGCATCACCGCTACCCGGTCGCAGAGCTGTGCTGCCACGCGCAGGTCGTGGGTGATGAAGAGCAGTGCCAGGTTCAGCCGCAGGCGCACCTCGTCCAGGAGCCGCAGCACCTGCGCCTGCACCGAGACGTCGAGGGCCGAGACCGCCTCGTCGGCGATCAGGAGCTCAGGCTCGAGGGCGAGCGCCCGGGCGATGCAGATCCGCTGCCGCTGCCCGCCCGAGAACTGGTGCGGGTAGCGGTTGAGCGCTTCCGGATCCAGCCGTACCAGCGCCATGAGCTCGCGCGCCCGGCGGGTGGCTTCGGCCGGCGGTACGCCGTAGTTGAGCGGTCCCTCGATCAGCGAGGCACCGACCGTCCGCCGCGGGTTGAGCGAGCGGTAGGGGTCCTGGAACACGAGCTGCACGCGCCGCCGTACGGGCCGCAATCCGCGCAGGCCCAGCCGGCCGATCTCGGTCTTCCCCAGCCAGATCTCGCCCCCGGTCGGCCTCACCAGGCGAGCCAGACACCGCGCCACGGTGGATTTGCCCGACCCCGACTCGCCCACGATCCCCAGCGTCTCGCCCTGGCGCAGCTCGAGCGTGACCTCCTGGACTGCCCTGACCTCGCGCCTGGGCTGCAGGAACCCGCCGGCTTGATAGGTCTTGTTCAGCCCCTCCACCCGCAGCACGACCGGGCGTCCGGCCAGGGGCGTGCGCCGCGCGTGGCACGAGGCTTGGCACCGCCTCGATCAGCAGCCGTGTGTACGGGTGCCGGGCCGCGCGCAGGACCTGCTCGCGAGAGCCGGTCTCGACAACCTGGCCCGCCCGCATGACGATCACCCTGTCCGCGATCTCGGCCACCACGCCGAAATCATGGGTGATGAACAGGACCCCGGTCCCGTGCTGCTGCTGCAGCTCGCGGATCAGATGCAGGATCTGCGCCTGCGTGGTCACGTCGAGGGCGGTCGTCGGCTCGTCGGCTATCAGCAGCACGGGCTCCAGCACGAGCGCCATGGCGATCATGACCCGCTGGCGCTGGCCGCCGGAGATCTGGTGCGGGTAGGCGTGGTAGAGTGCTTCGGGCTCGGGCAGCCGGACCTCGCCCATGACGTCCAGCACTCTTCGCCGGCGCTCCGCCGCGCCCTGCCGGGTGTGCGCGCGCAGGACCTCGTCGATCTGCCGCCCGCAGCTCATCATCGGGTTGAGCGCGGTCATCGGCTCCTGGAAGACCATGGCCATCCGCGCCCCACGCAGCGCGCGGAGCCGGGCGCTCGTGGCCCGGGTCAGGTCCTCGCCCTCGAGGTGGATCGAGCCGCGCGCGACCGTGAGCTGGCCTTTGGGCAGCAGCCCCATGATCGCGGCCGCCGTCACCGACTTGCCCGAGCCGGATTCGCCCACGACGCAGACCGTCTCGCCACGGTGGAGCTCGAGGCTGGCGCCGTCCACCGCGAGCCGCCGGTCGGCTCCTTCCGGCAGCTGCACGGCGAGGTCCCTGATGGCCAGGACCGGCTCGCCCTGCCCTTGACTCCGGCATCAGAGCCGCCTGGCGAGACGCGGGTCGAGCGTGTCCCGCAGGCCGTCTCCCAGGATGTTCACCGCCAGCACGGTCAGCGCCAGGAACAGGCCGGGGAACATGATGGTGTGCGGGAAGACCCGGAACAGCGTCCGACCCTCGGCCATGATGTTGCCCCAGGTGGGGACCTCGGTCGGGATGCCGACGCCGAGGAAGGAGAGGATCGCCTCGACCAGGATCGCGGAGGCGGCGACGTAGGTGCCCTGGACGATGAGAGGTGCGATCGTGTTGGGCAGCACGTGCCGCCAGAGGATGAGCGGCGTGGGCGTGCCCAGCGCCACGGCTGCCTCGACATACGGCTCCTCCCGCACCGAGAGCACGACCGAGCGCACGAGGCGCACCACGCGCGGGATCTCCGGCACCGCGATGGCGAGGATGACGGTCGACAGGCCCGCACCCCAGAGTGCCACGAGCGTGAGTGCCAGCAGGATGCCGGGGATCGCCATGAGCCCGTCCATCAGCCGCATCACGATGGCGTCGAGCCAGCGCAGGTAGCCGGTGACGAGCCCGACCAGGAGGCCCACGGTGAGTGCCAGCACCGCCACCGCGAGGCCCACGGTGAGCGAGACCCGCCCGCCATAGAGGACCCGCGAGTAGACGTCCCGCCCGAGGCTGTCCGTGCCCATGCGGTAGACGAAGCCGTGCTCGCCCCCGTCGGCTTCGGTGATGGTCCGTTCCGTGCCCGGCACCTTGTTGCGGAAGGTCGGATCGAGCTGCGCCGGGTCGACCGTGCCCAGTACCGGGGCCAGGATGGAAAGCACCACGATCGCCAGCAGGATGAGCGTGCCCAGCACTACGCCCACGTTCCGGCGCAGCTGCCGTGCCAGGCGATCGTGGCGCACCGCAGCCGGCGCGGCCTCGGCGGCAAGGAGCGAATCCTCGAGGCTCACGCTCAATAGCGGATCCTCGGGTCGAGAAGGGCGTAAGCGACGTCGATCAGGAGGTTCAGGAGGACGTAGACGAAGGAGAACACCAGGATCACGCCCTGGATGGTCGGGTAGTCCCGGCCCAGCACCGCGTCGACCGTGAGGCGCCCGAGACCGGGGATGTTGAAGACGCTCTCGGTCACCACCACGCCGCCGATGAGGAGTGCCACCCCGATCCCGATCACGGTGACGATCGGCACCGCGGCGTTGCGGAGCGCATGCCGTTGCAGCACGACCGTCTCGCGCAAGCCCTTCGCGCGCGCCGTCCGCACGAAGTCCTCACCCAGCACCTCGAGCAGGCTGGCCCGCGTGATCCGGGCGATCAGCGCGATGTAGATCACGGAGAGCGTCAGGCTCGGCAGGATGAGCTGGTAGAGGAAGGGCCACAAGCCCGCCGCGAGGGGCTTGTAGCCCTGGACCGGGAACCAGTTGAGCCTGACCGCGAAGACGTAGATCAGCACATAGCCGAGCACGAACACCGGCACCGAGAAGCCCAGGACCGAGAAGCCCATCACCAGCCGGTCGACGAGCGAGCCGTGCCTCCAGGCGGCGAGCACGCCCAGCGGGACCGCCACCAGGATCGAGAACAGGATCGTCGTGGTCGCGAGGGCCACGGTGGCCCCCACCCGCTGGCCGATCAGCTCCGTCACCGGGCGCTTGAAGAAGAACGACTGGCCGAGATCGCCCTGCAGCAGCCGTGCCGACCAGATGGCGAACTGCACCGGGAGCGGCCGGTCCAGCCCGAGATCGGCCCGGATCGCCTCGATCTGGGCCGTCGAGGCGTTCTCGCCGGCCATGATGGCCGCCGGGTCGCCCGGCGTGAGGCGCAGCATGAGGAAGACGAGCACCGCCACCATCAGCATGACCGGGATGGTGGCGAGCAGCCGGCGGAGCAGGAAGGCGAGCATCGTGCGGCCGCGACTTCGGGTGCTGGCCGTCAGCGCCTCAGGAAGCCCGAGCCGGCGCTCATCCCTGCTTCTCGAGATGCCAGAAATAGGGTGCCGGCCCCTGCAGCACGCCGGTGACGGCCTTGCGCAGCGCCATCGGCTGGTACCACTGGCCCAGATAGGCGTGCGTCACGGTCGTGCGCAGGGCGTGGACCTGGATCTCCTCGGCGAGCTGCTTCTGCCTTGCCGGGTCGTTCGCTTCCGCGAACTCGCGCTTCATGGCCTCGAGCTTCGGGTCGTCGAACCAGCCGAACCAGCCCTTCTCGCCGGTGGCGTTGAGACCGGCCGTGCTGATCGGATTTCAGGAGGTCGGCCGCCACCCAGGAGGTCAGGAGCACGTTCCATCCGCCCTGGGCCGGCGGCTGCCGGTTGGCGCGGCGGGCCACGACCGTCTGCCAGTCCATGTCCTGCATGTCGACCTTGAAGCCGCCCCTCTCGAGCAGCTGCTTGGCGACCGGCGCCAGGTTGGTGAGCACCTGCAGGTCGGTCGAGTGCATGAGGACCACGGGCGTGCCGTCATAGGCCGCCTCCTTCAGCAGCTCCTTCGACTTCTCGAAGTCGGAGCGCAGCAGGATCTCGCCGCCCTTGTCGGTCGCGAACGTGGTCCCGCAGACGAACATGGCGGCGCAGACCTTGTAGTATTTCGGGTTGCCGATCGTTGCCTTGAGGAAGTCCTCCTGGTTCAGGGCATAGAGCGCCGCCTCCCGGATCTTCGGGTCGTTGAACGGCGGGTAGAGGCTGTTGAAGCGGAGCATGTACTGGTTGCCGAGCGGGTTCTGATCGTAGAGGACGACGTTCTCGTCGCCCTCGAGGAGTGGCAGGAGGTCGTGGGCCGGCTGCTCGATCAGGTCGATCTCGCCGTTCTGCAGTGCCGCCATCGCGGTCTGCTGGTCGGGGATCCAGACCCACTCCACCCGATCGACGTTCACCACCTTGCCGCCGGCACCCCATGAGGGCGGCTCGCTGCGGGGCTTGTAGTCCTTGAACTTCTCGTAGACGGCGATCGCACCCGGCTTCCACTCGTCCTTCTTGAACAGGAACGGCCCGGAGCCGGTATAGTCCGTGATCTGCTCCATGGGCGGCGTGTCGGCCACCCGCTTGGGCATCACGAAGAGCACGTTCGAGGAGGGCTTGGCGAGCGACAGCAGGACGAGGCCGTAGGGCTTGCCCAGCGTCAGCCGGAAGGTCCTGTCGTCGACGGTGGCAAGCTCCTTCACATAGCCCATGAGGAGCTGGCCCATCGTGTCCCGGGCCGCCCAGCGCCTGATCGAGGCCACCGCGTCCTCGCTCCGCACCGGCGTACCATCGTGGAACTTGAGCCCATCACGCAGGACGAAGGTGTAAGTAAGGGTATCGTCACTGACGGTCCAGCTCTCGACCATCTGCGGCTTCGGCTCCAGATGCTCATCGACCGCAAGCAGTGTATCGTAGATCATATAACCGTGATTGCGCGTGATATAGGCCGTGGTCCAGATCGGATCGACGATCTTCAGGTCCGAATGCATCACGGCGCGAAGCGTTGTCTCCGCGAGCGCCTCGGATGCCGACGTCACCACTGCCGCGAGACTGGCCAAGCCGGCAAAAAGCAGATTGCGCCAGGGCATCGTGTCTCGTCCTCCCGCATCCGGTGCCGGCTTTGCGGGCCGGAACCTCTGGCTTGAGCTTTCCCGACGGTGCTCGGTCGACCGACCGAAGGCTGCCCTTCCGCCGCTGCTCAGTCAATCAGCTCGCATCGGGGCTTTCACCGGTTGGCACGGGACGTGGTGGAACCCTCCAGTGCGCCTGTTCTCTCTCTTTTTGCTCAAGGACGCCTTCATCATGTACGGGAGCGCCCACGCGTCTGCTCGCCGTGCGACGGTGAAGGAGCTCATCGGCTTTGCTGTGCGAACAAGCACCGACATTCAAGTCGGCGACCCGGTGTCGCCGAACCCCGCGATCGCGGGCAACCCCTTCATGACGTCCAGCTTGAGCCGGCTCGTCAACCAACAAGCGATCACTAGAACTTCCGGTTTCCTCAAGAACAACGTATCA
>CAWHNT010000009.1:0-73242 GCA_963830775.1 uncultured Alphaproteobacteria bacterium | reverse complement strand
GGCGTTCTCCTGCACCCACTCGATCAGCTTGCTCTTCGGTGCCGTGCCGACCTTGGTGGCGGTGACGGCACCGTTCTTGAAGATCATGAGGGTGGGGATGCCGCGGACGCCGTAGCGGGTGGGGGTGAGGGGGTTGTCGTCGATGTTGACCTTGACGACCTGGACCTGCTCGCCGAGCTGGCCGTCGATGTCCTCGAGGTAGGGGGCGATCTGCTTGCAGGGGCCGCACCACTCGGCCCAGAAGTCGACGAGGACCGTCTTGCCGGCCTTGAGGACGTCCTTCTCGAAGGCGGTGTCGGTCGTCTGGATGATGCTCATCGTGGCGTTTCCGTTTCTAGGGCGGGGTGGTGGCCCCGGCGTGGGTCATAGGTAGGTGTCGCCTGGAGAGGGCGTCAAGCGCGGGGCAGACCTGTGGCGGGCGCATCGGGGCGGTGGCGGTCGAGGAGCCCGGGCGGGAGGCGGTCGAGGCGGGGGCCCTGGGTCCAGAGGAGGGCCGCCACGATGTCGCGGCCGGGGTAGATCTGGCGCAGGAGCTCGCCGTAGGCGGCGAGCTGGCGGAGGTAGGCGACCGGGGCGGACTGCGCGTCGGGCGGGGGCTGGCGGGTGGTCTTGTAATCGACGAACAGGACGGCCTCGTCGGTGACGGCGAGGCGGTCGATCTGGCCGGCGAAGCTCTCCTCGCCGATGGTGCCGCAGATCGGCTGCTCGGCGCGGCTGCCGGGGGCGAAGAGGGGCTCCAGGCCGGGGAGGCGGAGGACGGAGAGGGTCTCGGCCAGGAGGGCGGCGCGGGCCTCGGGCGGGAGGTCGGGGGCGATGCGGTCGAGCAGGCGGCGGCCGGCATCGTCGCGGGCGGGCTCGGGCAGCTCGGGCAGGACCTGGAGCAGGCGGTGGACGAGGAGGCCGTGGCGGATGCGGTCGCGGGCCGCCGCACCGGCCGGGGAATCGGGGGCGGGCTCGTCGGCCGCGAGGCGCGAGGGGGCCAACGGACGGCGGTTAGCGCGTTCCTCTGCGGCCGGCACGCGGACCCAGGCCGGGAGAGGTGTGGCGACGGCAGTGTCCCCAGTCACCAACTGAGGCGGCGCCGCCGGCGCACCGAGGCGGAGGCGGAAGGCTTCGCCTTCGTAGAGGCGGCCGAGGGTGAGGGGGAAGCGCTCGATGGATTCGTGCTCGGCGAGGGCGATGCTGACCACCTCGTGCCAGCAGGGGTCGGCGCCGTTGCGGCTGCGTCGGCCCTGCCAGCCGGTGATGTAGAGGCGGTCGCGGGCACGGGTGAGGGCGACGTAGAGGAGGCGCTGGCGCTCCTCGCGCTCGCGGCGGCGCTCGGCCTCGATGGCGGCGGCGCAGTGGCGGAAGCGGCTGTGGCGCCAGAGCGGGAGCTCGTCCTCGTGCCAGATCAGGCGGCCGGCGCTGCGGGTCGCCGTGCGGGCCGGCGTCGGCGAGGATGACGATGGGGGCTTCGAGGCCCTTGGAGCCGTGCACGGTCATGACGCGGACGGCGTCGCGGGCCTGCTCGGGGTCGCGCTTGAGCTGGCGGGGGTCGAGCTCCAGCCAGTGGAGGAAGCCTTCGAGGGAGGCGGGGTGGCCGCGCTCGTAGGCCAGGGCCTGGCCGAGGAAGGCCTCGATGGGCTCGGCGGCGTCGGGGCCGAGGCGGGCCAGGAGGCGCTCGCGGCCGCGGCCGGCGCCCAGGACGTGGGTGTAGAGCTCGAAGGGCGGCATGAAGTCCGCACGGCCCATCCAGCCGGACAGGCGCTCGTAGACGGCAGCGTATGCGCCGCCGGCGCCGGCTCTGTTTCTTAGGCGCTCGAGCAGGCTGAGTTGGCCACGGTCGTAGGCGAGGTCGAAGAGCTGGTCCTCGTCCAGGCCAAGGAGGGGGGATTTGAGGAGGCAGGCTAGGTTGAGGTCGTCCTCGGGGAGGAGGATGGCGCGGCCGAGGGCGATGAGGTCGCGGACGGCGATGTGCTCGGCCAGCGGCAGGCGGTCGGCGCCGGCGACGGGGATGCCCAGGCCCTTGAGGGCGCGGATGGTGAGCTGCTGGATGGTGTCGCGGCGGGAGACCAGGACCAGCACGTCGCCGGGGCGGATCGGGCGCGGGCCGTCCTCGCCGTCGACCAGCTCGCCATGGGTGAGCCAGGCCTGGACCTGGGCGGCGATGCCGTCGGCGACGCGGCGCTGCGGCTCGTCGGTGCGGCGGGGCTGGTCGGGGAGGGGCCAGGGCTCGGTCTCGGCCGTGGCCTCGTCGTGGGCGGCGAGCGGCCAGAGCTCGACCAGGCCCGGGGCGTTGGCACGGTTGGTGTCGTGGCGGACGGTCTCGCCGGGCCTGACCACGCCCACCAGCTCGGGCCGGGCCAGGACGCGATCCACGCTTTCGAGCACGGCCCGGGCCGAGCGGAAGGAGAGGTCGAGGGTCTCCTCGGCGAAGGCCAAAGGTGCCGCGGCGGCAAGGCCCCGGAGCTTGTCGCGGACGCTGCGGAAGTTCTCGAGGTCGG
Organism: uncultured Alphaproteobacteria bacterium; assembly: GCA_963830775.1. Taxonomy (GTDB): domain Bacteria; phylum Pseudomonadota; class Alphaproteobacteria; order Geminicoccales; family Geminicoccaceae; genus CAWHNT01. The sequence goes on along the minus strand of CAWHNT010000009.1, from coordinate 70,756 downwards.
CACCCTGGAAGCTGTAGATCGACTGCTTCTCGTCGCCGACGACGAAGAGGGTGCGGGGGCCGGGGTGGGCGCCCAGGCCGGCCAGGAACTCCTCCGACAGGCGCTCGACGATCTCCCACTGGGCGGGGCTGGTGTCCTGGGCCTCGTCGACCAGGACGTGGTCCAGGCGCTCGTCGAGCTTGAAGAGGACCCATTCCTTGCGGCCGGGGGTGGAGAGCAGGCGGCGGGCGTGCTCGATCAGGTCGTCGAAGTCGAGCGAGCGAGCCGCGGCGCTTCAGCTCCTCGTACTCGGTGATCACGGCGTGGCCCAGGCGGAGGAGGGCCGCGGTGCGGCGGGCGTGGGTGAGGGCCTCGATGCTGTCGTGGAGATGGACGAGGCGGGCCTGCTCCATGGTGAGAACCGCGAGGCAGGTATCGACGAACCGCTTGGTGCAGAGCTGCTTGCGCGGCTTCCCATCCTGCGTGAGGAACGATCTGCTGTACTTGTCGAAGTACAGGATACGGTCCGCTTCCGCGGCGTTGAGCCAGGTCAGGATGGTGGAGCCTGCGTCGACGTCCGTCTTCTTGTCGCTTTGGACGAGCTGATTGGCGATGCGGTAAAGGCCCAGATGGTCGAACTGGCCGTCGGCGCAGGCGCGGGCGATGAGCTGCGGCGGCTCGGCGCCAGCCTCGACTTCCAGCAGGTGCTCGATGCGAGCCAGGAGGCCATCGCAGCAGGCCGTCCGGGTGGTGCCGGGCGAAGCAGGCGGTGAGGCGCTGCCGCTGGCCCAGCATCTCGCGGATGGCTTCGGTGAGCGTGCTCTCGGCCAGCGTGACGGCCAGGATCTCCACCGCTTTCTGCAGGTCGGGCTCGCTGATGCAGCGCTCGGCCAGGACGACCTGGCGGGCCTCGTTCATCAGCTCGGCCGCGGTGCGGTCGTCGATGGTCTCGAAATGCGGGGCGACCCCGGCCTCGAGCGGGAAGCGGCGCAGGAGCGTCTGGCAGAAGCTGTGGATGGTCATGATGTTGAGGCCGCGGGCCAGGTCGAGCACGCGGGCGAAGAGGCGGCGGGCGTCCTTGAGGGTGCGGGCGGACGGGGGCTCGCCCAGCAGGTTCAGGAGGTCGTCACGCAGGCGGGCCTCGTCGCGCTCCACGGCCCAGCCGGCGAGCCGGCCCTCGATCCGGACCGCCATCTCGGCGGCGGCGGCCTTGGTGAAGGTGAGGCACAGGATCGATTCGGGGGCGGCACCGGCGAGGAGGAGGCGGAGCACGCGGTCGGAGAGGACGCGGGTCTTGCCGGTGCCGGCATTGGCCGTCACCCAGACCGAGCGGGTGGGGTCGGCGGCGCGGCGCTGGGCCGGGGTGGGGGCGTTGGCGACGCTCACGGCGTGGTCCCGGCGTCGCGCCACTCGGCGATGCGGGCCAGGTGGTCGTAGTCGTTGAAGGTCGGGGCGATCTCGGGGTGGGGGACGGCGATGTAGGCCGTGCCGGGATCGGCGAAGTGGGCGAGGAGGCGGGTGAGGCCCAGGCGGGCGGTGGCGAGGAGGGCTTCGATCTCCTCGCCGCAAGGGGCCTTCTCCTCGCCGGGGGCCTCCTCCGCACCCTTGAGGCCCCAGTAGAGGAGCTCGGTCGGGACGGCGGCCGGCACGTTGGGGAAGCCCCCTTCGGCGGCGATCATGGCCTCGATCAGGAGCTGGGGGCGGATGCCGCTGCGCACCTCGGGGGCCGTGGGCAGGGTGCCGGTCTTGTAGTCGAGGATGGCGAGGCTGCCGTCGCGGCGGACCTCGACCCGGTCGGCGCGGGCGCGGATGCGGATGGGGCCGCCGGGGGTGGCGAGCTCGAACGAGCCGCGAAGCTCGGCCTCCAGGGCCGCGATCTCCGCCTGCCGGCTCCGGTGCTGGACCACGAACCAGCGGGCGGCACCCTCGAAGCGCGGCCACCACAAGGCCCTGACCTGGGGGGCGGAGGCGTAGCGGGCGAAGTGCTGGCGCCCCAGGGCCAGGAGCAGCTCCAGGGGCTCGGTGCCGTTCGGCTCGGTGCGGAGGAAGGCCTCGATCACGTCGTGGATGATCTGGCCGCGCTCGGGCAGGCCCGGCTCGTCGTCGAGCGGCTCCAGCTTGGTGAGCTTCAGGATGCGCTGGGCGTAGACGCGGTAGGGGTCGCGGATCAGGCTCTCGATCTCGGTGGCCGAGAGATCCCGCGGCCTGGCGGCGAGCGGTGGCCGCGGGGTGGGCCGGGAGCAGGGCCGGGGCGGGCCGGGCGGCGTGTCGAGCGCCATGGCCCAGGCGGCCCAGGGGGCTTTCGGCTGCACCACGGCGGTGACGCCGCTGGCCTTGATCACGGCCTCCAGCCGGGCCAGCCAGCGCGAGGGGATGGTGGGGGCGCCGGTCTCGTCCTTGCGGGAGCGGCTGAAGACGACCTCGGGCGCGCAGGCGGCGAGGTAGAGGTCGTGGGCGGCGATGCCGACCTGGAGCTCGGCCGGGGGGAGGCCGAAGGCCTTGCGCATGCTGCGGCTGAGCCAGGGTCCGCTCTCGGGGTGGCGGGGCCACACCCCTTCGTTGAGGCCGCCGATCAGGACCAGGTCGGCCTGCTGCAGGCGGCTCTCGAGCTGGCCCAGGATGGCGACGCGAGGGTGGGCCGGGGCCAGGGGGCGGACGGTCTCGCGGCCCATCAGGACGGCCAGGAGGGCGGGGTAGGCGCTGGCCGGCGTCTCCTGCAGGAGGTCGGCGGCCTCGCGCAGGCAGGTGATGAAGCGGAGGGCCGTGGCACCGGCCTCACGCGCCCAGAGCTCGTCGGGCTTGCCGGTCTCGTCGGTGGCCAGCCAGTTGGCGAAGCTGAGATGGGCCTCGAGGAGCTCGGGCAGGGGGGCGGTGCCCTGGCAGGCCAGGCGACGCAGCCGCTGGCTCGCCTCGAGAAGCTTGTCCAGCCAGTCCGCCAGCTCCAGCGGCGGGACCGGGGCCGGCCAGCGCCCGCCCGGCTCGCGGGTGCGCAGGTCGGCGGCCCAGGCGGCGAGGCCGCCGGCGGGCCTGGGGCCGCGCAGCACGGCCCGCTCCAGGGCACGCACGCGGCGGCGGAACTCGCCTTGCGCCATCCCGCCCGAGGCCAGGGGGTGCTTGAGGGCGGAGAGGAGGTGGACGGGCTGGCCGTCCTCGATGATGCAGTGGGCGGAGAGGAGCAGGAAGCTGCCGGGCGGGGACTGGTCGAGCGGGATGCCGGCGCTGTCGTCCGCGCGGACACCCCAGCGGGCGAGCTCGGCGGCGACCCGGCGGGCGAGGTTGCGGTCGGAGGAGACGAGGGCCACCCGCTTGCCAGGCTCCTCCAGGGCGGCGCGGATGCGCAAGGAGAGCTGCACGGCCTCGCTGGCGAGGTCGGGGGCGGTCGCGATCTCGAGGCCGGCCAGGGCAGGCGAGGGTGGCTCGACCAGGTCCTGCCAGGCGTCGCTGCGGGTGGCAGGGCGCATCACCTCGGCCATGAAGCGGGCGCGCTCGACCGTGCCGCCGACGAGCCCGCCCACGGGCCAGGGGCGCACGGCCAGGCGCTCGATCCCGATCCGCTCCAGGAGCCGCTTCAGGCTGTACTGGGGATGGCTGGCGCCGACGGCATCCCAGTCCGCCGCCAGCGCCTCGCCGTCGAGGCCGGGGAGGACGACGCAGCCCTGAGGCAGGCGGGCAATCACGCCCAGGAGCTCGGCCACCTTGGGGATGCTGCCGGTCACACCGGCGGCGATCACGGGCGTGCGCGGCGGGTGCTCCTGCCAGCGCTTGATCCAGGCGGCGAGCAGGCGGTTGCGGCGCTCGACCGGGTCGACGCGGCCCTGCTCCGCCACGACGTCGGGCCAGACCTGGGTCAGGATGCGCAGGAACTCCAGGGTCTGCTGCCAGTGCTCGGCAAGCTCGGCCGTGACCAGGCCGTCGAGGCGCTCCAGGGGCACGTTCTCGGTCGCGACCTCGTCGAGGAAGCCCATCAGCTCGCCGGCGAGGCGGATCGCCTGCTCGTGCTTGATCTCGCGGTCCTTGGCGAGGACGAGCTGGGTGAGCAGGAGGTGGCGGCGCAGCGGCGGCAGGGCGGGGAGCAGCTCGAGCTCGGCCTGCGGGTCGAGCAGGAGCTCGTCGGTCTCCAGCTCGCCCACGGGCTGGAAGCGCGGAAGGAGCAGGGCGCGACCGCTTGCGGCCCGCATCATCGCGTCGCGCAAGGAGAGGCAGGCGCGCCGGCTCGGCAGGAGGACCAGCGTGTCGGCCAGGGTCTCGACCGGGCGCCGCAACAGCTCCACCGCCACCGCATCCAGGAACGGCAGGTGGGCCGGGACAGTGAAGAGGGCGGCCATGCGGCGGGTCAGGGGCCTTTGCGGGTCAGCGTCCCATGACGGTCGCACCAGCCACGCAGCTCCGCAAGCGCCGGATGGGCCAGGGCTGCAACAAGGTGCCCCAAAACGCGCTCGTTCATACCGGGGGGGAAGGCTCGGCCCTTGGTCACGGTGAGCCGTGCTATCACGCCCAGGATGCGCATCGCCCGCTGGGCGCCGAGCACGGCCATGGCGACGGCCAGCGCTTCGGGGTCGAGCGCAGGCCGGGCGGCGAGGTAGCGCTGCACGACGGAGGCGGCGACCTCGGGTGCCACGTCGCGGCGGGCGTCCTGGATCAGGGAGACGAGATCGTAGGCGGCGGGGCCCTTGAAGGCGTCCTGGAAGTCGAGCAGGCCCAAGCGCCACAGGCCGCGCTCGTGAGGGAGCCAGAGCAGGTTCTCGGCATGGTAGTCGCGGTAGAGGAACACACCCTCGCCGAGCCGTGCCCGCGGGAGGAGGCCCTGCCAGATTGCCGTGAACTCGGCGCGGGCATCGGCGGGAAGGGAGGGGGTGGCGAAGTCGAGATAGAGGTCGAGGAGGCCGAGCAGGCCCGACTCGTCGAGCACCGGCAGGAAGGCGGGAGGCTCGGCATCCTGGAAGTGCAGGATCGCGTCGAGCGCCAGATGGTAGAGCTCGAGCTCGTCGCCGCCTTCGGCGACGACCCGGGCCAGGAGGTCGTCGCCGAGGTCCTCGAGCAGGAGCAGGCCCGCGGGCTCGTCGATGCCCAGGAGCTCGGGCGCGTGCAGGTCGATGCTGCGCAGCCAGCGGTCGACCGCGATGAAGGCGCCGACCGGCGCGTCGCCGGCAGCATCCATGAGGATGGCGCTGGTGCCGTGGCGGCGGACGCGCTCGTAGCGGCGGTTCGACCAGTCCGCACCCAGCGGCTGCCGCTCCGCACCGGCCCAGCCTGCGGCGCCGAGAAAACGGTCGATCTCGTCGTCGCGGCTGCTCACGCCTGAAGGCTCCGCCACCGCTCGCCACCCTCGATCTCGATGTCGCGTGCCTCGGCGCCGGCTTCCGGCACGTGGCGCAGGTGCAGGGTCAGCCGCTCCGCAGGCAGGAGATCGCCGGCCCGCTCGGGCCATTCGACCAGGACTGCACCCTGCTCCCAGGCCTCGTCGAGGCCGAGCTCCAGGACCTCGCTCGGGTCGGACAGGCGGTAGAGGTCGGCGTGGGTCACGGTGAGGCCCGGCAGCTCATAGGCCTGGAGGAGGGTGAAGGTGGGGCTGGGGACCGGGATGTCGGCACCGGCAAGCGAGCGGATCACCGCCCGCGCCAGCTCCGTCTTGCCGGCCCCGAGATCGCCCTCGAGCGCCACCACGTCGCCTGCGCGCAAGCTCGCGGCGAGCCGGGCGCCGAAGGCCCGGGTCGCGGCGAGGTCCGGCAGGCGAAGGGTGAGCGTGCTCAGTAGCGGTAAGGCTCGGGCTTGAACGGCCCCTCGGGTGCGAGGCCCAGATAGGAGGCCTGCTGCGGCGTGAGCTTGGTGAGCTTCACGCCGATCTTGTCGAGGTGCAGGGCCGCCACCTTCTCGTCCAGCGACTTGGGCAGGGTGTAGACCTTGCGCGCGTACTTGCCCTGGTTGGCCCAGAGCTCGATCTGCGCCAGCGTCTGGTTGGTGAACGAGGCCGACATCACGAAGCTCGGGTGGCCGGTCGCACAGCCCAGGTTCACGAGCCGGCCCTCGGCCAGGAGGATGATCCGGCGGCCGTTCGGGAACTCGATCTCGTCCACCTGCGGCTTGACCGGGTGCCAGCGGAAGTTGCGCAGGTTGGCGACCTGGATCTCGCTGTCGAAGTGGCCGATGTTGCAGACGATCGCCCGGTCCTTCATCGCCCGCATGTGGTCGAGGGTGATGACGTCGACATTGCCGGTGGCGGTGACGAAGATGTCGGCGCGGGGGGCCGCGTCCTCCATCGTCGTGACCTCGTAGCCCTCCATGGCGGCCTGGAGGGCGCAGATCGGGTCGACCTCGGAGACGAGCACGCGGGCACCGGCATTGCGCAAGGAGGCGGCCGAGCCCTTGCCGACATCGCCGAAGCCGGCGACCATGGCCACCTTGCCGGCCATCATCACGTCGGTGGCGCGGCGGATGCCGTCGACCAGGCTCTCGCGGCAGCCATAGAGATTGTCGAACTTCGACTTGGTGACGCTGTCGTTGACGTTGATGGCGGGGAACAGCAGCTCGCCGCGGCGCTCCATCTCGTAGAGGCGGTGCACGCCGGTCGTGGTCTCCTCGGTGACGCCGCGGATGGCGTCGCCCAGGCTCGTGTACCAGCCGGGGGCGCTCTTGAGGCGCTTCTTCATCGAGGCGTAGAGGGCTTCCTCCTCCTCGTTCTTCGGATCGTCGAGGACGGATGCGTCGGCTTCGGCCCTGCGGCCCAGATGGACCAGCAGCGTGGCATCGCCGCCATCGTCCAGGATCATGTTCGGGGCGCCGCCATCGTGCCACTCGAAGATGTTGTGGGCGTACTCCCAATACTCTTCCAGCGACTCGCCCTTGTAGGCGAAGACGGGCACGCCCGCGGCGGCGATGGCGGCCGCCGCATGGTCCTGGGTCGAGAAGATGTTGCACGACGCCCAGCGGACGTCGGCCCCCAGGTGGGTCAGGGTCTCGATCAGCACCGCGGTCTGGATCGTCATGTGCAGGGAGCCCGCGATGCGCGCACCCTTGAGCGGCTGCCGTGCGCCGTACTCGGCCCGGATCGCCATCAGGCCGGGCATCTCGGTCTCGGCGATCGCGATCTCGCGCCGCCCCCAGTCGGCAAGCCCGATATCGGCGACGCGGTAGTCCTTGGACACGACGGATCTCCATGGCGCAAAGAAGCGGGGTGCGGCGCGCGACGGGCGGCACCCGGTGCAGGCTGGCAGGCGTTAAGCACAAGGGGCCGGGCGGGGCAAGGTTAGGGGGTACGCGGCCAGGTCGCGCACTGGTAGATCTCCGGCACCGGATGCGGGGCGGGGCATGATCTTCGTCAGCCACAAGGGTGCCGATACGGACTGGTCGGAGCGGCTGGCGACGAGGCTGCGGGAAGCGGGCCTCGAGGTCTGGCTCGACAAGTGGGAGATCAGGCCCGGGGACTCGATCACCGGCCGGATCGACGAGGCGCTGAGCCGGGCGACCGTGCTGCTGCTGGTGCTTACGCCCGAGGCGGTGGGCCCCACGGCACGCTGGGTGAGCCACGAATGGCGCAGCCTGCTGGCCAGCAGGCTCTCCGGTGCGGAGGCCACGCTGGTGCCCCTGCTGGTCAGGGACACCGAGATCCCGATCAGCCTGCGCGACATCAAGCACGTGGATTTCCGCGACCCGGCGCGCTTCGAGCAGGAGCTCTCGGGACTCCTGGACTTCCTGCTCGGGCGGGACCCGAAGCCGCCCTTGGGTACCACCTACCGGCGGCAGGCCGGCGCTCTCTACGGCTCGACCGCGGACGTGCCGGCGAAGGTGCTCTTCGCCCATCTCCTCGACAGCGGGGCGCGGCTGCTGATCGACGTGCGCTCGACCGGCTACGACCTGACCCAGAAGCGCCGGGCGCTGGCGCTGGGCGGCAGGCTGCTGGACCGGGCCCAGGCCATGCTCCCGCGGCTGGGCGGTGAGCTGCGCCCATCGACCGGGATGCGGGCCGCTGCCTTCTTCAGCCAGGCTGCCCGGCATTATCAGGGCCTGCTCGACGAGTGGCTGGGTGCGGCGGGCCGGGCTTCGGCACAAGCGCACGAGATGCTTCGGGATGCCAAGTACCGGGTCGAGGAGGAGGCGGCTGCGGTCGTGGCCGAGCTCGGCCTGGACCCGGCCGTCAAGGCGGGCCTCGCCGACCTGGACCAGAGCCCGTTGCGGTTCGCGCTCCAGGGCTTCGCGTCCGAGGCCGAGCACCGGGAGTGGCTGCATCCCTCGACGCGCTCGCTCCTGGCCGGCGGCGATCCGGGCGAGCGGCTGCTCCTGGAAACGCTGCTGGCGAAGAAGCGCGTGGTCGACGAGGAACTGGTGGCGGACGGGTTCGGCGAGCCAGTGGTCACGGAGGTCCTGAACCGCATGCTGCGCGACAAGTGGCTTCGCCATGTGGAGCATGCGGGCAGGGCTGCGACCGTGGAGCTGACGCGGGTCGGCGAGCGGCTCCTGGCCCGGCTCCTGGCCGGCCCTGGCACGGCGGCCGGCGGGCGCTAGCTCAGGCCCGGTCCAGCACAGCAGATCGGGAAGTCTCCATGTTCATCGCCATGAACCGCTTCAGGGTGCGCCTCGGGGAGGAGGAGCGGTTCCAGCGGATCTGGACCGAGCGCGACACGCATCTGAGCGGCGTGCCGGGCTTCGTCGAGTTCCACCTCCTGCGCGGGCCCACGGGCGAGGACGAGACCCTCTTCGCCTCGCACACCATCTGGGCCTCCCGCGCCGCCTTCGAGGACTGGACCAGGAGCCAGGCTTTCCGCGACGCGCACCGCTCGGCCGGGGACCATACCGGCCTCTATCTGGGCCACCCGCAGTTCGAGGGCTTCGAGGTGGTGCAGACCGTGGGCGGCTAGCGGCCCGCTGTCGGGAGATTGAGCCGTAGCTGCGATTTCCTCACCGCCGTGCCATCGTGCGGCGCTATGAGGACTTGCATGGCCACAGCACCGGGCCGGCCGGGCGGCAGGCGGTGGTCAGGAGAGCGGCATGAGCGCAGAGCGGATCGCGGTCGTCGGGCTTGGCTATGTCGGGCTGCCGGTGGCCGTCGGCATGGCGCGGGCGCATGGCGACGTGATCGGCTTCGACATCAATGAGAGGCGGATCGCGGCGCTGCGCCAGGGTGAGGACGCAACCCGCGAGTTCACGCGCGAGGAGCTCGATGGCCTTCCCATCCGCTTCACCGCCGACAGCGTCGACCTCGAGGGCTGCACCTTCTTCATCGTCACCGTGCCGACCCCGATCGACGGCAACCGGCAGCCCGACCTCGGCCCCATCCGCCGGGCCTGCGAGACGGTCGGCCGGGCGCTGACGCCGGGAGCGGTGGTGGTGTTCGAGTCGACCGTCTATCCGGGCGTGACCGAGGAGGTGTGCGGGCCGCTGCTGGCCCTGATCTCCGGCCTGCGCCAGGGGGCGGACTTCAAGCTCGGCTACTCGCCCGAGCGGATCAACCCCGGCGACCGGGAGCACCGGCTCGAGACCATCACCAAGATCGTCGCCGCCGAGGACGAGGGCAGCCTGCGCCGGGTCGAGGCGGTGTACGGGCCGGTGGTGAAGGCGGGCCTGCATCGGGCACCCACGATCAGGGCCGCCGAGGCTGCCAAGGTGATCGAGAACACGCAGCGCGACCTCAACATCGCGCTGATGAACGAGCTCGCGATCATCTTCGACCGGCTGGGGATCCGTACCAAGGACGTGCTGGACGCCGCCGCCACCAAGTGGAACTTCCTGCGCTATACGCCGGGCCTGGTCGGCGGCCACTGCATCGGGGTCGACCCCTATTACCTCACCGCCAAGGCCGAGAGCGTGGGCTATCACCCCGAGGTCATCCTGGCCGGCCGGCGGATCAATGACGGCATGGGCGCCTTCATCGCCCGCAAGCTGGTCAAGCTGCTGGTCCAGAACGACGTGCCGGTGAAGCGGGCCCGGGTCGGCGTGCTGGGCCTCACCTTCAAGGAGGATGTGCCCGATCTGCGCAACAGCCGCGTGCCCGACATCCTGCGCGAGCTGAAGGAGTTCGGCATCGAGGTGATGGTGCACGACCCCCTGGCCGATGCCGAGGAGGCAGCGCGCCGAGTACGGGATTGCGCTCGCCCCTCTGGAACTGTTCCACGCCCTCGATGCCGTTGTACTAGCCGTGCCGCATGCCAGCTATCGGGAAGCGTTTGCCGAGGGGCGCCTGTCGGGCCTGCTGACCCGGACCGGCATCCTGATCGACGTGAAATCGGTGCTGTCGCCGGCGGCGCTGCCGGCCGCGGGCCAGCTATACTGGAGTCTCTGAAGCGATGCGCCTCGCCCATTCCGGTCCTGTGCTCGTCACCGGTGCCGCGGGATTCATCGGCTATCACGTGGCGGAGCGCCTGCTGGGCGAAGGCTGCCGGGTGGTCGGCCTCGACAACCTGAACCCCTATTACGATGTCCGCCTCAAGGAGGCGCGGCTGGCACGGCTGCGCGGCCGCGGCGGCTTCCGCTTCGCCAAGCTCGACCTCGCCGATCGCGAGGGCATGGCCGAGCTGTTCCGGGCCGAGCGACCGACCGCCGTGATCCACCTCGCAGCCCAGGCCGGCGTGCGCTACTCGCTCACCAACCCGCACGCCTACATCGATTCGAACCTGATCGGCTTCACCAATGTCCTGGAAGGCTGCCGGCAGCACGAGGTCCGGCACCTCGTCTACGCCTCGAGCAGCTCGGTCTACGGCGCCAACACGAGCATGCCGTTCTCGGTCCACGACAATGTCGATCACCCTTTGAGCCTCTACGCCGCCACCAAGAAGGCGAACGAGCTCATGGCCCACACCTACAGCCATCTCTACGGACTGCCGGTCACGGGCCTGCGCTTCTTCACCGTCTACGGGCCATGGGGCCGGCCCGACATGGCGATGTTCATCTTCGTCGAGTCGATGCTGGCCGGGCGGCCGATCAAGGTCTTCAACCACGGCCGCATGCGGCGCGACTTCACCTATGTCGACGACATCGTCGAGGGCGTCTGCCGGACGCTCGACCAGGTGCCGGCACCCGATCCCGCCTGGACGGGCGAGCAGCCCGATCCCGGCTCCAGCATGGCCCCCTACCGGCTCTACAATATCGGCAACCACCATCCCGTGGAGCTGATGCACGTGATCGGCACGCTCGAGCGCATCCTCGGCATCACCGCCGTCAAGGAAATGCAGCCGATGCAGCCGGGCGACGTGCCGGCGACCTATGCCGATGTCGACGACCTCGCCCGCGACGTGGGCTTCCGCCCGAGCACGCCGATCGAGACCGGCATCGAGCGCTTCGTGCGCTGGTACCAGGATGTCTGGGTGCCTCTGCGCGACCGGCAGGAGGCGGGCGCGGCAGCCGCCTGACGGGCTGCCCGCTCAGGTCTCGCCGAAGCCCGCTTCCACGAGTGCCACCACCGCCTGGAGGGCCGCCTGGGCGTCAGCGCCCTCGACGACGAGGGTGAGCGTGCTGCCCGGGCTCGCCGCCAGCATCATCAGGCCCAGGATGGAGGTGCCGCCGACGGTGAGGTCGTCCTTGGTGACACGGATATCGGCCGTGAAGACCTCGGCGGTCTTGACGAACTTGGCCGCGGCCCTGGCATGCAGGCCGCGCTGGTTGCAGATGGTGACCTGACAGGTAAGGGGGCCCGTGCTCAAGGCCGGCTCAGCCCTTCTCGGGCGTGAGCAGGCGGCTGGCCACGTTGATGTACTTGCGCCCGGCCTCCTGGGCCGCCACCACGGCCTCGGCCAGGGGCTCGCTGTCGCGCACGCTGGCGAGCTTGATCAGCATCGGCAGGTTCATGCCGGCGATCACCTCGATGCCCTTCCTGTCCATGGTGGAGATGGCGAGGTTCGAGGGTGTGCCGCCGAACATGTCGGTCAGCACCACGACGCCGCTGCCATCGTCGACCTCGCGGATGGCGCGCACGATCTCCGCCCGCCGCGCTTCCACATCGTCGTCGGCACCGATGCAGACGGTGAGCACGCGCTCCTGCCGGCCCACGATATGCTCGAGGGCCGCCACGAACTCCGCGGCCAGCCGCCCGTGCGTCACCAGGACGAGGCCGATCATGCTTCAGTCTCCACAGCACCCGGCATGTCGCGATGGCGAACGCTCACGGCCCAGTCGGCGGCCGCCAGCCACTGGCCCAGGAGCAGGGCCAGATAGACGGAGCGATGCTGGCCGCCGGTGCAGCCGATGGCGATGGTGAGGTAACTCTTGCCCTCGCTCTGGTAGCGGGGGAGGAGCGGTGCGAGCAGACTCTGGAGGTGCGCCATGAAGCTGTCGAACTCCGGGTCGGCCCGGACATAGGCCTGGACCGTCTCGTCCTGCCCGGTCAGGGCCTTGAGCTCGTCGACATAGTGCGGGTTGCGCAGGAAGCGGACGTCGAAGACGAGGTCGGCGTCGCGCGGCAGCCCGTGCTTGTAGGAGAAGGAGACCACGGCCACCTGCAACCGGCCCTCGGCCCCGCCCAGATGCCCGGTCAGGATCCGGCGCAGGTCGGGCAGGGCCAGCGCGCTCGTGTCGACGACGAGGTCCGCCGAGGCCTTGAGCGGGGCCAGCAGCGCCCGCTCGTGCGCCAGCGCCTCCAGCATCGGCAGCTCGTCGGCCAGCGGGTGGCGGCGGCGGGTGGTGCTGAAGCGCCGCTGCAGCACGTCGTCGTCGCAGTCGAGAAAGAGGAGGTGGAACGAGCCCGTCGCCCGCTCGCGCACGCTGCGCACATGGCGGACGAGGCGGCGGGGCTCGAAGCCCATGGTCCGGCTGTCGATGCCGATGGCGATGTTGTAGGGCTCGAGCTCCTCGATCCGCAGGAGCCGCCCGATCAGCCGGATCGGCAGGTTGTCGACCGCCTCGTAGCCGAGATCCTCCAGGATCTTGAGGCACGTGGTGCGCCCGGCACCCGACATGCCGGTGACGATCACGGTGCGGCTCATGGCTCAGCCGGCACGGCGTGCGGTCAGCGCCAGCAGGACCAGGGCCGGCGCACCGGGAACACCGGCGTCGAGGGCGATGCGGGGGAGGGTGATGCCCAACAAGGTCTCCGACGCCACCTCGGGCAGCCGCTCCAGCACGGCGGAGGGCATCAGGTCTACGGCCAGCGCCAAAGGTGCCGTGGCCGCTGCGGCGAGACGGAAGATGCCCAGACCGCGCGCCTCGATCAAGCCTGACGGTCGGGGCGAGCGGGCGATAAGGCGACCGCGCTCGGCGCTGACCGTCACGAGATCGTCGGCCACGAGCCGGGCGCCGGCCTGGAGGAGGCGCAGCGCCAGGGCCGACTTGCCCGATCCCGAAGCGCCGCGCAGCAGGACGCCGCGGCCGTGCCAGGCAACAGCGCTCGCGTGGAGGGTGAGGGCCGTGGCGGCTGCCGTCACTCCCGATCGCCGGCCCGGCCGGCGATGATGTCGTGCACCCGCCTGGGATCGGTCTCGCGGCGCAGCTGAGCGGTGAGTGCCGGGTCGCGCAGGAGACGGGCGATCTTCGCCAGCGCCTTGAGCTGCTCCGCGTTCTCGTCCTCCGGTGCCACGATCAGGAAGGCGAGGTCGACCGGCAGCTCGTCCAGGGCATCGTAGTCCACGGGTTTCGTGAGCCGGGCAAAGAAGCCCATGAGCCGCGGCAGGTCCTTGAGCCGTGCGTGCGGCACGGCCACCCCGTCGCCGATGCCCGTGGTGCCCAGCTTCTCCCGCTGGACCAGGGCCGCCAGCACGGTGGTCTGGTCGATGCCCGACGCCCGCTCGACCGCGGCCGCCAGGTCCTGGAACAGCTGCCGCTTGCTCGACGGACGAAGGTCGAGCAGCAGCCGGTCCGCGGTCACGAGATCGGCGATGGCCACCATGCGGATACTCTCACGGGTACGATCGGCAGCTCCGAGCAGCGTGGAGGAAGCACGCCCGGAAGGGTCATCGGCTGAGCGCCTTCGCCCGCCTGCGCTCGACCGAGGAGGGAATGCTCAGCGATTCGCGGTACTTGGCGACCGTGCGCCGGGCAATCACGGCCCCCATGCGGCGCAGCTCGACCACGATCTGGTCGTCGGAGAGAACGTCGGCGCCCTCGCGCTCGACGAGCTTCCTGATCTGCTGGCGCACCACCTCGGCACTGTGGGACTCCTCGCCCGAAACAGCTGCGATCGCGGTCGTGAAGAAGAACTTGAGCGGAAAGGTTCCGTGCGGGGTTGCCACATATTTGTCGGCGGTGGCACGGCTCACGGTGCTCTCGTGCAGCCCGGTCCGCTCGGCGATGTCGCGCAAGACAAGGGGGCGCAGCGCCTGGACGCCACGCTCCAGGAACGGGCGCTGGCGGGCGAAGATCGCGCGCACGACCTTGAGCATGGTGCGGGCGCGTTGGTCCAGGGCCTTGGCGAGCCAGGTGGCGGCCTGGAGCCGCTCGCTCAGATACTCGCGCGACTGCCGGTCGACGCCCTGGCGCTGGATGGTGGCGTGATAGGAGCGGTCGACCAGGACGCGGGGCAAGGTCCCGCTGTTCAGCTCGACCCGCCAGCTATGGTCGGGTCCGGCGAACACCAGCACGTCCGGGATGACCGTGAAGACATCCTCGTTGCCGAAGGAGCGTGCCGGCCGCGGCTCCAGCTCCTTCAGCTCGTGGATCATGTCCTGCAGGTCCTCGGCGTCGACCGCGCAGCGCCGCATCAGCTCGGCCCGCTCGGCCCGGGCCAGAAGGGGCAGGTTCGCCAGGAGCGCCTGCATGGCCGGGTCGAGCCGGTCACGCTCGCGCAGCTGCAGGCCCAGGCACTGGGCGAGGTCGCAGGCGCCGACACCGGCCGGATCACAGGCCTGGAGCAGGGCGCGTGCCGCAGCCACCAGCTCCACCGACGTGCCCAGCGCCACGCCGAGATCGGCATCCGACTCGCGCAGATAGCCATCCTGGTCGAGCCAGTCGATCAGTGTCGCCGCCAGGGCTCGGGCAGCCACGTCCCTGGCCCCGCCGATCTGCTCCAGGAGGTGCTCGCGCAGGCCGCGCGGCCTGGTGAGCCTGGCTTCCAGCGACGGCAGCTCGCCTTCCGCCTGGCCCCGCGTCGCGCGCTTGAGGCCCAGGGTGCAGTCGGCGGCACGGCCGGCCGAGGGCTGCCACCAGCCCTCGTCGCGCTCGATCGGGCCCGGCGCGCTGGAGACCGGTGCGGGTACCGGGGCCGTCACCCCGTTCACGTGCAGGCCCTCGGCCCGCTCGAGGAAGGGGTTCTCCGCCACCTCGCGGTCGACCGCGGCCGAGAGCTCGAGGTTGGAGAGCTGGAGGAGCTTGATCGCCTGCTGGAGCTGGGGTGTGAGCACCAGCCCCTGGGTCTGGCGCAGGTCGAGGCGGAGGCCGGCTGCGAGCGCCATGGTCAGGGCTCAGAGACTGAAACGGTCGCCGAGATAGACGCGCCGCACCGCTGGATCGGCCACGATCTCGGACGGCGTGCCCTCGAACAGGACCCGGCCCTCGTGCAGGATATAGGCGCGGTCGATGATCTCCAGCATGTCGCGGACATTGTGGTCGGTGATCAGCACGCCCAGCCCCCGGTCCTTGAGATGGCCGACAAGGTGCCTGATCTCCGTCACGTTGATGGGGTCGATGCCGGCCAAGGGCTCGTCCAGGAGGACGAAGCTCGGGTCCGAGGCCAGGGCGCGCGCGATCTCGGTGCGTCGCCGCTCGCCGCCGGAAAGGGCGATGGCCAGCGTCGAGCGAACGCGGACGAGGTCGAACTCGCGCAGGAGCTGCTCGCAGCGGGCACGCCGCTGCTCGCGGTCGCGCTCGTGCAGCTCGAGCACGGCCAGGATGTTCTGCTCGACCGTGAGGCCGCGGAACACCGAGGCCTCCTGCGGCAGGTAGCCGATGCCGGCCCTGGCCCGGCGGTGCATGGGCAGGCGGGTGATGTCCTGGCCGTCCAGGACGACCTGGCCGCGGTCGGCCGCGATCAGGCCGGTGATGATATAGAAGCAGGTGGTCTTGCCGGCCCCGTTGGGCCCGAGCAGGCCCACGGCCTCGCCGCGGGCAAGGTGCAGCGACACGTCCTGGAGGACGGGCCGGGTGCGGTAGCGTTTGCCCAGATTGTAGGCACCGAGCTCGGCCTGGGCCGGCGGCGGCAGGAACCGCTCCGGACGTGCGACGAGCTGCGGCGCGATGCCTGGCGGCATGAGATCGCGGTCGAGCGAGACGGTCACGGCTTCCGGGCCGGCTGCTGCGGCCGGCTTTCGGGCTTGAACAGGGCCCGGACCCGCTGCTCCGGCTTGCCGATGGAGCCCGGTGCCGCGGCATAGACCGTCGACTGGCCGGTGCGCCGGTTGGAGAGCAGGCGGGCGCCGCGGATCACGTTCTGCCCGCGGGTGAGCACGACATTGCCGTCGAGCGTGACGTCGCCCGTGGCCGGCTGGTAGGTGCCGTTGTCGCCCTTGGCCGTCTCGCCGGGCCGGGTGACGAACACGTTGCCCATGGCCTCGATCCGCTGGATGGCCTGATCGCCGCCGGCGGGTTGGGCAGCACCCGCCTGCTCGTTGTCCTCCTGATAGTAGACGAGCAGCTTGTCCGCCCGCAGCCGCATCTCGCCCTGGACGGCGTCGACATTGCCCGTGAAGGTGGCGAGCTGCTTCTCCTGCTCGACCACGAGCGAATCGGAGACGATCTCGACCGGGTCGTCCTCCTGTGCCGCCTTGCGTTGCGGCTGGGTCTGCTGTTGAGGCTGCTGCTGGGCCACCGCACTGTCGGCCAGGAGAAGGCCGGCCAGGAGAAGGAACGCGAGCAGCAGGCCGAAGCCCAGCCTGCGAGCGCGATCGGGAGCTGGGTTGGCGCATGGTCTGGCTCACACGATCCCGGCCTTGAGGCAGTCGTGCAGATGGAGCGCTCCGATCGGGCGCTCGCTCTCGACGACGAAGAGGACGGTGACGGGTCGTCCGCCGCCGTTCATGGCGGCCACCGCCTCGACCGCGAGGGCGCGGGCCCCGATCGTGCGCGGGTGCCGGCTCATCACCTCGCGGACCGGCCGCTCCAGGATATCGGGCCGCATGTGGCGGCGGAGATCGCCGTCGGTGACGATGCCGACCAGCCTGCCGTCCTCGACGACGCCGACGCAGCCCAGGCGCTTGTCGCTCATCTCCAGGACGGCCTCGCCCATGCTGGCCTCGGGCGTCACCAGCGGCAGCTCCGGTGCCTTGTGCATGAGCTGCTCGACCCGCAGGAGCCGGCTGCCCAGCTTCCCGCCCGGATGGAAGGTGGCGAAGTCGTTGGCGGAGAAGCCACGCCGCTCGAGCAGGGCCACCGCGATGGCATCGCCCAGCGCCAGCATGCAGGTGGTCGAGGTGGTGGGGGCCAGGCCCATCGGGCAGGCCTCGCGCAGCTCGGGCAGGATCAGCGCCTCGTCCGCATCGTCGCCGAGCGTGCTCCGCTGCCGGCCGACGATGGCGACCAGCGGGATGCCGAAGCGGCGGGTGTAGAGGACGAGGTCGCGCAGCTCCGGCGTCTCGCCCGAATTCGAAAGTGCGATCACCGCGTCCTGGGCGGTGATCATGCCGAGATCGCCGTGGCTGGCCTCGGCCGGGTGGACGAAGAGGGCGGGGGTGCCGGTGGAGGCCAGCGTGGCCGCGATCTTGCGCGCGACATGGCCGCTCTTGCCCATGCCGGTGACCACGACCCGGCCCGGCACCGCTGCCAGCCGGTCGACCACGGCGGCGAAGTCGGCCCCGATCCGGTGCGCCATGAGCCGGAGCGCGTCGGCCTCGGCCGTGATCACCCGGCGAGCGCTGGCTACCGCCGGGCTCGGCCCCTCGTCCGCGCCGGCCGCGTCAGGCAGCCGTCGCGCGCTTGCGCGCTCGCCAGTCACGTTGCTTCCCATCCGGCTCGAGGCCCGTCCGGCCTCGCTTGCCGCCATCCTTGCGAGGTGCCTATGGCGGCTCGGCACGGCGGCGGAGTATCCGGCGGGGCCACCCGGCCGTCAACGAGCGAGCGCGGAGGGGTGGGCAGCGTCATGCAGGGCTCAATGCGCGAACAGGTCCTGCTCGGCCCAGCCGGCAAGGTCGAGCTCGGCCCGGACCGGCAGGAAGGCGAAGCAGGCGGCCGCGAGATGGCTGCGGCCCTCGCGCTCCAGCATCGCATCGAGGCGGGCGCGGATCTCGTGCAGGTGGGCCACATCGCGCGCGGCATAGCGGAGCTGGGTCTCACTCAAGGCCGGCGCACCCCAGTCCGAGCTCTGCTCGGTCTTGTCGAGCTCGACCCCCAGGAGCTCGCGCACGAGGTCCTTGAGCCCGTGCCGGTCGGTATAGGTGCGGGCGAGCCTGGAAGCGATCTTGGTGCAGTAGACCGGGCCGCAGGCCACACCCAGGAACCGGCGCAGCATGGCGAGGTCGAAGCGGGCGTAATGAAAGAGCTTGAGCCGGTCGGGATCCGCGAGCAGGGCGTTGAGGTTGGGTGTACGGTAGCCGCCGGGCTGGAGCTGGACCAGGTGCGCGGTGCCGTCGCCGTCGCTCAGCTGGACGACGCACAGGCGGTCGCGCTCGGGCTTCAGGCCCATCGTCTCGGTATCGACCGCGACGACCTCGCCCAGCGTCAGATGGTCGGGCAGGTCGCCCTGATGCAGCTCGATGTTCATGATTGCCGTCAGCTGGCGAGCAGATAGCGGGACGCTACTCGCATTTGGTTAAGATCGGCTGAACGGCCGCGGGGAGTGGTGCCCAGGAGAGGACTCGAACCTCCACGGCTTGTGGGCCACAGGTACCTGAAACCTGCGCGTCTACCAATTCCGCCACCTGGGCACGGCCCCGCGACGTGTATGAGCCTCGGCAATGGCCGTCAACGCGATTATGTGAGGTCGGCCGGACGCTTCACCCTCGCGGCAGGTGGTCGCGGCCGCCCCCGCCAGCGGCTCCTGGGAGGAATCATGCGCGACAAGGTGGTCACCGTCTTCGGCGGCTCGGGCTTTATCGGCCGCTATGTGGTGAAGCGGCTGGCCGAGCTGGGTGCCACGATCAGGGTGCCCTCACGCGAGCCCAACCGGGCCATGTTCCTCAAGCCCATGGGGGCGGTGGGCCAGATCGTGCTCGAGCCGTGGGAGCCCGGGCCCGCTTCGGTGGCCCGGATGGTGGCCGGCAGCAGCGATGTCGTGAACCTGATCGGCATCCTGTTCGAGCGCCGTGCCGGCGAGTTCGAGGCGGTGCAGGCCCGCCTGCCCGGGCGAGATCGCGGCCGCGGCCAAGGCCGCCGGAGCGCTGCGGCTGGTGCAGATGTCGGCGATCGGGGCCGATCCGGCCTCGCCCAGCCTCTACGGCCGCACCAAGGCGCAAGGGGAGGCCAACGTCCGCGCCGCCTTCCCGCAAGCCGTGATCGTCCGCCCAAGCATCGTGTTCGGGCCCGAGGACGGCTTCTTCAACCGGTTCGCGCGCATGGCCCAGATCATGCCGGTCCTGCCGCTGGTCGGCGGTGGCCATACGAGGTTCCAGCCGGTCCATGTCGGCGACGTGGCCTCCGCGATCGTGACCGCGCTCGGCGACGGCAACCATGCCGGCCGGACCTTCGAGCTCGGCGGGCCCACGGTCTACACCTTCCGCGAGCTCATGGAGCTGATCCTCAAGATGGTCGGGCGCCGCCGGCTGCTCGTGACCCTGCCGTTCGGCGCCGCGAGCCTGCAGGCCCGCCTGCTCCAGCTCCTGCCGGAGCCGCCGCTCACGCCGGACCAGGTGGAGCTGCTCAAGCGCGACAATGTGGTGGCCGAGGGTGCCCCTGGCCTGGCCGAGCTCGGCATCCAGCCGACACCGCTGGAGACCGTGGTGCCCACCTATATCCGCGCCTACGGCCGCTTCCCGAACCGGCTGCCGATCGCCTGAGCGCTTAACCCTATTTTCATCCGCCATCGTCATGCTGGGCCCTGCTGGTGGGAGATGGGGCCGAGATGAGGGTGGGTGCGGCTCCGGCCGCCGGCAGCGGCATGCGGGGGCGGGCGGCGCTCGAGCTGATCCTGCTGCTCGATCTGGGCTTCCTGCTCGTTCACGTCCTGGGCGGAGTCCTGGAGGCCCGGCAGCGCGGGCACGGGCTGCAGCAGATGGTGCTCGCCTCGGCGGATGCGGCTCCGTTCGGCCTGCTGGCACCGGGGCAGCTCGCCGGTGCCGCACTCCTTCTTGCGCTGGCGGCGGCCCGCGGGCGCAACGTGGCCACGGCGCTTGCTGCGCTGGCGGCTGCCGTGCTCGCGTCGGCGGACCTGCTGGCCGTGCTGCCCCGGTTTGCCGTCGTCGTGGCGCGCGGCCTTGCTCCCCATGCGGTCGGGCCGCCCGCGATCCTGGCCGGGAAGCTCCTGGCGGGTGCGGGCCTTGCCCTCATCGCCGCCCTGCTGGTCCTCCCCGCCGCTCGGGGGAGCCCGCTCCCCGAGCGCCACGTGGCCCGCGCCTTGCTTGGTACGATCGCGCTGCTTGCGGCCATCGACATGCTGGTGCTTGCGAGTGGCGTTCGGTTCGATCTTCCGGAGGAAGCTCTCGAGACCGCTCTGACGGCTTGGCCACTGAGCGCCGGCATTGATCGCCCGGGAGTGTCCCAAAATGGGACCAAAATGCATTCGTTTCGATATGGTTTGCGGGCTGGCAGCGCAGATGGCGCTGCGACATAGTGGGCGAGGGCAGAAAAAAGTACCAGAATTGGGACTAACTGAGCGAACCTGATCTGGACGCGTTCCTAACTCTCCTTTATATCCTCGCCACGACGGAACCCGAGCATGGGGCGCCGCGAGGGCCGTCGGCGCACAAAAATACCTCGGAGGCCGCCTGATGCCCGCCAAGATGATGCAGTTCGTCAGCATCGGGCAGCGCATGCCGGAGAAGCGTGGCGCTGAGCAGCGGACGAGCGACTTCCGCGAGATCTATGACAGCTTCCAGCCGCCCGGGGCTGCCGAGCAGGCCTCGCGCTGCGAGCAGTGCGGGGTGCCGTTCTGTCAGGTCCACTGCCCGCTGCACAACCACATCCCGGACTGGCTGCGGCTGACGGCGGAAGGCCGCCTTGAGGAAGCCTACGAGCTCTCCAACCGCACGAGCTTCCTGCCCGAGATCTGCGGCCGGATCTGCCCGCAGGACCGGCTCTGCGAGGGCAACTGCGTCATCGAGCAGGCGGGGCACGGCACGGTCACGATCGGTGCCGTCGAGCGCTACATCTCCGACACCGCCTTCGAGCGCGGCTGGGTGCAGCCGATCCGTCCGCATCGCGAGCTGGACTTCTCGGTCGGGGTGATCGGCACCGGTCCCGCCGGACTCTCGGTCGCGGCCGAGCTCAGGAAGCACGGCTACCAGATCGATCTGTACGATCGCTACGACCGTGCCGGCGGACTCCTGATGTACGGCATCCCGGGCTTCAAGCTCGAGAAGCAGGTGGTCGAGCGCCGCACCGGCCTCCTTCAGGAAAGCGGTGCGCGGATCCACCTCAACCGTGACGTGGGCGGGCGCGGGCCGGGCTTCGCCGAGCTCTACGCGCGGCACGATGCCCTTTTCATCGCCACCGGCGTCTACCGGGCCCGGGCTCTGCAGTTGCCTGGCGTGGGGCTGAGCGGGGTGGTGCCGGCGCTGGCCTATCTCACCGCCAGCAACCGCAAGGGCATGGGCGATTCCGTCCCCGACTTCGACAGCGGCATGCTGAATGCCACCGGCAAGCGCGTCGTCGTGGTGGGCGGCGGCGACACGGCCATGGACTGCGTGCGCACGGCGATCCGCCAGGGTGCCGTCTCGGTGCAGTGCCTCTACCGTCGCGACAAGGCCAACATGCCGGGCTCGATGCGCGAGGTGCAGCACGCCGAGGAGGAGGGGGTCGAGTTCGTCTGGCTCTCGGCGCCCGAGGCCTTCCTCGGCAACGGCCGGATCGAGGGCGTGCGTGCGGTGCGGATGCGCCTGGGTGCCCCCGACGCCAGCGGCCGGCAGGCGCCGGAGATCGTGCCGGGCTCCGGCTTCCGCCTGGAAGCGGATCTCGTCGTCAACGCGCTGGGCTTCGACCCCGAGGACCTGGGCGGCCTCTTCGGCGAGCCGCGCCTGAAGCTCAGCCGCTGGGGCACGGTCACGGTCGACTGGGACACGATGATGACCAGCCTGCCCGGCGTGTTCGCCGGCGGCGACATCGTCCGCGGCGCCTCGCTCGTGGTCTGGGGTGCCCGCGACGGCCGTGACGCCGCCGCCGGCATCCATCGTTATCTCACCGCACGGGCGGCCGAGCGCCCGGCGCTGGCCCTCGCATCCTGAGGAGGCCCGAGATGGCCCAGATTCCCAGAGAGCGGTTCCGAGTTCCTGGCCGCCTACGAGGCGAACCTCGCCCGGCTCGAGGCTGCCGGTGCCGGCGATCTCGACCTCATGCGCGACGGCTGCGGCGTCGGCTGCGTGGTGGCGATCGACGGCCAGCCGCGGCGCGAGGTGGTGCTGAAGGGCATCGAGGCGCTGAAGGCGGTCTGGCATCGCGGGGCGGTCGACGCCGACGGCAAGACCGGCGACGGGGCCGGCATCCACGTTCAGATCCCGCAGGACTTCTTCAAGAAGAAGATCAAGGGGGCCGGCCGCACCGACCAGCGCATCGCCGTCGGCATGATCTTCCTGCCGCGCAACAGCCTGGGCCAGCAGGAAGCCTGCCGCACGCTGGTCGAGAGCGAGATCCTGCGCTTCGGCTACACCATCCGCGGCTGGCGGCAGGTGCCGGTCGACACCACGGCCCTGGGCGAGAAGGCCCAGGCCACCCGGCCCGAGATCGAGCAGATCGTCATCGCCAACTCCAGGGGAGGCGACGACGACGCGTTCGAGCGCGACCTCTATCTGATCCGCCGCCGGATCGAGAAGCAGGCGCTGCTCGACAACATCACCGACTTCTACATCTGCTCCCTGTCCTGCCGCTCGATCATCTACAAGGGCCTGTTCCTCGCCGAGGCGCTGGCGATCTTCTACCCGGACCTGAGCGACGAGCGCTTCATCTCCTCGTTCGCGGTCTTCCACCAGCGCTACTCGACCAACACGCTGCCTTCCTGGCGTCTGGCCCAGCCGTTCCGCGTGCTCGCCCACAATGGCGAGATCAACACGCTCCGCGGCAACGTGAACTGGATGAAGAGCCACGAGACCCGGATGGTGGCCGACGCCTTCGGCACCTTCAACGACGACATCAAGCCCCTGATCCAGGCCGGCAGCTCGGACAGCGCAGCGCTCGATGCCGTGTTCGAGGCGCTGGTCAGGGCCGGGCGCCAGCTGCCGCTGGTCAAGACCCTGATGATCCCGCCCTCCTGGTCGCATCGCACGGCCATGAAGGAGGAGCATCGCGACCTCTTCAACTACTGCAACTGCGTGATGGAGCCGTGGGACGGCCCGGCGGCGCACGTCGCCACCGATTCGCGCTGGGTGGTGGCCGGCCTGGACCGGAACGGGCTCCGCCCCTTGCGCTATTCGCGCACCCGTGACGGCCTGCTGGTCGTCGGCTCCGAGACCGGCATGGTCCCGATCGACGAGCTCGAGGTGGTCGAGAAGGGCCGGGTCGGCCCCGGCGGCGCCATCGCTGTCGATCTGGTCGAGGGCCGCTTCTACGGCGACCTGGAGCTCAAGGACTACCTGGCCGACCTCAAGCCCTACTCGAAGTGGGTGAAGAACATCACCCATCTCGACGAGAACGTCCGCGAGCGCGCATTCCGCCCGACCCAGTACGAGCGCACCGACCTGCGCCGCCGGCAGGCGGTCTACGGCTTCACCATCGAGGACATGGAGCTGATCCTGTCGCCGATGGTGCAGGATGCCAAGGAAGCCGTGGGCTCGATGGGGGACGACACCCCGCTGGCGGTCCTCTCACGCCAGTATCGCGGCCTGCATCATTTCTTCCGCCAGCAGTTCAGCCAGGTCACCAACCCGCCGATCGACCCGTTGCGCGAATGGCGGGTGATGAGCCTCAAGACCCGCTACGGCAATCTCGGCAACATCTTCGACGAGGATCCGAGCCAGACCACCATCCTGCAGCTCGAGAGCCCGGTTCTCACGAGCACCGAGCTCGAGGCGGTGGTCGACTATTTCGGCCCGGCGGCACGCACCATCGACTGCACCTTCCAGGCCGGGCCCGAGACCTCGCTCACCGAAGCCCTCGAGCGGATCCGGCAGGAGGCCGAGGACGCCGTGCGCGGCGGCTCGCAGGCGCTTGTGCTCAGCGACGAGCAGGTCTCGGCCGAGCGGGCACCGATCCCGATGATCCTCGCCGTCGGTGCCGTGCACAGCCATCTCGTCAAGCAGGGCCTGCGCGCCTACAGCTCGATCACCGTCCGCTCGGGCGAGTGCCTGGACGTGCACTGCTTCGCCGTGCTGATCGGGGTCGGTGCCACGTCGGTCAACGCCTACCTCGCGGAGGCCGCGATCGCCGACCGGCATGGCCGCGGCCTGTTTGCGGGCCTGACGCTCGAGGAGTGCCTCGGCCGCTTCAAGGAGGCGGTGAACCAGGGCCTGCTCAAGGTGATGTCCAAGATGGGCATCTCCATCATCTCGAGCTATCGCGGCGGCTACAATTTCGAGGCGATCGGCCTCTCGCGCTCGCTCTGCCGCGAGTATTTCCCCGGCCTCGTAACCCGCATTTCCGGCATCGGCCTCACCGGCATCCGCAATCGCGTCCTGGAGCTGCACGGCCGCGCCTTCCAGGCAGCCGAGCCCGTGCTCGCGATCGGCGGCTTCTACCGCTACCGCCGGGGCGGGGAGGCGCACGCCTATGAGGGGCGGCTGATCCACCAGCTCCAGCAGGCCGTGGCTTCGGACAGCTACCAGGCCTACAAGCGCTACGCCGAGATGATCCACGCCTCGGACCCGATCTCGATCCGCGATCTGGTCGACTTCAGCCGCAAGGGGCCGCCGGTCCTGCTGGACGAGGTCGAGAGCATCACCGAGATCAGGAAGCGCTTCGTCACGCCGGGCATGTCGCTGGGCGCTCTCGGCCCCGAGGCGCACGAGACGCTCACCATCGCCATGAACCGGATCGGCGCCAAGGCCGACAGCGGCGAGGGCGGCGAGGGCAAGGAACGCTTCACGCCGCGTGCCAACGGCGACAACGCCAACTCCTCGATCAAGCAGGTGGCCTCGGGCCGCTTCGGCGTCACCGCCGAATACCTGAACGCGGCCAAGGAGCTGGAGATCAAGGTCGCACAGGGGGCCAAGCCCGGCGAGGGCGGCCAGCTCCCGGGCTTCAAGGTCACGGTCGACATCGCCCGGCTGCGGCACGCCACCCCCGGTGTCACCCTGATCAGCCCGCCGCCGCACCACGACATCTACTCGATCGAGGATCTGGCCCAGCTCATCTACGACCTGAAGCAGATCAACCCCGACTGCAAGGTGTGCGTGAAGCTGGTCTCCGAGGCCGGCATCGGCACGATCGCCGCCGGTGTGGCCAAGGCCAAGGCCGACGTGATCCTGGTCTCGGGCCATGTCGGCGGCACCGGCGCCAGCCCGCAGACCTCGATCAAGTATGCCGGCAGCCCCTGGGAGATGGGCCTCTCCGAGGTCAACCAGCTCCTGACCCTGAACCGCCTGCGCCACCGCGTGACCCTGCGCACCGACGGCGGCATCAAGACCGGGCGCGACGTGGTCATCGCCGCCCTGCTGGGTGCCGAGGAGTACGGCATCGGCACGCTGTCGCTGGTCGCCATGGGCTGCATCATGGTCCGCCAGTGCCACAGCAACACCTGCCCCGTGGGCGTGTGCAGCCAGCGGCCGGACCTGCGCGCCAAGTTCACCGGCACGCCTGAGAAGGTGATCAACCTCTTCAGCTTCATCGCCGAGGAGGTGCGCGAGATCCTGGCCTCGCTCGGCCTGCGCACGCTGAAGGAGGCGGTGGGCCGCACCGACCTGCTGCGCCAGGTCAGCCGCGGCAACCCCGACCTCGACGACCTCGACCTGAACCCGATCCTGGCCCAGGTCGACCCCGGCCCGCACCCGCGCTGGTGCGAGACCGTGGGCCGCAACGAGGTCCCGGAGACGCTGGACGCCCGCATGGTCCAGGACGCCAGGGCCATGCTGGAGGACGGCGAGAAGATGCAGCTCCAGTACAATGTCCGCAACGTGCACCGGGCCGTCGGTACCCGCCTCTCCGCCCACATCACCCGGCGCTACGGCATGGACCGGCTGCAGCCGGGCCATATCACCGTCCGCCTGCGCGGCTCGGCCGGCCAGTCGCTCGGCGCCTTCGCCGTCCAGGGGCTGAAGCTCGAGGTCTTCGGCGACGCCAACGACTATGTCGGCAAGGGCCTCTCGGGCGGCACCATCGTCGTCCGGCCGCTGCCCTCGAGCCCTCTGGTCTGGTCCGAGAACGTGGTGATCGGCAACACCTGCCTCTACGGTGCTACGGCCGGCAGGCTCTTCGCCGCCGGCGGTGCCGGCGAGCGGTTCGCCGTGCGCAACTCGGGTGCCACGACCGTCATCGAGGGCTGCGGCGACAATGGCTGCGAGTACATGACGGGCGGGGTTGCCGTGATCCTGGGCAAGGTCGGCGACAATTTCGCGGCCGGGATGAGCGGCGGCATGGCCTATGTCTGGGACCCGGAGGAGCTGATCGAGACCCGCATCAACCCGGAGATGGTGATCTGGCAGCGGCTCGAGGTGCCGCACTATGTGGGCCAGCTGAAGGGCCTGCTCGCGGAGCACGCGGCCGCCACCCAGAGCCCGCTGGCCAACCGCCTCCTGCTCGAGTTCGACCGCGAGCTGGGCCGCTTCTGGCAGATCGTGCCCAAGGAGATGCTGGACAAGCTGGAGGTCCCGGTCACCCAGGCCGCGGTGGCCCGGCGCGCATAGCCTCCTCGGCGGGGTCGGATCGGGTCGCTGACACGATGCGTTCCAGCTCCTCGATCCGGCCCTGGAGCCGTGCCACCACGGCGGCGACGTCGTCCGCGTCGATCTTCTGCGGGATGTGCTGCGGGCAGTTGATGTCCCAGGCCTCGACCTCGAACAGGATCGCCTGCTCGGCCGCGGCGCCGTCCGGCATCGGAGAGCGCGGGCCAGCAGGGCGGGGTCGTCCTCCACCGTCCGTGCCCGGCCCCAGAGCTTGATCCGTCGCCGGCGCGCATAGTCCATGAGGAAGAGGAACGCGCGCGGGTTATCGGCGAGGTTGCCGGTCGTGATGTACTGGCGGTTGCCGCGGTAGTCGGCGAGCCCGAGGGTCTGCTCGTCGAGCACCTTGAGGAAGCCCTTGGGGCCGCCGCGGTGCTGGATGTAGGGCTGGCCGTCGGCGCTGGCGGTGCCGAGATAGACGGAATCGAGCCCGGCGATGAAGGCCGCGAGCTCGGGCGTGATGCCCTTGCGGAAGCCGCCGCGCTGCTCCAGCCGCTCGTAGGCCTCGCGCGAGCCCCGGCGGGCCTGGATCGCCTTGACCGTCGGCGTGAAGGCGATGTCGCTGGAAGGCGTGCTCATGCCGCTCTCCGTTCGTTGGATCGCCAACGCATGTAGGTCGTTGCGGCTGATGCCGGAATGAGCGCAGTCTCGCGCACTCTATTGCGCAAATTGGAACAATCGGGATGGACCGGCTTGATGCCATAGCCGCCTTCGTCGCCGTCGCGGACGAGGCCAGCTTCGTCGCTGCCGCGCGCAGGCTGCGACGTTCGCCGGCGGCGGTGACCCGTGCGGTCAGCGCTCTCGAAAGCCGGCTGGGCACGCGCCTTCTGAACCGTACCACCCGCGCCGTCTCCCTGACCGATGCGGGCCTGCGGCAGCTCGAGGGCTGCCGGCGTGTGCTGGCCGAGGTCGAGGCGATCGAGAGCTCGGCCGCGAGCGAGGGGGCGGGCCCGCAGGGACTGCTCACCGTGACGGCACCCGTGGTGTTCGGCCGCCTGCACCTGCTGCCGGTGCTGCTGCGCTTCCTGGACCAGCACCCCAAGGTCAGCGCCCGCCTGCTCCTGCTCGACCGGGTGGTGAGCCTGGTCGAGGAAGGCATCGATGTCGGGCTGCGGATCGGCCGGATGCCGGATTCGTCGCTCCGCGCGGTCCGGGTCGGCGGCCTCCGCCGCCTGGTCTGCGCCAGCCCAGGCTACCTGGCCGCGAACGGCACGCCTTCGAGCCCGCAGGAGCTGCCCTCGCACAGCTGCATCACCTTCGAGGGCACGGCCGATCACTGGCGCTTCGGGGAGGTCAATGTCGCCGTCCGGCCGCGGCTCAGCGTCTCGACGGCCGAGGCGGCGGTGGATGCGGCCGTGGCGGGGCTGGGCCTCGTGCGCGTCCTCTCCTACCAGGCCGAGGCGGCTCTGGCGGAGGGCCGGCTGCTCCTGGTGCTCGAAGCCTTCGAGCCGGCACTCGTGCCGATCCAGCTCGTCCATCCCGCCGGCCGCCATCCGTCGCCGAAGGTGCGGCTCTTCATCGATGCGGCGGCAGCAGGCCTGCGGGCCCGCTTCGATCCTACGGCCGCTTCCGCTGCTCGTCCGTCAGGCCGGGCAGGCTCTCCAGGAGCGACTTCCTGATCCGCGACAGGCGCGGCGGCTCCTCGGCGACGAAGGGGAGGGGGCGGCACTGGCGGATGGCTTCGAGGCCCAGGCGGGAGGCGAGGAGGGCGTTGCCGGCACCCTGGCCGGCGCGGGCGGAGAGGAGGGCCAGGAGGCCGGCGCCCACGTGCTCGAAGGCGGCGTGGCTCAGGATGTCGGCCAGGCCCGCCAGCATGGCGTTGCGCAGGCAGCGGCGGAGCAGGCTGAGGGTGGCCGCAGCACCGGGCGCCATGCCGTAGAGCTGGGCCACGGCGCGCAGCATGGCGGTGGTGCGCCAGAGGACGAGGACGCCGTCGAGCAGGCCCAGGGGGCTCAGGGCGGTGAGGAGGGCGATGTCGCGGCCGCCGGCGAGCACGATGCGGTAGGCCTGCCGGTCGACCGGGGCCAGGACCTGCTTCTCGTAGAGGCGCAGGCGCTCGGAATCGGAGAGCGCGTCGGTGACGCTGGCCTCGTAGCGGGCAAGCGCCGGCGCCAGCTCCGGCCGGGTCCCGAGCTCGGCCGTGACCTCGGCCAGCAGCCGGTCGGCCTCGCCGTGCAGGTCGGAGAGGGCCAGGCGCTCGGCCGTGCGGCGCAGATGGGCGCGCTCCGAGAGCCGGCGCAGGTCGCGCAGCTCGAGCCCGATCCACCCGATCGCCGAGGTGCAGACCACGACCAGGAAGAACGCCAGCGGCCACCCCAGCAGCGGGTCGGTGACGAGCAGGTCGCCCACATAATCGATCGACTGGAACACGAAGGTGCCGAGCAGGCCGATGCCGAAGGCCGCCGCCAGCCGGCCGCGCCAGCCTCGGCGCTTGGGCGGCAGCGATGGCGGCAGGCGCTCGTCCTCGTCCAGAGCCGGCGCCGGCGGTGCTTCCACCACCATCTCGATCCCGCCCGGGTCGAGCTCGAAGGGTCGCGGCGGCGTTCTGTCGGTCACGCGAGCTTGTCCCCGATCAGGTACTCCAGCGCCTGATCGAGCCGGATATGCTGTCCCTTGGCACCCGGAACGAGCCGGCGCGGTGCGAAATCGCGGAAGCG
This sequence comes from uncultured Alphaproteobacteria bacterium, assembly GCA_963830775.1. GTDB lineage: Bacteria > Pseudomonadota > Alphaproteobacteria > Geminicoccales > Geminicoccaceae > CAWHNT01. Next base: position 41,379 of record CAWHNT010000009.1, on the reverse strand, counting down.
GAAGCGGCCGCTGGTCCAGTCCTCGGGCTCGGGCAGGGCAGGCGGGATCTCGCCCGGGAACAGCACGGTCTCGCGGTCCTCGTCGCGCAAGTGCCCGCGCACGCAGGAGAGCGCCTGGCCGTGGTGCTCGGTGCGCACGACGTCGGTCGAGCGCAGGGCCGAGAGGGCCAGGACCTCGATCTGGATCCCCGAGAGGCGGGCGGAGCGGGCGGCGGGGGTGACCAGGAGCTCGAGGAGCTGCTTCAGGTTGGCGTGCTGGTTGTGGGCCACATGGTCGGCCTTGGTGGCGGCGAACAGCACCTTGTCGATCCGGGGTGAGAAGAGGCGGCCAAGGAAGCCGGTCTCGCCGTAGCGGAAGCTCCTCAGGATCACCTCCAGCGCCAGCCGCGTGTCGGCGAAGTGACCGGGGCCGGCATTGAGGCTGGAGAGCAGGTCGACCAGCACGATCTGGCGGTCGAAGCGGCTGAAATGCTCCTCGTAGAAGCGGCGGACCACGTCCTCGCGATAGGCCTCGAAGCGGCCGGCCATCCGCGCCCGGTTGGAGCCCAGCGGCACCGGCCCCGGCGGCAGGGGGCAGAAGCGCAGGATGTCGTGGCCCGCGAGCTCGCCCGGGTTGGTGAACCGGCCGGGCTGGACCAGCGAGAGCTGCAGCTCCTGGTGGCAATGGCGCAGATAGGTGGTGTAGGCGCCCGCGAGCTCGGCGATGGCGGCCGGGTCCTCGGGCCCGTCGGCATCGAACGCGCGCAGCCGTTCCAGCCACGGCCGGGCGGCTGCCGCCCGCAAGGGCTGGCCGGCAAGCTCGAGCGCCTGGAGGGAGAAGCTCTCGAAGCTCTCCTCCATCAGCGGCAGGTCGAGCAGCCACTCGCCCGGATAGTCGATGATCTCCAGGGTCAGATGCTGGATCGGCGAGACCTGGCGCAGGACCAGGCTGGTGGTGCGATAGGCGATCTCCAGCTGCAGGGTGGCCAGCCGGTCGGTGGCCACCGGCCAGCGTGGCGGGCTGGCGCCGAGGTCGCGGTGGAAGCGGGCGAAGGGGAAGGCCGTGCTCCGGTCGGTGCCGACGAGGCGGGCGCCCAGATAGCGGCCCTCGTGCGCCGCCTGGAGGAACGGCAGGTCGTGCGCGTCCAGGAGGTGGTGGACGATGGCCGTGATCAGCACGGTCTTGCCGCTGCGCCGCAGGCCGGTGACGGCGAGGCGCAGGTGGCGGTCGCGCACCCGGTCGGCCAGGATCGAGAGTTCGCTCCAGACCGTGCCCAGCGCGCCGCCGAGACCGAGATCGAGGCCCGGCAGGCGCATCGTCAGAAGGGGTTGCTGCCGGCGATGAGCGCCGCGAAGACGAGGAGGCCCACCATCCGGTTGGCGCGGAAGCGGGCGAGGCAGTCGGCCGGGTCGTCGAGGTCGATCTCCTCGATCTGGCGGGCGAGCATGACCGCCACCGCGACCAGGCCGGCATAGAAGAAGAAGGTCTTGCCGGCGGCCATGCCGGCCAGCGCCATGAGGACGAGGGCGGCCCCGTAGAAGCGCCACAGCCAGGTGGGCGTCGCGGTGCCGAGGCGCAGGGCGGAGGATTTCACGCCGATCAGCAGGTCGTCCTCCTTGTCCTGGTGGGCGTAGATCGTGTCGTAGCCCAGGGTCCAGGCGATCCCGGCGGCGTAGAGCAGGAAGGCCGCGAGGTCGAGGCCGCCGGTCACCTGCGCGTAGCCCACCAGGATGCCCCAGTTGAAGGTGACGCCCAGGAAGGCCTGCGGCCACCAGGTGATCCGCTTCATGAAGGGGTAGGCGACGATCAGCGGCACGGCTGCGAGCGAGATCAGCACGGCGGGCCAGTTGAGGAAGCAGAGGACGAGGAGGCCCACCAGCATCTGTGCCGCGGTCCAGGCCAGCGCCGCCAAGGTGCCGAGGCGGCCCGAGGCCAGCGGCCGGTTCCGGGTGCGCGCCACCATCCGGTCGAACTTGCGGTCGGCGAGGTCATTGATCGTGCAGCCGGCGCCGCGCATGGCGACGGCACCGATGCCGAACAGGCCCAGGAGGATCACGTCGGGCCAGCGGGGCCCCAGGGCCACGCCCCACCAGCAGGGCAGGAGCAGGAGCCAGGTGCCGATCGGCCGGTCCCAGCGGGCCAGCACGGCATAGTCGCGCGGGCGCGGCGGCAGCCGGTCGACCCAACCGAGCTGACGGTCGGCGACGCTCGGCGGTGCTGGCGTTTCTTGCCCGGCCATGGCGCGACATCTAGCTTCGCGGCCGAGGGCACTCAAGGACGGCGGTTGCCCTGCGGCAATGGCGGGAGGGGGCGAGGTCGTGGGCGAGATCATCCGCATGGGTGCCCTGGAGCTGCGCTTCCTGCAGAGCAGGGAGGAGACCGGCGGCAGCGTCGACGTGTTCGAGATGACGCTGCAGCCGAAGGCGCGGATGCCGGTGCCGCACCATCACGAGAGCTGGGACGAGACGGTCTACGGCCTTGCCGGCACCTCGACCTGGCGGATCGACGGCCAGGACATCGACCTCGTCCCCGGTGCTTCCGTCTTCATCCGCCGCGGCATGGTCCACGGCTTCACCAACCGCAGCGGTGAGCCCGCGACCTGCCTCTGCATCCTCACGCCCGGCAAGCTGGGGCCCGCCTACTTCCGGGAGATCGCAACCGAGCTCGCGGCCGGAGCACCCGACCCGGCGCGGATGAAGGAGATCATGCTGCGCTACGGCCTGGTGCCGGCCCCGGCAGGCGAGGCCCCGACGTCTTGACCACGCCGCGGCTCCACTACCCGGAAGGCCTGGCCGAGGGCGCCTCGGTGCGGCTGGAGGGCCCGCGCGCCCACTACCTGGCGCATGTGCTGCGGCTGCGGCCGGGTGCGCGCCTGTGGCTCTTCAACGACGAGGACGGCGAGTGGGCGGCCACGCTGGCGGCCCTCGGGCGGCAGAGCGCCACGCTCGAGCTGGGCAGGCAGGTCCGCGCCGCGGCAGCCGAGACCGGCCCCGTGCTCCACTTCGTGCCGTTCCGCCGCAACCGGCTGGACTGGCTGGTCGAGAAGGCGGTCGAGCTCGGTGTGGCGCGGCTGGTGCCGATCCTGACCGAGCGCACGGTGGTGAAGCTCGAGAACCCCGCGCGGCTGCGCGCCATCGCGGTCGAGGCCGCCGAGCAGTGCGGCAGGCTCACGGTGCCCGAGCTCGCGGACCCGGTCCCGTTCGGGAACTGGCTTGCCGCCCGCGACCGCAGCCGGAAGCTGCTGTTCGCCGACGAGGGCGGCGGCGCGCCGATTGCGGCGGCACTGGCAGAAGCCGGCCAGCCCGATCTCCTGACTGGTCCCGAAGGTGGATTCACCGAGCGCGAGAGGACATTGCTCCTCCGCGCGGACGGGATCACTGGCGTGACGCTGGGCAGCCGGATCCTTCGTGCCGAGACGGCGGCACTCGCCGCCCTGGCCGTCTGGCAGGCCATTTGCGGGCTTGCGACCGAAAGCCCATGATGGTGCGGTGAATACTTGATCTTGTCTTATGGCGCGCAGTGGTTGCGACACTTTCAGCCGCCCTGAACTAATCGAAGCTAGAGCGACACTCTGTCACGCGCGCGCTCAACACCTCTTTCTTATGTTGCGGCCAGCGGGAGGTGTTCGGTAGGACCGTGTGCGGGAAGCCGCAGCGGCACCCTTCGGCGTCTGCCGCGCATGAAAACCGAGGAACAGGCCGTCCATGCGTCCGACGCTGTTGAAGTGCGTTCTGCTGGCCCTTGGCGCAGCCCTAGTCCCGAGCTTGGCGTGGGCGGAACCGGCGCAGCCTTGGGAAGTGTGGCTGCTCCCGCCGGCGTCGCCCGTGGCGCAGCAGCTGCACAGCTTCATGGGCCTGCTGCAGTGGGTGATCACGGCCATCACGCTCTTCGTGCTGGTGCTGATCGCGTACACCTGCTGGCGCTTCCATGAGGGCCGCAACCCGGTGCCGTCGCGCCGGTCGCACAACACCGTGCTGGAGATCGCCTGGACCGCGGTCCCGGTGCTGATCCTGGTGATCATCGCGATCCCCTCCTTCAAGCTGCTCTACTATGTCGACGTGGTGCCCGAGACGCAGATGACGCTGAAGGCGATCGGCCGGCAGTGGTACTGGTCGTACGAGTATCCGGACCAGGGCAACTTCACCTTCGACGCCAACATGGTGGCCGAGACCGACCTGCAGCCGGGGCAGCACCGGCTGCTCGAGACCGACAACCACGTGGTCCTGCCGACCGGCACCAACATCCGTCTGCAGACCACCGCCAGCGATGTCGGGCATGCCTGGAGCATGCAGCAGTTCGGCATCAAGCTCGATGCCTGGCCCGGCCACCTCAACCAGGTCTGGTTCCGGATCGACGAGCCCGGGACCTATTACGGCCAGTGCTCGGAGCTGTGCGGCGTCAACCACGCCTTCATGCCGATCAAGATCGAGGCCGTGCCGCCGGAGCAGTTCGAGGCCTGGGTCAAGGAGGCGCAGCAGAAATTCGCCCGTGTCGGCGAGCCGCCCGTCGCGGTCGCGGCCGACAGCGTGCAGCAGAACTAGACGTTACCTCCGGACGAGGAACGAAGCAGTCATGGCAGCCTTGAGCGACGCGCACGCCCACGACCACGGGCACGACCATCACACCCCGACGGGCTGGAAGCGCTACGTCTATTCGACCAACCACAAGGACATCGGCACGATGTACCTTGTGTTCGCCTTCTTCGCCGGCATCCTCGGCATGGCCTTCTCGGTCATCTTCCGTGCCGAGCTGATGGTGCCGGGGGACCAGATCCTGGGCGGCGACCACCAGCTCTACAACGTGCTGGTGACCGCGCACGGCCTGATCATGGTGTTCTTCTTCGTCATGCCGGCGCTGATCGGCGGGTTCGGGAACTGGATGGTCCCGCTCCTGATCGGGGCGCCGGACATGGCGTTCCCGCGCATGAACAATATCAGCTTCTGGCTCCTGGTCCCCGCCTTCGTCCTGCTGTTCGGCTCGGCCTTCGTCGAGGGCGGGGCCGGCACCGGCTGGACGATCTACCCGCCGCTATCCTCGGCCGTCGGCCATCCCGGCCCGTCCGTCGACATGGCGATCTTCGCCCTGCATCTGGCCGGTGCCAGCTCGCTCCTGGGTGCGATCAACTTCATCACCACGATCTTCAACATGCGCGCACCCGGCATGACGCTGCACAAGATGCCGCTGTTCGCGTGGTCGATCCTGGTCACCGCGTTCCTGCTGCTGCTGGCGGTGCCGGTGCTGGCGGGTGCGATCACCATGCTGCTCTCCGACCGCAACTTCGGCACCCACTTCTTCGACCCGGCAGGCGGCGGCGACCCGGTGCTGTTCCAGCATCTGTTCTGGTTCTTCGGCCATCCCGAAGTCTACATCATGATCCTGCCCGCCTTCGGCATCATCAGCCACATCGTCTCGACCTTCTCGAAGAAGCCGGTGTTCGGCTATCTCGGCATGGCCTACGCCATGGTCGCGATCGGCGTGATCGGATTCGTGGTCTGGGCGCACCACATGTTCACCGTCGGCATGGGCGTGAACGTGAAGGCCTATTTCACCGCCGCCACCATGGTCATCGCGGTACCGACGGGCATCAAGATCTTCTCCTGGATCGCCACCATGTGGGGCGGCTCGCTCCGCTTCACGACGCCGATGCTCTGGGCCATCGGCTTCATCTTCCTGTTCACGGTGGGCGGTGTCACCGGCGTAGTGCTGGCCAATGCCGGTGCCGACGCCGTGCTCCACGACACCTACTACGTGGTGGCGCATTTCCACTACGTGCTGTCCTTGGGCGCCATGTTCGGGATCTTCGCCGGATTCTACTACTGGGTCGGCAAGATGTCGGGGCACCAGTACCCGGAGCAGCTGGGCAAGATCCACTTCTGGCTCACCTTCCTGGGCGTGAACCTGGCCTTCTTCCCGCAGCACTTCCTGGGCTTGGCCGGGATGCCGCGCCGGATTGCCGACTATCCGGACGCCTACACCGGCTGGAACATGGTCTCCTCGATCGGGGCCTACATCTCGGCGGCAAGTGCGGTGTTCTTCTTCTATGTGCTGTACCGGACCTTCGTTACCGGCGAGAAGGCGGCCGACAACTACTGGGGAGAGGGTGCCACCACGCTCGAATGGTCGCTGAGCTCGCCGCCGCCGTTCCATACCTTCAACGAGCTGCCGCGGTTCCGCTGAGCGCCTGAGGCGGGGGAATGCAGGTGTCGGCATCGGCCGTGGGAACAGTGGAGCTGCCGGTGGCAGGGTCCGGGGTGGCGGCACCCCGGGTCTCGACCGCGCGCGACTTCTGGCTCCTCCTCAAGCCCAACGTGATGCAGCTCGTGGTCTTCACGGGCTGGGTCGGGCTCTATCTCGCACCCGGCCGGCCGCTGCACCCGATCCTGGCGTTCACGGCCATCCTCTGCATCGCCGCGGCCGCAGGTGCCGCCGCCGCCATCAACAACTGGTTCGATGCCGACATCGACCGGCAGATGGCGCGCACCCGCCTGCGGCCCACGGCCAGCGGTGCCATCGAGCCCAGCGAGGCGCTGACGCTGGGCATCACGCTCTCGATCCTGTCGGTGAGCATGATGGGCCTGGCGCTGAACTGGACGGCCGCTGCCCTGCTGGCGCTCACCATCGCCTTCTATGTCTTCATCTATACCTTCTGGCTGAAGCGCCGCACGCCGCAGAACATCGTCATCGGCGGTGCCGCCGGCGCGTTCCCGCCGATGGTGGGCTGGGCGGCGGCGACCGGCCATCTGAGCCTGCTGCCGATCCTCCTCTTCCTCATCGTCTTCATGTGGACCCCGCCGCATTTCTGGGCGCTGGCCCTCTACCGGTCGGCCGACTACGCCAAGGTGTCGGTGCCGATGCTGCCGGTCGTGGCCGGGCGCCTGCGCACCCGGCAGCATATCCTGGCCTATGCGGCCCTGCTGCTGCCGTTGACCCTGGCGCCGGCGTTCACGGGCGACCTTGGCCTGCTCTACGCGGCCGCGGCCGCCGGGCTGAGCGGCACCTTCCTCGTCTATGCCTGGCAGCTGCTGCGCGACGATTCCGACCGCACCGCCATGAAGACGTTCCGCTATTCGATCATCTACCTGTTCGCGCTCTTCGGGGCCATGGCGCTCGACCGCTTCTGGGGCTTCAGCCAGGCTGGCGGGGGGCTATGATGGCGGTGGCGGACGACGATCTGGCGCGCCGGCGGCGGGGCAAGAACATCGTCGTCGCCCTGGCCCTCGTGGCGCTGGTGGTGCTGTTCTACCTGATCACCGTCGTGAAGCTCACGGGCAACGTGTCGTGAGGCTGCCGTCCCGCAATGGTGGCACGGCCCTGGCGCTCTCCGGCGTGATCGTGGCCATGCTGGGCCTGTCGGCCGCGTCGGTGCCGCTCTACGACCTGTTCTGCCGGGTGACCGGCTATGGCGGCACGCCGCGGATCGCGACCGCGGCCCCGGGCGGCCCGGCCGCCGTCCTGGTGCGGGTGGCGTTCAACGCCGACGTCGATCCCAAGCTCGCCTGGTCCTTCCATCCCGTGCAGCGCGAGATCAGCCTGCCGCCGGGCGAGGAGCGGCTTGCCTTCTACGAGGCCGTGAACCGCAGCGACCGGCCCATCGTCGGCCGGGCCGTGTTCAACGTCACCCCCGACAAGATCGGCTCCTACTTCGCGAAGATCGAGTGCTTCTGCTTCCAGGAGCAGGTGCTGGAGCCGGGCCAGAAGGTGGAGATGCCGGTCTCCTTCTTCGTCGACCCGGCGCTGCTCGAGGACCCGAGCACGCGCGAGGTCAGGCAGATCACGCTTTCCTACACCTTCTACATGGACGAGGCGGCGACCGCCGAACTCATCCGCAAGCGCGCGCAGGGCTCGACCAGCTGAGACGGGCGGGGCGAAAGAGAACGATGAACGGGAGATTCGGGCATGGCGACTGAGGCCGTTCACGGGGCGGGTCACGAGATGGCCCATGCCGACGCGCATGCCCACGGGCACGACACGCCGCAGCACGACTATCACCTCGTCGACCCCAGCCCCTGGCCGGCAGTCGGCAGCCTCTCCGGTCTGTTCCTCACCGGTGGCGGCGTGCTGTGGATGCACGGCTATGGCAGTGGCCCGTGGATCACGCTCCTGGGCTTCCTGGGCGTGCTCGCCACCATGTTCTTCTGGTGGCGCGACGTGCTCCGGGAATCCTACACCGGCCACCACAAGGCGGTGGTCGGCCGTGGGCTGCGGATGGGGATGGCGCTGTTCATCACCTCCGAGGTGTTCTTCTTCTTCGCCTTCTTCTGGGCCTTCTTCTGGGGTGCGCTCTACCCGCCGGCAACCGAGGCGATCTCCTGGCCGCCCGCAGGCGTGGAGCCGGTGCCGGCCTGGGAGATCCCGTTCCTCAACACCATGATCCTCCTGCTCTCGGGCATGACGGTGACCTGGGCCCACCATGCCGTCCGCGACAACGACCAGCCGACCGCGTTCAAGGCTCTCCTGCTGACGGTGGTGCTGGGTGCCATCTTCACCTCGTTCCAGGCCTATGAGTACTATCACGCGATCCACCAGGGCTTCACCCTCAGCGACGGGATCTACGGCTCGACCTTCTACATGGCGACCGGCTTTCACGGCCTGCACGTGATGATCGGGACCACCTTCCTGCTCGTCTGCACCATCCGCGCCTACAACATGACCTTCCGGCCCGAGAAGCATATCGGGTTCGAGGCTGCGGCCTGGTACTGGCACTTCGTCGACGTGGTCTGGCTCTTCCTCTTCGTCTGGGTCTACTGGTGGGGCGGCAGCCTTAACTTCACCACCACGCCGGGCGGTTGAGCACGGGGCCGTCGCCGCTCGCGGCCGGGCTTGCGGGTCGCTGCCCGCGCTGCGGGCGGGGCCGGCTGTTCCGCGGCTTCCTGACCGTCGCCGCTCGCTGCGAGGGCTGCGGCCTCGATCTCAGCGCTCAGGACAGCGGCGACGGCCCGGTCGCGTTCATCGTCCTGATCGTCGGCTTCATCGTGGTGGGTGGCGCTCTGATCGTGGAGGTGCGCTATGGCTGGCCGGTCTGGCTCCATCTCCTGGTCTGGCTGCCGCTGACGGTCATTCTCTGCCTCGCCTTCATGCGCCCGCTGAAAGGTGCTTTGATAGCGTTGCAATACCGCTATCGCGGACATGAGTTCGATGCGGGTCCTTGAGCTGACGGTACCGCGTTTCAGCCCACGCTCTGGCCCACCCTCGTCACCCTCCTGGGCGTGGCGCTGCTGGTGACGCTGGGCACCTGGCAACTGCGCCGCCTCGCCTGGAAGGAAGACCTGATCGCGCATGCCGAGGCCGGGCTCGAGGCACCGCCCACCGTGCTCCCGTCCGAGCCTGCGCGCTATGAGGCGCTCGACTTCCGCCACCTCGCCGTGCGCGGTCGCTTCCTGCACGGGCAGGCCTTCGCCTACGGTTTCACTGCCGTGAACGGCGAGCCCGGTGCCCATCTCGTGACACCGCTGGCGCTCGACGACGGCCGCACCCTGCTGGTCGACCGCGGCTGGCTGCCGCTCGTCCTCCTCCCGCCGGCGATCCCGGCGGAGCTGGAGGTGCAGGGCGAGGTCGACCTCACCGGCGTGGCCCGCTACCGGGGCCGGTACGAGCAAGCCTGGTTCCAGCCGGAGAACGACCCGGCGGCACGCCGCTGGTACGGCTGGGACATAGCGGCGATGGCCGCGGCCGTCGGCCGTCCCCTGCTGCCCCTGGTCCTGGTGGCGGACCCCTCGACCACCGTCACCGACCTGCCGCATGTCGAGCCCGTCACGGTCGATTATCGCAACAACCATCTGGGCTATGCCATCACTTGGTACGGCCTGGCAGCCGGCCTGATCGCCGTCTACGTGGCTTTCAGCGTCAGCCAGCCCGAGAGCGAACGCCCATGAAGGCCGTGCGCATCACCGCCGGGCTGGCCGTCGTCCTGACCTACGGGCTGATCGTGCTGGGTGCCCTCGTCCGCAGCACGGAGTCGGGCCTTTCCTGCCCCGACTGGCCCACCTGCTACGGCCACTGGGTCCTGACCCCGGCCGACTACGCGACCTTGCCCGACACCGGCTACACCTACGTCCAGATCATGCTCGAATGGGTTCACCGGCTGGTGGCCGGCGTGATCCTGGGCCCGCTGGTCCTGCTGCTGTCGGCGCTCGTCTTCGCCCGCGCCGGCAAGTACCCCACACTCGCCTGGGCCGCAGCACTGCTGATCCTTCTCCTCGTGGTCCAGGCAGGCCTCGGCCGCTTCACCGTGCTCGACCAGAACAGCCCGTGGTCGGTTGCCCTCCATCTGGGCACCGCACTTCTGGTCTTCACGACCATGCTGTTCCTCTTCGTGCGCAGCCGCGAGGCACCGACCCGGGCACCGGCCGTGGGCCTGCTCTCGGCCCTGGCCTGGGTCACGGCACTGGCCGCGATGCTCACGGCCGCCGTCACCGCCAAGAGTGGCGCTTCCCTTGCCTGCGCCACCTGGCCGCTCTGCGACGGCGCCATCGTCCCCGATCTCAGCGATCCGCTCGTGCGCATCCATGTGGCGCACCGGGCGCTGGCCGCGGCCACCGGTGTCCTGATCCTGCTCCTGGCAGTCGTGGCCGCCCGCACCCCCTGCCGCGCGCAGGCCCTGGCGGCCCTGCTCCTGGTGGCAGGCCAGATAGTGCTCGGTGCCGTCCTGATCCGCCTCCAGGTCCCGACCTGGGCCGCCGTGCTGCATCAGGCGGTAGGCGTGCTCACCTTCGCCATGCTCGCCGGTCTCATGTGGCGGGCGCTGCGGCCTGCGGGTCCGCGCGTGGCACCCACCATCGGAGAGACGACGCATGGGCTGGCATTACGCGGCGCTTGAGGAGCGGTTCCGCCGCATCGGCGACATCGAGGGTGCGCTCTCCATCCTGAACTGGGACACGGCGGTGATGATGCCGAAGCTGGCCGCACCCGCCCGCGGCGAGCAGCTGGCCACCCTGAAGCGCCTGGCCCACGACCTCCTCACCCATGCCGAGACCGGCGATCACCTGGCCGGCGCCGACGACGAGGCGGACCTCGACCCCTGGCAGCAGGCGAACCTGCGCGAGATGCGCCGCAAGTACCGCCATGCCCACGCGCTGGAGCCGGCCCTGGTCGAGGCGCTGACGCGTGCCACCACCGCCTGCGAGATGACCTGGCGCGAGGCCCGCGCGCAGGCCGACTTCGCCATGCTGGCCCCGCAGCTCGAGGAGGTGGTCCGCCTCACCCGCGAGGCCGGTGCGCTGAGCGGGGCCGCGCTCGGCCTCAGCCCCTACGACGCCCTGCTCGACACCTACCAGCCAGACCTGCGCGATGCCGTCGTCGTCCCGCTCTTCGAGCAGCTGGCAGCCGAGCTGCCGCCCTTGATCGACGCCATCCTGACCCGCCAGGGTGCCGAGCCGGACCCGGTCAGGCCCACAGGCCCCTTCGCGACCGACCGGCAGAAGGTGCTCGCCCGCGAGTTCATGGCCCGTGCCGGGTTCGATTTCCAGGGCGGCCGGCTCGACGAGAGCACCCATCCGTTCTGCGGCGGCACGCCCGCCGACATCCGCATCACCACCCGCTACCGCGAGGACGACGTCACCTCCGCTCTCATGGGCGTCCTGCACGAGACCGGCCACGCCCTCTACGAGGCGGGCCTGCCGCGCCCGTGGATGGGCCAGCCCGTGGGCGAGGCCAGGGGCATCGCCGTCCACGAGAGCCAGTCGCTGCTGATGGAGATGCAGGCCTGCCGCTCGCCGGCGTTCGTGCGCTTCCTGGCAGGCGAGCTCGCCCGCAGCTTCGGCGACGACCCCGCCTTCGCGCCCGACAACCTCGTCCGCCTCTACCACCGCGTCGAGCGCGGCTTCATCCGCGTCGACGCCGACGAGGCGACCTATCCGCTCCACGTCATCCTGCGCCACCGGCTCGAGCGCCACCTGATCGCCGGCGACCTCACCGTCGCCGACCTGCCCGGCGCCTGGAACGACACCATGCGCGAGCTCCTGGGCATCGTCCCGCCCAACGACCGCCTGGGCTGCCTCCAGGACATCCACTGGCCGATCGGCGGCTTCGGCTACTTCCCCTGCTACACGCTGGGCGCGATGCTCGCCGCCCAGCTCTTCCGCGCCGCGGAGGCCGCCATCCCCGACCTGCTGGACAGCATCGGCCAGGGCGACTTCGCCCCGCTCCTCGGCTGGGTCCGCGAGAACGTGCACGCGCAAGGGGCCAAGCCGGGCTTCGAGGAGCTGGTGCAGGAGGCCACCGGCGGCCCGCTCGCGGCCGAGCCGTTCCTGGAGCATGTGCGGGAGCGGTATCTCAGCTGAGCAGCGGGCCGGCGAGCCTCAGGCCGAGATGGGGCGCCATCAGGCGGAAGTCGCGATCGGCGGCAGAGCAGCTCGCACTCCTCGCTCGACGCAGAACGATGCGATCAGGACATCGATCGGTGAGCGTGGTGTGATGCCCTATCGAGCGCAGCAGGCGGTAGGCGGCCGCGGCTGCGCTCGGACGCTGCTCGGCGTCCCGCCGAGCTCGAAGCAGTGGAAGCCGGCGAGTGCGCGCTCGGTTCGGGCGATGACCTGCAGCTCGCGAAGATGCCCTGAAGCACCTCCATGAGCACCAGATCGCCGACGATGATGCCACGATGACCGATCGTCGCCGCGCAGAACCTCGTCGGCCAGGCGTAGGCCTGGTCATGGAGATAGTCGATCATGACGGAGCTATCGAGGAAGAGCGCTCACGACCAGTCGGGGAACCGATTCCGCCGCATCTGGTCGAGGTCGCCTTCCCACTTGACCTTGCCGCGCAGCTCCAGCAGATCCTCCTGGCGCTGCAGAGCCGGACGAGCAGCTTCAGTGCCTCGTCCACGACGGCCTTCTTCGTGCGCAGGCCGCTCAGCGCCAGCGCCTCCTTCATCACCTCGTCGTCGATCTCGATGTTCGTGCGCATTGGACACCCGATGTGCATGAAGTTCGTGCATTCTGCATAGCATGCTCAGGCGTGGCCAATCCACCTCCTGCGCTTGCCTCACGGGCGCGGCGACGCCTAGGACCGGGCCACCATGCTCACCTACGTCAGCACCCGTGGCGCCGCCCGCTCGCGCGGCTTCGAGGAGGTCCTGCTCGCCGGCCTTGCCGAGGACGGCGGCCTGTTTGTCCCGGCGAGCTGGCCATCGCTCGACCTCGGGACCTTGCGCGGCCTAACCTACGCCGAGACCACGGCCCGCGTCCTCGAGCCCTTCACCGCCGGCTGCTTCAGCGCCGCGGAGCTCCGCGAGCTCTGCGCCGACGCCTATGCCGGCTTCGCGCATCCCGCCACGGCACCCTTGAAGCAGCTTGGCCCCGACGACTGGCTCCTCGAGCTGTTCCACGGGCCGACGCTCGCCTTCAAGGACTTCGCCATGCAGCTCCTGGCGCGGATGTTCGACCGCGTCCTGGACCGCCGTGGCGAGCGTGTGACCATCGTCGGCGCCACCTCGGGCGATACCGGGGCCGCTGCCGTCCGCGCCTTTGCCGGCAAGCGGAACATCCGCGTCGCCATGCTCCACCCGCATGGCCGGGTCTCGCCCGTCCAGCGTCGGCAGATGACGACCGAGCTGGCGCCCAACATCCTCAACATCGCGGTCGAGGGTACCTTCGACGACTGCCAGGACCTCGTGAAGGCGATGTTCGCCGACACGGGCTTTCGCCAGGAGCTGCGCCTCTCGGCGGTGAACTCGATCAACTGGGCCCGCGTCGTGGCCCAGGCCGCCTACTACGTCTATGCCGGCCTGCGCCTCGGCGCGCCGGAGCGGCCGGTCGCCTTCTGCGTGCCCACCGGCAATTTCGGCAATGTCTATGCCGGCTGGGTCGCCCGCCAGGTCGGGCTGCCGATTGCCCGCCTGATCGTGGCCACCAACAGCAACGACATCCTGGCCCGCTTCATGGCCGAGGGCTCTTACGCCCGCGGGCAGGTCGTGCCCACGATCAGCCCGTCGATGGACATCCAGGTCGCCAGCAACTTCGAGCGCCTCCTCTTCGACATGGAGGGCCATGACGGTGCCCGTGTCCGCGAGCTGATGCAGGGCTTCCGCGAGGCCGGCAGCCTCAGGGCCCAGCAGGCGGCCTTCCGGCGCGTGCGCGAGCTGTTCGCGGGCGGCCGTGCCGACGAGGCCACCACCGCCGCCACCATCCGCCGGACGCTCGAGACCACGGGCGAGCTGGTCGACCCACACACGGCGGTTGGTCTAGCGGTCGCCGCGCGAGAGCGGCCCCCGGCGGGCATCCCGCTCGTTACCCTGGCGACTGCCCATCCCGCCAAGTTTGCCGACGCTGTTCACGAGGCCACGGGCATCGAGCCCAGCCTGCCGCCTGCCTTCGGCGACCTGCATGAGCGCCCCGAGCGCTGCCTCCTCCTCCCCAACGACCTCGGCGCCGTCGAGGCCGGGATCCGCGACACCCTGCCCGAGGCTGCATGACCTCTTCCGAAACCCGCCTGACCACGCTGCCCAACGGCATCCGGGTCATCAGCGAGGCCATGCCTCGCGTCCACACGCTGGCCATGGGCGTGTGGGTCGATGTCGGCACCCGCTACGAGCCGGCCGAGGTGAACGGCGTCGCCCACCTGCTCGAGCACATGGCGTTCAAGGGCACCGCCACCCGCACCGCCCGCGCCATCGCCGAGGAGATCGAGGCCGTCGGCGGCTCGCTCAACGCCTACACCTCGCGCGACCACACCGCCTACTACGCCCGCATCCTGGCCGGCGACCTGCCGCTGGCCATGAACCTGATCGCCGACATCCTCCAGAACTCCACCTTCGATCCCGACGAGCTGGAGAAGGAGCGCTACGTCGTCCTGCAGGAGATCGGGCAGGTCAACGACACCCCCGACGACCTCGTCTTCGACCAGTTCCAGGAGATGGCCTACCCCGACCAGCCGATGGGCCGCTCGATCCTGGGCCCGGAGGAGATCGTGGCCTCGATGCCGCGCGAGGCTCTCCTCGCCTACATGCGCCGCCACTACGCGCCGAGCCGGCTCGTCGTCGCCGCCGCCGGCAAGGTCGAGCACGACCAGCTCGTCGACCTGGCCGAAGCCGCGTTCCGCGGGCTTCCCGCGGCCGAAGCCGAGATCCCCGCCCCGGCGCGCTACCAGGGCGGCCACCAGCTCGACGAGCGGGAGGAGCTGGAGCAGGTGCATTTCTGCGCCGGCGTCGAGGCCTTCAGCTTCACCGATCCCGACTACTTCGCGCTCCAGGTGTTCTCGACCGCGCTGGGCGGCGGCATGTCCTCGCGCCTGTTCCAGGAAGCGCGCGAGAACCGCGGCTTGTGCTACTCGATCTCGACCTTCGGCTCGAGCCACGCCGATACCGGGCTGCTCGGCGTCTACGCCGGCACGGCGGCCGACGACGTGCCCGAGCTCGCCCGCGTGATCGAGGCCGAGACCGCGGCCCTGGTCACCCGGCCCGACGAGGCCGAGATCCACCGCGCCAAGGCCCAGCTCAAGGCCAGCCTCCTGATGTCGCTCGAGAGCTGCTACTCGGTCTGCGAGGAGCTGGCCCGCCAGCTCCTGTGCCTGCAGCGCCGGGTGCCGACCGAGGAGGTGCTGGCCAAGGTCGAGGCCGTGGACGCCGAGGCCATCCGCCGGGTCGGCCGCAGGCTCTATGCCGGCAAGCCCGTCACCATGGCGGCGATCGGCCCGCTGAAGAGCCTGCCCGAGCTCGACCTCAGCGGCGTCAGCTGACCCCGGCCGCCATGCCGGACGGAGTGGCGGCACGGCCCAAGCCCAGGGGCGGCGTCCTTGCTCCCCTGATGCGGCCCGGCATGTTCCGGGTCATCTGGGCTGCCAACCTGGTCTCCGCCCTGGGCACGCTCATCCAGGCGACGGGTGCCGCGTGGCTGATGACCTCGCTCGCCGGCACGCCCGACCTCGTGGCCCTGGTCCAGACCGCGATGCTGGCCCCGATCCTCCTCTTCTCCCTCGTGGCCGGCGCCTTCGCCGACATCGTCGACCGCCGGCAGGTGCTGATCGTGGCCCAGGTCTGGACGGCAGCCTCGGCCGCCTGCCTCGCCCTCCTGGGCTTCCTCGGCCTGCTCGGGCCTGCGGGCCTCCTCCTCCTCACCTTCGCGCTCGGCATCGGCACGGCCCTCAACGGCCCCGCCTGGCAGGCGGCCGTGCGCGAGATCGTGCCGATCCAGGACCTGGCCGCCGCCGTCACGCTCAACGCCATCGCCTTCAACATCGCCCGTGCCGTAGGCCCGGCCCTGGGCGGCATCCTGATCGCCGCCACCGGCGCCGAGACCGCCTTCATCGTCAACGCCTTCTCGTCGCTCGCCATGATCGCCGCCATGCTGGTCTGGCGTCGCGACCTGCCGAAGGAGGACCTGCCGCGCGAGCGCCTGGGCAGCGCCATGATCACCGGCCTGCGCTACGTCACCGAGACGCCGCCGATCCGGGCCGTGCTCGTCCGCGGCGCCGCGTTCGGCACGCTCGCCGCCGCCATCATGGCCCTCCTGCCGCTGATCGCCCGCGATCGCCTGGGAGGCGATGCCACCCTCTACGGCTTCCTCCTGGGTGCCTTCGGCCTGGGTGCCCTCATCGGCGCCTTCATGATCCACCGTGTGCGCCAGGCGAAGGGAGCCGAGTTCGTCATCACCCTGCTCACCGCCGTCTTCGGCATGGCCCTCCTCCTCCTGGGCCTCTTCCCCTCGCTGCCCACCGCCGCCATCGCCCTGCCGCTCGCCGGTGCCGCCTGGCTCGGCTCCTTCTCCACCTTCAACATCAGCATCCAGATGGTGACCGCCCCCTGGGTCCAGGCCCGGGTGCTGGCCCTCTACCAGAGCACCATCTTCGGCGGCATGGCGCTGGGCAGCTGGGTCTGGGGCCACCTCGCCGCCTATACCGGCCTCGACATGGCCCAGGTCATCGTCGGCGCCCTGCTCCTCGCCACCCTCCTCCTCCACTTCCGCTACCCCATGCCGGCTGCCGAGGCCGTCGACCTCCGCCCCATGGCCAGCCGCGGCACCGACCCCAAGCCCGCCGTCCCCTTCCGCTACGAGGAGGGCCCGGTCCTGGTCATGATCGAGTACCGCGTCCCCGAGTCCAACACCGCCGCCTTCATGGCCGCCATGGAGGACGTGGGCCACATGCGCAAACGCGACGGCGCCTGGCGCTGGAACCTCTTCGAGGACACCGCCGACGCCCGCCTCTGGATCGAGACCTTCACGCTTGGCAGCTGGTTCGACTACCTACGCCAGCGCCGCCGCGGCACGGAGGCCGACGAGGCGATCATCACGCGGGCTCGGTGCGCTGGTGGACCCGGAGTTCACGCCGGTGGTTCGGCGGCTGATCCACCGGGAGACGGTGCGGGAGGGCTGACGCGGCAGGTGTGGCGTCCAGCGTACGGTGCGCACGGGCCGAATGTCTGATAAGCTCCGCTCGGCTTCAGGGAGTCGCCCACCGTGCCCGATGCCGAGCTGTCGACCTCGTCGCAGATTCCGATTGTGCGCGATCCGGGCATCCTTGCCGGACGACCCGTCTTCCGTGGCACGCGTGTCCCGATAGACGTCCTGTTCGACAACCTTGCCGACGGGCTCACGGTCGATGAGGTGCTGGAGAGCTATCCGAGCCTGAGCCGGCCGGACGTTCTCGCCGTGCTCGATCTTGCCCGGCACCGAGTGCTCGACACCGCCGCCTGATGCGGCGCGTGCTGATCGACGAGTGCCTGCCGGTCCAGCTCCACCGTGCCCTGGCCGGCTTCGATGCGCGGACGGTCTCGTTCATGGGATGGAGCAGCTGGAGCGACGCAGAGATTTTGCGGGCCGCAAGCGAGCAGTTCGACATCCTGTTGACCGGTGATCGTGCCTTGCCATTCGAGAACGATCTGGCAAGTCTGAGCCTCGCGGTCGTCGTGATCGCGGAAACGCGCAGGCGCCTCGTCTTGGCCAAGATCGAGACGATCGCGGCGGCACTGCAAGCTGCCTGCCCAGGCACTTTGACTTTCGTCTCCTGAGGAACCCTTTCGCCGCGCCTCGGTCCGCGGAGCAGCCGGTGGCTCAGGCTGCGCGCAGGCTGCGCACGCCTGCCTCGATAGTGGGCCAGACCTCGCGGCGGGCCTTGCGCATGTCGTAGTCCATCTGCAGGCCGAGCCAGAGCTCGGGGCTCGTGCCGAAATACTTGCCGAGCCGGAGTGCCATCTCGGCAGTGATGCGGGCTCGCCCGTGTACGATCTCACTCAGGCGGCCAGTATTCACGCCAAGGTCACGAGCTACCTGTGCCAGCGTGAGCCCGTGCGGGCGCACGAACTCCTCCCGCAGGATCTCGCCCGGCGGGATGGGAGGGAGAAGCTCCTCGGCAGCGCTCAGCGACTCGTCAGTCATGGTAATCGACGATCTCGACGTCCTCTGCACCGGCCTCGACCCAGCGGAAGCAGATCCGCCACTGGTCGTTGATGCGGATACTGTACTGCCCGCGACGGTCGCCCTTCAATGGCTCGAGCCGGTTGCCCGGCGGAGAGCGCAGGTCCTCAAGGCGCTTCGCTTGGCTCAGGATCAGCAGCTTACGCCGCGCAGCTCTCTCGATGGAGCGGAATTGGGCAACGTTCTGGTCATCGAATAGGCGTGCCGTTTCGCGGCAGCGGAAGCTCCTGATCACGCCCAGGACACCTGAGCTTCAATCCGCAAACGGATCCCGCACCAGGATGGTGTCGTCCCGGTCCGGGCTGGTGGAGAGCAGCGCCACCGGGCACTCCACCAGCTCCTCCAGCCGCTTCACGTACTTCACCGCGTTGGCCGGGAGCTGGGCGAAGCTGCGGGCGCCGTTGGTGGTCTCCTCCCAGCCGTCCAGCTCCTCGTAGACCGGGCGGGCGGCTGCCTGGGCGCCCATGCCGGCGGGGAGGTGGTGGAGGAGCTGGCCCTGGAGGGAGTAGGCGGTGCAGACCTTGAGGGTCGGGAAGCCGTCGAGCACGTCGAGCTTGGTCAGCGCCAGGCCCTTGATGCCGCCGAGCTTGACCGCCTGGCGGACGAGGACGGCGTCGAACCAGCCGCAGCGGCGGGGGCGGCCGGTGACGGTGCCGAACTCGCGGCCGCGCTCGCCCAGGCGGCGGCCGGTGTCGTCCTGGAGCTCGGTGGGGAAGGGGCCCGAGCCGACGCGGGTGGTGTAGGCCTTGCAGATGCCCAGCACGTAGCCGACGCCGTCGGGGCCGATGCCGGAGCCGGTGGCGGCAGCACCCGCCACCGTGTTGGAGGAGGTGACGAAGGGGTAGGTGCCGTGGTCGACGTCGAGCATGGTGCCTTGCGCACCCTCGAACAGGATGCGGCGGCCGGCGCGCTTCAGCTCGGCCAGGCGCAGCCAGACCGGCTCGGCGAAGGGGAGGAGCCTGGGCGCCAGGGCCTGGAGGTCCTTGAGCAGGCGCTGGCCGTCGATCTCCTCGATGCCGAAGCCGCGCCGGAGCGCGTTGTGGTGCAGCAGCAGCTCGTGCAGGCGGGTCTCCAGCATGGCAGGGTCGGCGAGGTCGCAGACGCGGATGGCGCGGCGGGCAGCCTTGTCCTCATAGGCCGGGCCGATGCCGCGTCCGGTGGTGCCGATCTTGCCCATGCCCTCCTTGCTGCCCTCGCGCGCCAGCTCGCGGGCGCGGTCCAGCTCGCCGTGGAGGGGGAGGATCAGGGCCGCGTTCTCGGCGATCCGCAGGGTCTCGACCGAGATGGTCACCCCCATGCCGCGCAGGGTCTCGATCTCCTGCATCAGCGCCCAGGGGTCGATCACGACCCCGTTGCCGATGATCGAGAGCCGGCCCGGACGGACCACGCCGGAAGGGAGCAGCGAGAGCTTGTAGGTGCGGCCGTCGATGACCAGCGTGTGCCCGGCATTGTGCCCGCCCTGGAAGCGCACCACGACGTCGGCCCGCTCCGAGAGCCAGTCGACGATCTTGCCCTTGCCTTCATCGCCCCACTGGGCGCCTACGACCGCGACGTTGCTCATGCTTCCCTCCGGCCGACCGGGGCCCGACCTCTACACGCGCCGCATGGCCGAGGCCAGAACCGGCCTCAGGCGTGCGGCGGCGTCCACTGGTAGAGCCAGGTCTCGGTCAGGGTGGTCGGCCCCATGCGCAGGAAGAGGCGCATGTCGACCGGGTCCATGCCTTCCCAGCTATAGTCGAAGGTGACCCGCCAGCCGTTGATGGCGGGGAGCGGGCGGGCCAAAGGCGAGATCAGGATCTGGCCGTCGAGCACGGTCAGGCGCATCACCTCGCCGCGCGAGACGGTGACCACGGGCTCGACCGGGGCGCCGCGCGGGACCAGGGGCAGGTCGCCGCCTGAGAAGTCGACCACGAACTTGCGCAGGTTGCGGTCCGGCGGGTGGCCGATGATGCCGCCGCGGCCGATCCGGGTGGCGATGCACTGGGCCAGCGGCGGGCGGGCCGGCGGGTCGGGGCACCAGTGCAGCTTGTAGCGGAGCTCCAGCTCCTGGCCCGGTGCCGGCGGCTCGAGCGGGGTCCAGAAGGC
Source organism: uncultured Alphaproteobacteria bacterium (assembly GCA_963830775.1). Lineage (GTDB taxonomy): Bacteria > Pseudomonadota > Alphaproteobacteria > Geminicoccales > Geminicoccaceae > CAWHNT01. Next base: position 20,970 of record CAWHNT010000009.1, on the reverse strand, counting down.
CACGACGTTGTCGAAGGTCTCGTCGGCGGTCGGCAGCTCGACCAGGTGGAAGCCGCCCTTGCCCCAGTCGTGCAGCGGCTCGACCCAGAGCGAGGGCCGCGCCTCGTAGCGGGCACCCTCGTCCTGGTAGCTGTCGAACTTGCGGTCGCGCTGGAGGAGGCCGAAGCCTTTGGGGTTCTCGTCGCTGAACCAGGAGACGCGGAGCTGCGGCGGGTTGACCAGCGGCCGCCACACCCACTCGCCGTTGCCGCGCCACATCGCAAGCCCGTCCGAGTCGTGGATCTCCTGGCGCCAGTCGTCGGACACGCGGCGGTCGTTCTCGCCGAACTGGTACATGCTGGTCAGCGGTGCAAAGCCCAGCCGGCGCACCTGCCGGCGCATGACCAGGTGGCTGGTGACGTCCATGATCGTGACCCCGCCAGGGGCCACGCCGAAGCGGAAGGCGCCGATCGCACTCTCGCTCTCCAGGAGCGCGTAGACGGTGAGCACGGTGTCGGTCGGGCGCGGCCGCACCAGCCAGTAGCGGGTGAAGACCGGGAACTCCTCGGGCTGGTCGAGGAAGCCGCTGTCTACGGCGAGCCCGCGGCCGGAGAGCCCGTACTGGTTGTTGCGGTCGGTGGCGCGGAAATAGGAGGCACCCTGGAAGACCGCGACGTCCTGCTGGAAGTTGGTGTGGAAGTGGAGGCGAAAGCCGGCGAAGCCCAGCTCGGGGCTCAGCGGCGGGTCGAAGCGCACCGCGCCGAAGTCGAACATGCCGGGGTCGTAGGCGATCTCGCGCGCGGTGCCGCCGTCGACCTCGAAGATGTGGACGGCATGGCGGTAGAAGATGCCCAGATGGAAGAACTGGACCTGGAAGGTGAGGTCCGTGCCGACCCAGAGTGCCTGGTCCGGCCGGAAGCGGATCGCGTTGTACTGGTCCCAGGAAAGCGCCTGGACCTGCGGCGGCCGGTCCTCGCCGGGTTGGACATGGGGTGCGGTGGCCCGCTCGCGGACATGCGCCTTCAGCCACTCCCAGTCGAAGGGCTGCGGCTCGCCCGCGGCTGTCTGGGCCAGGAGAGCAGGTGCGTGGAGGAGGATCGGAGCCAGGGAGCCCCATGCCGGCAGCAGGGCGCTGCGGCCCAGGAAATCGCGACGGTGCAGGGTCGTTCGCCTTCGTTGATGGCGGCCCGGGGTCGGGCCGTAGCACGCGGGCCAGAGATAATGGGATGTAGCATGCGGCGCTAGCCGCGGTCCCGTCATGCGCCCGACGGCGGCGTGGCCTCCCTCGCGCGCGGGAGGCATCAGGTGGATGCCCTGGGCCAGGAGCGAGAGCGTGGCCTCGACGCCGTGCTCCAGGCCGTTGCGGCGGGCGCTGTGGAGCGGCAGGGCGAAGCTGATCCGCTCGCCGGGAGCGGCCGTGGGCTCGAGCGCCGCTTCCACCACGTCGCCCAGCACGATCAGCTCTCGAACCCTGCCGGGCACCGGGTTCTCGTGCTCGCCTCGGGACGGCCGATCGCGGCGGTGGAGGATCACGTCCGCCGCGGGGATGATCCAGTCGGTCCTGCTGCCGGCCGGCATCTCGTCCTGCAGGCGCGCCTCGAGCTGAAGGCCGCCCCAGCGCAGAATGGTACGGCCTGCCTGCCGCTCGTGGCCGGCGACCTCACCCTTGAAGAGGTTGCGCAGCCCCATCAGCCGCGCAACCTCGGCATCGTTGGGGCGCCGCCGGACCTCGGTCGGCGTGCCGGTCTGCAGGGTCCGGCCGTGGTGCAGTACCGCCAGGCGGTTCGCCAGCAGGCTGGCCTCGTCGATGTCGTGCGTGACCAGGATCGCCGGCATGGCAAGGCCCGCCCGCAGCTCCGCCAGCTCGCGGTAGAGCCGCTGCCGCGTGGCCATGTCCACCGCCGAGAAGGGCTCGTCGAGAAGAAGGGCCGCCGGCTCGCGGGCGAGCGCCCGGGCTACCGCCACGCGCTGCTGCTGTCCGCCGGACAATGCTGCCGGACGCCGCAGCTCGAGCCCTTGCAGACGGACCCTCGCCAGGAGCTCGCGCGCCCGATCGGTCCGGGCGTGGCTCGGCAGATGGCCCAAGGCGGCTGCAACATTGTCCAGCGCCGTCATGTGCGGAAAGAGGGCGTAGCTCTGGAAGACCATGCCGACCCGACGCCTGTGCGCGGGCTCGCAGATGCCGCGCTTGGTGTCGAGCCAGGTGGCACCGCCGCAGCGGACCAGACCCTCCCCCGGGCGGTAGAGGCCTGCAATGCCGTGGAGTACCGTCGTCTTGCCGCTGCCGGACGGCCCGACCAGCCCCAGAAGCTCGCCGGGCTTGACGGTCAGCTCGACGTCGAGCCGGATCGGTCCTTCCTGACGCAGCCGGGCGTACAAGCCGCCCAGTTCACCCATGCCGCCGTCCGACCTGGGCCGAGATCATGTTGGCCGCCGCGATGGCAGCCAACGAGATGCAAAGAAGTGCCAGCGACATCCGGCCGGCAGCCGCCTCGTCGAAGGCCTGGACGCGATCGTAGATCGCGACCGCGATCGTCTTCGTCTCCCCGGGAATGTTGCCGCCGACCATGAGCACGACGCCGAACTCGCCCAGCGTGTGGGCGAACGTCAGCACGACGGAGCCCAGCATGCCGGGCCAGGCGAGCGGCAGCTCGATCCGCAACAGGGTTGCGAGCGGGCTCATGCCGCAGCAGGCGGCGGCATCCCGCAGCTCGCGCGGGACCGCTTCGAAGGCGCGCTGCACCGGCTGGATGGCAAAGGGCAGGTTGGCGATGAGCGACGCTGCGACCAGCCCTTCGAAGGTGAAGACCAGGCCCTGCCCGAACACTCGCCGATAGACCTCGCCGAAGGGCGAGAGGTCGCCGAACGTGACCAGAAGGTAGAACCCGAGCACGGTGGGCGGGAGTACGAGGGGCAGCGCCAGCAGGCCCTCGATCAGCCCGCGCCCCGGAAAGCGACGGTAGGCGAGCTGCCGGCCGACAACGATGCCGACCGGGAGAAGGATGGCGACGGTCCAGCCGGCAAGCGCAAGCGAAAGCCTGAAGGCCGTCCAGTCCATGGGCTCACGAGGTCTCGCCAGGGAGCACGAACCCGTAGCGGACGAAAATCTCCCGCGCCGGCCGCGTCTGCACGAAGGCGTAGAACGCGCGCGCCGTCTCGCCAGCACTCGTCAGCAGCACCATGCGCTGCTTCAAGGGCTTGTGCCAGTCCTCCGGGATCAGGCTGAAGCGTCCGAGCCGCGCCACCTCCGGCGCAACCGAGAGGGAGTAGGGGATGATGCCGCCCTGCGCCGACCCGGAGCTGGCGAACTGGGCGGCCTGAGCCGCATTCTCGCCGAGAACGAGCCGAGGACGCACGGCATCCCACAAGCCTGCGTGCCGCAGCGCCTCCTCGGCTGCCCGCCCGTAGGGCGCGTGCTCGGGATTCGCGATCGCGAATCGTTCGATCGCACCCTCGTCCAGCGCCGTTTTCAGTCCAGCGAGCCCGTTCCCGGTCTGGAGCGACGAGCCGTGCGGGGCGAAGAGCACGATGCGCCCGATCGCATAGAGCGTGCCCTGATCGGCCGTGAGGCCCTTGTCCGCCAGGCGCAGGACGAAGCCCTCGTCCGCCGACATGAACATCTGGAAGGGCGCCCCCTGCTCGATCTGGCGCGCGAAGTTGCCGGACGAGCCGAAGGTCAGTCTCACCTCCTGGCCGCCCCCCGATCGGAAGAGATTTGCCACCTCCTCCAGTGCGAACTTCAGGTCCGCCGCACCGGCGATCACGGGTGGCTCCTCGGCAAGCGCCGAGGACACCGGGAGCAGGAGCATTCCCAGAGCCGCTATGAGCTGCCGCCAGCCAGGCATCGCGAATGGCCCTCCTGAAACGTTATTCCCAAGCGGATATATCGCAGGCCACAGCCGGTCAATCCGTTTCGCGCCGGGCCCGGTCCTCGAGCCCTGCCAAGCGCTCCGCGGCGCTGTCGTGCAGCTCGCGTTCGAGCGTGCGATAGGTTGCCACAAGCTCGTTGCCGAACGGGGTGAGCACCGCCCCGCCGCCATGGCTGCCGCCGGTCTGGGTCGCGACCACGGGCTCGCGGAACTGGCCGTTCAACGCCTCGACCAGGAGCCATGCCCGGCGGTAGGACATGCCCATCGCCCGGCCCGCGGCCGAGATCGAGCCGGTGGCGGCGATGCGCTCGAGGAGCGCGATCTTGCCGGGGCCCAGGCGGCCGCCGGGCGCGAAGTCGATCCGGATCGATAGCCTCGCCATGCCGGCCAGCGTATAGAGGCGCCATGCCTGTCGCCACCAGTCTCCGCCAGCGCGCACCTCGCGCGCGCTCCCGCACGAAGCAGCCGCCGCGCGTCGGCTTCGTCAGCCTCGGCTGCGCCAAGGCGCTGGTCGATTCCGAGCGCATCCTCACCCGGCTGCGCACCGAGGGCTACGAGATCGCCCCCGACTACCAGGGTGCCGACGTGGTGGTCGTCAACACCTGCGGCTTCCTGGTCAGCGCCCGGGCCGAATCCCTGGAGGCGATCGGCGAGGCGATCGTCGAGAACGGCAAGGTGGTGGTCACCGGCTGCCTCGGTGCCGATCCCGCGGCCATCCGCGCCGCCCACCCCAAGGTGCTGGCGGTCACCGGCCCGCACCAGTACGACGCCGTGCTGGAGGCCGTGCACGCGGCGGTCCCGCCGCCGCACGCACCCTTTCTCGACCTTGTCCCGGCGCAAGGGCTCCGCCTCACGCCGAAGCACTATGCGTATCTGAAGATTTCCGAAGGCTGCAACAACCGCTGCAGCTTCTGCATCATCCCCAAGCTCCGCGGCGATCTCGTCTCCAGGCCCGCCGCCGACGTGCTGGCCGAGGCCGAGGCGCTGGTAGGCGCCGGCGTGCGCGAGCTTCTGGTCATCTCCCAGGACACCAGCGCTTACGGCACCGACATCCGCTACGCCGCCAGCCCCTGGCACGGCGGCGAGGTCCGCGCCCGCTTCCTCGATCTCTGCCATGCCTTGGGCCAGCTCGGCGCCTGGGTGCGGCTGCATTACGTCTACCCCTACCCGCATGTCGACGAGGTGATCCCGCTGATGGCGGAGGGCCGGATCCTCCCCTATCTCGACATCCCCTTCCAGCATGCAGCACCCACGGTCCTGAAGGCCATGCGCCGCCCCGCCAACCAGATGCGGGTGCTGGACCGGATCCACCGCTGGCGCGAGCTCTGCCCCGACCTCACGCTCCGCTCGACCTTCATCGTCGGCTTCCCCGGCGAGACCGAGGCCGACTTCCGCTTCCTCCTCGACTGGCTCAGCGAAGCCCAGATCGACCGCGTCGGCTGCTTCACCTACGAGCCGGTCGAGGGCGCTCCCGCCAACGACCTGCCGGGTGCGGTGCCGGAGGAGGTGAAGGAGGAGCGCTACGCCCGCCTGATGGAGCACCAGCAGGCGATCTCCTCGGCCCGTCTCGCCGCCAAGGTCGGGCGCCGGATCGAGGTCATCGTCGACGGGGTCGATGACGGGAAGGCCGTCGGCCGCAGCAAGGGCGATGCGCCCGAGGTCGACGGCAGCGTGCTGATCCTGGACGGCGGCAGCCTCGATCCCGGCGACATGGCACTGGTCGAGGTCACGGCCAGCGATGCCTACGATCTGACCGCCCGCCTGGCATCCTGAGCGGCAGTCTCCCTGAGCTTGGCCCGCTCCCGCGATGCCGCGGGAATGGAACTTGCAAGAGGGCTCGGCGACTCTCGTTTGGGAAACCTGGACAGTCGCGGGGACCTGCCTTGGTCGTAGATGAAGAGCCTGTGCTTCTGCACGAAGCCGATCTGATGCTGGCCATCCTGCGGGCAGCGCACGAGGGGCCGGCGGGCCTTCCCGGGGCTCTGACCGTGCTGCTGGACCATCTGGCCGCAGCACGCGAGCCCGTGCCCGCATGGTTCGAGGTCGAGCTGCGCCGGCGCCTCGGCAAGGCGATCGACCGCCTGGCCGGCGCTGGCGCCATCACCTGCCTTGACGGCGAGGGCTTCGAGCTTACCGACCGGGGTGCCGTGCTCCTCGCCAACCACCCCGGCGGCGTCGACCAGTCCGTCCTCCTCGCCTTCCCCGAGTTCCGCGCCTACGTCGCGGCCCAGCGCCGCCCGGAGCCCAAGGAGGACCCGCACCTCTCCGCCTTCGAGGCGGGCCTGCGCGCCTTCAACGAGGGCCAGTCCTTCGGCGACAACCCCCACCCCACCGACAGCGCCGACCATCTCGCCTGGGAATGCGGCTGGTCCGAGGCGCGGGACGGGGCGATGCGGCGATAGCCTGCCCTCAGTTCCCGGCCAGGAAGCTCAGCAGCGCCTCGTTGAAGAACGCCGGATCCTGGATGAAGGCGAAGTGGCTGACGGCCGGCAGGATCAGCTCGCCCGCACCGGGGATGAGGGCGGCCATATGGTCCGTGTCCTCGCGCTTGATGGCCTCGTCCCGGTCGGCGTCGACGATCCAGGTCGGCACCGTGATCGCCCGCAGCTGCTCGTCGCTGAAGTGCGGCTCGGTCGCCCACATGTTGCTGATATTGTCGAGGAACGGCTTGAACTCGGCAGGGCGTCGGCGAGAGCTTCTCGTACTCCTTCGAGGCGCGCTCGACATAGGCGGTGAAGACCGGGCTCTGGCTCACGTCCTTCACCCCCGACGGGTCCGAGTTGGCGGCAAAGGCGAACAGTTTCGTCAGCCGCTCCGGATGCCGGATCGCGATGTCGAGCCCGATGATCGCCCCGTCGCTCCAGCCCACGAGCGCGGCCTTGGCAATGCCGAGCTCGTCCATGAGCGCCAGCACGTCGGACGCCATCAGGTCGTAGCCGATCGGCGTCTCGGTCCGCGTGCTCCTGCCATGGCCGCGGCTGTCGAGCACGACCACCTGGTAGCGCTTCGCCAGCTCCGGGACCTGAAGCCCCCAATAGTCGGAGTTGCCGAGCCCGCCATGCACGAGGACCACCGGCTCGCCCTGGCCGAAGACGGCATACCAGAGCTTGATCCCGTTCACCGCCGCCGTGCCGCTGCGCACGGGCTCGGGCAGGCTGGGCGTGGGCGGCAGGGTCTCCCACCGTGCTTCCGCCCAGGCTGGGCTTCCGCAGGCAAGCGCGGCGGAAATCAGGAAAATGATTCCTGGGAGGCGCATCGGGTGGACCCTCCGACAGTGAGGCGCAAGATGGTCACGATACCGGAAGAGGCGGTCAAGCGCAGACACCGTGACCCTCATGATCTCGAAATTCGCTAATGCGACACCGGCCCCGAAATACCTGCGGCTGCGGACTTGATGGCCCGCGCAATCAGCGCTCCGTCCTCAGGATCCTTCGATGCCCTCACCCAATGGAACTCGCGGAGGAACGCCGGCATATCGGCTGCCTCCATGTCCTCCGACAAGACCGGGATGATCGTCTTATGGTCTGCGACCGCCGCGCCGACCTCGAAGAAGATCGAAGGAGATTGGGCGCTTGCTGGCGTCAGCAGGACAACAAGGATGCGCGCATCGCGAAGAGCTTGCTCCAGGCGCTCTTCCCACTGATCGTTTCCTCGGATCTCGTCGAGGTCTAGCCATGGCCGCAGTCCTGCCTCGGCAATGGTCCGCGACAGCTTGCGCGCTAGCGATACGTCCGCGCGAGCGTACGAGATGAAGACAGGCAGGCTACCATTCTGTTCAGCCATCGTTCGTCTCCGTGGTCACGCGCCTGGCGAGCTGCTCAAAGTAGACATCGATGTCATTCAGCCTGATCGGGCTACGCTTCTTCACGAATATGGGCGCACCAGGGACCATCTGAAACTCGGCCGGCGAAACTCCGTGCAGCACCGCCACGATCGGGATCCGGCGGATCCATGCGGCGCCGATCTCGGCCCAAACATAGGGACGAGTCAGCGACTGCGGTGTGATTAGCACCACGAGCTCGTGCGCCTGTTCCAGAAACTCACGGATGTCCTCTTCGAACTCGGCACCAACATCGACATCCGCCTCGTCGAGAAAGGGCCGGGCGCCCGCCTCCGTGATGCCACGGGCGATCTGCTTCGCGATCCAGGTATCGTCACCTGCGTGGCTTACGAAGACAAGTCGCTCCGTGCCGGTCGTCACGCGGCCGGGCATTCGTCATATCGCATTCACCCGCTCCCTGAACGGGTCCGCCGGGTACACGCCCAGCACCTCCACATGGTGCGAGAAGAACCTGAGCTCCTCGAACGCCAGCCTGACGTTCTCATGCGCCGGATGCCCCATGATGTCGGCATAGAACGCGGCCTGCGTGAACGCGTTGTCGAGATAGCTCTCGAGCTTGATCATGTTCACGCTGTTGGTCGCGAACCCGCCCAGGGCCTTGTAGAGGGCGGCCGGGCGGTTGCGGACCCGGAACGCGAAGGTCGTGATCGAGGGGCCGTCGTTCGGGCCCGGGTGGCGGGGCTCGCGGGCGAGGACCAGGAAGCGGGTGGTGTTGTGCTCGGCGTCCTCGATGCCGGACTTCAGGATCTGCAGGCCGTAGATCTCGGCCGCGAGGCGCGAGGCGATGGCGGCCCTGGTGGGGTCGCCCGCGGCCGCGACGTCGGCGGCGGCACCGGCCGTGTCGGCGGCGATCCGGGCCCTGTAGCCGCAGGCGCGGATGAAGTCGCGGCACTGGCCCAGCGCGTGGACGTGGCTCTCGACGGTCCGCACCGTCTCCAGCGTCGCACCCTGCACGCCCAGGAGGTTGTGGCTGACGCGGACGAAATGCTCGCCCACGATGTGCAGGCCGCCGCGCGGCAGCAGGTGGTGCACGTCGGCGACGCGGCCCGCCACCGAGTTGTCGACCGGGATCATGGCGAGCCGGGCCCGGCCCTCGCGCACGGCCGCGAACGCGTCCTCGAAGGAGTGGCAGGGGAGCGGCAGGAGCTCCGGCAGCGCCTGCCGGCAGGCCATGTGCGAGTAGGCGCCGGGGACACCCTGGAAGGCGATCGTGCGCTCGGGCTCGGCCGGGCCGGTGTCGGTCGTGGTCAAGCTTGCTGCTCCAGGATGGCGCGCGCCCGCTCGAGGTCGGCCGGGGTGTCGACGCCGAACGGCACCGTGTCGACGAGGCGGACGCCGATGGTCATGCCGTTCTCGAGTGCCCGCAACTGCTCCAGCCGCTCGCGCCGCTCGAGCGGGCTGGGCCGCAGGGTGGCGAAGCGCTCCAGCGCGGCGCGGGTGTAGGCGTAGATGCCGATATGGTGCCAGACCGGCCCCGGGCCGGTCGGTGCCGTCGCCCGGGTGAAGTAGAGGGCGCGGCCGAGCGTCGGATCCTCTTCCGTGAAGCTCGCCACGGCCTTCACGACGTTGGGATTGGCGCGCTCCTCCTCGTCCTCGGTCGGCGAGGCCAGGGTGCCCATGTCGGTGCCGAGCAGCCGGATCGGCTCCACCACCCGGCGCAGGGCGGCAGGCTCCAGGACCGGCAGGTCGCCCTGCACGTTGACCACGAGCTCGTAGCGCCGCTCCGGGTCGAGCCGGCCCAGCGCCTGGTGGATGCGGTCGGTGCCGGAGGGGAGGGCGGGGTCGGTGAGCACGGCTTCGCCGCCGGCGGCGCGCACGGCATCCGCGATCACCTGCTCGGCACAGGCCACCACGACGGGGCCGAGATCGGCCTCCACCGCCCGTCGCCAGACATGGACGATCATCGGCAGGCCGGCGATCGGGAGCAGCGGCTTGTCGGGCAGGCGCGTGGCCGCGAGCCGGGCCGGGATCAGGACGACCGTGCGCGACCTTTTGTCATCGGCCATTCGCGGGGCCACCCCACCCATACTCACCCACACGGGATCAACGGCTTACCAGGGCACCCGCCTTGACGCCGGTGCGGACCGTGGTCTACCGACCGGCCGCAGGGCGTGCAAGGCAACAGGTGCCGATCCGCTCCTGCCCTGGGGCGGCAAGAGGGACGAAAGGCAGGCATGGCGGGCTCGCTCGAAGGCACCAAGCTCATGGCGGCAATCCTCACCGCAGGCATCATCGCCTCGGCTGCCGGCAATTTCTCGCGCATCATCTACCAGCCGCACGAGCTGGAGGAACCGGTCTACAAGATCGCCCTGCCGGAGGGTGAGGGTGCCGGCGGGGCCGAGCCCGCGGCCGAGCCCGAGAAGCCGATCGGTGCGCTTCTGGCGGCAGCCAACGTCGAGAACGGTGCCGCCGTGGCCAAGAAGTGCGGCGCCTGCCACAGCTTCGACAAAGGCGGGGCGAACAAGGTCGGCCCTGGGCTCTGGGGCGTGGTCAACCGTCCGGTCGGCAAGCATGAGGGCTTCGCCTACTCGGACCCGATGGCCTCCCACGGCGGCAACTGGGACTATGAGGCACTCAGTCAGTTCCTGAAGAGCCCGAAGGGCTACATTGCCGGCACCAAGATGAGCTTCGCCGGCCTGGCCAAGGAAACCGACCGGGCCGACATCATCCTCTATCTGCACTCCCTGGCCGATAGCCCCGAGCCGCTGCCGCCGCCCGGCTGATGCCGGGCCAGCGCTGGCGCGAGTTCGAAGGTCTGGCGCACCGGCTGGCAGATGCCGCGGGCGAGGTCCAGCGGCGCTACTTCCGCACCCCCGTCACCATCGAGACCAAGCCCGACCAGAGCCCGGTCACCATCGCCGACCGCGAGTCCGAGGCCGTCATCCGCGATCTGATCCGCGCCGCCTACCCCGCGCACGGCATCTATGGTGAGGAGCACGGCCAGGACCGGATCGATGCCGAGCTGGTCTGGTGCATCGATCCCATCGATGGCACCAAGTCCTTCATCACCGGCCGCCCGCTCTTCGGCACGCTCATCGCCCTCGTCCACGAAGGCCGCCCCGTCCTCGGCATCATCGACCAGTCGATCCTGCGCGAGCGCTGGGTCGGCCTCGACGGCGAGGGTGCCGTCTGGAACGGCCGCCCGATCCGCACCCGCTCCTGCCCGGGCTTGAGCGACGCTACCCTCTTCGTCACCAGCCCGCGCATGTTCGAGAGCGACCAGGAGCGCCAGGCCTTCGCCGCGGTCGAGGGCACCGTCCGCCTGCCGCTCTATGGCGGCGACTGCTACGCCTACGGCCTCGTGGCGGCCGGCTTCGCCGACCTCTGCGTCGAGGCCAATCTCGAGCCCTACGACTACATGGCCCTGGTGCCAGTCCTCGAAGGTGCCGGCGGCCGAATCACCGACTGGCACGGGCAGGCGCTGGGCTTCAGCTCAAGCGGGCAGGCAGTTGCTGCGGGTGACACCCGGGTGCATCAGGAGACAGTGGGCCGCCTGCGAGGGGCGGCGGCGTAGCAGCGGGGGCGCCGTGCCCGACGTCGGCCCGCCGACAGCGGCCGGCGACATGAAGCTCCCACGCAGCGGCGCTTTATATTCCTGCAGCTCACTGCGCAGGCGCAGTTAAACCTTCAGCCTCACTCTTGAACCAGTCGATGCGGTTCTTCTCTGCGCCGTAGGCGGTAATCAGCCTTGGATCGGAACTGCCCTGCCCAATGATCCACCCAGAAACGATGATGATCGTTCGGCCCGACGGCGTGGTAAGCGGCCCTACCGCGTCATATCTCTGCCCGAACTTGTCCGCCCATTGACGGTACACGCGGGCATGGAGGGCGTGCTCGCGTAGAGCCGCGGCAAGAGCCTGCCAGTTCTCTCGGCCAAAGCCATGCTGATAGAAGAAGCGGGCCTTTGGAGCGCCCTTCCTGCTGGAGGTACTCAACAGGTAGCCGGTGATCTTGTCAGGCGGAACAAGCGCCGATCGGGCACCAGGGCTGTTCAGTTCTGTGATTTTGGCAGGCCATGGGCAAGGAGACGGTCGAGGCTGAGAGCGTTGGTGTAGATGGCCTCGCTCACGTTGCCGACGCCGTTGGCGCGCAGGATGTTGAGCGCGAACGAGCGCAGGCGGGCGAAGATGCCGGGCTGGCGCCGGATGCGGCTGTCGTCCTCGCGCAGGATGCGATCGCGCACGTGGTGGTCGCGGTTCTCGATCCCCCAGTGCGCCCGGACCGCCCACCCGAAGTCCTCGGCGTCCAGCCGGACCTGGCTGACGTAGTAGGCGACCTCGCGCCGGGGGCGCCACAGGCCGGTGCGGGTGTCCTTGCACCAGCTCAGGCGTGAGACGCGGGCCGCACAGGCGATCGTCCCCCGCCATTCGGGTGGAAGCTGATCCGCGACCGCGAAGACCTCGACGCGCCGGTGCTCCTGACGGCCGTGCCGACCGCGGTCCGCCGTCTCGTGCCGGTCGACCGGGTCCCGCTCGGCGCACAGTCGCGCCACGGCCTCATGCAGGCCGGGCTGGTTGGGCTTGAGTCGCACCAGCAGGGCGTTGCCGGTCGCGGTCGCGCAGGCGAACGTTTTTTTGGCAGTGCAGGGCGTCGGCGGTGAACAGGACGCCCCTCAGGCCCAGCTGCTCGATCAGCGCCTGGGCCGCCGCGACCTCGTCGCCCTCGGCGATCTCCTGATGGGCCAGGATGAGCGCCGCCTCGCTGGCGAAGGCGCTGAGCACCTGCGCCGCGGCCTGGTCGTCGAGATGGTCGAAGCTGCCCCGCAGTGTCTTGCCGTCCAGCGCGATGACCCGCCGCCCCGGCGCGGTGGTGACGTCACCAAGATGCTGGGCGTGGCGGCGGAAGGCGGCCTCGATCGCGGCCGGGTCGAGCGCGTGCAAGAGGGCGCGCAGCGTGTTGACCGCTGGGGCGCGGCGGAAGCGGGCGCCGAAGGTCACGTTCAGCCGCTCGCGATGCACGCCGATGAACAGGCGGATGCGGCGGTAGGAGGTGGCGCCGGCCAGGACGGCCAGCACCGCAAACAGCAGCAAGGGGGCAAGGCCGTAACGCTGTCCTTGGCGGCGGCGCGGATCGGGGATCTGTTCCAGGGCGGCGAGCAGGCCGGCGAACGGCACCATGGCGGCCTCCGGTGCGAGGGCTTTGGCCCTCAACGGCCCAGGCGCGCCGACGGTCTCGCGGCCGCAAACCTCGCCCTCACAGACCGCTCATGCCCAGAACCGAACAGCCCTGGATCGGGCACCAAAGCTGGCTCACTCGCGGCGCAGGAGAGAGCCGGGTATGCTGAAGACGTAAGGTTCGGGACCGTCGAACTCGACCAAGTACCAGCTGCCGTCAGGCAAAGCTTCATGAACCATCCCGGCAGATCCGGCTGGGATGGTCCCGAAACCAGCGTCGTAATCTTCGAGCAGTACCACATCTTCCATGGCCGAGAACCGTTCGCCTGAGGTACGGCGCTCACCAGTGCTATGGTCAACTCGCAAGGCAAGAACCGGTGCTGGCATCAAACCTGCTCCAAAGGCCCGCTCAGCCTACAGATGGTGCCAAACAGGTGCAACATCACGGCCACGGGTAAGCCACGGCCGAACTTTGGCTCAGGCCTGAGCCGCCGCCACTGGTTTCCGAAGCGGAGTCGCCAGCACCTTGTCGACGCGCCGCCCGTCAATGTCGATGACCTCGAACCGCCAGTTCCCCATCTCGAAGCTGTCGCCCAGCTTCGGGAACCGGGCGAGGGAGCCGAGCACGAAGCCGGCCACCGTGTGGTAGTCGCGCTTGCGGGGCAAGGCGAGGCGCAGCAGGTCCGCCATCTCGTCGGCCGGCTGCCAGCCGGCGAGCAGCCAGGAGCCGTCCTCGCGGCGCACGGCGGGTGGCTCGGCTTCGGCGTCCGGGGCGGCGAACTGGCCGGCGATCGCCTCCAGGATGTCGGCGGCGGTGACGATGCCCTCGAACGTGCCGTGCTCGTCGACCACGAACGCCATGTCGACCGGCGAGGTCCGCAGCGCCTCCAAGGCGTCGAGCGCATCCGCCCGGTCGTGGATAACAGGGCGGCTGGCGGACCAGCGCCGCGAGGTCGGGCTCCTCCCCGCCGACCAGCGCGTGCAGCACGTCCCGGGCATGGACCACGCCGACCGCATGGTCGATCCCGCCCCGTGCCGCCGGCAGGCGCGAGTGCGGGCTCCGGTGCAGGCGGGCCAGGATGGTGGCCGTGTCCTGGTCGAGGTCGAGCCAGTCCACCTCGGGCCGTGGCGTCATCACTCCCCGCACCGAGCGGTCGCCCAGCCGCATCACCCGTGCGATCATCCGCCGCTCCTGCGGCTCGACCACGCCCGCGGTCTCGGCTTCGGCGATCATGGCCCGGATCTCCTCCTCGGTGACCACCTGCCCGGCCTCCTTGCCCCGGCCAAGGAGCCGGAGCACGAGGGTCGAGGAGACCTCGAGCAGCCACACCGCCGGTGCGGCGATCCGCGCCACCGTGGTCATCGGCCCCGCCACCAGCGAGGCCACCCGTTCGGGGTTGGCGAGTGCTATCTGCTTCGGCACCAGCTCGCCCACGATCAGCGACAGATAGGTGATGGCGGCGACCACGAGCCCGACCGCCACGCTCCGCGCGGCATTCTCGCCGAGCCCCAGCCCCTGCAGCCATGCCGCCAGGTCCCCCGCGAGCGTGGCCCCGCCGAAGGCGCCGGCCAGGACGCCCACGAGCGTGATCCCGATCTGCACGCTGGAGAGGAAGCGCCCCTGGTTCTCGAGCAGCCGCAAGGCCGCCCGCGCCCCTTTGCTCCCGGCCTCGGCCATGGCCGTGAGGCGCGGCCGGCGCGAGGACACCACCGCAAGCTCGGCCATGGCGAAGTAGCCGTTGAGCAGGATCAGGGCGGCCAGGATCGCGAGGCTGAGGCCGGGCATCATAAGGTTTCCATGGCATGGCAGATCGGGCGGGCCGACGGGCGGTGCCCGTCTGAACTCTCCGTCATGGTCCGCGTGCGCGCTACACAACGGCACCGCTGCGGACTAGGCTCCGCAGCCGCGGTGATGAGGCTGGGTGGAGGAGAGCTGTTGCTGGTGATGACGGGACCTGTGGTCAGGCTTGGGTTGGCGCTTCTCCTCGCGGGCTTGGCCCTGCCGGCCCGGGCGGAGCCGGCGCCGGCTCATGCGCTGGCCATGCTGTCCGAACCGAAATATGGGCCGGACTTCACCCAATTCGATTACGTGGATCCGAACGCCCCCAAGGGCGGCACCCTGGTGCTGGGCGACGAGGGCAGCTTCGACAGCTTCAATCCCTACATCCTGAAGGGTGTCGCAGCTTCCGGCGCCTCGCTCCCGTTCGAGACCCTGACCGTGCAGTCGCTGGACGAGCCCTTCAGCGAGTACGGCCTGATCGCCGAGACCATCCTCGTGCCCGAGGACCGGTCCTGGGTCGAGTTCAGGCTGCGTCCCGAGGCCCGCTGGCATGACGGCCAGCCGATCACGGTGGACGACGTCATCTTCAGCTTCGAGACGCTGACGAAGAAAGGCCACCCGCGCTACCGGGCCTACTACGCCAACGTCACCAAGGCCGAGGCCACCGGCGAGCGCCAGGTGCGCTTCACCTTCGACAATAGCGGTGTCAACCGCGAGCTGCCGCTAATCGTGGGCCAGCTTCCGGTGCTACCCAAACATTACTACGAGAAGATCGAGTTCGACCGGAACACGCTCGACCCACCGCTCGGCAGCGGCCCCTACCGGATCAAGTCCTTCGATGCCGGCCGCTCGGTCACCTACGAGCGGGTGGCGGACTATTGGGGCAAGGACCTCGCGGTCAACCGCGGCCGCAACAACTACGACATCGTCCGCTACGAGTATTTCCGCGACATCGACGTCTCGCTGGAGGCCTTCAAGGCCGGGCAGTACGACCTGCGCTTCGAGAACTCGGCCTCGCGCTGGGCCACGCGCTACATCGGCCCCGCGATCGACAAGGGCCTGATCAAGCTGCAGAAGCTGCCGATCAAGCCGCCGGCCCGGATGCAGGGCTGGGTCTTCAACCTGCGCCGCGCCAAGTTCCAGGACCCGCGCGTCCGCCATGCCTTGTCCTACGCCTTCGACTGGGAATGGAGCAGGAAGACGCTGACCTACGACCAGTACGAGCGCATCCGCAGCTACTTCCACGGCGAGCAGGAGCTGATGGCGACAGGCCTGCCCGGACCGGAGGAGCTGAAGCTGCTGGAGCCATTCCGCGACCAGCTTCCACCCGAGGTCTTCACCCAGGTCTACGAGCCGCCCAAGACCGACGGCTCCGGCAATATCCGCGAGAACTTGCGCAAAGGGCTGGCGCTGCTCAAGGAGGCCGGCTGGGAGGTCAAGGACGGGGTGATGACCAATGCCGCCACCGGCGAGCGGCTTGAGTTCGAGATCCTGTCCGACTCGCCGGCCACGGAGCGGGTGACGACGCCGTTCGTCCAGAACCTCGCCCGGCTCGGCGTGCGCGCCACCTTGCGCGTGGTCGACCCGGCCCAGTACCAGCGCCGCACCGACGACTTCGACTTCGATTCCATCATCGACATCTGGGGCCAGAGCAGCAGCCCCGGCAACGAGCAGCGCGAGTTCTGGGGCTCGGCCGCGGCCGACGTCCCGGGCAGCCGCAACACGGTCGGGATCAAGAACCCCGCCGTCGATGCCCTGGTCGAACGGATCATCCGTGCCGAGGACCGCGCCTCGCTGGAGGTCGCCTGCCGTGCCCTCGACCGGGTGCTGCTCTGGAACTACTACGTGCTGCCGCAATTCACCGACGACGGCTACAAGCTCGCCTACTGGGACAAGTTCTCCTTCCCGACCGTCCTGCCGACGGAATTGCCCGACATCTTCGCCTGGTGGATCGACACCGGCAAGGACTCGACCGTCGCCAGCCGCAAGCCCGAGGTGGTGACGGCACCGCCGGCGCAGGCGCAGTGATCGGCGGCATGAGCGCGAGCAGGCGGCCGGAGCAGGGGCGTGCCGTAGGCGGCCCATGCTAGCCTACATCTTCCGCCGCCTGCTCCTCATCGTCCCCACCCTGCTCGGTATCATGGTGGTCAACTTCGTCATCGTGCAGGCGGCCCCCGGCGGGCCGGTCGAGCAGGCGATCGCCGACATCACCAAGGGCGGCAGCGTCACCGGCCGCTTCACCGGGGCCGGCGGCGACCTCCGCCAGCTCGGCACGCCGGGGCAGGGTCCGGCCTCGCCCTATCGCGGCTCGCGCGGCCTGCCGCCGGAGCTGATCAAGGACCTGGAGCGACTCTACGGCTTCGACCGGCCGGCTTACGAGCGCTTCGGCCTCATGGTCTGGCGCTACGTGCGCTTCGACTTCGGCGAGAGCTTCTTCACCAGCCGGCCGGTGCTCGACCTCGTGCGCGAGAAGCTGCCCGTCTCCTTGAGCCTGGGCTTGTGGACCACGCTCCTCACCTACCTGATCTCGATCCCGCTCGGCATCAGGAAGGCCGTGCGCGACGGCAGCCGCTTCGACGTCTGGACCAGCGGCGTCATCGTGGTCGGCTACGCCGTCCCCTCCTTCCTCTTCGGCCTCCTTCTGATCGTCCTCTTCGCCGGCGGCAGCTACTTCCAGATCTTCCCCCTGCGCGGCCTCTATTCGGAGAACTGGGCCTCGCTCTCCTGGCCTGACCGCGCGCTCGACTATCTCTGGCACATCACCCTGCCGGTGCTGGCCATGGTGATCGGCGCCTTCGCCAGCCTCACCATGCTGACCAAGAACTCGTTCATCGACCAGCTCAGCATGCAGTACGTCATCACCGCCCGCGCCAAGGGCCTGACCGAGAGCCGCGTCCTCTACGGCCACGTCTTCCGCAACGCGATGCTCCTGGTGATCGCGGGCTTCCCAGCCGCCTTCGTCGGCGTGCTCTTCACCGGTGCGCTGCTGATCGAGACCATGTTCTCGCTCGACGGGCTGGGCCTGCTCGCCTTCGAATCCACGATCCGCCGCGACTACCCCGTCATTTTCGGCACGCTCTACGTCTTCACCCTGATCGGCCTGATCCTCAAGCTCGTCTCTGACCTCACCTATGTCCTGGTCGATCCCCGGATCGACTTCGAGGCGCGCCGGGCATGATGGCCGACCCGGGCGCTGGCCCCGCCGCGGCTGCGGGTCCGCCTCATGGGCTTCCCGTTCAGGGTCGGCCCGCTCGCCGCGCGCCGCCTCGCCAACTTCCACGCCAATCGCCGCGGCTACATCTCGGCTGCGCTGTTCCTCCTCCTCTTCATCCTCTCGCTGGGGGCGGAGGTGATCGCCAACGACAAGCCGATCCTGGTCTGGTTCGATGGCCACCCCTACTTCCCAGCCTTCGTGACCTATCCCGAGACCACCTTCGGCGGCGACTTCCCGACCGAGGCCGACTATCGCGACCCCTATCTCCAGGGCCTGATCCAGGAGAAGGGCTTCGCCGTCTGGCCGCCCATCCCCTTCAGCTACGACACCGTGATCACCGATCTCGGCCAGCCCGCCCCTTCGCCGCCCGACCGGCGCAACCTGCTGGGCACCGACGATCAGGCGCGCGACATCCTGGCCCGGGTCATCTACGGCTTCCGCCTCTCCGTCTTCTTCGGCCTCGTCCTTACCGTCCTGAGCTCCATCATCGGCGTCGCCGCGGGTGCCGTGCAGGGCTATTTCGGCGGCTGGATCGATCTCGGCTTCCAGCGCTTCATCGAGATCTGGTCGAGCGTGCCGACACTCTTCCTGCTGATCATCTTCGGCGCCATCCTCGAGCCCGGCTTCTGGACGCTCCTGGTCCTCCTCCTCCTCTTCTCCTGGATGGCGCTGGTCGACGTGGTCCGGGCCGAGTTCCTGCGCGCCCGCAACCTCGACTTCGTCCGCGCCGCCAGGTCGCTCGGCGTCTCGGATGCCAAGATCATGTTCCGCCACATCCTGCCCAACGCCATGGTGGCGAGCCTGACCTTCGCCCCTTTCGTGCTCAGCGGCTCGATCGCCAGCCTGACCTCACTCGACTTCCTGGGCTTCGGCCTGCCGCCCGGCTCGCCCTCGCTGGGCGAGCTGGCGCTTCAGGGCAAGAACAACCCCCAGGCCCCCTGGCTGGGCCTCTCGGCCTTCTTCGTCCTGGCCCTCATGCTCTCGCTGCTCGTCTTCGCCGGCGAGGCGATCCGCGACGCCTTCGACCCGCGCAAGACCTTCCGCTGATCCATCCGGGCAAATCGCCCCAGCATCCGAGGGAGTTCCAGGGCGCGATCTATCTTCCCGCCTACCAACCCTCATGCTGGGAGGACGCCATGAAGATCGCCACGCTGGCCACCGTGCTGGTCGCCGGCCTGCTGACCGCCTCCGCCGTGCAGGCGGCGGAGATCAACTCGCACACCATCAAGGTCGGCATCGGCCTCAGCAAGGATCACCCGCAGGGCCAGTCGGTGCACGCTTCGCCGAACTCGTGGCGCAGAAGAGCGGCGGCAAGCTCAAGGTCCGGCTGTTCGCCGGCGGCTCGCTCGGCAACGACGTCACCATGATCTCCGCCCTCCAGGGCGGCACGCTGGAGATGACCGTGCCCGACACCTCGACCCTCGTCGGCATGGCCGGGCTGAAGAATTTCGGCCTGATCAACCTGCCCTTCCTGTTCAACAAGAGCGAGGAGGCCGACGCGCTGCTCGACGGGCCCTTCGGCCAGAAGCTGCTGGCCAAGCTGCCGGAGAAGGGCCTGATCGGGCTGGGCTTCTGGGAGAACGGCTTTCGCCACGTCAGAACAGCCGCCGGCCGATCGCCAAGGCGGACGACTTTGCGGGCCTGAAGCTCAGGGTGATCCAGAACCCGCTCTTCATCGAGACCTTCTCGGCGCTCGGCGCCTCGGCCCAGCCGATGCCGTTCCCGGAAGTCTACACCGCACTCGAGCAGGGCGTGGTCGACGGCCAGGAGAACCCGCTCGCCACCATCCTGGCCTCCAAGTTCTACGAGGTGCAGAAGCACACGGTGCTCTCGAACCACATCTACAGCGTCTGGGCGTTCCTGATGAGCAAGAAGTTCTGGGACGCCTGTCGCCGGACGAGCAGACAGATCACCGAGTCGCGGCCACGGAGGCCACGACCTTCGAGCGCAAGACCATCCGCGACTTCGGCGACAAGGCCCTGGAGGAGCTGAAGTCCAACGGCATGCAGGTGACGACCCTGCCCGATGCGGAGATCGCCAAGCTGCGCGAGAAGACGAAGCCGGTCTGGACGAAGTTCACCAAGGAGTTCGGCGAGGCCGACGCCAAGGAGATGCTGGCGGCGCTGAACCGGCCGATGATGCAGTAGCTGCTATTCCGATGGGCGCCCGATGGCGCCCATCGCCGGGGCCTTGACGCTTGGGACGATCGGGGCGACGTATATCCCGGTGCCATATACGGGATGAACAGCCATGGTGCGCTCGACCGTCTTCAAGAGCAACCGCAGCCAAGCCGTCCGCCTGCCGAAAGCTGTGGCCCTGCCGGACGACGTAAAAGAGGTCGAGATCGTGAAGCTTGGCCGTAGTCGCCTGATCACGCCTGCCGGCGGCTCATGGGAAGAGTTTTTCGATGGCCTCCTGCTTCCGACGATTTCATGCGCGATCGTGACCAACCGCCTCCACAGGAGCGTGAGCTTTTCTGATGCTCCGCTACATGCTCGATACGAGCGTGTGCGTCGATGTGATCAGGGATGAGCGGCCCACCTCTATCCGGCAGCGCTTCTATGATCTGGTAGGCCAACTGGCAGTCTCGTCCATAACACTGGGCGAACTCCTTCTACGGCGCCTATCGGTCATCTCAGGTATCCAAAAACCTGAAGCTAGCGGAGGGAGTTCTGTGCACGGCTCGAGATCTTGGCGTTCGGTGAGCGTGCTGCGGGACACTTCGGCGAGATCAGAGCGGAGCTGGCGCGGACAGGGCGACTTGTGGGCGCCTACGATATGATGATCGGGGGACATGCGCGCAGCGAAAGCTTGATTTTGGTTACCGGCAACCGTCGGGAATTCGATCGAATCGATGGATTGCGCGTCGAGAGTTGGACCTGATGGCGCTCCTCGAGGTCGACAACCTCCACGTCCACTTCCGCACCGACGGCCCGCCGGTGGAAGCCGTGCGCGGCGCCTCGTTCACGCTGGAGAAGGGCGAGACCCTGGCGCTGGTCGGCGAGAGCGGGTCGGGCAAGTCGGTCACCGCCCTCTCCGTCCTGCAACTCCTGCCCTATCCCCGCGCCCATCACCCGGCCGGCAGCATCCGCTTTGGCGGGACCGAGCTGGTCGGCCGCGGCGACGGTTCATGCGCAAAATCCGCGGCAACCGGATCGGGATGATCTTCCAGG
>CAWHNT010000008.1:0-31526 GCA_963830775.1 uncultured Alphaproteobacteria bacterium | reverse complement strand
CGTCGTGAGGCGCTGGAGGACAATGATGGCAAGACGCGACGCGAAGCTCAGGCTTGGCGCGTTCCTGATGGCGACCGGCCATCACGTCGCCGCCTGGCGCCATCCCCGGGCGCAGGCCGACGGCGGCGTCAACCTCCGGCACTACGCGGACATCGCGCGCACGGCCGAGCGGGCCGGGTTCGACATGATGTTCCTGGCCGACAGTGCTGCCGTCTGGGACGCGAGCCCGGAAGCTCTCTCCCGCATGGCGCGGGCCGACCATTTCGAGCCGCTCACCCTGCTCTCCGCGATCGCGGCGGTGACCGAGCGGATCGGCCTCGTGGCGACGGTGACCACCACCTACAACGAGCCCTACCACGTCGCCCGCAAGTTCGCCTCGCTCGATCTCCTGAGCGGCGGCCGCTCGGGCTGGAACCTCGTCACCTCCGCCAACGAGGCCGAGGCCTACAATTTCGGCCGCGACCAGCATGTCCTGCACGCCGACCGCTACGACCGCGCCCGCGAGTTCGCCGAGGTCGTCACCGGCCTGTGGGACAGCTGGGAGGACGACGCGTTCCTCCGCGACAAGGAATCGGGCCGCTATTTCCAGGCCCGAGAAGCTCCACGTCCTCAACCATGTCGGCAAGCACTTCCGGGTCCGCGGGCCCCTCAACGTCGCCCGCTCGCCGCAAGGCCGCCCGGTGCTGGTCCAGGCGGGCTCGTCGGAGGCCGGCAAGGACCTGGCAGCCGAGACCGCCGAGGTCGTGTTCACCGCCCACCAGACGCTGGCCGACGCCAAGGCGTTCTACGCCGACCTGAAGGGCCGGATGGCCCGCTACGGCCGCGACCCGGACCACCTCAAGGTCATGCCCGGCATCTTCCCCGTGATCGGCCGCACCGAGGCCGAGGCCGAGGCGAAGTACGAGGAGATCCAGTCCCTGATCCATCCCGAGGTGGGGCTCTCGCTCCTGGCCGGGATGCTGGGCCATGTCGACCTCAGCGGCTACCCGGTCGACGGCCCGCTGCCCGAGCTGCCGGAGAGCAATGCCGGCAAGAGCCGCCAGGCGCTGCTGATCGACCTCGCCCGGCGCGAGGGGCTCACCATCCGCCAGCTCTATCTGCGCATCGCCGGTGCCCGCGGCCACCGCCAGATCCGCGGCACGCCCACCCAGATCGCCGACCAGCTCCAGGAGTGGTTCGAGGAGGGTGCGGCCGACGGCTTCAACATCATGCCGCCCTACCTGCCGGGCGGGCTCGACGACTTCGTGGAGCTCGTCATCCCCGAGCTGCAGCGGCGCGGCCTGTTCCGCACCGCCTACGAAGGCCGCACGCTCCGGGAGAACCTGGGCCTGCCCTGGCCGCGCCACCGTTTCGCCGACCGCCCCGAGGAGCTGCAGGCGGCCGAGTGATCCTGTCCGAGACCCGAGGAGAACAGACGATGAATGCCATCCGCAACGATCTCGACCTCGACGTCCGCCCCGTCGCCGGCAGGATCGGCGCCGAGGTGCTGGGCGTGCGCCTCTCGGGCGGCCTCGAGCCCGCCACCGTCAAGGCGATCCGCGAGGCACTGCTCCGGCACAAGGTGATCTTCTTCCGCGGCCAGGACCAGCTCACCGACACCGAGCAGGAGGCCTTCGGCCGCCTCCTGGGCGAGCTCGTCCCGCACCCGACCGTGCCCTCGCTGGCCGGCACCAAGGCCGTGCTCGACATCGACGGCGGCCGCGGCGAGCGGGCCAGCTCCTGGCACACCGACGTCACCTTCGTCGACGCCTACCCCAAGATCTCGATCCTGCGCGGTGCCGTGGTCCCGGCCTCGGGCGGCGACACGGTCTGGGCCAACATGGTGGCGGCCTACGAGGAGCTGCCGGCCCCGCTGCGCACCCTGGCCGACCAGCTCTGGGCGCTGCACTCGAACGTCTACGACTATGTCGGTGACCGGCAGGCCGTGCATACCGAAGGGCCTCAAGCGCTACCAGGAGGTCTTCACCCGCACGGTCTACGAGACCGAGCATCCGGTCGTGCACGTCCACCCCGAGACCGGCGAGCGCTCGCTGATCCTGGGCCACTTCCTCCAGCGCATCCTGGGCTTCAGCAGCTCCGACTCGGCGCACCTCTTCGCCATCCTCCAGGGCCATGCCACCCGGATCGAGAACACGGTCCGCTGGCGCTGGCAGGCGGGCGACGTCGCGATCTGGGACAACCGCGCCACCCAGCACCGGGCCGTGGACGACTATGGCGACCAGCCGCGCGTGGTCCGGCGCGTGACCATCGCCGGCGAGGTGCCGGTCAGCGTCGACGGCCGGCGCAGCGCCACCCGGCGCAAGGAGCCGCAGCTCGCGGCAGCGGCCTGAAGTCCCGACGACAGGCGGAGGGAGGTGCGATGACGCTCGAAGGCCAGCTCGAGATCCGGGGCGTGGAGAAGCGCTTCCGGGTCAGCGGGGCAACGCTGACCGCCCTTGAGGGCGTGGAGCTCACGGTCCGGCCCGGCGAGTTCCTTACCGTCGTGGGCGCCAGCGGCTGCGGGAAGTCGACCCTCCTCCGCCTGATCGCCGGGCTCGACCGGGACTATGCCGGCAGCATCCGGCTCGACGGCGCAGCCGGTCGACGGCCCGGGCTCGACCGCGGCCTCGTCTTCCAGGAGCCGCGGCTCTTCCCCTGGCTCACCGTTGCCCAGAACGTGGCCTCGGCCCTGCTCAACGCGCCGCTCTCGCCGAGGAGAAGCGGCGCACCGTGGCCGAGCATATCGAGCTCGTGGGCCTGGCCGGGTTCGAGGGCGCCTACCCGCACCAGCTCTCGGGCGGCATGGCCCAGCGCGCCGCCATCGCCCGCGGCCTGGTCAACCGACCCGGCGTGCTGCTCCTGGACGAGCCGTTCGGCGCCCTGGACGCGCTGACCAAGGCCCGGCTCCAGGGCGAGCTGCAGCGGATCTGGGCGCACGAGCGGATCACCGCCATCCTCGTCACCCACGACGTGGAGGAGGCGGTCTATCTCGGCGACCGGGTCGTGGTGATGGCACCCCGGCCCGGGCGGATCGCGCGGGTCTTCGACGTCCCGCTCGAGCGGCCGCGCGACCGTGCGGACGAGCGCCTGGTCCAGCTCCGCAAGGAGGTGCTGGCGGCGCTCGAGGGGGCGAGCGGCGAGCTCTCGGAGGCCCGGCGGCGCCGGTCCCCAACTCCAGCCGGCCTGCCGCACCCCGCCTCGGCCGCTGCCTAGACCAGCAACCTTTCCGAAAGGTCAGACCTGTGAAGCCTATCGTTAGCACCCGCCGCGGCGCGGTGGGCCTGATGGCACTCGCCCTGGCAGCAGTGGCATTGCCGTCGGCCGTTCACGCCGCCGACCCGCTCGTGGTCCGCGTCGGCTACGCCTCGATCGGCGTCGGCAACCGCCTCTTCGTCGGCGGCAGCTCGGCCGCCACGGCACATGCCGAGGGCTACCTGGAGAAGGAGTTCGCGGACGATCCGGGCGTGAAGATCGAGTGGTCGTTCTTCAAGGGCGCCGGGCCCGCCGTGAACGAGGCCATCGCCAACGGCCAGCTCGATTTCGCGCTCCAGGGCGACCTGCCCTCGGTGATCGGCCGCGCCAACGGCCTGAAGACCAAGCTGCTGCTCGCCAGCGGGGCGCACCAGGCAACCTATCTGGCCGTCCCCAAGGGCTCCGAGATCAGGAGCGTGAAGGACCTCAAGGGCCACAAGCTCGCGATCTTCCGCGGCACCAACCATCACCTCGCCGTCAACAAGGTGCTGGCGGCCAACGGGCTCTCGGAGCGCGACCTCAAGATCATCAACATGGACACGGCGACGATGAGCGCCGCCCTTGCCACGCGCGACATCGACGCCGCGTTCGGCGAGCCGGCGCTCCTCGACGTGGCCGGCCAGGGCCTGGCCGACATCATCTACTCGACCAAGGGCGACAACCCGGCCTTCGAGCGCCACGCCCACATCCTCGTCACCGAGGCCTTCGAGCAGGCCCATCCCGAGATCACCGCCAAGGTGGTGAAGGCCTTCGTGCGGGCCGCGCGCTGGACCTCGGACGAGCAGAACCTCGACGCGCTCTTCGAGGTCTGGGCCAAGTCCGGCATCCCCGCCGCCCGCTTCCGTGCCGACTATCGAGGGCGACAACCCGAAGCTGCGCGGCTCGCCGCTGTTCGACGAGTTCATGATCCAGCAGTACCGCACCCAGGCCGAGCAGGCGCGCCAGTTCGGCCTCATCCGCCGCGACGTCGACGTCTCGACCTGGTTCGAGACCAAGTACCTGGAGGCGGCCCTGCGCGAGCTCGGGCTCGAGGACTACTGGACCCGGCTCGACGCCAACGGCAAGCCGGTCGGCGGCTCCTGATGCTGGCGAGCCCGGCCGCGGCGCTGCGGGGCGCTTCCCCCGCCCGCCGCTCCCTCTCCCGTGCGCTGCGGCGCAGCCGCGGCCGGGCTCATCGTGCCGCTGGCGGCCCTGGTGCTGTGGGCCGGCCTCTCGCGGCTGGGCTGGCTGCCGGAGCAGATCCTGCCGCCGCCCGAGCTGGTCTGGGAGACGGCGGTCTCGATGTGGCAGGCCGGCGACATCACGCATCACACCGCGATCAGCCTGTTTCGCGTGCTCCAGGGCTTTGCACTGGGCGCCGCGGCTGGCCTGGCGCTCGGCCTCGCCATGGGCCTCTCGCCCACGGTCGAGGACTATGCGAGGCCGCTGTTCACGGCCGTGGCCCAGATCCCGGCCCTGGGCTGGATACCGCTCTTGATGCTGGTCGTGGGGATCGACGAGGCGCTCAAGGTGCTGGTGATCGCCAAGGCCGCCTTCGTGCCCGTCACCCTCAACACCTTCTCAGGCGTGAGGGCCGTGCCGCCCGCCTATGTCGAGGTGGCGCGGGTGTTCCGCTTCGACCGCGGCCAGCTCCTGCGCCGGGTGGTGCTGCCGGCCGCCGTGCCGCCGATCTTCACCGGCATCCGCTACGGCCTCACCCACGCCTGGCTGGCGCTGGTGGCCGTCGAGCTCCTGGCCTCCTCGGAAGGGCTCGGCTACCTGCTGGTCTGGGGCCGGCAGATGTTCTGGCTCGACACGGTGATCGTGGCGATGGCCGTGATCGGCCTCATCGGCCTCGTCATGGACCGCCTGCTGGCGTCCGTCGAGGCGAGGCTCCAGCGCTGGCGGGTCGAGGGGGTGCCGGCATGACCACCTCCGCCCGCCGTGCGCTGCGCGGCACCGTCCTGCCGCTCGTGCTGCTCACGGCCTGGCAGGTCGCCAGCAGCACTGGTGCCGTCGACCCCCGCATCCTCCCGCCGCTCGAGACGGTGGCGGCCACCGCCCTTGAGCAGCTCGCCGGCGGCCGCCTGCTGGGCGATCTCGGCGCCAGCCTCGCCCGCGACCTCGCCGGCCTCTCGATCGGCGTCATGGCCGGCCTGATCCTGGGGACCCTGCTGGGCCTGTCGCGCCTTGCCGACCGGCTGCTCAGCCCTTCCTTCGACGCGCTGAAGCAGATCGCCGTCTTCGCCTGGATCCCGCTGATCTCGATGTGGTTCGGCATCGGCGAGACCGCCAAGGTGGCGTTCATCGCCATCGCCGCCTTCACGCCGGTCGTGGTCAACACCTGCGAGGGCGTGCGTGGGGCGTCGCGGCAGCTGGTCGAGGTGGGTGCCATGCTGACCTTCAGCCGTGCCCAGCTCGTCACCCGCGTGTTCCTGCCCTCCGCCATTCCTTCGGTGGTGACCGGCATCCACCTCGCCCTGATCTTCTCCTGGCTCGCCACCGTCGGGGCCGAATACTTCATGACGGTGGGCCCCGGCATCGGCGGCCTGATCACCGAGGGCCGCGAGCGCTTCCACATGGACCTCGTGATGCTGGGCGTGCTGGTCCTGGGCACGGTCGGCTGGCTGCTGAACAAGCTGGCGACGCTGGCCGAGACCCGCCTCGTCCGCTGGCGTGCCGCCTGAGCGGATCAGACCTTGCCGCGCCAGGGGACGAAGATGCGCTCCGCCAGGCGGATCAGGCCCTCCAGCGCGAACGCCAGGGCCGCGATGGCGAAGATGCCGACCAGGACGATCTCGGTCTGCAGGAAGCTCGCGGCCGACTGGATCATGAAGCCCAGGCCCCGGGTGGCGGCCACGAGCTCGGCCGCCACCAGCGTCGAGCAGCCGGCGCCCAGCGCGATGCGGATGCCGACCAGGATGTCGGGCAGCGCACTCGGCAGGACGACGAGGCGAACCACCTGGGCCGGCGCAGGCACCGAGCGAGCGGGCGGCGTCGATCCGGTGCCGGGCGACCCCGCGCACGCCGGACGCGGTGGCGATCGCCACCGGGGCCAGCATCGCGATCAGGATCACCAGCACCTTGGCGGTCTCGCCGATCCCGCACCAGATCACCACCAGCGGCAGGTAGGCCAGAGGCGGGATCGGGCGGATGAACTCGGTGATCGGGATCGAACAGGCCGCGGCCGATCGGGCTCAGGCCCATGGCCAGGCCCATCGGCACGCCGATCCCCACGGCCAGCAGGAAGGCCGCCAGGATGCGGCCGAGACTGGCGCGGAGGTGCTCGCCAAGCGTGCTGTCGACATAGCCCTCGGAGACGAGCCGTGCTGCCTTCGTCACGACGGCACCCGGCGAGGGCAGGAACACAGGCGAGACCAGCGCCAGGCGCGTAGCCAGCCACCAGGCGAGCAGCAGGCCGGCGACGGTGAGGGCCGCCACCACGGCCGCCCGGGGCTCGCCGCGGAGCGAGCCCAAGGAGAGCCGGCGCTGCGGCCGGGCCACGGCTGGAGCATCGAGCACGGTGCTCATGCGGCGAGGCTCCCGAAGATCTCGTCGAGCAGATCCTCGCGCAAGGCCGTGAACTTGGGATCGGCGCGCAGGGTGCGGGCGGCCTCGCCTTGGGCCAGGCGGCGGCTGAAGCCGGGCTCCAGCACGCGCGCGATCCGGCCCGGGTTGGCGCTCAGCACGACAAGGCGGGTGGCGAGCAGGAGTGCTTCCTCGATGTCGTGGGTGATGAAGAGGACGCCCTTGCCGGTGCGGGCCCAGATCTCGACCAGGGCCGCCTGCATCTGGCTGCGGGTGAGCGGGTCGAGGGCGCCGAAGGGCTCGTCCATGAGCAGGAACGCGGGCCCCGCGATCAGCGCCCGGGCGATGCCCACCCGCTGGCGCTGGCCGCCCGACAGCTCCCAGACCCGGCGTTCGCCATAGCCTTCGAGGCCGACCAGGCGGAGCGTCTCCTCCGCCTGCCGGTCCCGCTCGTCCTTGGCAATGCCCCGGACCCGCAGCGCGAACGCCACGTTCTCGCGCACCGGCAGCCACGGGAAGAGCGCATCCTCCTGGAAGACCACGGCCCGGTCGGCACCCGGCCCCAGCACGGGCTGGCCGGCAAGCGTGACGGCACCGGCGGTCGGGCGGACGAAGCCCGCCGCCAGGCGCAGCAGGCTCGTCTTGCCCGAGCCCGAGGGCCCGATCACGGTGACCAGCTCGCCCGGCTCGATCGCCAGCGACACGCCATCCAGGATGCGGCGGCCGCGCGCGTACTCGAGCCGGATATCGCGCAGTGCGAGCGTCACGGGCGCTCAGTTCGCGGCCCGGGCCTCCGCGGCGAGGTTCGGGGCGACGAAGCGGCCGTAGTCGGGCAGCACGGCGTCGATCTTGCCCTGCTCCTTGAGGAAGGCTGCCGTCTCGGCGATCGCCTTCACCGTGGCGCCGCCCAGATAGTCGGCCGAGGCCTGCTCGGCCAGGGTCGGGAAGTAGTAGCCCTTGAGCAGCTCGGGCACCTCCTCGGGCTTGGCGCCGGAGATGCGGGCGATCTTCTCCACCTCGGGCGAGCCCGGTCCCCATGCCTCGGGCTTCGCCCGGTAGGCCGCATAGGCCTCGCCGGTGACCTTGACGAACGCCCGCGCCGCGGCCGCGTCCTCCTCGACGAAGTCGGTCTGCGCGATCCAGGCATCGAAGGTGGGAGCACCCCAGGATGCCACCTGGGCGGAGTCGGTCAGCACCGTCCCGGTCTCCTTGATCCGCCCCAGGGCCGGGTCCCAGACGTAAGCCGCGTCGATGTCGCCGCGGGTCCAGGCGGCCGCGATCTCGGGCGGGCGCACGTTCAGGATCTGGACCGACTTCGGGTCGACGCTCCAGTGCTTGAGCGCTGCGAGCAGGCTGTAGTGGGTGGTCGAGACGAAGGGCACGGCCACCTTCTTGCCCACCAGATCGGCAGGCGCGCTGATGCCGGACCCGTTGCGCACCACCAGCGCCTCCGAGGGGCCGATCAGGCCGACCACGAAGACGGTGGTGATCGGCAGCTCGCGGCTGGCGGCGGCCGCGAGCGGGCTCGAGCCGACATAGCCGATCTGCAAGGCACCCGAGGCGATCGCGGCCACGACGTCGGCACCGGAATCGAACTTCCGCCACTCGACCGGGCGGCCGAACGCCTTCTCGTAGAGCCCGTCCGCCTGCGGCACCTTCGAGGGCTCGACCACCGTCTGGTAGCCGATCACGATCGGGTCGGCCGCCTGTCCGGGCTCGGCAGCCAGGGTGAGCAGGGCAGCAGCACCGGCCAGCAGCATGAGCGACCGGCGGGGCAGTGACTTCGGCATCGGATGTAGCTCCCTTCTTCTTGTCAGGATGGCGGGCTCAGATGATCGCGGAGCGTGGTGCCGCCGTAGCTCTGGCGGAACAGGCCGCGCGCCTGGAGTGCCGGGATGACCTGCTCGACGAACGGCTCGAACCCGTGCGGCAGGTGGGCGGGCGTGACGACGAAGCCGTCGCAGGCCTCGGCCTCGAACAGGGCCTGGAGCTGGTCGGCGATGTCGGAGGGCGTGCCCACGAGCTGCGGGACCAGCACGCTCTCGCCGTAGCGCCGGCCGACATCGGCCAGCGTCAGCCCCTGCCCGCTCAGGTGGCGGACGACGGCTGAACAGGCCCTGCATGCCCTCGACCTTGAGGTCGGCAACGGGCGCATCGAGCGGCAGGCGGGAGAAGTCGAGGTTCATGTGGCTCGACAAGGTGGACAGGCCGACCAGCGGGTGGACCAGCGCGTTGTGCTGCGCGCGGGCCTCCTCGGCCTCAGCAAGGCTCGTGCCAACGAAGGGCATGACGGCCGTCAGCACCTTCACCGCGGCGGGATCGCGGCCCTGCCGCTCGGCCCTGCCCTTGAGGTCGAGGTAGAAGCGACGCATCCCCTGCTCGTCGGGCTGGATCGAGAACACGATCTCGGCCCAGCGGGCGGCGAAGTCCTGGCCGCGGGCCGAGGAGCCCGCCTGGATGATCACCGGGCGCCCCTGCGGCGAGCGCGGGATGTTGAGGGGGCCGCGGCAGCTGAAGAACCGGCCCTTGTGGTCGACCGGCCGGACGCGCGCCGGGTCGGCGTAGATCCCCTCCTCGCGGTCGAGGACCAGCGCATCGGGCTGCCAGCTGTCCCAGAGCTGGAAGGTGAGATCCAGGAACTCGTCCGCCGCGTCGTAGCGCTCGTCGTGGCCGAGATGCCGGGTCAGGCCGAAATTGTCGGCCTCGCCCTGGTTCACCGAGGTGACGACGTTCCAGGCCGCCCGCCCGGCCGAGAGATGGTCGAGCGTCGCGAAGCTGCGGGCCAGGCTGTAGGGCTGGTCGTAGGTGGTGGAGCGGGTGGCGCCGAGCCCGATCCGGGAGGTCACGGCCGCCATCGAGGCCAGGACCGGGATCGGGTCGAGCCGGGTCGCATCCTGGTCGCCGTAGCGGGCACCGACCTCGATCGAGCCGCCATAGCGGCTCGACATGGCGAGCCGGTCGGCGAAGAAGACGAGATCGAACAGGCCGCGCTCCAGCGAGCGGGCGACCTCCTGGTAGTAGCCGGCGGTGAGGAAGCCCGGATCGCTCGCCGGATGGCGCCAGATGGCGTGGCTGTGCGCGCAGTTGCCGGCGATCAGGAAGCCGGCGAGGTGGATTTGTCGAGCGCTCATAGGAGCACGGCACTGGCAACGGCATCGGCCGCCGTGATCGGGCGCGGGATCAGCTTCAGGCCCAGGAACACCTCGGCCATGCGCTGCTGCTCGGCGACGATCCCGGCGTCGATCGGCGTCACGCCGTACTGCCGCCGGCCGGTGGCGAGACGCAGGACCGGCACCGGCACGCCGAGCTGCGGGGCGAGCAGGGCCGCCACCTCGTCGGGATGCGCTTGTGCCCAGGCCTCCATGATGCGCAGCTGCTCGAAGATGATGCGGATCACCTCGCCCTCGGCGGCGATGTACTCGGGGCCGGAGAAGTAGAAGGTGCGGTTGCTGGTGAGGCCGGTGCCGTCGCGGAGCACGCGCGGCTCGCCCACGAGCTGGGCGCCGGCGAGGAACGGGTCCCATAAGCCCACCGCATCGACGTTGCCCGACTGGAAGGCGGCACGGGCGTCGGCGGCGTTGGTGACGTAGACCGGCTCGATGTCGTTGTAGCTGAGGCCCGCCTCCTCGAGGGCACGGACCAGCATGTACTGCACGTTCCAGCCGCGCCCGATCGCGACCTTGCGGCCCTTCAGCTCGCCCACGGACTTGAGGGGCGAGTCCTTGTCGACCAGCACGCCGATGCCCAGCGGATAGGGCGGCTCGGCGGCCAGATAGCGGAACGGCACCCCGGCGGACTGGGCGAAGACGGAAGGCGCATCGGCGGCGTGGCCGAAATCGATGCTGCCGGCGTTGAGGGCTTCCAGGAGCTGCGGCCCGGCCTGGAACTCGAACCACTCGACGCTGGCCCCGGCCGGCTTCAGCGCCTCCTCGAGCTTGCCGGTACCTTTGAGGATGTTGAGGGTGTTGAACTTCTGGTAGCCGATCCGGACCCGCTTCTCCTGGGCCCGGGCCACATGCGGCATCGCCAGGCCGAGCGCCGAGGCACCCAGCACGAGATCGCGCCGGCTCAGGCCGGCAGCCCCGTCGGTCTGCTTCATTCTCTCCACTCCACGTCAGTCAGGCGACCTGTCGGAAGGCCGGGCGCTCGATCAGGAGGCGTTCGGCCGTGATCTCGTCGAGCCAGGCACGGTCGACGGGCGGCAGGCCCCCGACGGACAGATGCAGGGTGCCCCGGCGCACCTCGAGCGGGCGGGCCAGGAGCGGCCGGCGGAGCTTGAGGAAGCCGTTGAGCTCGCCGGCGTTGCGGATCGTGGTGCGGGCGACGCAGGCCTCGCACCAGTTGCTGATGTCGGTGCCCGAGCCGTCGCCGAGCACGGGCTCCAGCTCCAGCGCACGGATGCGCTCCAGCGCCCGCTTCACCCGCGCGGCACCGCCCATCTTCTTCAGCTTCAGCTTGACGAAGCGCACGCCCGGGATGGTGGCCGCACGCTCGATGTCCGCGGCCTCGTGGACGATCTCGTCCAGCATCACCG
Source organism: uncultured Alphaproteobacteria bacterium (assembly GCA_963830775.1). Lineage (GTDB taxonomy): Bacteria > Pseudomonadota > Alphaproteobacteria > Geminicoccales > Geminicoccaceae > CAWHNT01. The sequence goes on along the minus strand of CAWHNT010000008.1, from coordinate 20,254 downwards.
GCACGGAGGACGCGGCGGCGGCCTCGGCGTTGGCCGACCAGTCGTCCATCGAGCAGGGCTGCTCGAACAGCTCGATCCCCTCCGGCCGCAGGCTGCTGCCGAAGCGGACCGCGTCCGCGGTCGAGAACGCCTGGTTCGCGTCGAGCCGGAGCACGGCCCGGCCGGCAACCTCGTTCTGGATGAAGCGAACCCGGGCGAGGTCGTGGTCGACGTCGAAGCCGACCTTGACCTTCAGCGTCCGCCAGCCCTCGGCGAGGCGGGCCTCGATCTCGGCCGCGAGCGGCTCTTCCTCATGCTCGTGGAGCGGTGCCAGGAGCGGGATCGCGGCTGGCTCGGAGACGTCGAGCACGAGCTCGCGGCGCAGCAGCTCCAGCGCGGTCACCAGGGTCGAGCCTGCATGCTCGTGCCCCGCCATGGCCTGCTCGAGCCGAGCCTGGGCCTCGTCCGCCTCAAGCCCGATCAGCCGAGGTGCGAGCTCGGCCAGGAAGGCCCAGCCGCCCTCGGCGGTCTCGTGCGTCAGGCCGGGCGTGATCCCGGCCTCGCCCCAGCCCCGGCGGCCGTCGACGTCGACGACCTCGGCCACGATCGGGCGGAACACGTCGTAGACGTGCTTCGAGATGCGGTAGGGCGTGACGAGCGGGACCGCCACGCGCCGGAGCTCGATCTGGGCGATCCGCGCCATGTCAGGCGGCCGCGTGCCTGGCCCCGATCTGCGTCCGCAGCATCAGGCGCCGGCTGTCGGCGGGGAAGCCTTCGCGGCGGTGGATGGTGCAGCGATTGTCCCAGAGCACCACGTCGCCGACGCGCCACTCCTGATACCAGGTGTTCTCCGGCTTGCTGGCGTGCTCCCAGAGCCGGTCGAGCAGGGCCTCGCTCTCGGCCAGCGGAAGTCCATGGACGTAGGCGTTGCGGCGGCGGCCGAGGAACAGGGCCTTGCGGCCGGTGACCGGGTGGACGCGCACGAGCGGGTGCCTGGCCCCAGGCGCCTTGCTGGGGTCGGTCACGGGCTCGAAGCCCTGCCTGAGCTCGCCGGCGCTGTTGTAGGAGGCGTCGTGGGTGGAGACCCGGCCCTCGACGGCGGCCTTGAGATCGTCGGGCAGGGTCTCGTAGGCGCGATAGAGATTGCCGAAGCCGGTCTCGCCACCGGTAGGAGGCACCTCGACCGCGTAGAGGATGCTGCCGACCGGCGGCTCATCGAGATAGGACATGTCGATGTGCCACTGGGCCTCGTAGTTGCCGAGCGAGCCGATCGCCTGCCCGTTCTCCACGATGTTGGAGACGATCAGCACGAAGGGGTTCTGGTACTCGCGGACGTTGGCGGCGCGCACCGGCGCCTTGTCGAGCCGGCCGAAGCGCTCGCTGAAGGCGGTGAGCTTGTCCTCGTCCAGCCGCTGGCCGCGGAAGCGCAGGACCTGGTGCGCCATCCACGCCTGCTCGATCGCGGCGAAGACCACGTCGTCGAGCGGCCGGCTGAGGTCCACGTCCTCGATGTCAGCACCCAGTGCTGCTCGGGTAGGCCGGACGCGGATGCGCTCAAGGGTGGCGGTGCTCATCGCTGCTCTTCCTTTCAGGGCCGGGCCGGGACCTCTGGGCCGACGGCGGGCGCAGGAACCGGCGCACGCCGCTGCAGGCGGTCACGCACCAGCGGCAAGGCCAGGGCCAAAGCCGAGGCCACCATCAGCACGCCGCTCAGCGGGCGGGTGAGGAACACGGTCCAGTCATTGCCGTAGGAGATCATGGTGGTCATGAAGTAGCCCTCGGCCATCGGGCCCAGGATCACGCCCAGGACCATGGGTGCGAGCGGCAGGCGGAAGCGCTCGAACAGCCAGCCGACCAGGCCGAAGGCGACGATCACCCAGAGGTCGTTGGTGTTGTTGCGGACGGCGAGCGTGCCGACGAAGCAGAAGACCACGACGAAGGCCGAGACGATGGCCTCGGGTGCCTCCAGCACGCGGACGAGGGCACGGACGAACAGGTAGCCGATGAGGCACATGCCGATCAGGCTCACCAGCATGGTGCCGAAGATCGTGTAGGCGACCTCGGGCGTGGTGGCGAAGAGCTGCGGCCCCGGCTGCAGCCCGTGCAGCAGGAAGGCGCCGTAGATGATGGCGGTGGCACCGCTGCCGGGGATGCCCAGGGTCAGGAGCGAGACCATGGCGCCGCCGACCGAGGCGGTGGAGGCTGCCTGGGGTGCCACCACGCCTTCGGGGATGCCGGTGCCCAGCTGCTCCCGCCGGGCGCCGTACTGGCCCTCGGCACCGTAGGCGACGAAGGAGGCCACCGTGGCCCCTGCCCCCGGCACGACGCCGACCAGGATGCCGATGACCGTGCTGCGGATGAGCGCCCAGCGCAGGCGCAGGATCTCCGCCCAGCGCGGCAGGACGGTGCGCACGGCACCGCCGGCGGAGAGATGGGCCTGCTCCTCGCCACGCTCGAGCCGGCTCAGCACCTCGCCCAGGCCGTAGGCGCCGATCATCACCGCCACGTACTCCACACCGTCGGAGAGCGTGCGCAGGCCGAAGGTGAAGCGCTCGACGCCATAGGTCTGGTCGACGCCGACGCTGGCGACGAGGAGGCCGACGAGGAGGGCGATCAGGGCGTTGATGAGCGAGCCGCCGCCCAGCGAGACCACGCTGGCGATGCCGAAGACGATGAGGGCGAAGTATTCGGGCGCCGAGAGCCGGATCGCGACGCGGGCGAAGGGCTCGGCCACCGCCATCATGAAGAGGAGCGAGCAGAAGCCGCCGAAGAGAGCGGCCACCAGCACCAGGCCCAGCGCGGTCGCGGCCTGACCCTTGCGGGCCATGGCGTGGCCGTCCCAGAGCAGCGGGATGTCGAAGGGCTCGCCCGGCACCCGGAACAGGATCGAGGTGAAGGCCCCGCCATAGGTGCCGGAGACGTACATGGCCGTGAGCAGGATCACGGCCGGCGTCATGCCGAGCTGGTAGGTGAAGGGGAGGGCCAGGGCGATGCCCATGACCAGGGTGAGACCGGGCAGGATCGCCACCAGCAGGCCCACGAGCAGGCCCAGCGCCAGCACGCCCAGATGGACCGGGGTCGCGAGCACGGCCAGGCCGATGGCGAGCTGCTCCAGCATCGAGGCTGCCGCTCAGCCGGCGCCGACGAGCCGGAGCAGGCCCAGCGAGAACGACAGGAACGGCTCGCGCCCGAGCGGCATCGAGACGTAGACGACGGTGCGGAAGAGCAGGAACAGCCCCACGCTGCCGCCGACTGCCGTGAGCAGCAGCGGCCCTGGTCGCCGGAAGCCGGCGATCCAGAGAAAGCTGCCCAGCATCGCGGTCGTGGCGAGCGGGAAGCCTACCACCTCCAGGACCAGGCAGTAGACCGCGAAGCACGCGAGCGCTGCGATCGCCGGCCGCGGGTCGCCTTCAGCGATCGCGGTATCTTCCTGGGTTGCCGCCCCGCTGCCGCGCAGGATCTCGACCGCCTTGACGCCGGCAAGCAGCGCCAGGAGCCCGAGGACCATGGTCGGCCACGCTCCCGGCCCGAGGCGGCCCGCCGCTGCCGCGGCGTCCATGCCGCGCGCCATCGCGAGCAGGACGGTTGCGCCCACGCCCAGCCCCAGGAACGGGGCCGAGGCACGAAGACGCGCGGACGAGCCGGGCGACACGGGCGATGCGCGCCTAGTTGGACGCGAGCTGCCTGGCCGCGGCCAGCTCGGAGGCGATGAACCGGACCGCGTCCTGGCCGAGCCTCACGCTGTCGGGGGCCGCATACTGGTCCTTGAGGTAGGCCTGGAACTCGGGCGTGCGGGCCACCTCGCCGAGGCTCGCGGTCAGGGAGCGCACGACCTCCGGGTCCGTGGCAGCGCTCACCACGATGCCGCGATAGGCCCGGGTCGTGAGCTCGTCGCCCAGGGTCACGGCCAGTGGCACATCGGGGAAGCTGCCGCGGTCGCCTGCGAAGTGCAGGACGGGCCGGAGCTGCCCGCTCTCCAGGAAGCCGCGGACGTCGCCCGCCTGCTCGTAGAGCAGGTCGGCGTTGCCGCCCACGACGGCGGCGTAGCGCTCGCCGGGCTTGGCGAACGGCACCGCGTTCAGCTTCAGGCCCTTGCGGCGATAGTGGTTGACGGTCTGGTCGTCGGAGGTGCCGAAGCCTGTGATCGCCACCTTGAGCTCGCGGGTGCGGGCCGCCTCCTCGACCTCGGCCCAGTCGCGATAGGGGCTGTCGGGGCCGATGAAGAAGAGCGAGGTCTGCTGGATCAGCACCGCCAGCGGCACCACGTCCTCCAGCCGCCAGCTCTGCGGGCCGGTGGCCTGGAGGCCGATCGTGTCGCCGGTGATGACCGAGGCGGTGTAGCCGTCCGCGGGTGCCGCCAGCATCTTGGCGAGGCCGGTGACACCGCTGGCACCCGGCACGTTGACGACCGGCAGCGAGACCTTGAGCAGCGGCTCCCAGAGCTGCGCCACCTTGCGGCCGAGCTGGTCGGCGCCGCCGCCCGGTCCCCAGGGCACGATCAGCTCGATCGGGCGCTCGGGATAGGCGGCGGCTCGGGCAGTGGTCGAGAGCGCCAGGGCGCCGAGACCAAGGCCGAGCAGGCCCCGCCGCGTCGGGCGCAGGCCCGGCACCTTGTGGTCGATCAAGCTCATGAGACGTCTTTCGTCGGCGAAGCCGTGGCTCGCCCGGAAGGAAGAGGGGGCTAGGCCAGGAGGAGGGCGACGGTGGAGCCGAGACCGGCCCAGAGCAGGCCGGCCGCCATGATGGCCAGGCCGAGGCAGGGTGCGCTGCGGCCGCCTTCGATGCTGCGATGGATGCCGGGGCTGAGGGTCGAGGAGCTCGTCATGGGCGCTCTCCAGGCCTGTTCGTTGCAGGCATCCTGGATCAGTATCCCTATCTAGTCAATGGAGATATCATTGGCTGTCTGACGACCCAGGAAGAAGGACGGGTGCAGCATGCCTCCCGGTGCGGCTGGTTGAAGCAGCCATTCCCATTTCCGCGACGCCGGTGAAGCCCCGTGCCATGTGGCACCTCGGGAATCAGGAGGCAGCCATGCCTTTCGTGCGGCCTTGTGAGTTTCGCGGCGTCCATGCGGGCGTGGCGGTGATCGTCTGTCCGCCAAAACTGAGCGACGCTGAGCTGCGGATGATTGGCCGGCAAGCCTGCCTCGGTAAGCAGGACTGCACGGCTTGGTTCTGGGATGATGGGGCAAGGGCACCAGAGGCACCGCCCACGCTCGAGAGACCGATGTCGGAGGCGCAGGCCGATGCAGCCGTAGCCATCTACATCGCGAGCCTGGACCGAATCTGCCGGGCAGAGCCTCACGAGCAGGCAGCCTGATCCTATGTTCAATGCCGGATGTCGTCGACACAAGACGTTTCGGGTCGGAGCTGGCCCGCCATAATGCCTTGAAGTACAAGGACCACAGTACCAGTGATTTCTTGCTTACTGATGTGGCGTCTAAATGGGTAAATCAGGTGCGGCGCAAGCCTAACCATGCTGCTCTCCCTCGCCGGACCGGATGCCTCTATTTAGACGCCGCTCAGTAATATAAGTTAGGGCCTCTGCTGGACGACCTTATAACGGCTGGTCGTTCTGCTCGCACACACCGGTCAAGGCTGACATCCTTTGGCCATCGCCCGCAGCTGGTCCGGTCGACAAATAATAAATGACTGGCGGTCGATTGCTATGACGCGGCTCTTCTCGAGGCGGTCGAGCATGGTCGTCACCCACTGGCGGGTCGTCCCGATGCTGCGGGACAGATCCTCATGGGTTGGTCGGCGCTCGATGACAAGATGCTGGCCGTCTCTCCTCCCATGGACCTCGGCGGCGATGAGCAGGAGTTGGGCCAGACGCTCGCCCGCCGAGCGGGTTCCCAGCATCTGGACCAGGGCTGAGTAGCATTTGGCCTTTACCACGAGGCCTTCGATGATGCCGACAGCGAAGCGCGAGCTCTGCTCCACGAGCTGACGGATGGCGCTGCTTTTGAGATAGAGCAGGCTGCTGGGCTCGACGGCGCTGGCCGACCAGATATGGCTGCCGCCGCCGAACATCTCGGGGCCGCCGACGAAATGCCCGCGGGTCCAGAAGGCCAGCGTCAGCTCGCGGCCGGAGGGCGCGGTGTAGTAGGTTCGGACCAGCCCGTCCTCGATCAGCCAGATCCCCTCATGCGGGTCGCCCTGGGTGAAGACCGAGCCGCCGGCCTCAATAACCATTGGGGTCGCGAGACGGCGGACGCCGTCCATCTCCTCCCGCGGCAGACTTTGCAGGAAGCCCGCACCATCGTTGAGGCCGGCCACGGTCTCGGTGAGGAAGAGGGCCGTGGGAGGTCGGGAGGGCGTGTCGCGGCCGGGGATGGTCATCCTGCAGGCCGCCCGCTCGGGTCCGGCCGCGGTCGTGCCGCCAGATAGGAGGCGAGAGCGTCGATCTCGGGCTCACTCAGCCTGCGTGCGATGGTGGCCATGGTGCCTGAGGGATCATTCGCCCGCGCGCCGGAGCGGAACTCGCCGAGCTGCTTTTTGAGATAGGTGCGGTGCTGCGCCTCCAGCAGCGATGCCAGGGCATCGACGCCGTGGCACTCCCGGCAGGCCGGCAGCCCTACTTCTTCCCGCCCTCCTTCGACCAGACCGCTGGCGAGGGCAGCCTCCGCAGCGCTCGGGAGCGCGTCGCCTCCGGCCGGGGATGGCGGGGGCAGCGTGGCGAAGTAGGCCGCCACCCTGGGGATGTCCTCGGTCGCGATCTCGGTGACCACCGTCTGCATCTGGCCGCCATCGTTAACGCGGGCACCGCTCAGGAAGTCGCGGATCTGCTTTTCCAGATAAGCCGCCGGCTGGCCGGCGAGCTTGGGGAAGCGCGGGCTCGGGCTGGCACCATCCAGGCCGTGGCACTCGCCGCACACCTCCCAGGGCGCCATGCCTGAGCTGTCGATCATGTCGGCCTCGGCACGACCGGCGGCGAGGAGTGCCAGGGCCGTCGTCATTACCGAGGCCGGGAGGCTCGGGGCCGGCATGAGCTCAGCCCTCGGGCGGCATGCCGCGAAAGAGGCCGGTCAGCGTGGCCGCGGTTGGCTCGGGCTCGAAGGGTGGGCGGAGCTTGGCGACGACGCGCCCTTCGGGATCGATGACGCTCACGAAGGCGCTGTGCGCGACGAGATAGTGACCGAAGGCATCGGCGGGCTCGCGCCGCACCGTGCCATCGACGCCGGCCACGAGCCTGTCGATCTCGGCCTCCGTGCCCGTCACACCCAGGAAGTCCGGATGGAAGCTGCGCATGTAGTCGGGCAGGACCGGCGCATCCCGAGCCGGATCGGCGGCCAGGAAAACGACCCGTGGCAGCCGCTCCGGCGCCATGCGGGTCGACAGCTCGGTGAGGACCGCCTCGAGGTTAGCGAGCACGAACGGGCAGACGTCGGGGCAGCTCGTGTAGCCGATCGCGAGCAGGCTCCAGCGGCCGTGCAGGGCCGCTGGCGAGAAGGGCTGGCCATGATGATCGGTGAGCGCGACGTCGGGCAGGAGCGGCGGCTCTTCCGCCCGGGCCGGGCCCATACCCGGCACCAGAAGGAGAAGGAGGAGCAGGTGGCGGATCATCGGCAGGCGTCCTGCTGCTCAAAGGCTTTGAGGCTCTCGGCCCGGATCCGTTCCAGGCACTGGCGCTTGAGGCGGACGAAGGCGGGCTCGGTCGCCATCTCCGCTTGGCGCGGCCGCGGCAGGGGCACGGGGAGGTCGGCGATGATCCGGCCGGGGCCGGCGCTCATGATTAGGACCCGATCGGCAAGGAAGATCGCCTCGTCGATATCGTGGGTGACGAACAGGACCGTGATGCCGCAGGCACTCCAGACGCGCAGCAGGCTCTCCTGCATCATCAAGCGGGTCTGGGCGTCGAGGGCACCGAAGGGCTCGTCCATCAAGAGCACGCTGGGCGAGCCGGCGAGCGCCCTCGCGATCCCGACCCGCTGCTGCATGCCGCCCGAGAGCTCGGCCGGGTAGCGGTCAGCGCAGTGGAGCAGGCCGACGCTGGCGAGGAGCCCATCGGCGATGGAAGCGGCCTCGCGCCGTCCCTTGCCGGCAAGCCTAGGGCCGAAGGCGACGTTCTCGCGCACGCGCTTCCAGGGAAAGAGCGAGTGCTGCTGGAACACCATGCCGCGATCGGGTCCGGGGCCGCCAACCGGAACGCCATCAACCGTCACAGCACCGCTGCCGGGGCTGATAAAGCCAGCCACCGTGTTGAGCAGGGTGGACTTGCCGCAGCCCGAGGGGCCGAGCAGGCAGACGAACTCGCCCGGCAGGACCTCGAGCGAGGCCTCGTCCACCGCAAGCCGAGCCTGCCGGCCCCGGCCGAACCCGATCGAGACCCGATCGATGCGGATTTGGCCCCTGTCGGCCCGCAGGCCTGGCGGTGTCTCCTCCGGCCATGGAGGCTCGGCCTGCCTGAGCTGGACCATTGATGTGGGCATGCGGGCGATCCCGGCGTCAGTCGGTCAGAGCGGTAAGGCCGGCGGGGACGACCGGTGCCGGCGCGCAGCGGCGCGTCAGCACCGCTGCGCTGAGGGCAAGGAGGCCTAACCCGGCCACCTGGAGCCAGGCGCCGAGCGGCTCCAGCCACAAAGCCGTGGAGACACCCATCCCCAGCATGGCAAGGGTCACGGCCCAGCTCGGTGAGGCGCAGCAGACGACCCAGGTCATGGTCGTGGCAGCAAGGGCGGCAACAGCCGTCCCACTGCCGACGGCCAGTGCCGTGGCGTGCCGATGGCGGGCTGCACAGCGGCCCTCCGTCATCCGCATGAGGACGAGGTTGGTGCCGAGGAGGAGGCCGGTGAGGGTCACGAGCAGGAGCTTCGCGGGCAGGATCGTGAGGGTCCACTCGGCGATGCCGAGGCCGTAGTCGCGGTTCATGTAGCCGATCTCGAGCAGCCACTCGTCGAGAATGATCGGTGCCATGTCGGTGACCGCGGGTGTCGCGCGGACGATCCGGGCGACGTTGCCCGGCCAGTCGTGCAGCGTGACGTAGTTGGGCCAGTCGCCGAAGCGTATGATCAGGACGCCGAGAAGCAGGGCGTAGTAGGCTGCGACGAAGCCCAGCGTCGCCGCAAGGAGGTGCCAGCGACGTTCGCCGGTCATCGCGCGCGCTGCTGCCAAGCTAACAGGGGACGGGTGAGCAGCCGCACCGCATAGGTCGAGAGCGTGCCGAGAGCGCCGATGGTCAGCATGCCGACGACAATGTCCTCGTAGTCGATCAGCGAGTAGGCGTTCCAGGTGAAGTAGCCGATGCCGTACTGGCCGCTGATGATCTCGCCGGCCAGGAGCGAGAACCAGGAGACACCCATGGCGATGGCTAGGCCCGTGGCGATGCTGGGCAGGGCCGCCGGCAGGACGACGTGCCGGAACACCTCCAGAGACGAGGCGCCGAGCGAGCGGGCGGCGCGCACCAGCACCTCCCGGCCGTCGTCTCAGTGGCACACTTTGTCAGTGCCGCTCTCACCAGCCACTCGAGAGACCCCGCCATGCGCAGCCTCGCCGCCGTGCTCGCCACGTGCACCCCGACCAGCTGGCCCTTGGCCTGTGAGGGAGGGCGCAGCATGCGACGCACTCCCCAGACCGAGACCCGCAGCGACGTCTACCAGCGCATCACCGATGCTCTGGTCCAGCAGCTGGAGCAGGGCACCCGTCCCTGGATGAAGCCCTGGAGTGCCGAGCACCTGGCAGGCAGGATCACCCGTCCGCTTCGGCACAACGGCAAGCCCTACCGCGGCATCAACGTGCTCATGCTCTGGCTCACGGCCGTGGAGCGGGGCTACTCCGCCCCGATCTGGATGACCTTCAAGCAGGCACTCGATCTCGGCGCCCATGTGCGCAAGGGCGAGAAAGGCACGCCTGTCGCCTATGCCGACACCATCACCAGGACGGACCAGGAGAGCGAGGAGGAGCGGGAGATCTGGTTCATGAAGCAGTACACGGTCTTCAACGTGGAGCAGATCGACGGCCTGCCCGCACACTTCTACGCCACGGCGGCACCCTCCATGGCAGCGGCTGCTCGCCTCGAGCATGCCGAAGCCTTCTTCCGCGCCATTGGTGCTCGGATCGGCCATGGCGGCAACCGGGCCTACTACCGGATCAGTGATGACGTGATCCAGATGCCGCCGTTCGAGGCCTTCAGGGATGCCGAGAGCTACTATGCCACCCTGGGGCACGAGGCCGTGCACTGGACCCGGCATGCCTCACGGCTGGACCGCAGCTTCGACCAGAAGCGGTTCGGGGATGAAGGGTACGCACGCGAGGAGCTCGTGGTGCGCCGTGCCGGCGCGATTGAAGGAGTGAAGGTGATGCCTTCTGGGTAGCTGGGAGAACCCATGTGCGCCCGACTTACCGGTGTCGGCGACAAGCCGGCTGAGACCCCGAAAGGGGAACGGGACCAGAGCATGTCGGGACAAGGCCCGAACGGTCGAAGCCATCGTAGGCCCGGAGGGTCAGCGCAAGACGCGAACGGCGAAAGCTGGATTGCCTGAACCCTAGCCCCCAGGGTGTTATCCTCCACGGTGACGTAGCGATGGCTGTAACGTCATTCCGCGCTGATGCCGGATTGCACACGAGGTCCGGCCCGAAGAGAGTGGTGCAACTAGACGCTCTCGACCCAGCCGGCGCGGCCTGCCCTCTGTCAGAGGGATCAAAGGGGCGAACGGGGCGCCTGCCCGCGTCGCATCTCCTCGACCGCGTCAACACGGGATCGCCTAAACGGGCGCCCAACCAGGCGACCCGCATGGCGACAGAGCCGCCATAATAGCCCACGCCCGGCGTAATGGCCGGGACAGCCCTCGAGAGGGGGACGGCCGCGGATGAAAGCCCTTGGGTGACCGAGGCGGGAACTCCTCACCGGCCGGGTGAAGGGCGGCAGCACTTGTGGGATCCCGTCGATCACCATGGTGGGTGTGCTGATGCTGCCCGATACCGTGCAACGACGACTGGGCTCAATCCGTGGCCTGTCACGACGGGGCAAGCGGATCAACGGCCTCTTCCGCCTGATGACGAGCCCTCTCCTCTGGGAGCAGGCCTACGCCGAGATCGCCGCCAACAAGGGCGCGCTCACGCGCGGCGCGACCGACGACACGCTCGACGGTTTCTCCCTCGAGCACGCGCGGTTGCTCATCGAGCGGATCAGGACCGGAACCTACCGCTTCACCCCGGTGTGCCAAGTCCACATCCCCAAGGCCAACGGGAAGACACGCCCCTTGGGCGTTCCCACGGCCGACGACAAGCTGGTCCAAGGTGTGGTCAAGCTGCTCCTAGAGCTCGTCTACGAGCCGGTGTTCTCGCATCACTCGCACGGGTTCCGCCGGGGCCGCTCGTGCCACACCGCGCTGTCCTCCATCCAGGACAGCTGGACCGGCGTGAAGTGGCTGGTCGATGTCGACGTGGTCGGGTTCTTCGATCACATCGACCACGGCATCCTGCTCGGCCTCTTGCGCAAGAGGATCGACGACAAGCGGTTCATCCGTCTGGTCGAAGGAATGCTGAAGGCCGGCTACATCGAGGACTGGATCTTCCACACCACCTTCAGCGGCTCACCGCAGGGTGGCGTCGCCTCGCCGATCCTTGCCAACATTTACCTCCACGAGCTCGACGAGTTCCTGGCGGCGATGAAGGCACGGTTCGACCAGAGCGAGCATCGGCGGGAGAACCCCGCCTACGGCCGCCTGACGCGGAGCATCTACAAGCGCCGCCTCAGGGTGGATCGACTCCTCGCCGAAAGTCGCACGGCTGAGGCCGAGGAAGCCAAGCGGAAGATCCGGGAGCTGGAGGCAATCCGCTCGCCCCTGCCGTCAAAGGACGGGCTCGACCCGACCTTCAAACGGCTGCTCTTCTGCCGATACGCCGACGACTTCCTCATCGGCGTGATCGGCAGCAAGGCGGAAGCTTGCGAGATAATGCGGCAGGTAGCGGGGTTTCTCCGCACCGCCCTCAATCTGGAGGCTTCCCCCGAGAAGAGTTGGGTGAGCAAGGCGTCGGACGGAACCGTGTTCCTCGGCTACGAGGTGCGTACCGTCACCGGGGGCCGGGTCCGCCGCACACGGCTGGGTCGGAGGGTCGTTCGCTCGCGCGACGCCGCCGACCGTGTCCGCCTGCGCGTGCCGCGCGACAGGCTCGTGCGGTTCAACCGGCGCAAGGGCTATGGCGATCTCGGCCGGCTCAAGGCGTTGCACCGGCGACACCTGCTCGACAGCAGCATGCTGGAGATCGTGCTCGCCTATAACGCCGAGATGCGCGGCCTCGCCAACTACTACCGGCTGGCCTACTGCGCGAAGCACAGCCTGCGGAAGCTCTGGTTCCTTTGGCAAACCAGTCTGCTGAAGACGCTGTGCTTCAAGCTGCGGCTGTCGGTGAGCCAAGTAGCCCGCCGCCTCAAGACAGGGAATGGACTCGCCGTCCGCGTCATCGTGGACGGAAAAGAGAGGGTCGTCGCGGTGTTCGATCTGAAGCACCTCGACCGTCTGCCCGAGCTGAGCACAGCCGTCGACCGCCTGCCATCCACCTACTGGACGGCGGGACGATCCGATGTGCTGGACCGCCTTCATGCTCGGCAGTGCGAGTACTGTGGCACCACCGATGTGCCGTGCGAGGTCCACCACGTCCGCAAGCTCGCGGACATGAAGGGCACCCCGCTCTGGCAGCAGGTTGCAGCGGCACGCCGACGCAAGCGCGTCGTGCTCTGCCGTCCGTGCCACAAGGCCCTCCATGCCGGGACGCTCTCACGTCGCCGACAGGTCATGGCCATGCAGGTGCGGAGAGCCGGATGAACTCGAAAGGGTCCCGTCCGGTTCGGCGGGCGGGAGAGGGTCGTCCTCTCGGAGGCGATACCCTCCCGACCCGATGCGGAGATCGGCAGTGCGTTCCTGGCGGCCGACCTCGGCCTCTACCTCGAGCCCAGAGAGGACCATGCGGCCTATCTCGCCTCGTGGCTCACGATCCTGAAGCAGGACAAGCGGGCGGTGTTCGTGGCGGCCTCCTTCGCTCAGAAGGCGGTGGATCTATTGCAGAGCCTGCAGCCGAAGGAGGAGCAACAGGCAGCCTGACCGGCACCAGCTTGGGGGCCTTCGGGCCCCCTGCCCTTTCAGAAAATCCGCTCCGGGCGCCAGGCGCCCTCCGCCGGGTAAGAGCTGAGCCCAGCGACGAGACAGGTGCGGTAACCCAGTGATCGGGCAGGCTCCGGGTCAGCCCCCTCCCCTTCCGGCTCGGCTGTGGGTGCCAGGCTGTATTTGCGCTCGGCCTCGACCAGCTGCCCGGTGACGGCCAGCCGCATCAGGGTGCGGACGACATCCTCCTTCGGGTGCTGATCGGCAAGAGCGGTGATGATGGCACTTCTGGGCCGGGCAACGCCGTCCGCCAGCAGCGCCAACACGGCAGGAGCCGTGCGCGCCACCATGGCGTCGATCTCGGCCGAGCCGGACAGAGATGGCCGGCCATTCTCGGCAGGAGCGGCTCTGCTCTTCGACATGTGGGCCCGATCGTTTGCGCAGTTGGCGGCGGGATAGGCCATTTGGACGGCTGAGGCGAGGCCGGCCGAGCTGACACTGCAAAGGCGGGCACCCGGGCCAGCGTCCCCCTCCCTGTCGATCGCGACGAACGAGATCCGCCAACCCAGGGTCACCGCGAAAAGCCCCGATGAACTTGCATATAGGAGCATAATCATAACTTCACAACATTTAGAACCGGCTCTACTTGTCCTTCAATTAGCCTGATGTTTTTCTGCTGAGGCAAGCGGTCGATTTCCGGGCCAATCTCGTTCTCAATCTCTTGCCGGCGAGCCTTTGCTTGACGCAGTCGCTCTCCCAACCGAGTGATTTTCGGTACCTAAATAGCGCCACTCACGCAATAGCTCGCTCTCGCGTCCATCCGCGGCTGCCTTCGATTCCATCTCGCGTCGGAACGCTTTGATCGCGGAGAGATATACGTCCGGACGAAGAAGCCCACGAGTTTCAGCTAGGTGGAGCTGTTGCTGACTGAGCAAGGTCAGCTCGTAGGCCGTGGCATAGCTACGGGGCAACCTGTCCCGAGCAAGCCTTCCGTCTCTCACTGCCTCCGCAACAGTCCGCATACGGTGGGCAGCAGATTTGCTGAAGGGAAGTTTTGAACGTATCATTGCCTCGTATTCGCCGTGCGGAAGCTGGCGTTTAGCAAGGACAAGATAGTCACCAATGGCCAGGAACTTCGCTGCCGCCTCCTTCCAGAGGCGAGATATCTCTCGAACATAGCCTTCGACATTATTCTGTGGTACTACGGCGTTTAGCAACGCCTCGGCCCGCGAGAAGCCATCGATATGCACCGGCACAGATGCTGCATCCCGCTCCTTCGCCTCGCGCTCGAGAGCACGTCTGCTCAACCTCGGTACTTCTTTCATCTTAAAGCCCTACTGCCCCTCGTACAAAGTCCCATACTGCTTGTAGGTCTTCAGTCCCTTTGGCACGGTCAAACTCATTGATGCCGATCCCGTAGCTATTGGTAGCCTCGATATCCCGTAGCTGGCGTACGTCAACGGGACAAAGTGGTCCCGCTCTGTTCAACTGTCGCTTTGCTTCTAGGTAGGATCCCCAGCGCGGATTGGTGCGGTTCAGGAGGAAAGCTGCTCTGACTCCTAGCGCCTTCATTGTAGCCATGAACTCGACGACCGATCTAACATCGCCGGGTCCTTGTGTGGTCGGCACGAGTACGAGGTCAGAATGCTCCACAAGCTCGCGAAATTGAACACGCTGATCTAAGCCGGGCGGGGTATCTACGATTACCAGCTCGAGCTCGGCACTGGCGTCAACATCTCGGATCGCGCGTTCTATTTCAGCTAAAGGAACTGTAAATAGGTCGAGCTTTGGCACGCCGACGGGCCGGAGGGCGTGCCACTGTGAAAGCGTCCGCTGCTCATCCAGATCTAGCAAGGCAACTCTCAGACCTGTTCCAGCAGCAATGGCTCCTACGTTCAAGGCGGTTGTTGTCTTCCCGGTTCCGCCCTTCCCACTAGCACACACGACCCATCTCGTAGCTCTAGCTCGCTCGTCCCCGCAGTTGGGCTTCTGAGCTCGCTCCGTCCTAGGCTGCTTCTTGCGCGCGTAAGCCACCACACCCCCGAAGGTATCACGGGAGTGGGTGGTACGCGATGTCCCCCACAGACTGAACTGGAATGTGACCTGTACCTGCTCGTTACACAGAAAAGTTGCACGTATTCCACTTTCGACCCAGCCGAGCGATCCCAGCGCCGCTTGACAGGAGCGGCTCGAGGACCGGGTACAGGCCGAGCGTGCGAGAAACCGAAGCACCCGTTAGGTTCATGTCGCAGGTCGCCCGGCAGCACCTGAGCTACAGGACAACACTGAGCCAGATATCGTTCCAATGAAGGTTGTACATCTGGGACTGAGCTGGAAGATCGCGGCTGCAAGACTTGCAACCGGCGCCATAGCTGCTTGATGAGCGTCCACAGGAATGCCCGAATTCATATTGCATGGCCGATTGCTGAATGGCCCGATGACTGACTGAAGCGGACGGCGAAGGCAGTGGCAGCGGGATGTGGCGGAGGCCGAGGTCGAGACCGCAATCGCCGCCGCCATGCACCCCTTCGCCTCCCAGCAAGCCTTGCTGGTGACCATACCCGGCGTGGACGCGCTGACGGCGGCTGCGATCGTCGCTGAGATCGGCACAGACATGGCCGCCTTCGGCACCGCCCAGCGCTTGGCCGCCTGGGCCGGGCTCTGCCCCGCGAACCACGAGAGCGCGGGCAAACAGAAGCGGCGCCGCACCCGCAAGGGCGACCCGTATCTCAAGGCCACGCTGGTGACCGCCGCAGTCTGCGCGGCGCGGACCAACGGCACCTATCTGCGCGACAAGTTCCACCGGCTGCGGGCGCGCATGGGTGCGAAGAAGGCGGCCGTGGCGGTCGCGCACAAGATCCTGCTCGCCGTCTTCCACATGCTGCAACGCGCCGTCGCCTTCGCCGATCTCGGCGGCGACTACCTCGACCGCGTTGACAAGCACCGCACGGCCAAGCGGCTCATCCGACGCCTCGACGCGCTCGGCTATGACGTCATGCTTCGCCCCAAAGCTGCAGGCTGAGCACCACCATGAGGGCGCCCCGCTCAGCTACAGGGCCGCCGGCTCGAATTTTCGGGCCAGCCACAGCCGAAGTCGGCTGGCAAGGTGCTGAGGGTCTTGGCGGAGCGCATATCATGTACTTCGGCCTTGAGCGGACCCCTGCGATCTGAGTGCTATGCCAGGTGAACCGCGGCAGGCTTGGTGCCCGCCCGCCGAACCTTAAGTTGCAACCGGTCTGATCCCGCGGGATATGTGGTCGGAGCGACACGGTCGGAGCTTTGAATGGATGCAATACAGATCAAGAGCGATTTCATTCATATATAGTTTCACGATCCGGTCTATATGGTTAATCAGGTAGATCCTGCTTAGTGCCGCCCCTTCGACCCGGTACTTACTTCGCATAGTTATCGGCTTCTAGTGGAGGTATTGGTACTGAGCCGTAAAATTCGTGCTCTATTACTGCTGTGCTATGGGCGAACGATCCGGTAGCTTGCTTGCGAGCACACCCTCGGTTGAGGTACCCGCACCCGCCGCGACGATCCTCTGTCATCCTAGCCTGGAGTGATCCTTAGCGGACCCACTTGGCACTCGTCCCCTTAGAGTGCTAACAACATAGGCAAGAACCAGCTGAGGAGGCTCTGGCCATGAAGTTCAGGCCGCTGCACGACCGCGTGCTCGTCAAGCGGGTCGAGGAAGAGCACAAGACCAAGGGCGGGATCATCATCCCCGACACCGCCAAGGAGAAGCCGATGCAGGGCGAGGTCCTGGCCGTCGGCCCCGGCGTGCGCAACGAGGATGGCGATCTCATCGCCCTCGACGTGAAGCCCGGCGACCGCATCCTGTTCGGCAAGTGGTCCGGCACCGAGGTCAAGCTCGACGGCGACGAGCTGCTGATCATGAAGGAGTCGGACATCATGGGCATCCTCGAAGAGGGTGTAGCGTTCAAGGCCGCCGCCTGATCCGGCCGGTCGACTGAGTTCAACGGAGGCGTTTCAGATGGCTGCCAAAGACGTCAAGTTCGGTACCGACGCGCGCGCCAAGATGCTGCGCGGCGTCGAGACCCTTGCCAATGCCGTGAAGGTGACGCTGGGCCCCAAGGGCCGCAACGTCGTGCTCGACAAGAGCTTCGGGGCCCCGCGGATCACCAAGGACGGTGTGACGGTCGCCAAGGAGATCGAGCTCTCCGACAAGTTCGAGAACATGGGCGCGCAGATGGTGCGCGAGGTGGCGTCGAAGACCAGCGACGTTGCTGGTGACGGCACCACCACCGCCACCATCCTGGCCGCCGCCATCGTCCGTGAGGGCGGCAAGGCGGTGGCGGCCGGCATGAACCCGATGGACCTCCGGCGCGGGGTCGACATGGCTGTCGCGGCCGTGGTGGCGGACCTCGAGAAGCAGTCCAAGAAGGTCACGACCTCGGAGGAGATCGCCCAGGTCGGCACGATCTCGTCCAACGGCGACAAGGAGATCGGCCGGATGCTGGCCGAGGCCATGCAGAAGGTCGGCAACGAGGGCGTGATCACGGTCGAGGAGGCCAAGAGCCTCGAGACCGAGCTCGACGTGGTCGAGGGCATGCAGTTCGACCGCGGCTACATCTCGCCCTACTTCGTCACCGACGCCGAGAAGATGAGGTGCACTCTCGAGGATCCCTACATCCTGATCCACGAGAAGAAGCTCTCGAGCCTGCAGAACCTGCTGCCGCTGCTCGAGGCGGTGGTGCAGAGCGGCAAGCCGCTGCTGATCGTGGCCGAGGACGTCGAGGGCGAGGCTCTGGCCACGCTGGTGGTCAACAAGCTGCGCGGCGGGCTCAAGGTGGCGGCCGTGAAGGCGCCGGGCTTCGGCGACCGCCGCAAGGCCATGCTCGAGGACATCGCGGTCCTGACTGCAGGTCAGGTGATCTCCGAGGACCTGGGGATCAAGCTCGAGAACGTGACGCTCGACATGCTGGGCCGGGCCAAGCGGGTGGTGATCGAGAAGGAGAACACCACGATCATCGACGGTGCCGGCTCGAAGGAGGAGATCCAGGGCCGGATCGCGCAGATCAAGGCGCAGATCGAGGACACCACCTCGGACTACGACCGCGAGAAGCTGCAGGAGCGGCTGGCGAAGCTGGCCGGCGGTGTGGCCGTGATCCGGGTCGGCGGCTCGACCGAGATCGAGGTCAAGGAGCGCAAGGACCGGGTCGATGATGCGATGCACGCGACCCGGGCCGCGGTCGAGGAGGGCGTGGTCCCGGGTGGCGGGGTGGCGCTGCTGCGGTCGGCCCGGGCGCTCGAGGGCCTGAAGTACGAGAACAACGACCAGCGGCTCGGGATCGAGATCGTGCACAAGGCGCTGCAGGCGCCGGCCCGGCAGATCGCCGAGAACGCGGGCGTGGACGGGTCGATCGTGGTCGGCAAGCTCACCGACAGCACGGACGCGAGCTGGGGCTACGACGCGCAGGCGGGCGAGTACACGGACCTGGTGGCACGGGGTGTGATCGACCCGACCAAGGTGGTGCGCAACGCGCTGCAGGGTGCCGCTTCCGTCGCGGGCCTGCTGATCACGACCGAGGCGATGGTCGCCGAGAAGCCGCAGAAGAAGGAGCCGGCGATGCCGGGCGGCGGCGGGATGGGCGGCATGGGCGACATGGACTACTGACCGGCCCGGCGGATCGAGAGCGGAGGGGCCGCGGGCGACCGCGGCCCCTTTGCTTTGGCCAGGGTGTTCCACAGCTGACCAAGTGAGCTCGGCGGCGGGTTCTATCTCGCCCGCCGAGCAGGCGCTGTGGAGCGGTCATGCAGAAGCGCGCAATAGGTCGTCAGCAGCAGGCCCGCGAGCTTCGGGATGCCTGCATGCTGCTTGCGGCCCGGCATGGCTCGCAGCGGCAGATGGGTAGTGTGCCGGTCATGGAGATCAAAGGTGGACCTTTCACGATCCGGCTGACGCCCTCGGGGGAGCGCCGCGAGTTAGACGTCTGGGTCGAAGGGGCTGGCGCTGCCGCGGTGCTGACCCTCTGCTGGTCAGGGGACAAGCTTGAGATCGTCCGCTTGCGCCGTGGCGAATGGGAGCAGAAGCTCCTCAGCTTGGCGCGGCACGGTGTCTCTGCCTCCTGATCCGGATCGAGAAGCGGTCGCCTAAGCAGCCTTGAGCAAGGAAGCCGACGGATGAGGTTGGCGCTCCCGATTGAGGCGGTCGACCGCACGGTGGATGGTGCGGTCGAGATCGTCGGCGTCGACGAAGGTGCGATTGGCGAGGTGATGGCGTTTGAGGTCGCGCCAGGAATGTTCGATCTCGTTCAGCTCCGGCGCATATTTGGGCAGCCATTCGACGGTGAGCCACGGCCGCTCGGCGAGCGCCTTGGTCGTGAGCTTGCTGGTGTGGATCGGGCCATTGTCCATCACCGCGACCAGCGGCCGGGTTCGCGTGGCGCCGCCGTAGCTGGCTTCGAGCGCGTTGAGCAGGTCGATGAAATCGGTCGAGCATTTGCTGGCGCTGGTATGCACAAGAAGCTCGACGCGGATCGGATCGAAGGCGCCCAGCATGGCGCGCCGTTTTGCCTGACCCGGTGCCTCGATGCGCAGGTCCAAGCCGCGCCTGGCCCAGCAATGCGCCAGGTAAGGATGGGTGCGCGCCTCCGATTCATCGAGGAAGAGAAGGTCGATCATTGCCGCGGCGGCTTGCCGCCTCAGCTCCATGAGCCGGCTGTGACTGGCGGCGACGGCCTCGGTATCCTGACGGCCTTTCAGCGTGTGCCGCGGCCGGCGCCATGTGAACCCTTTCGGCGCAGCTGGATCGAGAGCCAGCCGTCCGAGATCGCCGGTCCCCCACGACGCTCGATCTCCGCCCGCAGGCGGGGCAGGGTCCAGCCGCCATCGTGGCGATCGTCCTCGTCGAGGATGGCCTCGGCCAGCGCTGTCGCTGCGATCCCGATCCGGCTCGGCCGGCCCGGTGGCTTGCGGCGCTGGAGGGAGGCGGTGCCGCCCTCGGCGAACAGGCCGCGCCATTCCCGCACGGTGCTGACATGCACGCCCAAGGCGGCGGCGATCCCTGCCGCCTCCCGGCCCTCCAACGTCAGCAGGATCGCCCGTGCGCGATCTGCCTCGGCGCGGTGGCCCGAGCGCGCGAGCAGACGCAATGCCGCACGCTCGTCACCATCAGCCCTGATCTTCGATCGTCCGACCATCGCCCGTCCTCGCTGCCCCAAAGACAGGAGAACGCCCGATGCATCGGCCTGTTTCAGCAGGGCTGCT
>CAWHNT010000007.1:0-20499 GCA_963830775.1 uncultured Alphaproteobacteria bacterium | reverse complement strand
GCAAGGGCTTTTGCAGTGCATTGGGCTTCTTGTCTGTTGTGCCTGCTGATGCTGCTTTGCCAGTTTGTGTTTTTTTGGTCGGCATCATGCTCTCCGAGCTGCTTCAGCCATCGCCGAAGAAGAGCCTATCGGCGTTCTTGCCTGGCCCGCAAGATCATATCAGGCTGTCTGGTCTGTTATCATGCAGCCGCCATGTCTCTGATGCCGCCAACCCCCATCCGGCTGGTGCCTGGCTTGCTCCCGGCGCGAGACCCTCCGCGGACTACCTGGACAAGCCTCTAGAGAGGACGGCACCCCGGTCAAACGGGAGCGCCAGATGTGCTGAGAGCCCTGCTCGCGCTGAGCCGCTGCACACGAGCACGAGCTGGTCCGCAGCTAGCCTCAGGATTAGCGCACTAGCTTACTTGTGCGATAGGTGGCTTCCCATACCTCTCAAACAGCAGGTTCAGACCCTCGGCCATGAGGTCGCCTTGGTCCTTGTCGGTATCCAGGGCGAGTTGGGCGAGCTGCTTACGCACTGCCGGGTCAACCCAGACGCCGATCGACACCTTACCGATTTCGGGAGCGCTGCACGGTCCGGCTTGCCCGTGTGGTGGGCTGAGCTGCCGGCTGCGCCGGAGCGGACGGGGGAACAAGGGCAGGTTTCGGATGGCGTCTTACCCCTGCTTCGTTCTCGAAGTTCTGCATGGCGGACAGGAAATCCACGGACTTCTTGCTCATGCTGCCGCCTCGTTTGTTCTAGTGGCCTTGCTCTCTTTCGAGCTAACGGCCTTGCTTCCTCTCGTACTAGCCCGCGTGTACACTTTCTTACTAGAGGTCAAGCCCACTGTCGCACTAATCCACTGAAGTAGCGTATCAATCTCCTGCGCCGCCTTGCTGCCGGGCTCATACTCCTGGGCGGTCTGGCCGGTCAGCAGACAGCGACTAAAGGCAACGCGCTGGCCCAGCCGGATCGGGCAGACCGATATCCCGAACTGCGCAGTGATCGCCCTATCCGCCTCGTCTGCCACGGTCCCCTGCGGCGCCACCTCATTCAGAACGGCATAGGTCGTCTTCTTCACATAGTTCAGCAGATCGGCGGTCTTTCGCATGGCGCGAAGATCCATGATCGAGGGCTGGCAAGGCACCAAGATCAGGTCAGCAGCCCGTGCGGCGTCGAGCGCGGTTCCCTCGCTGTGCGGGGCGGTATCTAATACCACCACCTCGGCTTGGTGCTCTCGGGCGGTTTCCAAGGCCTTGCCCAGACGCGAAGGTGGCACAGCCATGACATAGGGGCGCTCGGACTGGCGGGCGTCCTTCCACTCGGCGGCGGAGGTCTGAGGATCAAGATCGACCAGGAGCGTCTGACGCCCCTGTGCCTCAAACGCTGTGGCTAGATGGATGGCGAGCGTCGTTTTCCCCACGCCGCCTTTCTGGGAGATCAGTGCGATTGTGAGCATGTAGGATCCCTCACTAGCTGGCTAGTGCGCTAGCAGACTGATCCGGCAACATGCCAGCGCTAGGAGAAGGATCCCTTCCAGTCACCACTGCCTGTGGCTCCTAGGACACAATCACACCAGTTGGATAGTCCACTAGATCACCATCCCACTATCGGCGGCATCCCGGCAGAACGGCTCGGCACGGCCCGCATCATGTGCCACACCAAGTCGCCCAGGCTCACTTCGTGAGATAATGGCTGCCCGGCGCGTCGTTGGCCCAATGCGGCCAGCTCTCGATCGAGCTGCCCATGCTCCTGGACCAACGCAGGGCACTAAAACTGCGGTCAGCGCCGGGTGTCAGCCCGAGGGCGAGGTACATGAAGAGCGGCCCCACCACGTCGAGCATCTCGTCAGCCAAATGCAGTGCGACTTCGGGCGCGGGGTGCAGACGGAACAGAGAGGTCACGGTGCCGGCAAGAGCCGCCGCAAACCCCACCATCTTCGTCATTCCAGTTTCTCAACAGCGCCAGAGCATCCTCGTGCAGCATCGGACAGGGCAGGGGGATGCGGTGATTTCAGAATTCCACGGTGTCGGCGCGGCCACCGCAGCTAGGTCCGGTACCAAGTGATCCTCTCGCCCCCTCTAGCCCGCTCAGCCTGCGTCCAATCTCCACAGCCACCCCGTCAGCAACCCGCTCGACCGCATTGAGTTCGGGGCTGCAGGGCGGCCGGTGCACCACGGTCAGGTTCGCCGGCACGCTCAGGCCTTCACTGATGTGCCAGCCGGCCCGATCGAGGATCAGCACGGCGTGGGTCCCGGCCGGCACGGCCTCGGCGAGCTCGGCCAGCAAGAGGCTCATGCCTGCGGTCGAGACCTCGCGCAGGACCAGGGCCACGCCGGTGTCGCGTGCCGGGCAGACGGCACCGAACAGGTGGGCCGACGCGAAGCGGTGCTCGTGCAGCCCGCGCGGCCGGGTGCCTTGCTGCTACCAGACGTGGGAGACGCGGCCCTTCTGGCCGATCCGGGCCTCATCCATGAACCAGAGCTCGACCCGCTCGGCCTCGGGCTGCCGCGCTGCTGCTTCCTGCATCAGGCCGAGCAGGCTTTTTGAACCGCGCTTATGCCACCGAATCGGCCTCGCGCTGGACCGGCCGCGCCTTCTGCCAGGAGAGGTCGAGGCTCTTGAGAGCCCTCAAACCAGTTCCAGCCATGCGCCGGCCTCAGCTCCGCATCTCCAAGCTCTGGCAGGGCTCCTACTTTCTGCAGGTCCACGAGCACCGGACGATCACGAACGGCTTGGTGCCGGTTATCCAGAAGGCCTGGATTGGCGGCGTCTCGATTCTTGGACATGCGTTATCGAGCCGTGATGCGTTCGCTTCACAGCCTTGCTTGCAAGCCTTTCTTCTTAACTTCTACTCGGGCATGGCAAACCCGAGCTTGGCCCCAAGGCTGGCGAGTGCGGCCCCAAGCTGCTCCATCCCTGCTGGCCTGAAAGTTGCTCTTCTCTGATTCTTGAGAATCTTAGGTGGTTCCGACACGAAATTCGTCACAAGCTCGATAAGCCTGAACGCGTAGCAGTTCGTCCGCCTGATCCACCGCCTGCCGACCCGCGCCATGCGCCGGGTAGTGACGATGAAGCCTGCCGCCTCCAGCCGCCGCAGCGCCTTGCCGATGGTGCTGGTCGCAAGGCCGGTCTTCGTGCGGATCGCCTGATAGCTCGGGAAGCATCTGCCGCTCGCAGCATTGGTGAAGTCGAACAGCAGCGAGCGCAGAACCCTTAGCCCGGACTGGCCGAGCACACCGGCCTGTTTGCCTTTCGCCTTCGTCTTTCGTTCCACAAGCTCTGCTTGTGATATTATCTTACACCTCAAGTTCCTGTCCATAGCTTGGACAAAGCTCCGCCTTTGCCTCCGAAGAGGCTTGAAAAACAGCGGGGCGGGGGGCTATATGCGGGTTAGCGAGACACGCATCAGCCGCCTTGCCCGGTGGCATTTTCGAAGGCCCTCCGACGCCAATCGGGGGGCTTTCGTGCGTTTAGGGCTAGCTCGTTTCCGTTCTCCTCATGCTCTACGTTAGGTCGGCACCCTATGCCTGTGGGACAGGAGCGGCAAGCACGCGGAACCTGCCGCTGGTACGGCCATCCGATCATGATCATGCCAAGCCGGTTCGGCCCGCTGCAGTGGGGCAGGGAAGAGGGCCGGCTCCCCGACTGAGTGCAATTCACCACAAAAGCACTGAGTTGGGACCAGCACGGACTACTCTGACGGGCACCATGCGAGCCGGCGACGGGCATCGTCAGAGATGGCTTGGCGGTCGCATCGATCGTACCGCCACCAGCGCACACGCCAGCGCCATGGCCGCACAGAAGCACATGCCGATCGCCATCGGATACGGCGTGGTGGCCCCGATCGAGCCCACGATCTGGGCTGCCAGCCCGGCAAGCGCCATCTGCAGGAAGCCCGAAAGCCCGGAGGCGGCCCCGGCCGCGTGTGGGTCGACGCTGACGGCCGCCGCCTGGGCGTTCGCCATCGCCAGCCCCTGGGAGAACGTGCCGAGGCTGGTCGGCAGGAACAGGGCCATCGGCGTCCAGATCCCGCCCACGACGCAGGCGAGGAGGATGGACGAGCCGGCAAGCGTGCCGAGGCTGCCGATGACGATCATCCGGTTGATCCCGACCCGAGCGCTGACACGGGCCGAGACGAGGTTGCCCAGCATGAAGGCGCCAGGGAGGAGAATGAAGAGCAGGCCGTACTCGCCGGCCGGTCGGCCCAGGACACGGACCACAAAGAAGGGTGCCGCCGCCACGAAGGCGTAGAAGAAGGCGATCGAGAACGCGACCTGCAGCGAGTAGCCCAGGAACGGACGCGAGCGCAGCAGGCGCAGGAACGTGTGTCGGCTCGCGACGCGGGCCGCCGGGCTGCCCCTGACACCGGCGGCGGGAAAGGTCTCCGGCAGCTCTGTCGCGACGACGACGGTGACGACGCCGCCGAGCGCGCCGCCGAACAGAAACACGCTGCGCCAGCCGGCGAGGTCGTTGAGCACGCCGCCCACGGCCGGCGCCAGCATCGGTGCCACCACCATGGCCATGGTGACGTAGGCCAGCATCGTCGCCGACCGATCGAGGTCATAGAGATCGCGGATGATGACCCGGGTCAGCACGATCCCGGCGCAGCCACCTGCCGCCTGGACGACACGCCCCAGGATCAGGCCCTCTATCGAGGTAGCGAGCCCGCACAGGGCGCTACCGGCCAGGTAGATGAGGAGCCCGCCCAGCAGTGCGGGGCGCCGGCCGAAGCGGTCGGAGAGCGGGCCGTAGGCCAGGGTCGCGAGCGCGATCGCGAAGGCGGAGAGGCTCAAGGTGAGCTGGGCGGTGGCCGGGCTGACCCCGAACCTCTCCTGGATCGTGGGCAGCGCCGGGATGAAGATCTGCATCGCCATCGGCCCGAGTGCTGTGGCCACGATCAGGACGAGGAGCAGGCGGATCGAGACCGTTCCAGCCGGCTTTGCCGGGCTCATACGACGCTGCCGAGCACTGCCGATGATCCTTCTCGCGCGCTGATCTCGAGACAGGCCATCATGCGCGCCGCCCGGGCTCGAGGGGACCTCTCCGAGAGATAGACCTCGGTCATCGGACAGGCACGCTCGTGCGGCTTCCAGCCAGCAACCGCGCGAGTTGGTCGACCTTGTCCGACCCGATGGACCCCAGCTCCTGACGTTCACTTGAAGCTGGCTCAAGAAAAAGGCCGCGGGCGAGAGCCGCCGTAGCCATGTCGACCCACCGCGTCGGACCTGCCGCCGGTCTCTCCGGGCCGCTACGCTCCAGAGGGCAAGCTGCCATTTGGCAGCCCCAGTCGCTGGGTACCGCCGTATCCCGGGTCGATAGAGCTGAGGCAAGCCAATTCGCCGTTCGCGCTGGAAGCTTTGCACCACAGCAGCTACAAGGTTGATGTTCTGGGCAGAGAGGATGCGCATGCGGTGGATTCGGCGGACAGCCATGCTGCTCTTTGCGGGCCTGTTTGCCGCGGCCTGCTCCGAACGGGTGGTGGCAACGGCAGATGCTGCCGAGGCCGGATCACCTTATCCCAAGAGCACGCGCATCACCGGGATTGCCTTCGAATGGCACACCCACAAGCGTCTGGCGCTCGGCAGCGACAACTGGCCGATCACCTGGTCGGCGAATGATCAGCAGTACACGGCTTGGGGTGACGGCAG
Organism: uncultured Alphaproteobacteria bacterium; assembly: GCA_963830775.1. Lineage (GTDB taxonomy): Bacteria > Pseudomonadota > Alphaproteobacteria > Geminicoccales > Geminicoccaceae > CAWHNT01. The sequence continues at coordinate 14,868 of CAWHNT010000007.1, read as the reverse complement.
CGGCTTCGGCGCCCCTGGTACGGCGGGGCGGGTAAGCCTCGGCGTCGCGCGCGTCGAAGGCACGTCGGCCGTGTACAGGGGATTCAACGTCTGGGGCGGCACGAACGCTGAAGTGCGGGCAGCGTTCGAAGGCAAGAGCTACGGCATCATCGCCATCGGCACCGATCTGTACATGTGGCGCTGCGGGACCGGCGGCGCGGACCTTCTTGGCGCACAGCGTCTCCACAAATCGACGGATAACGGCAGAAGCTGGACGGCGGCCAGCTGGGAATTTCCGCCGGCTACCAGCTTCTACTGCCCGGCACCGCTCCAGTTCGGCAAAGGCTATGCGGGCGCACGGGACGCCTACGTCTACATCTACGCTGCAGAGCAGACCAGTGAGCAATGGGGTATCCACAAGCCCGGAAAAATCACGCTGATGCGTGTGCCTCAAGATGCGCTGATGAACCGAGCCAGCTACGAGTTCTTCACGGGCAGAGACGCGAGCGGGAACGCCCTCTGGTCTCCTGACATCAATGCGCGAAGGCCGGTTATCGAGGATCGGAATGGGCTGAGGCTGGTTTCAGCGATCTACAATCCAGGCTTGGATCGTTACCTGATCGGGTATGCGCACACGGAACGCCGTGGATCGGATATGGCGATTCTTGACGGGCCGACACCATGGGGACCATGGACGACCGTCATGTACGACTTCAACTGGGGAGCCGGGCAGTTCACCGGGAGCTGCTGTCTCCTGATACATTTCGCACCCAAGTGGTGGTTGAACGGTGGCAGGAGATTTACCGCCGTGTTCTCGGGGGGCGGTGCAGCCAACTCGTGGAACACGGTTGAGGGAACCTTCACGGTAAACGGCACTGCGCCACCTCCGCTAAGCCCGCAGCGGCCCGCGCAATCTACTGGCTCAGCCGGAAGCTCGCGGGACGACGCTGCAGAGACGAGCTCACCGGACAGAGCTGAGGAGACGAGCACACCGGGCGATGCTGCCGAGCCCGCTTCCAGGGCTCGCCGCCAGATCTACATGAGCGACGCGTCGCCGACGAGCACTCGCCTGTCCTCTCGCATGAATAGAGAACCGGCGCGGCAACGAAGCGGGACCGTGGTGCCGGCGAAGGGGGAGGCAGTCGTCCCGCCGGCAGCTAAGGGAGCTGTGTCCTCAAGCGGCCCGACACCGGCTCCATCCCCCGCTCCAGCGGAGGACACGAGCCAAGCGGCAGAGGCAGGCGAGGATGCCCCCGCCGGAGCGGCGGATCCCGGGATAGTGTCGGCCGGCGAGCCCACAGTTGATGGTACGGGCAGCAACGGAAACGGGAGCGGCACCTCGACAGCAATCCCGCCGGAGCAGCCGACTAGGGCCAGAGCTGCTGGGCAGGGCCGGGCGAGCGCGGCGCCGGTTTCGAGATCGGCAGTCCCGGCTGCCACGGATGTCAGGGCTGCCGCCCCGCCTCTGTCTGCCCTGCGAGAAGTGCCGCTTGCATCCGGTCCTGAGCCCGACGAAGCGGCTCCGATGCGTGGGACAACAGCGTCACGCCAACCAGCGTCGGCTGCACCTGTGCTGGAGAGCATGCCGGAGGCTTCTCCGTCCTTTGATCCGCAAGCCGAGATCCGCCTGGTGGGCACGATGATGCGTGGCGTGGACTTGCTTGCGATCGTTGTCCCTGCTGGCGCATCGGAGGCTATCACCGTGCGCCCAGGCGACATGCTCGGCCCCTGGTCGGTCGAGAACATAGAGGGGCACACTCTCGCGCTACGTGCCGGCAACCAGACGCTTGACCTGCGCCTGTTCAGGGAAGCGGCAGACCAGGGTAGGGCCGATCCTGCTCGATAATCGGACCCTATAGAGCGGTGAACCGACCATGCATGGCGGTGCGGTTAGGACCAGTATCGCGCGCAGTGGCTTATTGCGCGATAATTGAATTATGGCAAGCAGAGCACCCAAGCTGCTGGGCGGGCTGGCTTTTCCGGCGATGGAGCCGGTTTCCGCAGCCCCCGCCGGCGGCTCAGCCTCCAGATCCCGGGCCAGCCAGGACAAGGGTTTGCCGGCGCGATTGAGTGGAGCCGGGATGGAGAGATGGAGTCGGTACGCTCCAGCTCTCCAACGTTTGGGCTAGCTGGCCAGGAGCGGTAACTTCCGCAGCATGTTGCGGGTCGTGATCGCTTTCAACCGAGATCTCCCAGATAGACTTGTCTCGTAAGGATTTCAGGAAGCCGTTTTCGCTGCTTCCTCGAGCAGCCAGTCGCGGAAGCCATGCAAGGCAGGAGGCTTTTGCCGGCCGCGCGGGATCAGGAGGTAGTAGCCGTCGTCGAGGGCCAGAGGCGGGCCGAACGGGGCGACGAGGCTGCCCGAGCGCAGATACTGCTCGACCAGGACGCGGATACCCATGGCGGTGCCGATACCTTGCAGCGCCGCCTCGTAGGCCAGGACCGAGTTCTCGAACTTCATGCCGCGGCTCGGGTCGATCTGCGTGAGCCCGGCCGAGGATAGCCACAGCTTCCAGTCGTTCGGCCGTGCCAGGGAGTGGAGAAGAGACTGCCGGGCGAGCAGCTTGGCCGTGGCTGCCTCGCCCTGGCCCTCGACAAGAGTTGGGGAGCAGACGGGAAGCAGCTCAACCGGGGCCAGGAAATCGACATCGCACCGCTCCATCGCGATGCTGCGCCGCTGGATGGCGGCGTGAATCTGGCCGCGCTCGAAATCCACGGGTGCGATAGAGGCCGAGAGGCGGATCTCGACATTGGGCAGGCGTTCGTGGAAGCGCCATAGCCTCGGGATCAGCCAGCGCTGGGCAAAGGTGGTGTAGGTCTGCACCACCAGGACGTCGCGACGGCCGCGCATGCTGAGGCCGGCCACAGCCTCGTTGATCTCGTCGAGCGCCCGGTTCGTGGCCGGGAAAAGGCGCGCCCCTTCCGCGGTGAGCCTGATCGACCGGTGTGAGCGCTCGAAGAGCGCCACCTCGAGATAGTCTTCCAGCACCCGGACCTGCCGGCTCACCGCGATCTGGGTGATGCCCAGCTCCTCCGCCGCGGCGGTGAAGCTCAGGTGCCGGGCCGCGGTCTCGAAGGCACGGATCGGGTTGAGCGGCGGACGTCTGCGAGCCATGGCCTGCCTGACTTTTTGTCGGGCAAAATGGCCTTGATTGTCGGTTGTGTCAACGCGGCCAATGGCAAGAATGCCGACTGCCAAGCCCGGGGACGGACCCTCGCCCTGGCAGCCGACGCATAAGACGGCAGCAGAACGCGCCAAGATCTGAGTCACCTGATCTCTTAGGCAACACTGGAAGGAGAGGCTATGCCATTGCTCGACACTATTGCCGCCCTGCTCGACGATGCCGGGCTTGAGCCGCGCACAACGCGAAGCGCGACCACCTCGATAGGGCGCAGACCGGCAGTGGCAGCCCTGATGGGCCTCTCGCTGCTGGCCCTGGCCCCGCGTGCGGCCATGGCGGCCTATCCCGACAAGCCGGTCAAGCTGGTGCGTGCCCTTCGCCCCCGGCGGCGGCACCGACACCATCGCCCGCATCCTCGCCGACGAGATGGCGAAGGACCTGGGCACCAACATCATCGTCGACAACCGGCCGGGGGCCGGGACCATCATCGGGACGGGCGTGGTCGCCGGCAGCGAACCCGACGGCTACACGCTGCTGATGGCGACGCCGGCCTTCGCGGTGAACCCGAGCCTGAACGCGAAGATGCCGTTCGACACCTTCAACGCCTTCGCTCCTGTCGCCCTGGTCGCCCGCTCCTTCAACGTCGTGGTCGTGAACAAGGACGTTCCGATCCACAGCATCGGCGAGCTGATCTCTTATGCGAAGGAGCATCCGGACCAGCTCGATTACGGCTCGTTCGGCAACGGCACCTCGGCCCACCTTGCGGGCGCCCTGTTCAATGCACTGGCCGGAACCGCGATCACGCATGTGCCCTACAAGGGGGCCGCACCCGCGATCACCGACCTGATCGGTGGCCAGATCGAGGTCATGTTCACGACCGTGGCCAGCGTCTCCGGCCACATCGCCGGCGGCAGCGTGCGCCCGCTGGCCGTGACCTCGGCCGAGCGCTCGCCCGCCTTCCCCGACCTGCCGACCGTGGCCGAGGGCGGCGTGCCGGGCTACGTCGCGGACGGCTGGTACGCGCTCTACGCGCCGGCCGGCACGCCGCCCGACGTCATCGCCCGCCTCAACGCTGCCGTCGCCAAGGCCGCCACGGCGGACTCCTTCAGGAAGCTCGAGAAGACCGAAGGTCTGATCATCGCCCCGGGCACGCCCGAGGAGCTCGACCGCTACATCCGCAGCGAGGCCGCCCGCTGGCGGGAGGTCATCGAGAAGTCCGGCATCACCGCCAACTGAGCCGCGAGCCGGCCCGCCGACGACAGTCCCTTCCGCCCAGGAGCCACGCCATGTCCATACCCGTGCCCACCGGCTCGGCCGTGGAGGTCTCGATCGAGCAGCAGGTCGCGACCGTCACCCTCAACCGCCCCGAGGTCCGCAACGCGATCGACGACGCCATGCGGGCCGAGCTGATCGCCACCCTCGACCGCCTCGGCAGCGACGATGCCGTCCGCGCCATCGTCATCACCGGCAAGGGCAAGGCCTTCTGCGCCGGTGGCGACATCGCCGGCATGCAGGAGCGGCTGAAGGCCCCGCCCGGCGAGGTCGCCTTCAACGGCTGGCGGCGGCAGAAGCGCACCCATCAGGGCATCGCCGTCCTGCATGGGCTGGGCAAGCCCACCATCGCCGCGGTCAACGGCCCGGCCATGGGCCTCGGCTGCGACATGGCGCTGTGCTGCGATTTCATCATGGCCTCCGAGGCCGCCGTCTTCGCGATGAGCTTCATCCATCGCGGCCTCGTCTCGGACGGCGGCGGCCTCTACTTCCTGCCGCGCCGGGTGGGCCTGCCGCGGGCCAAGGAGCTGATCTTCACCGGCCGCAGCGTCGAGGCCAAGGAGGCGGCTGGCGATCGGGCTCGCCGACCGCGTGGCCGGCCCCGACACGCTCCTCGATGAGGCCCGGGCCTGGGCCGTCGAGCTCAGCCGCGGCTCGGCCGCAGCATTGGCGCTGACCAAGTCGATCCTGGACCGCACCTTCGAGCTCCCCGAGGAGCAGGTCTTCGCGCTCGGCCGTGAGGCCCAGGCGATCTGCTACACCACCCGCGAGCATCAGGAATCGGTCGCGGCGTTCCTCAGCAAGAAGAGCCGGTAGGAGCACCGCACCATGGAAGCACTCGAACGCCTGTTCCATCCCCGCAGCATCGCGGTCATCGGTGCCTCGGCGGACCCGAAGAAGCTGACCGGAAGGCCGGTCGCCTACCTGCAGAAGCACGGCTATGCCGGCACCATCCTGCCGGTGAACCCGCGCTACCCCACCATCGCCGGCCTGCCGAGCTACCCCGACATCGGCTCCCTCCCCGTCGTGCCGGACGTGGGCCTCGTCCTTCTCGGCGGCGACCACGTGCTGGAATCCGTGCGGGCGCTGGCCGAGGCCGGCACCGCTGCCGCGATCGTGCTGGCGGCCGGCTTCGGCGAGGCCGGTGCCGAGGGCCAGCGCCGGCAGCAGGCGCTGCGCGAGGCCGCAGGCTCCATGCGCCTCCTCGGGCCCAACACGATCGGCCTCGTCAACCTCACCGACCGGATCACGCTTTCCGCCAGCGGTGCCCTGGAGCTGGAGGAGCTCCCGCAAGGCAATATCGCGCTCGTCTCCCAGAGCGGCGGCATCCTGGGCTCCCTGCTCTCGCGCGGTGTCGGCCGCGGGATCGGCTTCTCGAAGCTGATCGCCACCGGCAACGAGGCCGACCTCGACGTCTCGGACCTGGTCGACCACCTGCTGGGCGACGAGGCCACCACCGTCATCGCCCTCTACCTGGAGACGCTGCGCAAGCCCGAGCGGTTCCGCGCGGTGGCGGCCAAGGCTGCGGCCGTGGGCAAGCCCATCGTCGCCTTCAAGGTCGGCCGCTCGGAGGCCGGCACCCGCTCGGCCGCGTCCCATACCGGAGCACTCGCCGGGGCCGACCGGGTCTACGACGCCCTCTTCCGGCAGGTCGGCGTGATCCGTGCCACCACCTTCGCCGACCTGCTCGACATCCCGGCGGCCCTGGCACCCAGGCGCTCCTTGCGCGGCCGGCGGATCGCCGTCCTCACCTCGACCGGCGGGGCCGCCACCCTGGTGGCCGACAGCGCCGGGCTTGCCGGCTTCGAGACGCCGGCACCGGACGAGGCGACGGCCGAGCGCCTGCGCGCCCTCGACATCCGCGACGCCGTGCTCGACCGCAACCCGATCGACGTCACCCTGGCCGGCCTCAGGCCCGATCTCTTCCGCAGCGCCATCGGCACGCTCCTCGAGAGCCCGAGCTACGATGCCGTCACCGTCATCGTCGGCTCCTCGGGCCTGGGCCAGCCGGACCTCGTGGCAGGCCCGGTGACCGAGGCCCTGGGCCGGAGCGACAAGCCGCTCCTGGTCTTCGTCAGCCCTGAGGCGCCAGGCATCCTCCGTCATCTCAACCGCAGCGGCGTGCCTGCCTTCGCCGCACCCGAGAGCTGTGCCGCGGCCTTCTCGGCGATGCTGAGCGTGGGTGCTGGCGCAGGCCAGCAGAACGAGGAGCCGGCAGCCGCGGCCGTGCCTGTGCCGGACCTCGGCTCCGGCCCGCTCAACGAGGCGGAGAGCAAAGCACTCTTCGCGCAGTTCGGCATCCCGGTGGCCCGGGAGATGGCGGTCGCCACCCCGGCCGAGGCCGAGGCGGCAGCACGGGAGCTGGGCGGCCCGGTCGTCCTCAAGATCCTCTCCCGGCACATCCTCCACAAGACGGAGGTCGGCGGTGTGGCCGTGAACGTGCGGCCGGAGGAGGTGGCGCAGCGCTGCGAGGCGATGGCGGCCTCGGTCCGGCGCGCCACCGACAAGGAGATCGAAGGCTTCCTGGTCCAGGAGCTGGTCCGGGGCGGCACCGAGCTGATCCTGGGCTTCCATCGCGACCCGCAGCTCGGCCCCACCATCCTGCTCGGCATGGGCGGCGTCACGACCGAGCTGTTCAAGGACACGGCCATCCGTCTGCCGCCCATCGGCAGCAGCGATGCCGCGGCGATGGTGGACGAGCTCAAGTCCGGGGCCCTGCTCAAGGGCTTCCGCGGCCGTCCGAAGGGGGATCTGGAGGCCCTGGTCTCGGCCATCATGGCATTCGCCGGCATGGTCCTGAGCCTGGGCGATCGCCTGGTCGAGGCCGAGATCAACCCGCTCTTCGTCCTGCCGGAAGGACAGGGCGTGCGCGCGGCCGATGGCCTGGTGGTGCTGCGATGAGCACCGACAGCCACCCGGCCCTGCCGGCCGGTGCCACCGTGGCCGTGATCGGTGCCGGCACCATGGGCAGCGGGATAGCACTCGTGGCGGCGACAGCCGGGCATCCGGTGCTCCTGCACGACGCCAACGCAGCGGCTATCGAGCGTGGGCTGGGTCAGCTCCGGGCCGGCCTCGACCGCCTGGTCGAGCGCGGTCGGCTCGAGCCGCAGGAGCGTGAGGCGAGGCTCGCCCGGATCGCTCCGGCACCCACCCTCGACATGCTGGCGCCGGCAATGCTGGTGATCGAGGCCATCGTCGAGGACCTCGACATCAAGGCCTCGCTGCTCGGCAAGGTGGAAGCCCTGCTCGGCCCAGGGCGCCATCGTCGCCACCAACACCTCGTCGCTCTCGGTGACGGCCCTGGCGGCACGACTGCAGCGGCCCGAGCGGGTCGTCGGCATGCACTTCTTCAACCCCGCACCGCAGCTGCCGCTGGTCGAGGTGGTGAGCGGTCATCTCACCTCGCCGGAGGTGGCCCTGACCATCGCCGCCACGGCCCGCCGCTGGGGCAAGATCCCCGTCCATTGCCGCTCCACGCCGGGCTTCATCGTCAACCGCGTCGCCCGGCCGTTCTACGGCGAGGCCCTCCGCCTCCTGGCCGAGCGCGCCGCCACACCGGCCACCATCGACGCGATCTTCTGCCAGGCCGGCGGGTTCCGGATGGGCCCCTTCGCGCTGATGGACCTGATCGGGCACGACGTGAACTTCGCCGTCACCCGCTCAGTCTATGAGGGTCTGTTCCACGATCCGCGCTACAAGCCCTCGCTGCTGCAGAAGGACTTGGTCGACGCCGGCCTCCTCGGCCGCAAGAGCGGGCGCGGGTTCTACGACTATCGCCAAGAGGCCAAGCAGCCCGGGCCGGCCATGGCCGCACCCGGGCCACGACCCGAGCAGGTGGTGGTCGAGGGCGATCTCGGACCGGCGATGGCTCTGATCGAGCTTGCCCGCTCGGCCGGGATCGCGGTGCGCACGACCGACGGCGAAGGCGTAATCCGCGTGGGCGGCACGCGGCTCGCCCTGACCGACGGCCGCACCGCCACCCAGCGGGCCAGCGACGGCAAGGGCGATGTCGTCCTGTTCGACCTGACGCTCGACTATGCCAGCGCCCAGCGCGTGGCGATCGCTGCCGCGGACCAGGCCGATCCGGATGCCGCTCGGCATACCGCCGGCTTCTTCCAGGCCTTGGGCAAAGAGGTTTCGGTGATCGACGACGCGCCCGGCCTCGTCGTCATGCGCACGGTGGCCATGCTCGCCAACGAGGCGGCGGATGCCGTGCAGCAGGGGATCGGCACCCGGGAGGATGTCGACCTCGCCATGCTGAAAGGCGTGAACTATCCGCGCGGGCCGCTCGCCTGGGCGGACACGATCGGCCTGCCGCGGGTCCTCCAGGTGATCGACCAGCTCGCGAGGACCTATGGCGAGGACCGCTATCGCGCCTCGCCGCTGCTCCGCCGTCATGCCCTGGCGGCCCTTCCATTCCATTCCAGCATCGAGGTCCGCCATGACCAGTGAGGCTTTCATCTGCGATGCCGTGCGCACGCCCGTCGGCCGCTATGCCGGCGCCCTCGCGACCGTCCGCGCCGACGATCTCGCGGCGGTTCCGATCACGGCCCTGATGGCGCGCCATCCGGAGCTGGACTGGCAACGCCTGGACGACGTGATCCTCGGCTGCGCCAACCAGGCGGGCGAGGACAACCGCAATGTCGCCCGGATGGCCTCGCTCCTGGCCGGGCTCCCGGTCGAGGTCTCCGGTGCCACCGTGAACCGGCTCTGCGGCTCCGGGCTCGAGGCCGTGGCCGTGGCGGCGCGCGCCATCAAGGCCGGCGAGGGCGAGTTCTACATCGCGGGCGGGGTCGAGAGCATGAGCCGCTCGCCCTTCGTGATGCCCAAGGCGGAGGCCGCCTTCGCGCGCCAGACGGAGGTCCATGACACCACGATCGGCTGGCGCTTCGTCAATCCCAAGATGGAGGAGGCCTACGGCGTCGACCCCCTGGGTGTGACGGCCGAGAACGTGGCGAGCGAGCATCAGGTGACGCGGGCGGACCAGGACGCGTTCGCCTGGCGCAGCCAGCAGCGGGCAGGCCGGGCGCAGGCGTCGGGGCGGTTCGCGGAAGAGATCGTCCCGGTGCGGGCGAGGCGTGGCCGCGAGCTGGTCGAGGTCACCAAGGACGAGCATCCCCGCCCGGAGACGACGCTGGAGCAGCTGGGCCGGCTCAAGCCCGCCTTCCAGCGCGACGGGACCGTCACCGCCGGCAACTCGTCGGGCGTGAACGACGGTGCGGCGGCGATGCTGATCGCCTCGGAAGCGGCCGTGAAGGAGCTGGGGCTCCAGCCGCGGGCACGCGTCCTTGGCGTAGCCTCGGGCGGCGTGCCGCCCCGGGTCATGGGCCTCGGCCCCGTCCCGGCGACGCGAAAGCTGCTGGCCCGGCTCGGGATCGCCATCGACGAGATCGAGCTGATCGAGCTCAACGAGGCCTTCGCCGCCCAGGCCGTGGCCGTGCTGCGCGAGCTCGGGGTGCGCGAGGATGCGGAGCACGTGAACCCTAATGGCGGCGGGATCGCGCTCGGCCATCCGCTCGGCATGAGCGGTGCCCGCCTCGTGCTCACGGCCGTGCGCGAGCTCGAGCTGCGGCAGGCGAAGCGTGCCCTCTGCACCATGTGCATCGGGGTGGGGCAGGGCATCTCGGCCGTGATCGAGCGGGTCTGACCAGGGGAGGCAACCATGGAGACCGGCACGGGTCCAGAACCCGTTACGCTGCGCCGCGAGGCCGACGGCGTGGCCATCGTCACCATCGACCGGCCGGAGCGGCGCAACGCCCTGAACCTCGACGTGAAGCGCCGGCTCACGGCGATCATCGAGGCGCTGACGGACGATCCCGCCGTGCAGGTCGTCATCCTCACCGGTGCCGGCAGGCATCTTCGTGGCCGGCACCGACGTGGCCGAGATGGCCGGGATGACCCCGACCGAGCACACGCTCCTGGCGACGGATCAGGTCTTCACCACCTTGCGGCGCTGCCCGAAGATCCTGATCGCGGCGGTCGAGGGCTATGCCCTTGGCGGTGGCTGCGAGCTGGCGCTGGCCTGCGACCTGATCGTGGCCGGTGAGAGCGCCAAGCTCGGGCAGCCGGAGATCCGGGTGGGCATCATGCCGGGTGCCGGCGGCACCCAGCGCCTGCTCCGCGCGGTCGGCAAGTACCGGGCCATGCGCATGGTCCTGACCGGCGAGCCCATCGACGCGCGGGAGGCGCTCGGTATGGGCCTCCTCTCCGACCTCGTCCCCGACGGCACCGCGCTCGAGCGGGCCATGGATCTCGCCCGAACCATCAGCCGGATGCCGCCGCTTGCCGTCCGCGCGATCAAGGAGGTGATGCAGCTCGGGCAGGACGTTCCGCTCGAGACCGCCCTCCAGCTCGAGCGCAAGGCGTTCCAGCTTCTGTTCGCCACCAAGGACCAGAAGGAAGGAATGAACGCCTTTCTCGAGAAGCGAGCTCCTGCGTACTCGGGAGCCTGAGCCCGTCAACCCAGTGCTGCCGGAAGACGGTGCACCTGAGCCGAGGAGGGAGATCTTGCACACGGATGCTGCGGTGGAGCGGACCCCGACTATCCGCACCACCGCCATGCCGGCCGACACCAATCCGGCGGGCGACATCTTCGGCGGCTGGCTGATGGCGCAGATGGACCTTGCCGCAGGCAATGTCGCGGCGAGGCGCGCACGCGGCCGCTGCGCCACCATCGCCGTAGATGGCATGGTCTTCCACAGCCCGGTCAGGGTCGGCGACGAGGTGACCTGCTTCGCCGATGTTGTTTCGGTTGGTCGCACCTCGATGCGGATCAAGGTCGAGGTTTGGCGCCGTGCCCGCGACAGCGAGGAGACGAAGCAGGTCACCGAGGCGATGTTCACCTTCGTCGCCATCGACGCCAACGGCCGCCCGCGACCGGTGTCGCCGGCTGCCTGAGCCAGAGCCGACAAGCAGGACGGAGGACAAGTGACGAGTGGCAGTCAGGAAGAGCAGCGGGTTCCTGGCACCGGATCTGGTGACAGGAACCCGGGCGATGAGGCATCGCCTGGAGAATCGCAGACAGGCGAGAACATCTGCCGCGCCTGCAAGGGCGCTGGACAGATCGACGGCAAGCCCTGTCCTGAATGCGGTGGCACCGGCAAGGTCATCGAGAACATTGGTGAGGCCTAAAGCTAGACGAGGCCCACGAGGCCCTTAAGCGCGCCCCCTCTTCAACCGCCTAGGCTGGCTGCTCCTGGATGCTCTCTTCGCTCCGGCCGGGATCCCGAAGCCGGTTGTTGATCGGCTGAGCACGGTGACTATAAATCATCACAACAAACAACAGCCCGCTCCTAACGGGCATTAGTAAGTGTCCGGCGTTTTCTCACGGTTCCCTGAAAGGCGGTGTCGTCGCCGCCGAGCAGGTGACTGACCAGCTCACGGGCGACGATGTGCAAGGCCCGGTACTCGCAGACCGCGAGGTTGAGCCATCGCTGTGACCAGGGCTCGGCAAGCTCGATGGCGGCAAAGCCGCCTTCGCTCCGGTAGGGCGTCACGACTCCATGCGGCAGGATCGGCGATCCCGAGGCCGGCCTCGACCATGCGGCGCACGCCCTCGAAGCTCATCACCTCGACGCGGATCCGGATCGTGCGCTCGATCTCCTGGGCCTCGGCCACTTCGAGGGCCGCTCCTGGACCGGGCCGCACCGCCATGCGCTGATGACGATGATCGCCTTCGCCTTCCCGCAGCACCTGCGGCTCGAGCAAGCCGGCAGGCGGGAAAAAGCGGCCCAGCCCTGGCCGGTCCACCGCCGCAACCCACCCTGCCGGCGGTTCGGCGCATGCTGGTGGAGCGGCTCTGGCGGGTCCTGGCCTGCTGCCCCCATTGCGGCGCCCACCTCAGACTGGCGCTACCCAGTAAAGTGCCCAGATAGTGCTATCCAAGGTCAGCATGAAAATGCTCTACCGATCAAACCAAACCATTCAGTGGGGGCCGGCACTTCCCGCTGCCTCTCAAGGGCCCCGAAGCGCCTACCGTACAATCCTGCAGCAACCCCCACGCAACCCCAGCACGGAGGCGAGGTGATGGACCAGCCGAACCTTATGGAGACGGGTCCGAGCACCAGCGAGACGTGGGACTATGTCCGTGCGCCTTGGGGGTTGCAGCTCGGGCTCGTCAGCCGAGTCAGCGGATGGTCAGGAGCGGGCCTATGATGCGGGCCTGGCCCGCCATCCCCTACCCGGACTGGCGCGATACCTGCACGGCGCTCCATCTGTGGTCGCAGATCGTTGGCAAGTACCGGCTGGCGCACACGCCCTGGGTGAACCATTCCTGGCACGCCACATTCTACGTCACGCCGCGTGGCCTGACGACGGGCTCCGTCCCGGACGGCGAGCGCACGATCAGCCTGACCTTCGACTTATGCGATCACACGCTCGTTGCCGAAGCCGTGGGCGGGCAACGCGAGCGCTTCGCGCTGGAGGCGATGAGCGTCGCGGACTTCCTCGCGCGTACCGCCGAGGCGGTAACGAGGATCGGGGGACAGTTCGGTATTCACGGCCGCCCGAACGAAGTGCCAGAGCCAGTGCCGTTCGCCGAGGACCTGGACGTCCGGCTTTACGACCGCGAGGCCGTGGAGCGTTTCCACGGGGCGCTGGTGCGCATCGATCGCGTGTTCCATCACTTCCGAACGGGCTTTCTCGGCAAGGTCTCGCCCGTCCACCTGTTCTGGGGCTCCTTCGACCTCGCCGTCACCCGCTTTTCAGGGCGCGTGGCCCCGCCGCATCCTGGCGGGTTCCCAGGCCTGCCGGACGCGGTCACGCGCGAGGCCTACAGTCACGAGGTCTCCTCCGCCGGCTTCTGGCCAGGCGGGGGCGGTGTCGAGGAGGCGATGTTCTACTCCTACGCTTACCCCGTGCCGGACGGCTTCAAGGATCGACGGGTCGAGCCGGACGCGGCGCGCTTCGACGAGCGTTTGGGAGAGTTTGTCCTGCCCTACGAGGCGGTGTGCGCGGATCGTGATCCGGAGCAGGCGCTAATGCGCTTCCTGCAATCGACCTACGAGGCGGCCGCCGAGACCGGCGCATGGAATCGTGGGGCGCTCGAATGCACGCTCGGCCGCCCCGGCGTGCCGCGCCCGGTGCCGGTCGCTGCATCACGGGTGCTCCCGTGAGCTGGCAATTGCGTTGATTGCTCAGGCGGCCACGAGCCAACGCTTCGTGGGCGCGTCGAACGCCTTGAGCGCGGTGTGGACGTCCAGTCCCATCTCGGTCAGCCCGTAGGTGACCTTAGGCGGGATAGTGGGCTCGTGCTCGCGCCAGACCAGTCCGTCCGCCTCCAGCTCGCGCAGCCGTTGGGTCAGCACCTTGGGCGAGATGCCCATCACGAGGCGCTGTATCTCACCGAACCGGGCCGGGCCCTTCTCACCGAGAAGATAGAGGACGTGCGTCTTCCACTGACCCCATAGCAACCGCAGCAGCGGATCGGCGGGGCACGCTTCGATCGGCTCAAGTGTCGCCGTCACCTGCGTCTCTCATGGCCGTGGTAAGACTCGCCACCGGGCCGCACCGTGACCGTCATACTTTCCATCGGGAAACTACTTTCTCTCGTGAAGTAGACCCTTACCTAAGCCCCGAATCGAGGATGTCACCCCATGAACGGAGACGGCCGATGAGCTGGAGCCCCTGCCCCGACCCCCTGCTTGGCGATCGTAGGTCCACGGACGCGATCGAGACGCTGATCGTGCCGCGCGCGGTCGACCTCGGCGAAATGACCGTACGGCGCGCCCTGCCCTCCACCAAGCGGCAGATGGTGGGCCCCTTCATCTTCTTCGACCAGATGGGGCCGGCGGAGTTCCTGACCGATCAGGGCATCGACGTGCGCCCTCACCCGCACATCAACCTGTCGACACTGACCTACCTGTTCGAGGGCGAGATCCTGCACCGCGACAGTCTGGGGACCGAGAAGACGATCCAGCCCGGCGCGGTGAACTGGATGCGCGCGGGACGCGGCATCGTCCATTCCGAGCGCACGAGCGAGGAGCGCCGCCGCGATGGGCAGCGCCTGTTCGGCATCCAGACCTGGATGGCTCTCCCAGCCGAGCAGGAGGAGGCCGATCCAGCATTCATGCACCACGGGGCGGACGCGCTGCCCATCGTCGACGCCGACGGCGTTCGGGCGAGGCTGATTGCGGGCCGGGCCTTCGGGGCCGCCTCGCCGCTGGCCACCGCGTCTGAGACACTCTACGCCGACGTGCAGCTCAAGGCCGGCACCCGGATACCGGTCGAGGCGGCCTACGAGGAACGCGCGCTCTACACCATCGCCGGCACGATCGAGGTGGCGGGCGATGCGTTCGAGCCCGGGCAGCTCCTGGTGCTGCGGCCGGGCGATGCGATCACCGTCACGGCCACGTCGGACGCGCAGTTCATGCTGTTCGGCGGCGCACCGATGGAAGGGCCGCGCTATATCTGGTGGAACTTCGTCTCCTCGCGTCCCGAGCGGATCGCGGCGGCCAAGGAGGAGTGGGCGCGTGGCCGCTTCGACACCGTGCCGGGT
>CAWHNT010000006.1:0-46828 GCA_963830775.1 uncultured Alphaproteobacteria bacterium | reverse complement strand
CTGGACGAAGTCGGCCTTCAGCTCCGCCTTACCCTGCTCGGACCTCGGCCGCTCCAGCTGTACACCATACGCGCGGCCGTGCGCACTGGGAGCAGCCCGCCGCAGATCATCAGCTCGGCCGCGTCGGGCAACCCTTCGGGCATGAAGGCGCTCACCGCTTAGCGCCGGGCAAGCTCTGCGTGCCAGCGATCCTCACCTTCGCCTGGGCCGCCATCGGCGCTCTTCTCTGCCCCGAGCTCGGCTGCGATGGCTCGACCTCTGCCAGCCCTTGCGCCACCAGCTCGGCACGGCGTTCGGCCGAGAGCTCGATCCAGGGCCCGAAGAAGTGCGGCGGCGTCCAGTCCGGGGTGCCACTCCGGTGTGCCAGCGACGGCCAGTTGATCAACGTGAACATGCCCTCCCCGATCACCGGGCCGTCGAGGTCGGGCTCCTCGAACTTGGCCCATGGCTCGATGCCGACAGAGGCCGCGGGCTTGCCGATGATGCCGCCCAGAACGAGCAGCACCGTGTTGGCCGTGTCGTAAGCCTCGGCCATCGGCAGGCCCTTCTCGACGGCTTGGCAGGCCACCAGGCGCGGCAGGTCGGCGCCGGCGATCAAGGTCGCCAGCATGAAGCCCTTGTCGATCTGGTTCTCCAGGGCACCCACCTGCTCCAGCCCGGACGGACAGGACGGTGTCTCGGCCTCGGGCTCATCCTCAAGCTCGTCGACGTAACTCTCCCGATAGTCCCTGCGGGCCCGCCGCATGCCCATGGGCGGGCTCATGCTGCCGTGGCGCAGAAGGGCGGCCGCCGCCTCCCGCAGGTGCCAGGCCGGGTAGCCCTTCAGCCGGCCGGCCGGGCGCACGGTGCGCAGCACCTGGGTCACGGTGCGCCTGTCCAGGTCGAACTCGAGCGCTAAGGCGTTGACGGTCCAGAGGCCGTTCGTGCTCGCCGCCATGGTCTACGCGTCGCCCGTCAGACGGTGCGGGCCATGCCGAGGAGTAGCGCGGCGGGGTCCAGTCAGGCTCGCCGGCACGCGCGGCCAGAGCCGGCCAGTCGATGGCCGCAAGGCAATCGGCCTCGTACATCCTGCTGCGGCCGTCCGGGTTTACCCAGGCCAGTGCCGTGTCGCCGAAGAAGTCGAGGGCACCTGTCATGGTGGCGAGCGTCACCTTCTCCGCCAGCTCGTAGGCCTTGCTCATCGGCAGACCGCACTCGACCGCCGACGCCGCGACGCTAGCCGGCGGATGCAGACGACTGCGTTATGGCCGATCACCGTCCCCTGGAGCAGAGGCGGCCTCTCCTCGTCTCGGATCATCGTCGTGCCGCCGGCGAGGGTGTCCCTGGATGGCTTCAAGGGCCATGGTGAGATGCCAAGCCGGGCTGCCGTTTAAAGTTCCCGCCCGGGCGCACGTTCTGCAGCCGTTTCGCCACCGTCCTACGGTTCATGTCCAGCTCGGTCGCGAGGGCCGTCGATGCTCCAGAGCTTCGGCGTCATCGCCATGTCGGCTCCCTTCAACTCGGCGGCGGCGCGTCGAGGATCGTGCCCTCACGGAAGCCCGGCACCGGAAAGGGAGGACGCCAGTCAGGCTCGCCCGCCTGGTCACGCAGGCGATGCCAATCGACCTCTGGATAGGTGTGCGGGGCATAGAGGCCCGGGAACGCCTGCGACTTCCAGGGCTCCATCTCCCATTCGCGGCCTATCCTGGCGGTCTCGATCACCAGCACATGGGCAGGTTGCGGGCAGTCTCAAAGGCGAGGCTCATGCTGCCCCCGGCCTCGACCACGGCCCAGGCCGCAAGGCCGGCGCTGGTCACGGTCCAGCAGTGCATCAGCACCGCACCGCGATGGACCGGATGCTTCACGGCCACGATCGGCCGCATGTAGCCCGGACAATCCGAAGGTCCGGCTGCTCCGGAGCCAGCACTGCGTGGACGTAGCGCATCGAGGGCGGTCGTGAGGCGCCAGGCGGGCTTGCCGTGGAGCTGGCCATCGGGCAGCACGTTGCGCAGGCGGAGAGCCACCGTGCGGCGATCCATGCGCAACTCGACCGCCAGCGCCGAGATGGACCAAAGCTTTGCAGTCATCGACATTTTAGGCGTTCCTGCCGAGAGCTGTGGTGGAACACGTGAAAAATCCTGCAGCTAGGCAGGTCGCACGCTGTCGCCGCCCGCATATGTTCCTGGCCAGGAAGGACCCGCGGGCCGATGAGGGCGGCCTTGCCGGAGTGCGGCCGGAGCACGCCACGGGCCCGCTGGCGCGTGCCGGTCTGAAGAGATGCGGAACCTCGGGCTCCATGCTCCCGCCTCCACCATCGACAGAGTATGTTATGTTATAACGTTGCGCTCATAGCTTGAACAGGGCCACGCACGAGTTGGGTGAGGTGCGGTCGAGTCTCCGAGCGCTGTGGCTCCCATGTCCGTCCATCCGTCGCCTTGCGTGCCTGCCAGCTGCATGCAGCGGGGCTCCCGCGGCAGCCGCGTTCGGCCTCGGCCTGGGCATCGCAGCCGTGGTGCGCGGCCGTGCCGTCGCCGAACACGAGCCCCACCGGCCGCGGCCAGCCCATGGGCAGGCCGCAATGGCGGCAGCGGGAGCCATCGCGATCACCGGGCTCGTGCCGGCACTTGGGCGGGGCCAGCAGGGCCACGATCTCGGCCTTGTGGGCCCGCAGTCGCTCGACCAGCGGGCGGGCAGCCGAGCCCCGCTCGCAATGAGCAGGCCGGCCCTGACCTTGAGCATGGCGCCGGCTGCCTCGACCTCCGCCAAGAGGGCCGCTGCGCTCTCGCGCTCGGGGGAACCGGGGGAACAGCGAGGACATCGGGGGAACAGCCAAATCCCAGCTCGACAAGGCCTTAGCCCTCCTGTTCCCCCGGTTCCCCCGGTTCCCCCATCTGGAGGGTAGGGTTGGGGGTGGCGCGGCGGAGCTAGGCAGCGAACGGCACGTCATCCCGCTCGGGCTCCCCCCGGGCCTCGATGATCTCCGCCAGCCGCAGCACCAGCGTGTCCTTGGCCATGCCGCCGATCCGCTTCTTGTAGGTCGCGCGGCGTCGCTTCCGCTCCCGGTCGGTCAGGGCGATCCAGCCCGCCGCCAGCATCTCGCCCCAGAGTGTCGCCGGCTTCTTCGGCATCTCGGTGCCCTGCTCGGCAAGGAGCCGGCTCACGGTGGCGTACGCGACCGGCGGGTTGAGGTAGAGATACTCGCCCTCGACCCAGCCGATGTGCTCGCCGTGAGCACGCCATTCGCTGTGCTGAATACCGCCCGAGACAACCTCCACCCGCCGCCAGCCGAGGAGTGCCTTGTACTGGGCCGGCGCGTCCTGCCCCTCGAGCCCGCGGACGTGCGCCCGGCCGCTCGCCAGCGCCTCGCCCAAGGTCTCGACGAACAGCAGCACCGGATCAGCACCATGCTGCTGCTGGACCTGCTCCTCGAGCGAGGCCATCAGCACCCGGGCCATGCGCCGGGTCAGTGATGCCGTGCCGATCTCGGCCTCCTCGCCCAAGTGCTCCAGGACCTCGGGCGGAATCTCGATCCCCTGCTCGTCGAGGTAGTCGGCCAGGATCTCGATCGTGGCCAGGAGCTGGGCCACGGCGACCAGGGAGCGGCCATGCACACCCTCGGTGACCAGCCTGTCCCGGTACTCGGCGGCGAGCTCGCGCCAGCGGTCGAGGGTCTGCTCATACCGGCTCGGCCATCCACATGATGAAGCCCGCGAGGGCGTGCTCGTACACGCCCGTCCGTGCCGTCTCCTGTGCCTCGGTCAGCAGGGCCTTGTCGACGTCACCCTCGGCCACGGGCACGATCAGCGCCCGTGCCCTGATCGAGTGCAGGGCCGGCAGGTCCTCGCCGGTGATGATGACCTGCGCCCGGGGCGGACGGTCGGGGC
Organism: uncultured Alphaproteobacteria bacterium; assembly: GCA_963830775.1. GTDB lineage: Bacteria > Pseudomonadota > Alphaproteobacteria > Geminicoccales > Geminicoccaceae > CAWHNT01. The sequence goes on along the minus strand of CAWHNT010000006.1, from coordinate 42,965 downwards.
GCTGGCGCCCGTCGGCTGTCATCCGGCCCCGCCCGGCGGCATTGCCGGCACCGCGCACCACCCGCTCGGCCTTGTTCTCCAGCTCCTGCCGGCTGCCGCGGGTGATGCCGGGGGCGAAGTCGTCGACCACGGCCAGCGCGTCCTTGGCCGCGAACAGCGTCAGCTCGATGTCGTTGGCCGTGCTGGCCCAGTTCTGGGGGAAGTGGCGGGCGTCCATGCCGCGGCCATAGTGCTGCTGGGCCAGGGCCGCGAGCTCGCTCTTGAACACGCCGGTCCGGCCGACCAGCCAGAGCACGCTCTCGCAGGAGCCGAACAGCGCACGCCAGATCGTGGTCCAGATCGGCACCGTGACCCGAGCCGGCGCGAGCAGCAGGAGCCTCAAGCTCGCCTGCATCGCCGCCCTGGCATCGCCGATCTTCGAGCCCATAGCGCCCCAGGCGAGCGGGCGGCTGCACCTCGATGCCCTCGACCACGCCCTCGCTGCCGAGCGCTCCGCTGCCGGTGAGATAGACCCAGCGCTCGCCCAGCTTGCGCCAGCCGAGATGCGCGAAGACCTCGCGCCTCTGCACCGCTACCGGCGGCGATGCTGCGCTCCTTGATCGCGGTCGTGACGAGGCGGTTGGTGGCTCCGGCCGCGATCACCGCCAGCGCCCCGAGCTGGGTGTCGACCCAGCCCAGCGCTCGCGAACTCGGCGGCAGGCACGGTGAAGGTGATCTCGGGGCCGCGCGGGCGGCGGACCTGGGCCTTGATCTCGTAGTGGATCCAGCGCTCGGCACCGTCGTCGAAGACGGTCTCGGCCGTGATCCGGGCCCAGAAGTTGGTGACCTCCTGCCGTACGACCTCGTCCTTGCGGACGATCTCGCGGAAGATGCCGCCCGGCGCCTCGATGAAGACACCGCCGAAGCGGGCCTCGATCTGCCTCCCGGTCGTGCGCGAGGCGCGCTCGCTGACGCTCCGCCGGCTGTCAAGGCGTCAGGATCTGGGCTGCGGCTCGGCGGTCCGTGGCGGCAGCCCGGCCTGGATGCCGGCAGCTCACGCCCTGTCAGGAGGGATGCGTCATGCCGGCGCGATCCTGAAGATGCCCCGGCCTGGCGCGGACCCGGCAGCGTCGCGTCGGATCTGCTGTTCGAGCTCTGCCGAGCGCTCGCCTGGGCCTGCCGCGCGGCCCAGAGGGCGATCTCGCGGGTATGCGCAGCGCTGGCGTAGCGCTCGATCGTGTGCCGGTCCCGGCCACCCGGATCGGCAGCCCGCACGGCGGCAGCGATCTCCGCCGCTAGCCCGTTCAGGTCCTCGGGCACGCCACCCGCCTCGGCCACGGCGGCGCACACGGCGCGCACGATCGGCTCGCGGAAGCCGGCCTCGGCGCCGATCGCGGCCAAGTGTCGGCGCCAGCCGGTGCCCAGGATTCCGCCGGATGGTGCGCCGCCGGCCATACAGCGGTTGAGGTCGAGGACCACGCGATCCTCGAGCCCCTGCCAGAAGCCATAGCGCCGCTCCGTTCAGCGGATCGCGCAGCGGCGGCTCGCAGATCGGCGGGGCGACATAGATCGGCTGGGTAGCGACCGTGACGCACGGGTCGAGAAGCTTGAAGCCAGCGGCCTCGTTTACGCCTTTCTGGTAAGCGCGCAGGGTCTCGCTCTCGATCGGCGCAGCTGCCTGAAAGAACAGCTTGATTTTGAGCGTGTCGCGGCTGAAGCCGGCGCTCGCCGAGTAGGCGAAGGCGAAGCTGACATCCTGATGCTCGTCAGGCAGCTGGCTGGCAGCATAGAGAGCTGCGTCCAGCGGGTCGGCGATGGGATCGAGCGCCCGCCGGGATCGGCAGGTTATCCATATCGTAGATGACGAGCTCGGTCGGGCGATCGAGCAGCGTTTCGCCCAGTCGCCGCCGGGTGAGGCTGCCCGGCGGCACGAAGGCCGCCGGCTCGCCCCTGAGCAGGCAGGTGTCCATCGGGATCTCGCGCATCATGCCGTGAGTGCCGGAAGATCGGGGACATCGTGCCGGTAGAGGGCCCAGCGGCTCTCGCCCGTGGGGTAGCCCTCGGTGACGACCTCGCCCGCCGGCCCGAGACGGTGGCGCTTGGTCGCCACCCCCGAGGCCGCGCGGGCGAGGGTCACGCGCATGGCGGCTAGCCGATGACCTGCTCGACCTGGTCGAGCGGGCTCGGCTGACCTTCACGATGATCTCGCGCCTGGTGCCATCGCGTTGGTCGACCGTGATCCCGGTCGTGACCCGAACCGTGCGGCCCTTGAGGAGCCGCCCGAGCTGCATCAGGTCCGCGCTCGCTGCCTCGCGCTCCTCATCGCTCGCCCCGATCGCGTCGAGGATCTGTGCAGGACCTGCAAGCCGCGCCTGATCAGCCCGGCCAGGCGCTGCTCGTCCGTGCTGGTCAGCATCAGGCTGTCGCTGATCTTGCGGCCCTGGTGCGGGCCATCCGCGATCTCGCCCGATCATCAGCGAGGTGTGGCCCGAGCCCGAGGTCGTGGCCTCAGCGGTCGCGATCTTGAGGTCGTAAGTGCCGGCCGGAACCGGCTCGGCCTTGGCGGCGAGAGCCGCCCTGCTGAAATCGAGCATGCTCGTGCCCTTCGGTGGACGTCATTGTGGAAGGGCGCTACATCCGGCTTGGATTTGACCTCGATGCAGCGCCCGCGTGCTTGCCGGGCGAGGGCTCAGCGGCCGGCGGTCCCCCGACCGTGGAGCGCCCTCGCTTCTGGGGCGGGCGGCTTCGGCGCACTGGTCGGCAGGGCAGATTTAGCAGCAGGCTGGTGATGCGAAACGGCCTTGGGCTCCAGCGCAAGGCTCGAGAGCCAAGCGCGCGCGTCCTGGTCACAGACAATGCTGCGGCGGCCAACCTTCGTGAGCCGCAAACGGCCGGCCTTCACTTCGTCGTAGATGATGGTCCGACCGAGGCCGGTCGCTTTTTGGAGCTCTGGGACGGTGTAGGCGAGCTTCGGGGAGGTTCTCGTCGGTATTCATAGCGGACAATCCGTGCCATTCGGGACGATCGCTGAGCTTGAAGCAGACCACCGCCGATGGCGAAACCTTCAAAAACCCTCGCTGTCACTCCTCACTTTTTGTATCCCGGCTGCCCGCGCTCGCACTTCTTCAGCGGCCTCCTTCCACGTCCTGATGCTCGATGCTGAAGGTAGCTCAAGCGCAAACAGCTCGCACATTCTCAGGCATGCGCGGTGGAACAGACTGAACTGCTTCTGCCCATCCTTGGCCGGATAAACGGTCGGCTTCTTTCCCGTCAGGGACGACCACGCCAGAGCGAGGAAGAGGACAACCTGCTGCTGTCAGCCATGGGCGGTCGCGACTTCGGCTTGCGGATAAGTCCGAAGACGGACTGCGCCAGCCAATCGCCATAGGCCTGCAAGGCGACGAGCAGGCGCAGGGCGGGCTCCACCATGCCGACCGGCCACTCAGCCTTGCGCATGAGCTCGTACATCTCCAGCTCAGCTCGTTGGCGCGCCGCCATTCGGCATAGGACTCGTGCGAAGCGTCCAGGGCTTGGCCTCGCCAGATGTGGGCGTAATCGGATGTCTTGCCCTCGCCCGCTATCGCTTTCGCTACATAGGCAAACGTCAGCCGTACCCCGGCAAGATCGGAGATGTTAAACTCACCGGCAAATGCGTCGATCGCATCATCACTGATGCCAGCCTCTCTGAGGTGAAACTCGGGACTGAACTCGACCCATGCCGTGGCTAGGCCATCCAGGTCGACCTCCTCCTCAGTCTCAATGTCTCCGGGTTCCAGGGGTGAAGCACGTTCAAGCTCGACATCATCATGCAGCGCGACCTGCTCGAGGAGAGCGAGTTGCTCCTGTTGCTCGAGCTTGCGAAGCTTCCGTCTTAGTAGCCGCCGTGCGAGCCGGCGCGCCGCATGACGATTGCATGCAGGTCCCCGAGTTCCACTGCCCGTCCCATTCATATCCACGTCTACCCTGCCACGTTCATAGCCGGAGGTGATGCTCGAAGCGCTGCCGGCAGTGGGGGCAGCGCAGGAGGATACGGGTGAGCGCCGCCACGATGCGCCGCCGGATCGCGGGCAGGCTCGGGCCGGTGGCGGTCCGGGCTCGGGTGGGGTGGGCGTGCTTTTTTCCCCCGAGCCGCAGGTGCTGGAGGAAAGCAAACGCGAGCTGGCAGAGGAGGGCGTGGTGGTGCAGGCCGCGCCAGCTCCGGCCCTCGAAGTGATCGAGGCCCAACTCGTCCTTCATCTGCTGGTGCATCTGCTCGCAGGTCCAGCGCGCCTTGATCAGGGCGGCCAGGGTCTCGAGCGAGGCATCGGCTGGGAGGTTGGACAGGTAGTACTTCCGTTCGCCGGTGGCGCGGTGCTCGCCTACCAACCACGCCTCCTCGCCGGGGAGGTGCTGCCCGCCTGCGGCGACCGGCCCGTCGGCCACCCGGACCCGCATGCGGCGAACGCGGCCTTGAGCGGCCCCTTGGTCCCGGTCCGCCAGGAGATGGTGCGGAACGCCTCCGGCCGGCCCTCGATCAGCTCGGCAGCCGCCACGCTCGACGACCGAGGGCACCGGGTGCTTGCGCCGGCGGCCGGTTGGCTTGCGCTCGGGATGGCTGAGCGTCACGTCCGCCGGATAGACCTTCTGCGTCGGCAGGATGCCGACCGCGAAGCTGAGCCGCCGTTCGCCAAGCCCGTGGCGAAACTCGGCCGCCTTGCCGTATTCGGCATCGGCCAGCACACACCCGAACCGGGCACCAGAAGCCAGCACCCGGTCGATCTCGTCCAGGGCTATCTTCCACTTCGGTTGGTAGGCGACCGCCTCGGGCACGCCCGCGGCCGCGCGCCGCCCTGCATCGCTGCACCAGTCCTCGGGCAGGAACAGCCGCAGGCCAACACAGACCGGCACCTCCGCCCGGGCCAGGGTGAGCGAGACCAAGGCCTGGCAGTTGGCCCTCTTCCCGAGCTGGCCGCAGTACTGGCGCTTCACGCCCACCGAATGCCGGCCCTGCTTCACCAGGGCCGTGTCGTCCACGACCAGCACCGCGTCCGCGCCACCCACGAGCCGGTCCGCGGCCTTGACCAGCTCCTCCTCCAGAGGTGCCGTGGGCCAGGGCGAGGTCGAGACGAAGTGGTGCAGCTGCTGGGTGTCGGCGGGTGCTACCCGTGCCGCCATGGGCTCAATGCTCTTCCGTTCACCCGGCAGGATCAGGCCCTTGAGGTAGAAGGGCGCCCAGTGCCGCTGCGCTCTGCGCCGCAGGCCCGCCAGGAACGGCTCAAGCCAGCGTCCAAGCTCCGCCTCCCAGCCTCCTCCAGCAGACCTCTCCTCCATGGCACTCCTCCACCGCGAGCTCCCTCGCGGCAGAAACGTGCGACCGGGCAGAACGTGGCAGGGTAGTGTTAGAGCCTGTTGCAGAATTCAAGCGCGAGCTATCTTGTGTCAAGATGTAGTAGCCAAGTTGGTGTCAGAACTACTATATGTTGATGCTTGTCGCTCGGTATTTTGGATTGTGCAACAGGCTCTCTACTGACTTCAGCGTATGCGGCCATGGCGGCACGTGGGGCTTAAGGCCCGGTCGAGGGCACCATTTCTGGTCAACCGCCAGCCGGAGCGGTACAGCAGCGAGAAAGCCGTTTCGCTGCTGCGGGCATGCAGAGCTAGTCCAGGCACGATAAGCCGCGTGCAGGAGGGCGAGGTGGCCCGGAATGCCTGTCCACTCTTCATGTGACTAGCTCGTCTGGTAAGGCGCGCTGGTGCCTTGGATTGCGTGCACGGCCGACGCAAGCTGGAGGCGCGCGGCCGCCCTGGCCTTGAACCCGGGACATAGCTGTGTGGGACATCGTACGGCTGGCTGAACTCGGGCGGGAACAGCCGGCAGCCGAGCTATGGCCATTCGTGAAAGCGCCATCGCGCCGCATCCAGCCAGAAGGGCCGTCATTCGCCACTAGCTCAGACTGAGCAGTACCAGCATCTTCGGATTAACTCCGGATGGGTCCCCTTAGCTTGCCTAAGCTCTTTGATATGCTTGGCGTCCCCTAGGGGACTCGAACCCCTGTTTTCGCCGTGAGAGGGCGACGTCCTGGACCGCTAGACGAAGGGGACAGCGGCGTGACGGGGGGTATCTAGCGAGGGTGGCGGGCTGGATCAAGGACCCCCGAGCCGCACGGCTTGTCTTTTGCGGGCCGGGCACGCCAGTCTCCAGAAGGCGGGAGCGATGGGGGCGGTGGTGGGAGTTCCAGGGCGGCGGCCGGGGGGCGGGCTCGCGGGCGAGCTTGGCGGGGCGTTCGGGGATCTCGGGGACGCTGCTGCCGCTGGTGCTGGGCGCCATCACGGTGGCGGGCCTGGCCCCGGCGGGCGTGCTCTTCGGGTTCGGGGCGGCGCTGGTCGGGACCGGGCTGCTCTATCGCCTGCCGATCGCCGTGCAGCCGATGAAGGCGATCGCGGCCGTGATGCTCGCGGGCGGGCTGGGCCCGGGCGAGGTGGCGGCAGCCGGCATGCTCAGCGGGCTGGTGCTGCTCCTGCTCGGCGGGAGCGGTGCCATCGGGCGGATCGCCAGGGTCGTGCCGCAGTCGGTGACGGCCGGGCTCCAGCTCGGGCTCGGGCTGTCGATGGGCCTGATCGGCCTCCGGCTCGCCTGGGACACGCCGTGGCTCGGTGCCGTGGCGCTCGGGCTGCTGGTCCTGCTGATGCGGCGGCGGCACTGGCCGGCGGCACCGCTGATGCTCGTCGCGGTGGTCGCCATCGGCTGGGCTGGCGGGATCGTCGCCGCACCGCCGGCACCGGTGATCGGCCTGCCCGGGCTCGCGTTCGTCTTTCCCTCGCCGTCGGAGGCATGGCGCGCACTCGGCGTTGCCGTGGTCCCGCAACTGCCGCTGACGCTGGCCAACGCCGTCATCCTCACCGCAGCGCTGGCCCGCGAGCTGTTCCCGGACGGCGGGCCGGTGAGCGAGCGGCGTTTATGCCTCTCGACCGGCATCGCCAACCTGGCGCTCGCACCTCTGGGTGCGATGCCGATGTGCCACGGTGCCGGCGGGCTCCAGGCGCAGCACCGGTTCGGGGCGCGGACCGGGCTGGCGCCGATCCTGCTGGGGACCGTTCTCCTCGTCCTGGCGCTGGGCTTCTCGGGCTGGGTCGGCAGCCTGCTGGCGTTCGTGCCGCCGGCAGCGGTCGGAGCGCTCCTGCTCGTGGCGGGCCTTGACCTCGCGGCCTCGAGGCGCCTCTTCGACGCGCGGCCGGACTGCTGGCCCGCGATCGGTGTCGCCGCCGCGGCGACGCTGCTCGTCAACCCGGCAGTGGGGCTCGCGTGCGGCTGGGCGGTGGAGCTCGGCCGCGGTGCGGCCAGGGGCGGGGCCCGGGCCAGCCGGGTGCCGCGCGGGGAGTAGGATGCCGATCGAGCCACCGTTCGTGCCCCGCCGATGATCGACCGCCCGCAGCGCCTGGCCGCCACGCTCAGCCGCTCGCCCGATCTCGAAGGGCCCAGGCGGCGGGCCGTGGTGCAGCTCGATGCGGTGCTGAGCTTCGTCGGCACGGTGCTCAGCGCCCTCGGGCTCGCCATGCTGGCACCGGCCGGCTTCGACCTCGCCGACGGCAGCCCGGAGTGGCGCAGCTTCGCCCTCTCCTCCGTCATCACCCTCTTCGTCGGCCGTGCGCTGGTGCTCGCCAACCAGGGCAGCTTCCAGCGCCTGGGTACGCGCGAGGCGGCGCTGGCAGCCGTCATCGCCTGGGTAGCGGCCTCGCTCTGCGGTGCCCTGCCGTTCATGCTCATGCAGCGGCCGATGTCGTTCACGGATGCCGTCTTCGAGGCGGTCTCGGGCCTCACCGCCAGCGGCTCCACGGTCTTCATCGGCCTCGACCAGGCCCCGCGCGGCATCCTCGCCTGGCGCTTCCTCCTGGTCTGGCTGGGCGGGCTGGGCCTGATCTCCTTCGCCGTCCTCTTCCTCCCGTTCCTGCGGGTGGGCGGCATGCAGCTCTTCACGCTCGATCTCTCGGCCCGGCCTGGCAAGTTCCTGCCCCGGTTCGGCCAGGTCGTGGCCGCGATCGCCGTCGTCTACCTGGCCCTCACCGTCCTCTGCGCCATCGCCTTCGAGGCCGCGGGGATGGAGCGCTTCGATGCGCTGGGGCACGCCATGGCTGCCATCGGCACCGGCGGCTTCTCCTCGCACGACGCCAGCTTCGGCTACTGGAACAGTGCCGCCATCGAGTGGGTGGCGGTGGTCTTCATGGCATTGGCCGCCATGCCCTTCGTCCTCTACGTCCACCTGCTGCGCGGCGACGCCCTGCCCTTCCTGCGCGAGGATCAGGTGCGGCTCTTCCTGGGGGTGATCGCCGTGGGCGTGCTGGCACTGGCCGGCTGGCGGATGGTCGAGAGCGGCGTGCCGCCCTTCCAGGCCCTGCGCGAGGCCAGCTTCACCCTGGTCTCGATCATCACCTGCACCGGCTTCACCTCGACCGAGCAGGACTACGCGCAGTGGGGGGCGTTCGCCAGCGTGCTGGTGGTGACGGCCATGCTGGTCGGCGGCTGCACCGGCTCGACCGCCGGCGGGATCAAGATGTTCCGCCTCTATGTCCTGTTCCAGACCATCCGCAGCCAGGTGGCGGCCCAGATCTACCCTTCCGGCAGCTTTCCCGCCCGCTACAACGGCCGGGTGATTCCCGAGGCGGTGCGGGCCGGTGCCGTGGTCTACTTCTTCGTCTATCTGTCCAGCGTGGCCGTGCTGGCGCTGGCCTTGTGCTTCGCCGGCCTCGACTTCCTCGAGGGGGTGAGCGCTGCCGCCACTGCCCTCGCCGGCGCCGGCCCTGCCCTGGGGCCGCGGATCGGCCCCTGCTGCACCTACGCCACCCTCACCGACCCGGCCAAGTGGCTGTTCGCGCTCGGCATGCTGGCCGGCCGGCTCGAGATCCTGATCCTGGCCCTGCCCTTCACCCGCCTCTTCTGGCGCGGCTGAAAGGCCTCACGGCTCCTCCCGGTCCCGGTGCGGCCGCAGCTCCGGGGCACCGCCGTGCCGCTCGCCGCGCGGTGCCAGCATCTCATCGTCCAGGCCGCGGGCGCTCTGGACGTAGAGCCGGGCCTGGCCCTCGCTCAGGCCCAGGCTGCGCAAGGCGTAGCCCATGATGGCCAGCGCCAGCTCCCGCTCGGCCACGACCACGAGGCCCGCCTTGTTCTTGTCCAGGTAGGCGGCCTCGGCCTCGCTGTGGCTGCGCATCACCGTGTCGATGCCGGGATTGAGCCCGCGCGCGATCTCGAAGGCACGCCGCGCCTGATAGCCGTCCGGCGTGGCCGAGATCAGGAGCCGGGCATGCTCGGCGCCCGCGGCCGTCAGGATGCCCGGTGCCGCGGCATCGCCGTAGAGCACCCGCACCCCCCGCGCGCGCAGCTCCTCGACCAGGCGCCGGTCGCGCTCGACGGCCACGTAGGGCAGTTCGAAAGCGTCGAGCGCGCGGCCGATGGCACTGCCCACCCGGCCGAAGCCGACGATGATGGCGTGATCGCGCAAGCTGTCATCACCCTCCGGAACGACGGCCGGACCGCCCCCGGACCGCTCGATCCGGGAGCGCACGGCGGGCTGCCTCTCGAACCAGGCCGCCACCGGCGCCACCGCGGCGAAGACCAGCGGGTTGAGCGTGATCGAGAGCAGCGCACCCGCCAGGATCAGGTCCTGGCCCTCCTCGGGCAGGAGCCCGAGTGCCACCCCCAGCCCGGCCAGGATGAACGAGAACTCGCCGATCTGGGCCAGGCTCGCCGAGACCGTGAGCGCGGTACCTACCGGGTAGCCGAAGGCCAGCACGATGCCGAACGCCGCCAGGGACTTGCCGAGCACGATCACGAGCAGCACCGCCAGCACGGCCAGGGGCTCGCGGACCAGCACCAGCGGGTCGAACAGCATCCCGACCGAGACGAAGAAGAGCACCGCGAACGCGTCCTGGAGCGGCAGGCTGTCGGCCGCCGCCTGGTGGCTGAGGTCACTCTCGCTCAGCACCACGCCGGCGAAGAAGGCGCCCAGCGCGAACGAGACGCCGAAGAACTCGGCCGAGCCGTAGGCGATCCCCAGCGCGGTCGCCAGCACCGCCAGCGTGAACAGCTCGCGCGAGCCGGTCCGGGCCACCCGCGCCAGCAGCCAGGGCACGAGCCGCTTGCCGACGACCAGGACGAGCACGCCGAAGAGCACCACCTTGCCCAGGGTCAGCGCCAGGCTTGGCCACAGCGAACCGCCGGCACCGTGCCCCTCCATGCCCTGCGCACTGCCCCCGAGCGGCCCCGCAAAGGCAGGCAGCAGGACCAGGGCCAGCACCATCGCGAGGTCCTCGACGATGAGCCAGCCCACGGCGATCCGGCCGTCGACGCTGTCGAGCTCGCCGCGCTCGGCGAGGGCGCGCAGGAGCACCACGGTGCTCGCGACCGACAGCGCCAGGCCCAGCACCAGCCCGCCACCGATGCCCCAGCCCCAGAAGAGGGCAACGCCGGTGCCGATGGCGGTGGCCGTGGCGATCTGGGCCACCGCACCGGGTATCGCGATCCGGCGCACGGCCACGAGGTCGCCGATCGAGAAGTGCAGGCCGACCCCGAACATCAGGAGGATGACGCCGATCTCGGCCAGCTGGCCCGCGAGGTTGGTGTCGCCGACGAAGCCCGGGGTGAACGGGCCGATCGCCACCCCGGCCAGCAGGTAGCCGACCAGCGGCGGCAGGCGGAGACGGTTGGCGAGGAAGCCGAAGGCGAACGCGAGCACCAGGCCCATGACGATGGTGGCGATGAGCGTGGTGTCGTGCGGCACCAAATGCTCCTTCTGCTGGCGCTACGGGGTACTCACCCGATATGGGCTCGAGCAACCACATATCAACCTTTTTGGTCTATATTGACCTTCAGGCTCGACCGCCTATCTCAGTCCCGATGCCACTCACACCCGCGCAGTGCCGGGCCGCCCGTGCGCTGCTCGACTGGACCCAGGAGCGCCTCGCCGAGCAGGCCGGCGTGAGCCGCAGCACCGTGCGCGGCTTCGAGACCGGCCAGCACGAGCTGCACCGCGGCACCGCCACCGTCATCCGGCAGGCACTCGAGGCCGCGGGCGTGGTCCTGATCGAGGCCGGTGCCGATGGCGGACCTGGGGCCAGGCTGGGCAAAGGCGTGCGCGGGGATGGGTGCGCTACACCGTGCCCGAGATGAAGGTGCCGTCCGAGACCGCTGCGATCAGAACTCGGGTGCGAGGGTGACCTTCAGGCCGTCCAGGGCGTCGGCGTACTTGAGCTGGCAGGAGAGGCGGGAGTTGTCGCGGACCTCGAAGGCCTCGTCCAGCATCATGCTCTCGTCGGGGCCGGCCGGGTTGAGGCGGGGGAGCCAGTCGGGGTCGACATAGACGTGGCAGGTGGCGCAGGCGCAGCAGCCGCCGCACGCGGCCTCGATCGGCAGGCCGGCCTCGCGGATGATCTCCATGACCGACCAGCCGGTCACCCCCTCGAGCTTGTGCTCGGCACCTTCGCGGTCGACGACGTGAACGATTGCCATCTCAGGCCACACCCAGCTTCTTCTGCAGATCGGTGCTCGAGGTCGTGTAGCGGAAGATCAGCCGCTTCTCGGGGAAGCAGTACTTGAAGGCCTTCTGGCACATCAGGGCCGCCTCGTGGAAGCCCGAGAGGATCAGCTTCAGCTTGCCCGGATAGGTGCAGATGTCGCCGATCGCGAAGATGCCCTGGCGGCTGGTCTCGAAGGCGGCGGTCTCGACCTCGATCAGGTTGCCCTCGAGGTTGATCCCCCACTCGGCGATCGGGCCCAGCTCCATCTTCAGGCCGTAGAAGGCGAGCAGCGTGTCGCAGGGGAAGAGCTCCTCGCTGCCGTCGGCCGCCTTGAGGCGGACGGCCTGGAGCCGGTCGCCCTCGCCCTCGAGGCCGCTGATCTGGCCGATCAGGAGGCGCATCTTGTCCTCGGCCACGAGCCGCCGCATCCGCTCCACCGAATCGGGGGCGGCGCGGAACTCGTCGCGGCGGTGGACGAGGGCCAGGCTCGCGGCCAGGGGCTGGAGGTTGAGGGTCCAGTCCAGGGCCGAATCGCCGCCGCCCGCGATCAGGAGGTGGCGGCCGCGGAACACCTCCATGCGGCGCACGGCGTAGAAGAGCGAGGTGTCCTCGAAGCGCTCGGCACCGGGCAGCGGGATGCGCCGCGGGACGAAGCTGCCGGCACCGGCGGCGATGACGACGGCGGCGGCCTCGATCGCGACGCCCTCGCTCGTGGTCAGGCGCCAGCGCCCCTCCGGCAGATGCTCGAGGCCGGCCGCCTGCTGGTTCAGATGGAAGACGGGCTCGAACGGCCTGATCTGCTCCATCAGCTGGTCGACCAGCTCCTGGCCGGTGCAGCGGGGCACGGCCGGGATGTCGTAGATCGGCTTGTCCGGATAGAGCTCGGCGCACTGGCCGCCGATCTTGTCCAGATTGTCGACCAGATGGCAGCGCATGCCGAGGAGGCCGGCCTCGAACACGGCGAAGAGGCCCACAGGCCCTGCGCCGATGATCACCATGTCGGTGCTGATGACGTCCAGGGACATCCTCTATCCGTCGCAGCTCTGGTCCGGGGTGCTCTAGCCCAGGGCGCCCATGGGCCCGCCCAAGCTCATCCGCGGCGACCGCTCCCATGGGCGCCGGAGAAGGCGGGAGCACCTAGCATCGCGCCGGAAAGGCCGCAATGCGGCACCGCCGACGGCGCTGCCGATCGACCGGCAGCCCCTGTCGCGGCAGCACCCCGCCTCTACCTCGTTGCCCGGGGCAACGGCTCCGGCATGTCAGGGGAGGCCAGGATGGCTGGGGAACATCGCTCGAGTGCTGGCGTGATCGGGGATGGAAGCCGCATGGCACTGGCCGTGGCGGCCCTGCTGGCACTGGCCCTGCCGGCAGGTGCGGCGCGAGCGCAGGAGCGGCTCTGCATCGTCAGCACCGGAAGCTGGGCTTCCGGGAATTTCCCGGGCGTCGCCGGGTGCAAGGCGGGCGATGCGCTGGCCGCGCTGCTGCCGGCGCAGTACCCGCTGATGGTGGCGGTCGGCCGCTTCTGCGACCTGAGCCGGCCCGTGGCCACCGACCGGATCACGGATGCCAACGACCAGGAGATCGGCTCCTTCGTCTGCACCTATGCCGGCATGGTCCGCCCGCTGCCCAAGAGCGATCAATAGCACGAAGGTCAGGCCGGAGCGGTGGCCCCGCCGGCGGTCGTGGCCGTCTCCCGGACGAAACTCCTGGCACCTTGCAGGGCCTGCTCCGCGGCCGCGCGGGAGGGGCGGTGGCGGGCGAACTTGACCAGGTCGCAGTCGGTGAGGAGGGGAGCCATCGCCCGGCCCGGCCCGTCGGCGAGGCTGAGCCCGTCCAGGCCGGCCAGCAGCTCCTCCGTGGTCTGGGTCGGGGCACTGAGGCCGAAGCGGTGGAGCGCGTAGTGGCGCAGGATGTCGGCGAGCCTGGCGTAGAGCTCGGCCATCTGGCCGCCCTCCGAGGAGCCGCGCCCCCTCCAGGCGGTCCAGCTCCTCCAGCGCTTCGAGATGGGCCGGTCGCGCGCTGGCCGCCGAAGGGCGTGAGGGGCGGCGTCGGACGAGGGCTGCGAGCAGCAGGGCCAGGAGGATGAGGGCGCCGCCGGCGATCCAGGCGGCGAGCCGCCAGCCCGAGGGGGGCAGCGGCACCGGCGGCCCGATATCCTTGGGCCGGGTGACGTCGGCACCGGCCGGCAGCACCGAGTCCACGGTGATGCCCGGCGGCTCGATGCCGAGCTGCACGGGCTCGGGGCGGCTCGGGCCCTGGTAGGAGATCCGGAGCGGCGGCAGGGCGATGTCGCCCACGTCCTCGGGCTGGAGCAGGTAGCTCTGCTCCCAGAGCCGGCTGCCGGAGGCCGCTGGGCGGGGCTCGCTCCGCTCTCGGCTCACCACCGAGAGCTGGCCGGCCAGGTCCGCGAATTCCGGCAGCTCGACCAGCAGGTCCTCCGGCGCCTCGACCCGCAGGCTGAGCCTGACCTGATCGTCGATCAGGAGCCGCGTCCGGTCGAGCTCGACCGTGAGCCGGACACGGTCGGCGCTGACCGTGCGCGAGGCGGGCCCGCCGGCTTCCTGGGCCGTGGCCGGGCAGCCCAGCAGGAGGAGCAGGACGGCTGCGAGCCGCAAGGCCGGGATGCGCATGGCGGCCGTCTCAGCGCCCTTCGCGCAGGCGCTTCTCGCGCCGGCGGAAGAAGCGGAGCAGGGGCCGGACCGGGTCCTCGGCGGCATCGACCTCGATCATGTCCACACCCAGCGAGGTGGCGAGCCGGCGGCGGGCGGCGGCGGCCCGCTCCCAGCGCTCTTCGAACTGCCGGCGCACGGCAGCGCTGCCGCTGTCGATCACCGTGCTGCGGCCGGTCTCGGGGTCGCGCATCGCGATCAGGCCCACCGGCGGCAGGCTGCGCTCGCGACGGTCGGCGACCTGGACCAGGACCACGTCGTGGCGCCGGTGGGCCGCGCGCAGTGACCGCTCATAGTCCGGGGCCTGGAAGTCCGAGAGCACGAAGCTGACCGAGCGCCGGCGCACCACGCTGCGCAGATGGTCGAGGGCCGCCGCCACGTCGGTGCCCCGCCCGGCGGGGGTGAAGGAGAGCAGCTCGTGGATGACGCGAAGGGTGCGGTTGCGCTCCTTCTGCGGCGGGATGAAGCGCTCGATCCGGTCGGTGAAGAGGATCAGGCCGACCCGGTCGTTGTTGCGGACGGCACTCGCCGCCAGGAGGGCCGAGAGCTGCACGGCGGTCTCGGCCTTGGACCGCCGGGCGCTGCCGAAGCGGGCCGAGCCGCTGATGTCGACCAGCAGCATGACCGTGAGCTCGCGCTCCTCGACGTGACGCTTGACGTAGGGGAAGCCCAGCCGGGCGGTGACGTTCCAGTCGATGGCGCGCACGTCGTCGCCCGGGACGTACTCGCGCACTTCCGCGAACTCGATGCCGCTGCCCTTGAAGATGCTGAGATACTGGCCGGCGAGCATCCCGTCGACCAGGCGCCGGGTGCGGATCAGGATGCGCCGGCTCTGCCGGGCCGCGTCGGCAATGGAAGCGGGCCCGGCGTCTACCACGGGTCGCGCTCGCCCGGAGCCTGGAGGGCCGCGCGGCGGGTCTCCTGCCGCCAGGTCTCCATGGCGGCGATCTCCTTCAGGAGGCGCTCCAGGAGCTCGGCTTGCGGCCTGCGGGTTCGACCGAGACCGGCATCGGCGTGTCTGCCGCGCTCGGGCGGCCGCTCCTTGGCGAGCGAACTGCTCGGGCGGCTCGTCGCTGCGCTCGGCAGCGGGTGTCCTGCAGCTGGTCCGGCGGCTTGCGCTGGCGGCCGGGATCGTTCGCGACCAGTCCTGCTGCGCCTGCCGCGGCGCAGGAAGGCGTCGTCGAGCAGGCGTGGGTCGCTCGCCGCTGCCCGGCCAGCCGCCCCTCCAGCTCGTGCAGGAAGCGGTAGCCGAGCTCGAGATTGTAGCGGGCGTCCGCCAGCTCGCGGTCGAGCTGGAGGCTCTCGCGGAAATAGCGGATGGCTTCCTGCGCGTGCGGCATGCGCCTGGCCCGGGTTGGCCTCGGCCGCCACTGCCTGGCGGAGCCGGATGACGCCGATGTTGTACTTGGCCCGGCCGCGCAGCGACCGGGTCCTCGGCCCCGAGCGCCGCCATGTAGTGCTCCAGCGCCTTGTCGGTGTCGCCTCCGCGGTACCAGGCGTTGCCCTGGTTGAACGCGATCTCGGCGGCGTCCGGCCTCAGGACCGCGCCGCGGCCTCGTAGCGCTCGAGCGCTGCCTCGTATCTGGCCCTGCTCGTAGAGCGCGTTGCCGTCACGGACCGCCTGCTCCGCGGCATCGTCGCCGCCGAGAAAGGGCAGCAGCGCCAGCGGCCTGGCCCACAGGTGCTTCGAGCGCCTCGCGGCCGCTCACCGCGTTCCTCCTGCCGTCTTGCGCATCAGCATCTCCATGGCGAGCAGGACCATCGCCACGGCCAGGAAGAGCTGGAAGCGGTGCTGCAGGGCACCCTTTTCGCTCGACTGGGCCTCGTGGCGCCGGGCTTGGCCGCGATCCGCTCGCGGTAGAGCTGCTGCAGGGACGGCTCGCCCGTTTCCAACGGGACGTAGACGCCGCCCGCCGCCTCGGCGATCGCCGTGATGGTGCCCCGGCGCATCTGGGTCTGCGCTGTCTGGCCCTTGTAGACCAGAGGTGCCGGATCGCTGCCGCCCTGAAGTGCCGGCACCGGCACGGGCTTGGCCGGGTCGCCGATGCCGACGGTGTAGAGGGCGAAGCCACGCGCGGCCACGAGGCGGGCCGCCTCCAGGGGCTCGCTGCCATGGTCCTCCCCGTCGCTGATCAGGATCAGGTCGGTGAACGCCGGATCGGTGCCGCCCAGCTGCTCCACGGCTTGGAGGAGTGCCTGGCCGAGCGCACTGCCGCGCTGGGCCACGTCCTCGACGCTGGCAGCCTCGAGCCGCGCCAGGAACAGCTCGCGGTCGCGCGTCGGCGGGCACTGCATGTCGGTGCGGCCGGCGAAGGTGAGGAGGGCCAGGCGATGCCCGCCTTCGCGGCGCAGGGTCTCGACCAGCGAGCGCACGGCGACCTTGGCCCGGGCCAGACGGTTCGGCACCACGTCGCGGGCCAGCATGCTGAGCGACACGTCGAGCACGACGACGATGTCGCGGCCACGCAGCAGCGTCTCCTGCCCGCCCGTGCCCCAACGGGGCTGGGCCAGGGCGATGACCAGGCGGCCACGGCACCGAGCAGGCAGGCATGGCGGAGCCAGCGCCAGCGGTCCGGCGAGGAGCGGCACGAGCCGGGGCAGCAGCTCGGCGTCGACCAGCAACGCCAGCGCCCGGCGCCGCCGCCGCGCCGCATGCGCCTCGAGCAGGAGGAGGGCAGGGACCAGGAGGAGCAGGAAGGCAAAGGGCCAGCCGTCGAAATCGCATGGCGCCGCCGCTCAGGGGATGGTCTGGAGGCGGGTGCGGGTGAGCACGATCTCGCTCACGAGCAGGAGCAGGACGAGGCCGATGAAGAGCGGGAACAGCTCCACCCGGCGCTGTTCGTAGTCGAGCAGGTTGCGGGTTTTCTCGAGCTGGTCGATCTCGGCATAGATCGCGCGCAAGGCCGCTCCGTCCGTGGCCCGGAAGTAGCGGGCACCCGTGAGCTGGGCCACCTGCAGGAGCGTGTCCTCGTCGATGCTGACCGGTGAGGTGCGGTATTCGACCGTGCCGTCGGCGGCGTGGAAGGGGACCGCGGCGGTGCCGTTGCTGCCGGCGCCGATGGTGTAGATCTTGATCCCGAAGGCGGCCGCGATCTGGGCCGCCACCAGCGGCTGCGCCTTGCCGACATTGTTGCTGCCGTCGGTGAGCAGGATCACGACCCGGCTCTTGCTCGGCAGGCGGCGCACCATCTCGACCGTGCGCAGGATCGCATCGCCGATGGCGGTGCCGTCCTCGAGCGGGAAGTCGACGATGTCGACCCGCTCGAGCTGCTGCCAGCAGCGCCTCGTGGTCGAGCGTGGGCGGGACCACGATGTCGGCGAAGCGGGCGAAGGTCACCATGCCGATCTGCGTCGCCCTCGCGGCCGCGCTCCGCCGTCCTGGCCGCCGCGGACGAAGTCGTGGAACGCCGCCCGGACCACCTCCAACCGGTTGGTCGGGCGCTCACCCAGCATGAGGTCCATGGCGCTCATGCTGCTGGAGACGTCGATCACCATGGCGATCGCGATGCCTTCCCGGCGCGTGCGGGTGATCTCCACGCTCCATTGCGGCCGGGCCAGCGCAATGACGGCCAAGGCCAGTGCCAGGGCTCGCAGCCACGGCATGGCGCGCGTGCAGCCGGGCGGCGAGGGAAGGGCGCAGGGCCGCGATCTCCTCCGCACCGGGAAACGGCAGCGTGGCCGGCCGCGAGCGCCGCCACGTCGACGAGGAGAAGCGGCGGGATCAGCAGGAGGAAAAGGAGCAGCTCGGGATTGACGAAGCTCATTGGCGCTCAGGGAACCGGCAGGCCGTCCAGGATCTGCCGAACGAGGTCCTCGGCCGTGAGCCCGGCGGCCTCCGCCTCGTAGGTGGTCAGCACCCGGTGGCGCAGCACGTCCATGCCGATCGACTTCACGTCGTGCGGGGTGACGTGCATCCGGCCCTGGATCAGGGCATGCGCCTTGGCCGCCAGCGCCAGATGGATGGTGGCGCGCGGCGAGGCGCCGTACTCGACGTAATTGCCGAGCTCGAGGCCGAACTTCTTGGGCTCGCGCGTCGCCAGCACGATGTCGACGATGTAGCGCCTGATCTTCTCGTCGACATAGACCTGATCCACCCGGTCCTGGGCCGCCAGGACCGACGCCACCGTCGCCACGGACGGCGCCGTGTGCCGGGGGCGGGTGACGGCCATCGAGCCCAGGATGGCCAGTTCCTCCTCCGGGCTCGGGTAGGTGACCTTGAGCTTCAGCATGAAGCGGTCGACCTGCGCTTCGGGGAGCGGATAGGTGCCGTCATGCTCGAGCGGGTTCTGGGTCGCCAGCACCAGGAACGGCCTGGGCAGGCGGTGGGTCTCGCTGCCGATCGTGACCTGCCCCTCCTGCATCGCCTCGAGGAGGGCGCTCTGCACCTTGGCGGGCGCGCGGTTGATCTCGTCGGCCAGCAGCAGGTTGGCGAAGATCGGCCCTTTGCGGACCCGGAACTCGCCCGACTGCGGCTGGTAGATCAGGGTGCCGATCAGGTCGGCAGGCAGCAGGTCGGGCGTGAACTGGATGCGCTGGTAGCTGGCGTCCAGCGCCTGGGCCAGGGTCGTCACGGCCAGCGTCTTGCCGATGCCGGGGACGCCCTCGATCAGGATATGGCCGTTGGCGAGGAGGCCGATCAGCAGCCGGTCGAGCAGATAGCGCTGGCCCACCACCACCCGGCCCAGCGCATCGAGCAGCCCGGCCGCAAGATCCAGGCCTTCGCCGGCCGCGGGCAGAGCCTCGCCCCCCTGCTGCAACATCAATCGCCTCTCCCGACCGAGCGCTTGTCATCGCCCGCCTGTGCCGGCGGGGCTGCCCGACTGCCGGAGGGGTATTGTCCCATCCGCCGGGAAAACGATAGTCCCGCCGCGGATGGTGCAGGGATGCGGAAGCCGGGGCGGGCGGCTACCAGACAAGCCGGCGGCGCTCGCCGCCCACGACCTCGAAGATCGCGGCCTCGATGCCGCGGGCATCCAGGGCATCCCAGCGGTCGATCGCCTCGGCGGCGCCCGAGCACTCCTCGTCCAGGCCGCGCCAGCTCACGATCCAGGTGGTCTTCATCATTCGGTCCTCGCTGCTTGGCGGGGCAGTCCCGCGCTGTTGGGAGGATATTGCCGTCGATCGGTCCGGTCCGCTGTGCTGCGGGACACGGCCGACGCGTGGCGAAGATCACAAGGGGCCTGGTCATCAGACATGGCCCCGCGCGATGCACTCGGCATAGGCCTGCGGCTGCTCCCGCAGCGGCAGGCACTCGACCTGGACCGCGAGCGGTGCCTTCTCGCCGGCCAGGGGAACGAATTCGCTGCGCTCGGGCCCGAGGACCCATTGGCAGCGGAGATGGTCGATATCGTCCTTGAAGCCGGCACACGGGTCCGGCGGTGGGGGTGGCGACGGCGGCGGTGCGGGATCGACCACGGTGCCGCCGGATCGGGCGCCGCCCCACGCCGGCTGTGCCGGGAGCGGGGCAGGTGCTGCCGCCGGCGGCGCTCCCCGGCTGCAGGCAGCCAGGACCAGCAATCCGAGCAGCGCGCCGGCGGCAGCGCTGGCTGTCGCGCGGGCAGGTGCCTGCGCGCGCGTGCCGCCGCTACTGATCCTCGAACTTGGCGTCGTTGGTCTTGGTATTGTACACGCAGCGCCGGTCGCGATCGTCGCCACCGCGTTCGCCCTGGACCGTGATGACGATCCGGTTGTCGCCCTCGCGCTTGAGGTCGGTGTCGACATCCTTCCAGTCGCGATTCTTGGCGATCTGCTTGCACGCATCGCGCGCTTTGTCCTCATCGTCGGCCAGCGCGGGCGACGCCGTCATGAGGCAGGTAGCGCTGACCGCCAACGCGGCCACCAGCATCATCTCTTTGATCGAAGCCATGGCTCCCTCCAAAGTGTCCGGGCGGCTCGGCACAGGATCATGCGCACGCCGCTTGTGGCGAGAACGGGGCGCTGGTGCCCGCAGTTCCAGCCCCCTTTTGCGAGGCTGCTCGGGCGAGGCCCGCCTCCACCCTCATCTATCGAGCCACACCTCGCGCCGGCTCGACCAGCTCAGGGGCGGGGCGCTTGGGCTTGGGACGGGGCCCGCCGCAGGCGTGCCGCGAAGAGCGGCCTGACCACGAGCCACAGGACCGGCGGTGCAAGAGCGCTGAGCGCCAGCGCCAGACCGGGACGGTCGAGGCCGGCATGGCCGAGGGCGGCGAAGGCGAAGCTCAGTGGGATCGAGCCGCAGGCCAGGGCCATGAGGAAGGCAGGTGCCGGCATCCGGGTCAGGCCCGCCATGCAGGCCACGACCTCCGGGAAGACCGGCAGCCAGCGCGAGAGCACGACCAGCCAGGGCCCGGTGCCCGAGGCCAGCCTGCGGCCCTGCTCCAGCCCGTGCTCACCAAGGAGGCGCTGCGCGGCGCGCGGCCCCGCGGAACGGCAGAGGCCGTAGCCCAGGGCACCTGCAAGAATGGAGCCGGCCGAGCCCACGAGCCCGCCCAGGAGCGGTCCGTAGATGAAGCCCAAGGCACTCATCACGGCCGTGGCCGGTATCGGGAGGACGAGGTCGGCCAGCAGGAGCCCGAGCCCCACGGCCCAGGCCCATGCACCGTAGCCGTGCAGCCAGGCGGCCGCCGCCTCGGGCGAGAGCGCCCGCTCCAGCTCGCCGCCCCAGATTGCAAAGGGGATCAGCACGAGCAGTGCGAGGCCGATAAAGACGGCGAGCAGCCGCGCCACCGCTAGAGCCGGGTCAATCCGGCAGCAGAAGCACTCCTGGTCCTGGGGGAAGTCCTCGGCATCCGACGCCTCACGCGAGCCACAGGGCCGCGATGCCGGCCGCCGAGAACACCCAGACCATGGCCATCGCCGGCCACACATCCTCAGCGGCCAGCGAGCCGAAACCGCTCCACGAAAGGCTGCTGCTCATCGGAGGCTCTCCTTACCTGACCCCGTGACCCTAACCACGGAAGGAGCCTCGGTCTGTGATCCGGATAACATCGCCGGATCGCCCGAGGACCTGGCCGGGTCGGGGCCCTAGAACTCGCTCGGTGCGCCGCCTTCCTCGGTCCGCCTCGCCACATAGGCGTCGAGCTCGTCGCGGATCCCGGGGTCGAGCGGCGGCTGCTCGTACTCGGCCAGGAGCCGCGTCACGAGACCGGCTGCACGGGTATAGGCATCCGGTGCCCCTGCCTCGCGCCAGCTCTCATAGTTGCGCCAGTCGGAGACCATGGGAGCATAGAACGCGGTGCGGAAGCGCTCCTGCGTGTGGGCGCAGCCGAAGAAGTGGCCGCCCGGGCCCACCTCCCGGATCGCGTCGAGCGCCAGGGTGGTGTCGCTGACTTCGAGCGGCTCCAGGAACTCGGCCACCATCTGCAGCAGGTCGGCATCCAGCACCATCTTCTCGAAGGAGGCGACGAGGCCGCCTTCGAGCCAGCCGGCGGCGTGCTTCACGACGTTGCAGCCGCCCATCACCACGGCCCAGAGCGAGAATACCAACTCGTAGGCGGCCTGGGCATCCACCGTGGTGGCGGCGTTGACGTTGGAGGAGCGGTAGGGGAGGCCGTAGCGGCGGGCGAGCTGGCCGCCGACCAGCACGGCCTTCATGTATTCGGGCGTGCCGAAGGCCGGGGCACCCGACTTCATGTCGACGTTCGAGGTGAAGCCGCCATAGACGACGGGGGCTCCCGGCCGGACGAGCTGGGTCAGCGCGATGCCGGCCAGCGCCTCGGCGTTCTGCTGTGCCAGCGCACCGGCCACCGTCACCGGGGCCATGGCGCCGGCCAGCGTGAAGGGGGTCATGATGACGGCCTGGCCGGCGCGCGCCATCTCGATGATACCGGCCGCCATCGGCGCATCGAGCCGCAAGGGCGAGCTCGAGTTGATGACGGTGAAGAGCGAGGGCTCGGCCTCCAGCTGCTCGCGGCCGATGCCGCGGCCGATCCGCGTGATCTCGATCCCGTCCCGGATCCGGCCCCAGCCCAGCGAGTAGGCGTGGAACGGCTTGTCGGTCATGGTCACGAAGTCGCGCAGGCAGTCGAGGTGGCGGGTGTTGGGATGCAGGTCGACGGGCTCGACCGGGTAGCCGCCGATGATCTGGACGATGTTCAGGGTCTGGATCAGGCGCATGAAGTTGCGGAAGTCGTTCTGGCTGCCGGGCCGCCGCCCGCCCGCGAGGTCGGAGCAGTTGGGAGCGCTGGCCACGGCGCAGAAGGTGATCTCGTCGCCGCCGATGCCCACGTTCCGGGCCGGGTTGCGGGCGTGGAGGGTGAACTGTTGCCGGGGCCTTCGCCACCGCCTCCAGGACCAGCCCGCGGTCGAGGCGGACCCGCTGGCCCTCCACGGCCGCCCCGGCCGCTCGGTAGATCTCGCGAGCCTCGGGCAGCAGGATGTCCATGCCCACCTCCTCGAGGATGGTGAGCGAGGCCTCGTGGATCGCCTCGAGCTGGTCCGCGGAGACGGCGGCGGTGGGCGGATAGGTGAGCCGCATCCGCCGCCACGGACGTTGGGCCACGGTCGCCGCCGCCTGGCGCCGGCCGCGTCGCTCCGTCCTTCGCTCGCGCTCAGTCTCGCTCACCCGGCACCTCGCCCCCTGGACCGGCGGCGATGCTGGCGCATGGGGTCGGGCGAACCAATAGCGAAATCGGGATGCCGCGATCCCAAAAGCTGGTCGGCCAGCGGCCCTCACCTCGGCTAGAAGGCTGGCGAACGAGAGGCTCCGATGACCAGCACGAGCGATCCCCTTCTCCAGCCGCTCCGGCTCAAGACCCTGACCTTCAAGAACCGGGTGATGAGCACGGCCCATGCGCCGGCCTATGTCGAGGACGGCCTGCCGCAGCTGCGCTACCAGCTCTATCACGAGGAGAAGGCCAAGGGCGGGCTGGCGCTGACCATGTTCGGCGGCTCCTCCACCGTGGCACCGGAGAGCCCGTCGGCCTTCGGCCAGATCGACATCAGCCACGACCGGATCATCCCCGTCCTGCAGCAGTTCTCGGCCCGCATCCACGCCCATGGCTGCGCGCTCATGGTCCAGATCACCCACATGGGCCGGCGCACCCGCTGGGACGTGGCCGACTGGCTGCCGCCCGTGGCCCCCTCGCCGGTCCGCGAGCTGCAGCACCGCTCCTTCCCCAAGGAGCTGGAGCCCGAGGACATCGCCCGCATCGTCGCAGGCCTACGCCGCTGGTGCCCGCCGGGCGAAGGAGGGCGGTCTCGACGGCGTCGAGCTGATCGCCTCCAGCCACCTCCCCGACCAGTTCTGGTCGCCCACCGTCAACCACCGCAGCGACGGCTATGGCGGCAGCCTCCAGAACCGCATGCGCTTCTCGCTCGAGGTGCTGGAAGCGATGCGCCGGGCCACGGGCGACGACTTCGTGGTGGGCCTGCGCATGTCGGGCGACGAGATGCTGGAAGGCGGGCTCTCGCGCGAGGAGATGACCGAGATCGCCGTCACCCACGCCCGGTCCGGCCTCATCGACTACCTCAACATCGTCCGCGCGCACGCCACGACCGACCTCGGCATCTCCGAGCTGATCCCGACCATGGGCCAGCCTTCGGGTCCCTTCCTCGCCCGGGCGGCCGAGATCCGGGCCGCGGCCGGCATCCCCGTCTTCCACGCCACCCGCATCGCCGACCTCAGCACCGCGCGGCACGCCATCGAGGCGGGCCATGTCGACATGGTGGGCATGACCCGGGCGCACATCGCCGACCCGCACATCGTGGCCAAGCTCGCCCGCGGCGAGGAGGACCGCATCCGCCCCTGCGTCGGGGCCGGGTACTGCATCGACCGCATCTATGTCGGCGGCGACGCGCTCTGCATCCACAATGCCGCCACCGGCCGCGAGCGGACCATGCCGCACGTGATCCGCACGACCGACGGACCCCGCCGCCGGGTGGCGATCGTGGGCGGCGGGCCCGCCGGGCTCGAGGCGGCCAGGGTCACCGCTGCCCGCGGGCACGAGGTCGTGCTGCACGAGGCCACCGACCGGCTGGGCGGGCAGGTGGTGCTGGCGGCACGGCTCGACCGGCGGCGGGAGATCATCGGCATCACCGACTGGCTCGCCGCCGAGGCCCGGCACCATGGCGCCGACCTGCGGCTCAACTCCTATCTCGAGACCGACGACATCCTGGCCGGGGCTCCGGACGTCGTGGTCATCGCCACCGGGGGCACCCCCAACACCTCCTTCCTGGAGGGCGGCCAGGAGCTGGTCACGACCAGCTGGGACGTGCTGGGCGGGCAGGCGGCGCTCTCGGGCGAGGTGCTGGTCTATGACGAGAACGGCCAGCACCAGGCGCCCACCTGTGCCGAGTACCTCGCCCGGCGCGGCCTCAAGGTGGAGCTCGCCACGCCCGACCGGATGCCGGCGATCGAGCTCGGGGCCACCAACTCGGCCCGGTTCATGCGCGAGCTCTACGGGCTGGGCGTGACCATGGTGCCGGACCGGAAGCTCCTGGCCGTCGCGCGCGAGGGCAACCGGCTCACGGCCACGTTCCGCAACATGTACACCTCGGCGCTCGAGGAGCGGCGCTACGACCATGTGGTGGTCGAGCACGGCACGGTGCCGGCGGCCGAGCTCTACCTCGAGCTGAAGGCGGGGTCGCGCAACCAGGGCATGGTGGACCAGGCGGCCCTGGTGGCGGCGCGGCCGCAGCCGGCGTTCGCCGAAGCAGGCGTGGGCTATCTCCTCTATCGGGTGGGGGATGCGGTGGCGAGCCGCAACATCCATGCGGCGGTGTACGATTCACTGCGTCTGTTGAAGGATCTTCTAGCTCCCGTCCGGCAAGGTGAGCATCAGCCTTGCGTGTTGAGTGCTGGTCGTGGCGGCGTTCAGGCGGTAGCTGGCGGCTCCAAGGCTCGGGCGATTTCTCGAAGGAATGATGTGATGGCGGTGAGCAGCGTGGGCGTCGGAGCGGCGCGGGCGGCGAGCACCACCGTGCTGCCGATCCTGCTCGCGGTGAGCGGGGCCCATTTCCTCAACGACACGATGCAGTCGGTGCTGCTCTCGATCTATCCGCTGGTGAAGGAGCCGCTGGCCCTCGACTTCGTGCACATCGGCATCATCACGCTCGTCTTCCAGCTCACGGCCTCGGTCCTGCAGCCGCTGATCGGGCTCTACAGCGACAAGCATCCGCAGCCCTTCTCGCTGCCGTTCGGCATGGCCTCGACCTTCCTCGGCATGCTGGTCCTGGCGCTCGCCGGCGGCTTCGGCACCATGCTGCTGGCAGCGGCGCTGATCGGCATCGGCAGCTCCGTCTTCCACCCCGAGGCCTCGCGCGTGGCCCGGCTCGCCTCGGGCGGGCGCTACGGCTTCGCCCAGTCCCTGTTCCAGGTCGGCGGCAACACGGGCCAGGCGATCGGGCCCCTGCTGGTGGCCCTGGTCGTGATCCCGAACAGCCAGCTGCATGCCGCCTGGTTCGCGCTCGCCGCCGTCATGGGCGTCGTGCTGCTCCAGCGCGTGGGCGTCTGGTACCGCGACCACCTGGCGGCACGGCCGCAGGGCAGGACCGCCAAGCCCATCGCCTCGCCGGTCCCGCGCGGCAAGGTGATCACCGCCGTCAGCATCCTCTTGGCGCTCACCTTCTCCAAGAACTTCTACATGGCGGCCTTCGCCTCCTACTACACGTTCTTCCTGATCGAGCGGTTCGGCGTCTCGGTGCAGAGCGCCCAGCTCCACCTCTTCCTCTTCCTGGGTGCCACGGCCGCCGGCACCATCATCGGCGGGCCGATCGGCGACCGGATCGGCCGCCAGCCGATCTTGTGGATCTCGATCCTGGGTGCCCTGCCGCTCAGCATTGCCCTGCCGTTCGTGAGCCTTCTCTGGACCGACATCCTGGCGGTGCTGATCGGCATCATCATGGCCTCGGCCTTCCCGGCCATCGTGGTCTACGCCCAGGAGCTCCTGCCCGGCCGGGTCGGCATGATCGCCGGCCTCTTCTTCGGCTTCGCCTTCGGCATGGGCGGGATCGGGGCCGCGGTCATCGGCTGGCTCGCGGACGCCACCAGCATCCAGCTCGCCTTCCAGCTCTGCGCCGCCCTGCCGGCGATCGGCCTCCTGGTCGCCTTCCTGCCCAACCTCGACCGGAAGCAGCCGGCCCACGCCTGAGGGCATGCGGCAGCGTCCCGGCCGAGAGGCCGCACGCCGGAGCTGGTGGTTGCGGGAAGTGAACCTGCGGGAGTGCTTGCGCACTCCTGACCGCTACGGCGGCCCACGCCCATGCTGTGCCGGCCAATGCGCCGGCCGCGGTGTCGTGCCGGCGGGTGCGACACCGCCGAGCCGGGCCAGGGTGGTGGGCTCGACGGGCGTGCGGGCGAGGAGGTCGCGCAGACGCCACATGTCGACGTCGCCGCGGTAGGCGGGCCAGTTCGGCCACAGCACCGAGCACACCGCCTCGGCCAGGTCCTCGTCCTCCGGCCCGACCGCGGCGGTGCTCGCCAACAGCCGGTCGAGCTGGGCGCGCAGGTCATCCACGGGGCTTGGCGGGCGGGAGCCGCCGCCGGCGTGGCCGGCCCCGGACCCGCCGGCACGGCGGCCTTAACCGAGGCGGCGCCGCCTGGCGCTTCCCAGTACCAGAGGGTGCGGGTGCGGGGGTCCCATTGCGGGCCGCCCTTGGGGTAGGCCAGGCGGTTGAACTGGTGGAGGTGGTCCGGCTCCGTGGCGTCGAAGCCGGGGATCATGTCCGGCCAGGCTTCCGCCATCGCGGCGGTCTCGAGGCAGCGGGCGGGCCCGCCGGGCGTGTGGACGACGGCGAGATCGCGGCCGGGCATGGCGGGCCGGCCGTCGGGGGTGCGCCACGCTTCGCCCTCGGCGTCCCAGTGCATGCCCCAGCGCTCGCCGGAGGGGGGCTCGTCGGGCTCGTCGTCCTCCTCGGGATCACGGGTGCGGGCGGGGGCCAGGCCCAGGAGGCGCATGGCGGCGGCGATGGCGCCGACGCGGCCTTCGGCCAGGGCGTGCTCGAGGGCGCGGTGGAGGTGGCGGGCGAGGCGCTCCTTGCGCTCGGCGGCGGGGAGGGCGACGAGGGCGCGGCTCTCCTCGACGAGGGACTGGAACTCGGGGTCGGCGAGGAGGTCGTGGAGGGTGGCGGTGCGCAAGCCTGCGAGGCGGGCGGCGCGGGGGACGGAGCAGTCGAGCGCCAGGTACTCCGCGGCGATCAGCTCCTGGCGGGGCGTGGGAGGGTCAGGAGAGGCATGCGGCGTCGGGGGCATCGGTGGAGGGTAGCAGTGCGTTCATAGCGGAGCAAGTTTATTTTCCTAGAATGGGGGGAGAGGTTCAGAACCTAACGATGTTTCTATAGGCGCATTACCGCGCCAGAAGGAAAACAAGTCGTCCGTTACGGCTTCCGGTCATCTAGTCCGAGAAAGGCCAGATCGCGGGGACGCCACCGTTCAGTTCGTGTCCCGTAAGCCTCCCATACTCGGGCGAGGCGAGAGAGCATTCTCTTCGGCAGCCAAGCATGGTCTAGCCCGTCGAACTTATCGAACTGTGCGATAGCCAGAACTTGGCCATGGCCGAGAGGAAGCACGAAGTCTACGATCACGTAAGTCACATTGACGACCGTGCGAAAAGCATTTTCAAGCTGACCCGTCGATGTTTTATAATTGTGATCTGGAAATGCACGGGCCCGTGAAGGCTGATCAGCTGCATGGGCGATGAATTTGTGTCGGATACTCTCAATTGTCTCTTACGCCTCTTTCAACCTTCTATGAAGTGAATTGAAAAGCTCTGGGTCGACAAGTTCGCCGCGGCAACGTGACCGTCCGTGTTCTATACCTACAGCATCGAACACGCTGTGCTGGCGCCGAGAGTAGGACTCATCCGTTCTGCCACCAACTTCACTTCCGAAGACAGATATCCCTCTATTGAGGTTCCTGATTGTCCATCTGACGCATTCGCGACCGCCGCCTCCCTGGCTGAGTCGTGGGTGGCAGGGCGCGGCATCGTCCTGTACCCCGGCGTGGCCGTGGATGGCGGCGGCACCGGTGAAAGCACCGGAATCCCTGGCTGAAAGCCAGATGCGTCAACTGGACAATCAGGTTGAGGTTTGGCTTGACCACCTCTTTCCAATGGAGTCGCGCCGCTTCAGCGGGATCAAACATGACGCCATCATGGCAGACAAAGTGCTCCCGGCTAAGAAGGTGCCGGGTTTTCTCCATGTCGTTTAACAATCGCGCGATCGAAACAACATCATTCCGGCAATCGGTAAGCTCTCCAATACCCAATATCATGAGAGCGAGCCAAGCATCATCAACAAACTCGGCAATTAGAGTGTTGTGGCTTGCCCACCTATGACTGCGCGGTCGGGCCAGAGCACGTGATCCATTCAGCACGTGGTACGTCGCATCCTTCCAGGCCAGACCATGGATTTGATGCCATATGGCATTGTCATCCTCATTCAGCCAAGCATCCCACTCCTGCAGCTTCGTCCTATATGATTCCAGTGCTCCTTTATCCGCTACATCGCACTGCTCGGTCTTGCGCCTGAACTGGATCATTGAGAGCTGCCACCTATTGCTACGTTGTACTGAAGAAACAGACAATACTGGCCATAAACCGAATGTCTGCGAATTGAGATTGTTGTCCCTTCCGCCGGCAGGCTTTGTCTGGCTATTGCCGCTTGAGCCCGGGCAGCTTCTCGTTCCAGGCGGCAAGCGGTTCATAACGGAGCACCAGCAAGGAACTACGTGGAAGGGCCCCGAGTGCCCAGATCTGGCCTTCGTCGTCGCTGAATTCGACCAGCACCGTGGAGTCGTCCAACTCCTCAATAATCGTACCCACCTGCCCACGCACGAGGCCGTGCTCCGGCTGGTCATCGAGGAGGGCAACGGAGTTCGACCAGCGTGGGCCAGGATAGGCCTGTCGGCTCTTTAGGGGTGGTTTTCAGAACGCGCTAAGTGGTTCATCCGGCAAGTTGCTCCATTTCAGAGCTGTCCCAAGCTGGAGGAGCCCTGATGCGACGGCTACGACTGCGCGCGCTGAGCGAGGCGGAGCGGACGGCGGTTGAGAAGCTGGCCCATTCGCGCACTGCCCCGGCGCGGCAGGTCGAGCGGGCGCGCATCGTCTGGCAGGCGAGCCAGGATCAGATGGCGCCGGCGATCGCGGCGGCGCTGCGCCTGACCGCCTACACGGTGCGCGACTGGGTCAAGCGCTTCAACGCTCAAGGCTTGGCCGGGCTGGAGGACCAGCCCCGCGCCGGTCGTCCGCCGACCTATACGCCCGAGCAGGTGGCGACGGTGATCGCCACCGCGCTGACCGATCCCAAGCGCTTGGACCTGCCGTTCGGGTCATGGACGCTGGACCGGCTGGCGGCCTACCTGAGCGAGCACAAAGGGATCGCGATCAAGCGCAGCCGGATCGACGAGATCCTGCTCAAGGAAGGCTTGCGCTGGCGGCGGCACGAGACGTGGTTCGGGGAGCGGGTCGATCCTGCGTTCGCGGAAAAAAGGGGCGGATCGAGAGCCTCTACACTGCCCCGCCTCCAGGCAGCGTAGTCGTCTGCCTGGATGAGATGGGGCCGGAGAGCGCCAAGACCTTCCCCGGCCAAACCCTGGTGGAGACCAGCGGGCTGACCGCCGGACGAGCCAAGCAGGAGATTGATTATGGCCGGCGCGGCAAGGGCTACATCTTCGGTGCGTTCCGCCCCGCCACCGGCGAGGCTTTTACCCGACCTTACCTCAGCCGCAGCACCGCCTGTTGGGTGGCCTTCCTGGAGGAGGTCGAGCTTTGGCTGCCGGCCGAGAGCGAGCGGGTCTACGCCATCCTCGACAACCTGAGCGCGCACCGGGCCACGGACGTGCTGCTGTTCATGCTGGCGCACCCGCGCTGGGAGATGGTCTTCCAGCCTAAGTACGCCGCCTATCTCAACCTGATCGAGCCGTGGTGGAAGGTGTTGCGCTCGCTGGCCCTGAAGGGCCGGCGCTTCGAGACCTGGGAGGAGATCGTTCAGGCCGTGGCGCGCGCGACAACCTACTGGAACGCCCACCGGCACCCCTTCGTCTGGGGTCGCCGGCGTCGCCACAAGGCACGCCGCCAACCTGGCATCGCCCTCGTCCCAAAAGCTGCCTGACTTGCCGGATGAACCACTAAGGCGGTTGGCGATGATGAAGATGCAGGCCGCGGTCAGGAGGGCCAGGATGATGCGGCCCAGCCTGTCCTGCCGGCGGTCCAGCCGCTTGTTGGCCAGCAACCATGCGCAGTCGTGCTCGACCACGCAGCGGACCGCGCCGAGGCCCGAGCCGTGCGGCTCGCCCACCTCGCGGATGAAGGGCTGGATGCCGTCCTGCCGGCAGAGTCTGCGGTTGTCCGCGCTGGCGTAGGCCGCATCGGCGTAGAGCCTGCCGATCGCAGCACAAACGGCCAGGGCCAAGCGCAGCAAGTGCGGGAAGAGCCGCGTGTCGTGGACGTTGGCGGCCGAGGGGACGGCGGCCAGCGGGAGGCCGTCGGTCGAGGCCACGATATGGTACTTGGTCCCGGCCTTGCCGCGGTCGGTGGGATTAGGCCCGGTCAGCTCGCCGCCACGTTTGGCGCGGACCGAACAACTGTCGACCACGACGTCCCAAGAGGCGGCCTCAGGCCCCGAGCGCACCATCCGGATCAGGGCGACATGGACCTGGTGCAGCAAGGCCGTAGCGCTCCAGCCGTCCAGGCGGCGGCGCAGGGTGGAGCCGCACGCGCGCCCGGCCGCAGCCCGCAGCTCCCGCCACTGCACGCCCTCGCGGACGAAGAAGCGCAGCGTCTCGACGACCTCGATAGTCGGTAAGGGTGGCCGCCCGGTCCCGTACCGCCGGTCCTCGATCCGGTCGATGATCTCCGCCACCAACGCCGCCGCCCTCGACACCATGCTCGCCTCCCTGTGCCCGAAGCACGGAAAACGAGCGCCAGGGACGTCGGATGCCGAGAGGCTGACGAGCTACAGGGTTCTGGAAACCGCCCCTTAGTCATGCTTGCCCATCCTCATCTGGCCCCCTTCATGCCGGTCATGGATTGGCCGGCACTGGCTCGCGGCCCTCACGAGGCCGAACCGACACGCTGATCTCCACCTGCTGGTCCAGTCGGTCGAGGATCGTCAGCAGCCGGTCGATGGTGAAGCGGTCGAGCTTGACCCGGCGGATGCGGGAGAAGTCGGCGGCGGCGATGCCGGTGAGTTCGCCGGCCTTGCGGGTGGAGAGGCCACGGGCGTCGAGCGTCTTGATGATCTGGGCGGCTAGGATGGAACGGAGCTGCTCGACCTCGGGGTTCGGATCGCCGAAGTCACGGAAAATGTTGCCGCTGCCTCTGACAAGCTCCAGCTCGTCGTGCTCATCAGTCATCGTAGCGTCTCCTTCAGATGCTTCAGGCGGCGGGCGATCATGTCCGTCTCGGCCTTTGGTGTCTTGATGCCGGTCGTGGATTTCTTCTGGAACGCATGGATCACCCAGATCTCGGGGCCGATCTGCAGCGCATAGACGACCCTGAAGGCATCTCCCCGGTGGCGCAGGACCAGCTCCAGCACCCCTGAGCCATAGCCCTTCAACGGTTTGGCTATGTCTGGGAACCCGCCGTCCGCAACCACGGTCAGGGCGCGGCGAAGCTCCAGCTGGGCACTTGCAGGAAACTGCTCGAAGTCCTTCCGGGCAGCCCTGATCCACGAGATCGCCCGCGAAGCTCTCACCATAGGTAGATGGTGTCAAATATGACAACAGGCTGTCAAGCCTGATCTCGGCAGGCTCTCAATCCTCATCGTTCGGAATGTTCAGCGTGACCCCGCAGGCCTTGCAGTGCACCGCGTCCGCGTCGTGGCGCTGGAGGCCGCAGGTGGGGCAGGGGTGGCGGACCTTGCCGCCGGGGCGGAAGAGGGCCTGGGCCAGGCGGAGGAAGAGGGAGATGCCGACGATCATCATGGCGACGGAGAGGAGGCGGCCGTGGGTGCCGACCAGGGTGATGTCGCCGAAGCCGGTGGTGGAGAGGGTGGCGACGGTGACGTAGAGGGCGTCGACGAAGTTCTGGATGTCCTCGTTCTGGCCGCGCTGGGTGACGTAGACCAGGGAGGAGATCATGACGATGAAGACGGCGAGGTTGAGGGAGGCGGTGATCAGCTCCTCGTTGCGGCGGACGGCGGGGAAGAGCTTCTTGAGCTTGCCCAGGACGTTGTAGGAGCGGAGCAGGCGGAGGGTGCGGAGCACGCGCAGGAAAGCGAGGTTGGCGCCCAGCGCGGAGACGAAGAGGGAGGCGATGACGGCGAAGTCGATCAGGGCCGCGGCGTTGTCGAGATAGTGCATCGGGTGGCGGTGGGCGAACATGCGGCCCAGGAACTCGAGCGTGAGAAGGGTGGCGAGTGCCAGGTCGACGGCGCGGAGCCAGGGCGAATCGTGGACGAAGGTGGTGGCGAGGAAGTAGGCCAGCGCCGCGAGGTCGAGGCCGAGCAGTGCTGCCTGGAAGGCGACCGCCACCCGGCTGTGGCCGTAGAAGAGGCGGCGCAGGCCGGAGCGGAAGCGTCCGGTGCGGGTGGCCGTGGCGCTGGCGAGCATGCGGGTCACCATAGGGGTGCCGTGGCGCTGGCGGAACTGGTGGGCGGGCCATGGCTCGGCTAGCGTCCGCGGCAACAAGCCTTTGGGAGGAACCTGGATGAGCGCCCGCCTGATCGAACTCACGGCCGTGGAGCTGGGGCGGGGCTATGCGGCGGGGGAGATCTCGCCGGTCGAGGTGGTGGAGGCGGCGCTGGCCCGGGTGGAGGCGTGGGAGCCGGCGCTGAATGCCATGTACCTCGTCGACCGTGAGGGGGCGCTGGCACAGGCGCGGGCCTGCGAGGCGCGGTGGCGTGACGGGGAGGCGCTGGGGCCGCTCGACGGGGTGCCGATCACGATCAAGGACAATATCGCGGTGGCGGGGACGCCGTCGCCTCTGGGGTCGGGGGCGTTCGCGGACGTGGCGGCGGCACCTGCGGATTCGCCGCCGGCGGCACGGGTGCGCGAGGCGGGCTGCGTGCTCCTGGGCAAGACCACGATGCCCGATCTCGGCATGCTGGTGTCGGGGGTGAGCAGCCTGCACGGGGTGACGCGGAACCCGTGGGACCGGGAGCGGAACACCGGGGGATCGAGCTCGGGGGCGGGGGCGGCGCTGGCGGGGCTCTATGCGCCCCTGGCGCTGGGGACGGACATCGCGGGCTCGGTCAGGCTGCCGGCGGCCTATTGCGGGGTGTTCGCGCACAAGCCGTCCCTGGGGCGGGTGCCGATCCATCCGCCCTACTGGGGGCGGACGGTGGGGCCGATGACGCGGACGGCGGCGGATGCGGCGCTGCTGATGGGGGTGCTGAGCCGGGAGGATGCGCGGGACTATATGAGCCTGCCCTATGAGGCGCTGGACTACGGGCGGCCGCGCGAGGTGCGGGGGCTGCGGCTGGGGCTGATGCTGGAGGTGGGGGTCGGGACGAAGCCCACGGCGGAGGTGCGGGCGGCGGTGGAGGCGGCGGCGCGGGCGCTGGAGGGGGCGGGGGCGTCGGTCGAGGAGGTGGGGCCGTTCTGCGACGGGGCGATGCTGGAGGGGCTCGACCGGTTCTTCCGGGCGCGGGCGATGACGGACTTCCTCGGCATCGGGCCGGAGAAGCAGGCGAAGGCGCTGCCCTTCATCCGGGAGTGGATGCGGCCGGCCTTGTCGTGGAGTGCGGTCGAGCTGTTCCGGGCGCTCAACGAGATTCCGCGGATGCGGGAGGCGGCGGTCAGGGCGTGCCAGCCTTACGACTATGTGCTGTCGCCGACCTCGCCGATCCCGGCCTATGCGGCCGACGAGCCCTGCCCGGGGTCGGACCCGGCGCGGCCTTTCGACCATGTCTGCTTCACCGCACCCTTCAACCAGTCGGAGCAGCCGGCGGCCTCGATCCCTTGCGGGTTCACGGGCGACGGGCTGCCGATCGGGCTGCAGATCATCGGGCGGCGGTTCGATGATCTGGGGGTGCTGCAGCTGGCGGCGGCGTACGAGCGGCTGCGGCCGGCCCTGCCGGCCTGGCCGGAGCCGCCGGCGTAGGCGATCCGGCTGCGCGGCGGCTTGACCGCACCGGCATTCCGGTCATTTCGGAGCCGGGCGCGGTGCGCGCGGGCGGACGGCTCGGGGGCGATGCATGGGGAAGGTGATTGCTGCCGCGGCCTACAGCGCCGGGCGCAAGGTGCAGGACATCGCGATCGGGGAGAGCGGCGAGTGGGCGGCCCGGCCCGGGCATTTCGTCTGGATCGGCATCCACGAGCCGGACGAGCGCGAGCTGCGCCAGCTGCAGAGCCAGTTCCACCTCCACGACCTGGCGATCGAGGACGCGCTGCACGCCCACCAGCGGCCGAAGCTGGAGCAGTACGGCGAGACCACCTTCCTCGTCCTGCGCACCGCCTTCTGCATCGGCGAGCATATCGTGCTGGGCGAGACCGAGATCTTCGTCGGCCAGGGCTACATCATCTCGGTCCGGCACGGCGATTCGGCCTCCTACTCGCGGGTCCGGCAGTGCGCCGAATCGGCACCCTCGCGGCTGGCGAACGGGGAGGACTACGTCCTCTATGCGATCATCGACTTCATCGTCGACAACTACCTGGTCGTGATCGACCGGCTCCGGAGCGAGGTCGAGAGCCTGGAGGAGACCATCCTCGAGCCCACCTCCGAGCCCGACGCCAAGATCGCCCGCATCTACGGCCTGCGCCGCGAGCTGCAGCGCCTGCGCCTGGCCGTGGCACCCACGGCCGAGGTCTGCCGGCGCCTGGAGCATGCCGACCTGCCCGGGATCGACCCCACCTTCCGCCCCTACTACCGCGACATCATCGATCACCTGAACCGCGTGCTCGAGCAGATCGACATGCTGCGCGAGATGCTGAGCTTCGCCTTCGAGGCCTGCCTGCTGACCGGCCAGGCGCGGCAGGGCGAGGTCAGCCGCAAGCTCGCCGGCTGGGCCGCCATCCTGGCGGTGCCCACGGCCGTGGCCGGCATCTACGGCATGAACTTCGAGCACATGCCCGAGCTCACCTGGCGCTACGGCTATCCGGTGACGCTCCTGGTGATCGCCGTGGTGTGCTCGGTCCTCTTCGTCCGCTTCCGCAAGTCGGGCTGGATCTGAGGCGAAGCCGGCCATCGACCCTGCTGCCTCGGGTCGCCGGTCAACCCCGCCATGGCTGCGGGACCGGTCATGGAGTATCATTCCTCCCGGAGCACCCAGGGGGGCCGGCAACCGTCATGACCAGAGCTTCATCCGCAGGCTGCCGATGGGTGCAGGGAATTGCGATCGCGGTGCTCGCGGTCATGCTCCATGGGCAGGTCGTGCGCGCCCAGGAGGCGCCGGCCGAGCCGCCGGGGCTGGACAGTGCCGCGATCGGTGCGCTGGTGGCGCGGGTGGCGCTCTACCCGGACCCCCTCCTGGCCCTGGTGCTCCAGGGCTCGACCCTGCCGCTCCAGGTGGTGCAGGCGACACGCTTCCTCGAGAAGCGGGCACGGGACGCGTCGCTCCAGCCCGACCCGGGCTGGGACACGAGCATCGTCGGTCTTCTGAACTACCCGACCGTGCTGGTGATGATGAACGACGATCTGGAGTGGACCGAGGCGCTGGGCACGGCCGTGGTCGACCAGCTGCCCGACGTGCAGGCCGCCGTGCAGCAGGTTCGCTCGGAGCTGCAGGCGGCGGGCACGCTGGCCTCCAACGAGAGGCAGACCGTCACCGTCGACGAGGACACGATCAGGATCCAGCCCGCCAGCCCCGAGGTGATCTACGTCCCGATCTACGAGCCGGTGCCCCAGCAGGCAGCCCCGGCCGCGGCAGCCGAGCCTGCCGCCCTGGCACCAGCTCCCGTCGAGGCGGCCCCAGTCGCCGTCGCCGCGGCGCCGGTGGCCTATGCCGCACCGGCGCCGACCTCCTACGCGGTGCCGCAGGTCAGCTACTCGGACCCCTACGCCTCGTTCTGGTCGCACACCGCGGCCTTCGCCGGCGGTGCGGTGATCGGCGGTGTGCTCGGCTATGCGCTCAACGATGACGATGATGACGATGACGACGATGATTTCGAGATCGACATCGACGAAGACGACATCGACTGGGACGACGTCGACTTCGACGAGGGTGACTTCAACCGGGGCGACATCGAGGCCAATCGAAGCCGCGACGTCAACATCGAGGACAGCAACGTGGTCATCGGTGGCAGTCGCAGCAAGACCAAGCGCGATACGCAGCTCGCCCAGTCGCAGCTCCGATCGAACCAGCAGCGGAAGGGCTCGGTAAGCTCGCGCCAGGCCACGCAGGCGCGGGCGCAGGTTGCCCGCCAGCCGGCGGCCGGCACGAGGCAGGCCGGAGCCGGCACCCGCCGCCCTGCCGCCACCACCGGCGGCGCGCGGCAGCAGATCGCAGCAGCGGCGGGTGTCGCAGCAGCCGGCCGGGACGGCCAAGAAGAGCGCCTTCGACGCCAAGCCGCGGCAGGAGGTCAGGAAGGAGGCCCAGCGCGGCTCCCAGAGCCGGAGTGCCGCGCGGCCCGCGACCACCCCGCGCCCCCAGGCGGCAGCACAGCGGCAAGCCTCGCCGCGGCCGAAGGCCAGCCCCGCCTCCGCCCAGCGCCAGGCAGCCTCGCGCCCACAGCCGGCGCGCCAGAGCGCATTCGCCGGACAGAGCCGGAGCCCGCAGCGCGATTCCAGTCGTGGCGCGCAATCGCGTGGTGGCGGCCGCGGCGGTGGACAGGCGGCGGGCGCGGGCGGTAGGTGATGGCCGAGACCTGCGAGGAGGGACGGAGCATGCTGGTTGAGCGTTTGGCGCGAGTGTTCCTGCCCGCCTGCGTCGGCCTGATGCTGGTCTGCCCGGCGAGCGCGCGGGCGGACCAGGAGCGCTTCGCCGAGCCCGAGGCGGCGCTGAAGGCGTTCGTCGAGGTGCTGCGCCTGGCCGATCCGGCCCGGCTCGGCGATCTGTTCGGTGCCGAGAACCTCCACGAGCTCGTAGGCGACGATCCCGAGGAGGCCAAGGCCGACCTGGCGCGCGCCTACGCCTCGGCCAAGGACACCGCCTCGCTGCGCCCGGACGGCCCGGACCGGATGATCATGGTGATCGGCCGCTCGGCGTGGCCGTTCCCGGTGCCGCTGGTCCGCGAGGCGGACGGGTGGCGCTTCGACACTGCGGCCGGGGTGGAGGAGATCGCCAACCGGCGGGTCGGCCGCAACGAGCTGGCGGCGATCGAGGTCCTGCACGCCTATGTCGAGGCGCAGCGGGTCTATGCGAGCGCTGACCGGGACGGCGACGGAGTGCTGGAGTACGCCCAGCATCTGGCAAGCACCGGCGAGCAGCGCGACGGCCTCTACTGGCCCACGGCCGCAGACGACGAGCCGAGCCCGTTCGGCCCGTTCCTGGCCGAGGTCGACGACTATCTCCAGGGCCGGCAGGCGGGCGAGCCCTATCGCGGCTACTCCTTCCGCGTCCTCACCGGCCAGGGGCCGCAGGCGCCGGGCGGGGCCTACAGCTACGTCATCAACGGCAACATGGTGGCCGGCTTCGCCCTCTTCGCCTGGCCCGCCGAGTACGGCGACAGCGGGGTGATGTCCTTCCTGGTCGGCAATGACGGGGTCGTGCTCGAGACCGATCTCGGGCCCGACACGGCCGAGCGGGCGCGCGCCATCACCGCCTATGACCCCGACCCGGCATGGCGGCGGAGCACCGACTGATGCGAACGGCCGCGGAACGAGGCCAGGACGAGACCGCCGGCTCAGGCCCCGGGCTGGCAGAGCTCCTGGAACAGTATGGATGCGGCCCGATCCAGCTCTCGGGGACGGGCGACGCGCTCTACGAGCGTCACCTCATGTTCGACAATGTCGTGCCGGCCGCGGCCGTGGGAGCGCGGGAGCGCTACGAGGCCGCCGCCCGTGCCGTGCGGGACATCCTCTCACAGCGGTGGCTGCGCACGGAGGAGACCTACGCACGAGAGCGTCCCAAGCGCGTCTACTATCTCTCGATGGAGTTCCTCATCGGGCGCTCGCTCGCCAACAACATCCTCAACCTGCTGCTCGATCCGGCCACGAAGCAGCTCGTCGATGCCAAAGGCCTGGACTGGCCGGCCCTGCTCGAGCAGGAGCCCGATGCCGGGCTCGGCAATGGCGGCCTCGGCCGCCTGGCTGCGTGCTTCCTCGACTCCATGGCCACCATGCAGCTCCCGGCCATGGGCTACGGGCTCCGCTACGAGTACGGCATCTTCAAGCAGGCCATCAGGGATGGCTGGCAGCACGAGGAGCCCGACAACTGGCTGCGCCGGCCCGACCCTTGGGAGGTCGCCCGACCGCAGGAGAAGGTCGAGATCAGGCTCGGCTGCTCGTTCGAGGTGCGCGGTGGCACCCTGGGCGTGATCATGGACCGGCCGTCGAGCCTGCAGGGGCTTCCCTTCGACCGCCCCGTCGTGGGCTATGGCGGCAAGACCATCAACACGCTCCGGCTCTGGGCCGCCGCAGCACCCGACTATTTCGACTTCCAGGCCTTCAGCGCCGGTGACTTCGTCAGTGCCCTGGCCGAGCGGCTGGCGGCCAAGTCCCTGACCCGCGTCCTCTATCCCGACAATTCGACCAGCATGGGACAGGGACTGCGCTTCGTGCAGGAGTACTTCCTCGTCGCCTGCTCGCTGGCCGACCTGGTGCGGCGGTTCCGCCGGGAGAACGCCGACTGGAGCGCCCTCCCCGACAAGGTAGCGATCCAGCTCAACGACACCCACCCCAGCCTGGCCGTGCCGGAGCTGATGCGGATCCTGCTCGACGAGGCAGGCCTCGGTTGGGACCAGGCCTGGGATCTGACCCGGCGCACGCTCGCCTACACGAACCACACCCTCCTGCCCGAGGCGCTGGAGCGGTGGCCCATGCGCTGGTTCGCGCTGCTGCTGCCGCGACACCTGGAGATCATCCTCGAGATCAACCGCCGCCACCTCGACGAGGTGCGGGCCCGCTTTCCGGGCGACGAGGATCGGATCGCCGGGGTGAGCGTCATCGAGGAGGGCGGCGAGCGCAAGGTGCGGATGGCCCATCTGGCCATTGTCGGCTCGCACAGCACGAACGGCGTCGCCGCCATCCA
The DNA here is from genome assembly GCA_963830775.1 of uncultured Alphaproteobacteria bacterium. Taxonomy (GTDB): domain Bacteria; phylum Pseudomonadota; class Alphaproteobacteria; order Geminicoccales; family Geminicoccaceae; genus CAWHNT01. The sequence goes on along the minus strand of CAWHNT010000006.1, from coordinate 3,846 downwards.
CTCCGACCTTCTGCGCCGGGTGACGGTCAAGGACCTGGCGGAGGTCTTCCCCGAGCGCTTCAACAACAAGACCAACGGCGTCACGCCGCGGCGATGGCTGCTGCTGGCCAACCCGGCGCTGGCACAAAGCATCACCGCCGCCATCGGCGAGGGCTGGATCACCGACCTCGCCCAGCTGAAGAAGCTGGAGCCGCTGGCCGACGATGCCGGCTTCCGGGATGCGGTTCGGCAGGCCAAGCGGCAGGCGAAGTCGCGGTTCGCGCAGTGGCTGCACGCGACGTCCGGCGTCAGCGTCGACCCGGATTCGATCTTCGACGGCCAGATCAAGCGCATCCACGAATACAAGCGGCAGCTCTTGAATGCCTTGCGCATCGTGGTGCTCTACGACCGGTTGCGGCAGGACCCTGACCTGGACCTGGCGCCACGCACGTTCTTCTTCGCCGGCAAGGCGGCACCCGCCTATCAGCTGGCCAAGCTGATCATCAAGTTCCTCAACAACCTGGCCGGCACGCTCGACGGCGACCCGGTGGTGCGCGGCCGCCTCAAGGTCGTGTTCCTGCCGGACTACTGCGTGTCCCTGGCCGAGCAGCTGATCCCCGCCAGCGACGTCTCCAACCAGATCTCGACCGCCGGCTACGAGGCCAGCGGCACCAGCAACATGAAGCTCATGATGAACGGCGCGCTGACGATCGGCACGCGCGACGGTGCCACGATCGAGATGGCCGAAGCTGCCGGTGAGGACAACTTCTTCCTGTTCGGGCTCTCGGCCGAGCAGGTGGCCCAGAGCCGGGGCTGGTACGATCCCCAGTGGCACTACGATCACGAGCCGGAGACGCGCGCAGCATTGGACCTCATCTTCTCGGGTCATTTCAGCCGCCACGAGCCGGGCGTGTTCGAGCCGCTGCGCCAGACCCTGCTCACCCATGGCGACCACTACATGCACCTGGCGGATCTTACCGCTTACCTGGAGGCAGACCGGCGGCTGCTCGATCTCTACGCCGACCCCGACGGCTGGGCACGGAAGGTCATCCTGAACGTGGCCAATTCCGGGAAATTCTCGAGCGACCGCACGATTGCCGACTATGCGGATGAGATCTGGCAGGTGAGGCCGTGCCCCATTCCCTAGCGGCGGCGACAGGCACCCGCGGCGCCAGCTCACCTTTGGGGGCGACGCCGTACCGCGACGGCACCAACTTCAGCCTCTTCTCGCGGCACGCTGCCGGGGTCGAGCTGCTGCTGTTCGACCGGGCCCTGGACGCGCAGCCCGCACGGGCGATCCGCCTCGACCCGGTCGCCAACCGCACCTACCACTACTGGCACGCTTTCGTGCCTGGCCTGACGGCAGGCCAGATCTACGGCTACCGGGTCGAGGGGCCGTGGGCCCCGGCGAACGGCATGCGCTTCGATCCCGCGAAGCTGCTCCTGGACCCGTACGGCCGGGCCGTCGTCGTCCCCGAGGGCTACGGCCGTGAGGCCGCCCGCCGGCCCGGCGACACGACGGCCACCGCCATGAAGAGCGTGGTGGTGGACCCGTCGGCCTATGACTGGGAGGGCGACGCGCCGCCGCGGCGAGCGTCCGCGCAGACGATCATCTACGAGATGCACGTGCGCGGCTTCACCCGCCATCCCAGCTCCGGGCTCGGGGAGGACACGCGCGGCACCTATGCCGGCCTGATCCGGAAGATCCCCTATCTTCAGGCGCTCGGGATCACCGCGGTGGAGCTGCTGCCGGTGTTCCAGTTCGACGCCCAGGACTGCCCGCCGGGCAAGGTCAACTACTGGGGCTATGCGCCGGTCTCGTTCTTTGCGCCGCACGCGGCCTACAGCGCGCGCCGCGACCCGCTGGGCCCGGTGGACGAGTTCCGCGACATGGTGAAGGCGCTGCACCGGGCGGGCATCGAGGTCATCCTCGACGTCGTCTTCAACCACACCGCCGAGGGCGACGAGACCGGCCCGACCCTGGGTTTCCGCGGCATCGACAATGTCATCTACTACATCCTCGAAGAGAACGGCCGCTACGCCAACTACACCGGTACCGGCAACACCCTGAACGCCAACCATCCGGTCGTCCGCCGCCTGATCGTCGACAGCCTCCGCTACTGGGTGGAGGAGATGCACGTGGACGGCTTCCGCTTCGATCTCGCCTCGGTCCTGGCACGGGATCCCTCCGGCCGCCCGCTGCCGAACCCGCCCGTCCTGTGGGACATCGAGTCGGACCCGGTGCTGGCGGGCACCAAGCTGATCGCCGAGGCCTGGGACGCGGCCGGGCTCTACCAGGTCGGCAGCTTCATCGGCGACAGCTGGAAGGAGTGGAACGGCCGCTTCCGCGACGATGTCCGCGCCTTCTTCCGCGCCGAGCCGGGCTCGACGCCGCGGATCGCCGACCGGCTCCTCGGCAGCCCCTCGATCTACGGCCACGAGGGCCGCGAGGCCGAGCAGAGCGTCAACTTCGTCACCTGCCACGATGGCTTCACGCTGAACGACCTCGTCTCCTACAACGACAAGCACAACGCGGCGAACGGCGAGGACAACCGCGACGGCACAGACGACAACCGCAGCTGGAACTGCGGCGTGGAGGGCCCGACCGACGATCCGGCCGTGGAGGCCTTGCGCAACCGGCAGGCAAAGAACTTCCTTGCCGTCACCCTGCTCTCGCTCGGCATGCCCATGATCCTGATGGGTGACGAGATGCGGCGCACGCAATCGGGCAACAACAACGCCTATTGCCAGGACAACGAGGCCAGCTGGCTCGACTGGGATCTGCTCCTGAAGCACGGCGACCTGCACCGTTTCGTGACGCTGCTCAACGGGCGTCGGCTGCTGCGGGACCCGGAGCACGAGCACAGGCGTGTCAGCCTGGACCAGATGCTGCGGCAGGCGACCAAGAGCTGGCACGGCGTGAAGATCGGCCAGCCGGACTGGAGCCACCACTCGCACAGCCTGGCCCTCGAGGCGGAGCTGCCACGGGAGGGCTTGCGGATCTATCTGATCCTGAACGCCTACTGGGAGCCGCTGGAGTTCGAGCTGCCGCCGGCGGGCGACCGCTGCTGGCGGCGATGGATCGACACCTCGCTCGCACCGCCTCAGGACATTGTCCCCTGGGAGACGGCACCTTCGCTGTCCGGCCACACCTATCAGGCTGCAGCGCGCTCCGTCGTGGCGCTGTTCGGTGCTCGCATTCGGCCCGGCGCTATTCCCTGAGGCAGGCGAGGCATGAGCGATCGGGCCTCTGCCATGCTCGTCGCCTGCCATGACTGCGACGAGGTCCACCGCGTGCTGGAGCTGCCGGATGGCGGGACTGCCGCCTGCGCCTGCTGCGGCGGAGTTCTGGTCCACCATCGGGCGGAGGGCATCGAGCAGGGTCACCCAGACACATCCTCAGCGGGGTCAAGACGCTGAAATCGGCCGGCATGTCACCGTCGACCCTACTCGTCTTCTTCGCCAGCATCTCGGTCCTGAAGATGGCTGGGCCCGTCTACCTGCCGATCTCGGCACAGCGCGGCTCCTGCAGGCGCCGCCCGGACCGCGCGGTCATGTACCGGGTAATCGAGGCGGTCGGCGCTGGTTGATGATCGACATCTTCATGATCTTGATCCTCGTGGCGCTCGTCGCGACCCGCGCCTGATCTGGGATGCGGGAGGAGAAGCACGATGACCACGGATTTGACACACGCGGCCAAGCTGGGCGGCGCATGCGATCCCCGCGTCGAGACCGGACGGCGTTTCTCGGTGATCTGGCTCGTGCGCTCGTAGTCGTGCCATCGCTGTCTCGCCCGGGGTCGTGACGGGAGTAGTGCATCCGCAGGGCCCGCGGAGTCGAGGCCGACGAGACGGGTGAGCAGTTTGA
>CAWHNT010000005.1:0-66975 GCA_963830775.1 uncultured Alphaproteobacteria bacterium | reverse complement strand
TCACTGCTGGATGACGCCCACGGCACCGCCGCCCGGGCGAAAGGATAGCGACGGATGGTCCGGCACCGGCACCTCGGTGCCGGACCCGAGCCGCGATCACATCGCCTGGCCATCGGCAGGCCGCTCCACCCGTCTTCCCCTCGGCCTCGGATCCGGCGCCGCTGTGGATACATGCGTCTTGCCGACGGTCGGCACGAGCGCTGCCGGAACCCTGATCCGCACATACCAGCCACGGCGGCGCAGCAGCAGTTGCCCCCGGCCCGGCACCCTCGACCCTTCGCCGAACGTGTACCACAGTGGCACACACCATGTTCAGAGCTGGTCGGAAATCCTGAGCAGAAACAAAGAGATAGAAATATTGGCGGAGGGAGTGGGATTCGAACCCACGGTAGGAGTCGCCCCCTACAACGGTTTTCGAGACCGCCCCGATCGACCGCTCCGGCATCCCTCCAGCGGGTCGGTGCTTGGCACGGGCGCTATGTAGGCCTGCCACGAGGTCGGCGCAAGGTCGTGGCGGTCAGGCGGGGCTAGGCGCGGGCCGCGGCTTGGGCGGCTGGGTCAGGACGGCGACGCGGTTCATGAAAGCGCTGTCGTCGCCCGCGGCGAGGTGGGGGGCTGCGTCGGTGACGGCGTCGAGGAAGGTGTCGAGGGTGTCGTGCTCGGCCTTGTGAAAATCGCCCAGCACGTGACCGAGCACGCGCTCCTTGTCGCCGGGATGGCCGATGCCGATGCGGACCCGCCAGAAATCGCGCGTGCCGAGGCAGGCATCGATGCTCCGCAGGCCGTTATGGCCGGCGACCCCGCCGCCCAGCTTCACCCGCACCTTGCCGGGTGCGAAGTCGAGCTCGTCGTGCAGCACGATCACGTCGGATCGCGATTTTGTGGAAGCGCACCGCCTCGGCCACGGCCCGCCCGCTCTCGTTCATGAAGGTCTGCGGCTTGAGCAGCAGGACCTGCTCGGGCCCGATCTCGCCCTCGGCGGCAGCCCACGGAATCTGCGCCGCCAGGCCGAGCCGTGGCGGCTGGCGATCGCGTCGGCGGCCATGAAGCCGATATTGTGGCGATGCCGGGTATGGCGCCGCCCGGGTTGCCGAGGCCGACGATGAGCTGCATGGCCGTTCCCGGTCAGGCTGGCCGACCGGCCTCCGGCTCGGCCGCAGCCACCTCGCCCTTGGTCGGCGGCGGCGATCGAGGCCACGGTGAAGTCGCGGTCGGTGATCGTCGGCCGGACGCCCTCGGGCAGTGTGATATGGCTGATGTGCACGCTGTCGCCGATGTCGAGGCCGGTCAGGTCGATCGAGCAGCGCCGGGATGCTCTCGACCGGGCAGGACAGCTCGATCTCGCGCCGGACGATGTTGAGCACGCCGCCGCGGTTCAGGCCCGGGCGAGCCGTCCTCGTTGCGGAACCGCACCGGCACCTCCACGGTGACCCTGGCACCGGCGTCGGCGCGGATGAAGTCGAGATGCAGCGGATCGTCGCTGACCGGATGCAGCTGCGCCTCGCGCGGCAGGACGCGAGCCTTGCCGTCGCCGAAGTCCAGCTCGAACAGCGAGCTGAAGAAGCGCGGGTTGGTGGAGATGGCGCTTCATCTCCTTGGAGGGCACCGCCACCATCAGCGGCTCTTCGTTGCCGCCATAGATGATCCCCGGCACCTTGCCTTCACGGCGCAGCGCCCGGGCCGGCCCCTTGCCGGTAGCGCCCTGGCGGCGCTCGGCAGGAAATGTCAAAGTCTCGCTCATACGCTCCTCCTTGCCCCTCCGGCACGCCGCCCCCGACGCCCCGGACAGGCGGTCCATCCATCGTCAAAACGTTTGCGGCCAGGCCAGTCGAACAGGCTCGACACCGAGCTCTCGCTGGTGATCCGGCTGATCGCCTCGCCCATCAGCTGGCCACCGACAGCACGCGGATCTTCCCGGCCACGCGCACCGCCTCGGTCGGCCGGATGCTGTCGGTGATCACCAGCCGCTCGAGCCGGCTGCGCGGCGATGCGCGCCACCGCACCGGCCCGACAGCACGCCATGCGTCACATAGGCCTGGACCGAGCTGGCACCAGCCGCCAGCAGCGCATCGGCCGCGTTCACCAGCGTGCCGCCGCTGTCGACGATGTCGTCGACCAGCACGCAGCGCTTGCCGGCGACGTCGCCGATGACGTGCATCACCTCGGAGACGCCGGCGCGCTCGCGCCGCTTGTCGATGATGGCGAGGCCTACGCCCAGCCGCTTGGCGAAGCCGCGGGCCCGGCTGACGCCGCCCACGTCGGGCGAGACGATCATCAGGTTGTCGGTGCCGACATTGCTGTGGATGTCCGGCACCATCAACGGCGTGCTGAACAGGTTGTCGACCGGGATGTCGAAGAAGCCCTGGATCTGCCCAGCATGCAGCTCCATCGTCAGCACGCGGTTGGCGCCGGCGGTGGTGATCAGATTGGCGACCAGCTTGGCCGAGATCGGCGTGCGCGGCGCCGGCTTGCGGTCCTGTCGCGCATAGCCGAAATAGGGCATCACCGCCGTGATGCGCCTGGCACTGGCGCGCGCAGCGCGTCGATGATGACCAGGAGCTCCATCAGGTTGTCGTTGGCCGGGATAGGAGGTCGACTGGATGATGAAGACGTCCTCGCCGCGCACGTTCTCATGGATCTCGACGAAGATCTCCATGTCGGCGAAGCGGTGCACGGTGGCCTTGGTCAGCTCGACCCGCATCGAGGCGGCGATGGCTTCCGCGAGCGGCCGGTTGCTGTTGCCGGCGAGCAGTTTCATGGCGCGGAGTCCGGGCGGTGGCTGGGTGCTGCGGTGCGGCACGGTTTCTACCAACAGCCTCCCCGCCCGTAAACGCGGCGTGACGGCTCCGTGACCATCCCGCTACGCCGTCTGCTCGTCCTGCATGAGCCCGAGGCCGCCGCCCGCGACCGGCTCACGGCACAGTGTACCGGTCCACATTAATGAGACACCGCTCTGCGCTTAAGCGGCCATGGGCAGGGCCGTGGTCTGCTCGGCTCGGACCTGCGCAGGCGTCCTGTAGCCGTACCGCTCGATGATCCAGGATTGGTTGTAGGTCTGCCGGAAGGCGAGGAGTGCCAGGCGCAACTCCTCGACGGTCTCGAAGCGGCGGACCCACAGCAGGTTCTCCTTCAAGACCCGGATGAAGCGCTCAGCGCAGCCGTTCCTTTCCGGCTCGCGGACGAAAGCGGGCGAGCTTTCGATGCCGGGAAAGCGGCTCTCGGCCTGGAAGTCGTGGCTGACATACTGGCTGCCGTGGTCGTGGCGGAGCCGAAGGCCGGCAGCGATGCCCTTGGCGAAGCCGCCATGGCATTGGCGGACGGCCTGCTTGACCAACTCTAGGGCCTGGAAGCGATCGGCGCGGCGGCTGTCGGGAATTTCGTGTGTGAGCGGGCATGATGGGAGCAAAGGAGCCCCGACATGCCGCGACGCAAAGAGCCGAAGATCCCCGACGCCATCCTCGACCAGCTTCTGGCCGGTGCCGATCCGAAGACGGCGTTTGATCCGAACGGCCTCCTCGACGGCCTGAAGAAGGCCCTGGCCGAGCGGGCGCTGAACGCGGAGATGGATCATCATCTCAGCGGTGAGGAGGCCGACAACAGCCGCAACGGCTACGGCAAGAAAACGGTGCTGACCGACACCGGCAAGATCGAGCTCGAGGTGCCGCGGGATCGGCAATCGAGCTTCGACCCGCAGCTGATCGCCAAGTACCAGCGCCGCTTCCCCGGCTTCGACGACAAGATCGTCTCGATGTACGCCCGGGGCATGAGCACGCGGGAGATCGTCGGCCACCTGCGCGAGCTCTACGGCGTCGAGGTCTCGCCCGACCTGATCAGCGCCGTGACGGACGCGGTGCTCGAGGAGATCGCGGCCTGGCAGGCCCGGCCGCTGGAGCCGGTTTACCCGCTGGTCTTCTTCGACGCGCTCCGGGTCAAGGTCCGCGACGAAGGGCTGGTCAGGAACAAGGCGGTCCACATCGCCCTGGGCGTCCGGGCCGACGGCAGCAAGGAGATCCTGGGCCTGTGGCTCGAGCAGAACGAGGGTGCGAAGTTCTGGCTGCGGGTCATGAACGAGCTCAAGAACCGGGGCGTCGAGGATGTCCTGATCGCGGTCGTCGACGGCCTGAAGGGCTTCCCGGAGGCGATCACGGCCGTTTTCCCGGAGGCCACGGTCCAGACCTGCATCGTCCACCTGCTGCGCCAGAGCCTGGCCTTCGTCGCCTACAAGGACCGCAAGGCCGTGGCTGCCGCGCTGAGGGACATCTACCGCGCGGTCGACGCCACCGCCGGCGAGGCCGCGTTGGCCGCCTTCGAGGAGGGTCCCTGGGGGCGGAAATACCCGGCCATCGGCCAGAGCTGGCGCCGAGCCTGGGGCGAGGTCGTGCCGTTCTACGCCTTCCCCGGCGACGTCCGGCGGCTGTTGTACACGACGAACGCGATCGAGGCGCTCAACTCCAAGCTCCGTCGGGCGGTGCGGGCCAGGGGCCACTTCCCGACCGACGAGGCAGCGATGAAGCTGCTGTTCCTGGTCTTGAACCGCGCCGAGAAGGAGTGGAGGATGCCGCCTCGCGAGTGGGCGATGGCCAAGGCCCAGTTCGCCGTCCTCTTCGGCGAGCGCTTCACCCAGGCCATGGCTGGCTGAAGTTCAACCGCCCGCCCATACACGGAATTCCTGGCAGGTCCCTGCCCTTGGCAAAGCCGCCATGGCATTGGCGGACGGCCTGCTTGACCGGCTCGAGCGCCTGGAAGCGATCGGCGCTGCGGCTGGCGTGAATACCGACGCACTCGGTCGAACAGTGATCGACGGTGATGAACACAGCGGCCTGGCCCTCGCCAGTCATGACCGAGGTCAGGTCGGTGCCCCACATCAGGTCGACCCGCTCGGTGGTGATCGTGCCGTCGTGGGCCTTCGAGCCCCGTGGCCGACCGGCACGTTGATGCGCCAGCAGGCTGTGCGCCTGCATCAGCCGCAGGACACGACGCCGGCTGGTGCGGATGCCGGCAAAGCGCAGCCGCGCCCACAGCTTGCGATAGCCCTCGCCATGAAAGGGGCTGTCCTGCAGCAGCTGCCGGATGGCCGCCACCAGGTCCTCGTCTGACCTGGCCCCGCATGGCCCGGGCCGCTTGCGCTTAACCACCTTGGTCGGGCGGCGGTGGCGATAGAGGGTTGCCCGTGAGATGCCCCAGAGGCGGGTGACCCGCTGCAGACCGTAGACTTGGTCGGTGGAGGGCGAGACCTGCCGGCTCATCGCCTCGACCTCCGCTGCGCTAAAGGGCGCGCCGTCTCCATCCGCTCGATCTTGGCCCCGAGCAGCTCGTTGGCCATCGTCAGGTCGCCGACCTTCTCCTTCAGACGCCCGATCTCGCCGTCGCGGGCGTCCTCAGGCCGGGTCTTCAAGGCGGCCTCGCCACCGGCAAGGAAGGTATCCCGCCAGCCGCTCAGCTCGGCGGCCGTCACGCCCAGTTCGCGTGAGACCAGCTCCAGGTCTTCGCCCCGCAGCAGGCGGAGCACCGCTTCCTGCTTGCGTCCTGCCGACATCCGCCGCCGCGGCGCGGGCGTGGGCCCGCCCCCGCCAGCGTGGTGGGCGCGCGCCGCCGGGCCCACGCCCACCCCAACCGTCTCGTCCATCCTCCACCTCCTTGCAGTTGCCTACCTGCAAAGCGGTGTCTCAGCGAACCGTAGGCCGGGGGAACAGGGCGCAACCCCTGACATTGCCGCCGAGATCGCCTTCTACCTCGCGCAAGGCACCGACTTCGCGGCCATGCTCCCTGAGATCAGGGCCGCTCTGAACGCCGCCGGCATCGAGCTCACCTGGGCCGCGCTCGACGCCCTCGACCGCTGGCTCCCGCTGGCTCTGGCTGGTCCTGACAGCGGCACGCTTCTCTGGTCGCTGACCGACGGCTTTGCCTGGTACCGCGGTAGCCACGCCACGAGCCTGGCCGCCCTCCTCGACCTGCCCCAGTTCGGCAGCCCGCCCGCCGCCCAGCATCTATGCCAGGACAAGTTCCGCTGCGGTGCCATCGCCCGGGGCCTCGGCCTGAACGTCCCGCCCACGGCCCTGGCCGAGAACGGCCAAGCCCTGAGCCCGCTCGACGCCCTGCCGCCGACCGGCCCCTACTTCGTCAAGCCCAACACGCTGGGTGCGAAGCTTGGCATCGGGGCCGACAGCCGGGCCGCGTCCCTCCCGGAGGCTATCGCCCACACCCGCCGCCTGTGGCAGCGTTACGGCGACCGCACGGTCATCCAAACCTACATGCCGGGCCAGGACGTCCGCGTCAGCTTCATGGACCTCGGCCAGGTGCCGTCGCCGCTAGGCCTGCAGGTCATCCGCACGAGCAGCGACACCGGGTTCCCTACCCTCGCCGAACTCCTTACGCATGACCCAGCTGGCCGCTGCCGGCACCGCCAACGGACTCTCGATCCAGATCGAGCCCCTGCAAGGCCCGCCCGCCGCCACCATCGACGCCGCCGCCCGCCACCTCGCCCACGCCCTGAACTTGCGCGACTACTGGTCCATGGACTTCCGCCTCGACCCTGACGGCCGCCCCTGGTTCCTCGAGTTCGAGACCTGCCCCGCCGTCACGATCTACGACTTCCGCACCTATCTCCGCACCGCCTACGCCCTCGACCTCCCGCAAGCGCTCGCCGTCGCCACCCCCCTCGCCCACGCCCGCCGCCTCCGCCGCGAGCCACCCGTCTGGTGAGTTGCTCCGCGGCCCGCCGACAACCAGTCAGCAGACCACCAGCTCCAGCGGCGCCTTCGACAGCGGCTCCGCCCCCCGCTCGCCCACGACCGAGGTCCGCCCCAGGCACATCGCGGCCCCGTGCTCGCTGTCCATCAGAATCATGTGCAGGAAGAACACCATGCCCGGCGCCACCTCGACCGGGTTGCCTTCATAGAACATCGGCCAGTCCATCCAGGATGGCGCATAGACCGCCCCCAGCGAGTACCCGCACGCATTGAGCCTGTGCGCCCGCAGCCCCCGCCGGTCGAACACGCCCGCATGGGCCTCGAACACCTCGCCCATCGTGGCCCCGGGCACCAGCTTGGCCTCGCAAGCCTGCAACGCCTCCGCCGCCGCCTCGAACAGCTCCCGATGCCGCGGACTGGCCTCCCCCACCAGCAGCGTCCGCATCAGGCAGGCATGGTACTGCCAGTACACCCCCGCAAACTCGAGCGTGAGCTGATCCACCGCATCCAGCCGCCGCCGCCCCGAATAGTACCGGCACAAGAGCGCCCCCGGCCCCGACCCGATGATGAACGGGTTGCCCGGGTAGTCCCCTCCCCCCTCGAACACCGCATCATGCATCCGGGCCAGGATCACCCCCTCGTCCGCCCCCGCCCGCGTATGCTCCACCGCCGCCGCCAGCGCCGCATCCCCAAGCTCCGCCGCCCGCCGCACGACGGCCAGCTCCGCTTCCGACTTCACCAGCCGCAGCCTCGACAGCAGCAGCGACGCATCCTCCAGCCGCGCGAACCCGCCCAACGCCCCCTCGAGCCGCTTCCCATTGGCCGCCGTCAGCCCATGCGTCTCCCACTCCACCCCCAGCCGCTTCCCGCCCAGCCCCAGCTCCTGCAACAGCCCCCGCAGCTCCACCGCCGGATCGGCCCCGTCCCGATCCACCCAGACCCGCACATCCTCCAGCACCGAGGTGAGCTGAGCCTGCCGCAGGTCCGGTGCCCGCGTCAGCAGCACCATCCGCCCATCGCCCCGCAGCACGAGGCATTGGAAGAAGCAGAACCCGAACGTGTCGTAGCCGGTGAGCCAGTACATGCTCTCCTGCTTGAACAGGAGGAGCGCATCGAGCCCGGCCGCGGCGAGGCTGGCGCAGGCGGCCTGCTGCCGACGGGCGAACTCGTCGCGCGTGAAATGCGGCGGACCCATCCCGCCGTCGGCCATCTCTCTCGCCATCGCTCCACCTCCCGCGCCTGCCCCGGCCAGACTAGGTGCCGCAGACGGTACGGCAAGGTAGCGGGCGCAGCGGAAGCTTGCACCGTTCAACCGCTACGGGCATGCTGAGATGCGAAGCAAGCCAGCTCTCCATGCCCATTCTGCCGAATGCCGAAACGGCGATCATCGACGAACGGAAGATCAGGGACTACGTGCTCAACCCCGATCATCCGTCGGGCGGGAACAAGGCCCGCGTCCTTCGCGCGGCCACCGGACTGACGCCGCAGCATTGGGTGAGTTTGCTTGAACAGATCAAGCACGCTATCCTGGTAGAGGACGCGGAACCAACTGATCCGATTCCCTACGGTAGGCGCTTCCGCGTGGTGATGACCGTCACCGGCCCGAATGGAAGCCTGCGCATCCGGACCGGGTGGATCTATCGGACAGGGGAAGATGTCCCACGCCTCGCCACGCTTTATCCCCTCGACTAGGCCGGAACCGCCCAGCCCGAGGCCGCCACAGGACCTCGAGCTTCTACAGGTGGTCTATTTGCGCCGGGACAGTCCCGAGCTGGGCCTGGGGCGGGGCGCCCGTGGGACCATCGTCGAGGTCTTTGAGCGCCCCCGGCGCGCCTATTACGTGGAGTTCGTCGACAGTGATGGCCGCACAACCGCCGAAGGCGCCTTTACAGCCGACGAGCTGAGCGCGGTTCCGCCGGCACCATGATTAGGTCGAAGCCAGTGATGTAGGAGACCGGACTCTAAGTAGAGGCCTCCTGAGCCACTCGGTCGTCGAGGAGCAACGCACGACCTCGTGGTCGAGCACGGAAAGTCTACTGTGGTCAGGATCGGCAGAGTCCATGCAGTCGTTGAAAGACACTTTGGTACTCTCGATAAGCATCAGCCCGGCGACCTGAAGCTCTCATCAATCGATCATGGGCTATTGCAATCTGGCCAGCTTCATTTATTGCAGCTGCCAAATTGGGATTCTGGTACATAGTGAGCGGATTGATGATTGCGAGCCTCACAAACATCTCGATCTCGTTCTCCAACGTCGAGCATATCTCCTCGTTGCGTTCGTTAGCTGCGTGCAAAGATAAAATCTGAAACAAGATCAGACCGATCGCTCCGAGGAGCGCAATGACAGTTGCATGAGATGATTGTACCCCATCGGGGTCTCAAACCCTCGCCTTCAGGCGAAGGGAAAGGTAGGTGAAGTCGCATCATGCGACGATACCGCCTTGGCAGCCACGCGCGTTATGATCTCAAGGTTCACCTCGTCTGGGTCCCCAAGTACCGCAAGCGGGTGCTGACGGGCGCGGTCGCGGTCAGGGCTCGTGACCTTCTGCGGCAGATCGCGGCCGAGAACGATCTCCAGATCATCTCGGGCAAGGTCGCCGCGGATCACGTGCACCTGTTCCTCAGCTACCGCGCGCACCAGAACATCAGCCAGATCGTGCAGTGGCTCAAAGGCACCAGCTCACGCCTTCTCCTCCAGGAGTTCCCCCACCTCAAGCGCCAGTTCTGGGGCCGGCACTTCTGGGCACGCGGCTACTTTGCCGTCACGTCAGGGACGATCACTGATGAGATGATCAACGAGTACATCGACGAGCAGGAGGGAGAGCCAGTTGAGGACGATGGTCGATTTCAAATCGACCCCTCATGAACCCCTCGCCTTATAGGCGAGGGTCGTTCAGTTGTACTGTACTATATTCTTTCGCGGCTGCTATTTCACCGATCAGGCCACGACCCAGCATTCGCCCGTAGGCCACGGCGTGCCCTCGAGCCAGACAGTGCTATGGGAGCATAGGGATCTCGGCGTGTTCGCATGTTCCGCGACCTTGACTGCAGCAGCATCAGCCCTTCTCAGAGTCCGCTATAATACCCTAACGAAGTTTAGCACTACCCTGCCACATGCTCGGCTGAGGGCTTGTTGGGCAATGGCTTAGGTTGGCAGGCACCTCGCGCGAAGTACCTGAGTTTGCTGGGCCTGAGAGGTAAACGTGGCGAGTAGTGTTAGGGAATACCTTGATCGGATCGCGCCCTCCAGGGCTTGGCCATAGCGATAGCCCTTCTGGCATTTAGTCCTATGTTCTGCCATAATGCTCCGCCCTCGCGGAGCTCAAGCCATGTCCACCTCCCCTGACCCGCCCACCTGCCGCACCAAGCCCTCCAGAGCCGAAATCGCCCGAGAGAATGGCGCCAGGTCGCACGGCCCCAACACCGAGGAAGGCAAGCGCCGCTCGTCGATGAACAGCCTCGCCCACGGCCTCCGCGCCCGTGCCCATGTCACCGTCACCGCCCTGGGCGAGACCAAGGAGGCCAACCAGGCCCATTTCGCTGCCGTTCGCGCGGAGCTTGGTGCCGTAGGCCCCGTCGCCCGCCACCTCGCCGAGACCATCGCCTGCGGCATCCTCCGCGCCGGCCGTGCCGAGCGGCTGGAAGGCGAGCTGCTGGCCGGCCTCGCGCAAGCCGGCACCGGCCTTGCCAAGTCCCTGCACGACGACAGGGACGCCCGCGCCAGCCTCGCTCTGGTCCTACGCTACCGCCGGGAGGCGGAAGGGCGAGGTCCGCCGTGCCCTGGACAGCCTTCTCCGCCTGCAGCGGGCCAGGGCCGAGGGGCTGCTGCCGGACGAGGAAGAGGCCGGAGCAGCCCAGGAGCAGCTCGATGCCGAGCTGGCCGCGGCACCCGCCCCGAGCGAACCCAAGATGCCGAAGATCGAGCCCATCCAGCCACTTGCGAAGGCGCCGGCCAACCAGAACGCCCCCGTCGCCCGGCCGGTCGCACCGCACAACGGCAAGTTCCTGCTCCAGCACTACCAGCTGGAGCAGGCCTCGGGCGAGGTGCGGGCCAAGGCCTTCTGGGACCGGCTCGGCGAGGCCGAGCGGGCAGCGCTTGCAGCAGCGATCGAGTACGAGCGCCGCAACGGCCCCGAACCACACCCCGCAACCTGGTACAGCCAGTGGGTCCGGGTACCTGCAAAGGGGTAAAACAGAAGCCCGCGGCGGCCCGCCGCCCTGCTGCTGGTTGACAGATGGAGGGGGGGAACGTAGACCTTCGCCCTCGCCCGGGGGCCGGAAGGCTTGCGGGTGCGATGTTGTGCTGCCGGTTGTGAGCCGGGTCAGCGCGTTGCCAGCGGATCAGATCCTGGATGAAGACCTATAGCGCCAAGCCCAGCGAGATCGTGCGCGGCTGGTACGTGATCGACGCGGAGGGGCTGGTGCTCGGCCGGCTTGCCGCGCTGGTGGCCAACCGGCTGCGGGGCAAGCACAAGCCCACCTTCACGCCGCACATGGATTGTGGCGACCACATCGTGGTCGTCAACGCCGAGAAGGTGGTGCTGACCGGCAAGAAGCCGCAGCAGAAGATCTACTACCACCACACCGGCTACCCGGGTGGGATCAAGGAGCGCCGCGCCGACAAGGTGCTCGAGGGCCGCTTCCCGGAGCGGGTGATCGAGTCCGCGGTCAAGCGCATGGTGCCGAGCGGGCCCTTGGGCCGCGCCGTCCTGCGCAAGCTGCACATCTACAAGGGTGCCGAGCACCCGCATGCCGGCGCCCAGCCGGCGAAGCTCGATATCGCCGCCATGAACCGCAAGAACAGTGTCGCGGAGCCCTCCCTTGGCTGAGAAGCATACCCTGGCCGATCTCGCCCGCCTGCGCAGCGCTGCCGGCACTACCCCGGATGCACCGCAGGCCCAGCCACAGGAGCCCAAGGTCGACGCGCTGGGCCGCGCCTACGCTACCGGCCGGCGCAAGGACGCCGTGGCCCGGGTCTGGATCAGGCGCGGCAGCGGCAAGTTCATCATCAAGCGCGGCGCCGGTCTGGCCGCCAAGGTGAAGAAGGAGCTGCGCGAGAAGCGCGCCGAGGGCAGCACCGCGAAGCGCGAGGAATACCGCAACCTCCAGACCTACTTCGCCCGCTCCACCCTGCAGATGATCGTGCTCCAGCCCTTCGCCGTGATCGACCGGCTGGGCCAGTACGACGTGATCTGCACCGTCAACGGCGGCGGCCTCTCCGGCCAGGCGGGTGCTGTCCGCCACGGCATCAGCCGCGCTCTCGTCAACTACGACCCCGGCCTCCGTGCCCCTCTCAAGGCCGGCGGCTTCCTCACCCGTGACGACCGCGAGGTCGAGCGCAAGAAGTACGGCAAGGCCAAGGCCCGCCGCAGCTTCCAGTTCAGCAAGCGCTAGGCGCCGGGCGGCGCCGCCTCAGTTGGAGTAGGGGGCGCCGACCATGCTCATCGTGCCGGGCTCGATCAATGCCGATCTGCTGTTCAAGGTGGATCGGCTGCCTCGGCCCGGGGAAACGGTGCTCTGCCCGGGCTACACCTTCGCCCCGGGCGGCAAGGGAGCCAATCAGGCCGCGGCCGCTGCCAAGGCCGGGGCGAAGGTCCTCTTCGTCGGCAAGGTCGGCGACGACGCCTATGGTCCCGTCCTTCGCGCCTGCTCGAGGAGGCGGGCGTCGACTGCTCCCGCCTCGCTCACCTGCGAGCGCCCGACCGGGATCGCAGTCATCGGCATCGACGCCGCCGGCGAGAACGCGATCACGGTTGGCAGCGGCGCCAATCTCGAGGTCGCGGCCGACCAGATTCCGGACGACCTCCTGGCACCAGGCACCACCGTGCTGTGCCAGAACGAGATCCGTGCCGAGGAGACCGCCCAGGCCCTCCGCCGCGCCCACGCCCGCGGTGCCCGCACCATCCTCAATCTGGCCCCCGCTGGTGCCGTCCCCGACGACGTCCTGGCTGCCCTCGACCTCCTGATCGTCAACGAGCACGAGGCCGCCTCCCTCACCGGCCGCACCGCTGCGCCCCGCGAGCTCGCCACCGAGCTCTCCAGCCGCCACGGCCTTACCTGCGTCCTCACCCTGGGTGCCAAGGGTGCGATCGCCGTCGGCCCCGACCTCGCCCTCAAGGCTTCGCCGCTCCGCATCCAGCCCGTCGACACCACCGGTGCCGGCGACACCTTCGCCGGTGCCCTAGCCGCTTGGCTCGATAGCGGAGCCTCGCTGCCCGAGGCCCTCGCGGCCGCCAGCGTCGCCGCCGCCCTCTCCTGCGAGCACCTGGGCGCCCAGACCGCCCAGCCCACCCGCGCCATGATCGAGGCCCGCCTCCCCGACCTGCCCCCGATCGAGCAGCTCTGACGCCCCAGTCGGCGTTTGCGGAACCCGGAGCCGCTCAGCACGCTTTCACCACCACGGGTCCTGGCATGGGGAGGAACGGGGATGGATGAAGGCACGGCGATAGGAACGTTCTCGCTCCTGGTCTATGCCCTGGGGCCCATCCTGCTGGCCGTGATCATCGGCTACGCCATCATGCGCTCCCGCCGCCGCGCCAAGCAGGGCCCGCTGGCACCCGGCGAGCCCGATCCCACGAGCGGTCGAGCAGCACCGACAAGGCGACCGTAAAGCAAGCTGGGCTGCGATCTAGGACCATATCCCTTGCATCGCGACCAGTAATCCGCTAGCCTCCCTTCACCGCCCCTGCCGTCATCCCGGCCACGATCTGCTTTTGCGCAATGATGGTGAGGATGAGGACGGGCAGGGTCACGATCAGCGCGGCGGCCGAGAGCGGCCCCCAGCTCACCTCCTCGAAGGTGAGGGAGTTGTAGACGGCGACCGGAAGCGTGCGCGTGCTCCGCCCGGCGAGCACGATGCCGAAGACGAAGTTGTTCCACGAGAAGATGAAGGCGAGGATCAGCGCTACGGTCATGCCGGGGCGCGCCAGCGGCAGGGCCACGTGGCGGAAGACGCCCCAGCGCGACGCGCCGTCGATCCGGGCTGCCTCCTCGAGCTCGAGCGGCAGGGTCTCGAAGAAGCCGACCATGACGTAGATCACCACCGGCACAGTGATCACGAGGTGAGTGATGATCTGGGGCCAGAGCGTCCCCAGAAGCCCCAAATACTGGAAGAGAAGGAACAGTGGGATCAGATAGCTCAGGCCCGGCGTCATCCGGGCGATCAGGATGACGACGGTGAGGCCCGTGGCCTTGGCCCGGCGATGCCGTAGCCGGCCGGCACGCCGACGGCGAGCGCCACCAGGGTCGAGAGGCCGGTGACGATCAGGCTGTTGACGAAGTAGAGCCCGAACGAGGCCTCCTCGAACACGGTGGTGTAGTTGGTCCAGGCGAGCTGGCTCGGGATGAAGACCGGCGGATAGGCGGTGTTGTCGATCTCGAGCTTAAGGGAGAGCGACAGCATCCATAAGAAAACGAGGATCGCCGGCGAGACGATCACCAGGGCGGCGAACAGCAGGCCCAGCTGGCGCAGGTACTTGCGCGGCCCGCTCATTTGCCGACCACCTCCATCCATTTGGTCCGCTGGCGGAGCCAGAGCAGCGAGAGGGCCAAGGCCACGACGATAATGAAGAAGACCACCGCCAGGGCCGAGCCGTAGCCGATGTTGAAGAACGAGAAGGCCTGCAGATAGAGGTAGATGTTGATGGTCTCCGACGCCGTGCCGGGGCCGCCCTGGGTAATGGCGAAGATGATGTCGAAGCTCTTCACCGCATCGATGGTGCGGATGATCACCGAGACCATGAGCATGGGCATGATCAGCGGAAGCGTGATGTGCCGGAACTTCTGCCACATGCTGGCACCGTCGATCTCGGCACTCTCGTAAGGATCGACCGGCAGGGACGCGAGGCCGCCCAGCACGATCAGCATCACGAGCGGCGTCCACTGCCAGGTCTCGACCATGACCAGCGAGGGGATCACCGTCCGCGCATCGAACACCCAGAGCGAGGGCGGCAGGCCCACGAGGGAGAGCAGGTAGTTCAGCACGCCCAGCTGGGGGTGGAACATCATCGTCCAGACCAGCGCGATCGCCACCGGCGTCGCCATCATCGGCAGGATGAAGACGCTGCGCAGGAAGCCGCGCAGGGGGAAGTGCTCATGGAAGATGAGGGCTGCGATCGTGCCCAGGACGAGCGGCAGGATCACGGCAAGGGCCGTGTAGACGAGCGTGTGCCAGACCGCCTCGCCGAAGCGCACGTCGGTGAGCAGGGCGGCGAAGTTGGCGAGGCCGACGAAGCTGCGCTGCTCCCCCACCTTCCACTCGTTGAGGCTCATCCAGCCGGTGAAGGCCCAAGGGAAGAGGATGACCGCGAGCGTGAGGACGACGGCCGGTGCGATGAAAGGCCAGTAGGCCCGGAGCGGCCGCTCATCCGTGTCGAGCCGGGCGGTCGGCGCCGATGCTGACGCCGCCCTCCCGCCCGCCAGCGCGCCGGGCGGATGCCCGACGCGGCCGCTCATGCCTTCTCGCTCTTCTCGAGGATCGGCTTGAACTGCTCGGAAGCCTTCTTCAGCTCCGCAGCCGGGTCGGCGCCGGCCAGCATGTTGGTGAGGGCAATGCCGACGATGTCGCGGAACTCCGTCACCGGGACCACCACCGGCAGGCCGAGCTTGCTGACCGCGGCCGAGCCCACGACGGCGTCCACCCATGCGGCCGGCATCTTCACACCCTTGCGGACCTCGGGATCGTCCAGCACCGACTTGCGGAACGGCACGCCCGAGCCCGTCTGCAGGAGGTCGGCCTGGATCGGAGCCGAGACCGCCCACTGGCAGAAGAGCCAGGCCGCCTCCTTGTTCTGGCTCGCGGCCGCGATGCCGATGCCGTCACCGAAGGTCCCAGATGCCTGAGCAACGGGGCCCTTGGGCATCACGCCATAGCCCACCTTGCCGACGATACGGGACTTGGTCGGGTCCTCGAGCGGCGGGGCGAAGCCGACGCCGTCCATCCACATGCCGATCTTGCCCTGGATGAACGAGGACTGGCTCTCGTTCCAGTTGAAGCCGGTGACGCCGGGCGGTGCCGACTTGGTCAGCAGGCGCTGATAGAGCTTGGCGGCCTCGATCCCCTCCGGGCCGTCGATATGCAGGTTGCCGTTCGCATCCACCGGGTCGACGCCGTAGCCCAGGAGGAAGCTTGTCCAGACCGGCACGTTGGCGTTCTTGAGGCCGCGGGCGACGAAGCCGAAGGTGCCCTCGTCGGGGTTGGTCAGTGCCTCGGCGGCCTTGACCATGTCGTCGAAGGTGGCGGGGTAGGCGATCCCCTTCTTCTCGAACAGCTCCTTGTTCCAGTAGACCATCCAGTAATCGACGCTGAGCGGCAGACTGGTGAACCGGCCCTGGCTGTCCGTGGCATAGGTGACACCAGCCGAGGAGAAGTCGTCGAGGCTGAGCGCGGGGTCGGCGAGGCTCGGGTCGGCAGCGTAGGGCTTCACGTCCTGCAGCCAGCCACCCTTTTCCAGCAGCCGCTTCTGCACGTGATAGCTCAGGTGCGCGACGTCGAAGCTCGGGCGGCCGCTGTTGAACTCGATGACGACCTTTTGCCGCTGCTGCTGCTCGGGGATCTGCTCAAGCCCGACCTCGATGCCGGTGAGCTCGGTGAACTTCGCCACGTGCCGACGCAGGGTCTCCGCGCGCGGGCCCTTCACCAGATTGACCTCGAGCTGGGTGCCCTTGAACTTCTGCCAGTCCACGGCGGCCCAGGCGGGCGGCACCCAGCCCATGCCGGCCAGCGCAGCGGCCGACGCAGTTCCGGCCAGGATATCGCGGCGCGCAAAACGGCTGCTGTGACGTGTCATTGGTCTAGTCCCCCCAGCTTCTGCTATCGGCACCCTTGCCCTCGTGCCGGCGAGGACAGGCCTCCCGATCATTAGCCCGCCGCATCATCGCTGCCCAGGCCACTCTTGGTCGCCACCACATCCTTTGCCCGTCAGGAATCCTTGCTCATGACCACTCCCGCTGCAAGCTTCGGCCTATCCGTGGCCCTGGCCACGCCGTTCCGACCTGACGGCAAGATCGACCATCCCAGAATGGCAGCCCATGCGCGCTGGTGCCTGGAGAACGGCTGCAGGAGCATCACTGCATTCGGCACCACCGGCGAGGGCGCCTCCATCGGCCCGGCCGGTCGTGAGCAAGTGCTGGGTGCCATGGCGGCGGCTGGTATCGACGGCAGGTTCGTGGTCGGCGGCATCAGCGCCTCCTCGGTGCCGCATGCGGTGGCCCAGGCGCGCTCGGCGCTCGACTTCGGCTGCAAGGCCCTCCTGCTGCCCCCGCCCTTCTACTTCAAGGGCGTGTGCGATGACGGCCTCTTCGCCTGGTTCGCCACTGTCTTCGAAAGCCTGGGCGGAGCCGCGCGCGACGTGCTGCTCTACAACATCCCGTCGGTCACCCAGGTCGGCATCTCGGTCGAGCTGATCGGGCGCCTGCGGACCGCTTTCCCCGAGGTCGTGCTGGGCGTGAAGGACTCCTCGGGCGACGAGCCCTACACGAGGCAGCTACTTGCCACCCATGGCGACCTCACCATCCTGATCGGTGATGAGCGCTTCCTCGCCGAAGCCGTCCGAGGCGGCGGTCGGGGTGCGATCTCGGGCCTTGCCAATGTCTGCCCGGAGGCGCTCCGGCCCCTAGCCGAGACGGGCGAGGACGATCCGCGGATCATCCGGCTGGTCGAGGCGCTGCTGGACTATCCGGTAATCCCGGCGGTGAAGGCCCTCATCGCCCACCGCACAGGCGACCACGCTTGGCTTGCCGTGCGGCCACCGCTGGTGCCGCTGGGCGAGGCCGACGTCTCAGCGATCGCCGATGCCTACGACCGGGTCATGGTGGCACCGGCGTAGGTGCTCACCCCTTCGTCGCTCCCGCCGTGAGGCCCGCGATATAGTAGTCCATCAGGAACGCGTAGATCAGCAGCGGCGGGGCGGCGCCCAGGAGGGTGCCGGCCATGATCTGGCCCCAGTTGAAGACGTCGCCCTTGATGAGCGAAGTCACGATCCCGACCGGGAGGACGAGCTGGTCGATGGTGGTGGTGAAGGCCAGCGGGTAGAGGAACTGGGCCCAGGAGACGGTGAAGGCGAAGATCGTGGCGGCGATCAGGCCCGGCAGGCACACCGGCAGGAACACCTTGACCAGGATCTGCATGTAGGAGGCGCCATCCACGATCGCCGCCTCATCCAGCTCCTTGGGGATCGAGCTGAAGTAGCCGATCAGGATCCAGGTGCAGAACGGCACCGTCAGCGTCGGGTAGATGATGCAGAGGATCCACCATTTGTTGATGAACTGGATGCCTGTGACCTCGCGCAGGAAGCTGAAGGTCTTGAACATAGGGATGAACAGGAGGGTGTCGGGGATCAGGTAGGTGAGGAAGACACCGGTGGCGAGGATGGTCGAGCCCAAAAAGCGCATCCTGGCCAGGGAGAAGGCGGCGAGCACGCTCACCACCATCGTCACCGCGACCGTGACTACCGAGACCAGGAACGAGTTCTTGAAGAAGGTGAGGAAGGTCGGCGAGGTCAGGAGGCCGGTATAGTTGGCGAGCGTGGGGTTGATCACCAGCCATGGGCTGCCCGCCTGGGTCGCGATCTCCTGGCTCGTCTTGAGCGAGGTGATCAGCATGTAGACCGGCGGGGCCAGGAAGAAGATGCAGAACAGGATGAGGAAGAAATAGGAGCTGTAGAGCGCCCAGCGTCGCCGGGGACCGGGCGACCCCGTGGCGGCGATCTCGGGCCCGCGGACCTCGTCGAGGGCGGCAGTGCTGGCAGCCATGGCGACCTCTCCTAGCCGATCGCTTCGGTGCTGCGGCGATGCACGTCGCGCAGGATGAAGATGGCGGCGATGCCCAGGAACGGGAACATGAAGAGCGAGACGCAGGCCCCGAGCGGGATGTCGTTGCCCTCGATCGCCAGCTTGAAGGCGTAGGTGGCGAAGACATGCGTCAGGTCGCTGGGTCCGCCATTGGTCAAGATGCGCACGATGTCGAAGTTGGCGAAGGTGACGATGAGCGAGAACAGGACGGTGATCGCGATGATGCTGCGCAGCATCGGCAGGGTCACGTACCAGAGCCGCTGCAGCGCGTTGGCGCCGTCGATGGCGGCGGCCTCATAGAGCTGGGCCGGGACCGACTTCAGGGCGGCGAGATACATGATGATGAAGAAGGGCGCCCCGTACCAGACATTGACCAGGATGACGGAGAACCGGGCCCAGCCGGGGTTGCCGAGCCAGGACACCGGCCCCAGGCCCATGCTGACCAGCAGCCAGTTGGCGGCACTGTAGGAGGGATCGAACAGCCACCACCAGACCAGCGTGCTCATGGCCGGCGGAATGACCCAAGGGATCAGCA
Source organism: uncultured Alphaproteobacteria bacterium (assembly GCA_963830775.1). Lineage (GTDB taxonomy): Bacteria > Pseudomonadota > Alphaproteobacteria > Geminicoccales > Geminicoccaceae > CAWHNT01. The sequence continues at coordinate 47,961 of CAWHNT010000005.1, read as the reverse complement.
GCATCCCGCGCCACTTGCGCTGCCCCTTGTCGGGCAGGTTGTTGACGAGGTGGGCGACGATGAAGCCGATCAGGGCCTTGAAGATGACGGCGGTGACGGCGAAGATCACCGACTGCTTGACCACCATCCAGAACAGCTCGCGGGAGAACAGGAACGAGAAGTTCCCGAAGCCCACGAAACGCTGCATCGACTTGTTCAAGGTGGCGAGATGCAGGGAGTACAGGGCCGGATAGACCACCAGGCCGAAGATGATGAGCAGAAGCGGCACGCACATGAGGAACGCGGTGCGCGAGCGGCCGCGCGAAAGCCCGCCGCGCCGGATCCGGGGCGGTGCGGCGGAAGCGCCGGCTACGACGGCAGCAGCCTGGGCCATGATCCCTCCCAGCCTCGAGGAAAGGCTGCCGGCCGTGCATCACCGCACGGCCGGCGGGCGCCTCAGGTGCGCATGAAGCCTTCGAGCTCGGTCTCGGCCCAGGCGATGGCGTCCTCGGCGGAGGCGCCGCCCTGGACCATGCGCCCGACCATCTTGGTGATGGTGGCCTGGCTGTAGATCTGGACCGCGATCTCGGGCGGGGCCGGCGAGGCGGCGATCGAGTAGGTCTCGTCGCCGGCCACCGGGTAGTGGCGCAAGGTACCCTTGGGCGGGCCTTCCTCGGCCCAGGTCTTGAAGTCGTTGAAGGCGGCATAGCCCGGGATGTCGTAGCCCTGGCTGCCGGCGACGAAACGCTCGATGGCGGCCCTGGTCGAGAGATGGGCCAGGAGGCTCTTGGCCGCCGACTTGTTGGGCGAGAACTGCCAGATGCCCCAGTTGAACGGCAGATAGGGGGCGAAGCGGCCCTGCGGCCCCTTCGGCATGGCGAAGGTCCAGCACTTCTCGGCCACCTGCGGCGCATCGCGCTTGGCCACGGCCCAGGTGCTGGGCGGGTTGAGGATCAGGGCTCCCTTGCCCGAGATCAGCCAGCGATTGTTGGAGGCGTCGTCCCAGGCGATCACGTCCTCGGGCAGGAAGGCCGACAGCCGCTTCATGTAGTCGAGGGCTGCCGCCATCTCGGCCGAGTCGACGACGATCTCGCCCTTGGCATCCACCAGGTGGGCGCCGAAGGAGTTGAAGAGAGCACCGACCCAGTCCACGTTGTCGGAGGTGGTGCCGAGGCCGAGGCCAAACGGGTTCCCAGCCTTGTGGCACTTCTCGGCAGCGGCCAGGAACGTGTCCCAGTTCCAGTCCGCGGCCTTGTCGGTCGCCGGGCCGTCGGCCGGGTACATGGCCTGAATGTCGAGGCCCGCCTGCTCCTTCAGCATGTCGAGGCGGCCGCAGGGCACCTTGAGCTGCGAGCCCGGCGTTGCCGGCACGCCGACCCAGTGACCGTCATGCTGGCCCAGATACTCGACGACCGGGTTGACCTTGCCGTTCTGGGCGATGACGGCTTCCATCACGTCATCGACCGGCTCCAGGTCGGCGGCATGGCTGCTCGCCTCCCAGACCCGGAACGACAGCACGTCATGGCCCGAGCGCGCCTGCGCCTCGGCCTGGATGGTGAGGAGGTCCTTGTTGCCCTGGGAAGGGATGTAGTCGATCTGGAGCTCGACCTTCTCCTTCTCGGCCCACTCCTGGCAGATCTTGGTCAGGATGTCGTTCGCACCCGGCACCCAGTGGTCCCAGAAGCCGAGCGACAGCTTGCCGGCGGCATGGGCGCCGCGGGCGCGGCCCAGCGTCGACCCGGCCACGACGGCACCGGCCGTCCCCTGGAGAAGGCTACGGCGGGACAGTTTCCACTTGGTCATCGATCCTACGCCCCCTGCTTGCCGCCGGGGCACGTTGCAGCACCCCCGCCCGGCTTGTCCGGGCCTTATGCTGGCCCGTCCGCGTGAACTTGCGGCCGGACGATAGGACGGCGTCAAGCGAGCCGCAATCACCGTCCGGCACTGGGAGGAATGCCGCGATGGGCAGGCTTCCAGGTTTCGATTGACCACAGGCCCAGGCGCGGGCAGCCTTTCCGATGACACTCTGTGGATCCGAAGCCTGCCGGGCGCGGGTCCATTCGACTCCAGCGCCAAGAGAGATTGCGTGAGCATCGAGCAGGCAAACCTTGTGCTCGGCCAGTTCGGCGAGGTGATCGGTCTGGCAGACCTGGCGCTCGACGAGCGCGGCTATGCCTGCCTGACGTTCGACGACTTGGCCGTCAACATGGAGTACGAGCCCAGCCGCGATGCGCTGGCCCTCTTTTCCTGGCTCGGCGAGGCGGATCGGGGCCGGGGCGCCCTCTTTGCCGAGCTGCTCGAGGCGAACCTCATGGCCCATGCCACGGGCGAGCCGGTCTTCGGCTACGAGGCGACCGGGCAGGGCGTCGTGCTGCTCGACCGGCTGGTCCTGGCGGGCCTCGACATCGTCCAGCTCCAGGAGCGGCTCGACGGCTTTCTGAAGGTGGCTTCGGCCTGGCGCGCACGCCTCGCGCAAGGCCGGACGGATGGCGAGGCCGAGGTGAGGCTCGCCCCGGGTCCCACCCCCTTCATGCTCCGAGCCTGAGCTCCAAGCCTGTGCCGAGGGTGCTGCCATGACCGGAGTCTCGCTTGCGCGTTTCGCGCAGGTTGGGTTGGGCGAGAAGGTCGGCTTCGCCGGCAACGACAAGACGGCCCTGGAGACGCGTCCGGCGAGCAAAGGGTTCTGCGGCCGCGTCGCCGGCTGGGTGCAGAACCAGTTCACCTCCCATCGGGCCGAGAAGCGCGAGGTCATGGGCGCCTTCCTCCAGGCGCTGCGAGCGGAATACGGCCAGGTCGTGGGCGATGCCGCCTTCCGCCACGCGGTCGGCGACAGGACGACCCACTCGCTGCGCGGCAGCCAGGTCCAGGCGGCACGCCAGTTTGCCGAGGCGCCGGCGGTCGACCGCTTCATGTTCAACCTGAACCAGATCCATCGCGGCGGCCCGGCCAATTCGAGCTTCAACCGCGTCCTGAACGAGCTCCACATCGATGGCTCGCAGCTCAGCCAGGAGGAGCGAGCGCGGCTGGCCGAGACGATCGCCGGCCGCATCGCGAGCAAGACCCCGGAGGGCGGCCGGCTCTCCTGGTCCCAGACGATGGCCGAGGCCCGGATGGCGGTCCAGACCTCGCCGCGGTTCCGGGCGCTGCACGAGTTCGGCCATGCGGTCGAATCGGCCGCCGGCCACATGGTGGTGCCGCCCGATCCAGCGCGCGGTGAAGCGCACGCTCTCCGACTACATCGCGAGCCCGGGCTTCCAGGCCCTGCCGATGAGCACGCGCGAGGCGATCCTCACCAAGATCGCCGACAAGATGGCCTATCACGACGTCGAGACCGGTGCCGCGCTGCGGCTCGCCGATCCGGCGGAGATGCGCCACACCTTCCTGTTGATCGCGGCCGAGGTGATGACCCCGGCCCAGATCAAGGACCAGCTCAAGGGCATGGATGGCCCGGAGCTCCTTGGCCTGGTCGATCACGCCTTTGCCAACGACACGCCCTACGGACAGTTCCGCGAGGGTGGCTGGGCGCTCACGAGTGCCCTCAAGGACATGCTGGCGACGCACACGGGCGAAGCGCCGAAGTTCGATCGGCTGCCGGCAGCCGAGGCACGACCGCTGGCCCAACTGCTCCAGGGCCTGGAGAGCGGCCGTTTCGATACCGCCAACCTGCGCGAGCTGCGCGGCAGCGAGGTCGACATCCGCGGCGTGCTGTTCGGGGCCGAGGCGCACGCGGCCGAGCGGACGACGGCCTTCACGGCCACCTTCACCGAGAAGACCACCGAGCTCGCCCGGCAGGTCGCGGCCCGGGTGACGGAGCTGGAGACCGATGGGCGTGGCGACGAGCCTGCCACCCGCGAGCTGCGCGCAGTCCGGGATGGGCTTGCCCACCTGCGAGACAACATGCCGACCGGGGAGGCCTTCACCGCCTTCACCAAGGTGTTCGGCTTCCGCTTCGAGAGCACATCCGCCTTCAACGAGCTTGCAGCACCGCACGACGACGCCGATGTCGGCCTGCGCCGGGCCGGCGAAGCGTTCCTTCAGGTGGCGACCCAGCTGCGGGCGCAGGGCAACCCCGATACCACGACCGAGCTTCGGGCGCTTGACCGCATGGTCATGGCGCTGCCCACGGCCGGCAAGCCGCTGGAGACGCTCTCCTATTTGCCAAGCCTGGTCGACGATCTGGCCGGCACGCTCGGCCGGCTCAGCGCCCGGGACGGCCAGGAGCACAGCCTCGCCGACTACCCGATCCTGGTCTTCGACCAATCCTCGCGGGTGGGGAAGCCCGGCGAGCGGGCCATGTTCGACCGCAACACCGACTATATCGATGGCCTCAAGGCCAAGACCGGCGCCAACATCGTCCAGGTCTCGATGCAGCAGGTCAACGAGCTCGGCGACAAGCTGGGCCTCAAGGAGCTGTTCGACACTACGGGCTCCGGCCGCGCCGGCTTCGGCGGCGCCCGCAACATGTCCTTCCTGATCGGCCCGATGCTGCACAAGGCGCTGCACGACCCGGAATCCGGCGTGCGCAGCATGGCGGATCTCGTCGCCAAGCCCAGGGAGGAGCTCGAGGCCCTCATGCACGATGTCCTGCGCGGCACCGGGCACGAGATGGTGCTGATGGGCGACGACGACACCACCGTCCGGCCGGGCTTCATGGACGCCAAGGTCCAGCTGGCAGCCCAGCACGAGGACGACTACGCCAAGATCGTCACCCTCACGCTCGGCCGGGCCACGACCAAGATCCCGCCCGTCGCCGACCCGGTGGTCCTCAAGGCCATCGGCTTCGACGAGGATGCGATGATCACCGGCCTCGACCAGATCAATGACTCGGTCAGCGGTGCGATGCGGGCGACCCAGTGGGAGGGCGACCCGCGCAAGGCGATCGAGCACCAGATGTCGGGTGCCCTGATGCACCCCGGCTCCTGCCTCGACCTGCCGCTGCCCAGCGAGGAGGGCCAGTTCGCCAACTACCGGCACGAGGTGGTCGACTGGCTGGGCTCCGCCCTGCACCACTCGGGCGACCGGTTCGCCTCGGTCGAGGGCCGGATGGGCCAGCTCGCCGGCTATTACGGCCAGGCGCAGATGGCGATCGACCTCCTGGGCGTCACCGACAAGCCGCACTCGAACATGCTGCCCTGGAACGACCGGACGCGCGAGTTCGACAGCATCGGCGGCATCTACGCCCATGCCGCCGACCCCGCCACCCAGCGCGGCATCCGCGAGGCGTTCGTCACCCGGCTGGTCGACATGCCGGTCAACGAGGAGCTACTGAACGTCGGGGACGTGTTCGAGACGATGGAGGCGCGCGACCGGGCCAGGCTCGATGCCGACCCGCTGGGTGCCGAGAAGACGGCCCAGGTCAAGGCCGCCTTCGTCAAGGCGAGTGCCGCCTACACGACTGCCATCGCCTATCGCGAGGCGCTGCTCACGGCCCTGGTCGACAAGTTCGCCGCCCTCCCGCCAACCGGGGACAAGGCGGGAATCGCGGGCCGCCTCGCCATCAACCCGCAGGATCCGGCGGCCCGGAAGGACGCTCTGAACTACCTCCTGGCCAATGCCCCGGACGTTCGGACCAGCCTGAACGAAGCCCTGACGGCGGCACGAACCGGCACGCCGGGCTTCGCCGACAGCGAGCTCGCCCAGAACTTCCACCTGGTCGCCACCTCGTCCCTGGTCCGCTTCGGGGCCTTGAGCGAGCGGCTGGCGGAGATCCACGCCGAATAGAGCGGGCGAGGCGGATCCGCCTCGCCCGCAGGCCGGCTCAGGCCGACTGGAGCGCGCCGTAGACGCCCTTCTCGAAGTCGCCGTAGAGCTGGAGGACCGTCTCGTCGGCGAAGGGCAGGACCTGGGTCATGATCGTGCCCGTCACCTTCTTGGCCGGATCAATCCAGAAGTAGGTGTTGAAGAGACCGGCCCAGCACAGGCTGCCGGCGCTGCGGCCGGCCGGGCCCGGCTCGGTGTTGATGAGGAACGACAGGCCCCACTTCTCGACCATCTGCGGGAAGAAGTCCGCATCGCGCGAGGTCTTGGGGTCGGTGGTCTTGAGGAGACGCACCCGGAGGTCGCCCATCTGGTTCTGCGCCATCATGGCCACCGTCTCGGGCTTCAGGATCCGGGCACCGTTGAACGTGCCCTCGTGCAGGAACATCTGCAGGAACTGCATGTAGTCGCGCGGGGTGCTGAAGAGGGCACCGCCGCCCATGAAGAACTCGGGCGCCTGCGGCATCTGGAACGGGATCGGATTGAGGGCACCGGCCTCGTCGCGCTGGTACATGGTGGCGACGCGGGCCTTCTGCGGCGTGCGGATGAGGAAGCCGGTGTCCATCATCCCTAGCGGCTCGAAGATGTTCTCGCGGAAATAGATCTCGAGCGACTGGCCGCTGACCGCCTCGACCGCCTTGCCGACCCAGTCGATGTTGATGCCGTACTCCCAGCGCTCGCCGGGCTCGAACATCAAAGGCGCTCTCAGCGACGCCGTCTTGCAGCGTGCCGACGAACGGCGAGCCGGTCACCTTCTCGTACTGGAGCATCGGCTCGCTCCAGATGCTGTAGACGAAACCCGCCGTGTGGGTCATCAGATGACGCAGGGTGATCGGCTTCGTGGCCGGCCGCAGCTTTGGCTGGCCCGAGGCGTCGAAGCCTTCGAGGATCTGCGGCTTGGCCAGGTCCGGCAGCAGCTCGCCCACCGGGTCGTCGAGCTTGAGCTTGCCCTGCTCGACCAGCTGCATGCAGGCCGTGCCCGTCACGGCCTTGGTCATCGACGCGATCCAGAACAGGGTGTCCGGCGTCATGTCCGGCCCCTTGTCCATGTCGCGCCTGCCGATCGCACCCTCGTAGATGACACCCTTGTCGGTCGCTGCGATGGCGACCACGCCCGCGACCTTCTTTGCATCCACCGCAGCACGGAAAGCTGCGTCGATCGTCGCGAGGGCCGCCTTCTGGCCCGCGGCAGGCGTCGCCGCCCTGGCGGTGGTGGGTGCTCCTGCCAGACGCACCACGGGTGCCGCGGCCGCAATCACCGAGGCGGCCTTCAGCACCTCGCGACGGCTCGAGCGAGTGTCAGTCATGGTCTTGTGCTCCCTGATCGGCCGACCCCAGCGCGCTCGGCCTTGCGCGCGACTCAACGCGCGGTCGTCATGGTAGCTTGCGAGGGGACGCAGAGACAGGCGGCTTGCCGCGGGTCTCCCTTGCGCGATGCCCCGATCAGCGGGCCTCCTCCCCGCGCAGCTCGGACAGCACCCACTCCCGGAACCCCTTGACCAGCGGCCGGTCAGCGGTCGCCCGAGGCGAGACCAGGTAGTAGGCGAACTCGGGCGGGCCCTTGAGCGTGAGGTCGAACGGCCGCACGAGGCGCCCCGCGGCGAGATCGTCGCCGACCAGGCTCGAGTTGCCGAGAGCTACCCCCTGGCCCTCCACGGCCGCCTGGAGGACCAGTGCCGTCTGCCCGAAATGGATGCCGCGGGTCGGGTCGATGTCGCCGAGGCCGGCCGCCAGCAGCCAGGTGCGCCACTCGGGCCATTCCGTGCCGGGCTCGTGCCAGTCGAGGTGGATCAGCGGATGGTGGCGCAGGTCGTCCGGCTGGCTGAGCGGGTGGGCACCCTCGAGCAGGCGCGGGCTGCAGACCGGGAACACCAGCTCCTCGGAAAGCCGATCGGCCCGCAGGCCCGGGTAGACTCCGCGGCCGAAGCGGATGCCGACATCGGCCTCGTCGCGGACGAAGTCGACGAGACGCTCGCTGACGTCGATCCGCACGTCCACGTCCGGATGCAGACGGCGAAAGCGGTCGAGTTGCGGCACCAGCCACTTGGCGGCAAAGGAGAGGCCGGTGCTCACCGCCAGCGTGCGCCGCTCGCCGCCGGCACCGATCCGCTCGACCGCACGCGCCAGCAGGTCGAGCGCCTCGCCCGCGGCCTGGAGCAGGGTCTCGCCCGACCGGGTCAGGCTGACGGTGCGGCTCGTCCGCCAGAAGAGGCGCACGCCCAGTTGCTCCTCGAGTGTCCGTACCTGCCCGCTGACGGCGGCCGGCGTCACCGCCAGCTCGTCCGCCGCTTTCGTGAAGCTGAGATGGCGCGCGGCCGCCTCGAAGGTGCGCAGCGAGCCTAGACCGGGAAGGTGTCGGGCCATGGTGGCGATCATTAAGCTCAGCTTGAAGATGAAACAAGGAGAGACCGCTGGTCCGCAGAACGGCGCGGCGGCTGAGAATGGTGGCTCAGACAGCAAGCCAAACTTGAAGGTCCTCACCATGGCCACCGTCATCCCTCTCCGCCCCGCCAGCCAGCCGGACCGCGGCCTCAGCCGCCATCGATGCTCGGCGCACTCGAGGCGCCTCGCCGACGAGTGGCACTCCCGCCGCGAGTTGAGCGGGCTGAGCAACCGTCTCCTCCGTGATGTCGGCGTGGAGCCGGCAGCGCTCCGCTCCATCACCAGCGAGGTCGAGCGGCTACGTCGTGAGATGCGGGTCGGGCTCTGCTAGGCCCGCACGGTCCCTCGGCTCAGCAAATCAGGATCGCCGAAGGCCAGCCGACTAGCCATTGTCCAGCAAGTCCTCGACCGAGGATGCGGCAGGCTAGTGTTAGCTCCCGGGACTCATCTGCACTATCGGTCGAAACGAGGCGAGCTCAGATCAAGAGCGCGCCGATAAAGGCCGACAAATTGGCGCTTCTGGTCCGGTGTACTGTCCTTCGACCCGAATTGAAACAGGTAAGCAGTCGATGTGCTAAAACGCACAAGGTGAGGAATCCGGCTCGTGCGATGATTGTACCCCATCGGGGTCTCAAACCCTCGCCTTCAGGCGAAGGGAAAGGTAGGTGAAGTCGCATTATGCGACGATACCGCCTATGGCAGCCACGCGCGTTATGATCTCAAGGTTCACCTCGTCTGGCGTCCCCAACGGTACTGTAGGCGACGCCGTCGTCAGTCAGCGGGTGCTGACGGGCGCGGTCGCGGTCACGGCTCGTGACCTTCTGCGGCAGATCGCGGCCGAGAACGACTCCAGATCATCTCGGGAAGGTCGCCGCGGATCACGTGCACCTGTTCCTCAGCTACCGCGCGCACCAGAACATCAGCCAGATCGTGCAGTGGCTCAAACGGCACCAGCTCACGCGCTTCTCCTCCAGGAGTTCCCCTCACCTCAAGCGCCAGTTCTGGGGCCGGCACTTCTGGGCACGCGGCTACTTTGCCGTCACGTCAGGGACGATCACTGATGAGATGATCAACGAGTACATCGACGAGCAGGAGGGAGAGCCAGTTGAGGACGATGGTCGATTTCAAATCGACCCCTCATGAACCCCTCGCCTTATAGGCGAGGGTCGTTCAGTGGGTGGGGTTGCAGGGGAGTGATCCATTATGGCTACCCACCAAGCTGGACCCGAGAACCCGAGTCCCTGCTTCAGAGCACGGTGCAGCCGGGCGACACGGTCGAGCTCCGCGGCGAGTTCACGAAGCCGATCAAGCTCCAGGTCAGCCGCGTGACGCTTCGCCCGGCGGATCTCAACGCACCGCCCACCATCAAGAGCACGATAAGGTTGGCGCAGCCGGAACAGAAGGTCCTGGGGTTGAAGGTCGTGCCCGGCGCCAGTGCGGCGGCCATCGAAGTGGCCGCACCCGGCTGTGAGGTTGGCTGGTGCGAGATCACGGGCTTCGCCGCGCGGGGCATCGTGATCGGCAAGACGGGCACTGGGGCCCATGTCCACCACAATTGGGTCCACGACCAGGCGGCCCTGACCGGTGCTGCCGTGGCTGGAATCATCGCCGGCACGGGCCGAGGAACGTCGGCAACGCCGATCCAGGCGCTGATCGAGTCCAACCGGCTGGAGAAGCTCAAGGCGTTTCAGGCCATCGAGTTCAAGAGCAGCAGGAACAAAGCTCGCGGCAACACGGTGATCGGCGCCGAAATCGTCATGCGCCACGGCAACGACAACCGCACCGAGGGCAACTGGGTCAAGGACGGGCTGATCGGTCTTTGCGGCGAGCGTCCGGTCAGTGCCTTCGATCACGTGTTCGGCCAGACGGCAAGCCGGGGCCCTTCAGGATCGCGCTCAGGGCGGGCACCATCAACTCCAGCACACCGCAGGCGGGTCAGTACATCCCGGCCCGTGACGCAATCGTCTGCGACACCAGCAGCGACATCATCGATGGCTGGGTCAAGGGCAACGGCGTCCGCTGGACGGAGCCACCGGTCAACAGCGGCTCCGCCCGCCATACCGGCACGGTGAAGGACGCCAAGTGCCCCGGCGGTGTGAGTCCGGCGAACGTGCAGAACTCGGCTGCCCCAGCACCTCGGGAGCTCACCGCTGACGAAGTAGGCCCGAAGGGACTGCGTAACGGTGGACAGCCGTCCGGCTCCCATCGCTTCTCGCCCAACGAAACGCTGGCCGACCTCATGGCCCTGGGCGAGAGCGCGCTGGCCCTCGAGCGGGCTCGCGCTGCGAGCGGGGATCTGGACGAGAAGGTCCGGGACATCCGCCAGGCGGACAACGGTGCCGCACGCAAGCAGGCCGAGGACAAGGCTTTGGCTGGCCTGAAGATGCTGCGCGACGTCGTGAAGGGCGTCGCAGGCACGGTCGGGGGTCTCACCCACACCGGGGTCGCGGCCGTTGCTGAGATCGCCCAAGCCTTGACGAGCGCCCATCAGGCGAGCGGCAACCTGGACAACAGGTTCAGGGACATCCGCCAGGCGGCTCCCGGCACTGCCCGCAAGGATGCCGAGAACAGGGCCCTGGCCGGGCTCAAGGCGCTCCGCGGCGTGGTGAAGGACACCGCGGTCCGGCTCCGCGCCCTGGAGCCGGACGACGGCGACGATGACGAGGATGACGACCAGGAGTGAGCGCGAGGCGGCGGGGGATGGTCACCCTCGGCATGCAGCCTGAGCCTCGACAACCATCCCCTGCCCCGGCAAGCTGCGCCGCTGCGCACCGGTGAGGAAGCCGGCTGGCGCCTGCTCGCCAGCTAGCCGGGAGGGGAGCCACATGGCCGGCGGACGGCTCGTGCCCATCGCAACGGGCGGCGTGCTTGTCGCCGTCGCCGCCGGTGGGCTGTGGTACCTGGCCCGGCCGGCGCCCGAATCCGCACCGGAGGTCCACGTTCCGGCTGCGGCCGAGCAGCAGCCGGCTGGACCCGATGCAGCGGCCGTGCGGGCAGCGCTCGCGGCGGTCCCTTGCGTGAACGGCGATGCGGTGACCGAGCCGGGCGGCGTGGTGGTGCTGGAAGGAACCGCAGCCGCCGCGGACCTGGTCGAGGAGGCCGCCCGGCAGGCCGGTGCCGTGCCCGGCGTGAGCTCGGTCGACAACCGGCTGACGATCGCCCCGGAGCCCGGCTGCCACGCCGCCGCCCAGGCGCTGCGGCTGCTGGATGGAGGTTCCGGCACTCCGCCCCAGGTCACGCTGAGCAAGCCCGGCGGCCTCTATCTCGACCAGGACTATCTCGTGGTGGAGGTGGCGCTGCCCGAGGGTGCGAGCGGCCATCTCTATGTCGACGTGCTGACGGATGCCGGCAGCGTCTACCACCTGCTGCCCGAGCCGCTGGCGCAGGCGAACCAGCTGCAGGCGGGCGGGCGTGTCCGCATCGGCGTCGAGGCTGCCGAGCGTCGGGACGGCGTGCGCCACTGGCAGGTGAGCCCGCCCTACGGCGCCGCCTACCTCCTGGCCACCGTCACGGAGCACCCGCTCTACGAGGGCCTGCGCCCGATCGAGGAGCCGCTCGACGCCTACATGCCGGTCCTGCTGGCAGCGCTGCAGGATTCCAGCTCGGGTGCCAAGGCGGCCCAGGTCCAGCATCTCGAATTCCGGCCCCGGAGCTAGGGAGCCAGCGATGACCGGTGCTCCGCATGATCCCGAGGCCACGGACCGGTTCGACTTCTACGGTGCCCATTACCGCCGCTTCGGCACCGATCTCGCGGCAGAGCTGCGACGCGAGATCTATGGCCAGGACCTGGGCCAGACCGGCTGGCGCGACAGTGCCGAGCAGGCCGAGATCGCAGAGCTCCTCCGCCTCGGCCCGGATGTGCACCTCCTCGACGTCTGCTGCGGCTCCGGCGGCCCGTCCCTGGACCTCGTGCGGCGCACTGGCTGCCGCGTCACCGGCCTCGACGTTGAGGCCGCCGGCATCGCTCAGGCGCAGACAGCCGCCGAAGGCCTGGGGGAACGGGCCGCCTTTCAGGTCGCGGATTGTGGATCCGGCCTGCCGTTTGCCGATGGCTCCTTCGACGCCGTGCTGTGCGTCGACGCCATCAACCACCTGCCGGACCGGACCGGCACGCTGAAGGAATGGGCCCGGCTCCTGCGCCCGGGCGGGCGGCTCCTCTTCACCGATGCCGTGGTGATCACCGGCCCCGTCGCCAAGCCCGAACTCGACATCCGCGCTGCTCTGGGCTTCTACCTCTTCGTTCCACCGGGCGTGAACGAGGAGGCGATCGCGACTGCCGGCCTCGAGCTGCTCCGGCAGGACGACCGCACTGCCGCCACGGCCAAGATCGCGTCACGCTGGCATGCCGCGCGCGTGCGCCATACCGCCGAGCTGGAGGCGCAGGAAGGCATCGATTGGTTCGCGCAGCGCCAGCGCTTCCTCGCCACCACCGCCGAGCTGGCCGCAAGCCGCCGGCTCTCCCGCATCCTCTACCTAGCCCAGAACCCGCTTCGGCCCGCACCTGGAGACTGAGCCGACATGCGACGAGCGCTCCTGCCCTTCCTCGCCATTGCCCTTGCCGCCTCGGTTGCCGAGGCCCAGCCCGCCGAGAAGGTGGTGCTGGAGCTCAACCGCCTCGCTGCCGGCCAGGGCGGCTGTCAGGCCTACATGGTGGGCCGGAACGAGACCGGGCGGGCGTTCAAGACGCTCCAGGCGGACCTCGTCACTTTCGGCGCCGACGGGGTGGTGAACGGCCGCCTGCTGGTCGAGCTGGCGCCGCTCGATCCCGGCAAGACCGTGCTCCGCCTGTTCGAGCTGCCCGACCTGCAATGCGATGCCATCGACCGGGTCCTGCTCAACGAGGTCTCGCGGTGCGAGGACGGGAGCGGTGCCGTCCCCGGCTGCACGGCGCTGGTCGAGCCCTCGACGCGCGCGAAGCCCGGCTTCTTCAAGTAACGATGGCTTCGCTCCCGCTGCCGGATCTTCTGCGCGAGGGCGGCCCGGTCCTCCTCGTCCTCCTGGTCCTCTCCGTGGCGGCGCTCACGCTGGTCCTGGTCAAGCTGTGGCAGCTCGCGGCCGCCGGCATTCTTTTTCGGGCACCCGATGCCCGGCCATCTCCCTTGCCGCCGCCGCTGTTCCGCCTCGCCGTCCTCGCCGACGAGCTGCGCGGCTCGGCCCGTCTCGAGCCGCGCCTCGAGACGGCCGCCAGGACCGAGCTCGGCATCCTGCGCCGCGGCCTGCGGGCACTGGAGGCCATGGCCTCGCTCGCCCCTCTGCTCGGTCTGCTCGGCACCGTGCTGGGCATGATCCGCGCCTTCACCGAGCTCGGCCTCGCCACCGGCCGGCCCGACCCGGCCCTCCTTGCCGGCGGCATCGCCCAGGCGCTCGTCAACACCGCGGCCGGCCTCATCGTCGCCATCCTCGCCACGACGGCACTTGCCTTCTGCGAGGCCCGCATCGAGCGCCTGGCGCTCGCCATGGAGGCGCTGGCCGGCCGGGCGGTCGACGCCGGCTAGTGCCATGCGCCTCTCCCAACCCCGCCCGCACCGCTCGGCCGAGCTCACGCTCGTGGCCCTGGTCGACGTGCTCCTCCTGCTCGTCATGTTCTTCATTCTGGCCGGCACCTTCGACCGCCCACGTCTGGTCGAGCTGCAGGCCGGCGGGAGTGGCCCGCCCACGGCGGCACTCTCCGCTTCCGTCCTCGTTCGCCTCCACCCCGACGGCAGCGCCGACCTGAACGGCGAGCGCCTGCCGACGCCGGAGCTGGCAGGCCGGCTCGCGGCCCGCCCGGACCTTGCCGTCCTCCTCCGCGCGGCACCCGAGGCCGTGCTCGGCGACCTCGTGGCCCTGCTCGACGCATTGACCGCCGCCGGCGTGCGCAATGTCAGCCTCCTCGAAGCAGATGCGCCTCGTCCCTGACCAGCCCCCGCGCGGCATCCTCAAGGGCTTCCCGCTCGTCCCGCTCGCCAGCGTGGTGCTGCTCCTGCTGCTCACCCTGATGCTGACGGCCGCGGTCGAGCCGACCGAGCCGCTCGTGGTTCTCCCTCCGGTCGCTGCCGCCGCCGAGCCCGCCGAGCCCGAGCCCGGCACCATCCTGGTCGACAAGGACGGCCGCCTCGCCCGCGACGGCAACGTGGTCGGCCTCGAGGCCCTGGGCACCGCGATTGCCATCGAGAAGCGCACGGACATCCGGTTGCGTGCCGACCGCGAGCTCAGCATCGGCATGCTACTCACCATCCGCGAGCGCCTGGCAGCCGCCGGCGTCCGCCGGCTCCAGCTCGTGGTGGTGCGGCCGTGACCATCCCGGTGCCGCTCCGGCATCATTGGCTGCTGGCGTTCGGGCTGGCGCTGACGGCCCATGTCGCCGGCCTGATGCTCCTTGCCCGTAATCCACCGCCTCCACGTGTCGCGTCGGAGCCGATCATCACCCTGCAGGGTGTGGCCCTGCCGACCACCCGGCTCGAGCGACTGGACCCGCCGCTGGTGACACCACCGGCGCCGACCCGGGCCGCTCCGCCACAGGCGACAGCCCAACTGGCACCTCAGCAGCAGGCGCCGAGCGTCAGCCCACCTCAACCCCCGACGCTCGCCCCGAGCAGGAGCGCACCGGAAGCCAGCGCGCTGCGGCCCGCGCCGGCACCCCTGACGCCGACGGCCCCGGCGCCGGCACTGGCACCGTCTGTGGGACCAGCGGCACCTCTCGCGCCTTCGGCAGCAAGGATCCCGGTGCCGGCTCTCGCACCTCCGGCATCGCTGGGAGTTGCAGTGCCGGAACTGCCGCCAGCCTCACCAGCTCCGCCAGCGTCACTCCAGCCTTCCGCCTGGCCCACGCCGAGGACGACGCCACAGGAGCCCGTTCCAAGTTCCCTCCAGCCGCCCATGATCCCGCCGACGGTCGCGCGACCCGGCATCGGCGCTCCCGAGCGTACGGCGCCGACGCCACTGCCTGCCGAGCCCGGTTCGGCGCCACCGCAGGGAGCGATCCTGCCGTCCCCGACGATCGCCCCGCGCAGCCCTGAGCTGGCGGCACCACCCGCCCCACCGGAACCCGCTCGACCGACCATCGTCGCGGCCGCAGAACCGGCGCGCGCGCGGCCACAACAATCAGCCGCCATCATGCCGCCCGCGGCACCGGGCGGAGCCATCGCTCCCCCGCCACCGGCGCCGGCAGCAGGTCCGCCCTCCCTGGCGATCACCTCGCCGCCCGCAACTGCCGGGCTCGCCGGACATGCTGCAGCGCCTGGCCGGGCGGAACCGGCAGCACCGCCAGTCGTCCCTCTGGCCGTAAAGCCGCGAGTGCCTCCTCCGATGCCTGAGGCCGCGACGATCGCTGCTCCTGAGCCGGCGCCGGCTGCACCCGCCCCGGCTCCACCGCTTGTCCAGCCGACGGCGCCTGTCGCCGCGGACCCCAGCCCCACCGTCACCGCGGCCCTACCCCGTCCCTGCAGAGCTCGCCCGGCAAGGGTGCGCCGCGCCCGATGCCCCGCCTCCACCGTTGTGCGAGCTTCTGGCAGTCGTGCCGGCTGCGGCCCGGGACCTGCCGGCCGTGGCCCTGAACCATCCCGACGGCATCCTGCATGATGGGGACTATCTCGTTTTGAGGGTGACCCCGCCCGCCGGCCTGCCCGACGGGCATCTCTACGTCGTCTACCTCGATCAGGTCGGCCAGCTCTTCAGCCTGCGTCCGAATCCGGTGCAGCCGACGACCGCGGCCAGCGCCGGCGTGACGCTGCAGCTTGGCGTCGAAGAGGCCCAGCGCCGGCCCGACGTGCGAAGCTGGCAGGCGGGGTCGCCTTTCGGCCCCGGCCTGCTGCTGGCGCTCTTCACCCGCCTGCCGCTGTCCGGCTGGCCTCCGGCCGAGACCATGCGCCTGGGCCAGGTATTGCCCCTGCTCGCCGCGGCCGTGGCCGATGCCGAGCTGCTCTGGGCCGGCTGGCGGGAGCTCGAGACCCGCCCCCGGGCCTGACACGCGACGGTGGCGCGGAGGGTGCGCGGCGGCGTAGAATGCGGGTCCGGAGGCGGTCGACGGACGTCGGACGCCATGAGAACGTTTCGCGAACGTTGGACCTTCCGCAGGCCCGTCCAGCACCCATATCCTGGTGACGTTTCTTGCCCCAATCAGCAAACAACACAGCGAGATAGACATGGCCGACGTAGTGGTGAGCCGGCGCGGCGACGACCGGGCGCGGGCGCTCGATGCGGCGATCACGCAGATCGAGCGTGCGTTCGGGAAGGGCTCGGTCATGCGCCTGGGCCAGAACCGCGACGGGTCGGAGATCGAGACCGTCTCGACGGGATCGCTCAGCCTCGACATCGCCCTGGGCGTGGGCGGCCTGCCCCGCGGCCGTATCGTCGAGATCTTCGGGCCTGAGAGCTCGGGCAAGACGACGCTCACCCTGCACGTGATCGCGGAAGCCCAGAAGGTCGGCGGCACCTGCGCCTTCATCGACGCCGAGCACGCGCTCGACCCTTCCTATGCCAAGAAGCTGGGCGTCGACCTGGACGGCCTGCTCATCTCGCAGCCCGACACCGGCGAGCAGGCGCTGGAAATCGCCGACACGCTGGTCCGCTCCGGTGCGGTCGACGTGATCATCATCGATTCGGTGGCGGCCCTGGTGCCCAAGGCCGAGCTCGAAGGCGAGATGGGCGACACCCATGTGGGCCTCCAGGCGCGGCTGATGAGCCAGGCGCTCCGCAAGCTCACGGCCTCGATCAGCCGCTCGAACTCCATCCTCATGTTCACCAACCAGATCCGCTCCAAGATCGGGGTGATGTTCGGCAGCCCCGAGACCACGACCGGCGGCAACGCGCTCAAGTTCTATGCCTCGGTGCGTTTGGACGTGCGTCGCATCGGTCAGGTCAAGGACCGCGACCAGGTGGTCGGCAACCAGACCCGGGTCAAGGTGGTGAAGAACAAGGTGGCGCCGCCATTCCGGGTGGTAGAGTTCGACATCATGTATGGCGAGGGGGTGTCGAAGACGGGCGAATTGATCGACCTGGGCGTCCGGGCCGGCGTGGTCGAGAAGTCGGGCTCGTGGTTCTCCTGGAGCGGCCAGCGCATCGGCCAGGGGCGGGAGAACGCCAAGACCTTCCTGCGCGAGCATCCCGAGGCAGCGGCCGAGATCGAGAAGGCGATCCGCGGTCATGCCGGCGTGGCCGGCGGTGCTGCCGGCCTCGACCTGCTCGACCAGGACATGAGCGTCGATGACTGACGCCAAGCGCTACGCTATGTTCGACCCAGACCCGTCCCGACGCAGAGGCCTGCGATGCCCCTCTACACCTACACCTGCGACAGCCACGGCCAGTTCTCCGCCTGGGGCCAGATGAGCGAGAGCGAGGCTCCCCAGCCCTGCCCGTCCTGCGAGACCCCAGCCCCTCGAGCCCTGGCCCGCCCTGCCATCGGCGGCCGCAACGGCGAGAGTGAGATGAGCTGCGGCATGGGTGCCTGCGAAAGCCCGGGCGGCATGCCGTCCATGGGTGGCGGCTGCTGCGGCGGCGGAGCCTGCATCCACTAACGCGACTTGATCGTCCGGCGGCGGGCACGTGCAGGCGGTGCATCCGTGTCCGCTCCGTGCATGCTCTCCGGCCACCAGGAAGTGCTAAGAATCTCCTCCAGGCCATAAGGACAGTTGGCTGCGGGCTGCGCTGCAGCCTCAGTTTCGCCATAGTCGCGCATTGCGTCGATGGCGGTCTCTCGTGCCAGCCGGTAGATTCGAGGCAGAGCATTCGCGAGCTCGGCCTTGAGCGACTTGTCAAGGTCGAGCTGGAGACGGTTGCGATGCTCGCGAACTGAAGCCCGCCATTTATTGCGCGGGTCTCTGGCCGGGCTGTACTGCAGCTTCAGCAGATGCTCGATGACAACCCGGGCATTGTTGAGGACGGCACTACGCTCCGACAGGGCCACATCCTCCAGCTCCGCGATCAAGCCCTGGAGATCGACCTCGTCGAGCCGGCGCGCGCGCAGGAGATCCAACTGCGCCAGCAGCCAGGCATAGTGATCGTCATGTCTGGGCAGCGCCCGCTCAGGGGCGTTCCGAGCAAGCTGGGTAGCCATCCAGGCCCTTTCCGCTTCCTCGGCAACTATGCGCGCGGCTGGCCTCGGCCACAACGGTCCGGGGGGCTGCCGTGCGCACGCTCGAGGCTTCCCGGTCCTGAGCCTTCCACCCCCTCACACGTTGAGCAGCAGATGCTCACGCTCCCAGGAGCTGATCACGCGCTGGTATGCGTCGTGCTCGGACGCCTTGACCGCCAGCAGCACCTCGATGAAGTCCTCCCCCAGGCACTCCTTCAGCGCGGTTGAGTATTTCAGCTTGCGCATGGCCTCGGGCATCTGCTGCGGCAGGGTCTGGGCCAGGCGGTAGGCGCTGCCCTTCATGGGCTCGGAGGACTCGATCTTGCGCACCATGCCGAGCCAGCCGCAGGCGAGCGAGGCGGCGATGGCCAGATAGGGGTTGGCGTCGGCGCCGGCCAGGCGGTTCTCGACCCGGCGGGCCTCGGGGGTGGAAGCCGGGACGCGCAGGCCGACGGTGCGGTTCTCCACGCCCCAATGGACGTTGATGGGTGCCGTGGAGTGGCGGCGCAGACGGCGGTAGGAGTTCACGTTGGGAGCCAGGAGCGGCATCGCCGCCGGAAGGTATTCCTGCTGCCCGCCGATGAAATGGAGGAAGAGCTCGGTGTTCTCCCCATCCGGCGTCGCGAACAGATTGCGTCCGGTCTCGAGGCTGTAGACGCTCTGATGGACGTGCATGGAGCTGCCGGGCTCCTGCTCCATCGGCTTGGCCATGAAGGTGGCGTAGATGCCGTGCTTCAGCGCCGCCTGACGCAGCGTGCGCTTGAAGAGGAAGGCCTGATCGGCGAGTGCCAGCGGGTCACCGTGGTTGAAGTTGATCTCCATCTGGGCAGCACCCGCCTCGTGCGAGAGGGTGTCGATGTCGATCTCCTGGGCTTCGCACCAGTCGTACACATCCTCGAACACGGGATCGAACTCGTTGACGGCGTCGATGCCGAAGGACTGCCGGGCGGTCTCCTGCCGGCGCGAACGGCCGATCGGCGGCACCAGCGGGTAGTCCGGGTCTTCGTTGACCTTGGTGAGGAAGAACTCGAGCTCGGGTGCCACCACCGGGCGCCAGCCATGCTCCGCATAGAGACCGAGGATGCGGCGGAGGACCTGCCGGCTCGAGATCGCGACCGGCTCGCGATCATGGTAGATGCAGTCGGCGATCACCTGCGCCGTCGGCTCCTCATACCAGGGTACCAGACGGATGGTGTCGGGATCGGCCTTGAGAATGATGTCCCGGTCGACCGGATCGGTGACGTCCTCGTCCGGATAGTCGCCGGTGTAGGTCTGGATGAAGATGCTCTCCGGTAGGCGGAGGCTCTCGTCCTCGATCGAGCGCAGGAACTTGTCGCCGGGGAGGATCTTGCCGCGAGCGATGCCGTTGATGTCGGCGACGATGCACTCGACCTCGGTGACCCGGCGTTCCCTAAGCCACTGCTGAAAGTCGGCCATCGCCGGCCCTCCGGTTGGCCTGCGCCCGGGCCGCGGCTCCAAAGGCCGCAGAACAGGCGCCGCGAGACCGGATTCTCCAGCACCTGCCATTCCGGATGCCACTGCACGCCCAGAGCGAAGCCCTTGGCCGCCTCCACGCTCACGGCCTCGATGGTCCCGTCCTCGGCCACCGCCTCCACCAGAAGGCCCGGCGCCAGTCTGTCGATGCCTTGCGCGTGCAGAGAGTTGACCTCGATCCGGGTGGCGCCGCCCAGAAGCGCCTGCAGCCGGCCGCCAGAGGTGACCTCCAGCGGATGAGCGAGCCCATAACGCTCGGGCCTGGTCTTGGTCTTGTCGGAGCGGTGGTCGCGGCGGCCTGGCAGCTCGTGCACATGCTGGTGCAGGCTGCCGCCCAGCGCCACGTTGAGCTCCTGGATGCCCCGGCAAATGGCTAGGAGCGGCGTACCGCGGGCAACGGCACAGCGGATCAGAGGCAGCGTGGTGGCATCGCGGTCGGGGTCGGCGAGGTTGCCCTCCCGCGGCGGCGGGCCGCCATAAAGAGCGGGATCGACGTTGAAGGGCTGCCGGTGACGAGGATGCCGTCCAGCCTGTCCAGCAGCGCCTCAAGGTCCAGTCGTTGCCCGAGGGCCGGGATCAAGACCGGGATCGCCTCAGCTCCGGCGACGACGGCATCGACATACTTCTCGCCGACGCTGTGGAAGTGCAGCTCGTCCCGGGGCTTCAGGCAGGAGGTGATGCCGATCAGCGGCATGGAGGAGCGGTGGGTCATCGGGTCAGTCCGCAAGGTCACCGGCAGCTATAAACCAGTGCCGCGGAAGCGTGGAGGGCAGATCGCCGCCGAAACGAAAAGGGGGCCTCCCGCCCTGGGAGGCCCCCTTGCCCGTTCGCGTCAGCCGGCGCTCTCCGCTGCCCTGAGCACCGGCCGCAAGATACTCGAAACCGTCAGGCGGCCTCCCTGGCGGGGCTGTCGATCACGACCCGCGGCCGGGGAGCAGCAGCACCGATCTCGATCTTGCGCGGCTTCATCGCCTCCGGCACCTGCCGCTCGAGCTGGATCTCGAGCAGGCCGTTGCTCAGCTTCGCTCCCACCACCTTGACGTGGTCCGCGAGCTGGAAGCGGTGCTCGAAAGCGCGCTGCGCAATGCCACGGTGCAGGTACTCGACGTCCTTCTCCTGCTCCTGGATCTGACCGCGCACGGTCAGCACGTTCTCATGCGCCGTGATGTCCAGGTCCTGCTCGCCGAAGCCCGCCACGGCCATCGAGATCCGGTACTGGTTCTCGCCGGTCTTGGCGATATTGTAGGGCGGGTAGGAGAGGTCGCGCGACGCCTCGCGGAAAGCAGCGTCGAACAGCTTGTCAAGACGATCGAAGCCGACCGTCGAACGGAAAAGGGGAGATAGATCAAGGCTACGCATCACAAGCCCTCCATTGAGCGACTTCATGCCAGGCTCGTCTTTCGACCGAGCCTCCGGAACTGTGGTACCAGATCAGCTGATCCTGGTTCCGCTCCGGATGACCTTCGATTTGGTGAGAACGCCTGCCGCCGCAAGAGGGTCGCCAAAGATTTTTTCGTGCTGATCCAGTGTCCTAGCCCGCTTGACGCCCCACGGCAGCAAGCGCCCGTTCGGCCTGGCCCGCCGAAGAACCAGCATACCTCGTCCATGTAACGCTGCAGCAAACCGCCGGAGCGTATTACCGCCCAGGGGAACCGACGTGCCAAAGCGCCTGCTCACCGGCCATGAACGGTCGCACCGCGTTGCCCTCCCCCGCTACTGCAACCGTCTCCGGGATGGTCCAGTTCTCGCGCCACAGCGTCACCCGCTCATCGTTTGCCGGCAGGTCATAGAATTGGGGCCCGTTCAGCGACGCGAAGGCCTCCAGGCGGTCAAGGGCTCCCTCCTCGTCGAACACCTGTGCGTAGAGCTCCAGCGCCGCCGGGGCGGAGAAGCAGCCTGCACAGCCGCACTCATTCTCCTTGGCAGCAACCGGATGCGGCGCGCTATCGGTGCCGAGGAAGAACTGCGGACTTGATGTTGCCGCACGTCGCAGGGCGAGCCGGTCGGCTTCGGTCTTCAGGATCGGCAGGCAGTAGAGGTGCGGGCGGATGCCGCCCACCAGCATGGCGTTCCGGTTCAGCATCAGGTGCTGGACCGTGATGGTCCCGCCGACGCGGGACGGTTCCGCCTCGACGAAGCCCACGCCCGCAGCCGTGGTCACGTGCTCCAGGACCAGCTTCAGTCCCTGATGCTCGCGCAGAAGACGCGCCAGCACCCGCTCGAGAAACACCGTCTCCCGGTCGAAGATGTCGACCGCCGGGTCCGTCACCTCGCCATGCACCAGGAGGGGCATGCCGATGCGCTCCATCCGCTCGAGACAGCCGCGCAACCGGCGGATGTCGGTCACACCGTGCGAGGCATTGGTCGTGGCGTGCGCCGGATAGAGCTTGGCGGCGATCCAGACACCCTCCTGCCGGCCACGCTCGAGCTCGTCGGCTGCGGTGTCGTCGGTCAGATAGCAGGTCATCAAGGGCGTGAACCGCGCACCGTCCGGCAGGGCTGCCAGGATGCGCTTCCGATAGGCCCGTGCAGCCTCCACCGTCGTCACCGGCGGCACCAGGTTCGGCATGATGATCGCCCGGGCGAAGCGCGCCGCCGTGAAGGGCAGCACGGCCTCCAGCATCGGCCCGTCGCGCAGATGCAGGTGCCAGTCGTCCGGTCGCCGCAGGGTGATCCGGGTCTGCTCCAAGGGCTTGCCTCCAGGCTCGCTGGCCGGTGTCGCGGATGCTAAGCACGACCCGCTGCCCACGGGAACGCCCATGCACGCCACGCTGACCGATCCGCCACAGCGGCTGACCCTGGCTGCCGCCCATGTGCCGGCATGCCTCGCGCCAGGCGTGGAAGGCTCGCCCGATGCCGACGGCCTGCTTCTGCTCGACATCACGATCGAGGACGGCCGCTTTTCCTCCATAGACCGTCACCATCCAGCACCCCCAGACCCCGCCACCATCGACCTCAAGGGCCGCATGGTCTGGCCCTGCCCGGTCGACATGCACACCCATCTCGACAAGGGCCATATCTGGCCTCGGGCCACCGGCCTCGACGGCGGCTTCGCGGCCGCGATCGAGGCCGTGCAGCGCGACCGGCATATGGCCTGGGGTGCCGACGACGTGCGCGACCGCATGGAGTTCGCGCTCCGCTGCGCCTTCGCGCACGGCACCTGCGCCATCCGCACCCACATCGATTCCATGCCGCCGCAGGCCGAGATCAGCTGGCCCGTCTTCGCCGAGCTGCGCCAGCGCTGGGCTGACCGCATCACGCTCCAGGGCGTGGCACTCAATCCCGCCGAGGACTATCGCGGCTCCTATGGCGAGCAGCTGGCCCGGCTCGTCGCGGAGCATGGCGGCATTCTGGGCATGTTCCCCGAGCATGGCCCCCAGCTCGACGCCGACCTCGACCGCTTTCTGGCCACTGCCGAAGCACACGGCCTGGACGTCGACCTGCATGTCGACGAGACGGGCGATCCCGCGGCGAAGGCGCTCCGCCACCTCGCCCAGGCCGTGCTCCGCCGCGGCTTCAAGGGCCGGGTCGTGGCCGGGCATTGCTGCTCGCTTGCCGTCCACGACCCCGACCGACGCGGCGCGCACGCTGGACCTAGTCGCCGAGGCCGGAATCGCCGTCGTCAGCCTGCCGATGTGCAACCTCTATCTGCAGGGCCGGCAGCCTGGCCGCACCCCGCGCTGGCGCGGCATCACGCTGGTCCACGAAATCAAGGCCCGTGGCATCCCGCTGGCCTTCGCCAGCGACAATACCCGCGACCCCTTCTGCGCCTACGGTGACCTCGACATGCACGAGGTCTTCAAGGAGGCAGTGCGGATCGGCCAGCTCGACCACCCGTTCGACGACTGGCCCGCCACCATCGCCGCCACCCCAGCCGCGATCATGGGCCTGCCCGAGGCCGGCCGCCTCCGGCCCGGTGCGCCGGCTGATCTCGTCCTGTTCGAGGGGCGGTCCTGGACCGAGGTCCTGGCCCGCCCGGAGAGCCGCCGGATCGTGCTGCGGGCCGGCCGCCCGATCGACACCGCCCTGCCCGCCTATGCCGAGCTGGACCACCTCGTGGGCGCGATCCAGCCCGGCAGCGCCGAGACTACTGCAGCTCGGGCTGACTCTTCAGCTGATTGAGCTGGTCGATGTGCTTCTCAACAACCGGGATGTACTTCTGTGCAAAGGCCTTGAGCTCCGGTATCCTGGCCCTCCTGCGCCTGCTGCTGCAGGAGCTGCAAGGTCTCCTGATGGTCGTCGAGCTGGCTGCTGACGTACTGCTTGTCGAAGGTGCTGCCCGGCAGCACGTTCATCGCCGCGTCCTTGGCCTGGCTCGCGAGGTCGGGGCTCGAGGGCGGCTCCACCCCCTTCTGCTTGGCGATCCCGGCGAGCTCCTCATTCATCTGGGTGTGCTCGCTGATCATCATCTTGCCGAACTCGGCCACCGCCGTGTTCTTGCTCTCCGAAGCCGTCTTGCCCATCGCGACCTCGGCCGCACCGCTCTGGGCTGCTGTCTCGATGAAGTCCTGATCGGTCTCGCTCAGCTTCGTCTGCGCGTTCGCGCTCGAGACTGCGAGCCCCAGCACCATGCTGCCCACCAACGCTGTCGTGCGCCAATAATCTCGCATCGAGTCTCTCCTCGTGGATGTTTCGTGGGTGTCCAAACCGGCCGCATGGCAGGCTGTTCCACCGCGGAGGACGGCGGCCGGAGCCTCGGCAGCCGCGACCTCCCGCCGCGACGCCTGAAAACCGTGCGCCCGAGCAGCTCATCACCATCGCTCGCGCCGTTGGCCCCTCTATCTTGCGGCACTGGGGACAAGGCAGGGGTGAGGAGGCCGATGAGCGCCAACGAGCGGACCGGCGGGCAGATCCTGATCGACCAGCTGAGGCTGCACGGGGTCGAGCTGATCTTCGGCGTGCCGGGCGAAAGCTACCTTCCCGCCCTCGACGCGCTCTACGATGTGCCCGAGATCCGCTTCATCGTCTGCCGTCAGGAAGGCGGGGCCGCCATGATGGCCGACGCCTACGGCAAGCTCACCGGCCGGCCCGGCGTCGCCTTCGTGACCCGCGGCCCCGGTGCTTCCAACGCTAGCGCCGGCGTGCATATCGCCGAGCAGGACAGCACGCCCATGCTGTTGCTGGTGGGCCAGATCGACCGTGGTGCCGTCGGGCGCGGCACCTTCCAGGAGGTGGACTACCGGCAGTTCTTCGGCGGCATGGTGAAATGGGCGGCCGAGGTCGACGATCCCGGCCGGCTGCCCGAGCTCGTCCATCGCGCCTTTATGACCGCGACCTCGGGCCGGCCCGGCCCCGTGGTGCTGTCCCTGCCCGAGGACATGCTGGCCCAGCGCAGCGGCGCCGGCGACGCCCGCCCGTTCCGCCCGGTCGAGGCTGCCCCCTCGTCCGAGGCGCTGGACCGGCTGCGTTCCATGCTGGAGGCTGCCCAGCGGCCGATCCTGATCGTCGGCGGTGGCGGTTGGAACGCTCAAGCCACGGCCGACCTCGCCCGGTTCGTCGAAGCCAACGAGCTGCCTATGGCCGCCGGATTCCGCCGCCAGGATCTCCTCGACAATGAGCATCCCTGCTATGCCGGCGACATCGCCATCGGCCCCAACCCCAAGCTCGTCCAGCGCATCCGCGGCTCCGACCTGATCGTCGCCATCGGCACCCGGCTCAGCGAGATGACGACGCAGGGCTACAGTCTCCTTGGCGTGCCGCGCCCCGAGCAGCCGCTCGTCCACATCCACAACGATCCCGCCGAGCTGGGCCGGGTCTACCAGCCCGACCTCGCCATGGTCTCCGGTATGGGCGAGCTCGCCCGGGCACTTGCCGGTATGCCGCCCGTCCCCCACCGGCCCTGGGCCGAGGCGAGCCGTGCTGCACATGCCGACTATCTCGCCTGGCGCGAGCCGACTCCGATTCCCGGCAGCCTGCAGCTGGGCGAGGTGGTCCAGTGGCTGCGCGGCCGCCTGCCGCCTGACGCGATCGTCACCAACGGTGCCGGCAACTATTGCGGCTGGGTGAACCGCTTCTTCCCGTATGGCGGCTTTCGGACCCAGCTCGCTCCTACGGCAGGCTCGATGGGTTATGGCGTCCCGGCTGCGATCGCCGCCAAGATCGCCCAGCCGGAGCGCGAGGTCGTCGCCTTCGCCGGCGACGGCTGCTTCCTGATGACCGGCCAGGAGCTTGCCACGGCCGTGCAGTACGAAGCGGCGATCCGCATCATCGTCGTCAACAACGGCACCTACGGCACCATCAGAATGCACCAGGAGCGCGAGCATCCTGGCCGCGTCATCGCCACCAGTCTGCGCAACCCGGACTTTGTGGCCTATGCCCGAGCCTTCGGTGTCTTCGGTGCCCGGGCCACCACCACGGATGAGCTCAAGGCGGCCTGGGAAGAGGCGGCCAGCCATCCCGGACCGGCGCTGATCGAGGCCGTCCTCGATGCCGAAGCGATTACGCCCCGGGCTACGATCACCTCGCTCCGCGAGCAGGCGATCGCAGCCGGGCGCGGTCGTTAGATCATGTACTGACCGCCATTGGCGCTGATCGTGGCGCCAGTGATGAAGCCCGAGTCGTCGCTGGCCAGGAACACGACGCAGCGGGCGATCTCCTCGGGCTCGCCCAGGCGTCCCACCGGGATCAGCGGAATGATCTTTTCATTCAGGATCTTGGGATCGACCGCACGGACCATCTCGGTGCCGATATAGCCCGGGCAGATCACGTTCACCGTAATCCCGGCCCGCGAGCCCTCTTGCGCCAGGGCCTTGGTGAAGCCGATGTCGCCGGCCTTGGCGGCCGAGTAGTTCGCCTGCCCCGCCTGCCCTTTCTGGCCGTTGATCGAGGAGATGTTGACGATCCGGCCGAACTTGCGCTCGCGCATCCCCGGCCAGACCGGGTGGGTCATGTTGAAGAGGCCGTTGAGGTTGGTCGAGATCACCTCGTTCCACTGCTCCGGCGTCATCCGGTGGAACATGGCGTCGCGGGTGATGCCGGCATTGTTGACCAGCACGTCGATCGGCCCGACCTCGGCCTCCACCTGCTTGATCCCGGCGGCACAGGCGGCGTAGTCGGCGACACTCCACTTGAAGACCGGGATGCCGGTCTCGCTCTTGAAGCTGTTCGCCGCCTCGTCATTGCCGGCATAGTTGGCCGCCACTGTGTAGCCGGCCGCCTGCAGGCCCTTCGAGATCGAGGCCCCGATGCCTCGGCTGCCGCCGGTCACCAACGCGACGCGTGCCATCCTCTTCTCTCCCTGATCGTCGCTGCTTTTGGAAAGCCTGAGCTCAGTCGCGCTCGACGCAGAGCGCTATCCCCATGCCGCCGCCGATGCAGAGCGTGGCCAAGCCCTTCTTCGCGTCGCGCTTCTGCATCTCGTGCAGCAGGGTCACGAAGACCCGGGCACCGGAGGCACCGATCGGATGACCCAGTGCTATGGCACCGCCGTTCACATTCACCCGGTCGGTGTCCCAGCCCATGTCCTTGTTGACGGCGAGCGCCTGCGCCGCGAAGGCCTCGTTGGCCTCGACTAGGTCGAGGTCGTCCACCTTCCAGCCCGCCTTCTCGAGCGCCTTGCGCGAGGCCGGGATCGGGCCTGTGCCCATGATCGCCGGATCGACGCCGACCTGCGCCCAGGACACGATCCGCGCCAGCGGCGTCAGCCCGCGGTGCCGTGCCTCGTCGGCCGACATCACCACCACGGCCGCGGCACCGTCATTGATCCCCGACGCATTGCCGGCCGTGACGCTGCCCTCCTTGCTGAAGGCCGGGCGCAGCTTCGTCATGCTGTCGAGTGTGGCGCCGAAGCGGGGATACTCGTCGGTGTCGACGACCTGCTCGCCCTTGCGGGTCTTGATCGTGACCGGGATGATCTCGTCCTTGAAGCGGCCGCCCTTCACCGCCGCTTCGGCCTTGTTCTGCGAGGCCACCGCGAACTTGTCCTGCTCCTCGCGCGTGATCTGCCACTTCTGCGCTACGTTCTCGGCCGTAGTGCCCATGTGGTAGCCCTGGAACGCGTCCCAGAGCCCGTCCTTGAGCATCGTGTCCAGGAACTCGAGCGAGCCCATCTTGGTGCCGTTGCGCAGGTGCGCCACGTGCGGGGCCAGGCTCATGCTTTCCTGGCCGCCGGCCACGACGATCTTGCTGTCGCCGTTCCGGATCGCCTGGTAGCCCAGCGCCACCGACTTCAGGCCCGAGCCGCAGAGGATGTTCACCCCATAGGCCGGCACCTCCTGCGGGATCCCGGCATGGATCGAGGCCTGCCGCGCCGGGTTCTGCCCCTGACCCGCGGTCAGGATCTGGCCCAGGATGACTTCCGACACCTCGCCGGGCTCGACCTTCGCCCGCTCCAGGGCGGCCTTGATCGCCGTCTTCCCCAGCTCGTGTGCCGGCAGGGTGCTGAGCCCGCCGCTGAACGAGCCTACGGGCGTGCGCGCCGCGCTGACGATCACGACGTCTGTCATCGGTCCCCCTCCATTCATCTGCCGCCGAGCGGCCACCTTCTGCACGCAATAGTAGTGAGCCGCCCCACCGGCGGCACCTGTGGCACTTCGCTCCATTCGGTTCCGACATGCGGAGCACAGGACCGCGATCGGTGTAGCGACGTATCGCAACGACGCGGCCGGTTAGGGAATCAGCAAGGTTTTGCGGCGACGATCCGGGTCGATGGAGTTCCGGGTCACAGGAGATAACCCATGCACCTCCTCCGCAAGTTGCTGGCCGACGAGTCCGGCGCCACCGCCATCGAGTACGGCCTGATCGCCGCCCTGGTATCGGTCGTGATCATGACTACGCTGGGCCTGCTCGGCGGCAGCCTCGACACCACGTTCGTGGCGGTCAAGGATGAGCTCGAGGGCGCCGGCGCCGCGCCATAGCAAAGAGCCTGATGCATTGATGGCCGGCACGGCGGCGCCGGCCATCAATGCTCAGTTTCCGTTCGGCGCACCTGCTTTTGCTGCCCCGGCCAACGCTGGCCTGAGTTCTTCCAGGCCACGAGGCTCTTCTGCCATGCAGAAGAACAAAAGGCGAACGACGCTGTCATGCCTGTGCTAGCCCCGGCCGCGGTCCTCGGCCTGCTCGTCTGGGCCATGGTCACCGACCTATGTGAGCGCCGTATTGCCAACGCCGTGCCGGCGGGTATCGCGCTTCTTTGGCTTGCTCAGGTGATGCTGATCGAGGGTGATACGCCCTCGTGGCAGACCGGGCTGGGCGTTTTGGCAGTGTGCACGTTGGCGCTCGTGGCTTGGCGGCTCGGGTGGCTTGGCGGCGGCGACGTGAAGCTGTTGGGCGCACTGGCACTTTGGGCTGCGGACACCGCGCTCGTGCCTTTCCTGCTCCTGACCGGCCTGCTTGGCGGATGCTTGGCGCTTCTCTGGTCCAGGCTCGCGCCGGTGAGCGCTGTCCTGCCATGGGGCCTGCCACGCTTGGTGCATGGCCCTCAGGACCAGGGTGCGGCCGCTGCGAAGCCCACCCTTCCCTATGGCCTGGCGATCGCGCTCGCAGGCGCATGGCTCCTTCACCAGCGCTGGCTTTGAGCTGTGAGGTGAATCTCGATGCGCAGATGGCTGCTACCGGTCGTGGCGCTGATGGGGGCCGTGGCAAGCACGCTGGTCGCTCGAGACTGGCTGCAGGCCCGCTCGAACCGGTCCGAGGTGCAGGCGCAGGCACCCGCCAGGCCGGCGAGCAAGAGCGTGCTCGTCGCCTCCAAGAGCCTGAGCGCTGGCGAGTTCATCCAGCCGGATGGCGTGCGCTGGCAGGAATGGCCGGATGTGGCTCTTCCCGACAGCTACGTGGTCGAGGGCAAGGGCACCGTCGAGGATGTGGCCGGCGCCGTTCTGCGCCGCCCGGCGGCGGAAGGCGAGCCGATCACGCAGGGCAACATCGTCAAGCCGGGTGAACGCGGCTTTCTGGCCGCCGTGCTCGATCCGGGCCTGCGTGCCGTCTCGGTGCCGGTGGACGAAGCCTCCAGCAACGCCGGCCTGATCTTCCCCGGCGACCATGTCGACCTGATCCTCACCCAGAAGCTGGGCGAGGAGGGCGAGGCCGAGCGTCAGGTCAGCGAAACCGTGCTCGAGGACGTTCGGGTGCTGGCGATGGGCCGTCGCCTGCGCAACGAGGAGGGCGAGGAGGCATCAGGAGGCCAAGCCCGAACCGCGACGCTCGAGGTGAGCCCGGCGGGCGCCGAGAAGGTGGCGCTCACCACCGAGCTCGGCAAGCTGTCGCTCAGTCTGCGCAGCCTTGCGCGCCAGGAGGCCGGCGCTCCCGACACCAGGAGCCGCACGCGGATAACCTGGGACGCCGATGTGAGCCCCGTGCTGCGGCCCGAGAACCAGCCGCGCAGGACGATGTCCGTGATCCGTGGTGCCGAGGCACAGACGGTGTCCGTCGCCCGTGGAGCCGGGCGGTGAGCCAACCCGTCCGCTGGGCTCGCCGGGCCATGGCCTGCCTGGTGGCCGTCATGGGCCTCGGGGGGCTGCTCGCCATCGACCCCAAGGATGCTTATGCACAGGCAGGCAGGCCATCTGCCGCCAGCGTGGCGGCACCTGATCAGAGCCTCACCCTCGAGGTCAAACAGGGGCGCCTTATCCGTCTTTCGAGGCCGGCAGCAGGCGTCTTCGTAGCCGACCCTCAGGTGGCGGACGTCCAGGCCCATTCGCCCACGCTGGTCTACGTCTTCGGACGTCGCAGCGGGACGACGAGCCTGTTCGCCGTGGATGAGGCCGAGGAGGTGCTGTTCCAGCGCGACATTGTCGTCGAGCACCATCTGAGTGGCCTTGAGCAGGTGCTGGCCGCCATCGACCCGGCCAACTCGGTGACCGTGCGCTCGGTCGATGGTGGCATCGTGCTTGATGGGACGGTCGCCGACCCTGCGCAATCCCAGGAAGTCCGGGAGATAGCGAACCGCTACCTCGGCGAGAACGAATCCCTGATCAACCGCTTGCGTGTGGATGCGCCTACGCAGGTGAACCTGCGGGTTCGGGTTGCAGAGGTTTCCCGCGAGGTGACGAAGCTCTTCGGCATCAACTGGGAGGCTGCCTTCCAGATCGACGAGTTCATGTTCGGCGTCGCCACCGGTCGCCCCTTCACCTCCAATGGAACCCTGCCGTTCTCCCGCTTCACCGACCCGAACGGTGTGTCAGGGACCGCATTCGGGAACTACTCGACCGATTCTGTCAACGTGAATGGGATCCTGGATGCGCTCGAGCGTGAGGGCCTCGTGAACGTCCTTGCGGAGCCCAATCTCACGGCCCTTTCCGGCGAGACGGCGAGCTTCCTGGCCGGCGGCGAGTTCCCCGTCCCGGTCGGCCGTGACGAGGACGAGATCGAGATTCGAGTTCAAGCAGTTCGGCGTCAGCCTGGCGTTCACGCCAACGGTGCTGCAGGGCGACAGGATCAGCCTGAAGGTCCGCCCGGAGGTCAGCGACCTCAGCGACAAGGGTGCGATCAAGCTGCTCGACCTGGTCATCCCTGCCCTCTCGACCCGTCGTGCCGAGACCACGGTCGAGCTCGGGAGCGGCCAGAGTTTCGCGATCGGGGGCCTGGTCTCCAACACGACCCGCAATAATCTGGAAAAGTTCCCAGGGCTCGGTGACTTGCCTGTCCTGGGGACGCTCTTCCGGTCGACCGACTTCCGCCGCAGCGAGACGGAGCTGGTCATCGTCGTCACTCCCTACCTGGTTCGGCCGGTCTCGAGGGCTCGCCTTGCGACACCGGTGGACGGCCACCGGGACGCGGGTGATCTCGACAGGATCCTGGGCGGCAGGCTCGCCAGTGCCGCACTCCGACCTGGCTCCCGGAGGCAGGCAGCGACGAGCCTTGGCCGGTTGGCCGGCCCGGCAGGCTTCACCCTCGATTGAGGCCCAGCATGCCGCTTATGCCCATCTCCTCCTGCCGCACAGTCCTGCTCCTGGGCTGCGTGCTGAGCGCTCTGCACCTCGCCGCCTGCGCTGCCATGGTCCCACCTCCTTCGAGCACGCCAGTGGCGGAGCCGACCGCGGTACGGGTCGAGACGGTCCATCGCGTCCTGTTCGACCTCGACGCAGACCAGCCGAGCGTTGCAGAGCTGGAGCGCCTCACCGTGTTCCTCGCCTCGTTTTCGCAAGACCCGGCGCCTGAATTCCGCGTCATTGGCACGGCCAGCTCGCGCGCCGCCGACACTTCCACGCCTGACTTGCCGATGAGGCGCGCGGACGCGGTGGCCAGGCACATACGCGAACGGTCCGGCCCTGGCGCCTCGGTCAGCACCGCGACCTTGAGGGATGAGGCTCAATTCGGTGCTGCCCCTGATGAGCAGGTCGGCGCACTCGGCCGGTCGGTGGAGATTGTCGCCACGACGTATTCGGTCCGCCTCCCCGAGTGCCCGGATTGGACCCGCAGTCCTGCCTTCGATCCGAGGAACCTGCCGCTGAGCAATCTGGGTTGCGCCAACGCCGTCAATCTCGGCCTCATGATCGCGGACCCTGCCGATCTGGCCCAAGGTCGCCCACTCGGCCCGGCCGACGGCATCCGCGAAGCCGAGGCGGTGGTCCGCTACCGGACCGACAAGGTCAAGGAGTTGAAGGCGGGGATGACCGAGGAATGAACGCGCAAGCCGCCCCGGAACTCGCTGCTTGGCGCTGACGAGCGCCGCCACCTGCGGGCGTTCGTCACGGACGAAGAGACGAGGAAGGTCGTCGATCACGTGGTCGCCGACCTGATGATTGCGCACGCTGCTGTCCAGCGCGGCGGCATCGCCGATGCCATCCGCGAACTCGGCATTCAGCGGTCCCCACGGATCCTTCTGGTCGACATCGCCGGTACCGAGATGCCCCTGTCGGCCGTGAACGAGCTCGCGGAGGTCTGCGAGCCGGGTGTCACCGTGATAACGGTCGGCGACCGTAACGACGTGGGCCTGTTCCGCGACCTGATCAACCGCGGCGTCAGCGACTATCTGGTCAAGCCGATCACGCCGGACCTGCTGCAGAAGTCGCTTCTGGGTGCTCTCGACAGTAGCGGGCAGAGCCGCCAGTCGAGCAGGCTTGGACGGCTGATCGCTGTCACCGGCACCCGTGGCGGGGTCGGCGCCACGCTCGTGGCTACTGGCCTCTCCTGGAGCATCGCGCATAAGCGACGTCGCCGCGTGGCGCTCGTCGATCTGGACCTGCAGTTCGGCACAGCAGCATTGGCGCTCGACCTCGAGCCCTCGCACGGCCTGCGGGAGGCGCTGGAGCATCCGAGCCGGATCGACAGCCTGTTCATCGAGCGGGCCATGATCAAGCAGAGCGACACTCTTCATGTCCTCAGCAGCGAGGAGTCGCTGAACGAGGCGCTGCTTCCAGACTATGCAGCACTCGACATGCTGCTCAAGGAGCTGCGCAACAAATTCCATTTCGTCATCGTCGACCTGCCGCGGCTGGTGAGCCCGTGCACGCAGCACGTGCTCCAGTCCGCCACCAACTTCGTGCTCGTCACCGACCTCTCGCTGGCCGGAATGCGCGATGGTTTGCGCTACCTGTCGGTCCTGCCCGGGATCAACGCGTCCTGTCAGACGGTGCTCTGCGCGAACCGGGTTGGGGAGTACCGCCAGGGTGAGATTGGCCGTGCCGAGTTCGAGGCGGCCGTCGGTCGACCCATTGATTTCTGTATCCCATTCGACGCCAAGAGCGTTGCTGCAGCCGTCAATGTCGGCCAGCCCGTGGCGGGCGGGAACAGCAAGGTCGCCTCGGGCCTGCACGAGTTGGCCGAGCGCCTGTGCGGTGGGAGCGGTCCGGCACCGTCTCGGTTCGCCCTCTGGCCCCTGCGACGACGCCGCTGATGTTTGGACGACGCGCCGTCGATCTGCCGGCCACCGTGCCGTCGTTAGGTGCCGCCGGATCGGGTGACAGGCCTGGGGCATTGGACGTGGCGGCGACACTGGCGCCCGGCATGCTACCAGGCAAGCCAGCCCCTGCGGCACGATTTTCCGGTGCGCCGGACCGTCGCGGCGAGACCTTGAAGGCAACGCTGTCCCGCATTCAGGCCACGCTCTACGAGCGTATCGATGCTTCGGCCGCGACCAAGCTTCCACGTGACGAGCTGAACCGCCAGATCCTGGAGCTGATCGGCGAGATCGTGGTCGAGCAACGCATGTCGCTCACCACCCGTGAGCAGGAAGCGCTCAGCGCCACCATTATTGACGACATGGTGGGCCTCGGGCCGCTCGAGCCGCTGCTCCGCGACGAGGGCATTACCGACATCATGGTAAACGGCGCCCGCCAAGTTTACGTGGAGCGTCGCGGCAAGCTCGAGCTCACGGACGTGCAGTTCCGTGACAACCAGCACGTCATGAACGTGGCCCAACGGATCGTGACGCGGATCGGCAGGCGCGTCGACGAAACCTGCCCTGTCTGCGACGCCCGACTCGAGGATGGCAGCCGCGTCAATGTCATAGCACCGCCGCTCGCGATCGACGGATGCGCCATCTCGATCCGCAAGTTCGCAAAAAAGTCGATTACGCTCGATGTCATGGCGCGGCAGTCGAACCTGAGCGAGGCGCTGGCCAGGGTGCTCAAGGTCGCGTCGGCCTGCCGGCTCAACATCGTGATTTCGGGTGGCACCGGGTCCGGGAAGACCACCATGCTCAATGCCATGTCGCAGCTCATCGACACCGGTGAGCGGGTAGTGACGATCGAGGACGCAGCCGAGCTCCAGCTCCAGCAGCCGCACGTGGTGCGGCTCGAGACCCGCCCACCCAATCTCGAGGGCTTTGGCGAAATCACCATGCGCGATCTCGTCCGCAACGCTCTGCGGATGCGGCCGGACCGCATCATCTGCGGCGAGGTACGTGGGCCGGAGGCGCTGGACATGCTGCAGGCGATGAACACCGGCCATGACGGCTCGATGTGCACACTGCACGCCAATAGCCCGCGCGAGGCGATCACCCGTATGGAGAACATGGTCGGCATGGCGGCTTCAAACCTGCCGAGCAAGGCTATCCGGGCGCAGATTGTCGGTGCTGTGAACCTGGTCCTGCAGGTCTCCCGGATGCGGGACGGCATCCGCCGGGTCACGCATGTGACCGAGATCGTGGGCATGGAAGGCGATGTCGTCACCACGCAGGATCTGTTCACTTTCGAGTACCAGGGAGAGAACCGAGACGGGACCCTGATCGGCGCGTTCAAGCCTGCGCCCGTTCGCCCCTACTTCATCAAGCGCGCGGCCTATTTCGGCCTCGACCGTGCCCTGATGGCGGCAATGCAGCCGTGATCAGGCTGGAACTCGAAGGGGCCGAGCACATGCTGCCGCAGGTTTGGCCATGCTCGCTGACATGGGCACGCTCACGCTGTTCGCCGCGGCATGCTTTGGTGCCGCACTGCTGCTGGCACTGGTTCCAGGCGAACGCTCCGCCGGTTCCAGGCGCCTGCGCAAGCGGGTAGAGCGCGTGCGGCAATCGGCCCGGCTCCAGCACGCCCAGGCGAAAGTCCAGGCCCCGACCAGCGTGCGTCGGCAGGAAGCGAGAAGCGTGTTCGGGCGTGCCTCAACGACGCTGGTCCGCGCCGTGCCCCGGGCAGGAGTCCTCCGGGCAGCCCTCCAGCGCGCCGGGCTGTCGATCAGTGTCGTGGACTTTACCCTGCTGGCGTTTGCCGCCGGGGCCATCTCTGCCGGTGCCGCAGTCGTGTTCCTCTCGGCCAACCTGCCGATAGCACTGGGGTTTGGGCTCATCGGCGCAAGCGGCATCCCGCACCTTTTCGTGAAGCAGCGGATTGGCCGGCGCACGCGGCAGTTCCTGGGCGAGTTCCCAGACGCGATCGACCTCATGGTCCGCGCAGTCAAGTCGGGCCTGCCAGTGGCGGAGGCGATCCAGACGGCGGCCGACGAATCGAGGAACGTGGTGGCGGAGGTATTCCGAGAGGTCACAGGCAATCTGCGCCTCGGCCTGACGCTCGACGAGTCCTTATGGTCTGCGGCGCGCCGCATCCAAATCCCGGAATTCAAGTTCTTCGTCATCAGCCTCGCCATCCAGCAGGAAACCGGAGGCAATCTTTCCGAAATCCTGCAGAACTTGGCCCACATGATGCGACGCCGTGATCAGCTTAAACTGAAAATCAAAGCCATGTCATCAGAGGCCCGGGCTTCGGCCATGATCATCGGCTCCTTACCCTTTATCATGTTCGGTCTAATCTACATCGTCAATGAGAAGTATATAATGAAATTCTTCGTCGATCCACGTGGATGGATCCTGCTTGCCCTAGGGCTCGGCAGCATGGTGTCGGGTGCTGCGATCATGGCGAAGATGGTGCGCTTCGAGATATGAATCCCGTCGATCGCTACCTTCCGTTCGGCCTGACGTTGGATACGCTCGTCGTCTACATGGTTGGGCTGGTGACGTTTCTTTGCATCGTCGTAGCCTGGCGCGCCCTGATCGACGATGATTCGCGGCTGGCCCGCCAGCGCATTATCGCTCGGCGCCGTGACGAGCTCCGGTTGGTGGCCCTAGGGCCGAAGCGGCGCTCGACACGCCGGCGGGCCCTACCTTTAGCTGCGCTGACGCGGCGCTGGCAGTTGGTGCAGACTGCGCAGGCAGACAGAATCCGCATGCGCCTGCTCCGCGCCGGCCTTCGCTCCAGAGAGGCACTCGCAGGTTTCCTGGTCGCGAAGCTGGTTCTCCCGAGCCTCTTTCTCGGCGTGGCGTTCGTGTTGATCTACCTTGTCCAGATTGGGCTCGTGTCGCCCAGGTTGCGCCCGCTGACGCTGCCCATGGCTACCATTCTGGGGTTCTTCGCACCCGACATCTACGTCTCGAACCTCCAGACGAAGCGGCGGCAGGCCTTGCAGAAGGCGCTGCCGGACGGGCTCGATCTGCTGGTGATCTGCGCGGAAGCCGGGCTGAGCCTCGACGCGGCGCTGAACCGTGTGGCTGACGAGATCGGTCCTTCAGCACCGGAACTCTCAGCCGAGCTGGCGCTCACATCCGTCGAGCTCAATTTCCTGCCCGATCGCAGGCAGGCGCTCCTCAATCTCGGCAGCCGCTGCGATCTCGCCTCCATCCGAGGGGTGGTGAACACGCTTGTGCAGACCGAGAACGCTCTTGTCGGGATCCGGGGTGTTGGGCTATCATGCGACCAGGGCTGCGATGAGGGCGCCGAGGAGGGCTTTGCCGCGGCGCCGGGCGTTGTGCACGAACTCGAAGAAGCCGAGATAGAGCGGCAGCTTCTCCTGCGAGATGCCCCGGTGCGGGCGCAGCCAGGAGCGCAGCAGGGACCAGATGCCCTCCATGGTGTTGACGTGGATCTCGCAGAAGCCGTCGCCATCCTCGTCGCGGGCGTACTCGCCGCGCCCGTGGCAGACCGTCTTGTGCCGATAGCCCCAGGCCGGCAGGCGGGCGTAGATGTCGTACTCGTCGGTGTGGACGCGGGTGCCTTGGGCGACGGCGGCCTCGATGATCGGCTGGATCGTCTTCTGCTGCACATTGGCCAGCATGCGCAGGACCACCTGCCCGCCGCGCTGGATCAGGCCGAGGATGGGTGGCTTGTCCTTCGCCAGCGTGCCGCGGCCCGGCGCGCCTGCCAGCCTGCGGCGGCGGCCGAGCCGCCCCTTTTGGCGACCGCCGCCGGTTGGCCCTTGTGCCCGGCCACGACGTAGACCTCGTCGATCTCCACCTCGCCTGCCAGCGTCACCGCCGGGGCCCTGGCCACCAAGCCGTGGCGCAGCTGCTCCGTCATGACCTGCACGTCCGAGGCGTTGAGGCCCAGCTCCGGGCGATCTGCCGGTTCGAGAGGTTCAGGCCCATGAAGTACAGGCACAGCACCCAGACCCGCAGCGGCTGGTGATGGCCGGCCAGCACCGTGCCGGTGAGGTCGTCGAAGCGCCCCGCGCACGCCTTGCACCGATAGCGCTGCCGGTGCGGCTGCCTGTCGTCGCAGCCGTCCCGGATCACCGCGCCGCTGCCGCAAGCGGGACAGCGGACGCCCTCCGGCCAGCGATGCTGGCGCACCAAGGCGAAGCACTTGGCGTCGTCCATCAGCGCCGAGAGGTTGACCAGATCCGGTGCGGCCATGGCGGCAAGCGCTCCTGCAAGGGTGGCGAGCTACCATCTCGCTTCTACCACCCAGGCATCTTCCCGCCTCGGCCATCCTTCCGGCCGCTCAGCACCCCGGATCCGGAAAGAGCCTGCTTTGTTTTTGATAGGCATGCAAACCAGCGGGCTTGGTGTGACCTTCAGCGATAAATGGCGGGGTTTCTTCAGCGCTATGTGGCGGGTCTGTGCCGTGCCGAAGTGACCGCCAGAGCATGTTCTACGGGACCGGCATCGCATCCCTGACGCGCAGGATGGTCTGTCGACTGGTCCCGAACTCGCGTGCCAAGGCGGACACGGTCGCTCCTTCTCCCAGCCGCCGCACCACGTCCTTTCGCTGCCCCGTCGTCAGGCTCGCCGGCCTGCCCAAGCGCTTGCCCTCCGCCTTGGCCCGGCTCAACCCCGCCTGGGTGCGCTCGATCAGGAGGTCGCGCTCGAACTCCGCGACCGCGTTGATGACGTTCATGGTCAGCTTGCCGGTCGAGCTCGCGAGGTCGACACCGCCCAGGGCCAGGCAGTGGACCCGAACCCCCATCCCGGCCAGCTTCGCCACCGTGGAGCCCACGTCCATGGCGTTGCGGCCGAGCCGGTCGAGCTTGCTGACCACCAGCACGTCGCCGGCCTCCAGCCGGTCGAGAAGACGCGTGAAGCCGCGGCGCTGAGCCGTGGCGACGCTGCCCGAGATCGTTTCGGTGACGACCCGGCGCGGCTCGATGGTGAAGCCGGCCGCTGCGATCTTCCCGAGCTGGTTGTCCGTGGTCTGGCCGGCGGTGGACACGCGGACATAGGCAAAGGTGCGCGGCATGGGCGAAGTTCGTCCGAAAAGGATGCACGGAACTTAAGCTACGTCCGAAAGGTCGAACAGCTATCTTTCGTACGAACCGCCAGGGCCTGCCCGGAAACGGTCGGTTCCGGACAGGGCCGCAGTACCGCTGAGCGCACGGCGGCATAGGAGGCGCCCGCGGCGTCGGACGGGGCACAGCATCGTTCGCGCCCCTCGGATCGGACATGTCCCGAAGATTAGCGGCCGCCGGTGATCACCGGCGATGTGGCGGAGGGCGTCCAAAGCACGTCGTCACCGCCACATAGCGCCGAAGAAAGCCCGCCACTTATCGCTGAAGGTCACAGGCTTGCACTCCGAAACCGAGCTGTGACCGGGGCGCCTTCCGTGGGCGACCGCGTGCTTCGGTGATCAAGGCTTCAAGCATGGCCTTCCCCTCCGTCGGGAAAGGCCGAGCCTTAACCGGTCAGCCCGTCGAGATTGAGCCCCCTGATCTTATTCTTTGGCCCTGCAGGCCCAGCGGAGTCCATGGTCCGTTTGTTACAGGCTTTCCTCCGTCTGGAGAAGCTTTCGAAAGCGGTAGCACCTGCTCTTGTTCCGAAACGAGGTAGGTCGGACGATCCTCGAGCCGCTGCTCCAGGTCGGGATCGAACGCTCCGCAAAGGACAACGTGACCCCCAGCTTAGCGGGGGGTCAAAGCACGTGAGTTGGCCGGCATCATGCGCGCGGTCCGTGCCGCGCGGGCGATACGGTTGGCGGTCGAGCCGGCAGGGAGGCGGGATGCCGGTCGGGCTTGCCCCGCGTGGCTTGCGGCAGTCGCGGGCTCGAGGCTCAGGCTCGGCCAGCTCCGCCAAACCAGTAACCCAAGTGGCAATGCCACCAGGGCCAGCGCCGTCAGGGTAGGCACCCCGCCGTTGTTCGGCCCGTCCCGCCAACCGCCGGTGATCCGCATCCTGTCCGGGCACGGCTCGAACAGGGCGCCCGTAGTCGGCGGCTTCGGTTCATCGGCAAGGAAGCCGTAGTTTAGGGCCCGGCCGGCGAGCCGGGTGCCGAGTGGGCCCAGGAGTGGCTTCAGCACGGTCGCGCCCTTGCCGAAACCGCCGACCACCACCTCGGCGCGGGGCCGGTCGACGATCCCGACCACTGTCTCCGCGACCTTCTCCGGCGCGTAGACCGGGGGCGGCGCCCACCTTGTGATGGCTGAAGTTGGCCGCTGCTCGAAGAACGGCGTGTCGATCACCGAGGGCAGCACCGTGCAGACGTGGATGCCGGGTTGGCCCAGCACCTCCATCCGCAGCGCTTCGGAGAAGCCGCGCATCGGCGAACTTGCTGGTAGCGTAGGTGGTCCCGTCCGGCTTGGCGGTGCGGCCGACGATCGATGCATTCTGGATCAACACGCCGTGGCCCTGGCCGGAACTCGCGCATGGCGACCTTGGCTCCGTCGACGTAGCCGAAGAGGTGGTCTCGATCACCCGCTTCCAGGCCCCGGTCGGGAGGTCCTGGAAATGGCCGAAGATGCCGACCCCCAGCGTTGTTGAACCACAATCGATGCGACCGAAGCCCTCCAGGGCGCGGCGCCCTAGCTCCAGGACCTGCGCCTCGTCGGTGACGTCGGTCGGAACCGCGAGTGCTGCGCCGCCCAGCTCCTCGCACTCGCCACGGCCTCCTCTCAGCATCTCGGCCCCGCCGCGCCGCGAGCACGACGGCGGCACCGCGACGGGCGAAGGCGTGGGCGGTGGCGCGGCCGATGCCGCTCGACGCCCCGGTGATGACCACGACGAGGCGGTCGCTGTCTGGTCGCCACCTGCATCCTTCCGGCGAGATGGCTGAGGCGCCGGCCATAGGCATCGGCCAGTAAATGCTGCGCTGCAGCGATCGGCCCTAAACGGAGGTCCCGTAGACCGGTTTCGAGCAGGAGAAGGATTTGGCCTTGGCCCGCTGGGGAAGGCTCTCGGGAACCGCCTTCGAGCGGTTCCCAGTTTTGCGGGCCTTGCAACAGCAGTGAAGGTTCGGAGACGATGGAGATGTCCGCCAGGACCCTACGAGGCCGATCCTGCTGACCGGTGGGCTCTTGCCGCCTGCGCGTGGCCAGGGCCCTCGCTCGAAAGGCAGCCGGACCTGCAGTGGCAGGTGCAGAGCTTCGACGGCACCCGCGCGATCGAGGCGAACGCGATGTGCCCGCAGCCGCAGATGACGGCCATCACCAGCTGGAAGGTGGTGGAGGAGACGTCAGATAGGGTGGTGATGGACCTGCGCTATCACTTCCGGGACGAGGGCGCCTCGATCGATGTTGATGGCGGCAGCAAGCCTGGCTGCGACGGGTTCGGAGAGCGCCGGTTCACCTTCGGCAGGACCAGCGCCGGTACCCTTGCGGTCGAGAGCATGAGCGGACCGCAGCGCCAGACCTGACGGGCCAAACGCCGACGGCGTAAGCTCGATGCTGGTGACGCGATAGATGACATCAGGGCTGCGCAGGGAAGGATCTCCTGAGAGGCAAGGAGATGCAAGGCAGGTAATAGCGTCGGTGTTAGGAGCACCGCGGATTCCTCGGCGGCAGGCAGGCTGGAGTACGGATGCGTGGCAGGTCGCGTCCTGCTGCTCGGAGCCCTCGCCGGAATCGCCGGAGCGGCTGCCATGACCGGCGCCATGAGGATGCTGCACCGGCGTCTGCCACCGGGTGAGCGCTACGCGTTGCCTCCTCGAGAGATCGTCCAGGGAGCACTGCTGACCCAGGTAGGGCCGACGCTTGCAGAACCTGATCGGCAGCGCCTCACCGTTGCTGGGCATTTCGGCTACGGGGCAGCGATGGGCTCCCTCCTCGCGGCCGTGCGCCCGAGTTCGCGGAGTGGCAGGGGCGCGGCGTACGGCGTGCTGGTCTGGGCGGGGGAAAAGCCACCTTGGCCTCCTTCCTACTCGCGACTGGGCCTGCCACCGGCATCCGCTGTCGCGGAATCTCCTCATGGTGGGGGCGCATCTCGTCTGGGGGCGCCACAACGGCCATCACCCTGCGCGAGCTGGAACGTGCGGAGGCCGAGATCTTTGCAGGCGCTGAAGCGCCGGATGTGCGCCAGGCGGGCTGAACCCGCCTGGACGACAGCCAGGGTGACAGCATTTCCAGAGCTAGGGAACAGCTCTGGATGCAGAC
Source organism: uncultured Alphaproteobacteria bacterium (assembly GCA_963830775.1). Taxonomy (GTDB): domain Bacteria; phylum Pseudomonadota; class Alphaproteobacteria; order Geminicoccales; family Geminicoccaceae; genus CAWHNT01. The sequence goes on along the minus strand of CAWHNT010000005.1, from coordinate 6,359 downwards.
GGTTCAGCGATCCTGAGGCTATGACAATCAGTCTTCTACCTCAGGGAGAGTGATCATGGTGAACTCGCCATGCAGCCTGCTTGAACAGATGCACGGCGCGCCCGCAACCTCCTGAAGCAGATGCTTCTGGGTGAGGATGAGCCGAACCGGTCACTCCATGCACCCCCGATCCGGGCCAGAGCGCGGCGCAAGCGGGCACTGCCGGTGCAGCAGCGAGCGGGTGAGGGCGGGCCGGCTGTGCCTCTGCCATCACCGCCTCGAGGAGGAATGGAGTGGTGGCCGGCATCCTCGAACAATCGTCCTTGCTAGACGTGGCGGCGAACCCCGTCGTGGAGGAAGGAATGAACGCTGACCGCCTGCAGCGGCCGGCGGCCCCTGACCTGGCCGGGATCAAGGTCCTGGTGGCCGAGGATGAGGCCGTCCAGGCCCTCGATCTCGCGACGATCCTGGGCGAGTTCGGCTGCCGCGTCATTGGACCGACCTCGTCGGTAGTCGCGGCTATGGACCTGCTGAGCAAAGACCGGCCCGATCTGGCGCTGCTCGATGTCCGGCTGCAGGATGGCAGTGTCGAGCCGCTGGCGGAGAAGCTTGCGGCCGTGGACGTCCCCTTCGCTCTGGTGACCGGCTATGGCGGCACCCCGTTTGCTCATCCGCTGCTGAACCAGGCACCCCGCCTCGACAAGCCTTATGGTATTCTCGAACTCGGCGAGCAGGTGCACCGGCTGTTTCGAGCTCATATCGAGCAGAGGCTTGCGCATGTTGAGCTGCAGCTCGTGCAAACGGAGGAGCGGATCGCCCGGCAGGCCGAGACCATCCAACGCCTGACCAGGCGCGGCCAGGATGCGAGCGTGGCCGAGGCACAGCGGCAGGGGATGGAGCAGTCCCTCGAACTTATGCGGGCGCACCGGAGCAGCTTGCTGCGCGAGCAGATCGGTCTCCTCTGATCGGGGATGTGGGCCTGTTCCTCGGCCCTTGGCTCGAGATCGTCCGAACGGCGACACTGGTGCTGGTCGCCGAGGAACAGGCCCAGAAAGCGGCTTGAAGGGGCACACCATGAACGCGGATTGGGAGGACAGGGTGCGGGCTCGGGCCCACGCGCTCTGGGAGCGCGAGGGCTGCCCCGAAGGCGGTGCCGAGCGGCGCTGGGCCCAAGCCGAAGAGGAACTCCGGGCCGAAGCGCCGATCGTTGAGGCGGCAGGGACCGCCGGCGATGCCACGAGCACTGCCGGTACCGAGACCTGGTCCGAAGCGCCCGCCGAGGTGGAAGGGACCGCCAAGAGAGCCAGGAGCCGGGCCAAAGCCGGCAAGGACTGACGCCCTGCACAGTAACTGCACCCGAGGCCGAGCAATGGAGGATTGCGAAGACCCGACCCGGAAGCACAGCTGGGCCCCTCGGGAGAAGGCCCCGGCGGGCAGCAGGAGAGGCTCAAACGGCACGTCACCCGTCTGGCCTCGGCCATCGGCCCAAGGAACATCTACCACTACGAGGCCCTGCAAGCGGCGGCGGCATTCATCGAGACATCCCTTACCGAAGTGGGCCATGCTCCCACCCTGCAGCGGTACGAGGCTCGCGGGAAATCCTTCGCGAACATCGTCGCGGAGATCACAGGGCAGCGATCACCCGGGCGAGATCGTCGTGGTTGGCGCACATTACGACACCCACAAGAACTCCCCGGGAGCCGATGACAACGGCTCGGCCGTGGCCGCCCTGCTCGAGCTGGCCCGTTACTTCGCTCCCCGACAAACATCACGCACGCTGCGGTTCGTTGCCTTTGCGAACGAAGAAACCCCGTTTCACCCGGCGCAAGGACATGGGCAGCCGGGTCTATGCCAGGGATTGCCGGCAGCGGGGCGAGACCATCGCCGGGATGATCTGCCTGGAAAGCATCGGCTACTACTCGGAAGAGACGGGAAGCCAATGGCTGTCGCTCTGGGGCCTGCTGCTGCCCAGGCAAGGCGACTTCCTGGCCCTGGTGGCCAACAGACCCTCGCGGGCTCTGCTGGCACGGGTTGCCGGGACGCTGCAGAAGGCGTCCTTGCCTTACCGCCCCATGGTGCTGCCCACGCATTTCCCTGGTGCATGGAGCTCGGACCACTGGTCCTTCTGGCGAGAGGGCTTTCCGGCCTTGATGGTGACCGATACCGCCCCGCTGAGGAACCGCCACTATCACACCCGGGAGGACACACCGGACAAGGTGGATTTCGAGAGGCTGAGCCGTGCTGTTGACGACTTGAAGGTCGCTATTGCCGATCTGGTTAGGTGTTAGGTCCCGGGATGAGGTGGTGCGGGTTGATCTTGAACGAGGAGGGATCGTTCTTCCAGGCGTCGCAGACGGCCTGGAAAGGTGTCCGCCATCGTAGCGCCTTGAGGTGCTTGGCGAAGTTGTAGGTCTGCCAGGAAGGCTTGCAGGTGGGCCTTGAGGCTCTCCAAGGTCTCGTAATGGAACGTCTTGACGGTGGCCTCCTTCACCGTCCGGTTCATCCGCTCGGCCTGTCCGTTGGTCCAGGGATGGTAGGGCTTGGTGAGCTTGTGCTTGATGCCGTGCTCATCGCAGACGCGGTCGAAGGGATGGACCATCCGGTCCCACTTGCTGGCAGCGCAACGGCTGACGGCTACGCCGTTGCCGGTCAGCACAATATGGATGCGGTAGCGGAAGGCGGCCACCACCCTGCGCATGAAGGCGGCGCCCGTGGCCATCTCAGCCGTCGCGTGCAGCTCGACGTAGGCGAACTTGGAGACGCGATCGATGGCGGAGGAACATGTGGACCTTGCCTTCGACGGAGGGGAGCTCGCAGATATCGATCTGGACGTAGCCGATCCTGTCTCGGCGAAGCGGCTTTCGCTTTTACGAAGCCTCCTCGTCTCTGGGCTGGTGGGAGATGCCGTGCCGTTTCCAGGCTAGCGGTGCAGGCCGCAGCGCGAATGAGCCTGGGGGCTCTCCCGCAAGCAGCCGAGGACGTCATCGAGCGGCAGGAGGGTGCGCCTGCGGATCTCGACCACGACCGCCTCCTCGGCCTCGGTCAGGACGGTGCTGCGTGGCCGATGCGGCCCCATGGGCGCATCCGCGGTGTCGCTCCGCGCCCGCCACTTGGCGACTGTCTTGGGGTTCAGCCCGTAGCGGGCGGCAAGGGCACGGGTGCTCGCTTGCGACGCTTGGAGCTCGGCTCGAACGCACGGCGTCGTGCGGGCGCAGCCGTGCAGCAGGCCTGCCATAGCGCATCCTCCTCCTGACGGGTCAGGGCGATACGCACCATCACACTCCCGGGACCGCACGCCTAGCAGGTGGAGGACTGACGGCCTTGGTCGAGTGCCAATAAAGGTTGTGTTGTGATGTCCCATAGCGGCCAAACCCGTCGCGGGCGGCCGTGCCAACGCAGGCAAAAAACTACTGTGCGTACTTTCAACGCAGACGGGAAACTGGATCGGCACTCAGCCTCGCCGATCTAGCGCCTCGCCCTGCAGCATGGGATCCAAGATCTCATCCCCGCCCTCGTCCTGGCACTATCTTGGGCCTGCACCCAGTCTCGACCCGCAGGCTCGCGGGAAGGGCTGGGTGTCGCCTGGGATGGTCACAGCACCCATCCCCTCTTCGAGCAGACCAGCAAGGTCTCCCGCTCGGCGACTCGATCGAAGGAAGCAAGGGGGTGAGCGGCACACCATGCGACCTCCAGCAAGACGCCATCTCGCTTATCCGGGCGCTGTAATCGTTGCCCTGCTCGGCCTGGCGGAACCGGCCCAGGTGGACGCCGGGGACGACCTCGCCTTGCCGGCAAGCTGGAGAGTCTCCGATGGGAGGGGCTTCCGTCCGCTATCCGCCCGCGTCCTCCGCATCGTCCGTTCCCCGGCAGACCAGGGCGCGGCGGTCATTGCCAATGTCGACCGGCCGTAAGCGAGAGCGGAGATCTCGAGGTCACGATCGACGCGGACGACATGGCCGTCGGAAGTGCCGGTGAATACATCAGGATAGACCTGAACACGGACCTGGATACCCTGCCTTCGGTGCAGGTGACCTACAGGGCACGCGGAAAGACCTGGGAGGTCGCTTCCGGGCTGATCGGAGACAAGGTGTTCTACTACAAGGCCGTGGAGTTCTGCCCGCCTGCAGGTTGCGATATCCCGATCGTCAGCAATATCAAGTTCAGGTACTTGGCGAGCAAGAAAGCCGAGTATGACGAGCTTCTGGAGAACATGGTTCGAACATTCACGCCAGCAACTGGACGGCTCAAGTAGGCTTTTTGCGCCTCCTTCTGTTCCGCACGTCTGATTTGTGCTGCGCCTTGGTATGGCTTTGGCGTGTTGTCTCCGTCGGAATTGGTGACGGCTTGAACCTTGGTAGTTGTCAGCTCAAGCCAGTAGCCGACTGGTCACTCCCTACCAGGCCCGCTCCGCCAGCCGGTGCCGCTCATGCAACTCGTCGGCCATGTGGCCGAGCGCGAGGATCGGGATGTCGCGGCTCGAGAGGACGCCCAACACCCGGCTGCCTTCGACTACCGGAAGGTGGCGAATGCTGCCCTCGTCCATGCGGCGGACAGCCTCTGCCACCGGCTCGTCGGCACCGATGGGCTCGAGGTCGGTGGTCATGACCTCGCGCAGCCTGGTCGTGGCGGGATCACGGCCGGCACCGACGACGCGGACCAAGACGTCGCGCTCGGTGAAGATGCCGAGCACGCGATCATCCTCGACGATCAGGACGCTGGCGCGGCAGTTCTGGGCCCGGCGCACGGGCCTCACGGACGGTCTCGTCAGAGTGGGCGGTGACGATCTCCGGGCCGAGGCGGCGGCGTTGAAGGATCGAGCGGACAGAACGCTCGGGCATGACGGTCTTCCCCCTGATGCTCTTGCCATGCTCGTGGGTAGAGGAGCTGGCCTTATCCATCAATCATAGTGCGTCTGCAGCCTGATGTCAGTCGATCACTCGACGGAGCATCCTTGCGTCTCGCCGCTCGTTGGCACATCGCCCCTTGGCTCGTATAAGATCGGACGTTTGGGAGCGCTGCGGATCATGCCATGACGACCGTCGGCGACCTTCCCTGCCGGAACCGTCTGCTGGGTGCGCTCGAGCCGCGGGACTACCGCGAGTTCGCCCTGCATCTCGAGCGCGTGCAGCTGGGGCTCGGTGACGTCCTGCTCGAGCCGGGCGGAGAGATCAGGCATGTCTGGTTTCCCGAGGACTGCGTGATCTCGCTGATGGTTTTGATGCGCGAGGGCGGCAGCTCGGAAGCAGCCACCATCGGCTACGAGGGCGTGGTGGGCCTCGTCAGTGCCCTCGGCAGCCGGCACGTTGTCAGCCGCAGCGTAGTGCAAATCCCGGGTGAAGCCCTGCGCCTGCCACTCGGCCCACTGCGCACGGGCTTCGAGGCGAACCCGCGCCTGCGCCAGCTCTGTCTATGCTACGTTGAGGCGCTGCTGGCTCAGCTCCTGCAATCCTCGGCCTGTGCCGCGCTGCATACTGTCGAGGCGCGGCTCTGCCGCTGGCTGCTGCAGCTCCAGGACCGGACCGAGGGAAGGACGGCGCTGTCACTCACCCACGACTTCCTGGCCGAAATGCTGGGCGTGCAGCGCACCACCGTCACTGTCGCCGCGCAGGTGCTGCAGCGGGCAGGGCTGATCACCTATCGGCGGGGGCAGGTGACCATTCTCGATCGAGCAGGACTGGAGGACGCGGCTTGCGAGTGCCACGCCGACATTCGTGAGCAATACGAGCGGCTCCTGCCTATCGGCCGCGGTTGAGAATGTCGCAGCCTTATGTCGAGAAGGCGACCGACGCCGGCCAAGCTTTGCGCTGGAGTTGCAGGAACCTGCTGATGGCATCCTCCCGCTCCTGACATTCGTGTGTGATCGCTTTCGATCACGGAACTGCCGCTATACCGAGAGAGGACGGGAGCGGCGCGGGCTTGCTCAGCTAGCAGGGCAATCACAGCAAGGTTTCTGGAGGGGAAGAAGCATCGATGGCTACGGTAGCTACTAAGGTGAATGTCAACACCGCGACCCGTGAGGAGCTGGTCGACGTGGCCGGGCTCCGACCCGAGCTGGCCGACACGATCGTCAGGTTCCGCGACGAGCGCGGCAAGATCACCAAAGCTGACGAGCTCGAGGAGGTGCAAGGGGTTGGCCCTGCCACCCTGGAGCAGCTCCGCAAGGCACTCTCCTTCGGTGAGACGGCCGAGGAGAAGGCTGAGCGCGAACGCACGAAGGCCGCGCAGGAAGCCGAGCGGACCGCCAGGGAGACGGCGGAGCGGACTGCGGACGCGGCTGCCTCGGCCCTGCGCAGCACGGTCGAGATCGGGCGTAGTGCGGCCAAGGCCGGTTCCGAAGCAGCCTAGCAAGACCAACCTGAACGAGGTACGCCACACAACAC
>CAWHNT010000004.1:0-19145 GCA_963830775.1 uncultured Alphaproteobacteria bacterium | reverse complement strand
TACCTGCTGCTTTCCAGCTCGCCCCCTCGCAAGGAGAGGACGATGAAGGCTGAAGACGGCTTGGCCTGTCGGGCGAAGAGCTCGCGCCTGGGAAGGTTGATGTGGACCCGGGCGGAGCGCACCTGCCGGAGGGTGCCGATGGACCGCGCAAGCTCGCCCTCGATTGCGCGATGGAGGTTGATGTTGGCTTGCACCTCGCGGTGCCGAAGGGGCCTGCCGGTCGAGCAGCTCGTAGCCGACGGCCGACCCGACCGGCATCCCCTCCTCGGCCAGGCTCATGCGAAGGCGGAGGACACGATCGGTCGGGACCATGATGGCGTCACCGCCGGCACTCAGCCGATACGGCATGCCCATCTCGTCCAGGCGCTGGACGAGGCGCTGGCTATCGGTGAGCTCGAGCCCGGAAAACAGCAGCGTGTAATCCGGAACGCTTGCCCGCCAGATGATGAAGGCGAAGAAGGCCGCAAGCGCCAAAGCCACCCCGCCCAGGGCCGCGATCCGACCCGGGCCGAGTGCCCGCAGGAAGCCCAGGGCACCGGCCGGCCGCTCCTGCGGCGTGGCCGACCCGCCGTACCCTCCAGCTCCGCTCTCGCTCTCGCGTCCATGTCCAGCCCCGCTCCCCGAACGTGCAGGGAGGCAGGGCGAGGTTACGGCCGCCTTGCTGAACGAATGGTTAAGAGCGCTCCTGCGGGGCCGCCGGCCGGCCGGCGCGCGGGACCTCCTTCAGCCGGGTCACCCGCAGGCCCCGGGCACCCAGATGGTCCATCGCGCGCTCCCAGGAGCTGAATTCCTCGGGCGAGATATTGTAGCGCAGCACGCGTTCTCGAAGCTGAGGCGACCTGCGCGCACGGCTTCGACCACCTGCGCCTTGCGCCGGTACACCCATCGCAACGTGTCGGGCGGCGGCAGGTCGCCGAGGCTGCCTTCCTCGCCGCTTCTGGGAACCTCCGGCGTTCCCCGTCCTGTCCGCTCCACCATGAGGCATCTCCGCCACGCTCTGGGTTCTCGTCCCAGCGCCCTGTCTCTCTCTTCTTACGCCGTTCAGCTTAAGAAGTGTAAACAAAGCCTCCTGATTGAAGTTAAGTAACGTAAACTAAAGATACTTGGCATCGTGACCTGCTCATAGCAACGGCTCAACGACTGATACGGATGAGCTCGTCCAGCATCTCATCTGCGGTTGTGATGACGCGGGCATTGGCGGAATAGGCGCGCTGGGTGACGATCATTCGGGTGAACTCGTCGGCGAGATCGATGTTCGCGGCCTCGAGTGCCGACGGCTCACGGTGCCCGCGCCGCCGTCGCCGGCGGCCCGCAGGTTGAACTCGCCCGACGCGCTGGTCTGGGCGTAGACATTGCCGGAGCGGGCCTCCAGGGCCGCGGGACTCGCGAACGTGGCGATCGGCAGCCGATAGAGCCGGCGCTGCTCGCCGTTGGTGAACGAGCCCAGAACATAGCCTTCGTCGTCGATCGCGACCCCGTTGAGCTCGCCGACCTCCGCCCCGTTTTGGGTCACGAAGGCAACATCGGTGGGGCTCGAAATTGGCCCAGCCCGTCGGTCTCGCCCACGGTGCCGAAGTCGAAGGTGATCTCGCTCGGATCGGCACCGACAGCGGCCGCCCAGGCGGCCTGGACGGAGCCGGCAGTGGCACCCGGGCCACAGGCGTGACGTTCACTGCCCCAAGGCTGCCGTCGCCGTTGAAGGTCACCGTGCCGCTCGCCAGGAGGCCGTCGGGGTGGGTCGCGGGATCGAGCTCGGCAGCGGCCCCGTAGACCTCGACGGTCCAGTTGCCCGGCGCACCAGTGCGCAGGAACGCGAGCGTGACGTCGTGTGGCCGGCCCAGGCTGTCATAGACCTGCACGGCCCGGGTGAAGCTGGGCTGGACAGGGTTTGCGCCGCCATTCGCGTTGGCGGCAAGGTCACCAGCGGCATAGGCACCCACATAGGGGCCTTGATCGGCATTCAGGTTGGCGCCAATGCTGACGGCCGTGGAGGGCCGGGCCACCCCGGCGATGCCGCGCACGTTGACGGTCTCCAACTGGTCCATGTCGATGACCTGCTGATCGGCGTCGAGTGCCCAGCCCTGCACATAGAAGCCCGATGCGGTGCGCATATTGCCTAGATGATCGGGCGTAAAGGAGCCGGCACGGGTGTAGAGCTGCTCGCCTGCGGCGTCGGGCGCGTTGTTGACGACGAAGAAGCCGGGCCCGGAAATGGCGGCATCGGTGGGTGAGGTGCTGCCCTGCAATCAGGCCCTGCACGGCGACGCTCTGGCCGGTCATCGCTCGAACCCCGCCCGGGCTGTAGCCGTTGGGCCCGGTCCGGCCGGTGACCAGGCTCGAGAATTGCGGCACCGAGGCCTTGTAGGCCGGCGTGTTCACGTTGGCGACATTGTCCGAGATCATGCCCATGGCGCGGCTCTGCGCCGACAGCCCGGCCACACCTGAGAACAACGAACCATACAAGCTCATCGGGCGCTTCCTTTGTCTTCTCGACAGGTTGGTTCAGGTGGCAGCAGCAGGCTGGCGGCTGACTGTACGCACTTGCTCAAGCGGCACCGGCACGCCACCGATCACGAGCCGGAGGCCGTCCGTGTCGGTCTCGACCGCCTCGACCCGCCCTTGTGTCTCGCGATTGACCTGAAGCGCCTTGCCCTCGGCATCGTTGGCCCGGACCTCGATCCGGTAGAGCCCGGCCTCGGCCCGCACGCCGTCCGGCTTGCGCCCGTCCCAGCTGTAGCTGTGACGGCCCGCGCCAAGAGAGCCCGTGCCCTGATGGACAACGGCGCCGTTGGCGTCGCGGATCGTGATGGCGACCTCCTCGGCCCCTTGCGGCAAGCTGTACTCGCAGGCTGCATCGCCGTCCGTGCCCAGCCCGACTTGGCTGGCGTTGTAGGCGACATCAAGGCCGATGAAGCCCAGCGCCGAAGTGAGCGAGCTGCTCTCGATCAGGCCGGTCAGCTGCTTGAGCTGGCTGTTGGTCTGGATCGCCTGCTCGACCGAGCTGAATTGGACCAGCTGGTTGGTGAACTGAGAGGCGTCCAGCGGCGAGAGCGGATCCTGGTGCGCCAGCTGGGCAGTGAGAAGCTGCAGGAACGAGTCGAAGCTGGCCGCGATCGAGCTCGTGGACTGCGGCTTCGGGACTCCCGGTGGCAGGCAGTGGCGGAGGTGGTGGCGGCGATAACCATGCGGGTGCCTCTCGGCGGGCTCTTGGTCAGACACTCAGATCGAGGAGGCCGCGCGACGGGCGGCGGACGATGCCGGCTGTCGCGATCGGCCGTCCTGGTGAGCCGGTCTCGGGCTGCGAGGATGCACGCGCCGAGCCTCCGCCCGGTTGGCCGCCCTCGCGACGCAGATTGAAGCTCAGGCCGGCATTGGCGAGCTGCAGCCCGCTGCCGGCGAGCATCTGCTCTAGCCCACGCGCATCGCGCTGGAGCAGGCTCAGCGTCTCGGGCCGCTCGATCGCGAAGGCAGCGTGCAGCTTGCCACCATCGTCGACGCGCAGGGCCACCTCGACACGGCCAAGCTCGGCAGGGTCAAGCTGGAGTGTCAGCCGGTCCTGCTGCTGCGACACCGCGGCGACCATGCCGGCCGCGAGATGCGGCAGCGTCACCCGCGGCAGCGCCGGTGGGGGCGTTGCTGGGACGGAAGCCGCTGACGGGACCATGTCATGCGCGGCAACGGCGGCATGATGCGCGATCGATGCGGCTCCTGCCGTTCCGTCCGCAGGAACTGAGCGTGGCCTTTGGTCCTGCGTCGGGCTCGGCAAATCCGCCGTCGACGAAAGCGGGGACGGCGATGGTGGGCTTAGGCCATCGTCGTTCTCCGTTGGAGCAGGAGCCACCGCAGAGGGGTCCGTGCTCTGCGCTGTGAGCTGTGAATGCGAAATGGCGCGTGCTGAAGCTGGCGCGGCGGTGGAACCCCGACGGGGGCTGCTAGCAGGCCGCTCGTTGCCGGCGCTTCCCTCGGGAACGATGAGGTCGGGCGTGGCGGTGTCCTGCCCCGAAAGCGCCGCCAGGAGCGCCGTGACCGGGGTCGATGCAGAGGCCGACAGCACGGTCTCTGCCGGTGCATCGGTAGGGGCCGGCACAGGTGGTTGGGTGGCCGGCGAAGCCGGCGCTGCTGCCAGAGCCGGTACAAGTGGTTGGGTGGTGGTTGAAGCCGGCGCCGCTGCCAATACAGTTGGCTCGGGGATCGGCGACGCCGGCGCTGCTGCTGGGGCCACGACCTGAGCGGGCTCTAGGGCCGGCTGCGCCCGGAGCGGCGTCACTGCAACTGCGCCCAGCCCGAGGGCCGGGACCGAGCCAGTGGTAGAGCCTGCATTGGCCGTTGCAGCCTCACCGACTGCCGGCAGCGGACCCGCTGGCTGCATGCCGCCCAGGGCCGCCATGAGGGCGGCCAGGAATGACGCGGCCACGGGGTCGGTGCCGGCAGCTTGGGGCTCGGCCTGCGCGGGCAGGGGGAGGGTTGGCGTGGCGATCGCGGACAGCATGATGATGCAGTCTTCCGCAATACGCGTGCCACGGTGCCGATTTCTTCGGCCCTGCTGGGGATATCTCTGCCGCCAGCCGCTCCGCTGGGAAAAAGCTGCCGGGTAAGCGGCTGTTTCTGCCGGGTGAGGTCGGCTATTCTTCCCGGTAGACGCGCTCGCGGCGCTCGTGACGCTCCTGGGCCTCAATGCTCAAGGTGGCGATCGGCCGAGCATCGAGGCGCCGGATGCCGATCGGCTCCTGGGTCTCCTCGCAATAGCCGTAGCTGCCATCCTCGATCCGGCGCAGTGCCGCATCGATCTTGCTCAGCAGCTTGCGCTCGCGATCGCGGGTGCGCAGCTCGTAGCTGCGCTGAATTTCCGCCGAAGCCCAGTCGGACTGGTCCGGCAGGCGCGTATCTTCTTCCTTGAGCTGCTGCAATGTCTGGCCGGACCCGCGCAGGATCTCCTCGCGCCAGCGCAGGAGCTTGGTCCGGAAATACTCCGTCTGGCGCGGGTTCATGTACGGCTCGTCCTCCGTAGGACGATAGCTCTCGATGCCGTTCTTCGCCATGCATCCTCCGATAGAACCCACGGCGGCGTACAACCTCAGCGGTCACGCATGCCGACCGGCCTCGATTGCCTGGAGGCAGCCGCTCGCCCTGCCGAGCCGCAGCGCCGCGGCTAAGTAGCGCAATGACTTAGAGGGGACAATCGCAACCTGCGCCGAGCCCTGGGTGGCCGGAGCAGAACATACCCGGGCGCGGCGGCCGTGCCACTATCAGGTGGTGGCGAGCAGAACACAGCCCTGTGTGCAGGCGGATCGCCGGTGCAGGGCCAGCCGGTCGAGGCTGGCGGCCGCGGCATCGTAGATCAGGAGCGAGCCCGAGAGTCCCTGACCGAAGCCGACAAGCTCCTTGATCACCTCGGTCGCCTGCAGGCCCGCCACCACAGCCGCGGCAGGGCCCAGCACACCTCCCTGCGCACAGGACGGCAGGGCCTCGGCACCGGGCTCCTCCGGGAACAGGCAGCGCAGGCAGGGGTGCGGCGGGCCAAGATAGGGCTTGAAGGTCGAGACCTGGCCGTCCAGGCCCTGGACCGCGGCGCTGACGAGAGGCCGGCAGAGCCGGAAGCAGGTTTCCTGCACCAAGGCCCGGGTCGCGAAGTTGTCGCTGCCGTCGGCCACGAGGTCGTAGTCGGCCAGGATCGCGTCGGCGTTCGCGGAGGTCGAGGCGGACCGGGTGCCCGATCAGGGCGACCAGCGGATTCAGGCGGCGCAGCCGCGCGGTCGCCGCCTCCACCTTGCCGCGGCCGGCATCCGCGGTGTCGAACAGAACCTGGCGGTGGAGGTTGGAAAGATCGACCCGGTCGTCATCGACCACACCGAGCCGGCCGATGCCGGCGGCCGCAAGATCGAGGAGAAGCGGCGAGCCCAGCCCGCCCGCACCGATGACGAGCACGCCGGCGTTTGCCAGCCGCCTCTGGCCGATGCCGCCGATCTCGGGCAGCACGATCTGGCGCGCATAGCGCCGGAGCTCATCGTCGCTGAACTCGTCCGTCATCCGCAGGGTCATCCGGGGTCGGCGTTAGCCATTAGTTAACCATCAAGCCTCTAACCTCTGCCGCAGGCAAGCGGGCGCTGCCCTTGCTGCGGAGGCGACATGCAGGCGAGCGAGGTGGCGGTAGCGCTGAAGTACGACCGGGTGGGCGACCGGCTGCCGTGCGTCACCGCCAAGGGACGAGGTGCGATCGCGGCGCAGATCGTGGCCATGGCCGAGGAGCACGGGGTGCCGGTACGCCGCGACGGCGAGCTGGCCCAGATGCTGGCAGCGCTCGATGTCGGCCAGGCGATCCCGACCGTGGCCTTCGCGGCCGTGGCCGAGATCCTGGCCTATCTATACCGGTTGGACAAGGCGCTGCCCGACAACGGGGCTACGCTGCCGTGAGCGTGGCCAGCCTGCAGCATTTGATCGGCACGGCGGCCGAGGCACGGCGGCGGATCGGCGCCGGGCAGACCGTCGAGCTTGCGCCCCTGGCCCGGCTCGTGGCCGAGATGGCGGCCGCACGCGAGCGCGAGACGGCAACATCAGGCTTCTGGCCCGTGGCCCTGGTCGACGAGCTGGAGCAGCTTGTGTCGCTCCTCGAGGGCGAGCGTGAAGCCGTGGCCCGAAGCCTCAGCGAGCTCGCGACCCGTGGGCGGGCCGGCCGCGCCTATGCCAGGAAGCCGTGACCCGTGGACACCACCGCCTCCCTCTTCACCGACAGCCTGCGCGGCGTCGGCGCCTTGGCCGCCGTGCTCGGCCTCTTGCTGCTCCTGGTCTGGAGCCTCCGCCGTGCCGGCGTGATCAAGCCCTCGGCCGGTGCCGGGCGGCTCGCCGTTACCGGCAGCCTGCCACTCGACAGCCGCAACCGGCTCCTGCTCGTCCGCTGCGACGGGCGCGAGCACCTGCTGGCCTTGGGACCCGGAGGCGTGCGGGTCATCGAGAGCCAGGCAGCCCTCATCCCGGCATCGACACCGGCGCAGCAGGAAAGCTCATGATGCCTATCCTTCTCCGGGCCGGCTGGCTCACGGCTGCCATGCTGCTCCTGCCGGCGGTCGCCAAGGCCCAGTCGATCAATGTCGATCTCGGGGCCGGCGAAGGCAGCGTGACCGGGCAAATCCTGCGCCTCGTCATGCTGGTCACCGTGCTGAGCCTCGCACCCTCGCTCGTGGTGATGGTCACGGCGTTCACCCGGATCGTGATCGTGCTCTCGTTCCTGCGCACGGCGATCGGGCTGCAGCAGAGCCCGCCCAACCCGGTCCTGATCGGGCTCGCCCTCTTCCTCACCGGCTTCATCATGGCGCCGGCCCTGGAGAAAGCATGGATCGAGGGCGTGCAGCCGATGATTGCCGAGGAGGTGACCCCGGAGGAGGGGCTTCAGCGATCGATCGCTCCCTTCCGCGGCTTCATGCTGGCGCAGGTGCGCGACGAGGATCTGGCCCTGTTCCACGAGATCGCCGGCATCGCACCGCCGGACGAGCGCAGCGAGGTTGGCCTGCGCTTCCTCCTCCCGGCCTTCATGATCAGCGAGTTGCGGCGGTCGTTCGAGATCGGGTTCATTGTCTTCGTGCCGTTCCTGGTCATCGACATGGTCGTGGCCTCGGTCTTGATGTCGATGGGCATGATGATGCTGCCGCCGGTGATGATCTCCCTGCCGTTCAAGATCGTGTTCTTCGTGCTGGTCGACGGCTGGTCGCTCCTGGCCGGGAGCCTCGTCCAGAGCTTCGGACCGATCTAGAGCTCGACCCGCCAGCGCAATCGGTAGCTCGCGAGCACCCGCAAAGGGGGCCAAGTCTCGACTGGCAAGCCATCCCCACGCGATCCCCGATCGCACGGGGGTCCCGGCAGGGATAGTTGAGCAACATCAGGTGAGCCGGGGTAGGCGGGTATTCTGCGGCAGGTCCACCCTGCCCGGAGGTCGGCCATGTCGCTCAAACCCGCCCCGATCCAGCCCGTGCCCGAGGAGACGGCGCGCGTCGCCAGGGCCGCCTTCCGCAAGGGCAACCCCTCCTCAGGCTGCGCGACGAGCTCGGCGCCATCTTCGCCGACGCCGACTTCGCCGACCTGTTCCCCAGGCTCGGCCAGCCGGGCCTGCCGCCGTGGCGCCTGGCGCTGGTCACCTGCTGCAGTTCCGCGAGAACCTGCCCGACCGGCAGGCCGCGGAGGCGGTGCGGGCGCGGATCGACTGGAAGTACCTGCTCGGGCTGGAGCTGACCGACCCCGGCTTCGACCACTCGGTCCTGTGCGAGTTCCGCTCGCGCCTGCTGGCGGGCAGCGCCGAGGAGCGCCTCTTGCACAAGCTGCTCGAGGCCTGCCAGGCCCGCGGCCTGCTCAAGGCGCGCGGCCGGCAGCGCACCGACGCCACCCACGTGCTGGCCTCGATCCGCGTGCTCAACCGCCTCGAGCTGGTCGGCGAGACGCTGCGCGCGGCGCTGAACGAGCTCGCGACCGTCGCCCCGGACTGGCTGCGTGACGCGCCCCGGCGGCTGGTACAGGCGCTACGCGCGCCGGGTCGAGGACGGCCGCCTGCCGCGGGCGGCGGCCGAGCGCGAGGCCTACGCGCGCACCATCGGCGAGGACGGGTTCGCGCTGCTCGACCAGCTGGACCAGCCGGAGACAGCCCGAAGCCTGCGGCGGCTGCCAGCAGTGGAGGTCCTGCGCCAGGTCTGGGCGCGCCACTTCGAGCGGAAGGACGCTGCGCCTCCCGGCGGCGGCGTGCAGCTCAGGCCCAAGGAGGAGCCGCCGCCCGCGACGGAGGCGATCGAGTCGCCCTACGACCCCGAAGCGCGCTTTCGCACCCGCTCGGGCACCTCCTGGACCGGCTACATCGTCCACCTGAGCGAGACCTGCGAGGACGACGCCGTGCACCTGATGACGCACGCGATGACGACCCTCGCCACCGTGCACGAGGCGCGGTGCACGGCCGCGATCCACGAGCGCTGGCCGGCAAGGGCCTGGCGCCGGGGGAGCACCTGGTGGATGCCGCCTACGTCGATGCCGAGCTCTTGGTGCGCAGCCGCGAGGACTGCGGCATCGACCTGCTCGGCCCGCCGCGCGTCGAACCCGACCTGGCAGGCCAAGGTCGAGGGCGGCCTACACGATCGACCGCTTCGAGGTCGACTGGGAGCGGCAGCGGGTGCGCTGCCCGCAAGGGAAGCTGTCCTCGGCCTGGAGCCGTCAGGTCGACCACGCCGGCACGCCCTACGTCTCGGTCTGGTTCCGCCAAGCCGACTGCGCCGCCTGCCCGGCGCGGCCCCGTGCACCCGGGCCGAGCATCAGGCCCGGCACCTGAAGCTGCAGCCGCGGGCCGAGTACGAGGCGCTCAAGGCCGCCCGGGGCGGCTCACGACGAAGGAGGGGCGGCGCCGCTACGCCCGGCGGGCCGGGATCGAGGGCACCCTCTCGCAAGGCGTGCGCGCCTTCGGGCTGCGCCGCAGCCGCTACCGCGGGCTGGCCAAAACCCACCTGCAGCACGTGGCGACCGCAGCCGCGATCAACCTCGACGGCTCGCGGCCTGGTTCAGGGCTACCCCGCGCGCCGCCACCCGTACCTCGCGCTTCGCCGGCTCGCCACCGCTTGAGCCGACTTCGCCAACGGTATCCGCAGGTCAGTGGAATCCCCCGGTCGGGCTGCGCCCGCCGGAGGGCAGGCTCCGACAGTATGCACGAGCCAGCAATGGTACTTGTCGCCCGGCGGCACCACCGCGGTAGCGTCGACGGCGACCAGCCGGGGGCCCCCACGCGGTCAAAGAGCGCGTGGGGTAGGAAGCCGCTGCTCGCCCGTGCCGGCCACCGCCTCCGGGTAGCGCTCGGCCAGGAGCGCAGCGGCGATCGTGCCCAGCCAATCGGCGCTGGCCCAGAGCCGATTGAGGATGGCGACGTCCGACATCGTCGCCCACCCCTGGGCGGCGGCCCAGACCGAAAGCGCGTGCAGTGAGCGCGTGGCGCAGCTCTTCGAGGGCTAGCTGCCGACGCAAGCAATGTGCACTTGACGAGGGCGAGGCGGACGGCCTGTTTCGGTAGTGAGCCGGGAAGATCAATGCGCTGACGAGAACATTCGTATCGATGACAATGCACGTTTCATCTGTCTTCATTGAGGATTTCTTGGAGCTTCTTATTCGTCAGTCCACGCGACTGCGCGCGCCGACCAATGATGTTCATGAGCTCCGCCAGCGAACGTGCACCGGCAAGCGCCGGGTCAACCTGCCCGGTCCGCACCATGACCTGCTCGTTAGGCGCGAGACGCCCCTCTCCTGCCATGAAGCAGGAAGCTCTCGAGCTTGGACAGACTTGCGGAGTGCAACGTCCTTGAGCTGAGCTTAGCAGAGTGCCGCGAGCGTCGGGAACAGGCTCCGTCGTTCAGCTCGTCAGCACACGCGACAGCCCCACCTCGCCCGGTCTCCCCGGCAGGTCTAGCCAGCTCCGTCGTGGCGGGGCGCTGGCGATGACCTTGCCACGTCGCAGCACGTGGAGCCGGGCCGCCTTCGTGCGGATGGCGTCGATCGGGTCCACGGCGTCGAGTACCACGAGGTCGGCGTGGCAGCCGGGCGCCAAGCCGTAGCCGTCGAGGTGGAGGATCGAGGCCGGCGTCGCCGTCACCGCCTCGAAGCAGGCCCGCATGCCATCCAGGCTGGTCATCTGGGCGACGTGGATGGCCATGTGCGCGACTTCGAGCATGTCGCCCGTGCCCAGCGAGTACCAGGGGTCCATGACGCAGTCGTGGCCGAAAGCCACCGGGACGCCGATGGCCAGCATCTCGGGCACCCGGGTCATGCCGCGGCGCTTGGGGTAGGTGTCGTGGCGGCCCTGGATCGTGATGTTGATCAGCGGGTTGGCGATCACCGACACTCCAGCTTCGCGGATCAGCGGCAGGAGCTTCGAGACGTAGTAGTTGTCCATGCAGTGCATCGAGGTCAGGTGCGAGCCGGTGACGCGACCGCCCATCCCCAGGCGCTGGGTCTCGAAGGCCAGGGTCTCGATGTGGCGCGACAGCGGGTCGTCGGTCTCGTCGCAGTGCAGGTCCACCCGCAGACCGCGTCGGTGCGCGATCTCGCACAGCACGCGCACGGAGGCCGCACCGTCGGCCATCGTGCGCTCGAAATGGGGGATGCCGCCGACGACGTCGACGCCCGAGGTCGAGGGCCCGCAGCAGAAGTCGCGGGCGTCCGGGATAGCGGTAGCAGGCCGTCCTGCGGGAAGGCCACGAGCTGGAGGTCGAGGTAGGGTTCAACCCGGCGCTTGACCTCGAGCAGCGCCCGACGCCCGTCAGGCGGGGTCGCACACGTCGACGTGGGAGCGGATGGCGCCGATCCCCTGCGCCACGGCCAGTCGCAGTAGGCCAGCGCCCGCTCGACCACGGCCTCCTGTGGTCAGGAGCGGCTTGAGCTCGCCCCACAGGCCGATGCCCTCGAGCAGGGTGCCGCGCCGGTTCAGCCGCGGCAGGCCCAGGGACAGCGTCGCGTCCATGTGGAAATGGCTGTCGACGAAGGGTGGCGTGACCAGGCGGCCGGTGCAGTCGAGGGTGGCATCGCCCTCGAGCGTCGGCCCGAGCTCGGCGATCCGGCCATCCTTGATGCCGATGTCGACACCGCGGCGCCCGTCGGGAAGGCTCGCCTGCTTCAGGACAAGGTCGAGAGCCATCCCCACGCTCCACCGCCACCGCACCAGATCGTTCGCCGGAGAGTGAACGACCGACGGCGGCAGGGCCAGTGAATCCGGACCGCCTCGACCTCCGTTCTACAGCTCCAGCGCGTGGGCTATCCCGTCCAGCATCGGCGGCCGAGGCTGAGATGCCGCCGGCCCGTCGATGCGCGTGCGGTCGACGATCGGCAGGGGCATCCGCGCCCTGGGCTCGTGCCGGAAGGCGGCATCGTCATCGTCGTCGTTCGGGTGACCCGGCGGTGTGGGCTGGATGGGTTGGGCCGGCTGGGAGGGCACCAGCGGCACAGGGCTGCCGGGCGTGGGAAGGCGCCCCGCGGCCACCGTGCCGACCAGCCCGGCCAGGCGGTTGATCGCCGCAAAGGCTTCCTGCGTGGCCGCGGCATTCGGGTTGGACGAGTAGGTGAAGCCCAGCCCCTCGGGCCCGGTGAAGGTGGCGCTCGTGTCGGTGAGGAAGCGCTGGAAGCTGACCTTGCAGGCGCCCTGGCGGAGGTCCGCGCAGTCGAGGGTGCCGGTGGCACAACCTGCGAGGCCCAAGAGCAGCACGGGGGCGAAGCGGATCATGAGGCTTGTCCTTCCCACGCGTCGGGCCAGCACGGACGCAGTTGACCCAATCCCAGGTTGAGTGAATAAGGATCATATACCGGAAAAATGGCGCGAGATGTGAAAAAGATCACAGACTTCCGTGAATGTGTGTATATTCGTCGCGGATGTGCAACAACCACCGGACGACCCCCATGCGCGCCATGGAAGCGGCACCCGACACGCTCTGGTCGATCCTCACCGGCCAGGCACGTGGCCCCTCGCTGGAGCCCGGCGACGCGATCCTGCTGGCGGCGAACGCCGAGTTCGCCATGCCGATCGAGCCGCCCGTACCCGGCCTGGTCCTCCGCTCGGCCAATGCCCGGGCACCGGCGGTATTCACCAAGACCGTCCGCCTCACTCAGGCCGGCCAGAAGCTCGAGCGGGTGAAGATCGTGCCCGGTGCCGAGCCCGCCGCGGTCGAGATTTCGGCTCCCGACTGCGAGGTCGCCTGGTGCGAGGTGACGGGCTTCGCCGCCCGGGGCATCGTGATCCAGAAGGGCGGCACCGGCGCCCACATCCACCACAACTGGCTGCATGACCAGGCACCGCTCGTGGGTGCCGCCGTGGCCGGCATCATCGCCGGCACGGGCCGCGGCACCACGGCCGACTCGATGAAGGCCCTGATCGAGCTCAACCTGATCGAGCGCATGCGCGCCTTCCAGGCGATCGAGTTCAAGAGCAGCGACAACACCGCCCAGCTCAACACGGTCCTGGATGGCGGCGAGATCGTGGTCCGGCACGGGTCGCGCAACCGCTCAATCGCGAACTGGGTCGAGAACGGCCTGATCGGCCTCTGCGGCGACGATCCGGTCAGCATGTTCGATCGCGTGTTCGGCCGCACGCCCAACCGCGGCCCCTCGGGCATCGCCATCCGCGCCGGCACCATACCGCCCGGCCCACCGCAGGCGAGCGAGTACGTCCCGGCCCGGCGGGCGATCATCATCGAGACCGACAGCGACATCATCGACGGCTGGGTCAAGGGCGACGGCTGGACCGTGCCGCCGGTCGAAAGCCGCTCGCGGCAGTTCCGCGGCCGGATCGAGCGGGGCGGGCGTCCGGGCGGGGTCAGGGTCGACGACGACGCCTCGGACACGCGACGGGTCGTGCCGCGCAAGCTCACGCCGGCCATGGTGGGCCCCAACGGCCGGGACGACGGCGGCAGCGCCGAGCCCGTCCCGCAGCCACCTCCCACCCCCACACCGACCGATCCGGTCGGGGGGCCGCCGGCCGCCACAATCGCCGAGATCGCCCTCGCCCTCGAGACCGCCCGCGCGGCGAGCGGCGACCTCGACGACAGGATCAGGGCCATCCGCCCGGCCGCCTCGGCCGAGGCCCGCAAGCAGGCCGAGGACTTCAGCGCTGGAGGGACTGGTCGCCTTGCGCAAGGCGGTCCGGCAGGCGGCAAGGCAGCTCCGGTCGATGGAACAGGTGGACGACGAAGGCTGAGCGTCAGCGGGTCCAACCGCATCCTGCGATCGGCCGAGGAGCGATGGCGGCTCCCCAGGCTGTGCAGAAGCTCCCAGCGCTAACCTTGAAGTGGAAGAGACGGAGTGCCTGGCACGATGGAGGCGAGTCGGGTCAGGCGGGAGGCATCACGTTGTGAGCTGGTCGTTCGCGTGCCCGCCGAAGTGGCTGGCTTCGGGCGGATTGGAAGGTTGTGACGGTGATCCTTCGGTTCGCAGCAAACCGCCCGCGAGATGTCGGAATGCCCCGACAGCCTTCACAAAGACGGCGTGAGGATCGTCGGCTGCGGCAATCCAGAGCGCCGCGCTGAGCGCCGCGCCATTGAGCAGCCGGGCGGCAGCTTCTGCATCCAGGGTCCTGACCGTTCCCGCATCGATGAGCGCCTGGATCGTTTGCGTCGTCGTGCGCAGGCAGGCCGTCTGGTTGGGCCATCGCGAAGGATCGCCGAGCACGGCCGGCCCGTCCAGCAGCATGATGCGCTGGATCTCCGGCTCCAACGCCATCTCGATGAAGGCGATGTTCTCGTCGAGGAATCCGAGCCACGCTGTCTCCGCCCGATCGTGTGCGGCGCGCATCCGTGCCACCATCTCGGCGTCGATCTGGTCGATCACGGCCTGCAGCAGGCCCTTCTTGTCGCCGAAATTGTGGTAGAGCGCGCCTCGCGTCAGGCCAGCTTCGGCGGTCAGATCGTCCATGGAGGCCGCCGCATAGCCTTTGGCGGCGAAGGCCTTCCGAGCAGCCCGGATGAGCTTGGCCCGGGTTTCCTCCACCATCTGCGCACGCCGTCTCGCGACCACTGCCATCCCCCGCGAAGGACATACGCCGCGGATGCCCATTGACATACGGAGCGTATGTTCCGATCTGACGGCATACGGGGCGTATCTCAATGGGTCCGCCCCGAACTGTGCCAGCGCTTTTTCGAGTAGGAGTGAAACGATGGCCAAACGCGAAGCGATCTTCCCTGCCGGGCGGCAGGCGCTCTACGAGATCTACCGCTATTCGGCGGCGATCCGCTCAGGCGACTTCCTGTTCGTCTCGGGCCAGGTTGGCAGCCGCGATGACGGGTCGCCCGAGCCGGTCTTCGAGAAGCAGGTCCAGCTTGCATTCGACAATCTCGCGGCAGTGCTGAAGGCTGCCGGTTGCACGTTCGACGACGTCGTCGACGTGACCACCTTCCACACCGACCCGGCCAACCAGTGGGAGACGATCACCGCCGTCCGACTGAAGGTCATTGGCGACCCGCCCTATCCGAACTGGACCGCGGTGGGCGTGACCTGGCTGGCCGGCTTCGATTTCGAGATCAAGGTCATCGCGCGCCTTCCCCGGTCCACCTGATCGGGTGGAGGCGGCCGTCAAAGGCGGAGACTGCCTGGTCGATCCGGCACCATTCACCCACCTACGGGACCCAACGCTGCCCTGGCTATCGCTGCTCGGCTCGGACCGCCCGCTGATCGCCGCCCCGGAGCCCCTAGTTTGTGGTTGTAGGAGTAGGGGGGAGTGTGTCTGAGGGGGGGGGGGGGGGGAGGGCTGGTGGGGTGCAGACGGTGCGCAACGGCATCCGCGCCTTCAATGCCCAAGGTGTGGGCAGCCTCGTGGCCCTCTCCTCGCGGCCGAGAAGTGCGGCCCCGTCCTTGGTGCTGGCCGAGCTTGAGGAGCGTCTGCGCGCGATCCTGCACCAGTCGCCGCGCAGCTTCGGCCAAGCCAGGAGCACCTGGACCCTGGCCCTGCTGGCGGAGGTGGCGCAACGAAGGGCTGATACCAGTGGCCTTAACTTCCGACTGCTTTGGCCCAGTCGCGCCGCGTGATGGAGGCTAGCCTCTCCGGCATGGCCATGAGGGCGTTCCAGGCCCGGCAGCAGGTGTCGACGATGGCGTCGTAGTCGGGCCAGACGCGCAGGCTTAGCTAATTCTGCCGCAGGTACTGCCAGACATTCTCGACCGGGTTGAGCTCTGGTGAGTAAGGCGGCAGGGGCAAGAGGGTGAGGTTGTCGGGAATGGCCAGGTTGGCGGCACCGTGCCAGCCGGCACCGTCGAGGACGAGGACGGCATGCGCGCCCTGAGCGACATGGCGGCTGATCTCGGCCAAGTGCAGGCGCATGGCCTCGGCATTGGCGTAAGGCAGGACGAGCCCGGCACCGACCGCCCGGTCCGGGCATACGGCCCCGAACAGATAGGCCCAGGCATAGCGGCGGTCGCGGGGTGCCCGTGGCCGGGTGCCGCGACGTGCCCAGATGCGGGTGAGCGTGCCTTGCTGGCCGACGCGGGCTTCGTCCTGGAACCAGACCTCGATCCGCTTGCCCTGAGCACGCTCGGGCAGGGCCTTGTTCACCAGCTCAGCGAAGCTTTTTTGAAGGTCTCCTGCGCCTGCGGATCGCTCGACGGATGTCTCGGGCGCACCGACATACGCGCAAAGCCGAGCCGGTGCAGCAGCTTGCCCACCGAGCGCTCATGCAGCTCAACCTCGAAGCGGCTCTTGATCAGCGCCTGCAGGTCGGTGCGGCGCCAGCGTACCACCCCGTCCTGTTCCGGGTCGGGTCCCTGCTCGACCACTACCGCCAGCTCCGCCATCTGCTCGGGTGTGAGGCGTGATCTACGGCCCGATCGGCGGCGGTCATGGAGACCGGCAAGACCTTCCTCATTGTAGCGATGAACCCAGTCGCACAAGGTCTGACGGTCCATGCCTCCAGCTCGTGCCGCCTCCTCGCGCGGATGCCCTTCCAGCACCAGCGCCAAGGCCAGCATCCGCCGCGCCGCGGCCACGCTCCGACAGTGCACCGCCGCACGTCGCAGTTCGCCAGCACTCAGTTCCAGACGGGTCACCGCTACCGTCATCAGCCCCTCCCGCAACCACGCCCAAAGCCAGGAAAACCATCAACCGCGGGGTCGGGCTCCAGCAAACCTATGCGTCAAAAATTCGGGCCGCTGGTATCAGCCCCTCCGTGCTGTCCATCGAGACCATCCGGCAGGCGCTGCTTCGGCTGGAGGTCGGCTGGAAGCGGGCCAAGCGCTGGCTCACCAGCCCCGATCCGGCCTACGCGCAAAAAAACGCCGGCGCGACCGGCTGATCGGCTTGGCACGAGGCCGGGCGGGCTGGGCGCTGGGCTTCGAGGACGAAGTCTGGTCTCTCCCGCTTCGCGCACCCGGCCCTGCACGCCTGGACGGCAGCAGACGCGCCGTTGCGCCTGGCCATGCACGCGGCCGACCCCGATGACCGCGAGGCCAAGGCGCTGGCCTGCTATGGTCTGTGGCTGCCTGAGCACGAGCGGATGCTGTTGCGCTTCGTCGCCGGCCGGCCGGTCAGTGGCGTGACCTGCGCCTTTCTCGGCTGGGCTACCGAACGCCTCGCGGCTGAAGGCATTCGGGTTCTGGCCCTGATCTGGGACAATGCTGCTTGGCACGTCAGCCGGGAAGTCCGCGCCTGGATCAGGGACCACAACCGATGGGCCAAGCGCAAGGGCGGCTGCCGCCTCCTGGTCTGCCGCCTGCAAGCCGGAGCCCCTGGCTGAACCCGATCGAACCCCGATGGGCGCACGGCAAGCGGGCCGTGGTCGAGCCCGAGCGCAAGCTCGCGCCGAGGAGCTCAAGCGGCGGCTCTGCCACCATTACCAAAGCCCGCTCCTGCCGCCGCTCACACAACAGCTCGCCTGAACATGCAATAGGCTCGGCGGCCAGGCCGCCCGTGCGGTCGGCCAGCATCGTCAGGACCGTGAAGTGGTTGCATCCCGGCACCGAGATGGATGCCGGGCAGGCCGCGTTCGGCCCGCAGGGCGTGGAAGGTGCTTGCCTGGCGCCGGAACTCGGCCGACTCGGCCGCACCGACCGCGATGGTTAGGGGCGGGCTCGTGTCGGGAAGGCAGTGGATGGGGCTCTGCCGCAGCACCTGCTCCCAGCTAAGCTGGAGAGAGGGCTGGAGCCAGCTGTAGGGGAAGGGTGCCAGGTCGAACAGGCCGCTGATCGCGAGCGCTTTCTTGATGATGCCGGGTGGCAGGTCGTAGTCGCCGGGCCAGTCGGTCGCGAGCGCCCTGGCGGTAGGTGACCGCCGGCCGAGTGGCCGGAGAGTGTGATTTGGTCCGCGGTCACCTTCGAAGGTCGAAGCGTTCGTCCAGGTCCAGGCGATCGCGGCCCGCACCTGGCGCACGATCTCGTCGATGGTCACGACGGGCACAAGGCATAGTCGACGACGATCGCCGTCGTCGCCGGCCGCGACCAGGGCCTCGGCCACGAAGAAAAGTCGGCGGCCGAGAATCGGCGCCATAGCCGCCGTGGATGAAGATGTGGACGGAGCGCCCCGCCGGCGGGGAGATGTCGACCCGCTCGGCCCGGGTCGGGCCATAGGGCACGCCGAGCCGGCAGCCGGCCGGCGAGCGGTGGACCCGGCTCCGCTCGGTCCAGGCGGCGGTCAGGTCGGCACTCCGGACACCGCAGGCACCGGCATTGTACTCGCGGTCGATCTCGTCCTGGCTCGTGAAGTCGCGATAGAGCTTCATCCGCGGCACCTCCCTGGCTTCGGACCGTTGTTGCGGAACCGGTGGCACGGCGGTGCGTGCGGCGCAACGGCTGCGCTTGCCGGACCGGCCACCGTTGAACGCACAACGCGCTGCAGGCGCAGCAAGGGCGAGGCGGTGATGGCGCTTTCCGAGGCTGAAGGCCGGGACAGGGCGGTGCGGGGCATGAGCCGGCGGGCCTGGCTCCTCGCCGGCTCGGGCATGGTCGTGGCCCTTGCCGGCCCGGCCGTGGCGGCACCGCGATCCCGGCCGACGACAAGCGCGTGGTCGCCCGCACCATCATCATCCCCGGCGCCTCGGGCCCGATGAAGGCCTACTACGCTCGCCCGGCGACGCTCAGGGCCAAGGCCCCGGCCGTTCTGGTCGTGCACGAGAGCCGCGGCCGCACCGACTATGTGGACGACGTTGCCCGGCGCCTTGCCGTGGCCGGCTATCTGGCCCTGGCACCGGACTTCCTCTTGCCGCTCGGCGGCACCCCGCCCGAGGCCGAGAAGGAGCGCGAGAGCGCCACCAAGCTCGAGCGATCAGGCGACCGGCCGACGCGGTGGCGGCCCTGGTCTGGCTCAAGGGCCGGGACGAGGGCACCGGCAAGGTGGCGGCGATCGGCTTCGCCTGGGGCGGCGGCATCGTGGGCCGCCTGGCGGTGGTGGCGCCCTCGCTCGACGCCACCATCATCTTCTACGGCAAGCTCCCGCAGCCGAAAACGTGGCCCAGATCAGAAGCCCGCTCCTGCTCCACTACGCCCAGCTCGACGAGAAGGCGGGCGAGTCGGTGCCCGCCTTGAGAGGCCCGCGCGAGGCCGGCCTGCCCTTCGAGAGCTACGCCTACGCCGGCGCCCACGCCTCCTTCCACAACGACACCTCGGACCAGAAGTTCAACGCGGACGCCGCCAAGCAGGCCTGGGATCGCACGCTGGCCTTCCTGAAAGCA
>CAWHNT010000003.1:0-7129 GCA_963830775.1 uncultured Alphaproteobacteria bacterium | reverse complement strand
GGTAGCCCATCAGCGCCGACGGCGGACCCACTGTGCGCGCCGGACCTGCCAGTCCTTTGTGCGGGCTCGGGCAGTGGCCTTGTGCTGCGTCTTGAGGCGGCGATGGAAATCCGGCGGGCCTCGGTACGCTCCTCGACCGGCACATCAGCAGCAGGAGGGCGAGGCGGCTCGTAACCTCGTCCGGGTCCACGAGACCAGCCTCACGACCGGCAGCATCGCGTCCATCTTCGTGCTCATCACAATCCTCGCTGCTGACGGCAGCAGGAATGCTTCTATTTGCCGGACTCAGCAACAACAATCAGAGGTAGTCCTGAGCTATGATCCAGTTTGCTTGCACGCGCATCGAGCAGTAATTTGCTCGCCATCATTTAGATCCGCCCCTCCGACCGCCCCCGACCACCATGTCCGCAACCGCCTGGCCGAGCCCGCCCAGCTCCGCCCCGATCCCGCCTGCGCCGGGACGGGCCGAGCAGACCGGCAGCATCGAGGCGGTCCTGCGCGCCTGGGCCGAGGGCCTCACCCCTGACCCGGCGCTCACGGTGGCCGACTGGGCCGACCAGCACCGGGTGCTCTCGCCCCGAGCCTCGGCCGAGCCCGGCCGCTACCGCACCGCCCGCACGCCCTACCTGCGCGCCATCATGGAGGCGCTCTCGCCCTCCCACCCCTGCCAGCGGGTGGTGTTCATGAAGGCGGCCCAGGTCGGGGCCACCGAGGCCGGCAACAACTGGCTGGGCTTCATCGTCCATCATGCGCCGGGGCCCGTCCTCGCCGTCCAGCCCACGGTCGAGCTCGCCAAGCGCTTCTCCCGCCAGCGTGTGGCAACCCTGATCGAGGACACGCCGATCCTGCGCGAGCGGGTGGCACCCGCCCGCTCGCGCGACAGCGGCAATACCGTGCTGGCCAAGGAGTTCCCGGGCGGCATCCTGGTCATGACCGGGGCCAACAGTGCCGTGGGCCTGCGCTCGCTGCCGGCCCGCTACCTCTTCCTCGACGAGGTGGATGCCTATCCGGCCAGTGCCGACGAGGAGGGCGATCCGGTAGCTCTGGCCGAAGCGCGCACGCTCACCTTCGGCCACCGCCGCAAGCTTTTCCTGGCCTCCACGCCCACCATCAAGGGCCTGTCGCGGATCGAGCGCGAGTACCAGGCCTCCGACCAGCAGCACTTCTTCCTGCCCTGTCCCTTGTGCGGCCACCAGCAGTGGCTGCGCTTCGAGCGCCTGCTCTGGGAGGAGGGCAGGCCCGAGCCGCAGCCTACGCCTGCGAGGCTTGCGAGCAGCGCATCCCCGAGCGGCACAAGGCCTGGATGCTGGCCAGGGGCGAGTGGCGGCCCACTGCCGTCGGCTGCCGACCCGCTCACGGTGGGGTTCCACATCTCCTCCCTCTACGCCCCGCCGGGCTGGCTCGCTGGGCCAGGATCGCCGCCATGAAGCTGCAGGCGGCCAGGCAGCCGAGGAGACCCACCGTGCCTTCGTCAACGCCGTCCTGGGCGAGAGCTGGGTCGAGAGCGGCGAGGCACCGGACTGGGAGCGGCTGCTGGAGCGGGCGCGAGGACAGCTGGCAGGGTCTGGTGCCCCTGGGTGGCCTCCTGCTCACGGCGGGTGCCGACGTGCAGCGGGACCGGGTCGAGGTCTCGGTCTGGGCCTGGGGCCGGGAGAAGGAGTGCTGGCTCGTCGAGCACCGGGTGCCGCGGGGCGACCCCGGCCGGCCCGAGGTCTGGAAGGCAGCTCAGCCGCGCCTCGTGGCCGAGAGCTGGCCCAGCGAGGCCGGCCCCGAGCTGCGGCTGAAGGGGCTGGCGATCGACAGCGGCTACGCCACCCAGGAGGTCTATGCCTGGGTGCGGACCCAGAGCGCCTCGCTCGTGTTCGCGGTCAAAGGTGTGGAGCGCGGGGCGGCGCTCGTCGGGCCTGCCCACGGCCGTGGACGCCACCCTCGGCGGCAAGCGGCTGCGGCGCGGGGCCAGGGTGCGGGCGGTGGCCACCGGCATGGCCAAGCTCGAGCTGTTCAACAACCTGCGCAAGGCCAGGCCCGCACCCAGCGAGCGCTGCCCCGGCTACGTGCACCTGCCCAGGGTGGATGCCGAGTACGTGCCTGCAGCTCTGTGCCGAGCAGCTGGTCACGGTGCGCGACCGGAGGGGCTATGCCAGGCGGGAGTGGCGGAAGCTCCGGGAGCGGAACGAGGCGCTGGACTGCTACGTCTACGCCCGGGCTGCCGCTGCCGTGGTCGGGCTCGACCGGATGAGCGAGGCGCGATGGGCGGAGCTGGCGGAAATGCTGGGGCGGAGGCCGCCGCCACCTGCGCCGGCCGGGGTAGCGTCTCCAGCCCCGGAGCCGCCCGAGCCTGAGCCTCCGGCCCGGCGGCGCCGGTACAATCCGTTCACCCGTCGTATGGAGGGCGACCGGAACTGGCTCGGATCAGAGCGCGAGCTTAGAAACTGGCTACGATGAAGCGTCGCTTAGAGTGCGACCGTTCAGGGCTGTGGCCGTCAGCTGTGTGGTCGCTCAGGCGAGACTGTCTCAGTGCATCGACCCTCGTCCAGTCTAGGAACTTCGCCTTGCCCGCCCGAGCTACAGCGCCCAGGTGAACCAAATTTGCATTCAGCAAATGAGATCGTCAGTCCTGCAGCAATGCCGTTCCTTTCGGCCGGAAGCGGATTGTGACATGGCGTCTACATCTACCACCGTCTCGAGTTGCAAGCCGAGTACAGCGAGACGCTGAAAGGCCGAGCGTTGTGTGCAAATGAGCTTAGGAGGGAAGCATGAAGATCGTCACCGTGGAAAGGCGCGTCTTCGCCTTCCAGGCAGATACGCAAAGGGATTCAGACGGGCACAGCCATCCAGGTCCCATTCGCGAGGCGAGGAACGCGCTGCTCACGATTACCTGTGATGACGGCACCGTCGGACACGCGATTGCTGCTCCGGCCGTTCTCGAGGAGGATCTCATAGCTGCCTTTGCGCGTCCGGTGCTGCTCGGCGCAGACCCGTTACGGATCGAGAAGCACTGGTACGCGCTCTACAAGTGGCAGCGCGGCAGCGGCGGCAGGCTCACCGACCGGGTCTTGTGCGCGGTCGAGCTTGCCTTGTGGGATCTCGTCGGCAAGAAGCTGGGCCAGCCGGTCTGGAAGCTGCTCGGCGGGTACCGCGACAAGCATCCCCGCCTATGGCAGCACCATGTGCGGCGACGACCTCGAGGGCGGGCTCAGGACGCCCGAGGACTATGGCCGCTTCGCCGCCTGGCTGGTGAAGGAGCGCGGCTACAAGGCCGTGAAGCTGCACACCTGGATGCCGCCGATCCCGGGTGCCCCCGACGTGCGGCTCGATTACGCGCGCCTGTGCGGCCGTGCGCGAGGCGGTCGGACCCGACATGCCGCTGATGCTCGACCCCAACCACTGGTACTCGCGCGCCGATGCGCTCTGGCTCGGGCAGCGGCTGGAGGAGCTGGGGTTCCTGTGGATGGAGGAGCCGATGGAGGAAGCCTCGCTGGGCTCCTACCGCTGGCTGAGCTCCAACCTCACCAAGCTCAATGTGCTGGGGCCCGAGAGCATGGAGGGCAAGCACTGGACCCGCGCCGAGTGGGCGGCGGGCGGTGCCTGCGACATGCTCCGCACCGGGGTGTGGGACGTGGGCGGGATCGGCCCGGCGCTGAAGTGCGCCCGCATCGCCGAGGGTTTCGGCATGTCGTGTCGAGGTGCACGGCACCGGGGCCGGCAATCTCGCGGTCTGCGCCGCGATTCGCCAACACGACCTACTACGAGCGCGGCCTTCTGCACCCCTTCCTCGATTACGACCGCCCGCCCGCCTACCTGCGCCGGATCGACGACGAGATGGACGCGGACGGCCTCGTCAGCCTGCGCGACGAGCCTGGTCTCGGGCAGGACATCGACCTCGACTACATCGAGGCGCACCGGGTCTGAGCCAGCGCCGGCTGTCGGTAGTGCGTGGATCGCAAGGATCAGCGTCAGCAGTGCCGGCGGCCACGGCCGGGGAGCTAGGCTCGGCAGAGCGTCTCGTATCGTTCGAGACACGTCGCCAGAACGTCGTCGCCGTCGCGCTGCCACCAGTCGTCGCGCGAGAAGATCTCGACTTCCTGCGGCCCGTGGAAGCCCGCGGCCTCGAACGCGGCCCGGATGCGGCGGTGGTCGATCACGCCGTCGCCCATCATGCCGCGGTCGAGCAGGAGGTCGCGCGTCGGCACCAGCCAGTCGCAGATATGGTGCGCCAGGATGCGGTTGGCGGCCCCGGCGCGGGCGAGCTGTGCCGGCAGCTCGGGGTCCCACCAGACGTGATAGACGTCGATCGCGACGCCCACGCCGTCGCCGCCCAGGGCGTCGCAGATGTCCAGCGCCTGCTTCAGGGTGTTCACGCAGGCCCGGTCGGCCGCGTACATGGGATGCAGCGGCTCGATCGCGAGCGGCACGCCGCAGGCCCGCGCGTGCGGCAGGACCGCGGCGATGCCCTCGGCCACCATGTCGCGCGCGGCGGCGATGTCCTTCGAGCCCTCGGGCAGACCGCCGACGACGAGCACGAGGCAATCGGCGCGCAGGGCTGCGGCCTCGTCGATCGCCCGGCGGTTGTCGTCGATCGCCGCTCGGCGGCCTTGCAGGTCCGCGGCCGGGAACATGCCGCCGCGGCATACGCCGGTGACCCGGAGGCCGTTGGCCTCGACCAGCCGGCGCGCCTCGCTCGAGGCCGATCTTCGCGATCTGGTCGCGCCAGGGGGCGATGGCCGTGATGCCGTGCCGCAGGCAGGCCTCGACGGCCTGGCGCATGTCCCACTGCTGGCGGACGGTCGCCAGGTTGATCGAGAGCCGGTCGGAGTGCCTGCATCGGGGGCCTCGCTTGCGTTCGCGGGGCAGGGCGTCACGGCTCGGACGGCGCCGGCGCGGCGCGTCGGCGGCGCAAGGCCGCCCAGCGCGGTCGCGGACCCAGGGGACGGCTGGAGAGCGCGATGACCGCGATCAGGAGCCAGAGAACGAGGCTGATCGGGCGGGTGAGGAAGGGCAGGAACGACCCGTCGGACAGCACGAGGCCGCGGCGGAAGTTCTTGTCCAGGAGGTCGCCGAGCACGATGCCCAGAACCAGAGGCGCGAGCGGATAGTCGAACCGGCGCAGAAGCGTAGCCCAGGAGGCCGAAGCCGATCATCGTCCAGACGTCGAAGACCCGCGACGCGATGGCGAAGGAGCCCACCGTGCAGAGGACGAAGACGACCGGCATGACGTAGACGCGCGGGACCAGCAGGATGCGGACCAGGGGCCTGGTCAGCACGAGGCCGAAGAACAGGATGCCGAGGCTCGCCAGCAGCATCATGGCCACCACCTCGTAGACGAAGGTGGGGGCCTCCAGCATGATCGTGGGCCCGGGCCGCACGCCGTGGATCAGCATGGCGGCGAGCAGCACGGCAGCGGGAGCGGAGCCCGGGCACGGCCAGCGTCAGGACCGGGATGACCGCACCCGGCACGCAGGCATTGTCGCCGGTCTCGGCCGCCATCAGCCCCTCGACCGAGCCCTTGCCGAACTTCTCGCGCTCGCGGCTGGCCCGCTTGGCGGCGGCGTAGGAGGTCCAGGCTGCGACGTCCTCGCCCACGCCCGGCACGATGCCGATGAAGGTGCCGATCACCCCCGAGCGGATGATGGTGCGCCAGTAGCGCAGCACGTCGCGAATTCTGGGGACGACGGTGTCGAAGCGGTTGATGGTGAAGGCTTGCGGCCGCTCGCGCATGGCGCTCAGCACCTCGGCGAAGCCGAAGGCGCCGACGAGTGCGGGGATCAGGCCGAAGCCGCCCATGAGCTCCGGGATGCCGTAGGTGAAACGCGCGTAGGCGTGGATGCTCTCCTGCCCCACCATCGCGAGCAGCAGGCCGAGGAAGCCGGCGAGCCAGCCCTTGAGCGGGTCGCCGCCGGTGAGATTGCCGGAGATGACCACGCCGAAGACGGCGAGCCAGAAGAACTCGTAGGAGCCGAAGCTCGAGGGCGGCCTCGCCCAGGACGGGTGTCAGGAGTGCCAGGAACAGCATGCCGATCCAGGTGCCGATGACCGAGCCCGAGGTGGCGATGCCCATGGCCTGGCCGGCCATGCCCTGGCGCGCCAGCGCGTGGCCGTCGAGGCAGCTCGCAGCGCTGGCGGGCGTGCCCGGGATGTTGAGCAGGATGGCGCTGCGGCTGCCGCCGTAGATGGCGCCGACATAGGTGCAGACGAGGATGAGGAGGGCCAGCGAGGGCTCGAGCCCGAGCGTGAGCGTGGTCATCAGCGCCACGCCCATGGTCGCCGTGAGCCCTGGGAGTGCCCCGATCACGATCCCGACGAGGCACGCCCCCATGGCGGTCGCCAGGGTAAAGGGCGTGATGAAGTGCCAGATCGCCTGGCCGAAGAGGGCCAATCCTTCAGGCATCAGGGCAGGCGCACCAGGAAGACTTCCTGGAACAGGAGGTGGATGGCCGCACCGGCTGCGAGACCGTAGACCGCAGCCGTCAGGAGGCTGCGGGCGGGCCCGCGCTCGCGCCAGATGAAGATCGCGACGAAGACGCCCACGAACAGGGCCGCCGCCAGCCAGAACGGCAGGCCCTGGCCGAGCAGGCCGAAGACGAAGACGAGGCAGAGCAGGAGCGTCACGGCGAGCCGGTGCCGGCCCTCCCGCTCGCGCGGCTCTGCGCCTGAAGCGGGAGCAGTCCGGAGCGAGCGCAGCAGCAGCGCCACGCCGAGGAGCACCAGGACGGCGCCCAGGATACCCGGGACCAAGCCGGGGACCGACCAGGGGTCGGCACCCTGGGCCTCGAGCCGGTCCATGGTCCAGGACTGCTGGACCACGACCAGCCCGAGGCCCATCCACAGGATGGAGGCGACGAGGTCCGCCCGGCGCAGATCCAAGGCTAGAGCCGCGGGATGCCGAGCTTCTCCGGCGAGACCTTGGCCTTGCCGCTGTCCTGGATCACCCAGGCAGCACGCCGGATCGCCGGCTGCACGGCTTCCTGGGCCTCTGCCCCCGATGCCGGCAGGAACAGGGCACCGCGTGAGCTCGCGTACTTCTTCAGGGCCTCGGAGTTGACGATCGTGTCCTTCCAGACCTGATCCAGCGTGGCCAGCACCTCAGGGGGGACGTCCTTGGGGACGAAGATGCCGAAATAGTTCGTGT
>CAWHNT010000002.1:0-46401 GCA_963830775.1 uncultured Alphaproteobacteria bacterium | reverse complement strand
CCACCGGCATCGCCTCGGCGGGCACCGGGCGTAGCCAGGCGAGCGGGATGCGTAGGGATCTCTCCGGGAGGGATGCGCTCCGGCACGCGGACACGGTTGAGTGCCTGAAGCTCCGGCCAGCGCCGCCAGTCGGCGAGATAGGCGCGGCTCAGGTCCCAGATCGTGTCGCCGGGCCGGGCGCTGTAGAGCCAGGCGGGAGGCGTCTGTGCCAGGGCCGGCGTGCCTGTGACCGACAGGGCGACAACGGCGAGGCCCACGGCCCGAAGCAGCCAGCGCCATCCTGGGCGCCCCCCTCCACGGCATCGGCCGCACCGCCGCGTCCCTGATCTGATGCAGGGCGGCATCAACCGTACATCCCCTCGACCAACCGACGGCGTTCACTTTCCAGGCAAGAAGCTGCCGCGCTTCCAGGGTGCCGTCAATGATAAGTACAAGCGGTCGAGGGTAAATCCTGAGGTAAGTGGTGCCGCCCCGGGCAGGGCCACTGAACAAGGGGACGTACGTTGTCCTGCCGCGGCCTGTCACGGCGCGCTTTGTCCCCCGGCTGTTCCACCAATGTCGCCCATGTTGGCCCTCGTTTCCAAAAGGTAGCCCGGGGCGGCCCACCCCTAGTCGTCGAGGACGAAGGTGATCTGCAT
This sequence comes from uncultured Alphaproteobacteria bacterium, assembly GCA_963830775.1. Classification (GTDB taxonomy): domain Bacteria; phylum Pseudomonadota; class Alphaproteobacteria; order Geminicoccales; family Geminicoccaceae; genus CAWHNT01. The sequence goes on along the minus strand of CAWHNT010000002.1, from coordinate 45,763 downwards.
GTTGACCTGGTACTCGGCGATCTTGCCGTCCTCCAGGCGAGATCGCGCTTCTCCTTGATCCAGGCGGCGGTGACGTTACGAAGCGTCTGGGTGGCCCTGTTCAGCCCCTGACGCACGGCATCCTCGAAGCCCTGCGTCGAGGTCGACGAGGAATCTCGGTGACGCGTGCAACGGCCATGGCTTCCTCCATCAGGATCGGCCCGGCCCAGACGACCGGGCAGCCCTGAAGAGTAGCCCAGGCCCGGTCCTCTGCAAGAAGAGCGGCAACCTGCCACTTTGGGGTGCTTGCGGAGGGTCTGCGCCAGCTTGGCAGGTGCAGGCGGGGCTTTGTGGGCCTACAACGCCTGCACCGGCGATGGTGGCCGGTCTCACCAGGGTCGATCAACCCCGCCCAGCCATGGCGCCCAGCGACGTCACTTCCGGGGCTGAAGCCGAGCAGCGGCTCCGCCTGATGGCGGCCGCGGTCGAGCAGGTCGACAATTCGGTGGAGATCGCCCAGGCCCCGAGCCTCAGGCTCATCTACGTGAACCCCGCCTTCACGCGCCTCACCGGCTACACGTCCGAAGAGGCGCTCGGCCGCACGCCGGCCGAGCTCCTGCGGAGCAGCCAGCACGATCCGGGGTTCTGGGCCGCCATGGAAGCCTCCTTGCGCGAGCATCACTCCTGGCGCGGCCAATCACGAGCCGGCGCAAGGACGGCAGGCTCATCCATCAGCGCTGCACGATCTCGCCGCTCACGGACGAGGCCGGGCGCTCACCCACTATGTGGCCGTCTGCCATGACCTGAGCGACGAGGAGCGGGCCGCCGCCGCCCTGCGGGCGAGCGAGGCCCGGCTCAAGGCGCTGATGGAGCACGCGCTGATCGTGGTCCATCTCAAGGACCGGGACGGCCGTTACCTGCTGGCCAACCCGGAGAGCGCCAAGGTCTTCGGCCGCGATCCGGCAACGGTGATCGGCCGCACGCCCTCCGAGCTGTTCCCGCCCCGGGAGGCCCTGGTCATCGAGCGCCATCATCGCGAGGTGCTCGAGACCGGGCAGGTGGTCGTGCACGAGGAGCACCAGCCGAGCCTCGACGCCTATGCGTGGAGCGTGGTGATCCGCTTCCCCGTCCGCGACGAGGAAGGCAGGATCGCCGTGGTCGGCGGCATCGCGCTCGACATCACCGAACGCAAGCGGGCGGAAGCGGCGCTCCGTGCCAGCGAGGCCCGGTTCCGGGCCATCATCGAGGACCAGACCGAGTTCATCTCCCGGTTCACGCCGGACTTCGAGATCACCTTCGTCAACAATGCCTATGCCGCGCAGCAGCGGCGGAGCCGTGACGAACTGATCGGCAGCTCGCTGCTCGACCTCATGAACGAGGAGCAGCAGCGCCAGTTCAAGGCCCAGCTCGCGGCCCTGACGCCCGAGGCACCGACCATCTCCTACGAGATGGACACCATCCTGGCCGACGGCAGCCGCGGCTGGGAGCAGTGGACCGACCGCGCTTTGTTCGACGCCGAGGGGCGCCTCGTCGAGTACCAGTCGGTAGGACGTGACATCACAGAGGCTAGGCGGACCCGGGAGGAGCTGCGGCAGAGCGAGGCCAGGTTCCGGGCCATCGTCGAGGACCAGACCGAGGTCATCGTTCGCTTCGACAAGGACCTGCGCCTTGTCTTCTCGAACCGTGCCAACGCCCGCCTCTCCGGCAAGGAAATGGAGGAGCTCGTAGGCACGAGCTTCTTCGATCCCATCCCGGAGCCGCTGCGCTCGGAGCTGCGCGACGCCTTGGCGGCGCTGACGCCTGAGAACCCCGTGCACCGCGGCGAGAACCCGAAGACCCTGCCGGACGGCACAGAGCGCTGGTTCGAGTGGACCAACCGGGCGCTGTTCGACGATGTGCGCCAGGTCATCGGCTACCAGACCGTCGGCCGCGACATCACCGAGCGCCGGGCGGCCGAGGCGGAGATCGCCCGCCAGCGCGAGGCGCTGCACCAGCGCGAGAAGCTTACCGCTCTGGGCTCCCTGCTGGCAGGCGTCGCGCACGAGCTGAACAACCCGCTCTCGGTCGTGGTCGGTCGTGCCCTGCTGCTCGAGGAGGACGTGAACGATCCCAGGCACGCGGCCTCTCTCGCCAAGCTGCGGGTCGCGGCCGAGCGCTGCGGCCGGATCGTCAAGACCTTCCTCGCCATGGCGCGCGCGAAGCCGCAACAGCGCCGACCGGTCTCGGCCAACCGGCTGATCGATGCCGCCCTCGACCTCGCCGGCTACGGGCTGCGCAGCGCTGGCGTGGAGGTCGAGCTCGACTTCGAGCCCGACCTGCCGCCGGTCTCGGCCGACGAGGACCAGCTCCACCAGGTGTTCCTCAACCTCCTGCTCAACGCCCAGCAGGCACTGCGCGACGCGCCGCAGCCGCGACGGATCCTGCTCGCCACAAGCTGCGAGGGCGGCCGGGTGCGGATCGAGGTTGCCGACACCGGCCCCGGCATCCCGCCCGACCTGCGCTCGCGCGTGTTCGAGCCCTTCTTCACCACCAAGCCCACCGGGGCCGGGACCGGGATCGGGCTCTCGTTCTGCCATGCCGTGATCGGCGCGCATGACGGTACCATCGAGGCCGGCGAGCGACCGGGCGGCGGGGCACTGTTCACGGTGCGGCTGCCGGCTGTCGACGTCATCGCATCGGCACCCGAGCTCTTGCCAGGCGCCTTTGCTTTGCCAGGGCAGGCCCGGATCCTCGTCGTGGACGACGAGCCCGACATCCTGGCGCTCCTGGACGACATCCTGAGCCGCGACGGCTACACGATCGAGCGTGCGGGCAGCGGGCGCGAGGCGCTGGAGCAGGTGGCGGGTGGGCGCTTCGATCTCGTGATCAGCGACGTCCGCATGCCCGACGGCGACGGGCGCGAGCTCTACCGCTCTTTGTGCGACCGGCACCCCGAGCTTGCCCGCCGGGTGCTGATCCTGACTGGCGACACGCTGGGGCTGGGTGCCGGCGACTTGCCGGGGCTGCCGCGCGAGGCACTCCTGGAGAAGCCGGTAGAGCCGGTCGCGCTCCGGAGTGCAGTACGGCGGCTGCTGGCTGCGCCGTAGCAGGCGCTAATTGGCGGTGGCGGGAGGTCGAGCCACGTCGAACCCCAGCACCTCCAGCGCCACGGCGGCCAGCCGGGCGTGGGCGAAGGCGGTGGGGTGGATCTGGTCCCAGAACAGGTAGCCCTCGCAGGAGCCGGTGCCGGCGCAGGGGTGGGTGGTGTCGCGGAAGCCGAACGCGGCGGGGTCGGCCATCACCCGGTCCGCCAGGGCGAAGAGGTCGAGCCGGAGGATCCGGATGCGGCGACGGCTCTCCACCTCCGCGAGCGCCCGCTCGAGCGCGCTGTCGAAGGCAAGGCTCAGCCGCCTTGCGCCGGCGGCGACCGCTGGCCCGGCCGCGCGCAGGGCCGGCGTGTGGCCGACATCGGGCAGGTTCGGGACCAGGATCCGAGCGGCGCCAGCGGCGGCGAGGTCGTCGACGATCCGGGCGAGGCGGTCAGCGGCGCCCGCGGCCACCGCCTCGCTGCTACCCGGCCCGGAGCCCAGCAGGTCGTTGGCCCCGCCCCACACGACGTAGAGGGCAGCAGGATCGAGCCTGCCCCCGCGCGCGGCGAGGAAGGCGTCGGCCTGCCCGCGCAGGTCCGTGGGCGCGCCGGTCACCCTCGCACCGCCGACGGCGAGGTTGGTGCCGCCAAGCCGCGAGGGGCGGAGGGTGACGGCCAGCCTCTCGGCCACATGCTCGACCCAGACCGGCCCGTCCGAGAAGCGGCCGGCATTGCCGCTGTCGGAGAGGCTGTCGCCGATCACGACCAGGCCGCTGAAGGAGGGGGGCTCGGCCTCGGCCGTCGCCATGGCACCCGCCACGAGGGCCGCCGCACCCCAGGCAAGAGGACTGCGCTTGCTCAAGCGTGATCTCCCTTCGAGGCAGGGCGAACCGCTCCATGCCTGATAGGTTCCTCTCCCGGAGCGCTGGCAACGGGAGGCGGCGATGGCGCGGGCGGGCACGAAGCGGGCCGAGGCGGGCGATGAGGCAATCGAGGTCGCCGGGGTACGGCTAACCCATCCCGACCGGGTGCTCTATCCGCGCCAGGGGATCACCAAGCGCGACCTCGCGGCCTACTACGAGGCGGTGGCGGAACGGATGCTGCCGCAGGTGGCGCACCGGCCCCTGGCGCTCGTCCGCTGCCCGCAGGGGCGGCAACGGAGCTGCTTCTACCAGCAGCACGCGGCGCCGGGCATGCCGGCAAGCCTCGCCCGCGTCACCGTGCCGGAGGCCGGCGGGACGGCCGAGCATGTGATGGTGGAGGACCTCGCCGGCCTCGTGGGCCTGGTCCAGATCGGCGTGCTGGAGCTGCACCCCTGGGGCTCCCGCGCCGACGACCTCGCCCATCCCGACCGGCTGATCATCGACCTCGACCCGGCGCCGGACGTGCCGTTCTCCGCCGTCGTCACCGCTGCGCTGGACGTCCGCGAGCGCCTGTCCGCGAGCGGTCTGCCCAGCTTCGCGAAGACCACCGGGGGCAAGGGCCTCCACGTCACCGTCCCGCTCACGCCGGGCGCCGGCTGGGCCGAGGTCAAGGCGTTCGCGAAGGAGCTGGCGGACAGCATGGCGGCCGAGGCCCCGGAGCGGTTCACGGCCAAGGCCGCCAAGACCGGCCGCAAGGGCCGCATCTTCCTCGACTATCTGCGCAACGAGCAGGGTGCCACGGCCGTCGCCGCCTATAGCCCCCGCGCCCGCGAGGGGGCCGCCGTCGCCACCCCGCTCGCCTGGGAGGAGCTGACGCCCAAGCTCGACCCGCAGGCGTTCACGGTCCGCACGGTGCCGGACCGTTTGCAGGGCGAGGACCCATGGGCGGGGTTCGACAAGGCTCGGGCCAGCCTCCCGCGCTAAATCGGGCGGTCGCCCAGGATGGTGGCCCGATGCATCACCCGCCGCTGGGGCAGGTAGTCGGCGAGCGCGTAGTGCTGGGTCAGGCGGTTGTCCCAGAACGCGACATCACCCTGCTTCCAGCGCCAGCGGACCGTGAACTCGGGCTTGGCGACATGCTCGAAGAGGAAGCGCAGGAGGGTGTCGCTCTCCTTCGGCGTGAGCCCCAGGATGCGGGTGGTGAAGCTCTCGTTGACGTAGATGCCCTTGCGCCCGCTCACCGGATGGGTGCGGATCACGGGATGGGTGACCGGCGGGTTCTTCCGCCGTGCCTCCTCCCATTTGGCCTCGTCCTCGCCCATCCCGTAGCGTTCCTTGCCGAACGCCTTGGTGAGATCGTGCACGGCCTGGAGGCCATCCAGCAGCCGCCGGAAGGGCTCGGAGAGCGCCTCATAGGCCGCGATCATGCTCGACCAGCTCGTATCGCCGCCGTTCTCCGGCAGCTGCTTCGCCGCCAGGATGGCCCCCATGGGCGGCGTCTCGATGCAGCTCACGTCGCTGTGCCAGGTGTCGGCATCGGGCAGGTTCTGCGCGCCCGTATCGAAGACGATGATCTCGGGCACGCCCGGCGGGTGCGGGTAGATCGGGTGGATGTGCAACTGCCCGAACCGGGCGGCGAGGTCGCGCTGGCTCGCGGGCTCGAGGCGCTGGCCCTCGAAGAACAGCACATGATGCGCGACCAGCGCCTCCTGGATGCCGTCGACCGTGCGCTCCTCGAGTGGGATCGCGAGGTCGAGGCCCTCCACGAGCGCGCCGATGGCGGGTGTGAGCGGGCGGACGGTGAAGCTGTTGGAGAGGATCGCCAAGGCACGAACTCCCTTCCGCGGCGGACGGGCCGGGCGGGACGAAGTCTCGCCCGGCCTTGGCCCGCTTGGCAAGGAAGCCCTTCAGCGGGAGCCGCGGTCGGTGCTGGGGGGCGGGACGCAGGAAGCGGCGTAGATCAGGGCCGCGGCGAAGGCGCAGCCGGCGTGTGCCAGCATGCCCTCCGCGACGAGGATGAGCGTGGTGGCGGCGTAAACGGCAGCCAGGGCGGCGTCGGCGATGCGGCGGGGCATGGGCGGGGTCCTTTTCCCGGTTGAGCCGACGCCCTATCCACCGCACCATGGCCGCAATGAGCAGACGCTCCCCCGCAATCCACCGCAATGGCCCGCAAACCAGCGGCTAAGCCCGCACGGGCCCGGTTCGCGGACCTGCTGGCCAAGCATCTTGCGGATGGCACTCGTCCCGCGGCGGCAGCGGGGGAGCCCTGGACCTATGCCGCATTCGCCGCAGAGGTAACGAGCCCGCGGGAGAACGATTTCGTCTCACCGCGTAGCGTGTCGAACTGGTGCAAAGGCTCGGCGCTGCCGGAGGAGATCGGGCCGATCCTGAGGGCGCTGTTCGGGCCACGTGACCGGCACGCCGAATCGCGCGAGCAGTTGCGGAAGGCATTCCAGGCTGCACGCGCGGAGAAGCACGCAGCCGTGATCGCGCGGGCGAAGCCTGATCCGGCCGGACAAGCTGGGTCGTTGAGGGCGAGCAGCTCGTCATCGATCGCACGGAGCGCCTGACGGACCGGCGTGCCGCCGAAGGACCCCTTGCGGCAGCAATTCAGCTGGCGTTCCGCGAGTTTGCCGCGGCGCTGGCCGATCGGGCGAAGCGGCTGTCCAATTCCCCGCTTTGGGGCGATCTGCCGGCAACCGCCATGGCGTTCCATGCCGTGGTGGACGGTGATCCGCTGCGGATGCCGGAGCAGCTCGGTATCGCCTATGCGCGGCTGCTCCGGCTCGGCCGCTTCCTCGAGACCGACTCACGGGTGCGGAACGATCCGGTCCAGGAGCACGATCCGCTCGATCCCGACATTCATGGCCTGCTCACCGACCTCGTACGGACTGCAGCGCCATGGCTGCGCGGCTTCCCGACGGTGGCTGCCTGGGACGACGAGGCCGGCAAGGCGCTGGTGCGGGCGGAACTCTTCCAGCCGGCACGCGACTTCACCCGGATCGCCCGCAGGCTGCAGACCATCCCCGAGGGGGACGCGGCCGAGATGGAGCTGCTGGCCGCGACGGCGAACGTGACGACTTACCAGGGCCGGAAGGCCGGCAACCGGGCCGTCGGCGGGGCGAGAAACCTGATGCTCGCCGCTGCCATGCTCGTCGCGGCGGCCTCGCTCGAGCCCGTCGGTTCGGGCGCCGGCTGCCCGGTCGCTGGTCGCACGGCGGGCGGGCATGACCCTCGCCGAGGGAGGCCGAGGGCGAGGTCGAGGCGTTGTTCGCTGCCTCGTCGGACGACCTGCGCCAACGCCCAGGCGCCGTCAGAGCGTGCAGCTTGATACGTCAGGCGGCGGGGCGGCGAAGGACGCTTCGACAACCCTCAACGTGCCGGCCGGATCGCCTTGCGCGGCAGAAGATAGCCGCCGTCGCGCGTCCGGACGTTGAGGGCCCTCACGTACTGAGGCCGTTGCGTCGATCGATCCTGAGCCACCTTGAGGGCCAAGTCTCTCCTCCATCCGCTGATGGCGGTCATCTCGTTGGAGTTGCCCGCCACCGCCTCGTGGCCGGTCTCGTGCCGTTGGCGAGAGGCTCACGCGGCTACGCGCTGCAACGTCTCTCGTCACTTGTTGGGGGTATGCGTGCAGCAGGTGATCTTGCCCTCGACTAGCTATCACCTCCGACTCCGCCTCACTTCTGCCGTCGAGCCTGCGCACGAAGCAGGCCTTGCGCAGGGCTGGATCGACAGCCTCCAGCCACCCGGTCAGGGTGTCGAGGCTTCGTCTCCCACGCTGCCGGGACGCTGTGCGCGATCTCGTGAAGCAGAGACAGCGGCTGGGCGAGCCGGGATCGCCAAGCGCGCCGCCTCCAGCAGAGCTGCCCTTCCCGGACGATGTGGAGAAACAGGCCCGGACAATGATCTCTGGAAGGGCGCGCTCCACCTTCCGCTTGGTGGCCAGTCATCCGCTCGTTGGACTTCGAGCTTGAACCGCTGGAAAGTCTATCCCCTCTGGCGGGGCTCACCGCCCTGCAGCACCTCGATCTGAGGGGCACGCAGGTGAGCGACGTGGGCCCGCTGTCGGGGCTCACCGCCCTGCAGTACCTCGATCTGTGGGGCACGCAGGTGAGCGACGTGGACCTTGGCTCCATCTGGCAGGGCTTACCGCCCTGCAGCACCTCGATCTGTGGGGCACGCAGGTGAGCGACGTGGCCCCCCTGTCGGGGCTCACCGCCCTGCAGTACCTCAATTTGTGGCGCACGCGGGTGAGCGATGTCACCCCGCTGTCGGGGCTCACCGCCCTGCAGCATCTCGATCTGGGGGCACGGGGGTGAGCGACGTGTCCCCTCTGTCGGGGCTCACCGCCCTGCAGCACCTCGATCTGAGGGGCACTGGGGTGAGGGAAGTCCCGCCAGCGCTCGCGGAGCGGCTCAAGGATGGGCTCTGCTTGACCGCTGACGGCTATTCCCACATGCTCGGCGGCTCGCTGCCCCACGGCCGGACCACCGCTCCATCAGCATCTCGTAGAACTGCCGCGCCGCCGGCGACAGCGTCGTCCCCCGCCGCCGGATGACGCCCATCGTGCGGGTAAGCACCGGGTTCACGAGCGGCCGTGCCACCAGCACCGGATGCGGGTGGCTGGGCATGGTGAGCCGCGGCAGGGCCGAGATGCCGAGGCCGGCTTCGACCAGGCCCAGCGAGGTGGAGAGGTGCTGGACCTCGTAGAACCAGCGCGGGCGCCATTCGAGGCCGGCCAGGCCCAGGTCGAGGATGAGGCGGTTGCCGCTGAGGCGGCCGACGGTGATGAAGCGGTAGTCGGCTAGGTCGCGCCATTCGACCTCGGTGCGGTCGGCCAGCGGGTGGTCGTTGCGGCAGGCGAGGACGAACGGGTCCTGCAGGAGCGGGTCGAAGAGGATGTCGGGCTCCTGGCCGCCCAGGAGGTTGATGCCGAGGTCGACCTCGCCGTTGACCACGCTCTGCAGGACGCGGTTGGCACCCTCGTCGACGATGCGGAAGCGGATGTTGGGGTACTCCGCGTTGTAGGCGCGGATGACCTCGGGCAGGAAATAGTAGGCCGCGGTCGGGACGCAGGCGACGCTGACCTGGCCGGTGCGGCGCTCGGCGATGGCACGGACCGACAGGAGCGACTCCTCGAGGTCGTCGAGCAGCCGCCTTGCCTTGGGCAAGAAGTCGCGGCCGACCGTCGTGAGGTCGACCCGGCGGGTCGTACGCTCAAGTAATGCTACGCCCAGTGTCTCCTCGAGCTTCTGGATGCGGCGGCTGAGCGCCGGCTGCGAGAGGTTGAGCTGCTCGGCCGCGACGCCGAACCCGCCGAGCTCGGCCACCGCCACGAACGCGGCCACATCGTCCAGATCGACTTTCATGCGCGTTCTGCATCAATCTTTCCGATCAATGCATTTCACAGACTACGAGGCTTATGTCAAGTTCAGAGGCGTCGGGAGATGTCGGGACGGACAGTAACCGGCAAAGGATCGGGAGAGGCGACGTGACGGCCATATCATGTGTTCTGATGCGCGGCGGCACCTCGCGCGGGCCTTATCTTCGCGGCGAGGACCTGCCGCAGGAGCCAGCCGCCCGCGACCGGCTGCTGGCCGGGATCATGGGCTCGGGGCACGATCTCCAGGTGGACGGGATCGGCGGCGGCCATCCCATGACCTCGAAGATCGCGATCGTGAGCCGCTCCGCGCGGCCCGAGGTCGACGTGGAGTATCTCTTCGCCCAGGCCGGGGTCGCGGAGGCGGTGATCGACACCTCGCCCAACTGCGGCAACATGCTGTCCGGCGTCGGGCCGTTCGCGATCGAGACCGGGATGGTCGAGGGTACCGACCCCGAGACCCGCGTCCGCATCCACAACGTCAACACCGGCAAGCTGATCGAGGCCATCGTCCAGACGCCGGGCGGCCAGGTGACCTACGAGGGCACGGCCGCCATCGACGGCGTGCCCGGCACGGCGGCCCCGATCCGGCTCAGCTTCCTCGATGCCGCCGGCTCCAAGACCGGCCGCCTCCTGCCCACCGGATCGGCACGTGACGTGATCCAGGGTGTGGAAGTGAGCTGCATCGACATGGCGATGCCGATGGTCATCATGCGCGCCGCCGACCTCGGCAAGACCGGCCACGAGGCGCCGGCCGAGCTCGACCCCGACCGCGCCTTCTTCGAGCGGCTGGAAGTCGATCCGGCGCGAGGCCGGTGAGCGCATGGGCCTGGGCGATGTCAGCGGCAAGGTGATCCCCAAGCCCGTCCTGGTCTCCCAAGCCCGGGCCGGCGGGGCACTGGCCGTCCGCTACTTCACGCCCAAGGTCTGCCACCGCAGCCTTGCCGCCACCGGTGCCATCGGCATCGCCACCGCCTGCGTCACGCCGGGCAGCCTCGCCCACGAGGTGGCGCGGATCGAGGGCGCCGGCCCGACCATCACGGTCGCCATCGAGCATCCGGCCGGACGCATTCCGATCGAGCTCGAGCTGGCGGCCCCCGGAGCCACGGTGCCCGTGCTCCGGGCCTCGCTTGTCCGCACCGCCCGGCGGCTGTTCGCCGGGACGGTGTTCGTCGCCGACCGCTAACCCCCATCAGTCAGGGAGCCTTCCGATGTTGAAGAGACGCTATCTTCTTTCCGCGGCCGCACTTGGCCTGCTCATGGCTGGCGCCGCACCCGGCCTCACCGCGTTTGCCGCCGACTACCCGAACCAGGCCATCCGCCTGCTCGTTCCCTATGCCGCCGGTGGCGGAACCGACGCCATCGCCCGCGTCGTGGCCCAGGGTGTCAGCGAGAAGCTGGGCCAGCAGATGGTGGTCGAGAACAACGGCACGGCGGGCGGCAACGTCGCCACGGCCCAGGCCGCCAAGGCCGAGCCCGACGGCTACACCGTGCTCATGGCCAACCAGGGCCCGATGGTCGTCAACCCGCATCTGTTCAAGAACGTGAAGATCGACCCGCTCACGGCCTTCGATCCGATCACGCTTCTGGCCATTGCACCGCTCGTGGTCGTGGTACCCCAGGACTTGCCGCTCACCGACCTGAAGCAGCTGGTCGACATGGCGCAGAAGGAGCCCGGCAAGTTCACCTACGGCTCGGCCGGCAACGGCTCCGCGAGCCATCTGGCCACGCTCCTCCTCGCCGACACCGCCAAGCTCGAGATGGTCCACGTCCCCTACAAGGGTGCGGGTCCCGCAATCACCGACACGATCGGCGGCCGGCTGGACTTCATGATCACGACCCTGCCGTCGGTGGCCGGCTTCATCAAGAGCGGCAAGGTGAAGGCGCTGGCGGTCACGACCAAGACCCGCAGCAAGTCCCTGCCCGACGTGCCGACGATCGCCGAGAGCGGCTGGGCCGATTACAACACCGGTGCCTGGTACGGCTTCGTCGTGCCGAAGGGCACCCCGGCCGAGGTGACGGCCAAGCTGCGCGAGGCGACGGTCGAGTCGCTCAAGGGCGAGCGGGTCCGCGCCAGCCTCGAGATCGAGGGTGCCGAGCCCGTCGGCAACACGCCCGAGGAGTTCGCCACCTTCATGCAGGGCGAGTCGAAGCGCTGGGCCGAGCTGATCAAGTCGGCAGGCCTCAGCCTCGACTGAGCGGCCAGGCCGGGGCGGCTTGTCCCGCAGCCTATGCGGCCCGCCCCGGCCGGCACATCATCAACAGCGCCACTGCTGGCCAATCAAAATCCATCACGGAGGCTACACGATGCAGCTCAGCGGACTCCTCCACGGCTCAAAACTGCTCCGCTTCGTGAACTTCCCCGTGCCCGAGGTGCTGGGCCCCGACGCCAGCGCCGCCGAGATCAAGGACCTGATTGACCGCCACGGGATGATCTTCATCAAGCCCGTGTTCAAGGGTGCGATCGGCAAGAAGGGCAAGGCCGGCCTGGTCGGCCGTGCCAAGGACCTGAAGACGGCGCTGGCTGAGCGCGAGCGGCTGTTCTTCGCCCGGCATCAGCACGGCAATGTCAGCGCCACGGCCGAGGGTGTCACCTACGAGGCGGCCGTGCCGGCCCAGCACGAGGTCTACTTCTCGATCAGCGACTCGACCCGGTTCCGGGCACCCACGGTGACGATCACCCATCATGGCGGCGTCGACATCGAGGAGCTGACCAAGGACCAGATCGTGGCGGTGCCGTTCGAGGCGCTGACCGGCCTCAAGGCCTTCGTCATCGCCAATGCCCTCTCCGATCTCGGGCGCTCCCCGGGAGATCGTCTCGCCCCTGGTCCAGCACCTGCCACGGCTGTGGGAGCTGGTGCACGATTTCGGCATGACGGCCCTGGAGCTCAACCCGATCCGCATGCGCCCGGACGCCCGCGGCCGGCTGACGCCGGTGGCCTGCGACCTCAAATGCGGCTTCGACCGTGACGACCCGCGCTGGGAGCGGCTGGGCCTGCCCGCCCACCTCTTCGCCGCCGACCAGTCCGAGTTCGAGACCGAGATCAACCAGCTCCGCACCCACCAGGGGCAGAGCGACGTCTACGTCATCAACCCGAACGGCACGATCCTGGCCCCCACCTTCGGCGGCGGTGCCAACTCGCTCGTCTCGGAGGTCCTGGGCGACGACGCCATCATCTCCTCCGACTTCGGCGGCAACCCGCCTTACGAGAAGATGAAGGAGGTGGCGCGCATCTGCTTCAAGTACTGGCTGGCGCAGAGCAACGTCCTCTTCATCATCGGCGGCAAGTCGAACAACACCGACATCCACACCACCTTCCGCGCCATGGGCGACGCCTTGCGCGAGCATTTCGGCGAGCGGGGGCCGACGCCGCTCTACGTGGTGGTCGGGCGGGGCGGACCGAACCTGATCCGCGGCATGGGATCGCTCCAGGACACGCTGGAGGCGCTGGGCGTGCCCTACCGCTTCTTCGGCTTCGACTCGGCGATCAGCGAGGTCGTCAACTACGCGCAAGGGGTCGACCGCTGGATGAAGGCGGGCGGCCGCGACCAGGTCGCGCGGCGGCTCGGCATCTTCGGCCAGCGCAAGGCCGCCTGAGCCGACCTCGCCGATCGACAGCGTCACTCCAAGATCAGGACGGGCAAGAGCCATGTACAAGCAGGGTGCAGCCGGCTTCAAATACTATGTCGGCATCGAGTCGCTGGCGGAGGTCGCCACCCGTGAGGACCGTGTGTGCGTCCTCAACATCATGGGCGGCGAGTCGAGCGAGGTCACGCCGGTGAGCCACGCCTTCTCGGGCGGGAACGTCGTCTTCGGCACCTCGCCCGGCCGCTGGGGGCAGAAGCTGAAGACGCCGATGGGCGAGATCCCGGTCTTCAACAATGTCCGCGACGGCCTGAACGCCGGCCACGGCTTCAACACCGGCGTGATCTACCTGCCGCCCCCGGCCGTGCGCGACGGCGTGGCGGAGCTCGTCCGGGTCAACCCGGATCTGAAGAAGATCGTCATCATCACCGAGAAGGTCTCGGTGCACGACAGCCGCGAGATCCGGGCGCTTGGCCAGGCGCGGGGCATCGACATCCTGGGCGCCAACGGCCTGGGCGTCGCCAACTCCTGGAACCGGGTGCGGATCGGCGGGGCGCTGGGCGGCGACAATCCGGGCGAGACCCTGCTCAAGGGCTCGGTCGCGATCTTCTCCAACTCCGGCAACTTCACCACCACGATCGCCAGCTACCTCGCCACCGCCGGCTGGGGCACCACCACGCTGATCTCCAGCGGCAAGGACGTCTACATCCACTTCGCGGCACCCGAGTTCGTCTGGGCGCTGGGCAACGACGACCGCAGCAAGGCCGCCGTCCTCTATGTCGAGCCGGGCGGCTACTACGAGCAGGAACTGCAGCCGACCAAGCCCATGGTCGCCTGCGTCGTCGGCCGCTGGAAGGCGAAGCTGACCCGGGCCGTGGGCCATGCCGGCGCCATCGCCGGCTCCGGCGACGATGCGGCGGCCAAGGAACGCTGGTTCATGGAGATGTTCGGGGTCGACGACATCTTCACGCCCGAGAACCCGGTCTGCTCGGCCAAGGGTGCCGTCGTCAGCAACATCTCGCACATCCCCATGGCCCTGACCCGGGTCATGGCGCTGAACGGCAGCGAGCCCGACTTCGCGCCCCGCGGCGACCTCTCGCTGAAGGCCTGGTTCGGCAACAGCCAGGGCCTCGACCTGCCGCGCGAGCTCGACCTGCCGGTCGTCACCGCGCCGCCGCCCTACAGCGAGCAGATCGCGGCCCTGCGGCAGCAGGTGGGTGCGATCTTCCCGCGCCAGTCGATGAAGGACACCTCGGGCGCCTCGATCATGGACCCGGCGACGCAGGTGACGAGCCTGCATGGCGTGTCGATGCTGGATGCCGCCAGGGAGCCGCTCGAGGCGAACTTGTGCCTGGCCGTCCTGCGCGAGCTGAACGGCCCCAACGACAACAAGCTCGCCAACGTCGCCATCGCCGCCCACGTCAACCTCTTCGGCGATCCGATGCTGGCCGCGGCCGATGCCGCCCGTGCTGCCGGCAACGCGCCCAACAGCGTCATCGCGGCGGCGGTGAGCATCCTGGGGCCGCGCCGCGTCGACGGTGCCCGCCGGGCGGTGGACCGGCTGGTCGACCTCTTCGTCGACAAGGTCCAGGACGCTACCGACGAGTCCGGCCTCGCGGTACTGCCGGCCGATGGCGAGGGTTTCCTCGGACCGGCCCCGGACCCCAAGGCCCAGGCGATGCTGGATGCCCTCGAGGCACGCGGCACCCGCTCGGTCTTCGTCCGCCATCTGCGGCGGCTGCAGGGCGGCGGCGGTCACGTCACGGCCGACGCGGTGCTGGCGGCCGTGGCCCTGACGCTGGCCTGGGGACCGCTCCTGCGCAAGCGGATCAGCCGCCGCACGGCCATCAACCTGCCCTGGTACCTGGCCCTCTACGGCACCATCCTCGGTGCCTCGGTCGAGGGGGCGAAGCACGAGCGGGAGAGCTTCTGCGGGGTCCCGAACGCCGACCTGCTCCGGGAGTGGACTGCCACCGGCATCGCCGGCCTGGCGCTCACCGGCGGCCGGCCGGCACCCGAGCAGCTCTTCGCCATCCAGGTGCTGCTGGGGCTCCTGCTCACCAACGGCCCGGGCACGATCTCGGCGCAAGGGGCCAAGGGTGCCGTGGCCGCGGACGGCCCGGAGACCCCGGAGCGGGTGCAGCTCAACAAGGCGATGGTGGGCTTCCTCACCCATTCCGGCTTCGCGCACGGCGGCAACGGCTTCGAGGGGATGCAGTTCCTGCTCGAGCAGTTCGGCGGCGAGAACGGGATCGCCGATCCGGGCCAGCCGCAGCATGGGCAGGACCTCACCGCGATGGCGACGGCCTTCACCACCGCCTACAAGCAGGAGAAGGCCAAGCGCAAGGAAGTGGCCGAAGGAGGCCGCGCCATCCCGGGCATCAACCACCCGGTCTTCCGCGGCAAGCCGGTCAACACCGACCCGCGTGAGGTCTTCGTCCGCAAGCTCATGGAGGAACGCGGCGAGAGCAACGTCTTCCACGACTACTATCATGCGGTGGCGCGCGCCCTCTTCGACCAGGGGGTCACGCGCAACGTCTTCGCCGTCAACATCGACGCGGTGATCGCCGCCTGGCTCCTGAAGCTGCTCTGGCAGCCCTACCGGGAGGGGCGGCTCACGGCCGAGCAGCTGGAGACGGCGGCCTTCAGCCTCTTCCTCTACGCCCGGATGGCGGGGAGTGCCGCCGAGATCGAGGATCACGTCAATCGCGGCCGCAACATGGACACCCGGACGGCGGCCTCCGCCTGCCGGTTCGTGAGCTGAGACCAGGCGGGCGCCGTCCACTGGCACGGCGCCCGCCGCAGCCGAGGCGGACGATCTCCGCGCGCCCTGCTTCTCGACCGAGGAAAATATGAGCGGGCTTTTAGACGAATTGCGGGAAAATCATGTTTCGCGTTAGCGATTTGTAAATATTACCGCGGTAGGCTGTTGGAAGAGCGGTCGCCAGCGCTGTTCAGGCGCCGGGTGAGGCCACGAAGCCATGGCAGGGCGAGGTGCTAGCCTATGTCGACCACGTCCGCGCCTGATGAGTTCTGGGCGCCGATGCGCGTCCTCCTCGCGGACGATGACGCCCTCCTTCGCAGCCTGCTGCGACGGCACCTGGAGCAGGACGGGATCAAGGCCGAGGAGGCCGCCGACGGCGTCGACGTGCTGACGCGCCTCGAGCGCCCACCCCTCCCTGACGCTGTCGTTCTCGACGTAGGCATGCCGGGCGAGGATGGCCTCACCATCCTCAGGCACATCCGCGGGAATGTGGTCACGGCAGGCCTGCCGGTCGTCATGCTGACGGGACGGCGGACGTCCCTCGACGTCGCCTCGGCCCTGGCGCTGGGCGTGAGCGGCTACGTGGCAAAGCCCTTCAATCCGGCGCGGCTGCTGGCCCTGCTCAGGCGCCTCGGCCACAGCACGCCGGAGCGGCCTGGAAGCGAACCGAGGTGAGCACGAGCCTCGTCACCACGGTCGGCTGGCACGGCGGCAGGCGGTGGAGCCGGCCACCCGCTCTGGCGCTCGCGGCATTGGCGCTGGCCGTTGTCGGCACCGCCTGGGCCGATATCGAGCTCACCCGTCATATGGCCGAGATCAGCGTCCTGTGGCCCGCGAACGCCGTCGTCCTCATGGTTCTGCTGCGGGCGGAGAGCCGGTTCTGGCCTGCCTTCCTCGTCGCGGGCCATGCTGCCGATCTTGTGGTCCGGCTCGCCGGCGGGGACACCGTCCCGATCGCCATGGGCTTGGCCGCCTGCGACACGGTGGAGGTGCTCCTCTGCGCTGCCGTGCTTCGCCACCGGCTCGGCACGACGGTGGAGCTGACCCGCAACGCCGATATCGCTGCCTTGGGCATCGCGGCCGTCCTGGCATCGGCGGTTTCGGCCGCGCTCGCCGGGATGGTGCTGGCGGTCCTCTCCAGCTCCTCGTTCGCCGAGGTGTGGCGGGGCTGGGCCCTGGCCCATGCGCTGGGCCTCTTGATCTTCGCGCCACCCCTGCTGGCGGCCCGACCCGAGGAGCTGCGGCCGTTGCTGCAACAGCGCGGCGCGGCGGCGCGGGCCGGCGCGTTGCTGCTGCTGACCGCAGGCGTCACCGCGGCGATCTTCGCGCAGGACAGCTACCTGGCCGTATGCGCCATCTTCCCGCTCCTGGTCGTGATCGCCTTCTCGCAGGGCAGCGGTGCTGCTGCGGTGGCAAGTCTGCTCGTCGCCGCCATCTCGATCGGCTTGTCCCTGGCCGGCCTAGTGCAATCCCACGGTAGCTCTTGTGCAAGGGCATTGCGGGCCGCATCTGATCGGGATGCACCCACCGATCTTCGTTCGTGAGCTGAGCGGCGCGGAGCGCGCCCAGCTCGACGTCGGCCTGCGTTCCCCAAGCGCCTTCACCGTGCGGCGTGCTCAGATCGTGCGGCTGAGCGCGGCAGGGCGCCCGCCGCGGGCTATTGCGCAGGGTTTGTGCTGCGCGGTGCAGACCGTGCGCAACGCCATCCGCGCTTTCAACGCCCGCGGCCTTGCGGCCCTGACCGCCGGTTCCCCGCGGCCCAAGAGCGCCGCCCCGGTGCTGGATGGAGCCAAGCTGGAGCAGCTGCGCGGTCTCCTGCACCAGTCGCCACGCGCCTTCGGCCATGCCAGGAGCACCTGGACGCTCACCCTGCTGGCGCAGGTCGCGCACGACCAGGGGCTGAGCGCGACCGTCCTGTCGGACGAGACGATCCGGCGGGCGTTGGCGCGGCTGGAGGTGGGCTGGAAGCGCGCCAAGCGCTGGCTCACCAGCCCCGATCCCGACTACGCGCGTAAAAAAGTCGCCGCGACCGCCTGATCCGGCAGGCGCAAAGCCGGCCAGGCTGGGCGCTCGGCTTCCAGGACGAGGTCTGGTTCTCCCGCCTGGCGCAGCCGGCGCTGCATGCCTGGACGGCGGGCGAGCCCCTGCGCCTTGGCCTGCATCCCGTGGATCGCGCCGATCCTGAGCCGAAGGCCCTGGCCTGCTACGGCCTGTGGCTGCCTGCACGCGAGCGGATGCTGCTGCGCTTCGTCAACGGGCGACCGATCAGCCCGGTGACCTGCGCCTTCCTTGCCTGGGCCGCCGAACAGCTCGCGGCCGAGGGCGTCCGGGTCTTGGCGCTGATCTGGGACAACGCCTCCTGGCACATCAGCCGCGAGGTGCGGGACTGGGTCAGGAGGCACAATCGCGAGGTCAAGCGGACCGGCCATGGTTGCCGCCTTCTGATCTGCCGGCTGCCGAGCCGAAGCCCGTGGCTCAACCCGATCGAGCCCAAATGGGTCCACGCCAAGCGAGCGGTGGTCGAGCCGGCGCGCAAGCTCACCGGCGCCGAGCTCAAGCAGCGGCTCTGCCAGCACTACCAATGCCAGCTTCTGCCACCGCTCGCACAACAGCTCCCTTGATCATGCACTAGGACCGCTCGCCGCCGCATCCGCAGCCGTCGAGGCCGAGCAGCTCCTTCTCCTCCAGGGTTTCCTGCTGGCCACAACGCTGGTGACGCTCCTCGTGGCCATGGCACTCGCGGATCGCCAGCGGCTGGCGCGCTCCGTCGCCGAGGCACGGCAGCTCCTCGATGAGGGCCTGGCAGGCATGGCGGACGGCCTCGCTCTGTTCGATGCCGACGATCGGCTGGTCCTCTGCAATTCCCGCTGCCGGGAGCTGCTGCCCAAGCTCGCCGATGCCTTCGTCCCGGGGATCCGCTACGAGGACCTTGTCCGCGCGGGCGTGGCGCGTGGCCAATACTCCGCCGTCGCCGATCCCGAAGCTCTGGTCGCGGAGCGCGTCGCGACGCGCCGCACTGGCGCCGGCTTCGAAGTGGAGCTGGACGACGGGCGATGGCTCCATGTCGACGGCCGCCGCCCGGTCGGAGGCGGCACGGTGGCCCTCTGGCACGATGTCACGGAGCAGAAGGCAGCCGAGCGTGTGCTGACCGAGGCACGGGCCAGAGCCGAAGCGGCCGACCGGGCCAAGTCAGAGTTCCTTGCCACCATGAGCCACGAGATCAGGACGCCGATGACCGCGATCCTGGGCATGGCCGACCTTCTCGCCGGCGACGACCTGCCGCCGGACGCGGCGCGTCATCTGGGTGCCATCCGCGCCTCCGGCCGACAGCTCCTGGCGGTCATCGACGATGTGCTTGACGTCTCCCGGATCGAGGCCGGGACCGTCCAGCTCGAGACGGCCGACTTCGATGTCCCTCGCCTGGTCGAGGAGGTCAGGTCGATCCTGAACCCGCAGGCGGTCGAACGTGGCCTTGTCTTCGCCTTCGAGTTTCCCGGTGACCTCCTGCCGGCGGTCCAGGGCGATCCCACCCGCCTGCGCCAGGTGCTGCTCAACCTTGTAGGCAACGCGCTCAAGTTCACCGAGCAGGGGCGCGTCGCGGTCACGGTGGCCCGGCTCCCTGCGCCGGCGGGGTCGATCCGGCTGCGCTTCGAGGTCCGCGACACCGGCATCGGCATTCCCCCCTCGCAGCAGGCGATCCTCTTTCGACCGTTCGCCCAGGCCGACGGATCGGTCCGTCGCCGGTTCGGGGGCTCCGGACTCGGCCTCGCGATCTGCAAGCGCCTTGTGGAAGCGATGGGCGGCCGGATCGGCGTCGACAGCCTGGCCGGTATCGGAAGCCTCTTCTGGTTCGAGATCGCGTTCGCCTCGGGCGACGCCGCCTCCGCCGCAGCACCACGTGCCCGAACCCGGCTCATGCCGGTGAGCCTGCCGCCCCTTCGTATCCTGGTGGCTGAGGATGCGCTTCTCAACCGTGAGTTGATAGCGGAAACCCTGGGCAGGCATGGCCATACCGTGGTCTTGGCCGAGGACGGTGCGGGGGCCTTGGCGGCGGCCGAGCATGCGGCGCCGTTCGACGTGGTCTTGATGGACATCCAGATGCCGGGGATGAACGGCGAGGAGGCTGCGCGCCGCATTCGGCAGCTTCCCGGCCAGGCGGGCTCGGTGGCCATCATCGCGCTGACCGCCAACGTCGTCCTGAGTGATCGGGATCGGTACATCGCAGCCGGCATGGACGCCTGCCTGCCCAAGCCGATCGCCTGGACGGACCTGTTCGGCACGATCTCACGCTGTCTGCATGACCGGGGTCGCGTCCCCGACGGTGCAGAAGGTGGCGTCGGCAACGCCGGCATGGCGGAACCTTCCGGCATGCTCGACGACGAGGCGATCGAGGTGATGGCCGCAGGTCTCCCGAGCAGCGAGGCCCAGGCCTTCATGCGCCGGGCAGTGGACGATGCCGCCGCAGCCTGCACGTTGATACGTGGTGCCGCGGGGCGTCTCGACCGGGCGGCGACGGGTGTCCTGGCCCACCGCCTCGCAGGGACGGCCGCGACCTTTGGCTTGGCCGCGGTCGCCCGTATCGCCACCGGCATCGAGGCGCAGGCGGCCAAGGGTCACCTTGGACTGCTGGAGCTGACCGACGACCTGGCGCGGGCAGTCGATGGGACCCGCGACGTGCTCGCCCGCCGGCCGTGGCTGGAACCAACGCTCCCATGGCAGGCGGAGACTGGCCTCGGCATGATGTCCCGCAGCCGATCCAGCCGCTCTCCTCGGCGCATGACGACAGCGGCGATGGCGAGGCGGCGTGGCCCGCCTGCGTCCTGATCGCGGATGAGGAGGCGCTGTGCGCCGGCAGTCCAGCAGCACGGTCGTCGCCGTTGGCCTGGAGGTGCTCCTGCAGGCGGCACGTCGGCCGCCGAACCTGATCCTGCTCGACGTCCAGATGCCTTTCGCCGACGGGCTCCGCATCGCGCGAGGGTGTCGGAACACCCCGGGCTGGGTCGGGACGATCCACGTTCTTCCCGTGCCCGGCTCGGTCCGCACGCCGCTCGACACGCTGCGTCGGCTTGGGCTCCACCTACCAGGCCGACCGACGTGGGCCCGTTCAGCGGTGTCCGGAGGACAGTGCCTCCAGATCCTCCGTCCACCTCGCATAGGCCTTGATGTCGAATTTCCGTTCCAGGCCCTTGTCGTTCATGTAGCGGACTTGGCCGAAGATCGGGCGCTCCACCCAGGGGCGGTCGTGCTGGCCGAAGAGCCAGGCGACGTTGGCGTAGGAGTTCGGGTCGCGGCCGCAGAGGAAGTGTCGGTTGTTCAGGCGCAGCGTAGTGACGTAGGCCTCCTCGGGGGTGGGTGACCATTCGAGGATCTTCTTGCCCCAGTACATCCGCATGTAGTTGTGCATGAAGCCGGTTAGCCGCATCTCGCGCATCGCGGCGTTGAAGTAGGGATCGTGCGTCCGGCCAGCCTCCAGCTCGCCCATGCCATAGAGATGCTCGCGGCGATCCTTGCGGTGCTTGTCCAGCGTCGCCCTGGCCCAGCGCGGCAGGCCGTCGAAGCTGTCATAGGCCGGGTTATAGGTGACGAAATTGTGCGAGAGCTCGCGACGGACGATCAGCTCCTCGAGGAACGAGCTGCGGTCGGCGTCGCCCGGCGGCCGTGCCGCAGCACCGGCAAGGGCCACCTCAACGGGCGAGATCTGGCCGAAATGGAGGTAGGGGCTGAGGGTGGAGGTCTGTTGAGCGACGGGCTCGTTGCGGCCGGTGGCGTAACCGCCGAGCCGGTTCTCGAGGAAGGCTTCGAGCCTCCTGCGCGCCTGGCCGGTGCCGCCCCGAAAGCGGGATGAAGGTGGCACCGAGCGGTCGATCCTGAGCTGTCCCAGGATGCCGTCCACATCCGCCGGGTCGAGGTCGTCCTGGCTTCTTGGCCCGGCAGTGCTGATCCTGAGCCGCTCCTCCTCGAGCGGCTGCAGGAACTCCTCGCGCAGGCGCAGGATGCGCGGCCGCAGCGTGCGGGCGCCGATCTCGGCCTTGTCGGAGGCAAGTGCCACCGGCACCACGACCTCGCCCTCCACCTCCACGACCTGCCGCCCGGCGTCCTTCGCCACTCGTTCCCGCCAGCTCCGCTGGTGGCGCAGGTAGCCCTTGTCGCAGACCACGACCGACGCCTCGGCCGCGAGCTGGAGCGCCACCTCGGCCGGATCGCCCCGGCGCAGGACGAAGGGGATGCCGCGCCGCGCCAGGGTGGCGGCGGTCTCCTGCAGTCCTTCGAGCATGAAGCGGTAGTGGCGCAGGTTGGCGTCGGGGTAGCCATCCGTCAGCCCGAAGCCGACCACGACGCCCTGCCCGCAGCCGTTGGCGATCCGGATCGCATGCTCGAGCGCGTGATTGAAGGAGGCCCGCTGCGCCTGCTGCATCCAGTAGAGAACGTAGCCGCCCTCGGCCGCCGGCTCCCCGTTCAGCTGCCTGATCCGCTCCGCTTCCAAGACCTGCGCCCCCGCTCGACAGCCGGAACCCGGGCCAAGGCGGGCCGTTCGGGCTGATCAGGAATACGCTGGGAAAGGAGGAGCAGGATCATGCAGGGCAGCAGAGACCGCGCCGACGCCGACCGGAAGCTCTGGGCGATGATCAAGGACATCAAGGTGGCGATGCTCACCAGCTGGGACGGCCAGCGGATGCACTCGCGGCCGATGCACGGCTACCAGGAGGAGTTCGCGGGCGAGCTGTTCTTTTTCAGCAAGCTCGATTCGGGCAAGACGCACGAGGTGATGAAGCACGACCAGGTCAACCTCGCCTTCGCCGACATCAAGAGCCAGACCTACGTCTCGGTCGCCGGGCAGGCCGAGATCGTGGTCGATCGCGAGCTGATGAAGCGATTCTGGAATCCGATGGCCAGCGCCTGGTTCCCCAAGGGCCTGGACGATCCCGACCTCGCCTTGATCAAGGTCACGGCCGAGAGCGCCGAATACTGGGACATGACGGCCAGCCGCATGCGCTACTTCTGGGAAGTGGCGACCGCCAACCTCTCGGGCCACGAGCCGAGCCTGGGCGAGAACCGCCGGGTCGACCTCGACCGGCCTGCGGGCTAGCGCCGCCGGTCAGCAGCGGTTGAAGCGGCTGAGCCTTGCCAGGGCCGGGTGGTGCGACCCGGCCTCACGCCGGCGCTCCTCGATGAGTGCCAGCCAGAACACCGCCAGCGGGATCACCAGCATGAGGAAGAGAAGGGCGAACAGCTGAACCTGCGGCATCGGCTTTGTCCAACTTGAACCGGCCCGCAGAATGCCCGGCTCAGGCCACCTCCGCTGTGAAAGCCATCACATCGCGCGTCAAAGTCGGCGTCCGGCCCTCCTGGACCCTCGATCAAGTCGGGGGTGACAAGTTTGGAGGACCGGCTTGCCGGTGGCTTCTCCCGCATCGCCTGTCACCCCGGCCTTGAGCCGGCGTCCAGGTAGCAGCGCGGTGGCGCCGGGATCACTCGACCCACAAGCCCCGGCTGCGGTGCCAGTCCTCGATCGACTGCTCGGGATAGTCCTCGAAGCGGAGGTCCCTGGGCCCGAACGCCGGCTGCACCCAGCCCGCCTTGTAGCGCAGCATCAGGTGGACTCGCTCAGGGGGGACCGGCAGCTCGCTGTCGATGGCCGAGGCGAAGGGGTGCATGAGCTCGGGCCAGCGCGGGTCGAAAAGCCACAAGGCGCTGGCGCAGCGGGAGCAGAAGTGGCGCTGGGCGGGGCTGGTCTGCAGGCGGCAGACGCCGTCCTGGCCCTCCTCCTCGATCTGGGCCTGGTAGATCGCCAGCGCTTCCTTGCCGGTGATCTCCAGCGTGCCGGCCAGGGCCATGAGGTTGATGGCATAGCCTCCGCCACCCGCCGTCTTGCGGCAGATGGTGCAGTAGCAGAGCTGGTAGGGGTGCGGCGTCTGGGAAGAGACGGAGAAACGGACGGCGCCGCAGCGGCATGAGCCGTCGAGACGGATGGGCAAGGTGCTTCCTCCGGGAAGGTCAGGCTGGCCGCAGCATAGCCCTGATCGGGACCGCGGGCGCCTCGGCGTAGGCGGCGCGCATCGTTTCCAGGTCGGGGAAAGGGCCACGGAGCCGGCGGCCCTCGCAGAGCACCTCCAGCCGGTCGGCAGCGAAGGGCCACGGGCCCAGCACGAGGTTCTCCGGGTCGCGCCGCGGAGCCCGGAGGACGAAGGGCCCGTACGGGATCTCGACCTCGCTCTCGGCGACGCCCCAGCAGATCGCGAGCGACATCCGGTCGGCGGCTGCCACAAGGAGGCGATTGCGCTCCAGTGCCTCGGGCGTGGCGTGCTCGGCGTAGAGCGGGTCGGCGGCGAGCTGCTCACGCATCGCGTGCTGGAAAGCGTGCTGCTCGGCCAGGAGACCGCGGATCGCCGCCGTGTCGGCGGGCGCCAGCGCGTCGTTGTCGACCAGCCAGGCGTAGATCGTGTTGGTGTGCAGCGAGACGATCAGGGCGGGATAGCGGCCGAAGGCGCGGGCCGCCTGCACGCCCCGGCTCCAGTCCTCCGTCCGCCGGGCGACCGGCAGCTCCAGGAACGCGTGCGGCAGGCAGGTCTCGGGGTTCCAGGTCGGCTCGGCCTCCCAGCGCAGCCAGGCGATGTCGTGCTGCTCGGCACCAAGGCAGACCTCCTCGTAGGGTGCCGGGCGGGGAAAGCGCTCGTTGCCCCAGGCGCGGACGATCTGGCCCGCCAGCCAGGCGTGGCTCGGCTGCGGGATCGCGATCACCGTCTCGCCGTCGGTCCGAAACAGCATGGCTGCACACTCCGCGCCTGCGACCCTTCCCCGGGCACGCATCCGGGATTATCGGTCGCCGATGGGGAACGCCCACCTTGACGAACTCAATGACGCCCAGCGTGCCGCCGCCACCTTCGGCATACCGGAGGGCGGCCCGGCCACGCCGGCACCGCCGCTCCTCATCGTCGCTGGCGCCGGCACGGGCAAGACCGGCACGCTCGCCCACCGCACCGCGCACCTGATCCTGAACGGCGCCGATCCTGGCCGCATCCTCCTTCTCACCTTCACCCGTCGGGCCGCCGAGGCCATGGCCCGCCGTGCCGGGCGAATCTGCGGCCGGGCGCTCGGGACCGATGCGGCGCTCGACCTCGAGTGGGCCGGCACCTTCCACGCCATGGGCGCCCGGCTCCTGCGCCTCTACGCGCCCGCGATCGGGCTCGATCCCGCCTTCACCATCCTCGACCGCAGCGACGCCGCCGACCTGCTCGACCTCGTCCGCGACGGGCTGGATCTGGCACGGACCGACCGGCGCTTCCCGCGCAAGGCCACCTGCCTCGCCATCTACTCGCATGCCGTGAACACGCAGCGGCCGCTGGATGCCGTGCTGCGGCACGCCTTTCCCTGGTGTGCGGAGTGGCAGGACGAGCTCAAGCGCCTGTTCGCGGCCTATGTGGCGGCGAAGCAGCGCCAGTCGGTCCTCGACTATGACGACCTGCTGCTCTGGTGGGAGCGCATGCTCCAGGTGCCGGCGATCGCGGCCGATGCCGGGAGCCGGTTCGACCATGTGCTGGTCGACGAGTACCAGGACACCAACGCGCTCCAGGCCTCCATCCTGCTGCGGCTGAAGCCGGACGGGCGCGGCCTTACGGTGGTCGGCGACGACGCGCAGGCGATCTACTCCTTCCGTGGCGCCACGGTGCGCAACATCCTGGACTTTCCGGACCTGTTCGAGCCGCCGGCCGGGATCGTCAAGCTGGAGCGCAACTACCGCTCGGTGCAACCGATCCTGGATGCAGCCAACGCCGTCATGGCCCGCGCCGAGCGCCGGTATGCGAAGGAGTTGGACTCGACCCGCAGCTCGCGGCAGAAGCCGGTGCTGGCCGTCGTCCGTGACGACCTTGCCCAGGTGGACCAAGTCGTCGGCCGGGTGCTCGAGAGCCGGGAGGCGGGCGTGCCCCTGCGCGAGCAGGCGGTCCTGTTCCGCACCGCGCACCACAGTGCCGCCCTCGAGCTGGAGCTTGCCCGCCGCAACATCCCGTTCGTGAAGTATGGCGGCCTGCGCTTCCTCGAGGCAGCGCACGTCAAGGATGTGCTGGCCTTCCTGCGCTGGGCCGAGAACCCGCGCGACGTCGCCGCCGCCTTCCGGGTGCTCCAGCTCCTGCCCGGCATCGGCCCCGGCATCGCGCGCAAGGTGCTGGCCGCGCTCGAGACGGCAGCCTACCGCCTTGCCGACCTCGAGCGCTTCGTCCCTCCGCCCGCCACGGCCGAACGCTGGCCAGGCCTGATCGGGCTCCTGGACGGCCTGGGGCGTGCCCCCTGGCCCGTGCAGGTGGGCCTCGTCCGCCGGTTCTACGACCCGCTCCTGGAGGAGCTGCACGACTTCCCGGCCGGCCGCCGGGCCGACCTCGTCGAGCTCGAGCGTCTGGCTGCGGCCTCCCCGTCCCGCGAGCGCTTCCTCACCGAGCTGACGCTCGACCCGCCCAATGCCGTCGGCCGCGAGGCCGGGCCGCCGGTGAAGGACGAGGACTACCTGATCCTCTCCACCATCCACTCCGCCAAGGGCCAGGAGTGGCGCTCCGTCCACATCCTCAACTGCGTCGACGGCTGCATCCCTTCCGACATGGCGACCGGCACGGCCGAAGAGATCGAGGAGGAACGCCGCCTCCTCTACGTCGCCATGACCCGCGCCCGCGATGCGCTCTGTCTCGTCCAGCCCGAGCGCTTCTACGCCGGCAGCCAGGCTCGGCTGGGCGACCGCCACATCCGCGTGCCGCGGACACGCTTCATCACCGAGAGCATGCTGCGTCTGTTCGAGGTGACGACATCGGGCAGTTCAAGGGCAGCATCGTTCGACGTCACCTCCATGCCGGCCGTCGACATCGGTGCGGGCCTGCGCGGGATGTGGGAGTAGCCTGCGGCTAGTCGCCCCTTCAGGTGACAAGGCGAGGCGGCAGGCTAGTTCGTCCTGGAAGGTCGATGACCACGCGGGAGGACTGGACAATGAAGCGACGTCACCTGGGCTTGCTGGCCGGTGCCCTGATCCCGGCATTCCTGCTGTCCGGCGGGGCCGCTCCCGCGGCCGAGATCAACAGCCACACGGTGAAGTTCGCGACCGCCGGTGCGGCAGGCTCCCCGATCGCGCTCGGCATGGACAAGTTCGCCGAGATCGTCGGCGCCAAGAGCGACGGGGCAGTCAAGGTCCGCCGTTTCCCGGGCGGCACGCTGGGCGGCGACGTGCAGACGATCTCGGCCCTCCAGGGCGGCACGATCGAGATGTCGACCATGAACGCGGGCCTGCTGTCCGGGGTGGTCAAGGATTTCGGCCTCGTCGACATGCCGTTCCTGTTCGACAGCCCGGCCCAGGCGGATGCGGTCATGGACGGCCCGTTCGGCAAGGCGCTCATGGAGAAGCTGCCGGAGAAGGGGCTGGTCGGCCTCGCCTACTGGGAGCTGGGCTTCCGCCAGCTCACCAACAGCCGTCATGCCATCACCAAGGTCGACGACATCAACGGCCTGAAGATCCGCGTGATCCAGTCGCCGCTCTACATCGATCTGTTCAATGCGCTGGGTGCGAACGCGGTGCCGATGCCGTTCCCCGAGCTCTACACGGCACTCGAGACCGGGGCCGTCGACGGCCAGGAGAACCCGGCACCCAGCATCCTGACGGCCAAGCTCAACGAGGTGCAGAAGTACCTCACCGTCACCCGGCACATCTACAACCCGCAGATCGTGCTCGTGAGCAAGAAGTTCTGGGACAAGCTGAACGCCGACGAGCAGAAGCTATTCCAGGAGACTGCCATCGAGGCGCAGGCGTTCGAGCGCAGCACCTCGCGTGAGCTGGCCGACAAGGCGCTGGAGGAGCTGAAGTCGTCGGGCATGGAGGTCAGCGAGCTGCCGGCGGAAGAGGTGGCGAAGTTCCGCGAGAAGGCGAAGCCGGTTTCCGACAAGTACGCGAAGGAGGGCGACCCGGCGCTGGTGCAGATGCTCAACGACGAGCTCGCCAAGGCCCGCGGCAAGAGCTGAGGCCGCCGGCCATGTACCGCCCCAACACCTTGAAGACCCGGCTCGCGGCCGGCGAGAGCGTCTATGGCGCCTGGGTGGGCAGCGGCTCGCCCGGCAACACCGAGATCCTGGGCCATGTCGGCTTCGACTTCCTGGTCATCGACCAGGAGCACGGTGCGGGCGAGATGGCGGACGCGGTGGCGGCCCTGCGGGCGGCCGAGTCCTCCGGTACACCCTGCATCGTGCGCGCACCCTGGAACGACCCGATCTGGCTCAAGCGCATCCTCGATGCCGGCGCCCAGTCGTTGATGATCCCCTCGGTCGAGACCGCCGCTGCGGCCGAGGCAGCGGTGCGCGCCTGCCGCTACCCACCTCAGGGTACCCGGGGCTATGCGGCGGGCGTGGTGCGCGCCTCGGCCTACGGGACCGAGCCCGGCTACGTCCACAAGGCGAACGACAACCTGCTGCTCGTGCTGCAGATCGAATCCGCGGCCGCGGTCGAGGAGGCGGCCGGGATCTGCGCCATCGACGGTGCGGACGTGGTCTTCATCGGCGTCAACGACATGGCGGGCTCGATCGGCCGGCTGGAGCAGCTCGACCATCCCGACGTGCGCAGCCTCGTGCGCCGGGCCGAGGACATCATCCTGGCCTCGGGCAAGCCCATGGGCACGGTGCCCAGTGCCGGCGCCTCGTGGCAGGAGCTGTTCGAGCGCGGCTACCGCATGGTGGTGGGCCCGCACGACGTCATCCTGCTGCGCGACTCCGCCCGGGCGGCCTTGCAGGACTATGCCGACTACCGGGCGGGGAAGGCGCCATCCGGTTCCGCCGGGTCCTCGGCACGGTCGTACTGAGGGCCGGGGTCCGGGCCGAGCGGGCGGGTTTGCGTGGCTCAGGGCGGTGTCTCCCCTGGCGATGCGGCGGGTACGTCGGGACCCAGAAGGCCGTCCACCTTGCCCAGGAGCAGGTCGAGGCGCTGGCGGCGGGTGCCGACGAGGGTGTTGTGCTCGCGCAAGGCCTCCTCGAGCCGCTGCCCGAAGCGCTGCTGCTGGGCCAGATAGTCGGCCCAGGCGGTGCGGAAGGCCGAGAGCAGCTCCAGGATCTCGCGGCTGGCGCGGCTGGCGTGGAAGGTGGCCACCATCTCGCGGACGATGGCCAGCACGGCGAAGAGCGTGGTGGGCGAGACCAGGACCACCCTCTTCTTCAGGGCCTCGTCGAGGAGACCGGGCTCGAGCTCGACGATGGCGCCGAAGAGCTGCTCGTTGGGCAGGAAGAGGAGGGCGAAGTCGAGCGTGCCGCGGGCCGGGGCCACGTAGTCGCGGCCGCTGACCTCGGCGATGCGGGCGCGCACGTCGCGTAAGAAGGCCGTGCGCAGGCGGGTCTGGGCCTCGGCACCCTCGGCCTCGAGGCTGCGCAGGTAGTTGTCGAGCGGGAACTTCACGTCCATGTGCAGCAGCCGGCCCTCCGGCAGGAGGAGGGTGAAGTCCGGCCGCCTCGTGCCGCCCTCGATCGGCGCTTCCCGCAGGTAGTTGATCTTCTCGACCAAGCCCGAGAGCCGCAGCAGGTCCTCGGCCATCCGCTCGCCCCACTGGCCGCGGCGCTTCGGGCTCGCCAGCGCCTGGGCCAGCTTGTGGGTGGTGGCGGCCAGGGCCTGCGCCCGGTCGCCCGCGGCCTTGAGCTCGCCCGCGAGCTGCCCGAACTTGGCCGCCCGGTCGCGCTCCAGCTCGCGGATCAGGCCCTGCATCCGCTCCAGCTGCTGGATCACGGTGCCGATCCGCGCCTCGTACTCGGCCCGCTCGGAGGCCAGCTGCTGCCCCTGGAGGCGGCGCTCGCCCGCAAGCTGGGTCTGCGCGAGCCGGACCAGATCGTCGGCCGAGCGGCGCACGAGGTCCTGCGAGATGTCGGCGAAGGCGTGCTTCACCCCATCGAGCAGCGCCTCGGTCTCCCCCTGCCGCTGCGCGTCGGCCTGGGCCAACAGGGCCCTGGCCACCCGGCGCCGGCTACCGGCGAGCAGCAGGCCGACGACGAGGCCAGCTACGAAGCCGAGGACAAGCCCGAGTGCCAGGTGGGCGTCGAGCGTCACCGCGCCGTCAGTGACCGAGCAGGTGCGGCAGGGTCAAGGAGAAGGCCGGCACGTAGGTGACCAGCAGCAGGGCCACGATCAGGGCGGTGTAGAAGGGCAGGATCGAGCGCATCACCTCGCCCACCGAGATGCCGCCGATGGCGCAGCCGATGAACTGGACGGTGCCGACCGGTGGGGTGTTGAGGCCCAGGGCACAGTTGATCAGCATCACCATCCCGAACTGGACCGGATCCATCCCGGCCGCCATCGCGATCGGCAGGAAGATCGGCGTCGTGATCAGGATCGTGCTCGCCATGTCCATGAAGGTGCCGAGGATGAACAGGATCAGGTTGATGAGGAAGAAGATCACGTAGGGATTGGTGGAGATCCCGGCCATGAACTCGCCGGCGAGGTCGGCCACCGAGTAGAGGCCCATCAGGTACTGGAACATGGTGGAGACGCCGATGAGGAGCAGGACCACGCCCGTGGTCTTGGCCGCCTTGGCGGCCGCCATCATGAAGCCGTCCCAGCTCATCGTACGATAGAAGAAGAACGTCAGCAGGATCGAGTAGATCACGGCGACCGAGGCCGATTCGGTGGCGGTGAACACGCCCGAGCCGATGCCGCCCAGGATGATGACCATGACGAAGAGGCCGGGCAGTGCCGCCGAGACGGAGCTCCACATGGCGTCCCGGCTGGCCTTGGGCAGGGCCGGGTAGCCGCGCTTGATGGCGACGAAGTAGGCGGCGGCGAGATTGCAGGCGGAGAGCAGAAGTGCGGGCAGGATCCCGGCCAGGATCAGGGAGCCCACCGAGGCGGCCCCGCCGGCCGCCAGCGCGTAGATGATGATGTTGTGGCTCGTCGGCATCAAGGCACCGACCAGGGCCGAGTGGGTGGTGACGTTGACGGCGTAGTCGGCGTGGTAGCCTTCCCGCTTCATCATCGGGATCATCACCGCACCCATGGCCGAGACGTCGGCCGAGGGTGAGCCGGCCACGCCGCCGAAGAGGGTGCAGGCCACCACGTTCGACATGCCGAGCCCGCCGCGGACATGGCCGACGGCGTTCTTGGCAGCCGCCACGATCTTGTCGGCGATGCCACCGTGCAGCATGAGCTCGCCGCTGAAGACGAAGAAGGGGATGGCCAGGAACGAGAAGATGTTCATGCCCGACATCATCTGCTGGAAGATGACGGCGACGGGCAGACCCTCGTAGAGGATGGTGACCATGGCGGAGAGGCCGATCGCGAAGGCGACCGGGACGCCCAGGATGAGGAGGCCGAAGAAACTTATGGCCAGGATGGTCAGTGCCATGCGGGTTCGACCTCCTCGCCGCGCGCGAGTGCGATGATGTGCTCGATGGAGAACGAGACGATGAGAAGTCCCGAGATGACGAGCGGTATGTAGCGCACGCCCTCGGGCAAATTGAGGTTCGGGATCTTGTAGCTCATCACCGAGAGCCCGAGGACCGCACCATTATAGACCATGGCGGCACCGAAGAGTGCGACCAGGACGTGGATGAGGACCTCGATCCGGTCGCGGATGTGCTCGGGGGCCAGGATCAGGAGCGATTCCATGCCGATATGGCCGGCGTCGCGGACACCGACCGCAGCCGCGATCAGGGTGACGTAGAGGACGAGCACAAGCGCCAGGTTCTCGGTCCAGGTGGGCGAGTTGTTCAGCACGTAGCGGCCGAACACCTGGTAGAAGACGATCGCCACGATCACGAGGAGGCCGACCACCACCAGGTACATGCCGAAGCGAGCGATGACGGCGTTCACGCGGGTCAGCGGTCCCCTTGCCCGGGGCCGGTCGGCGAACTCGTCGTGGATGACGTCCTCGAGATGTGGATTGAGGCTGCCTTCCGCGCTCATGCCTTCTCCCCCTGATGGCGACGACGCCGTGCCGGCTGTCAGCGGCGGGCCAGAGGACCCGCCGCCAGCACGGCCTTGCTTTACTGGGTCTGGTCGGCCTGGACGCGCTGCACGAGGCTCTGCAGCTCCGGCGTGCTCGCGAACTTGTCGTAGACAGGCTTCATCGCGTCGGTCCAGGCCTGCTTGTCCTCGATCTGGCCGATCTTGGCCCCACCGGCCTCGACGGTCTGGCGCGACTTGGCCTCGCGCTCGTCCCAGAGCTTGCGCATATGCGGCACCGAGTCCTTGGCGGCCTGGCGCACCATGGCCTGATCCTCGGGCTTGAGCCGGTCCCAGATCGGCTTGGAGAACACCAGCACCTCGGGCGCCATCGAGTGCTCGGTGAGGCTGTAGAAGTGTGCCGCCTCGAAATGCCGCGAGGACTCGTAGGAGGGATAGTTGTTCTCGGCAGCGTCGATGATGCCGGTCTTCAGCGCCGTATAGACCTCGCCATAGGGCATCGGGGTCGGGTTCGCGCCCAGGGCCTCGATCATGGCGACGAAGAGATCGGACTGCTGGACCCGGACCTTGCTGTGCTGGATGTCGGCCAAGGTCTTGATCGGCTTGGTCGCGTACATCGAGCGGGCACCGCTGTCGTAGAAGGCGAGCCCGATCATGCCCTGGCTTTCCATGGCGGCCAGGATCTCGTCCCCGATCGGCCCGTCCAGCACCGCGTGCATGTGCTCCTCGGAGCGGAAGATGAACGGCAGCGCCGGCACGATCGTCTCCGGCACGATATTGTTCAGCGGAGCGACGTTGATGCGCATCATGTCGAGGCCGCCGATCTTCAGCTGCTCGATCGTGTCGCGCTCCTGCCCGAGCGCCCCGTTCGGGAACACCTTCACGCCGAGCTTGCCGCCCGAGCGCTCCTTGAGGAGCTGGCCCATGTACTCGACCGCCTTGGTGGTCGGGTAGTCGGCCGGATGGATCTCCGCCGAACGGAAGTCACGGGCGGCGGCGGGTGCAGCCAGCGCCATGCACGCGGCTGCGAGCAGCCAGCGGCGGAAGTTCGAAGTCATGCGGATTTCCTCCCTGCAAAAGGCCCGAAGGCCTTGATCATGAACGCTAGGACTTGGACGGCAGCGGTCAAAGACAGCGGTCAATTGGTCCCACATACTCGCGGCCGGCGAAGGCGCCGCCCTGAAGCGCCTCGGACACCGGGTCGTCCTCGCCGGTCTGCTTCGACCTTGGCGGCGAACACCTCGCTGTCGTCCTGGGGCTTGAAGCCCAGGCGCTCGGCGTTGCTGTTGTCCCACCAGCTGCGCGTGTTGGCCGAGACGCCGTAGACGATCTCGAACAGATAGTCGGCCGTGAGACCCACCTTGATGAGGTCGGTCATGTCCCGATAGCTCATCCAGGTGCTGAGCATCCGCCGGTTCTTCGGCTCGGGGAAAGACGAGCCGATGCGGATCGCCATGCTGCGGATGCCGTATTTGTAGGCGTAGAAGCAGCCCATGTCCTCGCCGAAGGCCTTGGACAGTCCATACCGGCTGTCCGGCCGCGCCGGCGAGTTGTGGTCAAGACGGCGGCTGCGCGGATGCATGCCGATGGCATGGTTCGAGCTCGCGAAGATGATGCGGTCCGTGCCCGCCTTTCGCGCCGCTTCGTAAAGGTTGACCATGCCGACGATGTTCGAGGCCAGGATCACGTCCCAGTCCGCCTCGACCGACTGGCCGCCCATGTGGACGACGGCGTCCACACCCTCGAGCAGCCGGTCGACGGCTGCCGCATCGGCAAGGTCGCAGGGCACGATCTCCTCGTGCGGGGCGGCCTCGCCCGTGATGCTGCGACTGGAGAGACGGAGGATGGGTGCGGCACCGACCAGCGTCTGCCGCAGCATCTTGCCAAGGCCACCGGCAGCACCGGTGAGGAGAATGCGTTTCGGAGTCATGCGGTTCTCCCTGATGTCCGCACCATAACGTCGCCAAATTTGTCATGCAACATGATAAGATGACCTATTCTGCCGCACCTCTCTCGAGCTTGGCGGCGCGCTGGCGGTAACGGCTCATGCTGTTGACCAGGTGCAGCCGGGCGGCCTCCCGGGCGCGCTCGGGCTGCCTTGCGCGAATGGCGGCGTGGATCGCCCGGTGCTCCTCCTGGACGCGCTCGAGGTAGAGCCGCTGGTCCTCGTCAGACTCGAAGGGCTGGCGCAGGTTCTGGCGCGGGATGATGTACGGGCCCAGGAACTCCAGGAAGCGCAGGAAATACGGGTTGTCGACGGCGGAGAAGATCGCCTTGTGAAAGGCAAAGTCGGCGTCGACGGCATTCTCGCCAGCCTCGACCGCCTTCTCGACCGCCTTCAGGCAGCGGCCGATCTCGGCCAGCTGGGCGGAGGTGCGGCGCTCCGCAGCCAGGCCCGCGGCCTCTGTCTCCAGGCTCATCCTGAGCTCCACGATGCGCAGGACCTCGGAAAGCGTTGCGAGCTCGTCCGGGTCGATCCGGAACGGGCGGCGCTGGATCTCGGGCGAGACGAAGGCACCCGAGCCCTGCCGGGTGACGATCAGGCCCCGCGCGCGCAAGGCGGAGATCGCCTCGCGCACGACGGTCCGGCTGACCCCGGTCGAGGCCATGATCTCGTGCTCGGTCGGCAGCCTGGCCCCGGGCTGGAGCTTGCCGCCCTCGATCTCGGCCGCAAGGCGGCGCACCAGCTCGTCGGTGAGGTTGGCGGGCGGGGTCAGCCGCCCGACGAGGACAGGGGCCATGGGCTTCGGCGTCAGGCGACGGGCCGCTGCCGGCCGAAGGCCTCGGCCAGGCCGTCGGAGGCGCGCGCAAGAAGGCCGAGGTCGCTGCCGACCGCCACCATCGTGGCCCCAAGCTCGAGGTAGCGCTTCGCGTCCGCCTGCACTGGCGCCAGGATGCCGATCGGGCGGCCGGCGTCGCGGCAGCGCCCGATCGCACCCTCGATCACGGCCTGCACCTCCGGATGGGCGGCGTTGCCGAGATGGCCAAGGTCGGCCGAGAGGTCGGACGGCCCGATGAAGACGGCGTCCACGCCCTCGACACCGGCGATGTCGAGGATGGCGTCGACCGACTTCCGGGACTCGATCTGCAGGGCCACGAACAGGATGTCGTGCGCGTCCTTGAGGTAGGTCTTCATCCGCCCGAACCGGTTGCCGCGATGCGAGACCGAGACGCCGCGAAAGCCGTGCGGCGGGTAGCGGGTGGCGGCCACGACGTGACGCGCGGTCTCCACGTCCTCGACGAACGGGACCAGCAGCGAGCGCACGCCGGCATCGAGATAGCGCTTGACCAGCACCGGATCGGCGGCCGCGATCCGCACCACGGCCTCGGTCGGGTAGGGGGCCGCCGCCTGGAGGTGGGTCACGACCTGGGAGAGGTCGTTGGGCGCGTGCTCGGCGTCGATCAGCATCCAGTCGAAGCCGGAATCCGCCACGACCTCGACCGCCATGGCGCTGCACAGGCTGGACCAGATCCCGATCTGCGGCCGGCCCTCGGCGAGGGCGCGCTTCAGTTGGTTGGGTGAGCCGGCTATCGGCATGGGGGTCTCCTCTCCAGCTTTGGTCCCGGACGCTCACACGCCGTGGGCGTCGATGTAGTCGAGGTCGATGTCCTGGCCGAGACCAGGCTCGTCGCGCAGGCGAACGAGGCCGTCCGCGTCCATCTCGTCGTCGATGCGGCGCAGGTAGCCGGGCGGGCGGTCGTAATCGAGGAAGGGGTGCAGCAGCCCGCGCTCGTAGTAGGTGGTGTTGGCGATGGCGGCGCAGACCGCGAGATTGCCGGCCCCGGTGCCGTGCACCTCGCACGACATG
Source organism: uncultured Alphaproteobacteria bacterium (assembly GCA_963830775.1). Classification (GTDB taxonomy): domain Bacteria; phylum Pseudomonadota; class Alphaproteobacteria; order Geminicoccales; family Geminicoccaceae; genus CAWHNT01. The sequence continues at coordinate 10,411 of CAWHNT010000002.1, read as the reverse complement.
CCGAAACCCTCGGCGATGCGGGCGCATTTCAGCGCCGGGCCGATCCCGCCCACGTCCCACACGCCGGTGCGGAGCATGTCGCAGGCACCGCCCGCCGCCCATTCGGCGCGGGTCCAGTGCTTGCCCTCCATGCTCTCGGGCCCCAGCACATTGAGCTTGGTGAGGTTGGAGCTCAGCCAGCGGTAGGAGCCCAGCGAGGCTTCCTCCATCGGCTCCTCCATCCACAGGAACCCCAGCTCCTCCAGCCGCTGCCCGAGCCAGAGCGCATCGGCGCGCGAGTACCAGTGGTTGGGGTCCAGCATCAGCGGCACGTCCGGTCCCACCGCCTCACGCACGGCCGCACAGGCGCGGTAATCGAGCCGCACGTCGGGGGCACCGGGGATCGGCGGCATCCAGGTGTGCAGCTTCACGGCCCTGTAGCCGCGCTCCTGCACCAGCCAGGCGGCGAAGCGGCCATAGTCCTCGGGCGTCCTGAGCCCGCCCTCGAGATCGTCGCCGCACATGGTGCTGGCATAGGCTGGAATGCGGTCGCGATACCCGCCCAGGAGCTTCCACACCGGCTGCCCCGCGGCCTTGCCGACCAGGTCCCACAAGGCGAGATCGACCGCGCACAAGGCCCGGTCGGTGAGCCTGCCGCCGCTGCCGCGCTGCCACTTGTAGAGGGCGTACCAGTGCTTCTCGGTCCGCAGCGGATCGGCGCCGACGAGCACCGGCCGCACGAACTCGGCCAGCAGGTCCTCGCGCACCGTCGAAGGCGGGGCGATCGTGTGGCCGGCCGTGCCGTCGTCGCAGGTGATCGTCAGCAGCGCCTGCCTTGCCTCCCGCGCCGGCCCCGGATGGCTGTGCCCATCGGAGTTCGTCACCGTCTCGCTCACGTAGGTGAAGACGCGCGCGGTGACCTCGACGATCCTCATCCTGCCTCCCACGCAGCCCGATGCGTCCTATCGTCATGTCATCGGACAAATTCGACGTCAAGCCGGCTCCTAGCCTTGACAGTCCGGCACCCGGTCCGCAATTCGCCCCAGCATCAGGCAGGCCCCTATGAACCTGCCGGCACCTTGGCTCGGAGGGAACGCCATGCAGGTTGGATTCATCGGTCTCGGCATCATGGGCAAGCCCATGGCGCTCAACCTGCTGAAAGGTGGCCATGAGCTCTTCGCGACTTCGCGCAGCGGCGTGCCCGACGAGCTGACAGGGGCGGGTGCCAAGGCCTGCGGCTCCGCGCGCGAGGTGGCGGAGAAGGCCGAGGTCATCATCACCATGCTGCCCGACACGCCCGACGTGGAGCGCGTGCTCCTGGGCGAGGGTGGCGTGGCCGAGGGGCTGTCGTCCGGCAAGACCGTGGTCGACATGAGCTCGATCTCGCCGATCGCGACCAAGGAGCTGGCGGCGAAGATCGGCGAGAAGGGCTGCGACTATCTGGATGCGCCGGTCTCGGGCGGCGAGGTCGGGGCCAAGAATGCAGCGCTCACCATCATGGTCGGCGGGCCGCAGGCCACGTTCGACAAGGTGAAGCCACTCTTCGAGCTGATGGGCAAGAACATCACGCTGGTGGGCGGCAACGGCGACGGCCAGACGGCCAAGGTCGCCAACCAGATCATCGTGGCGCTGACCATCGAGGCCGTGGGCGAGGCCCTCCTGCTGGCGGCCAAGGCCGGCGCCGATCCCGCCAAGGTGCGTCAGGCGCTGATGGGCGGCTTCGCCAGCTCGCGCATCCTGGAGGTGCATGGCGAGCGCATGATCAAGCGCACCTTCGATCCGGGCTTCCGGATCGAGCTGCACCAGAAGGACCTCAACCTGGCGCTGCAGACCGCCCGCTCGCTCAAGATGTCCCTGCCCAACACCGCCACGGCCCAGGAGCTGTTCAATGCCTGTGCCGCCAATGGCGGTGCGGCATGGGACCATTCGGCGATGGTGCGTGCGCTCGAGCTGATGGCCAAGCACGAGATCGGCTGACCTGGGCCACCAGCGCAGGATTGCTCGCGCCCGCATGGCCTTGGCAGGGTCGGATATCGCCGCTACGATCATATCGTGGCAGAACTTCAACATAAGGTTGATAGCGGATCGCGGCGAGGGCGTGCCGAGAAGGCCTCGACGGCGGCCCTCCTGCGTCGCCTGCTGGGGCTCGCCTTCAAGCCGGGCCAGAAGGCCCAGGGCCGGCTCTTCGCGCTAGTCGCCCTGGCGCTGACGACGGCGGCCCTCGACCTCCTGTCCCTGGCCCTGATCGTCGGTTACGCCCATCTCCTGCTGGCCGCCGGCGACCATGCGGCCCTGCCTGCCTGGATACCGGGCCGGCTGCTGCCGGACAGCTCGGCCACAGCACTTCTGTTGGCCACGGGCGTTCTGCTGCTGGTGGTCCTGCTCAAGAACGGGCTGCAGCTCGGGCTGGTCCGCCTGCGCCACCAGGTGCTGGACGCGCTCGTGGTGGCGATGATCCGCCACATCTTCGCCGAGCAGCTGGCGGCGCCCTACACGGTGGCGATGCGCAACGATGTCGTGCGCACCACCACGGTCATCGCCGAGGATGTGCGCAAGACCTTGCAGCAGGTGCTGAACCCGCTCCTGGAGCTGCTCTCCGATGCGCTGGCCGGTGGTGCCATCTTCGTGACCGTGCTGCTGCTGGAGCCCGTGGCGACCCTGGCGCTGGGCGGCTGCCTCCTCGCCAGTGCCGTGGGCCTCGCTGCCGTCACCCGGGCACGATCCCGGCGCACGGGCATGCAGGCCCGGCAGCATTTCGACGGGGTGCTGCGCACGATCGGCCAGGCGCTGGGCTCGCCCAAGGAGAGCCGGGTCCTGCGCCGCGAGGTCTTTTTCCGCCGCCGGATGCGGGCTCATGCCCGGGGCTACACGGGTGCCCTGGCCGCCGAGGCCGAGCTCACGGTCCTGCCGCGGCTCTGGATGGAGAGCACGCTCTTTCTGAGCCTGTTCATCCTCACGGCAGCGCTCCTCTCGACGGGAAGCGGAGCCGAGACGAGGCTGGCGAGCCTCGCCGTCTTCGCCGTGGCCGGCATCCGTCTGCTGCCGTTCGTCAGCCGTACCCTGACCACCCTGGCCAAGCTCCGTCTCGATCAGGGGCCGGCACTCGCGATCCTCGACCAGCTGGACCGGGTGCCGGCCGCGACGGCACGGGCGGCCGGCACCGTGCCGGCACGCCTTCTCTTCCGCGACCGGCTCACCTGCCGGGGCCTCGCCTGCGGCTTCGACCCGGCCCGGCCCATCCTCTCCGGTCTCGACCTGGATATCCGCCAGGGCGAGTTCCTGGCCCTGGTCGGGCGCTCCGGCATCGGCAAGACGACGCTGGTCGACACGCTCCTGACCCTGCTCCCGCCGCTTGCCGGCAGCATCGAGATCGACGGCCGGCCGCTGGACGAGGTCCGGGCCGCCTGGCGCCGCTGCCTGGGCTACGTGCCGCAGGACCCCTACATCGCCGACGACAGCCTGCGGGCGAACCTGCTGTTCGGCCTGCCCGCCCGGGTCGCCGACGATGACCGGCTGCGTGCGCTCCTGAGCCAGGTCGGTCTCGGCAACCTGCTCGCCTCCCTCCCCGAGGAGCTGGCGACGCGCCTGGGCGCGGGTGGCCTGCGCTTGTCGGGCGGTCAGCGGCAGCGGCTCTGCGTCGCGCGTGCCCTTCTTGCCGGACCCGAGTTCCTGGTCCTGGACGAAGGCACCGCCCAGCTCGACCTCGAGACCGAGCGGCGGCTGTTCGCGGCCCTGCGGGTTGAGCGGCAGCCACTTACGGTGCTCGTGGTGACCCACCGCCCGCAGACCGCGGCCTTGTGCGACCGGACCATCGACCTCGACCGGCACCTTGTGGGCGGGCCCGGCAGCCGGCGGCTCGAGGAAGAGCGCAAAGTGGAGGTGGCCTGATCGGGGGCCGGGACCGGCAGGCGCAGCGGTCGGCGCTGGCGCCGGCACGCGCCATGCCTTCAACCCCGAGAACGGGTGGCCGCTTCACTATCTTCACGGCGATCGCCGGGGCTATGACACGCTGAAGCCGCAGCCTGCAGTGGCGCTCGAGGGCTGCCTGCAGGTGGCCTTCCTCGACGGGGGACGGCTGCCGGCCTTGCCGGGCAGCATCGGGGTTGGCGCGCGGTCGCTCTCGAGCCGCAAGCCGACGATCCGGCGCGGGCGGCGCGGTTCCCGAAGATCAACGCCCATCTGGCCCTGCCGGAGACTGAGTACAGCCTCTGGATCGACGCCTCGATCGGGATCACCTGCCCGTTCCCGTTCCTGCCGCTTCTGGCCGAGCTTTTCCTCAGCGACTGCGATCTCTACGTGTTCCGGCATCACGAGCGCCGGTCGATCTACGAGGAGGCGGAGGCCTGCAAGGCCTACGGGCTGGACCGCGCCGAGGTCATCGATGCCCAGATTGCCCGCTATCGGGCGGAAGGACTGCCGGAGAGCAGCGGCCTGATCGAGGCACCCATCCTGCTCCGCCGGCACACGCCGGCGGTCGCCCGCCTCAATGCCGCCTGGTGGGCCGAGCTTGCCCGTGGCTCGCGCCGCGATCAGCTCAGCTTCAACTATGTCTGCTGGAAGCTGGGCTTCCGCTACGCGACCTTCCCGCTTTCCCTGGCGGTGCGGAACGGGCTGTTCGTGAAGTTCAGGCGGTGAGCTGAGCGGACCGCATACAATCGGGCGGTCCGGCCGGGCGGCAGCCAACGCCTGAGCCGCGCTTGGCGAGACGGCGTGGGCTGAGCGGCGGGCTCGCCGCCCAACCGCTCGCCTGGGGAGGGCCGGTCAGTTCGGGCTGACGCTGATCAGCACGAACGCGACCCAGGTGTCCTTCTTGTTGCCCGGGTTGCCGAGCTCGTAGCGGAACGACGTCTTGCCGGTGAAGCTCTTCGCCAGCTTGATCTGGACGAAGCCCTTCTTGCGGTTGAGGCTCAGCGTCTGAATGCCGGCCATATTCTTGATCTTGAAGACGCGGTTGAGGACCTTCTGTCCGTTGGCCGGCAGGTCGTTCGCGAGCAGATCCGAAATCTTGATCTTCAGCGTCGAGCCCTTCACGGCGTAGAACGGCCCATCGTCCATGGCCTGAACCGCCAGAGCCGGGCCGCAGCCCATGGCCAGGATTGCCAACGCCGCAAGCGGGCCGACCAGTCTCGCCATCACTTTTTGCTCCCTAACGACTATCACCAACGGATTGATAAGTTCGTAGGGAGTTCGCGCAGGAAGCGCAATGGCTATGATGGGCCGCGCGCATACCTGGAAGCAACAAGCCAGGCCGGATCGAACCAGCGGTCGGCGTCGCCGTCATAGGGCAGGCGGGTGATGTCCCAGTGCTGGATCAGCCCGGCGTAAGCCGCCCAGACCGGCGGCCCGCCGCCGACATAGACGACCCGACCCTGGAACTGGGCCAGGGTCTCCGTCGGGTCCATCGAGGAGCGGATCTCGACGATCGTGCGCTCGTCGTAGGCGAAGCGCGGGATCGAGGCCTTGGTGGCGGGCCCGACCAGGAGGACATGGCCGCGCGTGTTGTCCCAGAAGCGCTGCACGTCGGCGATGTACTCGGGCCCCTGCTCGCCTTCCCACGGCATCCGGCCCCCGAGACCAAGCTGGCCCCGCTGGCCGATGGCGCACATGGCACGGACATGGGCGCGGACGTGAGGCATGGCGTGCTCCCGGCGGCTGGATCGCGGTCGGGAGTGAATATGGCGGGCCGGGGCGCCGCTTCGATGGGGGTCGGAGGGGCGAGTTCCCGGCCGGGCTACGGCGCCTGGCCGCGAGGTGTGGGCGGCTCGTCGGGGGCTGCATCCCTGAGCATGATCAGGGCGTCGATGGCGCGGGCCTGCTCGTAGCTGGGCAAAGCGCGAGGGTTTGGCCGGGTCGAGCGGCGGCTCCGGTGCGGCCCTGCCACCCTGTCCTGCGTCGGCTCGACCGAGGCACCTGCAGGGTCGGACGCATCGTCCTGACGGGCTGCGACAGAGGAGGTGGGATCGGGGTCGCTCCCGCTCTCGTCGGCCAGTTCCGCAGTCGGATCAGCTTCCGTGTTGTCCGCCGCCACGGCCGCATGCACCACCGCGTGCTCGTGCGCGAGCTCGGCCTGCAGACGCTCCTCGACGCGCTGCATGGCCCGCAGGTCAGGGTCGTCCGAGGGATAGGCCGGGCGCGGCGAGGCGCCGGGGGTGCCTGGGACAGCCGCAGCCCGGGCGCGCCGCTGGCATCCCGCGATCACACCGTCGGCCAGCGTGCGGGCGGGATCCTTGCCCATCCGCTCCTGCAGGAGGATGTAGGTGGCGACGCGCACATCGCCCAACGCGGTCGCCTCCATCAGGAGGTGGCGGGCGAGCTGGGTGAGGATGCGGCGCTGCTCATCCTCGGACATGGCGTGCAGGGCGCGGTAGCCCTCGGCCAGGGACGCGAAGCCGGGGTCGGCCAGGAGGGTCTCGACCTCGGCCGTCCCCATGCCCTCCAGCCGTGCGACCTGGGCCGGGCTCAGGCCCATGGAGAGCTTGTGACCGAGGCGGCGGTCACGGGCCGTGACTCGGGCGAAGGGGCGCTGAAGCCCACGGCGGGTAGCGTAGGAGGCGGAGGCGAGCATGAGGAGCGCATACAGGAATATGGGCAAGAAATCAAGGCTCATGATCCTATCAGCAGAGCGCTCCTCTTCGACCCGCCTTGCTTAACGAGAAGCCTCGAGCGCGCCGAAGCTGGCGCCTGTCCCCGGATTCCCGAGAGATTCGTGTGATCCCGAAATCCGGGGAGCATGGTCAGCGTCGACTACAGCCGCGGTGACCGGTGCGTGCTGACGGATCAATCGCCTCGGTGGTGGCGGCGAGGCGGACAGCCGCGTTCGCGCGCGCCGCCTCGTTGATGGCCGGCGCCTAGCGACGGCGCTGCTCGGGCGTCCAAGACATCTTCTTCGACGTTCCTCAGGGGAAGGCACCAGTTTGGGTGCCCGACGCGGGACTCTGAAACAGTTGAAACGCTGGCCAAGCCGCAGCAGAAATAAGACGGCAATGTTAAGCCTCTAATAGAAAATTCACCGCTGATCGTAGCGGCTAGTTCATAAAGCTGGGGTTAGCATCATGGTTGTGAAGATCGGAACGTTCGGCAACGACCTGCTGATCGGCAGCTCTGGCGCCGACACGCTGCAGGGCTCGTTCGGCAACGACAGCTTGCAGGGATTGGCCGGCGAGGACGTCCTGGCCGGCGGCGGCGACAACGACATGCTCGAGGGCGGCACCGGCAATGACAGCCTCTACGGCGACGCCGGTGTCGACACGATGCTGTTCAACACCAGCAACGACGTCACGGTCTCGGGCGCCTTCGGCTTGGCGTCCTCCGCAGCGCTCGGTACCGATCACTTCTACTCGGTCGAGAATGTTACCACTGGCACCGGTGACGACGAGATTCTGGTTCGATAATGGCGCCAACGTCATCAACAGCTCGGGTGGTGCCGACACCATCTATGCCTACGGTGGCGACGACATCGTCAACGGCGGGAGCCAAGTGGACGAGCTGCATGGCGGCGATGGCAGCGACACGTTGGATGGCGGCAGCGACAGCGACGAGCTCTTCGGGGAGGACGGCGACGACACCCTGACTGGTGGCGCTGGCACGGACACGCTGGACGGCGGCGAAGGCGTCGACACGCTTGCCGGCGGCGACGGCAACGACATGCTGCACGGCGACGGCCAGGGCGACACCCTTGATGGCGGTAGCGGGATTAACACGGCCGTGTACGACAGCAGCTCCGATGTTTACTTCAACAATGAAGAGAATATCGCTTCTCTCGATGGTCCCTTCAGCGAAGTCACCGACCATCTTCTCTACATCGATAATGTTACCACGGGCAATGGCAACGACTACGTGCAGTTCTCTGCCACGGAGGCAGGGCTGTTCGGTTCTGGGCATGAGTGGTCTGTGAGGGCGAGGTTTGCGGCTGCGAGACCGTCGGCGCGCCTGGGCCGTTGAGGGCCAAAGCCCTCGCACCGGAGGCCGCCATGGTGCCGTTCGCCGGCCTGCTCGCCGCCCTGGAACAGATCCCCGATCCGCGCCGCCGCCAAGGACAGCGTTACGGCCTTGCCCCCTTGCTGCTGTTTGCGGTGCTGGCCGTCCTGGCCGGCGCCACCTCCTACCGCCGCATCCGCCTGTTCATCGGCGTGCATCGCGAGCGGCTGAACGTGACCTTCGGCGCCCGCTTCCGCCGCGCCCCAGCGGTCAACACGTTGCGCGCCCTCTTGCACGCGCTCGACCCGGCCGCGATCGAGGCCGCCTTCCGCCGCCACGCCCAGCATCTTGGTGACGTCACCACCGCGCCGGGGCGGCGGGTCATCGCGCTAGACGGCAAGACACTGCGGGGCAGCTTCGACCATCTCGACGACCAGGCCGCGGCGCAGGTGCTCAGCGCCTTCGCCAGCGAGGCGGCGCTCATCCTGGCCCATCAGGAGATCGCCGAAGGCGACGAGGTCGCGGCGGCCCAGGCGCTGATCGAGCAGCTGGGCCTGAGGGGCGTCCTGTTCACCGCCGACGCCCTGCACTGCCAAAAAAACGTTCGCCTGCGCGACCGCGACCGGCAACGCCCTGCTGGTGCGAACTCAAGCCCAACCAGCCCGGCCTGTATGAGGCCGTGGCGCGACTGTGCGCCGAGCGGGACCCGGTCGACGGGCACGAGACGGCGGACCGCGGTCGGCACGGCCGTCAGGAGCACCGGCGCGTCGAGGTCTTCGCGGTCGCGGATCAGCTTCCACCCGAATGGCAGGGGACGATCGCCTGTGCGGCCCGCGTCTCACGCCTGAGCTGGTGCAAGGACACCCGCACCGGCCTGTGGCGCCCCCGGCGCGAGGTCGCCTACTACGTCAGCCAGGTCCGGCTGGACGCCGAGGACTTCGGGTGGGCGGTCCGGGCGCACTGGGGGATCGAGAACCGCGACCACCACGTGCGCGATCGCATCCTGCGCGAGGACGACAGCCGCATCCGGCGCCAGCCCGGTATCTTCGCCCGCCTGCGCTCGTTCGCGCTCAACATCCTGCGCGCCAACGGCGTCGGCAACGTGAGCGAGGCCATCTACACCAACGCTCTCAGCCTCGACCGTCTCCTTGCCCATGGCCTGCCAAAATCACAGAACTGAACAGCCCTGGGTCTATGACGCAGGCCGTCACAGTCGTGATTGTACCCCGTCGGGGTCTCAAACCCTCGCCTTCAGGCGAAGGGAAAGGTAGGTGAAGTCGCATCATGCGACGATACCGCCTTGGCAGCCACGCGCGTTATGACCTCAAGGTTCACCTCGTCTGGGTCCCAAAGTACCGTAAGCGGGTGCTGACGGGCGCGGTCGCCGTCAGGGCCCGTGACCTTTGCGGCAGATCGCGGCCGAGAACGATCTCCAGATCATCTCGGGCAAAGTCGCCGCGGACCACGTGCACCTGTTCCTCAGCTACCGCGCGCACCAGAACATCAGCCAGATCGTGCAGTGGCTCAAGGGCATCAGCTCGCGCCTTCTCCTCCAGGAGTTCCCACACCTCAAGCGCCAGTTCTGGGGTCGGCACTTCTGGGCACGCGGCTACTTTGCGGTCACCTCCGGCACGATCACCGATGAGATGATCAACGAGTACATCAACGAGCAGGAGGGCGAGCCGGTCGAGGACGACGGTCGATTTCAAATCGACCCCTCCTGAACCCCTCGCCTTCAAGGCGAGGGTCGTTCAGTGACTTAAATCAAGCCAGCGCAGTCACTTTAGCCAATAATCAGGGTACGCTTCCCGGGCCGGACGGCGGCATATAGCATCCATTGCGAAGCCGGAAAGCTCGACACCTGCGACAATCAATACCACGCGGTCAAGCTGTTGCATTAACCTGATCTACGCCTGAACGAAGGCATGGAAGTTATAGCCTGTGAAGGAGGAGCCCTCAGCGGACCCCTTGAGCTGGGCGGCGACGAAAGGCTTCCGTCTCCTCCGTAGTGGCGACGTCCTGCGCATGCCAGGAGCAGGGGATAGGAGCGGAGCGAGGCCTCGAAGACATAGGCAGTGCCGGCCTTGAAGAAGGCCCAGCCTCTGTGGCCCACAAGCTCCAGCCTTAATCCGCGGAAGAGCTTCCGCCCGCACTCCCTCAAGACCCAGGGGTTGGCGATGATCGTCTCTGATGATCCTGGCGTCCATGTCCCGCCCATTTGCAGGATCCTCGGTGGCAAAGGTCAGCGTCGCATAGTCGCCGTCGAGCCGCAACGATCCCGCCCGGTGCCGTGACCCGGCTTACCTCGGGATCGTCCACATGGCTCACGAGTGTATGGGCTACCACGAGATGGAAGGCCCGGTTCGGCTGATCGAGCCGGGCAGCATCAGCTACCTGCCACGGATACGGTGGCCCAGGCCCCTCCTCGTGGGCAAGCTGCCGGCCGTGCTCCACGAGGTCGGGCCGGCCGTATACGTCCCTCTGCGGCAAGCTCCCCTCCTTCCGCCAGCATGGC
>CAWHNT010000001.1:0-161412 GCA_963830775.1 uncultured Alphaproteobacteria bacterium | reverse complement strand
CGTGTCCGACAGCCGGGGAACCGACACGGGCACCAGGCCGCTGAGGTCGAACTCGACCCGGCCGGCGTCAGGTCCGGGCTTCCGGGGCATCGCCGGCCACGTTAGCTCAGGCCCCGGCGGGCCCGCCGCCGGCTCGCTGCCGGCCGGGGGGCGGGCGATCGCCGGCGCTCAGCGTCCACGCATCATCGGGACCGCCCCGCCGCGTTCATACCCTGTGAGGCGATCGTCCAGCGCGGGCGGTCCCCGCCGCCGCGACGGCAGGGTCTCCAGGATCCGGTCCATGTGCCGCGATTCGCGCCCTCGCCTGCGCGCTGTCGCCGTCGCTGACGGCGCGGAGGATCGCCCGGTGTTGCGGCGCCGCCTCTCACCGGCCGGAAGGCGCCCGCGAGCAACCGCTCGATTGCGGCTCGCACCGCGACCGCCACGGCGATCAGCGCGTTGTTGCGGCCGGCGGTCGCCACCGCCATGTGGAAGGCGAGGTCGTGCTCGAGGGCGCTGCTGGACCGCCTCGCGAGCGCTTCCTCGAAGCGGGCCTGCGCCCGCTCCATCGCCTCGAGGTCCTCGGCGGTCGCCGCCCGCGCGGCCAGCCCGGCGGCCTCGATCTCGAGGATCGACCGCAGCGCGGTGACCTGCGCGAGATCGGTCTGGCCGAGGCTGACGAGCATCTGCAGTGAAGGCACCAGCAACCGTCGTAGTCGCCCACGATGAACTGCGCCTGTCCCGTCGGGCGCACGACGCCGTGGGACTCGAGCATCCGGAGACCCTCGCGGACCGACGAGCGCCCGACGCCGGACTCGGCGGACAGCTCGCGCTCCGTGGGGATCGGATCGCCGGGGCGGAGCTGTCGCGACGCGATCTCCTCCATCAGCCGCATCGCGACCAGCTCATAGGTGTTGGTTCGTACGATCGGACCCAGAGACATCCGTCCTGACATTATCAGACAACCCGACATTCCGACATTCCGATCATCGAAGTAACACCATCAGGGGACTTGTCACCCTGGCCATGGACCGGCGCTGCCCCGAGCAGGCCGGCGGATTCGAGGTCGCGCCGCAGTGCGTCGCGCTGCTCGGCCGACAACCCGGAGAGCGGCGCGCGCACGTCCCCGCCCGCCATCCCGAGGCACTCCGACCACGCCTTGATCGGGGCGACGGGGATGATCCGCTCCCTGATCCACTGGCCCTGCGTCCACTTCGCCGCGAGCTCGCGCAGCGGGTCGAGGGACCGGAAGACCGCCTCGGCCCGCTCGTAGTCGCCGGCCAGCGCCGCGGCGGTGTATTCGTTCATCGGCTGCCAGCCCGCGGTCTGGTACAGGTACGGCGACGCCGACGACATGTAGACGCGCTGGCCGTGCTCGCGCATGTTCTCCAGCCAGCGCGCCTCGTTCGGCTCGCAGACCAGGATCCGGTCGCCGACGCGCGCCAGTGTCTCGAGATAGCGCTCGTGGTCGTGGCCGACCTTGATGCCGCAGACGTGCTCGACGTCGGCGAGCCGGTCGATCAGCTCGAGTGGCAGCGACGTGCCCGAGAAGCTCGTGTCGAACAGCCACACCCCGATGTCGACGGCGTCCAGGACCTCGCGGAACCAGTCGTGGACGCCCTGCTCGCTCCACGTCGGGTAGTACGGGTTCATCACCACCGCGAAATCGGCCCCGGCGTCGCGCGCCCGGTTGGTCAACTCGATCGTGTCGCGGGCCGAGTGATGGCCGGTGTGCGCGAGCACGGGGCAGCGGCCCGACGCGCGTCGACGATCGTCCTGACGACCTCCGTGCGCTCGCCGGGGGTCAGCGCCCAGAACTCCCCCATCGCCCCGGCGCAGAAGATCCCGCCGACCCCGAGCGTGCCGGTCAGGTAGTCGATGTCGGCCTGCAGGGCGTCGTGGTCGACGCTGCCGTCCGCGGCGAACGGTGTCGTCACCGCGGCCCACAGGCCCGTGAAGGCCTCGCGCGCCGCCTGCTTGGCGTCGGCTCGTGCATAGTCCATTCTCCTCCTTCCTCAGGCGGCCGGCGCGTGCGCGCGGTTGGCGTTGAAGCAGGCGCTGACGTCGGCCTCGCCGTGGCCGAGCTCGATCGCGCGCCGGAACTGCCCGGTCGTGGCGCGCGAGAGCGGCAAGGGCAGCCCGACGCTGTCGGCGGCCTCCATCACCAGCCCCATGTCCTTGCCGGCGAGGTTCAGGGAGTGGCTCGGCGGATACTCGCCCGCGAGCATCATCCGCGCCTTCTGGAACGGCATCGGGACGGGGCCGCCGTCGACGAGCGCGAGCGCGTCCGCGGGATCGACGCCGAGCGCCTCCGCGAAGCCGATGAGCTCGCCCATGAGCTCGATCAGCGGGAAGATCCACGTCAGCATCACGAGCTTCATCCGCGTGCCGGCGCCCGGCCGGTCGTCCAGCCACAGCGTGCGGGCCGCGATCGCCCCGAAGACGGGGGCGCAGCGCTCGCGCGCCGCCTCCGGGCCCGCGCCGAGGACGGTGAGGGCCCGCTGCTGCGCCGGCCCTCGGCTGCCCATGACCGGCGCGTCGACGTAGACGATGTCGCGTTCGCGGGCCAGCTCGGCCAGGCGTTCGGAGCCCGCGACGCCCACCGTGCTCATCTGAATCCAGGTCGTCCCGGGGGCCATGGCCGCGAACGCGCCTGCTCGCCGGTGACCGCGGCCTCGACCGCCTCGGCGTGGGCGAGCATCGTCAGGACCGTGTCGGCGCCCTCGGCCGCTTCCCGCGGCGTCGCGCACGGGACGCACCCCTCCGCGGCGAGCGCTCTGTGCCTTCGCCGGAGTCCGGTTCCACACGCGGACGTCGAAGCCCGCGCGGGCGAGGTTGCGGGCGATCGGCTCGCCCATCAGCCCGGTCCCGAGGACGGCGATCATGTCGTGCGTCTCCAGCTCGGCGTGGGCCGGGTTCGGCGGCTGGATCTCGTTGACGCCGGACACGAAGTCGTGGCCGTTCCACACGCGCGTCCCGCTCACCAGCAGCTCCTGCGCGGGGAACTTGGTCAGCAGGCGCGGGCCGTCCGCTGCCAGATGGACCTCCTCCTCGATGCGCGCCGCGGCGGTGCCGTCGGCGGAGGGCCAGTAGGTCTCGATGGCGAACACCATGCCCTCCTCCAGCTCGATCGGGTGCTCGAGCGAGTGGAAGCGGCTCATCAGCGGCTCCTCCCACACGCTCAGCCCGATGCCGTGGCAGTACTGCAGGCCGAACGCCTCCTCCTCGGTGTCGAAGCCGATGTCCTGCGCGCTCGGGAAGTTGCGCGCGATGTCAGCCGAGCTGGCGCCGACCCTGATCTCGGCGATCGCAGCGTCCATGTGGTAGCGGGCGCGCTTGTAGGCGTCGCGCTGCTTCGCCGTCGCGCCGCCGACCGAGAACGTGCGGTAGTAGCACGTCCGGTAGCCCATGAACGAGTGCATGATGTCGAAGTAGGCCATGTCGCCCGGGCGGATCACGCGGTCGGCGAAGACGTGCGGGTGCGGGCTGCAGCGCTCGCCGGAGATCGCGTTGACGCCCTCGACCTCCTCCGAGCCCATGCTGTAGAGCAGGTGGTTGACGAGCGCCACCATCTCGTTCTCCCTGACGCCCACGTGCAGCGAGCGGTAGAGCTCGTCGTAGGCGGCGTCGACCATCGCCGCCGCGTGCTCGAGCAGCGACACCTCGTCGATCGACTTGATCCGGCGGGCGTGCTGCATCAGTGCCTGGCCGTTCGCGACCTCGAGGCCCTCGGCCTCGAGCGCCTTGAGCACGGGGATCTCGACGTAGTCGACGCCGACCGGGTCCTTGTCCAGGCCGTGTTCACGGAGGATCTCGGCGAGCCGTGCCGCATTGCCGCGCTCGATGCCGACGTCCTCCGGGATCGCCCCGCGCCACGTCGAGATGCCGGCGCGCCAGTTCTCCGGCGGCAGCCACGGGTTGTAGGCCTGTGGTTCTTCGCGGACGAGCCGATGTCCCAGAGGATCGGCTTCTCGCCGCGCATCACCAGCGCGCACCGGAACAGCTTGTCCCGTGCCCAGTTGCCGATGTGCGTCGCGGTGGTGTAGCGGATGTTGTTCATGTCGAACAACAGCAGGCACCCCAGGTCGGAGCGCTCGAGCAGCTCCTGGACGCGCCGAGCCGATACTGGCGCAGCCGCGACGGATCGACGCGCGACTCCCAGTCGACGTTGAGCAGCGCGCCCTGCGACGCGATCGGGACCAGCTTGGACGGCGCGGCACCGATCGTCGGCGCGCCGTGGTTGTGGCTGTGCGTCGCCATGGCTGCTCCCTCTCACTTCAGGCTGTGCTGCCGTCGCGGATCAGCTCCGCGAACGTCTGGCCGCCCTTCATCTTGTGCGTCGGCGATGCCTCGATGATCTGCACGGTGACGACGTCCTGCGGGCAGCCGAGCTGCTCGACGAGCGCGCGGGTGATGCCGAGCATCATGCGCCTCTTCTGCTCGTCCGTCCGCCCCGCGGCCATGTACACATGAACTTCCGGCATTTGCACTCCTCTCCATTCCTTCGGCGCTCACGCGCTCTGCGTCGAGCTCGCGGAGCTCGTGCGCGGACAGCCGCCACCTCGCGGCCCCCGCGTTGTCGCGGACCTGTTCGGGCCGCGTCGCTCCCGCGATCACAGAGCTCACGCCCGGCTGTGCGAGAAGCGCGCTCACTGCTAGCTCGAGCAACGTGTGTCCACGCTCCTCGGCGAATGCCTGGCCCGTTCTACAGCGTCCCAGTGCTGGTCCGGGATCGGCGCGTTCCAAACGGAGAGCCGTGTCCCAGGAGGTGGCGGCTCCCCCCGTTTGTACTTGCCCGTCAGCAGGCCGCTTGCAAGCGGGAAATAGGGCACGAACCGATGTCTCGCTCGCGGCAGAGTGGAAGCACGGTCGTCTCGGCCTCTCGGTTGATCAGGCTGTATTCGTTCTGGATCGCCGAAGGCGCGGCCGACCCGCGACGCGGGCGGTGTCGTCGCCTTCGCGGAGTTGATCGACGGTGACGTTCGAGCAGCCGATCGCGCGAGCCTTTCCCTCCTCGACGAGCTCGGCCATGTACCCGAGCGTCTCTGAGATCGGGGTGACACCGTCAGGCCAGTGGTAGTACAGGAGATCGACGTAGTCCATGCCGAGCCGCTGGAGCGAGGCGTGAACGCGATCGCGCATCGACGCGCGCGATCCCCCTGGCCGTCGGTCCTCCGCCAGCTTCGGATGGCCGAACTTCGTCGCGACGACGGCTTGGTCGCGCCGACCCCTCAGCGCCATGCCAAGCAGGACCTCGCTCTCCCCGTCCCCGTAAGTATCGGCCGTGTCGAAGAACGTGATTCCGGCGTCGAGGGCTGCATCGACGACCGCCTCCGCCTGCTTCGCGTCGAGCAGCCGTCCGAAGTTGTTGCAGCCGAGGCCGACGACCGAGACAGCACGGCCTGAGGTTCCAAGAGATATCTGCTCCATGAATGCAGACGTGGGTTGAGCGGCGCTTGACAGGACCGGAGCCCGGCGTGGCCGGGCTCCCATCTCGGTGACTGCCAGAGGTGGGCTTATCCCACGCCTTGTCCAGATCGGAGAGGACCTGGTCGATCGACTTCTTGCCCAGGTACAGGGCCAGCCCGCCCTCCTGGAGCGCCGTGAACGATGCCGGCGCTCCAACCGTCCTGCGACGTCATGTACGGCGTGGTCTGCTCCTTGTCGATGAGCGGCTTGAGCAGCTCGTACTTCGCGTCGATGGCTCCCGCCTTCGCGTCGTAGGAGGAGATGTTGCCGCTGATCTCCGCCCAGCGCTTGCCTGGTCTCCTGAGCCAGGAAGTCGACGAACTCATGGCCGCTTCCTTGTTGGGCGAGGACTCCATGACGCTGATCGCGTTCACGGACGTCCCGGGGATGCGCGTCGACGCGGCGCTCGGCACCGGGGAACGGGAAGTGCTGTAGCTCCACCTTCGGATTGGCTGGTGATGGGGGTGGTGTGCCCGTGATCACGCTCACCGCTGGCCGTTTGCGACGAGCGTGTACATGCCTCCAGGAGTGACCGCGTTAGCTCCCTTCTGGAAGCACTCCAGCGTCCTCATGTTGACGACACGCTGCATCGCGCGGCGAAACAACGGCGAGGACGCGAAGCTCTCCTGACGCGCGGCGCGCTTCTCGAGCCAGTTCGCATCCTTGTCGCAGACCCAGTCGGACACGGCGACGCTGATCGGGAAGTGAGGAGCCTGGTTGAAGCTCGCCGCGATGTAGGGCACGTCCTGCGACGCCGACTTGCGGCAGTTGGCGAGCAACGGCGCAAACGTGGTCGGGGGCCATGACCTCGGCCTCGCCCAGCTTCTGGCAGGTGATGCCGACCGCACCGAGCTCGACCTGCCGGCGGGCGAGCTCCGGCATCTTGTGGGTCTTGATGTGCGGGACGGAGCTTGAGGCCGTGCGCGTCGGCATAGGCTTGCGCGCGGCGGAGATTGGCCTCGACCCGGTCGAGGTCGACGAGCACGGCCGGGGTGTCGAGGTCGTCGACCATCCAGGGCATGGCGGGGCTCCCTTGCGTCCGGTCATGGTCGCACCGCCATCCGGGGGCGGCAAGCCGGACCGCCGCTTGCGCCGCGGCGCAAGCCATGGATACTCCGCGTGCGACGGTGTCCTTCGGGACTGAGAAGGGAAGCCGGTGCGGGCCTGCGGGCCCAAGGCCGGCGCTGCCCCCGCAACTGTAGGCGGCGAGCCGAGATCCGACGTCAGCCACTGGGTGCCTCGGCACCCGGGAAGGCGGATCGAGGCCGTGACCCGCGAGCCAGGAGACCTGCCGTCGCGTGAGCCAACCCGCTTTTAGCCGGGCGGGGTGCCCTGGCCGGAGGTACGTTCATGCGCACGTTCCCTGCATCACACGCCTTCCGACCGTGACGGTTGATGGGCCCGGCACCGCCCGCACCTGCGGGTGGCGGGCTGAAGAGGTGTTCCTCGGCTGGCTGCTCAGCCTGCCGGAGGAGACGGACCCGAGCCTGGCCGCGATGACGGCCCTGGCCGGACCCCGCCTCTCGCCCTGCCGGCGAGCCCGCCCGGCTGCGGGCGCTTCTGGAGGAGACGACGGGCTGGACGGTGGCCGGCGCTTGCAGCGCTGGCCCGAGGCCCGCGCACGAGGAGACCTCATGACGAATCCCGGCCACGGTGGTCACGGGCTTTCTGGGAGCCGGCAAGACCAGCCTGATCCGCCACCTGCTCGAGCACGGCCATGGCCGCCGGCTGGCGCTGCTGATCAACGAGTTCGGCGATCTCGGCGTCGACCGCGCGATCCTGGGCGGCTGCGGCATTCCCGAATGCCGCGAGGAGGACGTGATCGAGCTCGCCAATGGCTGCATCTGCTGCACGGTCGCGGACGACTTCCTTCCCGCCATGCGCACCATCCTGGCCCGCCAGCCGGCGCCGGATCACATCGTGATCGAGACCTCGGGCCTGGCGCTGCCGAAGCCGCTGGTACAGGCCTTCGCCTGGCCGGAGGTGCGGACCCGGGTGACAGTGGACGGGGTGCTGGTGGTCGTGGACGCGAAGGCGGTGCTGGCCGGGCGGTTCGCCACCGACCCTGCAGCACTGGCGGCCCAGCGCGCGGCCGACCCGGCGCTGGCGCATGACGAGAGCCCGCTCGAGGAGCTGTTCGAGGAGCAGCTCCTTTGCGCCGACCTCGTGCTGGTCAACAAGGCGGACCGGATCGGTGCCGACGACCTGGCCCAGGTCGAGGCCGCGATCCGGCCCCATCTGCGCCCGTCCGTGCGGCTCCTGTGGACCAGCCACGGCAGGGTCGATCCGGTAGCGGCCCTGGGCATGGGTGCGGGTGCCGAGGACGATCTGGCGAGCCGGCCGTCGCACCATGACAATGGCGAGGAGCACGGGCACGAGGACTTCGAGAGCTTCGTCATCGCGCTGCCGCCGGTGGCGGACCCGGCCATGGTCGAGGCGCGGGTGCGGGACGCCGCCCTGCGGTTCGACATCCTGCGGGTGAAGGGCTTCCTTGCGGTGGCGGGCAAGCCCTTGCGGCAGGTGTTGCAGGCTGTGGGCGAGCGGGTGGAGCGGTACTACGACCGTCCCTGGCGGGCGGACGAGGGGCAGCGTGGGAGCCTTGTCGTGATCGGGCAGCGGGGGCTCGATCAGGGGGCGATCCGTGCCGCCATCCTGGGCGAGATGGCGGCCTGAGGGCACCTTGGTGAGGTGAGGGGCCGTCACCGGCTCCCACCCCGACCGTCCGAGGACCCAGTGCGCGACGATCACGAGCTACTGCTGGCGGGACGGCAGGCCGGCCGGCAGCATGAATGGCTTGCCCTGGCCATCGTGGCGGGCCTCGGGCTCGGCCTGCTGCTCGCGGCACCCTTCGCCGACCGGCCGCTGCAGGGGACCGAGGCGCTGCTGCCGGCCTACGCCGCGGTGGTGCTGATCGTCGACGTGATCGCGGCCACGCTGCTGCTGGCCCAGTTCGCCGTGCACGGTGCGGTGGCACTCCTGGTCCTGGCGGTGGGCTACCTGATCTCGGGCCTGACCGCGGTGCCATGGGTGATGACGTTCCCGGGCGTGCTGGCCGAGACCGGCCTCCTGGGGGCCGGGCTGCAGACCACGGCCCTGATCGCGGCCGTCCGCCGGCTGGTCTTCCCGACCGCCGTCCTGGCCTACGCCGCCCTGCAGCACCGCCGGCGGCCCGCGGCCGTCGATGCCGCACGGGTCCGGCCGCTCGTCCTGCTGGCGGTGCTTGGCTCGCTGGCGCTGACGCTCGTGGCGACGTGGCTGGCGGTCGCCGGGGAGCGGCTCGCGCCCCGATTCATGGTCGACCAGCGGGCCGCGACCGCGACCTGGACCGCGGTGCTCTACGTCTCCCTGCTGCTGACCCTGGCGGCTGCGGCGCTCCTGCTCGCCCGCAGGCGGCGCTCGCTCCTGGATCTGTGGCTGCTGGTGACGCTGGCGGCCTTCCTCAGCGAGATCGTGCTGCTGGGCTTCCTGGGTGCCGGGCGTGCGGTTCAGCCTTGGCTGGTGGGCCGGGCGCGCCTTCGGGCTGCTGGCGGCCAGCGTCGTCATGCTGGCGCTGCTGGCGCAGACCAGCACCCTCTATGCCCGGCTGCTGCAGTCGCTGCTGGCGGAGAGCCGGGCCCAGGAAGCACGGGCGACGATGCTCGAGGCGCTGGCGGCGGCACTGGCACACGAGCTCAACCAGCCGCTGGCCAGCATCGTCACCAGCGCCGACGCCGCCGCCCGCTGGCTCGACCGGCCGGAGCCTGATCTCAGGGAGGTGCTGGCAAGGCTGCGCCGGATCGCCGCCGACGGCCACTCGGCGGCCGCGATCATCGCCAGCCTGCGGCGGACGCTTCGGCCGGCGCGCATCGCTGCACGGGCCGGTCGACCTGGCGGCGCTGGTCGGGGAGGCGGTCAGGCTGATGCGGGCCGACGCCAGGGCCGCAGGTGCCGTCGTGGCGGTCGAGATCGCGCCCGGCCTGCCGCCGGTCCGCGGCGATGCCGTTCCGCTGCGCCAGGCGTTGCTCAATCTGCTGGCCAACGCGGTCGATGCCGTGGCGGCCGTCGACGGCGGGCCGCGCTCGATCCGGGTGACCTGCGCGCGGTCCCAAGCCGGGGTGATGATCGCGGTGGCGGACACCGGCGTAGGGTTGGCCGACGACGGGCAGGTGTTCGATGCCTTCCACTCGACCAAGCCGCAGGGCATGGGGCTGGGCCTGATGATCTGCCGGACGGTGGTGGAGGCGCATGGCGGGCGGGTGACGGCGCGGGCCAACACGCCGCGCGGTGCCGTGTTCGAGATCGTCCTGCCCGTGGCGTCGCCGGATGCGGGGGAGGGTGGCCATGGCTGAGGAGCCGGACTCGATCGTCTTCATCGTCGACGACGACGCTTCCTTCCGCGACTCGCTGGAGAGCCTGCTGCGGTCGGTGGGGCAGCCCTCGGCCTCCTACCCGTCCGCGCGGGCGTTCCTCGAGGCCGCCCGGCCCGACCTGCCCGCCTGCCTCGTCCTCGACGTCCGCCTGCCCGAGCAGAGCGGCCTCGAGCTGCAGCGCGCGCTCGCGGAGCAGGGGGTCCGCCTGCCGGTGATCGTCATCACCGGCCATGGCGACATCCCGATGTCGGTGGCGGCGATGAAGGCGGGGGCGATCGACTTCCTGACCAAGCCCTTCCGCGACCAGGACCTGCTGGATGCCATCCAGCGCGGCGTGCGCCTGGACCGGGAACGGCGGGCCGAGGCCGGGCAGCTCACGGCCCTGCGCCAGCGCCATGCGACGCTGACCCCGCGCGAGCGCGAGATCATGGCGATGGTGGCCGAGGGGCTGCCCAACAAGCAGATCGCGGCGGCGCTGGGCCTGCGCGAGGTCACGGTCAAGGTCCATCGCGCCCAGGTGATGCGCAAGCTGGGGGCGAAGTCGCTGCCGGAGCTGGCGCGGATCAGCGACCGGCTGAATGCCATACCTTCGGCGCAGGCGGACTAGGCCAAGGTATAATTGCAGCCAACCGGCGCCTGCCGCATAGCCCCTGCTGCCGAGAAGAGCAGGAGGAACCGATGTCCGACCCGAAGCTGCAGCTACTCACGCCCAAGAACTGCCAGGTGATCTTCATCGACCATCAGCCGCAGATGGCGTTCGGCGTGCAGTCGATGGACCGGCAGGTGCTGAAGAACAACACGGTGGCACTGGCCAAGGCGGCCAAGGTGTTCGGGGTGCCGGTGACGATCACCACCGTCGAGACCTTGAGCTTCTCCGGCCATACCTATCCCGAGCTCCTGGCGGTGTTCCCCGAGCAGCCGCTCCTCGAGCGCACCTCGATGAACTCGTGGGACGACCAGAAGGTGCGCGATTCCCTGGCGGCGCACGGCCGGAAGAAGGTCGTGGTCTCGGGCCTGTGGACCGAGGTCTGCAACAACAGCTTCGCGCTCGATGCCATGCGCGAGGGCGGCTACGAGATCTACATGGTGGCCGACGCCTCGGGCGGGACCACCGCCATGGCGCATGACTGCGCCATGCAGCGCATGGTGCAGGTCGGGGTCGTCCCGGTCACCTGGCAGCAGGTGATGCTGGAATGGCAGCGCGACTGGGCCCGGCGCGACACCTACGATGCCGTGATGGGGATCGTCCGCGAGCATTCCGGCGCCTACGGCATGGGCGTCGACTACGCCTACACCCTGGTCCACGGTGCGGAGGAACGGGTGCGGCACGGCCAGCGCCTGGACCCGGTGCCGGCACCGGTCGCCGACTAGCCTCTCCCAGGCATGCCGCCGGGTCCGGCGTCAGCCCATTGCCCCGAGGAACCCCGATGACCGTCGCGCGCCGCCGCGTGCTGCAGGGTCTGGCGGCAGCCGCCGCCCTGCGCCCCGATGCCGGCCGGAGTCAAACGATGACCCAGGCTGCCGATCTCGTCCTCGTCAACGGCCGGATCACGACCCTGGCGCCTGGCCGCCGGCGAGGCAAGGGCGCTGGCCATCCGCGACGGCCTCGTGCTGGCCGTGGGCGAGGCGGACGAGGTGATGCGCGCCGCGGCACCCGGGGCCAGGGTCGATCGACCTCGGCGGGCGGCGCGTCATCCCCGGCCTCAACGACAGCCACACCCACCTCATCCGCGGCGGCCTCAACTTCAACATGGAGCTGCGCTGGGAGAACGTGCCCTCGCTGGCCGATGCCCTGCGGATGCTGAAGGAGCAGGCCCGGCGCACGCCGGCACCGCAATGGGTGCGGGTGGTCGGCGGCTGGTCCGAGTTCCAGTTCGCCGAGCGCCGGATGCCGACGCTGGCGGAGATCAACGAAGCGGCCCCCGACACGCCCGTGTTCATCCTGCATCTCTACAGTGCCGCCCTCCTCAACCGCGCGGCGCTGAGGGCGATCGGCTTCGGCAGGGACACGCCCGACCCGCCGGGCGGGCGGATCGAGCGCGACGCGCATGGCGAGCCCACGGGCCTGCTCGTCGCCACGCCCTCGGCCCTGATCCTCTACTCGACCCTGGCGCGCGGGCCCAAGCTGCCGCTTGAGGACCAGCTCAACTCGACCCGGCACTTCATGCGCGAGATGAACCGGCTGGGCATCACCTCGGTGATCGATGCCGGCGGCGGCGGGCAGAGCTACCCCGAGGACTATGCGGTCATCGAGCGGCTGCACGCCGAGGGCCTCCTCACCGTCCGCATCGCCTACAACCTGTTCGCGCAGAAGGCGGGCGGCGAGCTCTCCGACTATGAGCGCTGGGTCGCCATGACCAGCCCCGGGGCGGGCGACGGGTTCCTCAGGATGAACGGGGCCGGCGAGAACCTGGTCTGGTCGGCGGCCGATTTCGAGAACTTCCTGGAGCCGCGGCCGGAACTCGTGCCGGTCATGGAGAAGGAGATCGAGCCGATCATCGAGCTCCTGGCCACCAACCGCTGGCCGTTCCGGATCCACGCCACCTACGACGAGAGCATCGACCGCTTCCTGGGCGTGATCGAGCGCGTGACCGGCGGTGCGCGCTATCCGACCCGGTTCATCATCGACCATGCCGAGACGATCAGCCCGGCCAACATCGACCGGGTCGTGGCCCTGGGCGGCGGGATCGCGATCCAGCACCGCATGGCCTTCCAGGGCGAGTATTTCGTCGAGCGCTATGGCCGCTACGCGGCCGAGGCGACGCCGCCGGTGGCGCAGATGCTGGTCGCCGGCGTTCCGGTGGGTGCTGGCACCGATGCCACGCGGGTCGCCTCCTACGACCCCTGGGTGGCGCTCTACTGGCTCACCACCGGCAGGACGGTGGGCGGCCTGCAGCTCTACGGCGAGGAGGACGTGCTCGACCGCGAGACGGCACTCAGGCTGTGGACGCATGGCTCCGCCTGGTTCTCGGGCGAGGACGAGGTCAAGGGCACGCTGGCCCCCGGCAAGTATGCGGACCTCGCCGTGCTCTCCGCCGACTACCTCACCGTGCCGCCCGAGGCGATCCGCGGGATCGAGTCCGTCCTGACCATCGTCGGCGGGCGGATCGTGCATGGCAGCGGCGATTTCACCGGCCTCGCACCGGCCCTGCCGCCGGCCTCGCCCGGCTGGAGCCCGCTCAACGCGGTACCCACGCCGGCGATGCGCGCCGAGGCCGGGGGAGAGCGGCGCTTCGCCCGCGCCTGTGCCGACGGCTGCGCCAGCGGCTGCACCGTTCACGGCCACGACCATGCGATCGCCTGGACGGCACCCATTCCCGTCCGGGAGAAGGGTGCCTTCTGGGGTGCCCTGGGCTGCTCGTGCTTCGCGGTCTGAGCGCCAGCAGCGCTCACGATGCAGATGGCGGCAAGGCCGCGGTCTCGCCCTGGGCCCCTCTGCGCGAGCGCAGCTTTCTCCTGATCTGGTCGGCGGCGGTGATCTCCAACATCGGCACCTGGATGCACGATGTCGCCGCCGCCTGGCTGATGACCTCGCTGGCACCCGCACCGCTGATGGTGGCGCTGATCCAGGCGGCCACCACCCTGCCGGTGTTCCTGTTCGCACTCCCGGCCGGGGCCCTGGCCGACCTGATCGACCGGCGCCGGCTGCTCCTGGCGCTCCAGGTGACGGCGGCGGCCGTGGCCGTGCTCCTGGCCGTGATCGTCGCCGCCGGTCTCGTCACGCCCGGACTCCTGCTCCTGTTCACCTTCCTGCTCGGCACCATGACCGCCATGGGTGCGCCGGCCTG
Source organism: uncultured Alphaproteobacteria bacterium (assembly GCA_963830775.1). Classification (GTDB taxonomy): domain Bacteria; phylum Pseudomonadota; class Alphaproteobacteria; order Geminicoccales; family Geminicoccaceae; genus CAWHNT01. Next base: position 147,827 of record CAWHNT010000001.1, on the reverse strand, counting down.
GCAGGCGATCACCCCCGACCTCGTGCCGCGGCCGCTGCTGACCCAGGCCGTGGCGCTCAACGGTGTCGGCATCAACATCGCCCGCGCCATCGGCCCGGCGCTGGGCGGCCTGATCATCACCGTCCTGGGCCTTGCCTGGCCGTTCGCGCTCAACGCGCTGAGCTTCCTGGCCGTGATCACGGCTTTGTGGCTGTGGCGGCAGCAGCCGAAGCCGCCGTCCGCCCTGCCGGCCGAGCGGCTCGCCGGCGCCGTCCGCAGCGGCCTGCGCTATGCCCGTGGCAGCGCACCGTTGCGCGCGACGCTGGTGCGCTCCGCCGTCGTTCTTCCTCTTCGCCAGCGCCTTCTGGGCCCTGCTGCCACTGGTCGTGCGCGGCTCCCTGGCCGGCGGGCCGGGCCTCTACGGCACGCTCCTGGCCGCGGTCGGCCTCGGCGCGGTGGCCGCGGCCCTGGTCCTGCCCAAGCTGAAGGCCCGGCTGGGTGCGGATCGCATGGTGATGGCCGGCTCCGGGCTCCTCGCCTGCAGCATGGCGCTCCTGGCGCTGCTGCCGGTCGCGGCGGTGGCAGTCCTGGCCTGCCTGCTGGCCGGGCTGGCCTGGATCGCCGTGATGTCGAGCCTCAACGTCTCGGCCCAGCTCGCTCTGCCCGCCTGGGTGCGCTCGCGGGGCCTTGCGGTCGGTCTGGCCGTGTTCTTCGGCAGCATGACCGCCGGCAGCATCCTGTGGGGCTTCCTTGCCGGGCATATCGGCCCACCGGGCGCCCTGCTCGTGGCCGCAGCCGGTGCGGTGGCCGGGATCCTCGTCAGCCGGCGCTGGCATCTGCTGGGCGACGGCACCCTCGACCTGTCACCCTCCGGGCACTGGCCGGCACCGGTCGTGGACGAGACGGTGGCGACCGAAGGCGGCCCGGTCCTGATCACCGTCGAGTACGAGATCGACCCGCCCGATGAAGCGGCCTTCGCCCAGGCGATCGAGGCGCTGGGCCACGTCCGCCGGCGTGACGGCGCCTTCTTCTGGCAGGTGTTCACCGATGCCGGGAACCCGCGCCGGCGGGTCGAGGCGTTCATGCTGGAGAGCTGGCTCGACCATCTCCGCCAGCACGAGCACGTCACCGTCGAGGACCGCCGCCTCCAGGAGCGGGTCCACGCCCTGCATCGCGGCGGCGGGCCGCCGCGGGTCAGCCACCTGCTCGCCGGTCAGGGACGACCAGGCGGCTGATCAGCGGCGTCGGCTGGCAGGTGGAGGCCGGTCAGACCAGCTTGCGCACGTCCGCGAGGTGGCCGGTGATCGCGGCAGCGGCGGCCATGGCCGGGCTCACGAGGTGGGTGCGGCCGCCTTTGCCCTGCCGGCCCTCGAAGTTGCGGTTGCTGGTCGAGGCGCAGCGCTCGCCGGGCTTGAGCTGGTCGGGGTTCATGCCGAGGCACATCGAGCAGCCGGCCTCGCGCCAGTCGAAGCCGGCGGCAACGGAAGATCTCGTCCAGGCCCTCCTCCTCGGCCTGGTACTTCACCAGGCCCGAGCCGGGGACGATCATGGCCTCGACGTTGGAGGCCACCTGCCGGCCCTCGACCAGCTTGGCGACGACGCGCAGGTCCTCGATGCGGGCGTTGGTGCAGGAGCCGATGAACACCTTGTCGACCCGGACCTGCTCCATCGGGGTGCCGGGCTCGAGGCCCATATATTCGAGCGAGCGCTCCATGGCGCGCCGACGGTCGTCGGAGCTGGCAGCCTTGGGGTCGGGCACGCGGCCGGTGATCGAGACCACGTCCTGGGGCGAGGTGCCCCAGGTGACCTGGGGCTCGATCAGGGCGGCATCGAGCAGGACCTCGGCATCGAACACCGCACCCTCGTCGGAGGGGAGGGTGCGCCACCAGCGCTCGGCCTGCTCCCAGAGCGCACCCTTGGGCGACATGGGGCGGCCCTTGAGATAGGCGAAGGTGGTCTCGTCGGGGGCGATCAGCCCGGCCCGGGCGCCGGCCTCGATCGACATGTTGCAGACGGTCATGCGGCCCTCCATCGAGAGGCCGCGGATCACGCTGCCGGCATACTCCACCGCATAGCCGGTGCCGCCGCTGGTGCCGATCCTGCCGATGATGGCCAGGATCACGTCCTTGGCGGTGCAGCCGACCGGCAGCTCGCCCTCGACGCTGATCCGCATCGTCTTCGGGCGCCTCTGGACCAGGGTCTGGGTCGCCAGCACGTGCTCGACCTCGGAGGTGCCGATGCCGAAGGCGAGCGCCCCGAAGGCGCCGTGGGTGCTGGTGTGGCTGTCGCCGCAGACGATGGTGGTGCCGGGGAGGGTGAAGCCCTGCTCGGGGCCGATGACGTGGACGATGCCCTGGCGGATGTCGCGCATGCCGAAGAGGGGCACGCCGAAGTCCGCGCAGTTCTGCTCCAGCGTGTCGACCTGGATGCGCGAGGTCTCGTCCTCGATCGGGCGCGAGCGGTCGGTCGTGGGGACGTTGTGGTCGGGGACCGCCAGGGTGAGCTCGGGGCGGCGCACCTTGCGCCCCGAGGTCCGCAGGCCCTCGAAGGCCTGCGGGCTCGTCACCTCATGGACGAGATGCCGGTCGATGTAGAGCAGGCAGGTGCCGTTCTCGCCCTGCTCCACGACATGGCTGTCCCAGATCTTGTCGACGAGAGTCCTCGCCTCCGACATCCCCGGTCTCCCCCGAAAGCGACAACTAGAAGATAGGCGTGGCCAGCCTCTACTCTAAGGTCCCGTCCTGCGTCTCGTTGACGGCCGAGGCCTCGGCGACCTGAGCCTGCATCGAGGCCGCGGAAGCCCGCTCGGCCTTCTGCCGCTGGTCGGGGCGCAGCTCGACGATGCGGGCGGCCTTGCCGGTGCGGCCACGCAGGTAATAGAGCTTGGCACGCCGGACGCGGCCGCGGCGGACGACCTCGATGCTGTCGATCCGGGGGCTGTAGAGCGGGAAGACGCGCTCCACGCCCTCGCCGTAGCTGATCTTGCGCACGGTGAAGGCCGAGTTGATGCCGCGGTTGCGCCGCGCGATGCACATGCCCTCGAAGGCCTGCACGCGCTCGCGGTTGCCCTCGATCACCTTGACGTTCACGCGCAGCGTGTCGCCGGCCTTGAAGTCCGGCACGCCGTGCTCGCCGGTGAGGCGGGCGATCTGCTCCCGATCCAGCTGCTCGATGATGTTCATGGGTCGTCCTTTCTTCCGGCACCTCGGTGGGTGCAGCGTTCTGGTTCAGGTCAGAGCCGCGAGCAGGTCGGGCCTGCGCTCGCGGGTGACGCCCACCGCCTGCTCCTGCCGCCAGCGCGCGATTCGCGCGTGGTTGCCGGAGAGCAGGACCTCGGGCACCGCACGGCCCTCCCACGACTGCGGGCGGGTGTAGTGCGGGTACTCGAGGAGGCCGCTGGCGAAGCTCTCCTCCTCGAGCGAGTGGCTGTCGCCGACCACGCCCGGCAGGAGCCGGACGCAGGCGTCGATCAGGGCCATGGCGGCGATCTCGCCCCCTGAGAGCACGAAGTCGCCGAGCGAAACTTCCAGGAAGCCGCGGGCCTCGATCACGCGGGCGTCCACGCCCTCGTAGCGGCCGCACAGGAGGACCACGCCGGGGCCGGAGGCCAGCTCGCGCACGCGGTCCTGGCGCAAGGGGCGGCCACGCGGGCTGAGATAGAGGAGCGGGCCCAACGCACCCTCGGCCACGACCGAGTCCACGGCACGGGCGACGATGTCGGGGCGCATCACCATGCCGGCACCGCCGCCGAAGGGCGTGTCGTCGACCGACTGGTGACGGTCGGTGGTGAAGCCGCGGATGTCGACGGCACGCAGGCGCCAGAGGTCGCTCTCCAGGGCCTTGCCGGCGAGCGAGAACGCGAGCGGGCCCGGGAACATGGCCGGGAACAGGGTGAGGACGGTCGCGCTCCAGGGGATGGTCATGGCCGCGTCACCCAGCCCGGGGCAGAACGACGACGACGCGGCGGGCCGCGAGGTCGACATCGGGCACGGCTTCCCGGGTGAACGGCACGAGCTGGCTCTCGCCCTCCGCCGGCTGCACCTCGATCAGGTCGCCGGCGCCGAAATTGTGGACGGCGACGATGCGGCCCTGCACGGAGCCGTCAGGACCGACCGCATCCATGCCGACAAGGTCGCTGACGTAGAACTCGTCCTCGTCCGTCGCCGGCAGGCGATCCCGGGGAACGTAGAGGTCGAGCCCCCGCAGGGCCTCAGCTGCGTCGCGGTCCCCGATGCCCTCAGCCCTGGCGATCACGCCGCCCTTGGTGCTGCCGATCACGGTGAGGTGGAAGAGTTCCCGGCCCTGGGCGTCGAAGACGGGCCCGTAGGCGGCGACACTCTCCGGCTCCTCGGTATAGCAGCGCAGCTTGAGGGCACCACGCACGCCGTGTGCCGTCGCCACGCTTGCCACGCAGACCATCCCGCCGTCGTCCGCCATCGCCCGCCCAGCCGCATCCTCAGGCCGTCTGGCCCGCCTCGGCCTCGGCCTTCTTCTTCGCGATCTCGGCGGCGCGCTTGCCGGTACCCTGCTGGTGATGCGGCTGCTCGACGATGCCGGCCTTGTGCAGGAAGCGGTGGACGCGGTCGCTGATCTGGGCGCCCTGGGCGATCCAGTGGCGCACGCGCTCCTCGTTCAGGGTGACCCGGCTCGGATCGTCCTTGGCGAGGATGGGGTTGTAGCTGCCGAGGCGCTCCAGGAAGCGGCCGTCGCGCGGGCTGCGCGCGTCGGCGGCGACGATGCGGTAGTACGGGCGCTTCTTGGCCCCGGCACGGGCGAGGCGGATACGGACCATGGTGTCTACGAGGCTCCTCTAGGCCAGCTGCTTGAAGTTTACCGGTCGGGCTCTGGCCCTAGCGGGGGAACATGCCCGGCGGCAGGCCGCGGCCGCCGCCCAGCATCTGCTGCAGGTTCGCCATCCCGCCCATCTTCTTCACCTTCTTCATCATGTCCGACATCTGCCGGTGCTGCTTCAGGAGGCGGTTGATCTCCTGCACCGTCGTGCCCGAGCCGGTGGCGATCCGGCGTTTCCTGGAGGCGTTGATCAGGTCGGCATTGCGGCGCTCGGCCCTGGTCATCGAATCGATGATGGCGCACTGGCGGCCGATCATCTTCTCGTCGATGTTGGCCTCGGCCAGCTGCTTCTGCATCTTCTGCACGCCGGGAAGCTTGGCCAGGATGCTCTTCATCCCGCCCATCTTGCGCATCTGCTCGAGCTGCGAACGCAGGTCGCTCAGATCGAAGCGGCCCTTCTGCAGCTTCTTCGCCAGCCGCTCGGCCTCGTCCCGGTCGACGGTCTCGGCCGCCTTCTCGACCAGCGAGACCACGTCGCCCATGTCGAGGATGCGGGCGGCGACGCGCTCGGGGTGGAAGGGCTCCAGCGCATCGAGCTTCTCGCCCATGCCCACGAGCTTGATCGGCCGGCCGGTGACGTGCCGCATCGAGAGGGCGGCACCGCCACGGGCGTCGCCGTCCATGCGGGTCAGCACGATGCCGGTGATGCCGACCCGCTCGTGGAAGATGCGGGCGGTGTTGACGGCGTCCTGACCGGTCAGCGAGTCGGCAACGAGCAGGGTCTCGTGTGGCCGGGCGAGGTCGCGGACCTGGACCAGCTCGGCCATCAGACTCTCGTCGATGCTGAGCCGGCCGGCGGTGTCGAGAATGAGCACATCGTAGCCTTCGCGACGTGCCGTCTCGAGCGCACGGCTCGCGATCTCCAAGGGCTTCTGGCCTTGGACGATCGGCAGGCCAGTGACCTCGACCTGCTTGGCCAGCACCTCCAGCTGGTGCTGGGCGGCTGGGCGCTGGGTGTCGAGGGAGGCGAGCAGCACCTTCTTGCGCTCGCGCAGGCGCAGGCGGCGGGCGAGCTTGGCGCTGGTCGTGGTCTTGCCCGAGCCCTGGAGGCCCGCCATCAGGATGACGGTGGGCGGGCCGCCCATCGATGAGCTCGCTGCGTTTCGGCACCCAGGACCGCCACGAGCTCGTCGTGGACGATCTTCACCACCATCTGGCCGGGCGTGACGCTCTTGATCACGTCCTGGCCGACGGCGCGCTCACGGACCCGGGTGACGAAGTCCTTGACCACGGGGAGGGCGACGTCGGCCTCGAGCAGGGCTATGCGGATCTCCCGCATCGCCTCGCCGACGTCGGCTTCGCTCAGGGCACCACGGCCGCGCAGGCGGTCGAAGACGGTGCCTAGCCTCGTGGACAGGTTCTCGAACATGCACCAAACCGGAACGGGCGCAGGGGACCTTCGCCGGGGCGGGGTCCCGCGCGCCTAAGCGTCGCTGCTATAGCTGGTCGGCCGTCATCCGGCCGCAAGCCCGCGGCTTTTGCGCTGTGACGGCGCTCAAGTCAAGCTGTCGGGCTCGGCGTCGAGTTCCAGGGGGGCGTAGATCTCCTGGAGCGGGATCGGCTCGGACAGAAGCCGAAGGGCAATTTCGGCCGAGCCGATCAGATCGCGTACCCTCCAATCCTCGCCTTCCCGCTGCCAGTGCTCGACATGGCGGCGGTCGGTACGGACAAGGAGGATCTCCTCGACACTTGGCATCGAGCGATAGAACGCCAGCTTGACCGACAGATCCTTTTTCTGGGTCGATGGCGAAAGTATCTCGACGACGACCTGCGGCGCCTCGATCCAATGCCCTGGGCTTCGGCTGCAGGAGATGCTGAGATCGGGGACGCGATAGTTCCCATCGTCATCCTGACGCCGCGCCCCACCGCCAACGTAGGTGCCGCATGGCGGCCGAAGGCGACGCTCGATCGCCCCCGTGAGCAGGGCGACCAGACGCGCGTGCGGCGCCATCGGCGGGTTCATCGCCACGGGCACGCCGTCGACGAGCTCGTAGCGAAGCTCGTCGGCGGAGTCCCATTCGAGGAACTGCTCGATCGTCATCCGCTCGCTACGTCGCGCCGCCGTTGCCATCTGCACCTCCGCAGATGACTATAGCGCCGGCACGCAGCAATCGCACGCCTACGCGTCGGGCTACGCCAGGCACTCCACCAGCCGGTCGAGGGCTTCGCTCCAGCCGCCGCGGTGACCGGCAAGGGCGGTGTCGCTCTCGAAGTTGCTGTGGCGGAGGCGGAGGAAGCAGCCCTCGGGATGAGGATCGAGGGTGATGTCGACCTCCGTCTCGTGGCCGCGCGTGCCCGTCGTTTCCCAGCCCCAGGTGAAGGCGAGATGGCGGGGACGCTCGACCGCGGTGTAGACGCCGGCCACGATATGCTGGTTGCCTTCCGGCGAGACCATGACGATGCGGTAGGCGCCGCCGGGGCGGACATGAAGGCTGGCTTCGGCGACCGAGAAGCCGCGCGGCCCGAACCAGACGCCGAGCCGCGCGGGGTCGGTCCAGGCCTCGAACACGCTCTCCGGCCCGGACCGGCAGACGCGCTCCAGCTTCAGCACCAGGGACGTCTCAGTCCTGCTCGCGGTCTCGGTCATCACGCCTCTCCTCGGTATAGGCAGCCACATGCTCCACCAGCCGGTCCAGGATCTCCTCCCAGAGCCGACGCTGCTCCTCCAGCCAAGCGGTGGCCTCGGCCAGCGCTTCGGCCGGATAGCGCGGTGGCACGATCGGAAGTGTCCGACCCACTGTCATCCGACCAGTTAATTAACTGATCGGCTAAATATGCTCGTGATGTGTTGCCGTCAAGCGTTGCAGCGCGCGCGCTTCGCCGCTATCCGCCCAGCATGCGTGCGCTGGCCTTCTCCAAGATGAACGGGCTCGGGAACGACTTCGTCGTGATCGATGCCCGCCGCGAGCCCGTCAGGCTGACGGGAGCGCAGGTGCGTCGGATCGGCGACCGGCGGCGGGGTGTCGGGTTCGACCAGCTCGTGCTGATCGAGCGGGCGGACAGCGCAGACGCGCGGCTCACCTTCTTCAATCCCGACGGCAGCGAGGCCGGTGCCTGCGGCAATGGCACGCGCTGTGCCGCCCGGCTGCTGCTGGAGGAGAGCGGTGGCGACGAGCTGGCGCTGGCGACCGGGGGTGGGCTGCTGCACGTCCGGCGCCAGGGCACGTGGCTCGCTGTAGAGATGGCGGTGCCGCGGTTCGGCTGGCAGGATATCCCGCTGGCCGGGCCGTGCGACACCGATGCGCTGCCGATTGACGTGCCGGGGCTGCCCCGGCCGGCGGCGGTGAGCATGGGCAACCCGCATGCGGTGTTCATCGTCGAGGACGTGGGTTCGGTCGACGTGGAAGGGCTGGGGGCACGGCTGGAGCGGCATCCTCTGTTCCCGGAGCGGGCCAATATCGGTTTCGCGCAGGTGCTGTCGCCCGAGCGTATCCGGCTGCGCGTGTTCGAGCGCGGGGCCGGGCTGACGCTGGCTTGTGGCAGCGGTGCCTGCGCCGCTCTGGTGACCGCGCGGCGGCGCGGGCTTGCAGGGGACGCGGCGACCCTCATCTTGGACGGGGGCGAGCTCCTGGTCTCCTGGCCCGGCGAGGGGCCGGTGACGATGACCGGGCCTGCTTCCCTGGTCGCCACGGGCGAGCTGGCACCTGAGCTCCTGGACGGTTGAGGCGATGGACGAGGTCGAGGTCGTCACCTTCGGGTGCCGGCTCAACAGCTTCGAATCGGAGGTGATGCGGCGGCACGCGCAGGCGGCGGCGCTCCGCGACACCGTCATTGTCCACACCTGTGCCGTCACCGCCGAGGCCGACCGGCAGGCGCGGCAGGCGATCCGCCGCCTGCGGCGCGAGCGGCCAGAGGCGAGGATCGTGGTCACTGGCTGCGGGGCGCAGGTGGCGGCCCAGGCCTATGCGGCGATGCCCGAGATCGACCATGTGGTCGGCAACGCGGAGAAGCTCAGGCCGGAGACCTGGAACGCGTTGCCGGCGGCACCGCGGCTCCAGGTCGGCGACATCATGCTGGTGCGCGAGACGGCGGCGCATCTGGTCGACGGGTTCGACGGTCGCACGCGCGCGTTCCTCGAGGTGCAGCAGGGCTGCGACCACCGCTGCACCTTCTGCATCATCCCCTATGGGCGCGGACCCAGCCGGAGCGTGCCGGTGGAGGGGATCGTCGCCCAGGCGCGGGCGCTGGTGGCCAACGGCTATCGCGAGGTGGTCATCACCGGTGTCGACATCACCTCCTACGGCAAGGACCTGCCGGATGCGCCGAGCCTTGGAAGGATGCTGAGGGAGCTGCTGGCGGCAGTGCCGGAGCTGCCGCGGCTGCGGCTCTCGTCCATCGATCCGGCCGAGATCGACCCGGACCTGGAGGAACTGGTGGCGGGCGAGCCACGGCTGATGCCGCATCTCCATCTGTCGGTGCAGGCAGGGGACGATCTGGTGCTGAAGCGGATGAAGCGGCGGCACTCACGCGAGGACGTCATCGAACTGACCGGACGCCTGCGCGCGCTGCGCGCGGACATCGTGTTCGGAGCCGACCTGATCGCCGGGTTTCCGACCGAGGACGAGGCGATGTTCCGGCAGACCGAGGCTCTCGTGGCGGAGGCGGGGCTGACCTACCTGCACGTCTTCCCCTACTCGCCGCGCTCCGGAACGCCGGCGGCGCGGATGCCGCAGGTGGCGAAGGAGGCCCGCAAGGAGCGTGCGGCACGGCTGCGGGCGGCGGGCCAGCAGCGGCTGGAGGCGTTCCTGCAGGCACAGGTGGGGACCCGGCGGCGCTCGCTGGTCGAGCGGCAGGGCACGGGCCACACGGACCAGTTCGCGCCGATCCGGGTGGCGGCGGCACCGCCGCGCCGGGACCATCGCCGAGCTCACGATCCTGGGTGTCGAGGACGGAGTGCTGCTGGCGTGAGCGAGGGGACTGCACGCGGCGGCTGGTTTGCCCGGCTCAAGGCCGGGCTGACACGCTCCTCGACCGGGCTCACGGAGCGGATCACGGCAGTCGTCGCCAAGCGCCGGCTGGACCAGGAGGCGTTGGACGAGCTGGAGGAGGCTCTGATCGGGGCCGATCTCGGGGTCGAAACCGCGGGCACGCTGGTCAAGGAGCTGGGGCGGGACCGCTACGGGCGCGAGGTCACCGACGTCGAGATCAAGGAGGCGCTGGCGGGCCTGATCGCGAAGGAGCTGGAGCCTTATGCCGAGCCGCTGGCGCATCGTGAGTGGGCGCGGCCGCAGGTGGTGCTGGTCTGCGGGGTGAACGGGACCGGCAAGACCACGACCATCGGCAAGCTTGCGAGCCAGGCGCGGGCAGGCGGGCTCAAGGTGGTGCTGGCGGCCTGCGACACGTTCCGGGCGGCGGCCGTCGAGCAGCTCCAGATCTGGGGCCAGCGCAACGGGGTGCCGGTGATCCGGGGCAAGGAAGGGCAGGACCCGGCGGGGCTCGCCTTCGACGCGCTCCAGCAGGCCCGGACACAGGGTGCCGATCTCCTGCTGATCGACACGGCCGGGCGGCTGCAGAACAAGCAGGCGCTGATGGACGAGCTGAGCAAGATCATCCGGGTGGTGAAGAAGCTCGACCCGAAGGCGCCGCACGACGTGGTGCTTGTGCTCGATGCCACCACCGGGCAGAACGCCCACAATCAGGTCGACGTGTTCAAGCAGATGGTCGACCTCTCCGGCCTCATCGTCACCAAGCTCGACGGCACGGCCAAGGGCGGGGTGGTCGTGGCGCTGGCTCGGCGCTTCCGCCTGCCGGTGCATGCCGTGGGCGTGGGCGAGGGGATCGACGATCTGCGCCCGTTCGAGGCCAAGGCCTTCGCGCGGGCGCTCCTCGGCCTCGAGGCGGGCTAGAGGCCAACCCGCAGATCTTCGGGTAGGGACGATGTCGCGCAACGTGGTCGAGACCATCCTGGGTGCGGTCGTGCTGATCGTGGCGATCGGCTTCGGCGCCTGGGCCTATGGCCGGAGCAATCTGGGCGACAGCAGCGGCTACGAGCTGCGGGCCCAGTTCGACCGTGCCGACGGGCTCGATGTCGGGGCCGACGTGCGGATCTCGGGCATCAAGGTCGGCCGCGTGCTGGCCCAGTCGCTCGACCAGGAGACCTACCGGGCCGAGGTGACGTTCAGCGTCCGCAACGGGATCGAGCTGCCGGCCGACAGCTCGGCCGCGATCATGAGCGCCAGCCTCCTGGGCGGGAAGTTCCTGGCCATCGTCCCGGGCGGCGACGACAAGATGCTGAAGAACGGCGAGGAGATCACGCTGACCCAGTCGGCGGTGAACCTCGAGGACCTGATCGGCAAGTTCATCTACGGCAGCGCCAGCGGCGGCGGTGGCGGCTCCGGGGGCGGTGCTGCTCCTGCCCCGGGCGGCGGCACCCCACCTGCCGGCGCCGGTCAGGCGGCCCCGCAGCAGTGAGGCTGCCGCCGTATCCGGCGGTGGCCCTGGCTTTCCTCTTTGCGACTGCCCCGGCCCGAGCCGAAGGACCGAGCCTGCCGCATGCGGTCGTGAAGCTGCAGGGCCTGGACAAGGTCACCGCCCGCGTGACCGAGGTCACCGCCCGCATCCACGAGGAGACCCGCTTCGGCACCCTGGCGATCACGCCCCAGGCCTGCCTGACCGCACCTCCCACCGAGGCGCCGGAGAGTGCGGCCTTCCTCGAAATCCGCGATGTCGGGCCGGCTGGGGACGGGCAGACCGTGTTTTCGGGCTGGATGTTCGCCACCAGCCCGGCGCTCTCGGCGCTGGAGCACCCGGTCTACGACGTGTGGGTGGTCGAGTGCGCGGAGCCGCTGGAGGTGCCGGAAGGAGCAGCCAGCGCCGGTGCAGCCGCCCGCGATAGACAGCCCTGCCAAGCCTGTAAGCCCGAACAACTGGCTCAACGCATGAGCTGGCAGACTCCGAGTCGACTGCTCAGGACGATTGTCGGCAGGCCGGATCTTACACCGGCAGCAATGACGATCTTCGATGAGCAGACACTTCGCCTTATCGAGGTGCTCAGCACGGCCGGAGCGGCGCTCGTATCCTTTGTTGGCCTCGACCTCCTGGCTCCCATGTCTCGGCGCTGAAGACGCGGAGCTGGCCGACGGCTTGAACGGGCCCTGGCCGACGAACTTGAACGCCTGGTCACCGTTCGCCTGCTCATTGGCGTCGACGCCCGATAGGTCGATCTTGTCCTTCTGCGCGCGGCTGAAGTCGAGGATGCGGTCCTGGCCTGTGGGCAGGCTGTCGTCGGTGAAGTTGTAGACGAAGCGATCGGCCCCGCCCCGGCCGAGAAGCTCGTCGGCGCCGTAGTCGCCGGTCAGCCGGTTGGCTTTGGCGTCGCCGGCGAGCCGGTCGTTGTTGATCGTACCCTCGAGGTTCTCGATGCCGCTCAGGCGGTCGCTGCCGACGGTGAGGCTGCCTCCCGCGGTGCCGCTCACGAGGTCGGCGATCACGAAGTTGGAGCCGCTGAAGGCGGCGGTGTCGTTTCCTTCACCACCGATGATCTCGTCGTTGCCGGCACCGCCGCCAAGATAGTCGTTGCCGCTGCCGCCCTCGATCCGGTCGTTGCCGTCGAAGCCGCCGATATTGTCGTTGCCGCCCTCACCGCGGAGGATTTCGCTCTCGCCGGCGCCGTACAGCAGATCGCCGTAGGCCGAGCCGATCACACCCTCGATGTCGGAGAGGGTGTCGCCCGTCTGCATCGCCTCCGGCGGCGTAGAGATCCTGAGGAAGACCGTCACGTCCTCGGGCGAGCTCTTGTAGCTGGCAAGGTCGAGGCCGACGCTGCCGTACAGCTGGTCGGCGCCGGCACCGCCTTCGAGCGTGTCGTTGCCGTTGAAGCCGATGAGCACGTCGTTGCCGGCATACCCGAGATCCTGGTCGGCACCTGCTGTGCCCTCCAGCTCGCCGGGGTACTTGTCGTCGCCGGTGGTGCCTTTGATGATGGCCATGGGTCATCTGCCTGCACAATGAGGCGCGGAGCTCATCGGAATACCCGGTCTGCCAAGTTAACGGGGTATGTCGATCCCGCTTTCTCTCAGGGAGCACTGCGGTGCGACGAGATGTATGTTGAGAGTGTGATGTTTCGGTTCGATGTCAAACTAGAGGGTCAATGTATACTGCCAAGTGCTTGAGATGTGGACTGATCAAGGGATATCATGCCCGCGTACATTGACGCAGGCTGCTGAAGTCCATCCTGTCTCGACCTGAGAAGCCATTGCGTGCCGTCCCGGCCCTTGAGTCCGACCGTAGTGGCCGGGCGTGGAAGGAAGCGTGGTAGGCACCGTGGAAATGCACGTGGAATTCGGTCCGAGCCGTCGCTCGTACTGCGACGGCTCGGACCTCGGGCGCGGGGCCGCTCATTCGGACAATGTGGGACGCGCCTGGCAGCGATTGATCCTGGAAGGCCCTACAGGTGCCGGCCGTGCAACTGTGGCGCCGGCAGCCACTGCGCGTCCCGCGCCAGCGCCACGGCCAGCCGCCGCTTGTACTCGCCGCGGGGAATTTCGACGGCACCGAAGCGGACGAGGTGATCGGTGACGAACTGGGTGTCGAGGAGGAGGAAGCCGCCGGCGTTGAGGCGGGCGACGAGCTCGATCAGCGCCACCTTGCTGGCGTCGCGCACGCGGGAGAACATGCTCTCGCCGAAGAAGGCAGCGCCCAGGCGGATGCCGTAGAGGCCGCCGACAAGGCGGCCGTCCTGCCAGCACTCGACGCTGTGGGCGTGGCCCAGGTGGTGGACGGCCTTGTAGAGGGCCAGGAGCTCGTCGTTGAGCCAGGTGCGCGGGCGCTCGGGCGTGGGCTCGGCGCAGGCGTCGATGACCTCGGCGAAGGCGGTGTCGATGCGCAGCTCGAAAGGCTGTTGTCGCATCAGCTTCTTCAGCGAGCGCGGGACGTGGAAGCCGTCGAGCGGGATCACGCCGCGGCGCAAGGGCTCGATCCAGTGGATCTCAGGGTCGTCGCGGTCGCCCGCCATCGGGAAGCGGCCGCGGGCGTAGGCGGTGAGCAGCAGCTCCGGCGTCAGGCGCAGCAAGCGGGGACTATCCAGGCAAGGGTCGGCGGATCATCGCCCTGATGCTACGTGATCCGGACGGCCGCGTCCTTCCCTTGCCGCTACTCGCTCCGCGAGGCCAGGAACCGTCCGAGCCAGCCGGTGTCGAACTCGCCCGCCTGGACGTCCTCGGTCTCGAAGATGGCGCGGAGCAGGGGGATGCTGCAGGGGATGCCGTCGATCACGAACTCGTCCAGGCTGCGCTCGAGGCGGCGGATGCAGGCCGCACGGTCGACATCGTGGACGATCAGCTTGGCGATCAGGCTGTCGTAGTGCGACGGCACGGTGTAGCCGGCGTAGAGGGCGCTGTCGGTGCGCACGCCGGGGCCGCCGGGTGGGTGGTAGGACGTGACCTTGCCGGGCGAGGGCAGAAGCGAGCGCGGGTCCTCGGCGTTGATCCGGCACTCGATGGCGTGGCCATTGAAGCGGATGTCGGCCTGCTTGAGGCCCAGCCTGCCGCCGGCGGCGATGCGGATCTGCTCGCGGACGAGGTCGAGGCCGGTCACCAGCTCGGTCACCGGATGCTCGACCTGGAGGCGGGTGTTCATCTCGATGAAGTAGAACTCGCCGTCCTGGTAGAGGAACTCGATCGTGCCGAGGCTGCGATAGCCGAGCTTGCGCATGGCGGCGGCGACGCGATTGCCCATGCGCTCGCGGGTGGCGGCGTCGATGACCGGCGAGGGGGCCTCCTCCACGACCTTCTGGTGGCGGCGCTGGAGCGAGCAGTCGCGCTCGCCCAGATGCACCACGTCCAGGCCGTCGCCCAGGATCTGGATCTCGATATGGCGCGGGCGGTCGAGGAAGCGCTCGATGTAGACACGGTCGTCGCCGAACCCGGCGCGGGCCTCGTTGCGGGCCATGCGCAGCGCTTCCAGCATCTCCGCCTCGGCGCGGACCACGGTCATGCCGCGGCCGCCGCCGCCGGCGACGGCCTTGATCAGGACCGGGAAAGCCGATCTCCTCGGCGGCGGCCAGGGCCTCCTCCTCGCTGCTGACCGGGCCTGCGGTGCCGGGTACTACCGGCAGGCCCAGCTCCACCGCCGTGGCCTTGGCCTGGATCTTGTCGCCCATGATCCGGATGTGCTCAGGGGACGGGCCGATGAAGGTGAAGCCGTGCTCCTCGACCATCTGCGCGAAGTCGGCGTTCTCGGAGAGGAAGCCGTAGCCGGGGTGGATGGCATCGGCCCGGGTGATCTCGGCCGCGGCCAGGATCGCCACCGGGTTCAGGTAGGAGCCCTTGGCGGGCGGCGGGCCGATACAGACGCTCTCGTCGGCCAGGCGCACATGCATGGCCTCGGCGTCGACGGTGGAGTGCACGGCCACGGCCGAGATGCCCATCTCGTGGCAGGCGCGCAGGATCCGGACTGCCACCTCGCCGCGATTGGCGATCAGGACCTTCTGGAACAAGGGGCGCCCTACTCGAGCACGAGGAGCGGCTCGCCATACTCGACCGGCGCCGCGTTCTCGATGAAGATCCGCCCGATGCGACCGGCGCGCGGGGCGCGGATCGCGTTCATGACCTTCATGGCCTCGATGATGAGGAGGGTCTGGCCTTCCTTCACCGTCTCGCCGGTGCTCACGAACGGCGCCGCGCCGGGCTCGCCGGAGAGGTAGGCCGTGCCCACCATGGGCGAGGTGATGGTGCCCGCGGCCATGGCCTCGGGTGCCGCGGCCGCGGGCGACGCTGCCGCGGCTGCGGGCACGGCCGGACCCGGCATCTGGACCCCGTGCTCGATTGTGGTGACCACCTGCTTGGCGACGCGGATCCGGGCCTCGCCCTGGGCGATCTCGATCTCGGTCAGCCCCGTCCGCAGCAGCAGCTCCGCAAGCCGCTCAATATAGCTCGGGTCGATGTCGATGCTGGGCATGCGTCGGCGTGTTCCTGTGGCCCCTGTAGAGCGGATGCTGGACCCGGGCTTGTCGAGCATTCCAGCCCCCAAGAATGCCGGGGGCAGGGAACGGGTTCCCGTCAGTGTCGTCGGGACGAGCGTCGCGAGGCGGGTCGTTGCCGCCACTCTGACCGGCCGCGATATACGCACGCCTGCATTGCAGCGCAACAACACCGGTGCGGTTATGTGCGCCGCGTGGCCCGCCGGGCACTTACCTCCTGCGCTGGCGCTCCGGTCGATCTCGGGAGTCGATCCTCAACGCGTCACGAGGCGCGCACGTCGACGACGAGGCGGCCCTTGACGGCACCTTTGAGGAAGTCGGCTGCCAGCTTCGGGGCCTCGCTCAACGGCACCAGCCGGGTGACCGCCTTGAGCTTGGCGCGGTCGAGGTCGCGGGCGAGGCGGGACCAAGCCTCCTGGCGCTCCGGCAGGGGCGAGAGGACGGAATTGATGCCGATCAGGCGAGCCCCGCGGAGGATGAAGGGGAAGACGGTGCCGTTGAAGGTAGCCCCGCCGGCGAGGCCGCAGGCCGCGACCACGCCACGGTACTGGAGCGCCTTCAGCAGGTTGACGAGCGTGTCGCCGCCGACGGTGTCGATGCCGCCGGCCCAGCGGGCGGAATCGAGCGGCGCCTTCGAGGCCTCGGTGAAGAGGCTGCGGTCGACGACCTCGGCGGCACCCAGTTCCTTGAGATAGGTGTCGAGCTCGCGACGCCCGGTCGAGGCCACGACTTTGAAGCCGGCCTTGGCGAGCAGGGCCACGGCAATGCTGCCCACACCACCCGCGGCACCGGTGACCACGACCTCGCCGCGGCCGGGGTCGATCCCCTCCCGCTCGAGGGCCATGACGGCCAGCATGGCGGTGAAGCCGGCGGTGCCGATCGCCATCGCCTCGTCCAGGCCCATGCCTTCGGGGAGGGGGACCAGCCAGTCGGCCTTGACCCGGGCGAGCTGGGCCAGGCCGCCCCAGT
This sequence comes from uncultured Alphaproteobacteria bacterium, assembly GCA_963830775.1. GTDB lineage: Bacteria > Pseudomonadota > Alphaproteobacteria > Geminicoccales > Geminicoccaceae > CAWHNT01. The sequence continues at coordinate 131,110 of CAWHNT010000001.1, read as the reverse complement.
GCCGCTCGCCCACGCCCCAGCCGGTGAGCACGACCTTGTCGCCGGGCTGGTAGCGCTGGTCGGTCGACTCCCGCACGGTGCCGGCGAAGTCGATGCCGGGGACGAACGGGAACTGGCGGACGATCTTGCCGGCCCCGGTGATGGCGAGGCCGTCCTTGTAGTTCAGGGTCGAGTAGGCGACCTCGACCAGAACCTCGCCCGCAGGCAGAGCGGAGACCGGCAGGTCCTCGAAGCGCCACACGGTCCTGCCGCTCTCCTGGTCGAGCACGAGTGCCCGAAACTGCTCGTCCATGCCGTCTCCCCCGCGCCGCTGACGGGGGCAACAGTGGTACCGGCAGTGCCGGGCATCAAGGCAGCGGAGGTGATCAGGCCTCGTCAGCCATCCATGGCGCCCGCGTCCTGCTCAACCTCCGCCCAGAAGGCGTTCTCGAGCTGCTCCAGGGGTGCGAAGCGGGCCTTGTACGACATCTTGCGGCATTCGCGGATCAGATAGCCCAGATAGACGTAGGGCAGGCCGAGCTCGCGGGCGCGGGCGATGTGCCAGAGGATGATGAAGGTGCCGAGGGACAGGCGGTCGTCGTCCGGCTCGAAGAACTTGTAGACGCCGGAGAGGCCGGAACGGATGTAGTCGGTGAGGCTCGCCCCCATCAGGCGGCCCTCAGGGTCGCGGAACTCGACCAGGCGGGTCGTGGCGGGGGAGACCTCGACCATGTCGCGGTAGGCCTCCCAGCCCATGCGGGTCATGCCGCCCTCGGCGTGGCGCGAGAGCAGGTAGCGGCGGAAGAGGCCGAACTGCTCCAGCGTGGCGCGGGCCGGCTGCTCGACGGCCGTCAGATGGGCGTTGCGCCGCAGGATACGGCGGAAGTTGCGCGACGGCTCGAACCGGTCGGCCACGATCCGGACCGGGATGCAGGACCGGCAGCTCGGGCAGACGGGCTTGTAGAGGAAGTTCTGCGAGCGCCGGAAGCCGGTCTCGGTGAGGAGGTCGAGATGCTCGCCCTCGTCGGCGGCCGAGGTGAGGGCCACGAGCCGGCGCTCCTCCCGCCCCTCGAGATAGGGGCAGGGGGCGATGTCGGTGCTGTAGAAGCGCTGGATGCCCGCGGGCGACGACATGGCAGGTCCTGTGCCGGTGGACGGGGCACGGGTCCCCGACCTCAAGAGACATGCGCCGCCGGCTGGCGCGATGCAACCGTTGAGCCCTGATCCTGCGAGCTGCCGGTAGAAGCGTCAGCTGGCCGGCCCATCCGTTGCCAGGCCCGAACCAGCGTAACCGGTGGGGATTTCCGGCGTGTGGATCGGGCGCTCGTGCATCGGGGATGGCGAAGGTTGGAAGGTGAGCAGTACCTTGAGCCCGCCTGGCTCGCGGTCGCCGAGCTCGAGCCTGGCGTCGTGGAGCTTGGCGACGGCGTCGACCAGGCTGAGGCCCAGGCCGCTGCCGGGGGTGCCGCGGGTGGCATCCAGGCGGACGAAGCGGGCCTTGGCATGCTCGCGCTGGTCGGGCGGGATGCCGGGGCCGGTGTCGGCGACCTCCACCTGCGGGGCGGGGCGGGCGCGGGTGCGCAGCCAGACGCGCCCGCCGGCGGGCGTGTACTTGATCGCGTTGTCGGTGAGGTTGGCGATCGCCTGGGCCACGAGCTGACGGGAGCCCAGGGTGGTGACGTGCGGCTCGGTCTCCGCGGTGAGCTCGATGCCGTTCTCCTCGGCCAGCGGCTCGTAGAGCTCGAACACCTCGCTCACCACCTCGGAGAGGTCGATCGCCTCCCACTCGGTGCGCTGGCTGCCGGCCTCGGCACGGGCGATGCTGAGAAGGGCGTTGAAGGTCTCGATCAGGCCGTCGGCGTCGCGGATCGTGGCCTCCAGGAGCTCGCGGGTCTCCTCCTGCGACAGGTCGCGCATCATCCCGAGCTCGATCCTGGAGCGCAGGCGGCTCAAGGGTGTCCTCAGGTCGTGGGCGATGTCGTCGGTGACCTGGCGCATGCCGGCGAGCAGGCGGTCGATGCGGTCCAGCATCAGGTTCACGTTGCGGCCGAGCTCGTCGAACTCGTCGTCGGTGTCGCTGACCTCGATCCGGCGGCTGAGGTCGCCGGCCATGATCCGGCTGGTGGTCCGGTTGATCACGTCGAGCCGGCGCAGCATCCAGCGGCTCATCACGTAGCCGCCGACCACGCCCAGGACCAGCATCAGCCCGGTGCCGATCGCGACCGAGATGCGGATGATGCGCAGCGTGTTCAGGCGGTCCTGGATGTCGCGGCCGACGAGGAGCAGGATAGCGGCCGTCGATCGGCGACCAGCTGCGCCACGGCATGGTGCATCTCCTTGCCGGACTTGGCGGTCTCCTCGACCGGGACCTGGAAGCGGACGAGCTGGTCGGCTTCCGACCAGCGCCAGATCGAGGACGGCAGGTCGTGCCCGGCCAGGAGCTGGCCGGTGCGCGAAGTCGACCAGGGAGTAGATGCTCTTCAGCGCCGGCTCGCGCTCGGAGCGCCGCTGGATCACCTCCTGCAGGGCGTCGATCGCAGGAGCTTGGATGTAGAGGTGGAGGCCCGCCACGTCCTCGCGGATCGCCTCCTCGATCTGGTCGTCCATGAACCGGGCGCTGAGGACGTAGACCATCCACAGCAGCGCCAGGGCCGACAGGCTGAACAGTCCTACGTAGAGGACCGTCAGCCGGAAGGTCGAGGTGTCAAGCAGCCTTGTCCGGGGCACGGAGGCTGTATCCCGCACCGCGCACGGTGTGGATGAGGGGGTGGGCGAAGCCGCGGTCGATCTTCTGCCTGAGACGGCTGATATGGACGTCGATCACGTTGGTCTGCGGGTCGAAGCGGTAGTCCCAGACCTTCTCCAGCAGCATGGTCCGGGTCATCACCTGGCCGGCATGGCGGAGCAGGGTCTCCAGAAGCTTGAACTCGCGCGGCTGGAGGTCGATCTCGCGCCCGCCGCGCTCGACCCGCCGGCCCAGGAGATCCATCACCAGGTCGTCGTAGCGCAGCACGGTCTCGGGGCCGGTCGGCATGGGCCCGTGGCGGCGGCGGCCCAGCGATTTGATCCGCGCCAGCAGCTCGGAGAAGGCATAAGGCTTCGAGAGATAGTCGTCGCCGCCGCTGCGCAGACCCTTCACCCGGTCGTCGACCTGGCCGAGGGCCGAGAGGAAGAGCACCGGCGTCTGGTTGTTGGTGGCGCGCAGCGTACGGACCAGGCTGAGCCCGTCGAGCTCGGGCAGCATCCGGTCCACGATCAGGACGTCGTACTCGCCGCCGGCGGCCATCAAGAGGCCTTCGCGGCCACTATGCACGGCATCCACGGCGTGACCGCTCTCCTTCAGCCCCTTCTCCATATAGCTGGCTGCGTCGCGGTCGTCCTCGATGATCAGCAGGCGCATCGCTGCACCTCCGGTTGGAGAACGTTGGCTTAGGTCGGCATCCGCGCAGCAAGGACGCTGCGACTCCCGCCCACCATGCTCGTTCTGTCACCCCCGCCCGGAGGCGGGGGTGACGAGCAGAGCAGGGTTGACGGCTGCCCTTACGAGGTCGCGAGCGGCACTGCCTCGAAGATTTGCTGACCCTCGCGCATGATCAGGAGCAGGACCGTGGAGTGGCCGTCAGCGCGGGCCTTGCGGACCGCCTCGGACACCTGGCGGGGATCCTTCACCGCCTTCTGGTCCACGCTCAGGATGATGTCACCGGGCTGCAGGCCCTTGGCGTCGGCCGGGCTGTCCGGTGCCACGTCGGTCACGACCACCCCGTCCACCTTCTCCTCGATGCCGAGCTGCTGGCGGGTGTCGGCCGTCAGGGGGGCGAGGCTCACGCCGAGGCGGGGCTGGTCGGCCTCGGACTCCTCGGGCGTGGCGGTCGCCACCTGCTGCTCGGTCGGCATCTTGCCGATCTCGGCGCGCAGGGTCTCCTGCTTGCCGTCGCGCCAGACCACGACCTCGGCCCGGGTGCCGGCGTCGACCGACGCCACTGCCCGGCTGAGCTCGCCCACGCGCTCGATCGGCTTGCCGTTGAAGTCGAGCACCACGTCGCCACGACGCACGCCGGCCTTCTGCGCCGGGCTGCCGTCCTCGACCCGGCTCACCAGGGCTCCGCGCGGCTTGTCGAGCCTGAGCGCCTTGGCGAGGTCCTCGTCGACGCCCTGGATGGCGACTCCCAGCCAGCCGCGGTCGACCTTGCCGTCGTCGCGCAGGTCGTCGATCACCTGCTTCACCTGGTTCGAGGCGATGGCGAAGCCGATGCCGATGCTGCCGCCCGAAGGCGAGAAGATGGCGGTGTTGACCCCGATCACCTCGCCCTTGAGGTTGAAGGTGGGCCCGCCCGAGTTGCCGCGGTTGATGGGCGCGTCGATCTGCAGGAAGTCGTCATAAGGACCGCTGCCGATCTCGCGGCCGACGGCCGAGACGATGCCGGCCGTGACGGTGCCGCCGAGGCCGAACGGGTTGCCGACCGCGATCACCTTCTGGCCCGGCCGCACGAGGTCGCTGTTGCCGAAGGTGATGTAGGGCAGGGGCTTGTCGGCCTCGATCTTGATCAGCGCCAGGTCGGTCTTCTCGTCGGCACCCTTGAGGGTGGCCGGGTAATCGGTGCCGTCGCTCATCGTCACCGTGATCTTCGACGCGTTGCCGGCGACGTGGTTGTTGGTGACGATGTAGCCGTCGGGGCTGATGACGAAGCCCGAGCCCTCGCCCATTACCTTGCGCTGCTGCTGCTGCTGCGCGGTGGCCGCTGCTGCGGGCGGGCACCCTCCGGCATCTGCCCGAAGAAGCGCTCGAAGAAGCGGCGCATGTCGGGATCGTCGAATGGCGTCCGGGCAGGGCGATCGCCGCCCTCGCCCGTGCTCTCGATCTGCACGTTGACGACGGCGGGCATCACGGCTGCCGCAAGATCGGCGTAGCCTTCGTCCTGGACGGCGGCCACGTTGGCGTTGGCGGGCGGTGGCGAGCCCTGGCTCCAGGCCGGCTGCTCGATGGCAACCAGGCCAAGCCCGAGAATGGCGACCGAGCCCAGAAGTGCAGCGCGGAAGCGCGCCGTGCGTCCCTGGGACGGCCTGTGCATCTCTGCCATTGCTGAACCTCTCATGCTGCGCGGCGGGGAGGCGTCGCGCGGTGAACGCTTATATAGAGGCTCGAGGTGGCGCCTGCTTTGCGGCTGGATGACATTTCATTAACTGGCTTCATTAACTGGCCATGTGGAGGCGGCATGCGCATCGCGGCAGCACAGGTGGCACCCGCGTCCACGCGCGAGGACGTGCTGAGCACCGCCCATAAGCTGGCGTCGGCCGCCTCGGCGGCAGGAGCGAACCTGCTGGTGCTGCCCCAACGCTTCCTGGCCGGGACTGCCGAGAGCGAGAGTGCCATCGCGGCCGCGGCCGAGCCATCCGATGGGCCGGGGCCCAGTGCCATGCGGGCACTCGCGGCCGAGCTCGGCATTGCCATGGTCTACGGCTATGTCGAGCGCTGCACCGGCATCAACTACGATAGCCTCCAGCTCGTCGACGGTGCCGGCACGGCGCTCGCCAACTACCGCCGCGCGCACCTGGACCGGCATGCCGAGCGCGAGCGCTTCGGCCGCGGCCAATGGCTCTCCTGCATGCCGCTCGCCGGCCGCCGGCTGGGCCTCCTTTGCGGCTACGACCTCGAGTTTCCGGAAGCCGCACGTGCGCTGTGCCTAATCGGCTGCGACTTCCTGGCGGTGGCCGGTGCGTCCGGGGTGGAGCCGGAGCGTGTGCGGCTGCTGCTTGCGGCACGGGCCGCGGAGAACCATTGCGCGCTCGCCTACGCGAGCGCCGACCCCGCGGTCCCGGCCATGGTGCTGGACCGGACCGGGCGGACCCTGGCGCGGGTCGCTTCCGGCATACCGCTGATCACGGCCGACCTGGGCGAGCCGCCGCCTCCGGCTCCGGCCCTGCGCGACCGCCGGCCGCGGCTCTACCACCGCATCACCGCGGTCACGCCCGCGGACGCGGATACGCCGCTCTAGCGCAGGCTTGCACCTTGCGTCAGCACGCCGACAATGTGCGGCAGGGAGGGTGTCCGGCCGGTGGCGGCGGCACCCCTTGGAGGCCCTCGCCATGCGAACGATCCTCGTCAATCTCGAGCTCAGCCCGGTGCTCGATTCCGTGCTCGCCTGCGCGCTCCATGTGGGCCGCGCGTTCGACGGCTATATCGAGGCGTTGCATGTCCGGCCGGGTCAGCCCGACATCATCGCGGCCGGCGCCGATGGCTTCGTGGCCGCGGCACCCGACCTCGTCGCCGGCTTCGAGCGCGAGGCCCGCGAGCGGGCCGAGCGGGCGCGGCAGGTGTTCGAGGAGTTCATGGCCACGAACGGCCTGCAGCGCCCGGGCAGCGGGGCTGCGTCGGGCCTGTGCGCCGACTGGCGGATCGAGTCCGGCAGTGCCGATGCCGTGCTCGGGAGCTGGGGGCGGATCTTCGACGTGCTGGTGGTGGGGCGGCCGCTGCCGGATGCCGTCTCGCCCAGCATGGCGGCCTTGGAGACGGCCCTGTTCGAGGCCGGGCGGCCGTTGCTCATCGCCCCGCCGCGCCCGCCCGCCAAGCTGGGCGAGGAGGTGCTGATCGGCTGGAACGGCAGCACCGAGACTGCGCGCACCGTGGCCTTTGCCATGCCGATCCTGCGCCGGGCGCGCCGGATCGTCGTGCTCTCGACCCAGCGCGGCATGGTGCCGGGCCCGTCGGGTGCCGAGCTTGCGCACAACCTGCGCCGCAACGGGCTCGAGGCCGAGCATCGCGAGGCATCGGGGGGCGACCGCGGCCCCGGCCAGGCGATCCTGGAGGAGGCCACCGCCATGGGGGCGGATCTCATCGTCAAGGGTGCCTATACCCAGAGCCGGTTGCGGCAGATGATCTTCGGCGGGGCCACCAGCCACATTCTGGCCCGTTCCGAGCTGCCGGTGCTGATGGCGAATTAGGCCGGCTTTATTGGTCGCCTCGTGGTTGATCAGCCGGTTGCCGGCTACGGTTAATCCGAGTTAACTACGAAGAAGGAGACATTGGGCGGCGGGAGTGACGGATGCGCAAGAGCTGGCGTGGCGGTCTGGTCGGGGTGCTGCTGCTGACGACGGCCATGCCGGGGCTGGCCCTGGCGCAGGAGACGCCAAGTCCGGCCCCTTCGCGCAGCGCGCAGGAGCTCAAGGCGGCGATCGCCGAGATCAAGCGACGTCTGGAAGAGCAGCGGCAGACAGCGGGCACACCGGCCCCGGCGGCGGGCGAGGCGGCCGAGGACCTGCGCGGTGCGCGTGGCCGGCTCGAGGGCCTGGCGCAGACCATGAGCGGGCTCCGCGCGGAGCGCGACGCACTACGGGGCCAGCTCCTCCAGGCGCGCGACGAGCTTGCCCGCGTGCAGGCGCAGACCGCCGCCGCCGACCAGGAGCGGGACAAGGCGCTGACCACGGCCCAGACCAGGATTGCCAGCCTGGAGAAGGATCTCGAGGCGGCGAGGTCGCGGGCGGACGAGGCTGGCAAGGCGCAGGCCGAGGCCGTGGCCGCGGCCCAGCAGGGCCAGCAGGGGATCGCCGAGCGCGATACCAAGCTTGCCGAGGCGCAGGGCGAGGTGCAGCGGCTGCAGGGCCTCGTGGCCACGAACGAGGTGGCGCAACGGACGCTCAGTCAGGAGGCAGAAGGGCTCAGGCTGCGCACGGGCGAGCTCGAGGGCGAGCTGACCCGGGTCAAGGCCGAGGCGCAGGAAGGCCAGGCTGCGACCGAGCAGCGGCTGACCGCCGAGCTGGCTGCTATGAAGGACAGGCTGGGTGCCGCCGAGCGCGAGACGGCGGAGCTGCGCACCGTGGCGGCGAGCTCGGTCGAGGAGGTGCGCAGCCTGAGCGAGCAGCTGCTGGCAACCCTGGCCGAGAAGGACAAGCTGGTGGCGGCCTCGGTCGAGCTCAGCAGCAGCCAGGTCCTCCAGGAGCTGCAGCTGGTGGCCCGCGACGAAGGCAATGAGCCCGCCGCTAGCGGCGGCGAGCTGGAGCAGGTGCAGCCGGCGGCGGGTCCCGCCGAGGAGGCGGAAGCGGCACCTGCGACCGTGCGGCTCGCGGCACGCAGCGACCCGCCGCCCACGGTCGAGAGCTGGAGCAAGACGGTGCTCGAGGGCTCGCTGTTCACGGCCGGTGCCGAGCGCCTGGCGCCGGAGGCGACCCAGCCCTTGTCGCGCCTCGCCCGGACGATCCGCGACGGCACCGGCAAGGTCCGGATCGTCGGCCACACCGATGCCAACGGCGAGGCCGAGCCCAACCGGCGCCTGTCCCTGCGCCGCGCGCAGAGCGTGCGCGACTACCTGGTCTCCACCTACGGCATCGACCCTGCCCGTTTCACGGTCGACGGCCAGGGCGAGGACAGCCCGATCACCAACAACGACACCGTTGCCGGCCGCCGCGCCAATCGTCGGGTCGAGGTGTTCGTGGCCCGCTGAGACCGGCAGGCCGGCCACCTCCACCTTCAAGGGAGACTGCATCCATGCGGCTCGTCCGTGGCACGGCCCTGCTTCTGGCCCTGTCCGTCCTCCTCGCCGGCTGCGGCGGCTCGAGGCCGACACGCACCGCCACCGGTGCCGGGCTGGGTGCTCTGGCGGGTGCCGGGGCTGGTGCGCTCCTGGGCCCGATCGGCGTCACCGCGGGTGCCCTGGTCGGGGCAGGCATCGGCGCCGGCGCTGGCTACGCCGGCAGCTGAGCGGCCGCCCTCGCTTCCACACCCGTGCGTCGCTGCGGCGGGATCTTCAGCGGCTGGGCATAGGGCCAGGCGACGTCGTCATGGTCCATGCGGCGATGGGCCGGGCCGGTCGGCTGCTGAATGGCCCGGACGCGCTGATCGCGGCTCTTCTCGACGCGTCAGGCCCAGACGGGACGGTCGTCGCCTACACCGACTGGGACGCCTGCTACGACGAGCTGCTGGACCGGGAGGGCCGTGTGGCCGAGGAATGGCGCGTGCACGTGCCGCCGTTCGATCCATCCACCTCCCGCGCCGCGCGGGACAACGGCATCCTGGCCGAGTTCCTCCGCACCTGGCCCGGTGCCAGACGGAGCGGCAATCCCGGGGCTTCAGTCGCCGCGGTCGGCGCCCAGGCCGGGTGGCTCACGGCCGACCATCCGCTGGACTACGGCTATGGCGAGGGCTCGCCCTTCGCGAAGCTGGTCGCCGCCCGGGGCAAGGTCCTGATGGTGGGCGCCCCGCTCGATACCATGACCCTGCTGCACCATGCCGAGCATCTGGCGCGGATCCCGGGCAAGCGTGTGCGCCGCTCCGAGGTGCCGTTTGCCACCGATGCTGGCACGCAATGGCGCATGGTCGAGGAATTCGAGACCTCGGTCCCCGTCGTGCCCGGCCTGCCCGACAACTACTTCGCCACCATCGTCGCCGAGTTCCTGGCGACAGGTCAGGGCGTGCAAGGGCTGATCGGGGATGCCCCGAGCACGGCGGTCGACGCGGCTCCGATCACGGCCTTTGCGGTTGCCTGGCTCGAGCGCCGCTTCGGCCGCGCGCCTGCCGGCCCAGGATGACGCGGGCCGGGAGCACCCGGCCCGCTTGTGTCCCTCAGGCCGCCCGCAGTGCCCGCGCCTCGCCCTCCACCGGCAGCCCGGCCTCGATCCAGTCGGCCTTGCCCTCGCGGTACTCGGCGACATTGCGATAGCCGAGTTCCCCGAGGCGGCGGGCGGCGATCTCCGAGTTGGGGCAGGGCAGGTTGGCGCAGTAGGTGACGATCAGCGCATCCTTGTCCGGCAGCAGGGCCGGGGCCAGGGTGTCGATCTGGTCGTGTGGGATGTTGATGGCACCCGGCAGGTGGGAGTGGCGATAGTACTTCTCGGGCAGGGCCTCGACGATGGCGACGGGCTCCCCCGCATCCAGCTTCGCCTTGAGCGCGTCGCGGGTGATGGTGGTGAACATGGCTGGCTTCCTCTTCGTCTGGGCCCTCTCGGGCGACGGGCGGAAGGTAATCATTGCCGCGTTGCACGTCGCATTGTAGCTTTGCCAACTGTGTTTGCGGATGTGCAAAGGTCAGGCCCTTGGAGTGGGATGATCTCCGGTTCGTGCTGGCGATCGCACGGGAGCGCGGCCTGGCAGGTGCCGCACGCTTGCTGCGGGTCAACCACTCCACCGTCTTCCGGCGCCTGAACGCTCTGGAGGCCGGGCTCGGCGTGCAGGTGTTCGAGCGTCTGCCGACGGGCTACCAGCCGACCGAGGCCGGGGTTCGCCTGATCGGGGCGGCCGAGCGGATCGAGGCCGAGGCGCTGGCGCTGGAGCGGGACCTCACCGGCCGCGATGCACGGCTGAGCGGGCGGGTGCGCGTCACCTGCTCGGAGACGTTGGCCTATCGGCTGCTCACGGCCGAGCTGGCGCGCTTTGCCGAGCTGCATCCGGGCATCGCCGTGGAGCTGGTGATCGACAACCGCCAGCTCGACCTGTCGCGGCGTGAGGCGGACGTGGCGCTCCGCGCCACCCGGCCGGTCCAGCGGGAGCTGTTCGGGCGCAAGCTCGCCACCATGGGCTGGGCGGTCTATGGCAGCCTCGACCATCTGGACCGCCACGGTACGCCCATGAGCGTGGCCGACCTCGGACGGCATCGCGTGGTCGGCTGGGGCGAGACGGCGCTGCCGGTGCGGGCGGCGGAGTGGCTGGACGAGACGGTGCCACCGGAGGCGGTGGTCTATCGCACCGGGAGCCTGATCAACCAGCTCATGGCGGTGAAGGCCGGGATCGGGCTTGCGGCCCTGCCGTGCTACCTTGCCGATCCCGAGCCCGACCTGCGCCGCGTGCTGGGCCCGCTGCCGGAGCTCGCCCGCGAGCTGTGGCTGATCACGCACGAGGACCTGAAGGCCACGGCGCGGATCCGGGCGTTCATGGAGGTGGTGGGCGAGGGGCTGCGGGCGCGGAAGGAGCTGCTGGAGGGCGGCTGAGGCTCAGCCCGGTTGCTCGGGCTCGGCCTCCAGCTGCCCCTGCCGCTGCAGGAAGCGCGCGATGGTCCAGCAGGTGAGTGCCCAGCCGGCACCCAGGCTCCAGCCGGCCAGCACGTCGGTCGGCCAGTGCACGCCGAGATAGAGGCGGGAGAGGCCCACGGCCACGGTGATGATGACGGCGAGCGTGAGGAGATAGATCTTGAGCCGGCGGCGCGGCTCGAATCGCGCCATGAGGGCGCCCAGCGTCAGGTAGGTGGCGGCGGCACCGGTGGCGTGGCCGCTGGGGAAGCTGTTGGTGATGACCACGACGGCATGCGGCACCAGCTCGGGCCTTGGTCGGGCGATCAGGTCCTTGCCCAGATAGCTGAGGGCCATGGCCCCGAAGATGGCCACGAGCACGAAGCCAGCGGCACCTGGCTTACGCGCCATGGCAAGATAGCCGGCGACCGCCAGCGTGATGAACACGGTGAGCAGCGTGCTGCCCAGCGCCGTCACGTCGCGCACGGCACTTTCAAGTTGGGGCGGACCCCATGGCTCCTGAGGTGCGCCGGGCTCGCGGAACAGGAGCAGGACGCTATGGTCGAAGTCGAGCGTCTCGCCCTCGCGCACCTCGTCATAGATGCCGGCGAAGGCCCAGGCGGCGAGGGCGATGCCGACAACCGCAAGCAGGGTGCGCAGCTCAAGCAGCGGCCCCAGGGCGGGATGGACGCGATCCGACCAGCGCCGCAGTGGCTTCCAGGGACGCGGCGGTGGTCGGGAGCGTTTCGGCTGCGGGTCGGCGATGCTCACGAGCGTTATCCGCGACGCGTGATCTTGAGGGCGCGCCGGTCCAGGTGCGCCTCCACCTCGGCGAGGTCGATGCCTTCGGCAGCGAGACGGGCGAGCGTGAAATAGAGCATGTCGGCCGCTTCCCAGACCACGTTCTCACGGGTGGAGGCCTGGCCCAGCTCGGCGGCCTCCTCGCGCAGCTTGGCGGCAAGCAGGCCGGCGTCCTGGAACAGGCGTGCCGTGTAGCTGCCCTCGGGTGCCGCCTCGCGGCGGGCATGGAGCGTGCGCTCGAGACGGCCCAGGCCCGCGTCCTCGCCCCAGCAGGTCTGGGTATCCAAATGACAGAAGCCCGCGCCAGCCTGGCGCACGACGAAGCGGGGGCTGTCGCGGTCGCAGTCGAGGTCGATGCGGATCAGCTCCTGGGTGGCACCGCTGGTCTCGCCCTTGACCCACAGGCCCCGGGACCGGGACTGGTAGACACCCATCCGGCGGCGGACAGCCTCGCGGATCGATTCGCGGCTGGAGTAGACGAGGCCCAGTGCTGTCCCGCGCTCGTCGACCACCACGGTGGGCCAGAGCCCGTCCGGGCGGTCGGAGACGAGCGGAGCCATGATGGCATCGGCGAGGTCGAGCCGGCCGGTGTAGAGGGCCATGCCGACCTGGGCGTCGGCACCCAGCTCGTCGAGGGCGCGAATTTCCTCAGGGGTGGTGACGCCACCGGCGATGGTGACGCGGCAGGGCTTGGCCGCTTCGACGACGGCCTTGGCGAGCTCGAGGTCGGTGCCGCCCATGCGGCCCTCGCGCTCGACGAAGGTGACGAGGAAGCCCGCCACGTGCTCCTTCAGCTCGGCGATGCGCTCCAGGATCCCGCGGCCGGTACCCTCCTTCCAGCCTTCGACCACGACCTCGCCGTGCCTGGCGTCGAGGGCGGCGACGACTCGCTCGCGGGGGAGCTTGGAGAGGATCTCGGGCTTGGCCATGGTGCCGAGGATGATCTTGGCGGCACCGAGGTCGAGCCAGCGGATCGCGGTCTCGACATCGCGGATGCCGCCGCCGACCCGGCATGGGAAGCGGGCCACCAGGGCTTCGACCAGGGCGGCGTTGCTGCCGGTGCGCATGGCCGCGTCGAGGTCGATGACGGCGATCTCACCGGCGATGCTGAAGGCCCGTGCGATCGGGAGCGGGTCGCCGGCGTCGATCGCCTTCTCGGCCCCACCCACGAGCTGGACGGTCTGACCGCCCTGGAGGTCGATCGAGGGGACGATCATGGGCGGATCCGGACCCCGTGCTCCTGCAGGTAGAGCTTGACGTCGCCCACCGTGAGGTCGCCGTCGTGGAAGATCGAGGCCGCCAGCACGGCGTCGGCGCCTGAGGCGAACGCCTCGCGGATGTGCTCCGGGCTGTCAGCACCGCCGGAGGCGATAACCGGTACGTGGACGGCGCGGCTCACGGCCTGCGTCAGCGCAATGTCGTAGCCGGAGCGGGTGCCGTCCCGGTCCCAGGAGGTCAGCAGGATCTCGCCGGCACCGTGCCGCTCGCCGGTGCGGGCCCATTCGATGGCGTCGATGCCGGTACCCTCGCGGCCGCCTTTCACCAGCACCTCGAAGCGACCGTCGCGCATGGCGGCGTCGATCGCCAGCACGCAGCACTGGCGGCCGAAACGGCCGGCGATCTCGGCCAGGAGCTCGGGCCGGGTCACGGCGGCGGTGTTGATGGAGACCTTGTCGGCGCCGGCCTCGAGGAGGTCCAGCGCGTCCTCCTCGGTGCGCACGCCGCCGCCGACGGTGAGCGGGATCGACAGCGCCTCGCGCACCCGGCGCACGGTCTCGTGCTGATGGCCGCGGCCTTCGGGCGTGGCCGAGACGTCGAGGATCACGATCTCGTCGGCACCCTGGTCCTCATAGGCCTTGGCGCGCTCCGCCGGGTCGCCTGCGTCACGCAGGCCCTGGAAGCGCACGCCCTTGACCACGCGGCCGTGGCTGACGTCGAGGCAGGGGATGATCCGCGCCGTCAGCATCACGAGAGCTCCAGGAACCGGGAGAGCAGGGCGGAGCCGTAGGCGCCGGAGAGCTCGGGGTGGAACTGGCAGCCGATCACGTTGCCCCGCTCGACCGCGGCCACATAGGCGCCGCCATGCTCGGCCCGGGCCACGTTCCAGCTCGGGGCTGCGAGCGCCCGGTAGCTGTTGGCGAAGTAGGCGTAGCCTTCCTCGAGCAGGTTGCAGCCTTCGGCCGGCCGGACGAGGTTCCAACCGAACTGCGGCACGCGCACATTCTCACCGAAGCGTCCGATGCGCTCTGGGATTAGGCCCAGGCCCTCGGCGTCGGGGCTCTCCTCGCTGCTCGCAAAGAGGAGCTGGTGGCCGACGCAGATGCAGATGGTCGGTCGGTCGGCCTGCACGCGGCTGCGGACGGCGTCATCCAGCCCCTGCTGGCGCAGGCGGGCCATCGAGGCGCCGAAAGCGCCCACGCCCGGGAGCATGACGTGGGTGGCGCGGGCGATGTCCTCGGCACCCACGGCCAGCCGCGGCTCCGCGCCGAGCCGGCGGAACGCGGCCATCACCGAGGCGATGTTGGCCGTGCCGGTGGGGACGATGACGACCTCAGGCATCGACCTCAGCCCCGAACAGGCGGACGCCGTCATAGATCTCGTTGATCGACAGGGAGACTCCGATGGCCGGCAGCTCGATCACGCCATCCTGGTAAACCTCCTCGGCGAAGGACGATGGACCGGTACGCGAGTGGACGGTGACGAAGCGCATGTCCTGGGCCACGACCAAATAATGCCTGAGGCTTGGGATCAGGCAGTAGCCCTGCCACTTGCGCAAGGTGTCGTCACGCTCGCTGGACGGCGACATGACCTCGACCAGGACGACCGGCTCGGCGATCGTCGGCGTGCGTTGATCGAGCTCACCGCAGGCGACCAGGACATCGGGGATCGCCGCCAGCTTGTAGGACTTGACCTCCGCACCGTCGACCAGGGCCCGGCAGGGCTTGCCGGCGAGCATGTTGCCGAGATGCCGGTAGATATTGCCCTTGATCAGCGTGTGCGGCAGCGAGGCCGGTGCCATCATCACCGGCACGCCGGCAATGAACTCCCAGCGCTCCGGCTGTTCTGAATTCCAGCGGTCGAACTCGTCGACCGTGCGCGGCAGGTCGCTTTCGGGCCGTGCCTTCGCCATCCCTACAGCACCCCTTTGGTGCTCGGCACCTCCTGCGAGCCGTCCAATGCTATCGCCTGGCGCAGCGCCAGGGCCAGGGCCTTGAAGGCAGCCTCGGCGCGGTGGTGATCATTGGCCCCACGCAGCACGTCGACATGGAGTGCCATGCGGGCGGTGATCGCCAGCGATTGGAAGAAATGGGTGAGGTTCTCGGTCGCGATCTCGCCCAGCATCTCGCGGCGGAAACCCAGGTGGATCTCGGGCCAGGGGCGGCCGGAGAGGTCGACGACGGCACGGGCCAGCGCCTCGTCGAGGGGAGCGTAGGCGCTGGCGAAACGGTGGATGCCGCGGCGCTCGCCGAGCGCCTGGTCGAGGGCTTGACCCAGGGCCAAGGCGCAGTCCTCGGCGCTGTGATGATCGTCCACCTCGAGGTCGCCCTCGCAGGCGAGCTCGAGGTCGAGGCGGGCGTGCTTGGTGAGCGCGGTCAGCATGTGGTCGAGGAAGCCGATGCCGGAATCGATCCGGGCGCGGCCGGTGCCGTCGAGGGCGAGGTGGACCCGGATCGAGGTCTCGGCCGTGCGGCGCTCGACCGAGGCGGTGCGGTCGCCGCCGGTCGGGATGCCCAACAGGTCCTGCATATCGCTCACGGCACGATCTGCGCGATCTCGAACACCACGATGTCGGTGCCGCCGCACTCCTTCACCGCCCGGATGAGCGCCGGCAGCCCCTCGCGCGGGACGGCGGCCTTCACGGCGAAGCCGGCCTCGTGGTGCAGGGGTGCGATGGTAGGCTCGCGCATGCAAGGGAGCACGGCCACGACCTGCTCCAGCCGCTCCGTCGGTACGTTGACCTCGATCATCACCCGCTTCCTGGCATCGAGGACGGAGCGTGCCAGCAGCACGAAATGCTCGATCCTGGCCCGCTTCTCCGGCTGCTCGAGCGAGCTCGGGTGGGCATAGAGGCGTGTAGAGGAGCGCATGACCTCGTCGAAGATCATGAGCCCGTTGGCCTTCAGCGTGGCGCCGGTGGCGGTGTTGTCGACCACGCAGTCGGCGTCCTCGGGCGGGAAGACCTCGGTGGCACCGTAGGAGCGCACCACCCGGCCGTCATAGCCGCGGGCCACGAGCCACTCGTTCGTCAGCCGCTCGTACTCGGTGGCGACCAGGAAACGGCCGGGACGGGGGCGACCGGCCACCAGGAAATCGGGCGCGCCTGCGGCCACGATCCGGACCGGGTCGAGGCCGGTGTCCAGGAGCTCGACCAGCTCCACACCCTTCTCGGCGACCCAGTCGGCCCCGGCGAAGCCCAGGTCGCGCGAGCCGCCATGCAACATCTCGACGATGTTCTGAGGCTTCAGGATCTTGGTCTCGAAGCCTTCGAGGGAGAGGGAAGGGCGGTAGCCTCGGCGGTCGAAGGTGAGCTTGATGCCGGCGTCGCCCAGAACCTGGCGCACGCCCTCTTCCATCCGGCCCTTGGGCAGGGCCAGATGCACCATTCCGTTGCGGCTGGGAGCTTCGATCGGCACTGGCATAAGGTCGCGTTGCAGGGTGCCGGCAGCACTCTGGCCGCCCGGCGCGGAGCCCGGATATAGAGGTCGGCACCGGAGGGGTAAAGCCGCGGGCACGGGCGCGGCCGGGGGACAGGGCTGATGGCGCGCACCGGAGCCACGATCGGGATCGATGTCGGCACCAGCGCCACCAAGGGCGTGCTCCTGGCCGAGGACGGCCGTGTCCTCGCCCGCGCCAGTGCGGAGTACCCCCTTTTGACCCCGCGCCCGGGCTGGACCGAGCAGCGCCCCGACGACTGGTGGAAGGCCAGCGTGGAGGTGCTGCGCAAGCTATGCGCCACACCCGATGTCGAGATCCTGGGCCTCAGCCTCTCGGGCCAGATGCACGGCTCCGTCTTCCTCGACCGCGAGGGCCGGGTGCTGCGGCCCGCCCTCTTATGGAACGACGGCCGCACCCACGCCGAGTGCCTGGAGATCGAGCGCCGGCTGGGGCGGGAGCGGCTGGTCGCCATCACCGGCAACCTTGCCAGCACCGGGTTCCAGGCGCCCAAGATCCTGTGGCTCCGGACGCACGAGCCCGACCACCATGCGCGGCTGGCCTCGGTCCTCCTGCCCAAGGACCTGATCCGGCTCAGGCTTACGGGCGCGACCGCGACCGATACCGCGGATGCTTCCGGCACCCTCCTCGTCGACCTCGCCGGCCGGCGCTACAGCGACGAGATCCTGACCGCGCTGGAGATTCCGGAAGCGCTCCTGCCCGAGATCTTCGAAGGCAGCGAGATCACGGGCCGGGTCACGGCCGAGGCCGCGGCGCTGACCGGCCTGCCCGAGGGCACGCCCGTGGCGGCCGGTGGCGGCGACAATGCCTGTGCCGCGGTGGGTGCCGGCATCATCGAGCACGGCACCGGCGCCATCTCGCTCGGCACCTCGGGCACGATCTTCCTGCGCAGCGACCACCCTGTCCATGACCCGCAAGGTGCCCTCAACGCCTTCTGCGACGCCACCGGCGGCTGGCATCTGATGGGGGTCACCCTCTCGGCCGGCGGGGCCGTGCGCTGGGCCATGGACCGGGTGGCCGGCACCGACGCCGAGGTGCTGCGCCGGGTGGGGCAGGACCCGTTCGCGGTGCTGCTCGAGCAGGCGCTGGCGCTGCCGCCGGGCGGCGACGGCGTGCTCTTCCTGCCCTATCTCGCCGGCGAGCGCTCGCCGCACATGGACCCGCAGGCCCGCGGTGCCTGGGTGGGCCTCAGCCTCGCGCACGAGCGGCGGCATCTGCTCCGGGCCGTGCTGGAGGGCGTCGGCTACGCGCTGGCGGACTGCCTGGAGCGGATGCGCGCCGTCGGGCTGGAGCCCGCCAGCCTGGCCCTGGTCGGTGGCGGTGCGCGCAACCCGGCCTGGCGGCGGATGCTCGCGAGCCAGCTCCGGGTCGAGCTGACGACGGCGGTCGGGGCGGAGGAGGGGCCGGCGCTGGGGGCGGCGATCCTGGCAAGGGTGGCGGCCGGCCTCGATCCGGATCTCGACGCGGCGACCCGGCGGATCGTGCCGCCGGTGGGGGAGAGGATGGCGCCCGACGAAGCGCTGGTCCCATCCTATCGCGAGCTGCACGCGCAGTACCGGCTGCTCTACCCGGCGCTCAAGGGGACCGGGCTCTTCGGCTGACGGACGCGCCTACGCGTCCTGCTTGTGGTGCTGCTCCTGCTGGCCGTTCTCGGCCGGGTCCACGGGTTCGGCCGTGAAGCCGTGGTCGAGGGGGCCTGCGATCCATTCGCCCGTGGAGGCAGCGGCAGTGGTGGCGAAGCCCTGATCGGTGCTTCCAGCGTCCGTGCTCGTGGCAGCCGCCTTTCCCGTCTGCTCCGGCACGCCCTCGGCCAGGAAGTCGGCCAGCCAGTCGCGGAGTTGGGCCGAAGATTGCTGGCTGTCGGTGTCGGAGAGCAGGCTTTCCAGGGAGCGGGGGCCATCGGTGAGCTCGATCGCGTCGAAGCTTGAGCGGTCGGTGACCCAGCTGTCGATCGTGGCGACGCGCTCGCCATTGTAGGTGACGACGAGGTCCTGTCCGTCGAGCGTGGCGCCCACCGCGTTCGGGTCGCCAGCGTCTAGTCGGAGCACGTTGTTGCCCTCATGGTCGAAGATGCGGTCGTTGCTCTCGGCCAGGCCCAGCAGGAAGGTGTCGTCGCCGCCACCGCCATAAAGCAGGTCGTCGCCCTCACCGCCGTCCAGCCAGTCGTCACCCTCGCCACCATAGAGCCAGTCGTCCCCGACGCCACCGGCAAGGTGGTCGTTGCCGGCCTCGCCCGCGAGCAGGTCGTCGCCGCCACCGCCACCGACCCAGTCGTCGCCGCCGCCGGCATAGAGCAGGTTGTCGCCGTCGTTGCCTTCGATCGTGCTGGCGCGGCCGTCGGCCACCACGTCGTGGTCGGCGTCGCCCTCGAGGCGGATGTTCTCGATCCCGAGATCGAGCTGGTGGCCGTAGCGGGAGAGCCCCTCCGGGATGTCCACCCGGTCGAGCTCGCCGACGACGAAGGTGGCGCTGCCGTCCGGCGAGCGGTCGGGGATCTGCTCGCGCAGCCCGTCGGCGAACCGGTCGGCGATCACCACCGTGTCGTTGCCGCTGCCGGAGCCGTCGGCGGCCTCGACCGCGAGGTCGAAGCGTGAATCCAGGACATAGGTGTCGTCGCCCTGCCCACCCTGCATCGTGTCGGCGCCCTTGCCACCATCCAAACGGTCGTTCCCGGTCCAGCCGATCAGGGTATCGTCATCGTCGCCGCCGAGGAGCCTGTCGTCGCCCTCGCCGCCGTCGAGGCGGTCGATCCCCTTGCCCCCGTCGAGTTCGTCATTGCCCGCGGCGCCCAGGAGCGTGTCGTTGCCGTCCCCGCCCTCAAGCCGGTCGTCACCGGCACCGCCGTCGAGCTGGTCGTCGCCGGCCAGGCCTCGGAGCACGTCGTTGCCATCGGTGCCGTGCAGCACGTCATTGGCGTCGGTGCCGTCCGTGTTGCTGCCGATCGGGCCCAGATCCTCGTCCGGGTCGGAGTCGTCGGTCCCCTCCTCATCCGCAGGCAGGATCGGCACCTCCGTTGGAAGGGCCGCGACGTCCAGGCTGACGTCGGCCGGCACCACCTCGACCGGGGCCGCCCCCGTCGAGGGAAGGGCCTGGCCCGATGTCGACAGGAGTGTGGAGTGCAGGGATGTCTCGCCGAAATGAGCCGTGCCCGAGAGACGGCTCAGGGCCGCGGGATCAATCAGGGAGCCCACCACCAGGATGGAGCCGGGCGCTGCCGCCGCATGATCGGTGCCGAGGAGCGACGGCAGCGCCCCACCCGGGATCGCCGCGCCGGCCTCCCCTGCTTGGCCGTCGGGGGGATTGGGTGCCTCCCGCCCCCCGTCCTGCTCCGCGGCGTAGGCCCCACCCGGGCGAAAGGCATGAACCAAGAGCAGCCCGATGAAGGTTGCCGGCAGGGTGCTGGAGAGCACCCGGCTGCCGAGCCGGCGTGATGCTCGCGTGTTGTCGGCCTGGCCCGCAGCCGCGCCGGCGCCCGCCACCGCAATCTCCGCGCGCGAGTCCACGCGCGGCGACAACGTTCCGCTCACCATTGCACTGCTGCCCTTGCCACTGACGCCCTTGTTGCGGGCGCGTGTTCGCGTTCAGGTTGAACATAGTCTAGGCAGCTTAATCGGGCATTTTCAATAGTTTTTCGCACCAGCTCCAGAGCCGGGCTGAAGACAGAGAAAAGCCTGGATTCAACTTAAACGTTACTTCAACGCTTGAGCGGCGGGCCCTAAGGCCCTGTCCGGCAACAGGAAATCAGCGCGGCCGACGTCGCAAGGCGTCCAGGATCTCGTCGATCCGGACCACACCCAGCAGGCGGCCGTCCGGCTCGGCCACTGCCACGGGCCAGCCGCTGCGGCGGATGCCCTCGATCGCGAGGCGGATCGGAGCGCCCGGAGCGGCACGGACGAGGTTCTCGGAGGTGGCGCCGAGGTCGGCCAGCCCGTCGATGCCATCGATCAGCCCGAGATCGCGATCGGCACAAGTGAGCCGCAGGGGCCGGCCGTCGCCGTCGAGCTGGACCCGCAGGCTGATCCGCCGGTCGAGCCAGAGCCAGCCATCCTCGGCCTCCAGCCGGTCGCACGGGCACATCAGGCTGCCGAGGCGCAGCACGTTGAGCGGGTTCACGTTGGCGACGAAGCTGCGGACATACTCGTTGGCGGGCCGGGTCACGATGGTCTCGGGCGTGCCGACCTGGATGATCCGCCCGCCCTCCATGATCGCGATGTGCGAGCCCAGCTTCAGGGCCTCGTCGAGGTCATGGCTGACGAACACGATGGTCTTGTGCAGCCGGCCCTGCAGCTCCAGCAGCTCGTCCTGGAGCCGGTCGCGGATCAGGGGGTCGAGGGCCGAGAACGGCTCGTCCATGAGCAGGATGTCGGCGTCGGTGGCAAAGGCACGGGCGAGGCCCACCCGCTGCTGCATGCCGCCCGAGAGCTCGTGCGCATGCTTTTGTGCCCAGGCCTCCAGATGCACGAGCTCCAGCTTCTCCTGCACGATCCGCTGCCGCTCCGCTGTGGGCACGCCGCGCAGCTCGAGGCCGAAGGCCACGTTCTCGGCGACCGTTCGCCAAGGCAGGAGGGCGAACTGCTGGAAGACCATGGCGATCCGGCGCATGCGCAGGCGGCGCAGGGTCTTGGCGTCACAGCTGGCGATGTCGATCTGGCGGCCCTCGTCCTCGATCAGCACCGCCCCGCGGACCGGGTGGTTGAGCCGGTTCACGGCGCGCAGCAGCGTCGACTTGCCGGAGCCGGAGAGGCCCATCAGGACGCAGATCTCGCCCGTCTCGATAGTGAGGCTGGCGCCCGCCACGCCCAGCACCTGACCGGTCTCGGCCAGGATCTCGTCGCGCGACTTGCCGGCATCCAGGAGCGGGAGGGCGGCTTGCGGGTTGGCGCCGAAGACGATGTCGACCTGCTCGAAGGCAACGGCCGGCATGTCAGTGCCGGCCGCGGCCGAGGGTGGGGCGGCGGCAGAGGCGGTCCAGCATGATGGCCAGGATGACGATGGCGAGCCCGGCCTCGAAGCCGCGGGCCACGTTCACCGTGTTGAGCGCCCGGACCACGGGCTTGCCCAGACCGTCAGCGCCGACCAGCGCCGCGATCACCACCATCGAGAGCGAGAGCATGATGCACTGGGTGAGGCCGGCCATGATCGTGGGCATGGCATAGGGCAGCTCGACCTTGAACAGGAGCTGGCTGCGGCTGGCGCCGAACGCCTCGCCGGCTTCGAGCAGCGGCTTCGGCACGCCTGAGACGCCCAGGTGCGTGAGGCGGATCGGGGCCGGGATGGCGAAGACGATGGTGGAGATCAGCCCCGGCACCACGCCGAGCCCGAACAGGATCAGGGTCGGGATCAGGTAGACGAAGGTGGGGATGGTCTGCATCAGGTCGAGCAGCGGGTGGATCACGGCATAGAGCCGCGGCCGGTGCGCTGCCGCGATGCCGATCGGCACCCCCACCAGCATCGAGATCGTCGTGGCCCAGAGCACCAGGCTCAGGGTCTCGATCGTTTCCTTCCAGTAGCCGAGGTTCACGATCAGCAGGAGCGCCAGCACGACGCCCAGGGACAGCTTCCAGGAGCGGTGCAGGGCGTAGGCGAGGGCGGCGATGGCCAGGATGACGACGATCGCCGGCAACGCCTGGAGCAGGTCGGTCAGGCTGTCGACCGCCGTGCCGAGGATAAGGGCGATGAGGTCGAAGAACCCTTGCGCGTGCCGGTTAAGCAGGTCGACCAGCGCCTTGATCCAGTCGCCGATCGGGATCTTATGGTCGCTGAGCCATTCCATGGCTCAGAGCCCCAGCTCCTCCCGGACGGCGGCCTTGCCGTCCTCGCCCTCGAAGGTGGTGACCCCGGCGAGCCAGGCGTCGAGCCGGTCGGGATTGGCCTTCAGCCACTTCTCGGCCGCATCGTCCGCATCCTCGCCCTCGTCCAGGATGCCGGCCATGATCTCGTTCTCGAGCTTGAGGTCGAAGACGAGGTTCTGCAGCAGCTTGCCGACGTTCGGGCACTCCTGGAGGTAGCCCTTGCGCACGTTGGTGTAGACCGTGGCGCCGCCGAAATTGGGGCCGAAGAAGTCGTCGCCGCCGGTGAGGTAGGTCATCTGGAAGCGCGCGTTCATCGGGTGCGGCTCCCAGCCCAGGAACACGATCGGGTCCTTGTCGCGGCCGGAGCGCTCGACCTGGGACAGCATGCCCTGCTCGGAGCTCTCCACCACCTCGAAGCCCTTGAGGCCGAAGGCACCCTCGTCGATCATCTTCTGGATCAGGCGGTTGCCGTCGTTGCCGGGCTCGATGCCGTAGATCTTGCCGTCCAGCTTGTCCTTGAACTTGGCGATGTCGGCGAAGTCCTTGAGCCCCTCCTCGGCAAGGTAGCTGGGCACGGCCAGCGTGTACTTGGCCCCTTCCAGGTTGGCGCGCACCACCTCGACGCTGCCGTCCTCCTTGTAGGGTTTGATGTCGGCCTCCATCGTCGGCATCCAGTTGCCGAGGAAGACGTCGATGTCGCCGTTCTTGAGGCTCTGGTAGGTCACTGGCACCGCCAGCACGGTGGCCGAGGGCTCGTAGCCCAGCCCCTCCAGGATCACCGAGCTGAGGGCGGTCGTGGCCGTGATGTCGGTCCAGCCGACATCCGAGAAACGCACCGCCTCGCAGCTCTTGGGTTCGGCAGCGTTTGCCGAGCCGGCCAGCGCCAGAACCGCCACGCCGACGAGATAGCCAGTTCCTGGCCGCATCGCACCTACCCCCCAACTTTCTCAAGGCACCTTAAGCCCGTGCGCCGGCCCGCGTCGAGATCGCAGCGGAGGTTCAGGGGCCGGAGGTTGCCGCCTCCGCAGTGCCCTCCTCCTCCGCAGGCTGCGGTGCGGGCCTGTGCACGGCGACGCCCGCCATGACGAGGGCGATGCCCAGCACGTCCTTGGCACCCGGCAGCTGGGCCAGCACCACGGCACCGACGATGGCCGCCGTGGCAGGGAGCAGCGCCAGGAGGAGGGCGAAGCTGGCTCGCGGCAGGCGCGACATCGCGAGCTGGTCGCAGACATAAGGGATCACCGACGAGCAGATGCCGACCCCGAGCCCGGCCAGCAGCAGCGCCGGGTCGTGCACCACCGCTTGCAGCGCCTGGACGAGGCCGATCGGCATGACGAAAAGGAAAGCAGCCGCCATCGCCGCCCCAAGCCGCTCGACCCCGCCGGAGGCACCGCCCCGGGCGATACGGTGGCCGAGCAGGATGTAGCCCACGAACAACGCACCGTTCAGGAAGGCCCAGAACAGGCCCAAGGGATCGCTCGACCAGCGCAGCTCGATGAGGATGAACACACCCGCGACCGCCAGGCCGAGTGCCACGAGGTTGCGGCGGGTCCGCAGGCCGAAGAGGGCGACGCCGATCGTGCCGACGAACTCGATCGCGGCAACCACGCCCATCGGCAACCGGTCCAGCGCCAGATAGAACGCGGTGTTCATCACGGCGAGGCAGGCGCCCAGCGCCAGCAGCAGGGCCCGCTCGCCGGGTGTCACACGGGCGAAGGTCCGCCACGGCCTGGTCCAGGGTGCAAGGACGAACGCCGCCGTGGCGATGCGCAGCCACGCCACCCCAAGCACGCCCACCGCCGGGAAGAGCAGCACGGCGAAGGACGGACCCAGATAGTGGAAGACGGCGCTTACCCCGAACCAGGCATGGGGCGGTACGGCCTGCGCGGCGCGGGTGAAGGATAGGGCTGGCATAGGCATGCTGCGGAGCATGAAGGCGGATTGGCGTGGTTTCGAGAATGGCCGCAGGGCGCTACGCTGATTGTCTCTTCGTATCCGAGGTCATATGCCGTGAAACGCCTTCGATTCCAAAACGGTCCCCTCGACGCCATCGACGTAGCGCTCGTACGCCTCCTGGCTCGGGACGCCCGCGCCACGATGGCCGACCTTGCCCGCGCGGTCGGTCTGTCGCCGCCCAGCGTGGCCGAGCGCGTGCGCAGGCTGGAGGAGGCCGGGGTGATCCGGGGCTACGCTGCGGTGGTCGACCCGGCGGCGCTGGGCCTGTCGCTCGCAGCCTACATCCGCATCCGCCCGTTGCCGGGTCTGCTCGGCAAGGTGGCCGAGGTCCTGCTCGGGCTGAGTGCCATCGTGCAGTGCGACCGCGTGACCGGCGAGGACTGCTTCGTCGCCAAGGCGCACGTCCGCTCGGTCGCCGAGCTGGAAGCACTCATCGACGAGATCATCCCTTATGCGATGACCAACACCTCCATCATCCAGTCGTCGCCGGTGCGGCCGCGGCTGCCGTCCCTCAGCACCTCGACATGCGGCGGGCCAAGCGACAGGTTGCTCGACGAGCGCTAGGCCGTTCCAGCTCGGCGCGGGCAGACAGGAGGCTGGCATGAGCTGGTCGATCCCCATCGGCACGGTCAGGGGCACGGTGATCCGGCTGCACCTGACCTTCCTCCTCTTTCTGCTCTGGATCGCCGTGGCCCATTATTCGGCGGGCGGGCCACAAGCGGCACTCGAGGGCGTGCTGTTCATCTCGCTCCTTTTCTTGTGCGTGCTGCTGCACGAGTTCGGGCACATCACAGCCGCCCGCCGCTATGGGGTACAGACGCCGGACGTGATCCTCCTGCCGATCGGCGGGGTGGCGCGGCTGGAGCGCATCCCGGAGGAGCCGGCGCAGGAGCTGGTGGTGGCGCTGGCAGGCCCGGCCGTGAACGTCGTCATCGCCGCACTTCTCTACCTGGCGCTGGGCGGCTTCGTGCCGGAGGGCGGGCTGGAGATCGACAACCCCGGCGTCGGGCTGCTCGAGCGGCTGCTGGCCGCCAATCTCTTCCTCGTCGTCTTCAACCTGATCCCGGCCTTCCCGATGGATGGCGGCCGCGTGCTCCGCGCCTTCCTCGCCTACCGCTTCGGCTATGCCCGCGGCACGCAGATCGCGGCCACGGTGGGCCAGGCGCTGGCCTTCGCCTTCGGCCTCTGGGGCCTTGTCGGCGGCAACCCGATGCTGGTCTTCATCGCCCTCTTCGTCTATCTCGCCGCCACCTCCGAGGCCCACGCCGCCCAAATGCGCGACGTCTCGCGCGGCATGATCGTCGACGACGCCATGGTCACCCGCTTCGAGGCGCTCACCCCGGCCAGCCGTGTCGCGGACGCGGTCGAATGCCTGCTGCGCACCACCCAGCACGAGTTCCCGGTCGTGGACGGTGGCGGCCGGCTCCTGGGCCTCCTCACGCGTGACGAGATGATCAAGGCCCTGCGCGAGCGGGGCCCGGAGGCGCCCGTGACCGAGGTGATGCGCACCGACATTCCGGTCATCCGCGATCGCCGCAATCTGGACGAGGCACTGCGTCTGATGCAGGGCCAGCGCCTGCCTGCGGTCGGCATCGCCGACGCCAGCGGCCGCCTCGTGGGCCTGGTCACCCCCGAGAATGTCGGCGAGCTGATGATGGTCGAGGCGGCACGCCCGCGAGGCGGCGGCGCGCTGCGCTGGCCCGGCGGCGCTCCCCGCGGCACCGCCTGAGAAGATCCCGACCGGCCGCAGCGCCGTATAGCAGCGAGGCGGTGCCATCACGTCGCGGTGAGGACATACCGCGCCGGAGAACGAGGCGGCCTGGTCTGGTAAATGGCCTACCATAGGGCAGGCACCCTGAGGAGAGAGCCGTGCTGAATCCGGCCTTCCGCGCAGCAATCAGCCAGCTCGGCGTCGGGATCGGGATCCCGGAACTCCACCCGGAGGAGGACGGCAGCTGCCTCCTGGCTTTCGACGGCATCCGCGTCACCCTTGAGCAGGATCCCGAGGCGTCGCGCGTCGTCCTGACGAGCCATGTCGCAGAGCTGCCTGCGGCCGGAGCGGCCACGGCCTATGCCGAGCTGCTCCAGGCCAACATGGCGAGCGTCGTTGCCGGGAAGGGGGCGAGCTTCGCCATCGACCCCGCCGAGCAGCGCGTCCTGCTGGCTCAGACGCTGCCGCTGGAGGGGCTCACGGGAGAGGCCCTGATCGCCGCCCTGGGGCCGTTCGTCGACCTGGTCGAGGCTTGGCGCGCACGGCTCGAGTCCCTCCCGGCACCCTCGCCTGGGAGCTCGGGGGAGGAGAGGCGCGAGCTGCCCGTCCACCCTGGCATGTTCGCATGAGCCGGTGAGGCAAGGATAGGAGAGCGAGCATGGCCGTCAGCCTCGGCGACTTCCGGCCCCACATCGACGCCGGCACCGCGCGCATCAGGCTCCAGGATCCCACCGCCCAACCGGATCAGAGACGGATCGCCGGGCAGGGGGCCATGGGCAACCGCGTGGCCGAGTGGTTCCGCGGCCAGGGCGGCACCGCCAAGGCCGAGAACCGCGACGTCACCAGGATGTTCGTCGATGCCGTGCGTCAGGAGCACGGTGTGGATGCTGCCCTGCAGATCGGCCACAGGCTGCAATCGCGCATCGAGGCGGGCAAGCCGCTCACCGCGCGCGTGGTGGCCACGATGACCCGCGAGGCGGCGCAGATCGAGCAGCAGGCGAAGACCAACAACGCTGACCAGGCCAAGGCCCTTCTCGACCGGCCGTCCGGTCACGCGGGCGGGGTCACCGCGCTGCTGACATCGGCCGCAGCCAACCTCGGCGTCACCGACCGTTCGATCCTCGACCGGCTCTCCGATCCGGCGGCCGGCCAGGGCGAGATCCGGCAGAAGATCGAGCGCGCGATCAGCAACGCCAAGGACGGTCTGGGCAAGCCCAGGATGCTGACCCCCGACGCGGCGCTGGAGATCGCCAAGAAGGAGATCGACACCTACCTCGTCGCCGAGTCCAACAAGGAGGCGTTCGGCCGCGTGAACACGCGCATCGTCGACGGCCTGTTCGCCCCCGGGCCCAACGGCGAGCCCTCGGTCATGGCGCGGCACGCGCATGCCTTTGCCGATGTCTCGGGCCTGGAGTGCGTCCGGACCATCTTCGACGATCCGACCAGCGCCAAGGCCCAGGAGGCCAAGGATGCTCTTGGCAAGTTCCTGGCCGGCCAGGGCCGGGTCTACGATGCGTCCAAGGCGCCCTTGCTCGTGCAGGTGAGGGCCCTCACCGACATCATGCTCAAGACCGCGGTCGACGTTGGCGACTTCAATGGGCTCCGCCTTCCCTCGCAGCCGCAGATCAACGGCCAGACGGTCGACTTCGCCGGCAGGCTCTCCGAGCTTGCGCTCGCCGATTCCACGCCGCCGGCGACCAGGGACGCCTTCCTGAAGGCGGTGGTCGCGGAAGGCAGCAGGCTCGCCGGCAGCGCCGAACCCAGTGCTCAGGCCAGGGCGCAGAACCTGATGAACGGCCTGATGCAGGGCAAGGGCTACGACCTTCTGGCGACGGAGGACCGCCGGACGGCCCTCACCACCTACCGGGACTGCGTCCTCGGTGACGCCAGAGAGATGGGGCAGGTGTATGACGACCTGCTGAAGGCCGCCACCCAGCCCGCCGCCGCACGCCAGGAAGCGGCGCAGCTGCGGACCGACGTGCTGGGCGCGCGGGTCGAAGCCGACACGGCGCGACAGGCGGGCGATCTTGCAGGGGCGCGTGTGCACGAGCAGCGGGCGGAGAAACTGGAGCAGCGGGCACAGCGGCTCGAGTCCACCCCCAACGCCTCCGTGCTGAGCAATGCAAGGGGGGAGGCCGAAGGCCCCTGGATGGTGGCGTTGACCACGCAGACCGACCTCGTGGCGCTGGCCATGCGCGAGCTCGAGGCGAGCGGCACGCCGACCGCCGGCCGCCGGATCGCCGATCTGGTGGACGAGGCCAACGCGAAGGGCATGCCGCAGCTCCAGGTGGCGTTCGAGGGCCTGGAGCGGCTGGAGCGCCAGTATGCGGACGTGAAGGGCCCGAACGGGCAGGAGCTGGTCGGATGCTGCCACCGAGAACCGGATGCAGCTCGCGCAGATCCGCGCCAAGGCGCTGGAGCTCGGTGACGACAGCGGCACCGGTGCCGAGCAGCAGGCCTTCATCGCCTCGGGCATGCGCGAGCTGACCGCGAAGATGATCGACCGTGCCGTCCAGGTGCTGGGCCCGCCGCCCGTGCCCTTCGCCGCGGTGAGCCTGGGCTCGACCTCCCGCGGCGAGGCCTCGCCCTTCTCCGACGTCGAGTTCGGCATCGTCCTGCAGCAGCCGACCGATGCCGCCGGCATGGACTACATGCAGCGCCTGGGCGAGCTGGTCCGCTTCCAGGTGATCGGGCTCGGCGAATCGGGCGGTGCCGAGACCCCTCCGGGCCTGCACTGGGACGCAGGCGGCAACTCGCCGGCCGAGAGCCCGAAGAACTTCGTCGGCACCGCCGACCAGCTCGTCGGCCAATCCCTGGCGCATGCTCCGGACGGACGGGGAGGGAGCGAGCCCGACAACGTCTACACTTTCACCATGTTCTCGAACACGGAGTGGCTCTACGGCGGGGACGGCTCCTGGGACATCGTGAAGGACATGAACGACAAGGTCGCCGCGAACATGTCCGCGATCTCGCCGGGAGAGAACAGGACCAACGGTCAGGCGCTGGGCGGCTGGCTGCTGCGCGAGGCGCTGATCGCACCCGAGGGCAACCTCCCCTCGCAGCTCGACGGGGCGACGCAGGTCAACGTCAAGAACCTCTCCCGCCTGCCGATGATGCTGGCGCACGGGCTTTCCCTCACCAGCGGGGCGCACGGCCAGACGCTGGGCACCGACCAGCAGGGCCAGGACGTCTCGATCTCCGCCCACAGCACGCTGATGCGCATCGACGCGCTGAAGGAGAGAGGTGTGCTGAGCGAGGCCGACGCCAACACGCTGCAGGACGCCTTCTCCGAGCTCGGCCGCATCCGCAACCAGGCGCATCTCACGGCCGGGATGGCCGACGACCGGGTCAACGTGGACGACTACCCGACCCTGCCGGACGTGATTGCCAAGCTGGCACCGTTCGAGGAGCGGCTCAGGGCGCACATCGACAATCCGGGGCAGCCGTTCTAAGCGCGCATCCATCCGGACGGAGGTTGCTGGCGCACCAGGCCAGTGGATGACGCGTGCCAGCTGGAGCGTCACCGGGCGGCGCCGGGTATCCTCCGCAAAAGAAGGGGGGCGGGGAGATGGGAGTTGCACGACGCGCGGCAGCAGGGGCCGCGGCGTTGCTGGGTGCAATCGTCGTTCTGGCGACGGAGCCAGCCCTCGCGTTGGAGCGGATGACGGCGCGCGGCATCGTCCTGCGCGCCGGACCAGCGGCCCCGCCCAGTTATGTCGAGCCCGAGCCGGACGGTGCCTTGCGCGTGCAGGGCGCCACCTTCCGGGTCACCTACAAGGGCTTCAAGCCGGCGGCCCGGGCGGCCCTCGAGCGGGCGCTGGCGATCTGGTCCAGGAGGATCAATTCGCCCGTGCCGATCACGCTCGAGGCCGAGTTCGCTCCCGCCTCGACGGGCCTCCTGGCCTCGGCCGGGCCGAGCTTCATCTTCCGTGACTTCGAGGGTGCCCCGGATGCGAGCACCTGGTACGTCGACGCGCTGGCGAACAGGCTGGCCGGCGAGCAGATCGAGCCCGACACGCCAGACATCGTCGCCAGCTTCAACAGCCTCCAGGACTGGCACTACGGCAGCGGGCCGGTGCCGGCCGGCAAGTACGACTTCACCACCGTGGCCCTGCACGAGATCGGCCATGGCCTGGGCCTCCTGAGCCTGGCGACGGTCGCGGGCGGCAAGGGCCAGGTCCGCCTCTTCGGCTATCCCAGCGCCTACGACCGCTTCGTCGAGAACGAGGCCGGCAGGAGCCTGGTCAGGGATTTCGAGACCAGGTCCAAGCCGCTGGCGGCCCAGCTCCAGGGCGGCAATCTCTTCTTCGACAGCCCGCAGGCGCTCGCCGCCAACGACAATGTCCGCCCCCGTCTCTACGCACCCCGGCCCTTCGACGGAGGCAGCAGCATCTCCCATCTCGACGAGGCCACCTACCCGGCGGGGGACGTGAACTCGTTGATGACCCCGGCCCTGGGCCGCGGCGAGACGATCCACCGGGCCGGACCCATCTCGCTGGCGATCCTCCGGACCATCGGCTGGTAAGGGCGCCGGCCCGGATCCGATCTCACCATCACTGGCTCGATACCCACTTGCATGCTCGAATTTAAGATATATCTTAGAAACACATAGATAGGATTGAGAAGCCATGCGTCACCATAATCACCATCGCCATGCCGCCGGAGACGGACCTCGCGGCAGACATCACGCCTCGCCATTCGATGGAGGGCGCGGCCGACGGCACCGCCTCTTCGACGGCGGCGAGCTCCGGCTGGTCCTCCTGAAGCTGATCGAGGAGCAGCCCCGCCACGGCTACGACCTCATCCGCGAGATCGAGGCCCGCTCGGGCGGCGCCTACGCGCCGAGCCCGGGCGTCATCTACCCGACCCTGACCCTGCTGCTCGACATGGTGCTTGCGCAGGAGGAGAGCGCCGCCGGCCCCCGCAAGCTAGTCGCCATCACCGAGGCCGGCCGCACCCATCTGGCGGAGCACGCAGCCGAGGTCGATGCCGCCATGGCCCGCCTGCAGGCGCTGGCCGATGTCCGCGAGCGCACCGACGCGGCCCCTGTCCAGCGGGCGATGCAGAACCTGAAGACAGCGCTCCACAACCGCCTCTCCCAGGAGGGCGTGGACAAGTCCGTCATCCTCGACGTGGCCGGCCTCATCGACGAGGCGGCAAGCAGGATCGAGAGGCTCTGAGCATGACCAGCGCAACAGCCCGGGTGCCCACGACACACGGCGCCAAGTACGTCCAGCAGCTCTGCAAGCACTGGGCCCACAAACTTGAGGTGCGAACTCGAGGGCTAGTGACGGCATCGTCCGCTTCCCTGACGGCGTCGCCACGATGACGGCCGAGCCAGAGGCACTCGAGGTCACCATCGAGGCCGACCAAGTCGGAGACCGTGGAACGGCTCCAGGACGTGGTCGCCCGCCACCTCGACCGCTTCGCATTCCGTGAGGCGCCACTCACGTTCGGCTGGGTGAGTAGATAGATGGTCTGTTCGCAAAGGACAAATTCTGCCTGATCCGGCGGGGCCGGTTGGTCCTGGCGCAGCGCCGAGCGCCGTCGGGATCTGACAGCCGCTGCCCGGCGCTGGCTCCACCATTCCGAGGGGATCTTGTCCTCTCGGAGCGGGCCATGAAGCGGCAGCAGTGGGGTCGTGCACCGGCAACTGGTTGGCCATCCAGCGGCACAACGGCGGTGGGACAGGGCCTATCAGGTGCTTCTGCAGGCCGCCGTCGTGCCCGCCGGCCTGCCGGCTCCTCCGCTCGCTCCTCGGACCTCGCGGAGGAGAAGCCGTCATGCAAGTAGCCGGCTACGTCAGGGTGTCGAGCCGAAGCCAGGCTCGGACACAGACCATTGACCAGCAGATCGACCGCCTGCACGCGCATGCCGCAGCGCAGATCTGGGCCTTGGCGCAGGACAAAATTTTTCGCGACGATGGCTACAGCGGCGCCAGTCTCCGGCGTCCTGGCCTGGACCGCCTGCGCGACGCCGCCGCGGGCGCCCGGCTCGGACCGCATCCTGATCACCGCGCCGGAAGGGCTGGCGCGCAACTACGTGCACCAGATGCTCCTGGTCGAGGAACTGCAGAAACACGGCGCTGTGGTCGCGTTTCTCGACCAGCCAATCACAGCCAGGACCCGCACGACCAGCTGTTGCTGCAAAATGCACATGTGCCGTTGCCGAATACGAGCGGACGCTGATCACCGAACGCATGCGCCGCGGCCGTCTGTGCAAGCTGCGGGCCGGCGTCCTGCTGCCCTGGACCTGGCCGCCCTACGGGTACCGGGTGGCCACCCCGAGCGACCGCGCGATCCCGCCGGGGTGCGCCTGGACGAGGCCGAGGCGGCGGTTTCGCATGACCTGTTCGCCTGGTTCGATGCGGGGGCTTCGGTCTGCGAGCTGGCGCGGCGTCTGCGAGGCCTGGGGATCGTCTCGCCGTCGGGCCTCAGCAGCTGGCACCTCTCGACCGTGCGCGGGCTGCTGACCAATCCCGTCTACACCGGCCAGGTGTTCGGCAATCGCCTGCGCACGCGACCCGTCGAGCGGCGGCGCTCCGCCTTGCGGCCCGTTGGCCATGGTGGGGAGAGCCGCCGCGTGAACGACCCGGCCGAGTGGATCGCCGTGGCGACCGTCTCGGCCATCATCGATCGCGAACAGTTCGAGCGCGTGCAGGAGCGGCTGGCCTACACTCAGCGGATGGCGCGGCGAAACAACCGGGTTCATGACTACCTCCTGCGCGGCTTGGTCAGCTGCGGCCACTGCCGCCGTGCTGCTCAGGCCGGCACGTGTCGGCGAGGTTACGACTAATATGTCTGCCGAACCAAGACGCCGGCCTCGGCGTCGTCGCCGGGTGCGCATTGCCCGACGCGGCACATCCCGGGCCGACCACTGGAGGAGCTGGTCTGGCGCGACCTGTGCGAGGTACTCGCCACGCCGGAGATGGTCGTGCACGCGATGGAGCGGGCTCGCGGCGGGCACTGGCTGCCGCAGGCGATGCAGGCGCGACGTGCGAACCTGCGCCGCGCCAGGGCGGGGCTGCACCAGCAGATCGAGCGGCTCACGGAAGCCTACCTTGCTGGCGTCGTGCCGCTGAGCGAGTACGAGCGCCGCCGACGGAACATCAAGGCTTCGGCTCGCCGCGCTCGATGGCCAGGAACGCGAGCTCACCCACGTCACCGATCGTCCGGCCGAAATCGCACGCCTTGCGGCTCATGCCGAGGGTTCTGCCAACGCCCTCGTCAGGCCCGGAGCTGGCGGATTTCGCCCGAAAAGGGAGCTGCTGGAACTGCTCATCGACCGCATCGTCGTCACAGACGAAACGGTGGAAATCCGTTAGGTCATTCCCGTCGGACCGAGGGTGAGCGCGACCCTTTTTGTCTATTTTGTACAGATAGCTCGGTGGCACGGTCGGCAAGGACGTGGTCAGCCGTACCTGGCGCAGGATCAAGAGCGACTGGGAGGCCTGGAACGGCCGTGATCTTGCGGGCGAGCCGATCGTGCGGCTGATCATCGACGGCCGTCGTCCGGGTCAGGCTCGACCGCAAGGCCAGCAACATCTCTCTCCTGGTGGCCCTCGGCGTCCGTACCGACGGCCAGAAGGTGCTGCTGGCGGTCAAGAACATGGGCGGCGAGAGCGAGGCCGCCTGGCGGGCGCTGCTCGACGATCTCGCTGCTCGCGGGCTGCGGGCGCCCGAGCTGCTCATCATCGATGGTGCGCCCGGTCTGGAGAAGGCGTTGGCCGGCCTCTGGCCTGACGTGCCGGCGCAGCGCTGTACTGTCCACAAGCACAGGAACCTGCTGGCCCACGCCCCCGACAAGCTGCACGAGGAGGTCTCGGCCGACTACCAGGACATGATCTACGCCGCGACCGTCAAGGAGGTCGAGCAGCGCCGCAAGGCCTTCCTGCGCAAGTGGCGGCTCAAGTGCCGGGCGGTCGCCGACAGCCTGGAGGAGGCCGGCGAGCGTCTCTTCGCCTTCACCCGGTTGCCGACCAGCCAATGGAAGTCGGCACGAACGACCAATGCCATTGAGCGCCTGCACGAGGAGTTCAAGCGTCGGATCAAGACACAGACCGTGCTACCCGCCGCCGAGACCGCGGCCATGCTGTTCTGGGCGCTGCTCGCCTCAGGCCAGATCACCATGCGCAAGGTCGATGGATGGCAGAGCCTCGCCGAGCCGGCCACAACGCTCCCGATTGACCTCGCCGCCTGATCCGACCACCCTACCAGCCCTGGAGATCACGCTCAGCCAATTCCCACCACATCCGCGACGGCACCTTCGGCTGACCGCCTGCGCGGTATTTGGAGTGGGCATCCTGTATTTCGCTCGGGTCTCTCAGAGGACCTGAAGTTTACAGGCAGCGGAACTCACGCCGACAGCGAACTGCGGTGTCATGGAGGGCGTGATGGCGCAGGGACTGTTGATTCAGGCGGCTTTGGCGGCGGCGGACGCCCGTTTCCCGGCGTGTCGGCTAGTTGGCAGGTCCGATTTTCGCGAAGTCACGGGCACGAAGGCGGACGGGCCGACCCCGCGCAAAAGCCGCGCTAGGCCCGCCTGGATCAGCCCGGCCGTGCGCGTCCCGGGCGGTCGCCACGGCGCCGGAGCGGCGAGACCGGAACTGCGGGCCGGGTCGGCGTAGGCCAGCATCTGGCTGAGCGCGTAGCCCGCAGCCAGGATCGTGACCCAGCGCATCAGCACCTGGCGCGATTGCTGCCAGGCATCCTTAAGCCCCCAGCCGTGCTTCATGGCCGCGAACAGCGGCTCGATGCTCCACCTTTTGGCGTAGCTCGTGATGACCTCGGTCGCGGCCAGGTCCGGGTCGGTACAGAGCAGCAAGCGCTCCTCGCTTGTCCCGCCGCGCCGGTCAGGTCGTTCCAGCTGCACCCACACGGCGCGCACCACCCGGCCTTTGAGGAAGCGGGCGGCGACCCAGCAGGTCCGGTAGCGCACGACCTCAAGCTTGCCGTATAGGATCCGCGCGCTGCGGTGGGGCGGCAGCGCCTCGATCCTCTCCCGCGTCATCCGTGCGCCGTACTTGCGCGGCCGGCCGCGGCGCTGCCGTCGAGGCGGCCGTGGGACCGCGTAGAGGGCGAGGTCCCGGCGCACCCGGCCGATCACGGTATGACCGCCTGCGATCGCGGACTCGATCAGCCGGGCGCGCATGAACCAGGCGTCGAGCAGGACCCGTACCCGGCCGAGCCGGTTGCCGAGCAGGCGCAAGAGGAAGCGCGCGCTGGTGAGCTTGCCGCGATTGGTGCCGCGCCGGACCAGGCGCAGCATCAGCGGCACCGCGCCGACCCTCCACCCGCGCTCGACGACCGCGGCCAGGCAGAGCCAGCCCTGGCCGCGCAGGAACCGCGATCGGTTCGGCTTGGCGGTGTGGTTGTAGTGGACGAGCGACCCGGGGGCCCGGGCGGAGATCCGCTCGACCAAGGTGTCGTCAATGACGACGTGCCAGACCGTCGGGGCGAACAGTTCCTTCAGCACCCCAAGCAGCGCCTGCCAGACCGCGAGCCACGCCCAGCGGCCGCGCTGGAGGAACCAGTAGTAGGTGGTCCAGCCGCGCGACAGCCCGGCTGCCAGGATCGCGTCGGTGACATGGCCGCCCCGGGTGGTGGCGGCGCCGATCAGCAGCTCGGTAAAGGTGGTGCAGGCGCGCCGCGGCACGGCGGCAGCCAGACGGCCGACGAGCGTGGTCAGGACCGGCGGGACGGAAACGGCGGTTGTGGGCATTGGTCGAACCGGCGAGGCAGGGCGCGCGCCTCGATATCGCCCTCAACCGCCACCACCCGCCATAGCTCACGCCGCTCCGGCTACTCCGCCATGCTCACGACGCCGATCGCGTCCCTGTAAACTTCAGTCAGTGGCAAAGCTGCCGATGAAGTTAGAGAGGCTACGGGCGGCCATTGCTCCTCGGGAGAATCCGAATATGAACAGCTCGTCCCCTACTCTCCAATTACCTCCAACAAATATTCCCTCGTAGGCCGACAGAATTTGCCGATCTAACATGTAGCCGAAGACGCCTCCGCGATAACGCTCTCCATAATGAGTTCCCACCCCTCGTAGTAATTGCTCACCCAGCCCGGCAGCCTGACCGGCCTCGGTCGTGCCCGGCGCTCATGCCGCTGATTTCGGTTGCCGCGGAAGGCGGTTTGTGACGCAACGCTTGCATGGCCGCACCCGTCGACAAGTCCGCCCTTTCCTGGTCCGAGGTGGCAATGCCGATCGCGGCGCTGCTGGCTCGGATCGAGGCGCTCGTGGCTCATGTCGCAGCCCTGGGAGCCGAGAATGCCGCCTTGAAGGTGCGCGTCGGCATGCTCGAGGCGGAGAACGCTGCTCTGAAGGCCGACAACGCGGCGTTGCGGGAGAAGCTGGGGCGACCCCCCAAGACGCCGGACAATTCCGGCATCCCGCCCTCGCAGGGGCACAAGGCGAACGGTGCGACCGGGGCGAGGCGCAAGGGCAAGGTCCACGCGGGGGCGCACCGCCCGCTGCATCCCGAGCCGACCCGGCGGCGCGACGTGTTCGTGGAGCGCTGCCCGCACTGCCGGGCGGCGCTGGCGGCGGCGAGCCAGGCCCCGCTCCAGGCTTACGACCGGATCGACATTCCCCGGATCACGCCGGACGTCACCCGGGTGACGCTCTACGGCGGCGCCTGCCCCTGCTGCCACGGGCGGTTCAAGGCGGCGCCGCCCGCCGGGCTCGAGCCGGGCTCGCCGTTCGGGCCGAACCTGCGCGCCCTCGTCCTCTACCTACGCTTCGGCCAGGCGATCCCGTTCGCGCGCCTGGCGCGGCTGCTGGCCGACCTGTTCGGGCTCGCCGTCAGCGAAGGCGCGTTGGCCGGCATGCTGGCCGACAGCGCGCCGGCGTTCGCGGTCCAGGCGGGCGACATCCGCCGTCGCCTGCTGTCCGGCACCGTCCTGCAATCGGACGAGACCTCGGTGCGGGTCGGCCACCGGACCTTCTGGGCCTGGGTCTTCCACCACGGCGACAGCGCCTGCTTCGTCATCCGTCCCTCGCGCGGCAAGGCGGTGGTCGCGGCGTTCCTCGGCGACGTCCGTCCCGCCTTCTGGGTCTCCGACCGCCTCGCGGCGCAGATGGGCTGGGCGGCCAAGGAGCACCAGGTCTGCCTCGCCCACCTGCTGCGCGACGTCCGGTACGCGCTCGAGGCCGGCGACGACGCCTTGGCCCCCCGGCTCACGGCCCTGCTGAAGCGGGCCATCCGCATCGGGCGGCGCCGCCCGGAGCTGGCGGACGCCACCCTCGCCGCCTACCACGCCCGCCTCCAGGCCGGGATCGACGCCCTGCTGGGGATCGTTCCCGTCACCGAGGCGGGGCGAAAACTCCGGCGCATCGTCAAGCGCTTTCGGCAGAACCTGCTCGTCTTCGTCACCAATCGCGCTGTCCCGCCGACCAACAACGGCTCCGAGCAGGCCCTGCGCCCCTGCGTCGTCTTCCGCAAGGTCACCAACTGCTTCCGCTCGGAATGGGGCGCCGCCCTCTATGCCGACGTCAGGTCGGTCCTCGAGACCGCGCGACGACGAGGCGTCGCCATCCTCGACGCCGTCCGCCTCACCCTCGACGGGACGCCGCTGCCCGTCGCCGTCGCGTAGCTCGCCTCTCGAGGCCCGAGCATGGCCAAGGCCACCCGCCAAACGGACAGCATCGTCAGTCTGAAGGTGACGCTTCGGGACGTCCGGCCGCCGATCTGGCGCCGCCTCTTGGTGCCGGCCAGGATGACGCTGGGCGACCTCCACCATGTCATCCAGGCAGCGATGGGCTGGGAGGACGCCCACCTGCACGTCTTCGACATTGCCGGCCGGCAGTACGGCGATCCGCACGAGGTCGACGATGCGGCCGACGAGGCGCGGCTGACGGTGGGCGGGGTGCTGCGATCGGGCGTCTCCCGCTTCAGCTACACCTACGACTTCGGCGACGACTGGGAGCATTCGATCGTGATCGAGGGCAAGCGGCCGCCGGTCGATGGTCACGCTTACCCCGCCTGCGTCGCCGGACGGCGGAACTGCCCGCCGGAGGACTGCGGCGGTGGCTGGGGCTACCAGGAGCTGCTCGCCGTCCTGAGCGATCCCGCGCACCCCAGACGCCACGAATGGCTCGAGATGCTCGGCGACGACTTCGATCCGGAAGCCTTCACCGTCGAGGCGGCTGACGCCCGTGTCGCGGCCCGGTTCGGCCGAGGGTAAGGAGCCGCCGGCGCCGAGCCCGTCACCGTCCCCATGGTCAGGCCCTCGGCGCCCGCACCGTCACGGCCCTCACGGAGGGAGGTGAGCAATTACCCCTCGTACATAGATAATATCTTGTAACATTGGCCCGATACCGGGGGCGGCGCAGTGCGTTCGGATCCACCAAATGTTTGTGCTTGCGTCATGATCTGCCCACGTGCCATCAAACTACAAATCGCTTTGTTGTACCCGGCAGGCGATCTGACATAAGGCCGTCATGTGTAAGCTGATGCTGTCTACAACTTGTAAGACCGCCTGCGAAAACGATTGCGGACGGAGAATATCCGATCAGGCGGGTTTGGGGCGCTGCTCTTCCTTCTTTGGGCGGCTGACGGGAATACCATAGTCGTCCCCGGCGGCTTGCTGGTGCAGTCGTAGACCACCCGGTTGATCCCCCGAACCTCGTTCACGATCCGGTTCGCGACCCGCCCCAGGAACGCCGGCTCGAACGGGTAGAAGTCCGCCGTCATGCCGTCCTGGGAGGTGACGGCGCGGAGCGCGCAGGCGGCTTCGTAGGTGCGGAGGTCGCCCATGACGCCGACGGTGCGGACGGGGAGGAGGACGGCGAAGGCCTGCCAGATGGCGTCGTAGAGGCCGGCGGCGCGGATCTCTTCGAGGAAGATGCGGTCGGCTTGCTGGAGGAGGCGGACGCGGTCGGGGGTGACCTCGCCCGGGATGCGGACGGCGAGGCCGGGGCCGGGGAAGGGGTGGCGGGTGATGAAGGGCTCGGGCAGGCCGAGCTCGCGGCCGAGCTCGCGGACCTCGTCCTTGAAGAGCTCGCGCAGGGGCTCGACCAGGCCCAGGGCCATGCGCTCGGGCAGGCCGCCTACATTGTGGTGGGACTTGATGGTGACCGAGGGGCCGCGGAAGGAGACGCTCTCGATCACGTCGGGATAGAGGGTGCCCTGGGCCAGGAAGCCGACGCCGGGGATCTTCTTCGCCTCGGCCTCGAAGACGTCGATGAACGTGCCGCCGATCAGCTTGCGCTTCCGCTCGGGGTCGGTGATGCCTTCGAGCTTGCCGAGGAAGAGCTCGGAAGCGGGGACGTGGATGAGGGGGATGTTGAAGTGGCCGCGGAAGAGGTCGACCACCTCGGTGGCCTCGCCGTAGCGCAGGAGGCCGGTGTCGACGAAGACGCAGGTGAGCTGGTCGCCGATGGCCTCGTGGATGAGAAGCGCGGTGACGGCGGAATCGACGCCGCCGGAGAGGCCGCAGATGACGCCGGCGCTCCCGACCTGCTGGCGGACGCGGCGGATCGCCTCCTCGCGGTAGGCCTGCATCGACCAGTCGCCGCGCAAGGACGCCACGCGGTAGAGGAAGTTGCGCAGGAGGCCGGCACCGATGGCGGTGTGGATGACTTCGGGGTGGAACTGGACGCCGTAGAAGCGGCGCTCGTCGTCGGCGATGGCGGCGAAGGGAGCACCCTCGCTGTGGGCGATGGTGACGAAGCCCGGCGGCAGGGCGGTGACGCGGTCGCCGTGGCTCATCCAGACCGGGGCCTGGTCGCCGGGTTCGAGGAGGCCGTCGAAGAGGGGCGAGGGCCGGTCGAGGGTGATCAGGGCCCGGCCGAACTCGCGATGATGGCCGGATTCGACCTTGCCGCCGAGCTGGGCGCACATGGTCTGCTCGCCGTAGCAGATGCCCAGGACCGGCACGCCGAGCTCGAAGACGCTCTGCGGGGCGCGCGGGCTCGCCTCCTCCGTGGTCGAGGCGGGGCCGCCGGAGAGGATGACGGCCGCAGGCTCGAACTGGCGCACGAACGAGCTGCCGACCGTGCAGGGGTGGATCTCGCAGTACACGTGCTGCTCGCGCAGGCGGCGGGCGATCAGCTGCGTGTACTGGGCGCCGAAGTCGAGGATCAGGACCCGCTCGGTCACGCGCTGGGCTCCTGGGCGGTGACGTTGGCCGGCAGCTTCGGAGGCTCGTTGACCCGCAGGCCCAGGCTGCCGAAGCCCGGCAGCTTCACGGCCAGGTGCTTGGGATCGATCCCCAGCACGAGCCCCAGCACGTTGACCTCGACCCCCTCCTCGATGCCGGCGGCGACGCCGACGATGCCCCACAGCGAGACCTGCAGGCCGGTGCCGCTGGGCGTGGAGGCGACCGGCCGGTTCAGCGGCAGCCAGTCCTTGCCGACGGCGTTGGCCGGCATCGGGACCGCGAGCTCCGGCACGGCACGGAGCAGGGAGGCCACGAAGGTGTTGGAGTTGGGGCCCGGCCACATGCGGTATTCCTGGGAGTAGCCATAGGCGTCGATGGCCTGTCGCAGCTTGGGGATCGCCTGGGCCGCCTTCTCGCCGCGCAGCTCGCCGATCACCTCCGGCTTGTTGCCGGCCCAGTAACCGTCCACGGTGCGGATGTTCTGGCGCACGGCGGCCCGCCCGCCCGGGCCCACGCCCCAGCCGACCACGTCGTAGCGCTCGTACGAGCTGGCACCCTCGGGCTTGAAGACGACCCAGCTGTGGACCGAGAAGGCACCCCTCCAGCCCCAGCTCCGGGCGGCATAGACCTGGACGATCGCACCGGGATGCGTCGCCGGGTCCGGGGCGAGGCCGGCGCTGTCCCAGCGCATCTGGCTCCAGTGGGCCTGGTCGGACGCACGGGTGACGGCAAGAGCGGTGGGCCCGCCGAGGAGAATGGCAAGGCCGAGCAGGATGAGCATGAGCTTGATGGTGACCTCCGGAGGGATGCCTTAGGCTCCAACCGCTTAGCTGGTCCGAAAACAGCGCTTCAGCAAGGTCGTGGGCTGTGACGGGCTTCAGTTCGGGCCTTCACGGGCGGGGCGGCTTGCGGCCATCATGGGACGTGCATCTGGAGCCTGGAGGCGCTCGTGCTCGACGGCGGCAACGAGTGCGGCCTGCTCAGGCGGGGCGAGCCTCGCCCGTCGGACGCGCGTCTGCTCCATGCGCCTGGCTCGGCGTTCAGCAGCGGGCTTGGAGCGGGAGTGTGCCATCAGGCGACGGCACGGCCAGGATTACCGGGGTATTCTGGTCTGTCTGCCTTGACGCAAGGGCCTGAGGACGCTCGATTTTCCGCGTTCTGGGTTCGCTCGGGGAGCGGAAAGCAGATGCTCCCTCGGGCTCGGCCGTGTGTCGCCTGATCGCGATGATATCGGGCGCTTGAGCACCCATGAACATGTAAGCTCGGCCCAGGAGCCCCTGCTTTCCAAGGTCGTCGAACCCATTGGGGCCAAGCGGCGTCAGAAGGACCTCGTACGGCGTAAGTCCATCCATATATCCGCACTCTCGATCTCTGCCAGTGCGCTCGACATCCGCAATGATCGTGCAGGAGCGATGGGGCTGATAAGCCGATCCGATGGGATGTGCTCACGCTGGACGATGAACTAGTGCTATCGATGTCACCCTGCAAGCTGCATGTCTGGATGGAAATTGATGAAGCTGCCTGGACAAGTGATTCTCGGCTGAGATGCCCGGTCCATCGATGGTCACGCGCCGGGCGGTACCAGTGGCCGGAATCGATCTTGCTCAGGCGGCGACTATCGGCACTTCGCCACGGTCGAACGATGGCGGTCTGAGTGCGCTCTCACCTGCGTAGGCGCCCGGCGCTACGGTCCTTCACCTGGGTAAGGCCGCTGGCCTCGCAGGACAAGGTCTCGGCAGGTCTGCTGGCTCAAGGATCGCGGGACGCGGCGGATGACAGCCTGGACACCGCGATCCGGAGCGTCCGCTTCCGCGGAACCGCGTTGCGATCGGGCTGTGCGTCGCTGCCGCTTGCCGCGGGCCCTTCGCGCGCTATCGTCCGGGCCAGCGCCAGGGGGACCATCATGCTGCACAAGAACTTCATCGCCGGCGAGTGGGTCGAGGGGACCAGCACGAGCCGGAACATCAACCCGTCCAACCTCGACGATGTGGTGGGCGAGTACAGCTACGCCGACAGGAAGCAGGCCGAGGACGCGATCGCGGGCGCGCGTGCCGCCTTCCCGGGCTGGCGGGGGAGCACGCCGCAGGTCAGGTTCGACGCCCTGGACAAGATCGGCACCGAGATCCTGGCCCGGAAGGAGGAGCTGGGCCGGCTGCTCTCGCGCGAGGAAGGGCAAGACGCTGCCCGAAGGGCAGGGCGAGGTCGTCCGGGCCGGGCAGATCTTCAAGTTCTTCGCCGGCGAGGCGCTGCGGATCACGGGCGACATCGTCGATTCCGTCCGCCCCGGAATCCAGGTCGAGGTGACCCGCGAGCCTGTGGGCGTGGTGGGCCTGATCACGCCCTGGAACTTCCCGATCGCGATTCCCGCCTGGAAGATCGCGCCGGCGCTGGCTTACGGGAACTGCGTGGTGATCAAGCCCGCCGACCTCGTGCCGGGCTGTGCCTGGGCCTTGGCCGACATCATCTCGCGCTCAGGCCTGCCGGCAGGCGTCTTCAACCTCGTCATGGGCCGCGGCTCGGTGGTGGGCGACGTCATGCTCAAGTCGCGCGACATCGACGCCATCAGCTTCACCGGCTCGGTCGAGACCGGCGCGCAAGGTGGCCGAGGCCTGCCTTGCCACGCACAAGAAGTTCCAGCTCGAGATGGGCGGCAAGAACCCGCTCGTGATCCTGGACGACGCCGACATGAAGACGGCCGTCACTTGTGCGATCCAGGGTGCCTACTACTCCACCGGCCAGCGCTGCACCGCGTCGTCCCGTTTCGTCGTGACCGAGGGCATCCACGACCGGTTCGTGGAAGCGATGAAGGAGGAGATGCGCAACATCGTGGTCGATGACGCGCTGAAGCAGGGCACGCAGATCGGGCCCGTGGTCGACGAGAGCCAGCTCGAGCAGGACATGCGCTATGTCGAGATCGCCAAGCAGGAAGGCGGCACGCTGGCCTTCGGCGGCGAGGAGCTGAAGCGCGAGACCCGCGGCCACTTCATGCAGCCGGTGCTGTTCACCGACACCACGAAAGAGATGCGGATCAACCGCGAGGAGGTGTTCGGGCCGGTCGCCAACGTGGTCCGGGTGCGCAGCTACGAAGAGGCGCTGGCGGTGGCGAACGACACCCAGTTCGGCCTCTCGTCCGGCATCTGCACCACCTCGCTCAAGCACAGCAGCCACTTCAAGCGGCACGCCGAGGCCGGGATGGTCATGGTCAACCTGCCGACCGCGGGCGTGGACTATCACGTCCCGTTCGGCGGCCGGAAGGGCAGCTCCTACGGGCCGCGCGAGCAGGGCCGCTATGCGATCGAGTTCTACACCTCGGTCAAGACCAGCTATACGCTGCCGGTATGAGCGCAGGTGGGCTCGTCGTCAGGCTGGCCCGTCCCGAGGACGCGGATGCGATTGCCGCCCTCTCGGACGAGCTGAACGAAGGCCAGGGCGAGCCCACCGGCCGCTTTCCCCCTGAGCTGATCCGCAAGGAGGGCTTCGGCCCGCAGCCCGAGTTCCGCACCCTCCTCGCCTTCGCGGGTGGAGAGGCGCTGGGCTACGCCCTCTTCCACCCCACCTACTCGACCGAGTTCGGCCAGCGCGGCCTCTTCCTCTACGACCTGATCGTCACCGAACGTGCGCGTGGCCGTGGCGTGGGCCGGGCCTTGATGGCAGCCCTCGCCAGGCTCGCCGCAGCCGAGGACCGCAGCTTCCTCTGGTGGTGCTCGAAGGCCTGGAACACCCAGGCCCAGGCCTTCTACAAGAGCCTGGGTGCGATCGAGGAAGACGTGAAGGCGCACGCGGTCTTCGGCGAGGAGTTCGACCGGCTCGTGGCCACGGCGCCGGACCTGCACGACCAGGACCGTTGAGGGCGTGCGCGCCCTCTACGACCTGACGCTCGCTGCTGCCGTCCTCATCGGCGCCATCGGCGGCAGCCAGGTGCCGCGCTTCGTCCAGGAATACGAGCAGCGCCTGGGCGGCGCCTTCCAGGAGGCGAGCCGGCAGCTCGCCGAGTACCGCCGTGTCGCTGACGAGAGCCGGCTGCCGTTCCCCGCGTACATCCAGCGCCTGACCACGAGCCCGGACGCTTCGGTGGCGGCGACGGGCCGGGCCGTCGCTGCGGTAGGCGCCCGGACCGCCGACCTCGACGCGCAGGTCCAGGCTCTCCAGCGCGCACCGCGGATCATCAAGCCCTTCATCCTCCTGCGCGATCACGACCCTAACCTGCTCCGCGCCACCTGGGAGCGCTTCGAAACCACACTCACCCTGGAGCCGAGCTTCGCGGCGGTGGGCGCCTTGCTGGGCTGGGCGGTCAATGCCCTGTTCTGGCGCCTGCCGATCCGGCGCAGGAAGGCTGCGGCTACATAGCCGCGAGAAGGTCAGGCCTAAATCGGGGAAAGCGCTGCGCTGCTCTCCTCACTGCCACTGAGAGACAATCCATGTCCCCTCGGCTCCCTCCCGATCAGGCGCACTGGACGCAGGTCGCAGCTGAGTGGACCGCTTGGGCGCGGGCACCCGGCCACGACGCGTTCTGGTCCTACCGCGAAGCCTTTCGTGCCTTTGTTGGGCAAGGGACCGGTGACGTGCTGGAGATTGGCTGCGGTGAGGGTCGGATCGCCCGGGAGCTGACCACGCTCGGTTACCGGGTGACCGCCACCGATGCAGTGCCAGCGATGGTGAAGGCAGCGATCGATGCGTCGTCCGCGGCGGTCTATGTGGCGGCGAGCGCCGCCCGCTTGCCGTTCAACGACGGCAGCTTCGACCGCGTCGTGGCCTACAATGTTCTGATGGACGTTGAGGACGTGCCTGCGGCAGTCAAGCAGATGGCGCG
This sequence comes from uncultured Alphaproteobacteria bacterium, assembly GCA_963830775.1. Classification (GTDB taxonomy): domain Bacteria; phylum Pseudomonadota; class Alphaproteobacteria; order Geminicoccales; family Geminicoccaceae; genus CAWHNT01. The sequence continues at coordinate 86,347 of CAWHNT010000001.1, read as the reverse complement.
CGTGCTGCGGCAGCCACGGGGCGAAGTCGTGATCTCCCTTGTCCATCCATTCGCAGATCACGGGCGCTTTGAGAGCGATGAGCCAGAGGCACCTCTTGTTCTGACCGGCTCCTACTTCGGACGGCAGCGCTTCGAGAGTACCTTTGCGCGCGATGGGCTCGAGATGCGGTTTGCGGGCTGGTCGCAGCCATTGGAGGCCTATGCCGATGCGCTTGCCCAAGCAGGCCTCGCGATCACCGCCCTGCGCGAGCCCAAGCCGGACAACCAGCAAGGGCTTGCAGGTCCGATTCAGCCCTGGACGCGATGGCCATTGTTCCTGTGGCTGAAGGCCCGGCCCCTACCCGACTGAGGCGTTCCTGGGCGAACCTGGGTCGTGCTCCGGTCGTCCCGCTTGAGCAGGATGGCGCCGCCAGGGTCCGCTCTGCGGCGTCGCCGACCTCTACCCCATGCCAAGCATGGCTCTAGATCGCACCCCTGAGTAGAGGCGAGGCTGCCAACCACGGCACCGCTACGCAAGGGGAGGCGACTGCGATGGCACGCGATGGCATCTCGCGCCGGGTGATGATGGCCTGCGCCTGCTGCGGCACGGCGGCCGGGCTGCTCGCGGGCCCGCACCGGGCCTGGGCGGTGGCGGCCGACCACGCGCGCACTGACCTGACGCCCGATCAGGCGCTGGCGCTGCTCAAGGAGGGCAACCAGAAGTTTGTCACCGAGGCGCCCTTCCGTGGCGTCCAGGGCCGCGACCGGCGGGTCGAGATCGCGCGCGGGCAGACGCCGTTCGCGGTCCTGGTCGGCTGCTCCGACAGCCGCGTGCCGCCCGAGCTGCTGTTCGGGCGCGGGCTGGGCGAGCTGTTCATCATCCGCGTGGCCGGCAACACGGTCGACCTCACAGGGCTGGGCAGCATCGAGTATGCGGTGGCCGAGCTCGGCGTGCCGCTGATCCTGGTGCTGGGCCATGAGCGCTGCGGGGCGGTTGCGGCCGCCGTCAGCGTGGTCGAGAAGAACGCGACTTTCCCCGGCGCCATCGGTCAGATGGTCGAGCCGATCGTGCCGGCCGTGCTGCGCGCCAGGGGCCAGCCGGGCGATCTCCTCGACAATGCCGTGCGCGAGAATGTCCGCCGGGTGATGACCGGGCTGCGCCAGAACGGCACCATCCTCCCGCAGTCGGCGGCAGCCGGGCGGATCAAGATCGTCGGCGCCCGCTATGATCTGGACAATGGCGAGGTGGACTTCTTCGCCGAGAGCTGAGCGGCGGAGGGTCAGCTCCCGGCTTCGGCGCGCTTGTGTGTGCGGATCGCGGCATAGACGCCGGCCGCGACCACGATGCCGGCACCAATCAACGTCGGCAGGTCGGGGACGTCGCCGAACAGGAAGTAGCCGAAGACCACGGCATAGAGCAGCAGCGTGTAGGTGAAGGGCTGCACCACGACGGCGGGTGCGAGCGAGAGCGCCCGCACGAGGCAGAGATGGCCGACCGCACCCAGCGTTGCCTGACCCACCAGCAGCGGCCAGTGGTGGAGGGCTGGCATGACCCAGAAGAACGGGCCCACGAAGGTCAGCAGCAGGGCACCGAAGATGGTCTGGAGGAGGAAGGTGGTGTTGGCCGAATCGAAGGTGGAGATGCGGCGGGTGATGATGTTGTAGAAGGCGTAGAGGAAGGCCGCGATCACGGCCAGGATGGCGCCCGGCTGGAGCACGCCCATGCCAGGGCGGAGGATGACCAGCACGCCCATGAACCCGATGACGACGGCGAGCGTGCGCCGCCAGCCCACCTGCTCGCCCAGGAAAGGGACGGAGAGGGCGGTGACCAGCAGCGGGGTCACGGCCAGGATGGCGTGGGCGTCGGCCAGCGGCATGACCTGGAACGCCATCAGCACCAGGTTCATCTCGACGATGAGGAGTGCCGCGCGGAGGAGCTGCCGGCCTGGTACGCGCGAGTGGAGCAGGTGCAAGGGGCGCTTCCTGGCCAGGATCAGGAACGCCACCGGCACCGCCATCACATGGCGCAGCCAGAGGACGAGCGGGGTCGGGTAGTGCGAGACCAGGATCTTGCTGAGCCCGTCCATGCAGCCGAACAGGCCCATGGCGAGGAGGGTCAGCAGGATGCCGCGGATCTCGGGCCTGAGGCTGGCGATGCCCAACGCTTGGCGCAGCTGGCCCGCCATCTAGGCGGGCGGCCGTCGCACCGCGATCCCGGCCTCGCGCTCGAAGCTGTGCGCCACCCGCAGGAGCAGCCCTTCCGCGAACGGCCGGCCGACGAGCTGCAGGCCGACCGGCATGCCGTTGCGGTCGAAGCCCACCGGCATGCTGAGCGCCGGCAGGCCCAGATAGTTGAAGGGGCCGGCGAGCCCGCCCAGCGTGTTGGCCAGCGCCATGAAGCGGGCATCGCCACCGGTGTCGGTGTCGGCGATCCTGGGCGTGAGCGAGGGGCACATCGGCAGGGCCAGCACGTCCGCCTGGTCGAACATCTGGGCGCAGAAGCGCTCCAGCAGCGGCCCGCGGGCCATCAGCGCCTGGATGTACTCGGTGGCCATGAAGCCGAGGCCCGGCTCCATCCGGTGCAGGGTCTGCGGGTTGTAGTCCGCCGGTCGCCCGTGCATCAGGCCGTCGTGGATGGCACCACCCTCGGCCAGCATCAGCACCCGCCGCAGCGCGTTGAGGGGGCCGGTGCTCGGCAGCACCTGCTCGCTCACCGTGGCACCCAGCCCGCCCAGCACGGCCACGGCCTCATCCGCCAGGCGCTGGATCTCGGGATCGATCTCGAACTCGGGGCCCACGGCCAGCCGGGCCACGCGCAGGCCCGCCACGCCGCGCCCGAGCCCTGCCGCATAGTCGCCGACCGGGCGCCGGCTGGTGGTGGGGTCGTTCGGGTCGTGACCCGCGATCGCCTGCAGCACCAGCGCACAGTCCTCGGCCGAGCGGGCGAGCGGGCCCACATGGTCGAGCGAGAAGGAAAGCGGCATGCAGCCGTACCGGCTGACCCGGCCGTAGGTGGGCTTGATGCCCACCAGGTTGCACAAGGAGGCCGGCACCCGGATCGAGCCGCCGGTGTCCGAGCCCAGCGTCGCCGGGACCAGCCCCGCCGCCACGGAGGTGGCTCCGCCGCTGGTCGAGCCGCCGGTGATCCGGCTCGGGTCCCAGGCATTGCGCGGGTGGCCGGTGTGCGGATTGTGGCCGGTGATGCCGAGCGCGAACTCGACCATGTTGAGCCGGCCGCAATCGATGGCTCCCGCCGCATCCAGCCTGGCGATCACCGTGGCGGTCGTCACCGGCCGCTGGCCCTTGAAGATGGTCGAGCCGTACTCGCTGAGCTCGCCGGCACGGTGGAACATGTCCTTGTGCGCGAGCGGCACGCCGTGCAACGGCCCCAGCACCTCGCCCCGTGCCCTGGCCTCGTCGGCCGCGCGCGCTGCTGCGAGCGCCTCGTCGGGGTAGAGCCGTGCCAGCGCGTTCAGCGCCGGTCCCCTGGTCTCCAGCGCTTCCAGCGTCGCCCGCGTCGCCTCGACCGAGCTGATCTCGCCACTGGCGATGGCCCGGGCCAGCTCGGCAGCCCCGAGATCCAGGACAGCACCATCGCTCACGGCCGCCATACCTCCCCGCGCTGATCAGGCGGCAAGGCTCTAGCACCCCACGTCCCGCGGCAGAAGCCCGGCCCGGCAGGGCTGCTACGCGCCGGCGAGGCGCAGGAAGACGACGGCCGCGAACCCGCCGGCGATGGCACCCAGCGTGGCAGGCCAGGTCAGCTCGATGATCCGGGCCCGCAGCCGCCGCTCGGCCCGCTCCGCGCGTTCGGTCGCAAGCGCCAGCGCGCGCCGCAGCTCGTCGATCTCCGTCCGGCCCACGACGCCCGTGGGGCGGGTGGCACGTTGTACTCCGGGTGCGGCACCCGGCACGGTGGCAAAGGCGAGGGTAGCTTGCATCGGCGTCCTCCTTCAGAATGTTCTTGTTTTGTTCTCATGACGGGCAAGCTCGCTCCCAACCGGGTCCGCGTCAAGCGCGAAGCTTCCGGCTGAGTGATGCCGAGCCGGCTACTGTGGCCGGCAGGTCAGCAGGAGCGAGAAGGGGCGGCCGCTGGCCGGATCGAACGGCTCGCGCAGCTCATCGACCCGCCAGCCGGCGGTCTTGAGGTCGCGATGCCAGGAGCCAAGGGTGCGGAAGTACCAGGGCATCGGCGTCCAGCCGCCGGCGCCGAAGGTGGCGAAGCGCTCCTCCCGCCAACCATCGACGTAGGGCGCGTCGCCACAGGCGCTCCAGGGATGGACGGTCTGGATCACGAGCGTATCCGCCACCGCACGCAGGGAGCGGAGGAGGGGCGACAGCTCCTCCGCCAGCAGGGCGAAGTTGGCGATCAGGGTATCGACTGCAGCACCCAGCAGACCCGGATCCGCTTCGATGCCAGCATAGTCGACGACCCGGTAGTCGCCTCCGGGGTCAGCCTCCAGGGCGAGCCGGATCAGCTCGGCGCTGCCGTCCACGCCGGCCGCCCGGCAGCCGAGCTCCTCCTTGAGGCGCCGGACGAGCCAGCCCTCGCCGCAGCCGAGATCGATCACCGAGCCAGGGCGGAGTGTGGCCAAGGTGGCGACGATCGCGGCGTCGGTGGCCACGGCACGGCTGCGGATCGAGCCGCCGCGGACCGCGTCCGCCCAGCGGCCGGCATTCTCGTCCCAGGAACGGAGGATGCGGTCGTCGTTCACAGCATCAGCGTGCTGCGGCCGCCTGCGCAGTGCCGTCAAGCCCTGCCGACGGCACCCACGAACTGGGCCAGCTCCGGGGTGGCCGGCGAGCCGAACACGGTGGCGGGCGGGCCCTGCTCGTGGATGCGGCCGTGATGCATGAACACGATCGTGGTGCCCACGTCGCGGGCAAAGCGCATCTCGTGGGTCACCATGAGCAGCGTCATGCCCTCGGCGGCGAGCTGGCGGACCACGCCCAGCACCTCGCCCACGAGCTCGGGGTCGAGGGCCGAGGTGATCTCGTCGCAGAGCAGGACCTTGGGCGCCATCGCCAGGGCGCGGGCGATGGCCACCCGCTGCTGCTGCCCGCCCGAGAGCTGATCGGGGTAGGCGTCGAACTTCTCGGCCAGGCCCACCTTCTGCAGCATCGTGCGCGCGGTGGCCTGGGCCTCGTCCTTGCCCGTGCCCTTCACCACCGTCGGCGCCAGCATCACGTTCTGGCCGGCGGTCAGATGCGGGAACAGATTGAACTGCTGGAAGATCATCCCGACCTTGAGCCGCAGTGCCCGCAGCTCCTTCTGGTTGGCGCCGATATGGGCACCGTCGACCTCGATCGTGCCCTCGTCGAAGCGCTCCAGACCGTTGATGCAGCGGAGCAGCGTGCTTTTCCCCGAGCCGCTGCGGCCGATGATGGCCACGACCTCGCCTGCCGCCACGTCGAGGTCGATGCCCTTCAGCACCTCGTTCTGGCCGAAGCGCTTCCTGATTCCCTTCAGCTCAACGAGCGACATGCAGCCGTCTCTCCAGGAGCTTGGCCGTGGTCGAGAGCGGCCAGCACAGGACGAAGTAGAGGAGGGCCACCAGCCCGTAGACGGTGAAGGGCTGGAAGGTGGCGTTGGTGATCATGGTCCCGGCCTTGGTCAGCTCGACGAAGCCGATGATCGAGGTCAGTGCCGTCCCCTTCACCACCTGGACCGAGAACCCGACGGTGGGCGGGATCGCGATCTTCATCGCCTGCGGCAGCACCACCCAGCGCATCTGCTCCAGGAAGCTCATGCCGAGGCTGACCGATGCCTCCCACTGTCCCTTGGGTATGGCCTCGACGCAGCCGCGCCAGATCTCGGCCAGATAGGCGCTGGTGTAGAGCGTGAGCGACAGGGCGGCGGCGAACCAGGGCGAGACCTCGAGGCCCAGGAGCGACAGGCCGAAGAAGGTGAGGAAGAGCTGCATCAGCAGCGGCGTGCCCTGGAACAGCTCGATATAGTAGTGGATCGCCTTCTGCAGCGGCGGCAGCGGTGCCACCCGCGCCACGAGGACGGCAAGCCCGACCAGCCCGCCTGCCACGAAGGCGATGACCGACAGCAGCACCGTCCAGCGTGCCGCCAGGAGCAGGTTGCGCAGGATGTCCCAGGTCGTGAACTCAAGCACGGGCCGGCCTCGCGAAGACGTAGCCGCCGCCGGCCCGCAACACGGCGCGCAGCGCTACCGCCAGCAGGATGTAGACCGCCGTGGTCACCAAGTAGACCTCGAAGGCGCGGAAGTTGCGCGACTGGATGTAGCTCGCGGCATAGCTCAGCTCCTCGACCGCTATCTGCGAGCACACGGCCGAGCCCAGCATGACGATGATGATCTGGCTGGAGAGAGCGGGCCAGACCTTCTGCAGGGCCGGCTTCAGGATGATGTAGCGGAAGATCTGCGGGCCGCTCATGGCGAGGCTGCGGCCCGCCTCGATCTGCCCCTTGGGGATCGCCTGGATGCCGGCGCGGATGATCTCGGTCGAGTAGGCGCCGAGATTGACCACCATGGCGATGCAGGCGGCCTGGAACTCGCCGAGCTTGAGGCCCAGGGCGGGCAGCCCGAAGAAGATGAAGAAGAGCTGGACCAGGAACGGCGTGTTGCGGATCAGCTCGACATAGGCGCCGACGAGACCGCTCAGGAGGCGGTTGCCGGAGGTCCGGGCGGCAGCCCCCAGGGTGCCGATCCCCACGCCCAGAACCGTGCCGATCGCGGTCAGCTCCAGCGTCAACCGGCCTTACGAAGTGGTGACGGACGAGGGCAGCCAAGGAAAGTTGGTGAGCGAGCGTAGCCGGCCCGGCTCGGCCGAGAAGCGCGTTCCAGGCGGCGCAGGCGGCGTCCACCACGGCCTCGTAGCCACCGGCGAGGACGCGGTGGCTGAGCCAGCGGTCGCGGAGATACTCCCACATCGCGCTCGACCGGGTTGAGCTCGGGGCTGTAAGGCGGCGGGTGGATCAGGGTCAGGTTGGCCGGCACGGTCAGGTCCTCGCTGACGTGCCAGCCGGCGCCGTCGAGGACGAGCGCGGCGTGGCTCCCGGCCGGCACGGCGCGGGCCAGCTCGGCGAGGAAGACGTCCATGGCCGCGGTCGAGACCTCGGGCAGGACCAGTGCCATGCCCTCGCCGCGCTCGGGACAGACCGCGCCGAACAGGTAGGCGGAGGCGAAGCCCTGTTGGCGCACACCGCGCGGGCGGACCCCCTTCTGGTACCAGACATGGGTGACGCCGCCCTTCTGGCCGACCCGCGCCTCGTCCATGAACCACAGCTCGATCCGCTTCCCGGTGTGCTCGCGCGCGAGCCCCTCGATCAGGCCGGGCAGAGCTTTTTGAACTGCTCCTGCGCCTTCAGATCGGCCTCGGGGTGGACCGGCCGGGCCTTCTGCCAGGAGAGGTCGAGGCCCTTGAGCAGCCTGAGCATCCCGGCCTCGCGGTAGCGGACGCCGAAGCGACGCTCGACCACATCGCACAAGTCGCGGGCACGCCAGGCGACGCAGCCGTGCCGTTTCAGGTCCGGGCCGCGCAGGACAAGCGCCTTGAGCACAGCCTGCTGGCCCTCGTCCAAGGCACAGGGACGGCCGGATCGAGGCCGGTCCCGCAGGCCCTCGACACCCTCCTCGTTGTAGCGGTGCACCCAGTCGCCAAGCGTCTGCCCGGTCATCCCCGCGAGCCTTGCCGCTTCCTCGCGGGGCAGGCCGTCGAGCGCGTTGGCCAGAGCAAGCAGGCGGGCGCTGACACGGCCGTCGCGCTCGCGGCGGGCGAGCCGGCGCAGCTCGGCTGCATCGCGGTCGGTGCGGATCGCCAAGGCTGATGGCATGGCGGCATCTCCAAGAAGAATGCCGCTGAAACATCTCAGCCGCCCACTTGATCCGTCACCACTTCATCGGGCCGGTGCACGACACCGTGGGCCAGCACGTCGCTGTAGGGCGCTGATGGAGGCGAAGTCGAACCCGTAGGCCATGGCCGCGCCCGGCCTTGGTTCAGCTAGAGATCGGCCGGGAGTGGCGTCTTCAGCCACTTCTCCGCAATGGTCGACAGCTCACCGCTGGCCTTGGCCTCGGCGATCACGGCGTTCACCTTCTCCAGCAACGCCGCCTCGCCCTTGCCCATGCCCACATAGCAGGGCGAGTTCTTGACCAGGAACTTCACCTCCGGCTTCGTCGCCGGATTGCGGGCCAGGATCGCCGCCGCCACCACGTTCCCGGTTGCGATCAGCTCGACCTGACCGGAGAGGAAGGCCGAGATCGTGCTGTTATTGTCCTCGTAGCGCTTGATCACCGCCTCGGCCGGCACGAGCTTGCTCAGCTCCAGATCCTCGACCGACCCCCGCGTCACCCCCAGTGTCTTGCCCTTCAGGTCCTCGGGCTTCCCGACCGCAATCTCGGCCGGCCCGAACACGCCGTTGTAGAACGGGGCGTAGGCGGTCGAGAAGTCGATCACCTTCTCCCGATCCGGGTTCTTCCCCAGGCTCGAGATGATCAGATCGACCTTGCCCGTCGTCAGATAGGGGATCCGGTTGGCGCTGGTCACCGGCACCAGCTCGAGCTCGACGCCCATCTTCGCCGCGAGCAGCTGTGCCATGTCGACGTCGTAGCCCAGCGGCTGCAAATCCAGGCCAACCGAGCCGAAGGGCGGAAAATCCTGCGGCACCGCCACCCGCAGCTTTTTGGTCTCCATCACCTGCTCAAGCGCGTCGGCCCAGGCGATCCGGCCGCCGACCGGCGTCAGCAGGAGGGCACAACCAAGAGCAAGGGCAAGCCGGCGGTGCATTCCATCCTCCTGAGATGCCTGGCTCACTGCCTGGTGGAGCCGTGCTCGGACGAAGCAAGTGGCATGCCAGCCATGATCACCCGACGTGGACAGAACGGACGGAGCCGCCACGCTCGCTCACAGAGACGATGGCGCGCTTGTCGAAAGAGCATCTGACGTTGGCCGATATCTAGGACTATTGACCTGATTATCCATTTCGCACCACAAAACTCATATTTAGTCGTGGCTCCACATGCAGCTCGCAACGGCTTGGTTTTGCAGGATATGTATCCGCGTACTGACCGAATAAGGGCCTAAACGTGACAGGATTCCCGTCTCACGTTATTGCGTATGGAGCGTTGCAAACGCTTTGGTTGACAATGCAACGCCGCTACGCGATACTCGCGCGTATGAACATTGACGACCTTCGCCGCTCCATAGTGCAGCGGCTATACCAGATCGACGAAGAGGCAGAGCACCTCCGTGCTCTGCTCGCTCTTTACGGCGACGGTGCGGACGCTCACCAACGGAGCAACGCAACGGATGAGGCCGCATCGCCCCGCTCGAAACGCACGCGCAGTATCCCGGCCGATGCCAGACCGCTCTATGCCTTTGCGGCAGGGCGCCGAGGGGATGTGACGCTGGACGAGCTGGAGGAATTTGCCACCTCGCGTGGCCTGCCCTTCGACCGCCCGCGTATCCGCGCGATGATGCACAACTGGAAGGCTCGCGAGTTCTTCGAGAACCCTGCCCAGGGCGTGTTCCGAGTAACGCAGAAGGGGCTCGCGGAGCTTGAAAATGACGATGGCGCCAGCCCATGGGGACCAGCGCCATCATCTGAGATCGAGAGCAGTGACGAACCCGAGGTCCGCGAGACTGATCGGTTCGACCTGCTGCACCACAACGCAGCCTGACGGCGGGAGGTGGCACATACAAACAACGTGACCTGACCCCAACCTACCCCCTCCGTCACTCGTGACATCGGGACGCCACCCTAGACGGTGACGGGGGTGGGTGGCTGGGGCAACCAGGGGACGGTCGTAGGTTGCAGCCTACGGCCGTCTTTCTGTTTCGTATCTAGCACCCATTTGCCAGATTGGCAAGAATCCTACTACTGTCGCGAGAAGCGGAACGGGTGCGTCATGACGGATAAGGCGAGCGATCAAGAGACATACGGCGAGGAAGAGTTCCAACGTCGCTTCGATGCCATTCTCCGAGCTGCGCTGAACACATCGCCCAGGCCCCTTAAAGAGAAGCAGCGCCAACGGCCGCCATCAAAACGCGACGGGAAGGCGGCCACTAACCCTTCCGCCACCTAGGCCACTTCTTGAGCAGTCGCCTGAGCCGAGCCAGCTCATACCGATGCACTGGCGCCACGAGGTTGTTTATAGGTGAGCCGCTTGCCTTCGGCACCCTTCACGGCAAGGAAGGTCCGGTCGATGTCATTGAACCCGAGCCTGATACGATGGTTGTAGCGGAAGTCGAATTCAGCCAAGTAACGGCGCAAGTGCTTCTCCCGACAATGCTGATAAATTCTCTTCATGCCACGCTTGAACAGTGAGAAGTAGCCTTCTGCGCTGTTGGTGTGAACGTCGCCTCTAACGTACTCCTTGGCACTATGGTTGACCGTCTCGTGCTCTGCAACGTGGTCCTTGGCATCGACGTAGAGCCCGCTCTCATCGGTATGCAGCCGGGCTTCGCGAGCCACGTTCTCTGTGACGATCTTGTTCACGGTGTCCTTGTCGGCGACGCCAACGTGGAAAGAACGGACGTTGCCGCCGCGTTTGACCAACGACACGATTGGGCGCTTGCCGGACGGGCCAGACCTCCCGCCTTTCGTGTAGGGACGGTCACCGCGCCGTGGTGATGGCTTCCGCTCCTCGATCTTGCCGTAGTACGTCTCATCGGCCTCAACGATCCCGCCCTCACCGCCCGTCGGAGCGGTGAAACCGCCGGCCCGCATAGCTTCGCGAATGCTATGCGCCATAAACCATGCGCTCGGATACCGGATGCCGAGCGAGCGGTGGAGCTGGTGGGCCTAAACGCCCTTCTTCGATGAGCCCATTAGGTAGAAGCCCATCATCCACTTGTTTAGCGGGATGTGGCTCAACTCCATGACGGTGCCGGTCGTGACACTGAAGTCCTTCCGGCAGTCCGGGTTGCCGCAGCGGTAGCGACCGGGACGCTTGGTATTGTAGCGCCGACTCTCCTCGCCGCAGTGACCGCACACTGGGCCATTCGGCCAACGAATGCTCTCGATCATGGCCCGAGCGGCTTCGGCAGTCTGGAAGTGAGGGGCGGTGAAGGCGTTCATTCGGCGTCTCCCTATGGCCGGCACACTAGCCCTAGGGCTTGTGGTGTCAACTGAATAATTAGGACTATTGACCTATAAACTGACCTACGGTAGGATCGAACTCGCGTCGCATGCTCCTTCCTGCTCCTTTGGAGATCCGCCTTGGCCAGCCCGCTGCCCGATCTGCTCGTCACGACTGCGCCCTCGGCGTCCGTGCTCGTTGCCCTGCCGGCGCTCAACAGCGGCAGAACGCTCATCGGCCACGGCGAGCCAAGCTCGGGCAGCCTCGTGGTCAACCCGAACTCGACCATTACCTACACGCCGGCGGCCGGGTTCACCGGCGTCGACCAGTTCACCTACAGCCTGCGCGACGCGGTCGACACGGTCTACGAGGGTCGGGTCGTGGTCACGGTAGCCCGGACCAACAGCGGGCCGGTGGTCGGCAACGACACGGCGGCGACCAGCATCAACACGCCCGTTTCGATTCCCGTGCTGGCCAACGACAACGATCCCGACGGCAGCCCGCTGCTGGTCGTGGCGTTGGATTCGCCCGCCCACGGCAGTGTCAGCGTGCAGCCCGACAACCGGCTCCGCTACACGCCGCAGAAGGGCTTCACCGGCAGCGACAGCTTCACCTACACGGTGAGCGACCTCACCGGTGCCACCGCCAAGGCCAGCGTCAGCGTAACCGTCGCCGGGACCGGGCGCCCGCCGGTGGCGAAGGACGATGCCGTCACCACCACGGTCGGCACCTCGGCCACCGTGGCCGTGCTCGCCAACGACAACGACCCCGACAACGACCCGCTGTCGCTGGTCAGCCTTGGCCTGCCGCAGCATGGCACGCTCAAGGTCAACGCCAACCAGACCGTGACCTACACCCCGGATGCGGGCTTCGTCGGTCCCGACGAGTTCAGCTACGTGATCGGTGACGGCAAGGGGAGCACGGCCGAAGGCCGGGTGACCGTCCGCGTCGAGCGGCCGAACCAGACACCGGTGCTCACGGACGACACGCTGATCACGCCCGTGAACACCCCGGCCACCATCACCATGCTGGCCAACGACAACGATCCGGACGGCGACGCGCTGAAGCTCGTGGGCTTGGGCCTGCCGCAGCAGGGCACGCTGGCCCTCAACCTCGACCGGACCCTCACCTACACGCCGAAAGCCGGCTTCTCCGGCACGGACGGGTTCACCTACACCGTCAACGACGGCTGGGGCGGCACCGCCACGGCCCGGGTCGCGGTCCAGGTCGGCAGCGCCTCGCCTCTGGTCTATGCCAACGGCTACAGCTTCCGCCGCCGGATGGCGATCCCGGCCGCGTTGATCCACGGCGTGCATGCCGGCTTCCCGTTCTGGTTCCGGCTCAGCTCGAGCTTCCTCAAGCCCACGAGCGGCGGGGGACGCCTCACCGGCGGCAACCAGCTCGACGTCCGCTTCGAGCTGGAGGACGGCACCAAGCTGCCGCACGAGATCGAAGCCTACGATGCGGCCGCAGGCAGCCTCGCCGCCTGGATCCGGCTCCCGCTGCTCTCGACCGAGGCCGATACCCGCCTCTTCCTCTACTACGGCAAGCCCGGCCTGACCGAGAGCGAGGCCGATCCGGCTGGGGTCTGGGCCGATTACCTGAGCGTCTGGCACCTGCCCACGCTTACCGACCGGGGTCCTGGCGGCAGGACGTTGACCGCTGCCGGCACGCTGGCCAACGACGTCGACGGCCTCAACGGTGCCATCCGGCTGGCCGGTGCCGGAACGCTCGGTCGCACCGACGCATCTACCTGGCTGGGCGGCCTCGCCGGGGTCACGGTCCAGGTACGGGCCAAGGCGGACGCGATCGGTGGCGAGCGCGGCCTGATCAACGGCGGGGCCTTCGACGACACCGCGAGCGGCATTACGCTCCGCCAAGCCGGTGCCGACGGCGCCTTCTTCGCCAAGCTGAAGACCAGCGTCGGCGACATGACGCTGACCACCAAGGGCGGCCTGCAGAGCACTGGCTGGCAGAGCCTCGCCATGGCCTGGTCCGCCGGCGACTCCCGGCTCGGCCTTTACCTGAACGGTGCCAAGGCCGACACCGCGGCCACCACCGACATCGGCACCGGCAGCAACGTGACCACCGCGATCACCGGTGCCTTGGCACTCGGCGCCGGCTCCAGGGATACGGCTGCAGGCGGCTGGCAGGGCCTCGTGGACGAGATCCGCATTCGGCCAAACAGCCTGAGCGAGGGCTGGCTCGCCGCCGAGCATGCGAACCAGACCGCACCCGACAGCTTCTTCGGGCTCGGTGCCGAGGACTCATCGGACGACCGGACGCTGAGCCCGGTGGCAGTGCCGGTCCGCATCGCCACCCTGGTCAACGCCTGGGTCGATGTCGACGTGCTCGCTGGCGCCGTCACCGCGGCTGGTCAGGCCACCCCGACCCTGGTGAGCGTCGGTCAGCCGGCGAGCGGCATCGCCAGCATCATCGACGGCCGGGTTCGCTACACCCCCACCATTGGCTTCGTGGGCTCCGACAGCTTCGTCTACACGCTGGGTGCCGGTGCCAAGCGCACCACGAGCCGGATCACGGTCGCCGTCCAGAAGCTGGACGTGAGCCTGCCCACCCCCAGGCGGACGGTGCCGGTGAGCAGCGCCGGCCAGCTCGCGTTCGCCCTGGCTGCGGCGCAGGAAGGCGACCACATCCTCCTGGCCGACGGCACCTACGGCGGCAACTACGTGGCAGCCCTTCCCGGCAGCCCCACCGACCCGGTCGTCATCCGCTCCGTCAACCCGCTCGGGGCCAAGCTCACCGGCGCCCTCCAGGTGACGGGCGAGGATGTCTGGGTGTGGGGGCTCACGCTCGAGAGTGCCACGGTGGAACTCGCCGCCAACCGCGCCCGCATGAGCCGCTGCCGGCAAAGCAATACGACCAGCGTCGCCATCCTGGTCAGCCGCGGTGACGGCGTCGAGATCGACTACAACGAGCTGTTCGCGCTCCGCGAGCGTGGCATCAGCGTGAAGCCCGACCTCGCCGATCCGGCAGCCGTCCAGAACACCTACATCCACCACAACTACATCCACGACATTGCCGGCAGTGCGGTCGAGAACGCGGCCGAGGCGGTCCAGCTCGGCCAGCTGAAGACGCACACCGACCTGCCCCTGAAGGCGCGCGTCGAGTACAACCTGTTCGAGAATGTCGGTGTTGAGAACGAGTGCATCTCGATCAAGTCGTCCGACAACTACATCGGCTTCAACACGCTCCTGAACTGTCGCTCGCGGCTGGTCAGCCGGCACGGGGAGCGGAACTCGATCGCGGCCAACTGGATCGAGGGCAGCTTCGGCCTGCGCGCCTTCGACCGGTCCGGCACGCTGCTCGGCAACCGGCTGATCGGCACCAGCACGGCTCTCCAGGTGATGTCGGGCAACGTGACTGCGCTCGACTGGCCCAGCAGCGGCACCGATCCGGCTGCCACGGACTGGCTCCTGGCCGGCAACAATGCCGGTGCCACGGTGATCGGGTTCGGCCTTACCGGGCTCGAGCTTCCGGCCACCAACACGCGGGTCGAGGCCCACACGGGCTCGGTGCTGCTAAGCCGCGAAACCGGGACGGTGCAGTCACCGACCACGGCGCTGACCATCCCGACTGCCCGCCGCCTGTCCCGGGTCGAGGTCGGGCCGCACGCGACCCCGGTCGAAATCCAGGTGCCGGCCGTCAGTTACGATCTGGCGCCCGACTGGAGCAAGAACTGGGTGATGCACAAGGCGCACGCGAACGCCGGCGTGTCACAGCTCACCAGTGGCGTGCGCATGTTCACGCCAGACACCACCAACGACGCCGAGGCGGGCGGTGTTGCGCTTTGGGGCAAGACGCCGGTCGAGGGCGACTTCGAGTTCAGCTGGCGGACCAAGGTGACCCAGAAGCTGTCGGTCACCGACGGCAGCTTCTTCAACTTTTATTTCGATGCCCTGGGCGAGGGCACCGCCGCCTGGCCGCAGGATATCACCACATGGTCGGTGGGCTCGGAGGACCAGTATCCGGAGGCGACCAACACCGTCACCGCCCGGACCACGACCGAAATCCAGAGCCGGATCAACGCCCACTCCAGCGGCGTTACGAAGATCATCGTCGAGGATGGCACCTACGCCGGCAGCATCACCATCAACAAGAGCGGCATCCTGCTCTACGGCCGCACCATCAACGGTGCCCGCTTCACGTCTCGCATGACCGTCAGCGGGTCGGGCAGCGTGGTAGCGAGGCTCTGGTTGCAGAAGGGTATCGACCTGCGCGGCGACGCCAGTCGGGTCAGCCGCTGCAAGGTCGATGCGGTCGCCGCCGGCGAGTATGCCATCCGCCTGCATCGCCCCAAGACCAAGGCGGACGGCAACAACATCCTCAACTGCCCGGCCGGCTTCTGGGTCAGCAACAGTGCCTTCGGGGCGGTGCTCACCCGCAACTGGGTGCACGACCAAAGCGACGGCGCTCCGGGCGACAAGGACCAGGCCTTCTATATCGGCGAGAGCCCGGCCAACTCGGCGGGCGGGTTCAACGTCGTCGCCAGCTACAATCGCACCGAGAACTGGAAGACCCACCAGCATCTGGAGGTGAAGGGCGGCGACGTCACCGTCCATGCGCACACGGCGCGCGGCGGGGGCGACAGCGGTGGCCCGGTAGCCAACGTCTACTGCCGCAACGGTGTACGGGTGAAGTTCTCGTGCTGCTGGGGTTTTGACACGGTGATCGGGCTCAGCGATGAGGACAATCTCGCCGTCAAGTGCAAGACCTTCGGCAGCACGAGGTCCGCCGTTGCCTTCCGCTCGGGCTCGATCTCGGGGGCCGAGCTCAGAAAAGGCGAGAAGGGTATCGTCTACTCGACCCGCGGCATCGCCCGGCGCTGCGAGGGCCGGGTTCAGGTGGGCTGGGACCAGGGTGCCGGCCCCAAGCCGCCGCTCCAGTCCGTGGTCGAGGAGCTCACGGGCTCGGTGGTGATCGACAAGGGCACCTACACCACCCGTGCGGTCTCCGGGCCGGTGCCGGACGAGAACCCGCGGGAGCTGCTGCCGGACGTGGATGTCGGCCAGTTCTGGCAGAGCCAGACGGTGAACCCCACCGATGAGCTCTACAGCACCCACGCCCGTGGTCTGCGCCTGAGCGGGGCTGTGCAGGACCCGGGCAATGCCGGCCTCAACGACCGCCTGCGGCTGCGCTGGTTCGAGTTCTCGCCCACCGCGACCGTGATCACCCCGCTCTCCGACGCGACCTTCCCGTTCACGGTCGGCAACACCTACGACGTGAAGATCCGCCGGATCGGAAGCACGCTGGCCGTCACCGTGACCCAGGTGGGCAACTCGCCGCAGACATACACCCTCACCCACGAGCGCATCGGCCGCTGGCGGCGCGGCTTCATGGGCTGGCGCCTGCGGGCCCAGGACGGCGAGTTCACCAACACGATCTTCAAGCAGCTCTAGGCGGGCACGCGGCGAGCGCCCCGGTCGGCCAGCAAGGGCCGGCCGGGGCTTTCTTGCTAGACGGTTCCCTTTCCGGCATCCGAGCCGCGCTTGGCCTGCCGGGCGCGCAGGATCAGGACGGCGCTGAGCGAGGTGCCGATCACGAGGAAGGAGAGGCCTGTGGTGAGCGTGCCCAGCGCGTAGATCACGGGCGTGGTGGCGTTGCTCTGCATCGCCTGGAGCTCGAGCGGGAGCGTGTTGAGCGCACCCATGGCCTGCGAGCTGCGGGCGAGCTCGTCGTAGGAGAGGGTGAAGCCGAAAAGGGCGATGCCGACCAGCGACGGCATCACGATGGGCAAGATGACGAGCAGCACGGTTTGGAGCGGCGAGGCGCCAAGGTCCCTGGCCGCCTCCTCGTAGCGTTTGTCGAAGCGGTTGAAGACCGCGAACATGATCAGGACGCCGAACGGCAGCGTCCAGGTGAGGTGGGCGCCCAGGCCGGCGTTCCACCAGAAGCGCTCGATGCCGACCAGCTCGAAGAGCGAGCCGATGCCCAGCGAGACCACGACCGAGGGCATGATCAGGCTGGCCACCACGACATAGAAGAGCAGGCCCGAGCCCAGGAAGCCGCGGCGGAAAGCGAGCCCGCCCAGGAACGAGATCACGACGGTGAGCAGCATCACCAGGAGGCCGAGCTTGATCGAGCGGCCGAAGCTGCCGTGGATGTCGCCGATCGACTGGGTGCGGAAGACGTCCGCCAGCCAGTGCATGGAAACGCCCCGCATCGGGAAGACGAGACCGCCCTGCGGCCCTTGGAAGGAGAGCGTCGTGATCGCGAAGGTCGGCGCATAGAGGAAGAGCACGAACAGGACGAAGACCGCCGTCAGGATCGCGTAGCTGAAAGGCCGGGTCTCGCGCAGCATCGGCGCCTACAGCTCCTTCCTGATGTCGACGATGCGGGTCAGCGCCACGATCATCATCACCACGATCGCGAGCAGGACCATGGCATTGGCGGCAGCGGGCGGGAACTGGAGGTAGCTGAGCTCGGTGTAGATGGCCTTGCCGATACTCGGCACCTGCCCGCCGCCCAGCACGTTCACGGTGACGAAGTCGCCCATGACGATGGTGAGCACGAAGATCGAGCCGATGGTGATGCCGGGCTTGCACAAGGGCAGGATTACCCAGCGGATGGTCTGCCACTCCGTGGCGCCGGCGTCGCGCGCCGCCTCGATCAGCGCCTTGTCGATCCGGGCCATGGAGTTGAAGATCGGCACGATCATGAAGACCGTGAACAGATGGACGAAGCCCACGATCACCGCGAACTCGGAATAGAGCAGCCACTCCTGTGGCTGGTCGACGATGCCCATGCTCATCAGCGTGGAGTTGACCACGCCATTACGGCCGAGGATCGGGATCCACGAGATCATGCGGATGACGTTGCTGGTCCAGAACGGGATCGTGGTCAGCAGGAAGAGCGCCATCTGCCAGGTCAGCGTGCGGACATAGAACGCCAGGTAATAAGCGACGGTGAAGCCCAGGATGAGCGTGATCGCCCACACGATCACGCAGAACTTGAAGGTTATCCAGTAGGTCTGCCAGGTCACCGATTCGGTAAAGACGTCGATATAGTTCTGCAGGGTGAAGGCAGGGATGAGAATCTGGTAGCTCTCATAATCGAAGAAGCTGACCGTGACCACGAGCAGCATCGGCACGACGAAAAAGACGAGGAAGACCAGGATGAGCGGTGTCGCCAGGAGATAGGGCGCAAGCCCCCGGCGCTCCCGGGTTGCCCCGGAGGGTTCGGCAGCCACGGCCGGGGCGGCGGCCGCGACGTCGAGGGTGGGGGCTTGCGCTGCCATCGTTGTCCGGGGCCCTAGGCGGCCACGAACTCGTTCCACTTGCGGACCATGTACCGGTCCTCGTCCATCACCGCGTTCCAGCACGCGACCTTGCCCATGCGATCCCAGAACGAGCCGCCGTCACGGGTCTCGCCGGGCTTGGCCAGCTCCTCGCCGGTCGGGGTCTTGACCAACTCCTTGGCGGCCTGGCCCTCCATCCAGTAGCCCCACTCGTCGGCCGTCATGTTCTCCTTCGCGGTCTCGAGCACGGCCGTGTAGTAGCCCTGGCGGTTGAGGAAGGCGCCGGCCCAGCCCGAGAGGTACCAGTTCACGAAGTCGTAGGCAGCATCGAGCGTCTTGCCCTCGACATGGGTCGGGATGCCGAGCCCGCTGGCCCAGGCGCGGTAGCCCTCCTTGAGCGGCTGGTAGATGCAGGGAACGCCCTGCTGGCGCACCTTGGTGACGGCGGGCGACCACATCGACTGGATCACCACCTCGCCCGAGGCCATCAGGTTGACGCTCTCGTTGAACTCCTTCCACAGGGCGCGGAACTGGCCCGCCTTCTTGGCCTCGATCAGGAAGGCGATCGTCTTGTCGATCTCCTCCTTGGTCATGTTGCCCATGTCCTCGTACTTGATCGCCCCGGTGGCCTGGGCGGTCATGCCGGCATCCATGATGCCGATCGAGGGGATGTTGAGGATCGAGGCCTTGCCCTTGAAGGCGGGGTCGACCAGCGACGACCAGCTCTCGATCGGCTTGCCGACCAGGTCCGGACGGATGCCCAGCGTATCGGCGTTGTAGACCGTCGGGATCAGCGTCATGTAGTCGGTCGGTGCTTCCGAGAAGTCCTTGCCCTCGGCCCCGCTCAGATAGCTGACCTTGATCGGTGCGGTCCCGATCCGCGAGGTCTTGGTGCCGTCGGGCAGCTCGCCCTTGGTGAAGATCGGCACGATCTTGTCGTAGAGCTTGACCCGCTTCGTATCCATGCCGCGCAGGTTGCCGGATGGAACGATCTTCTTCAGCATCCAGTACTCGGAATCGAGCAGGTCGAAGCTGGTCGGCTGGGTGACCGCACGCTTGACCACGTCATCCGAGGTCAATGTCGTGTACTGGATCTCGATGCCGAGGTCTTCCTTGACCTTCTGCGAGATCTCGTTGAACGCGTTCACGCCCGTGCCGGCATAGCGGAGGACGATCGGGTCGGCCGCATGCACGAACGGGGCCGGGAAGCTCGACACCGCGGCCGCAGCACCTGCCAACGCGGTGCCGCGCAGGAGATCGCGGCGCGACACGCCACCGGTGCGGTCCAGCACCCGATACCTGGTTGCAGACATCCTCCGACTCCTCGGTTGCCTTGTTGTTGATCGTCGATCGTTAGTGGAGTGCCCGCGCCTCGCTGCGCGGCCAGCTCACCGGCGTGCTGGCGCCGGCAGCGACCGGCGCCAGGTCATAGGTCTCCTCGTCCATGACCACCTGGACGTCGGTGCCCGCGGGCCCGCGCAGGTGGACCTGGACGTTGGTGCCCTGATACTCGACCAGCCGCACGGCGGCCTCGAACCCGATCTCGCCGGGCTGCGGAGCCCGCAGGCTGGCGCGATCGACCCTGAGCGCCCACTCCCCGCCGCCGAGCCCGAGCAGGTCGCCGGGCAGAACGTTGTGGCCGCCGATGAAGCGGGCGACGAAGGGCGTGCCGGGCGCGTTGAACACGTCCCGCGGTCCGCCCGCCTGGGCGATCTTCCCGTCGCTCATCACCACCACCAGGTCGGCCAGCGCCATGGCCTCGTCCTGGCTGTGGGTGACATGGATGAAGGTGAGGCCGAGATCGGCCTGAATACGCTTCAGCTCCTCGCGCACCCGGCCGCGCAGGAACGGGTCGAGGGCCGAGAGCGGCTCGTCGAGCAGCAGCACCTTGGGGTTGGTCATCAGCGCCCGGGCCAGCGCCACACGCTGCTGCTGGCCGCCCGAAAGCTGGGCCGGCAGCCGCTCGGCATAGCGCTCCATGTGCACGCGCTCGAGCTGGCGCATCGCCTTCTCGCGCCGCTCCTCCTTGGCCACGCCGCGCACCCGCAGGGAGAATGCCACGTTGTCGACGCAGGTGAGGTGCGGGAACAGCGCATAGGACTGGAACATCATCGCGGTGCCGCGCTCGACGGGCGGCAGGTCGTTGACGACCTTGTCGCCGATCCGGATGTCGCCGCCCGACAGCATCTCGTGGCCCGCGATCAGACGCAGCGTGCTGGTCTTGCCGCAGCCGGAAGGACCCAGAAGGCAGCAATAGCTCCCATCCGGGATGACGAGGCTCACCGAGTCGACGGCGATCGTGCTGCCGTACCTTTTGCTGGCGCTCGCCAGCTCGACTTTTGCCATGATGGTGCGGGTGCTTCCTCAGGCGGCATGCTCGGCCGGCGCGGTGCAAGCCTTATGCCACCTCGTTCCGGCACCCGAGCAGCATCCATCCACAGGCTCCTGCCCAGCAAGGCTGCAGAATCTGCCTACGGGGTAGGCGCGGCGGCCCGAACCCTGCTCAGCGCTTCACCATGGGATGCGGTCCGGCTATGCTCGCCCGCTCGGCCCTTCGCGATCTGCGCATCGCTCAACCAAGACGACAAGCTCCAGGGGACATCGATGGCAACCAAGATCTTCGTGAACCTGCCCGTAGCTGATCTTCAGAAGTCGATCGAGTTCTTCACGCAGTCTTGGCTACTCGTTCAATCAGCAATTTACCGACGAGACCGCCACCTGCATGATCGTGGCCGAGGACATCTACGTCATGCTGCTGACGCACGAGAAGTTCAGGACCTTCGCGCCGAACCCCATCAGCGATGCCCGCAAGAGCACCGAGGTCCTGATCTGCCTCTCCTGCGACAGCCGGGCCCAGGTCGACGACACGGTCCGCAAAGCCGTAGCCGCGGGCGGCAACACCTACAACGAGCCCCAGGACCACGGCTTCATGTACGCCCACGGCTTCCAGGACCTGGACGGCCACATCTGGGAGGTGATGTGGATGGACCCGGCGGCCGTTGCTCCGGCCTGAGACGAGCACGCCGCTCGTCGGTGTCGAACGATCGAGGCACTCCGTCGGACAGGCCCCTACCACACCGACGTGCAGCAGACGCTTCTCGACCTCACCAAACGCGGCAAGACGGTGGTCGTCCTGGATGCCTGCTACTCTGGCAACGTCAAGGGCCCGCCGGCCGATGCAAGCCGCGTGGTGGCCGATCTCGCCGCCGAGGAGAACGGCGTCATCGTCTTCGCCTCGGCGAGCTTCGCCGGTACGTCCGCGCCAGGGCCGGGAGCTGACGAACCGCCAGCAGCCCGTCGCGGTCGTTCCCGAGAAAAGGCTGGGCGACCCGCCCTTGCTGGTCGTGCGCCAGGCGGAACTGTTGCGCTCGGCCTGGGAGGCGCGCCAAGATCGGGCATCGCTTTGGAACGGGGGGTCGTGACAATGAAGCTGCCGCGCCGGGGCCTGGGTTGTCTGCTGCTGGGTGCCGCGAGCCTGCTATGGCTCGGCGGTGCTGCCGCCGCCCAGGAGAAGGGGACCGTCTACTACATGATCCCCACGCTGCTCGACGAGTTCCAGACCGAGGCCAAAAAGGCGGTCGAGGGCATGATCGGGGGGCTGGGCTACAAGGTGGTCTCGCTCGATGCGCAGAACCGGGCCGACCTGCAGCTCAACCAGCTCGAGGACGCGATCAACCTCAAGCCCGACGCCGTAATCATGAACGCCGTCGACTTCGACGCGATCGTGCCGGGGATCGAGAAGGCGCACGCGGCCGGCATCAAGGTGCTGAACTTCGACCGGCAGATCCGCTCGACCAAGTTCGAGCTGACGTCCGTCGCCGGCACGGTGGAGATCGGGCAGGTGGCCGCCGGCGAGGCGGTGCGGCTGCTCAAGGAACGGCACGGCAGTGCCAAGGGCAAGGTGCTGCAGATCCTGGGCGATCCGGGCGACAACTACACCCTCGACATCCAGAAAGGGTTCGAGGCGGTGATGGGCAAGGAGGCCCCGGACGCGGAGATCGTCACCAAGGCGGCGATGCAATGGGAGGCCACCAACGCCGGCCGGGTGTTCGAGGACCAGCTCCTCGTCAACCCCGACATCGACCTCGTCTTCTGCCATGCCGCCCACCTCACCGTACCGATCGTGGCGATCATGGAGGCCAAGGGCATGAAGCCCGGCCAGATCATGATGATGGCCAGCAACGGAGCACCGGTCGGGCTCGACAACATCCGCAACGGCTGGCAGCAGGTCGAGGTCGAGCAGCCCACCTACGCCCAGGTCTACGGGCTCGCCATGTTCCTGCCCAAGATCATGAAGGGTGAGGAGCTGAAGCCCGGCACCTACGACGTGAACGGGCTGAAGAGCGAGCTCACGATCGAGGAATGGGGCCCGAACCTGAAGATTCCCGGGAGCCGCCATCACCAAGGACAATGTCGACGACAAGCGCTTCTGGGGCAATCTCAGCCCGCCCACCGACCCGGTGAAGGTCGTGGAGTAGGACGGACCATCCTTGACCCTGGCGCTCGACCGAGGGGCCCGCGGTGCTGGCCCTTCCCCGCTCCTCCGGCTTGCCCTCGACCATCTGGTCTGGGGCATCCTGGCCGTCATCCTCATCCTGTGCTCGGTCACGATCGAGCACTTCTTCCAGCTCGGGATCTTCATCAACATCCTCCAGCACGCCACCTTCGTGGGCCTGCTGGCGGTGGGCCTCTCCTTCTGCATCATCGCCGGCCACATGGACCTCTCGATCGAGAGTGTCATGGCGTTCGCCGCGATGCTGGCCGCCTGGCTCACGGCCAGCCGCGGCTCGCCGCTCGGCATCCAGCTGCCCCTCTTCGCAGCGTTCCTCGCCGTGCTCCTCTTCGGAGTCCTGGCGGGCCTCCTCAACGCCGTCCTCGTCATCCGCTTCCGGATCAACGCCTTCATCGTCACGCTGGCGACCTACATCGCGATCCGCGGGCTCGGCCTGATCCTCACCGGCGGCCGCTCGATGTACGGCCTCCCCGACGGCTTCCGTGCCGTCGCCAGCACCGACCTTCTGGGCCTGCCGCTCCTGGTCTGGATCCTGGTCGCCACCTATTTCGCCTTCGGCGCCGTGCTCCGCCGCACCCGGTTCGGCCGCTACGTCTACCTGGTCGGCGGCAACCCCACGGCCCCGTTCCGCGCCGGCATCAACGTCGATGCCGTGCTCTACAAGGCCTTCATCCTCTCGGCCGTGCTCGCCGCCATGGCCGGCTGGCTGCTCGCCGCCCGAACCAATGGTGCGACGCCCAATCTCGGCATCGGCATGCTGTTCGAGGCCTTCGCCGCGGTCGTGATCGGCGGCGTCTCGCTCCGCGGCGGGGTGGGCCGCCTCTCCGGCGTCTTCGCCGGGGTGCTCCTCCTCTCCACCATCGACACCGCCATCAACGTGATGGGCCTCGAAGCCTCCTACATGCAGGTGATCCGTGGCGGATTGATGCTGGTTGCCGTTCTGCTCGACAGCGTGAAGACGAGCATCGAGCAGCGTTACGCCTGACTTTCACTCGAGCCTGACAGGCGCTCGTTGCGCGGCGGCGACGCCGGTCTACCTCAGCCCGGAAGAGCTCTGACGCCGCGCCAACCTGTTCGCGAGGTACTCATGCTGCTCGATGCCGCCCGTTCGGCGCTCCTCGTTGTCGATATCCAGGAACGGCTCGCTCCCGCGATCGCCGAGAACGAGCAGGTCGTTGCCCGGACGCGGATCCTGATCGAGGCGGCGCGGCGGCTGGCGGTGCCGATCCTGGTCTCTGAGCAGTATCCGCAAGGGCTCGGGCACACGATCGAGGCGTTGCGGCCGCTGCCGAACGATGCGCAGGTGATCGCCAAGACGGCGTTCTCGGCCGCCCGGGAGCCGATGTTCATGCAGGCCCTGCAGTCGCTGGACCGCCGGCAGCTCGTTGTCTGTGGGATGGAGACCCATGTCTGCGTGCTGCAGACGGCGGTCGACCTCGCCGACCAGGGCTTCGCCGTCAACGTGGCGGCGGACGCGGTAGGCTCCCGCCACCATGCACGGCGTGAGCTGGGGCTCGCCCGGATGCGGCAGGCGGGCTGTGGGATCGTCGACAGCGAGATGGTCGTGTTCGAGTGGCTGGGTGCCGCGGGCAGCGACGATTTCCGGGCGCTCAGCAAGATGATCCGCTGATGGAAGCCGAGCCTCTGGTCCTGCTGCCGGGCCTGCTCTGCGACCAGCTTCTGTTCGCGCCGCAGCTTCCGGCCCTGGCAAGCCTGCGTCAGGTCCTGATCCCGGACCTGACGCAGGACGACAGCATCGAGGGCATGGCGCGGCGGGTGCTGGACACGGCACCGGACCGGTTCGCGCTCGCCGGGCTGTCGATGGGCGGCTACGTGGCGCTGGAGATCATGCGCCTGGCTCCGGAGCGGGTGAGCCGGCTGGCGCTCCTGGACACGCGCGCCCGGTCCGACACGCCCGAGGAAACCGCGCGACGGCGGGGGCTGCTGGAGCTCTCGGCCAAGGGCGAGTTCCGGGGCGTCACCCCTCGACTCCTGCCACTGCTGATCCATCCCGACCGGCTCGCCGACGATGCGCTCACGGGCGTGGTGATGGCGATGGCGGAGGCGGTCGGCCGCGAGGGCTTCTTCCGCCAGCAGCAGGCGCTGATCGCGCGCGAGGATCGGCGAGACCTCCTGGGCACGATCGCTGTGCCGACCCTCGTCCTGTGCGGGCGCGAGGATGCGCTCACACCTCTGGCCATGCACCTGGAGCTGGCTGCGGCGATCCGCGAGGCGACCCTGGTCGTGATCCCGAACTGCGGGCATCTGGCGCCGCTCGAGCGACCGCAAGCGGTGACCCGCCAGCTCCTGGGCTGGCTCGAGGGCTGACCGCCCGCCACACGCATGGAATATCCGCTTTTCCTGGCCGCACTGGGCCTCCTGATGCTGGCCCTGGCGGGCCTGCCGCTGCTGTTGCGCCAGCTGCCGCTGTCGGTGCCGATCGTGCTGGTCCTGCTGGGCGCAGCCCTGGCGCTGTTGCCCGGTTCGAGCTGGCCACCCGATCCGCGGCGCCATGTCGAGGTCGTGGAGCGGCTGACCGAGTTCGTCGTCATCGTCTCGCTCATGGGTGCCGGACTGAAGCTGGACACGGGCCTCGGCTGGCGCAGCTGGGCCGTCACCTGGCGGCTCCTGGGCATCGCCATGCCGCTGTCGATCGCCGGCATAGCGCTCCTCGGCTGGGGCCTCCTGGGGCTGTCTCTGGCCGGAGCCATCCTCCTGGGTGCCGCGCTGGCACCGACCGACCCCGTCCTGGCGGCGGACGTGCAGGTTGGCCCGCCGGGTGAGAAGGAGGAGGACCGGGTCCGCTTCGCGCTCACCTCCGAGGCGGGCCTGAACGACAGCCTGGCCTTCCCCTTCGTGAACCTCGCCATCGCCGTGGCGGCTTATGGCGTCGAGCCCGGCACCTGGACGCTCGAGTGGCTGGCCCGCGACGTGCTGTGGAAGCTCGGCATCGGCCTCCTCGTGGGCTGGCTCGTCGGGCGGCTTTCGGCCCGGCTGCTCTTCCGCCTGCCGCAGCATGTCCAGCTCGCGAGCAGCGGTGACGGCTTCGTCGCCGTGGGCGTGACACTCCTGGCCTACGGGGCTGCCGAGCTCGTGGCGAGCTATGGCTTCCTCGCCGTGTTCGCGGCCGCGGTGACGCTGCGCGCCGCCGAGCGGGACCACGAGAATCCACCACCGGCTCCACGACTTCGCCGAGGAGGTGGAGCGGCTCGCCATGGCGGGCCTTCTCCTCCTCTTCGGCGCCAGTCTCGCCTCCGGGCTCGTGACGCCGCTCTCCGGCGGGATCGTGCTGGCCTCGGTCCTCGCCGTCGTGATCGTGCGCCCGCTCGCCGGCTTCCTCAGCCTCGTCGGCTTCAAGGCCCCGGTAGGCGAGCGGCTGGCAATCGCCTTCTTCGGCATTCGCGGAGTGGGCTCCGTCTACTACCTGGCCTACGGGCTCCACCACGGCCAGTTCCATCCCGAGGAGGAGCATACCCTCTGGGCGGCGACCGCGGGCGTGATCGCCCTCTCGATCCTGCTCCACGGCATCACCGCCACGCCCGTGATGCGCCGCTTCGGCCGGCGGCGGGACGGTAGGCTGAGCCCCTGGCCTGCAACAGCATGCCGCGCCTGCGAACCCTGGCCTCCGCTCGCGGTTAATCACGCGTTGGACCGCGCGACGAGCGCAACAGACCAGGGAGCCCGACGATGACGGAGGCCGGAAGGCTGCAGCCGCAGGCACGCAGATCAACCCCGGCGACGATGCCCCTCCCGGCACGCCGGGCACCGGCGAGGATATCTGCCGCGACTGCCACGGCAGCGGCCGCATTGACGGCAAGACCTGCCCAGCGTGCGGGGGCACAGGGAAGGTGACCGAGGGCGTCGGCGGGGGCTGAGCGGGCTCTGCTCCGGGCTGCGGGCGTGAACGGGATCCAGTACCCCGCGTACCGCAGCCACATACGGGCTCAACCCCAGCTATCAAGCGGCAGCTCGCCGTTCCCAGCCTGTGGCCCTAGCTCCGGACCTCGCGTCGGCTCAAGGCCGGTGCAGCCTTACACATCCAGCTCCTCCTTCACGAACGCTGCATTCTGCTGGATGAACGCCAGTCGCAATTCCGGACGGCGGCCCATCAGCTCCTCGACCAGCTGGGCCACGGGCTTGCCCTCCAGATCCTCCACCCGCACCTGGAGCAGCTGGCGGCGGGCGGGGTCCATGGTGGTCTCCTTGAGCTGATGGGCGTTCATCTCGCCCAGGCCCTTGAAGCGGCCGATCTCGATGTTCTTCTTGCCCTTGAAGACGGTGGCGGTCAGGCGCACCCGGTCGGCCTCGTCGCGGGCGTAGGCGATGGTGCCGCCATGGGCCAGGCGGTAGAGCGGCGGCTGGGCCAGATAAAGGTTGCCGCGCTCGATCAGCTTCGGCAGCTGGCGATAGAAGAAGGTCATCAGGAGGGCCGCGATGTGGGCGCCGTCCACGTCCGCGTCGGTCATGATGATGACCTTCTCGTAGCGCAGCTCGTCGCCCCGAAAATGCTTGCCGGCACCGCAGCCCAGGGCGGTGACCAGATCCTGAAGCTCCTTGTTGGCCTCGAGCTTGTCGGCGGCGGCCGACGCCACGTTCAGGATCTTGCCGCGCAGGGGCAGGATGGCCTGGGTCTCGCGGTTGCGGGCCTGTTTGGCGGAGCCGCCGGCCGAATCGCCCTCGACGATGAAGATCTCGGTGCCGTCCTTGGCCTCGCGGGCACAGTCGGCAAGCTTGCCGGGCAGGCGCAGCTTGCGGGTCGCCGTCTTGCGGCCGACCTCCTCTTTTGCCTTCTTCCGGGCCAGCCGGTCCTCGGCCCGGGTGGTGACGTGGTTGAGGATCGCGTTGGCGACGGTGGCGTGCGAGCCCAGCCAGAGGTCGAAACGGTCGCGCACCCCGGCCTCGACCAGGCGGGCGGCCTCGGGGCTGACCAGGCGCTCCTTCGTCTGGCCCTGGAACTGCGGCTGGCGCATGAAGAGCGAGAGGAGAGCGCAAGCCCCACCCTGGACATCCTCGGCCGTCAGGACGCCCGCCTTCTTGAAGCCGATCCGCTCCGCATGGGCGCGCAGGCCCTTGAGCAGGGCCGTGCGCAGGCCCGCCTCGTGCGTGCCGCCGAGGCTGGTGGGCACCGTGTTGCAGTAATAGCCGGCATAGGCCTCCTCATCGACCGGCCAGGCTACCGCCCACTCCACCTTGGCCCCGTCGTCGAGTGCTGCCTCGCCGGTGAAGGGCTGGTCGGCCACGAGCTCACGGCCGTCGGTGAGGGCCTTGAGGAAGTCGGCGAGGCCCGCCGGGAAGTGAAAGCTCTCGGCGGCCGGCACGTTGCCGGCGAGCTCCGGCGGGCAGCGCCAGCGGATCTCCACCCCGCGGAAGAGATAGGCCTTGCTTCGCGCCATCCGGTGCAGGAGGTCGGGCCGGAAGCGGATACCCTCGCCGAAGATCGCAGGGTCGGGGGTGAAGACGATGGTGGTGCCGCGCCGGTTGGGGGCCGCACCGGCCTCGCGCACCGGCCCGGTAGGGGCACCCTGCCGGTAGCTCTGCACGAAGAGGGCCCGGTTGCGCGCGACCTCGACCGTGAGATCGGCCGAGAGCGCGTTCACGACCGAGACACCGACGCCGTGCAGCCCGCCCGAGGTCTCATAGGCCTTGCTGCCGAACTTCCCGCCCGAGTGCAGCGTGGTCATGATGACCTCGAGTGCTGACTTCTTCGGGAACTTGGGGTGCGGGTCGATCGGGATGCCGCGGCCGTTGTCGCGCACCAGCACCCGGTCGGGCGCCTGGAGCTCGAGCTCGATCCGGTTGGCGTGGCCGGCCACCGCCTCGTCCATGGCGTTGTCCAGCACCTCGGCCACGAGATGGTGCAGCGCCCGCTCGTCGGTGCCGCCGACATACATGCCGGGCCGCCGCCGCACCGGCTCCAGCCCCTCCAGCACCTCGATGTCCTGCGCGGTATAGTCCCGCTCGCCGCGGCGTTGCGTCGGCAGGTCGAAAGGCAGCTCGTTCATCGCTATCCGTGAAGGCGGGCGGCGAGCCCGCTGCTGAATGTTGCCACGATGTTCTCCTTAGCCCATGCGCGGAGCCATGACCATGCCCGATCTCCTACACCGCGACCCGGCCGTCCGCACGCTCGCCATGCCGGCCGACACCAACCCTTCGGGCGACATCTTCGGCGGCTGGCTCCTGGCGCAGATGGACATCGCCGCAGGCATGGTCGCCTACATCCGGGCACACGGGCGGGTGGCGACGGTGGCGGTGGACGCGATGACCTTCCACAAGCCGGTGTTCGTGGGCGACATCGTCACCTGCTACGCGGACGTGACCAAGGTGGGCCGCACCTCGCTCACCGTCCAGGTCGAGGCCTGGGCACGGCGGGCGCGGACGCACGAGGAGGTGCGGGTGACGGAGGGCAGGTTCACGCTGGTGGCGATCGACGAGGACAGGCGGCCGCGGGCGGTGCCGGCCGAGGTGTAAACGGATGCCGCTATGAGCCGGTCAGGAACGGTATGAGCTCCTGGAGCAGCTCATCGGGTGCTTCTTCCTGCAGCGTATGCCCACAAGGGAGCGCTCGCCCGCCTACGTCGACCGCCTTTTCCCGCCAGGTCGCGAGCACGTCGTAGAGCTGGCCGACGACGCCCCTGGCACCCCAGAGCGCCATGAGCGGGGCCGTCACTTTCCGCTCCGCATCGGCTGCGTCATGCTCGAGGTCGATGCCGGCGGCGGCCCGATAGTCCTCGCAGATCGCGTGCCGGGTCGCCGGATCGCGGTAGCAGCGAAGATACTCCTGGAAGACCCACGGCTCGACGGCACCCGGCGTCTTCGTCTGGCCGTCGATGTGCTTGCGCAGGAAATACTCAGGCTCGGCGGCGATCAGCCGCTCGGGCAGGTCGTAGGGCTGGATCAGGAAGAACCACCAGAAGTAGCGGGTGGCGAACTCCTTGTCGGTGCGGGCGTACATCGTGGCCGTGGGGGCAATGTCCAGCACCGCCAGCCGCTCGACCGCCTGCGGGTGGTCCAGCGCCATGCGATGCGCCACCCGGCCGCCGCGGTCGTGGCCGACCACGGCAAAGCGCTCGTGCCCCAAAGCCCGCATCACCAGGACCTGGTCCTGCGCCATCACCCGCTTCGAGTAGGGCAGATGGTCGGGCGCGGAGGCGGGCTTGCCGCTGTCGCCGTAGCCGCGCAGGTCCGGTGCGACGACCGTGAACCGGCGGGCCAGGGCAGGGGCCACCTTGTGCCAGGTGAGGTGGGTCTGCGGGTGACCGTGCAGGAGGAGCAGCGGCGGCCCGCTGCCCCCGACGGCCGCGCGGATGCGCACGGCACCCGTATCGACGTCCTGCTCGGTGAAGCCGGGGATCAGGCTCGCCGCCATCACACGGCCTCGGCGATGGCCTTGCCGACCTCCTGGGTGTTCGCCTGCCCGCCGATGTCGCGCGTGCGCGGGCCCTCAGCCAGCACCGTCTCGATCGCGCGTACCACGGCATCCGCCGCTTCCTTGTGCCCCAAGTGCTCCAGCATCATCGCCCCGGACCAGACCTGGGCGATCGGGTTGGCGATGTTCCGCCCGGCGATATCGGGGGCCGAGCCATGCACCGGCTCGAACATCGAGGGATATTTCCGCTCCGGGTTCAGGTTCGCGGATGGGGCAATGGCGATGGTCCCGGTGCAGGCGGGCCCGAGGTCGGAGAGGATGTCGCCGAACAGGTTCGAGGCCACCACCACGTCGAACCAGTCGGGGTGCTGGACGAAGTGGGCGGTCAGGATGTCGATGTGGAACTGGCTGGTCCCGATGTCGGGATAGTGGGCCGCCATCGCCTTGAAGCGCTCGTCCCAGTAGGGCATGGCGATGAAGACGCCGTTCGACTTGGTGGCCGAGGTGACGTGCTTCCTGGCCCGGGTGCCGGCCAGCTCGAAGGCGTAGCGCATGATCCGGTCGACGCCGCGGCGGGTGAAGATGCTGGTCTGCATCACCACCTCCTCGTCCGTCCCCTCGAAGCTGCGGCCGCCGATCGACGAATATTCGCCCTCGTTGTTCTCGCGGACGACGATGAAGTCGATCTCTCCCGGCATACGGTCGGCGAGCGGCGACCGGATCCCCGGCATCAGCCGGACGGGACGGATGTTGGCGTACTGCTCGAATCCGCGGCGCAGCCGGATCAAGAGGCCCCAGAGCGAGATGTGGTCCGGCACCAGCGCCGGCAGGCCCACGGCCCCGAGGAAGATCGCCTCGTGCTGCCGGATCTGCTCGAGCCCGTCCTCGGGCATCATCCGGCCGTGCTTCACGTAATAGTCGCAGCTCCAGGGCAGCTCGTCCCACTGGAACTCGAACCCGAACTTGCGTCCTGCCGCGTCCAGCACGCGGATGCCCTCGGGCACCACCTCCTTGCCGATCCCATCGCCTGCGATCACCGCGATCCTGTGCCTGGTCATGGCCCCTCCTGACACCCTGCCTGGAGCTGCTGAGACTAGGGCGCGCCAAGGGCGCAGGATAGCGGCAGCATGGCCCCGGCGCCCATCCGGCGAGCCCGGGGCCATGTGCAGGGTCAGCTCAGATGGCGAGCTTGCCGAAGAAGTGCTCGTAGGCCAGCCGGTAGTCGGCGGCGTTGCTGAGCTCGTAGGCCACGACCCGCTTGGCCCAGGCCTTCTGACTCTCGGCGAGCTTGGCGATGAACGGGTCCTTGGTCAGCCCTTCCAGGAGCTTGTCCCAGGCCGCAAGCTGGGCATCGAGGATCGACTGCGGCGTGCGGGCGACCTTCACGCCCTGGGTCTCCACCAGGGCCACGAGGTCCTTCGAGTAGTTGTCGAGTGCCCGGGCATAGCTGGCGCTGTTCGCGGCCTCGGCGGAGTGCTCCAGGATCGCCTGGTGCTCCTCGGGCAGCGAGTTCGAACTTGCCCTTGTTGATCGCGATCTCGAAGAACTCGCCGGCCTGATGATAGGAGCCGAGCATGTAGTTCTTGGCCACGTCGGGCGAGCCCAGCCGCCGGTCCGAGGTCGGGTTGTTGAATTCGAAGGCGTCGATCACGCCGCGCTCCATGGCCGGCAGGATCTCGCCGCCCGGCACCTGCACGACCGAGGCGCCCATCGCCTGGAAGAGGTCGGTCGCGAGGCCGACCGTGCGGTACTTGAGGCCCTTGATGTCGTCCGGCGACTGCGGCGCCTTCTTGAACCAACCCAGCGGCTGGGTCGGCATCGGCATGTGGAAGAAGCTCACGGTGTTGAGCCCCAGGATCTCCTGGGTCAGCTCGCGATGCAGCTCCTTGCCGCCGCCGAAATGGATCCAGGCGACGGTCTGGTGCGCGGTCCAGCCCCAGCACGGGCCGGTGCCGAAGAACGACGCCCCTTTGTGCTTGCCATACCAGTAGGCGGGGGCGTGGTGACCGGCATCGAGCACGCCGTCATGCACCGCATCCATGATGCTGAACGGCTTCACGATCGCCCCGGCGACCAGATATTCGACCTTCAGCCGGCTGCCGGCCATCTTGTTGACGCGATTGACGTAGTCCATCGCCATGTCATTGAAGATGTCGGTGCCGGCCCAGGCTCCCTGCATCTTCAGGACCGCCGTCTGTGCCCGGCTCACGTTCGGCATCGCGATGGCACCGGCTGCAGCACCGGCAACGGTGACCCCGGCACCTTTGAGGAAACGGCGACGCGGTGCAGCCTCATTGCCGCTCATGGTCGTAGCCATTGGCGAGCGTACCCCCTGATCTTTGGCCGGACGGTTCATCCGCCGGGCGTTAGTCTTCTGGTCGACTGGGGAACTATGCCCGCCTTGATGAAGCCCCGCAAGCGCCGGTCAGGCCGCCAGGAGCTCCGGATCGAGCTCGGCGCCGCCGGCGGTGATCACAGGCAGGAGACCCACGGCGGGCGGCAGGAGGTGGCGCACGTAGAAGCGCGCGAGCCCCGGCCAGTCCGACCCCGCCTCGTCGCTTGCCGCCGCCGCACCCCGGGCGAGCAGGAAACCGCCCAGCGTGTGCCCGAAGAGCCGGAGGAAGGCCGTGGCGGCAGCGCCGCGCGCCTCGTCGTCGGCCGCCTGCAGATGCCGGGTCGCGGCCTCCAGCGCCTCCAGCGCCGATCCGAGGGCGGAAGCGAGATCGGGTGCCGCCCGGCCGAGCTCGCCCCGCAGCTCCGCGAACAGGCGCCAAGGCAGCTCGCCGTCGGCGATCGTCAGCTTGCGGCCGACCAGGTCCATGGCCTGGATGCCGTTGGTGCCCTCGTAGATCGAGAGGATCTTGGCGTCCCGATAGTGCTGGGCCGCTCCCGTCTCCTCGATGAAACCCATGCCGCCATGGACCTGGACGGCATCCCGGGCGATCTCCTGGGCGAGGTCGGTGCACCAGGCCTTCACGATCGGCGTGAGCAGGGCAACCCGCTCGGACGCCAGCCGCCGGGCCTCCGGATCGGGCTCGCGGACGCTGCGGTCGACGAAGGCGGCGGTCCAGTAGCACAAGGCCCGCATCGCCGCGATCTCGGCCCGCATGGTGAGCAGCATCCGGCGCACGTCGGCATACTCGATGATCCGGCGCCGCCCCTGCGTCCGCTCACGGGCATAGGCCAACGCGCCCTGGTAGGCGCGCTCGGCCAGCCCCAGCCCCTCATGCCCCACGGCAAGTCGGGCGTTGTTCATCATCGTGAACATGCAGCGCATGCCCGCATGCTCCTCGCCGATGAGGAAGCCTACCGCCCCCTCGTCGTCGCCGTAGGACATGACGCAGGTCGGGCTGGCATGGATGCCCAGCTTCTCCTCGAGCTTGAGGCAGCGCATGTCGTTGCGCCGGCCCGGGCTGCCGTCGTCGTTCGGCAGGAACTTGGGAACGAGGAACAGTGAGATGCCGCGGGTGCCGGCAGGCGCATCGGGGAGGCGGGCCAGGACGAAGTGGATGATGTTGTCGGTGAGGTCGTGGTCGCCGAAGGTGATGTAGATCTTCTGGCCACGCAGCCGGTAGTGATCGCCGTGGCGCTCTGCCCGGGTGCGCAGGGCACCCACATCGGTGCCGGCCTGCGGCTCGGTCAGGCACATGGCCCCGGTCCATTCGCCGGAGACCAGCCTGGGCAGGTAGACCTGCTTCTGCTCCTCCGTTCCGTGGTGCAGCAGCGCCTCGATCCCGGCCTGAGTCAGGAGCGGGCAGAGCTCGAAGCTCATGTTGGCAGCGTTCCAGATCTCGGCCACCGCCGTGTTGACAAGCCAGGGCAGGTTCTGCCCGCCATGCTCTTCCGGGAACACCAATCCCATCCAGCCGCCCTCGGCGAAGCGGCGATAGGCGTCCCGGAACCCGGGCGTGGTCCGGACTACGCCGTTCTCGAGCACCGGCGGGTTCTGGTCGCCGACCTGGTTCAAGGGGGCCAGCACCTCGGCCGCGAGCCGGCCGGCTTCCGCCAGCACAGGTGCCGCCATCTCGCCCACCTCGGGATCGAAGCCCGGCAATGCCGCCACCTCGTGCAGCCCGCCGATGGACTCCAGCACGAAGCGCATGTCGGCCAACGGCGGCTGGTAGGTCATGGCTCGTCCTCCGGACCCGCGATCCTTCGGCCCCGGAGATGCGTCAGCCACGCCCCGGCATCAAGCACGAAGGCGGCGGCTCAGCCGCGTGCCGCCCCTAACAGCCGCTGCTCGAGGACTCCGCTCGAGGGGCAGGCACCCATGACGGGCAGGTTACGGAAGATGTCGCGGTAGCTGGCCGCATAGCGCGGCACGACCGTGACCTCGGTGCTGCCGGCCGAGGGGCGGAGACCGATGGTCACGTCGGCCGTCAGCCCCTCCGGATCCGCCCAGTCCGAGCGCGGGGTGAAGCCGGTCCAGTCGTGGATCAGCAGACGCTGGCAGTCCGCCCAGGCCTTGGGCGCTCCACGACTGCCGGCGCTGAGCCCGCTGGCCGTGACTGTCGGCCCCAGGCCCATCGAGCGCAGCTCGCTCTGGAGCCGTCCGCGCACCTCCTCGACCGGTGCCGCCACCGTCACCATCGAGGGCGGTGGTGGAGGCGGGGCGCTGGCGCAAGCCGAGAGAACGGCCAAGGAGAGAAGGGCGAGGACACGCATCGGGCAGATCACCATGCGGCGGGCTGACGGGCCCCAGATGGTGCCGCCGCGCGAGCTCCGCCGCTCACGAGCCGCTGATCAGACGATGACCCCGGGATTCAGGATACCTTGCGGATCGAGCGTGGCCTTCAGCCGCCCCATCAGCTCGATCGCCAGCGGGTCTTTCCGCGCGTGCAGCTCGGCCCGCTTGGCGCGGCCGATCCCGTGCTCGGCGCTGATCGAGCCGCCGAGCTCCTGGACCAGATCGAACACCCGGCCCTGGAGCCGCTTGCGGGTGCCTGCAAGGTCGGCGGTGTCCGGCGGCAGGACGACGTTGAAGTGCAGGTTGCCGTCGCCGACATGGCCGAACGGGATCAGCCGGCAGCCCGGCATCTCCCCGATCAGCGCCAAGCCCCTCTCGATCAGCCGCGGGATGCTGGCCACCGGCACCGAGATGTCGTGCCGGGCGATGGCCCCGAGCTTCGTGGTGCCCTCGCTGATGCCTTCCCGCATCCGCCACAGCATGCTCCGCTGCGCCTCGCTCTGCGCCCGCGTCGCATCGAGCACGAGGTCGGCCTCCAGCACCTCCTCCAGCCAGACGTCGGAGGCCGCCTCCAGCCCGTCGGGCAGCGACCAGGCGACCTCGGTCAGCACGTACCAGGGCGCCCGGCTCTCCAGCGGAAAGCGCAGGCCCGGCACATGCGCCACCGAGGCCTCGACGCAAGGTGCGGCCATCAGCTCGAAGCTCGACACCAGCTCTCCGAAGCGCGCTTGCGCCCGCGCCAGAAGATCGAGCGCAACGGCGGGGGAGGACACGCCCAGGAACAGCGTCACCCGCTCCCGCGGCCTCGGGTAGAGCTTCAGCGCCGCCGCGGTGATGATGCCCAGCGTGCCCTCGCTGCCGAGGAAGAGCTGCTTCAGGTCGTAGCCTGTGTTGTCCTTGCGCAGCGTCCTCAGCCCGTCCCAGACCCGGCCGTCCGCCATCACCACTTCCAGGCCGAGCACGAGGTCGCGCGCCATCCCGTAGCGCAGCACGTTGATCCCGCCCGCATTGCTCGCGAGGTTGCCGGCGATGCGGCAGGTCCCCTCGCTGCCGAGGCTCAGCGGAAACAGCCGGTCGGCCGCGGCCGCCGTCTCCTGCACCGCCGCCAGCGTGCAGCCGGCCTCGACCACCATGCTGAGCCCTGCCGCATCGACGGCCCGCACCCGGTCCAGGCGGGCAAGGCTGAGGACCACCTGCGTGCCGCTCTCGTCCGGCACGTTGCCGCCGACGAGCCCGGTATTGCCCGACTGCGGCACCAGCGCCACCCCGTGCTCGGCCGCCAGCCGGACCACCGCCGCCACCTGGCCCGTGTCGGCCGGCCGGACGACGAGCGCAGGCCGGCCCTGGATGATCCGCCAGAAGTCGTGGGCATAGGCCTCCATGTCCGCGGCTGCGGTGAGCACGTTCGCGGAACCCACGACCGCCTCGCAGGCGGCGGCGAAGCCGCGATCAGCACTCATTCCGCCGCGCTCCTCCGGCGGGGCCACATCCTCGTAGAGCTCTGCCAAGGTCAGCACGATGCCGAGCTCGGGCAGCGCTATCTCGGCCTCGAGCCCCGCCACCTCGATCGGCTCGTCACCCTCGGCCGTGGTCGGCCGGTAGAGCCATGCCCGCGGCTCGTCCTGGGAAAGATAGAGCACATAGGCCAAGCCCGGCGTGCGAAGGTAGGTCGGAAGCTTGACCCGGAGATCGAACCGCTTGGTCGTCGGTGAAAGCACCTCGACCACCATCACAGGCTTATCGGTGTAGTTGCGGGTCTCACCGCAGGCGACAGTCGCATCGGGGTAGTAGCGATCCCGTCGGGACAGCTGGACCAGGAAGTCGGAGTTGAAAGGGCGGCATGGCTGGCCCCGCAGCTTCGCCCGCAAACTCGCAAATACATTCCCGGCGATCGTGGCATGCGGATTCGAGCCGCCCGCCATCATCACCAGGCGCCCGCCCGTCATCTCCAGCTTGTACGGCTGGTGCTCCATCCAGGCGACGTACTCCTCGGCATCCGCGAGGTCGGGAATGTCGAACGGAGCGGTAACAACCTTCAGTGCCACAGCCATGGTGCCATCCCTCGGCCGAGCCGGCAGTTGACACCGGGGCATACCTGCCTAGCCTCCGCGCGCGCAAGCGGGGCAGGGGCATGGAACGGGACCAGTTGCGGCAGGTGATCGAGGCCGCCTTCGAGGCGCGCGAGGGCATCGGGCCGGGCACCAGGGGTGAGGTACGGGACGCGGTCGAGGCGGCCCTGGACGGCCTGGATCGGGGCGAGTTCCGGGTGGCCGAGAAGGGCCCTGGCGGCTGGACCGTGCATCAGTGGCTGAAGAAGGCCGTCCTCCTCTCCTTCCGCCTCAACGACATGGCCCTGATCGCCGGCGCTCCGGGCGATGCTTCCTGGTGGGACAAGGTGCCGTCCAAGTTCGCGGGCTGGGCTCCCGACCGCTTTCGCGAGGCCGGCTTCCGTGCCGTTCCCGGCTGCGTGGTGCGGCACTCGGCCTATATCGCACCGGGCGTGGTCCTCATGCCGTCCTTCGTCAATCTGGGTGCGCATGTCGACCGCGGCACCATGATCGACACCTGGGCCACGGTCGGCTCCTGCGCCCAGATCGGGAAGAACTGCCACATCTCCGGCGGTGCCGGGATCGGCGGCGTGCTCGAGCCTCTGCAGGCGAACCCCGTCATCATCGAGGACAACTGCTTCGTCGGTGCCAGGGCCGAGGTGGCCGAAGGTGTCATCGTCGAGGAGGGGGCCGTGATCTCGATGGGCGTCTATCTCGGCGCCAGCACGAAGATCGTGGACCGCGAGACCGGCGAGGTCTTCCGCGGCCGGGTGCCGGCCTACAGCGTCCTGGTACCCGGTACCGTGCTCGGCAAGCCGCTCCCCGACGGCACTCCCGGCCCCGGGCTCTATTGCGCCGTGATCGTCAAGCGGGTGGACGCGCAGACCCGTGCCAAGACCTCGATCAACGAGCTGCTGCGCGACTGATGGCACGCATCGACCCGGTAGACCTGACGGCGGATCTGGTCCGCTGCCCGAGCGTGACTCCCGACGCCGGCGGCGCCCTCGACGTCGTCCAGGCGGCCCTCGAGCCGCTGGGGTTCACCTGCCACCGCGTCACCTTCGAGGGCGACGGCGGCACCTACCCCGTCGACAACCTCTACGCCCGCCTCGGCGACACCGCACCCTGCCTGCTCTTCGCCGGGCATGTCGACGTGGTGCCGGCCGGAGACCGGTCGCGCTGGACGGTCGAGCCCTTCGGCGCCGAGATCCGCGATGGCCAGCTCTGGGGCCGCGGTGCGGTCGATATGAAGAGCGGCGTGGCCTGCTTCGTGGCAGCGGTTGCCGCCTACCTCGAGGCGGGCCACCTGGCCCAAGGCTCGGTGGCGCTCGTCATCACCGGGGACGAGGAAGCGCAGTCGATCAATGGCACGGACAAGCTGCTGCGCTGGGCGGCCGACCGTGGCGAGCGCTGGGACGCCGCTCTGGTAGGCGAGCCGACCTCGCCCACCCGTCTTGGCGAGGCGGCCCGGATCGGGCGCCGTGGCTCGCTCACGGGCCGGCTCACGGTCCGCGGCCGCCAGGGGCACACGGCGTATCCGCACCGTGCCGACAACGCCGCGCATCGCATCCTGGCAGCGCTCCACGAGCTGGCGACCGCCCGGCTTGACGAGGGCACCGAGGCTTTCGATCCCTCGAACCTCCAGGTCACCTCGATCGACATCGGCAACCCGGCCTCGAACGTCATCCCGGGTGAGGCCCGAGCGGTCATCAACATCCGTTTCAACGACCGCCATAGCAGCGCCAGCCTGGAGGCTTGGCTGCGCGCGACGATCGCGGCCCATGCGGACCAGTTCGATCTCGAGATCGAGTGCAACGCCGAGCCCTTCCTGACCCGGCCGGGCCGGCTCAGCGAGACCCTTTCCGCCGCCGTCGAGGAGGTGACCGGCCTCCGGCCGGTGCTCAACACGATGGGCGGCACGTCGGACGCCCGCTTCATCCACCCTTATTGCCCGGTCGTGGAGTTCGGGCTCGTCGGCACCACGATGCACCAGAGCGATGAAAGGGTGGCGCTGGCCGACATCGAAGGGCTAACTAGGATTCTATGAAGCCTTCCTGCGCCGGTACCTCGGACCTGCATGATCCCCGGACGTGAAGAGATCGGGCGCGCCGTCCAGGGCGCCCTCCTGCTTGCCCGCGGCGACAGCGCCGGCATGGGCTTGTTCGACACCAGCTTCGACGGCTTCTGGCACTCGTTCGCCGCCCCGGTCCTCGCCGCCCCGATCTACGCCCTCCTCCTGGCCGAGCAGTACGCCCGCTTCGGCCACGAGGGCGGGCTCGGCACGATCGTGCTCGCCGAATCGGTCTCCTACATCCTCGACATCCTCACCTTCCCGATCCTCGCCATCTTCCTCACCAAGTTCCTCAACCTGGGCGCCCGCTACGTGCCGCTCGTGGTCGCCACGAACTGGGCGACCCTGCCGCAGGTGCTGCTCTTCCTGGCGGCCGTGACGTTGGGCACGCTGGTGGCGCCGTTGCGCCCGGCCCTCCTCCTGTTCGCGATGCTGGCGACCCTGACCTATCAATGGTTCGTCGTCCGCACCGCGCTGGGCAGCACGGGCGGGCATGCGGCCGCGTTCGTGACGCTGAACCTGCTGGTCGGCCTGCTGCTGAACCGGGTCGCCGACACCCTGCTTCAGACCGGGTAGTCGACCCCTTCCAGGAACAGCCCCGCTGCCGGTGCCGTCTGGCCCGCAGCGGCGCGATCGCGTGCCTCCAGCACACGCGCCGCGTGATCGATGCCGGCTTTGCCCTCGCCCACGAGCCGGAGCGTGCCCACGATGTTGCGCACCTGATGGTGCAGGAACGAGCGTGCCGCCAACCGGACCGAGACCCGGTCGCCTTCGCGCCTGACGTGCAGGAGGTCGAGCGTCTTCACGGGCGAGGGGGCCTGGCACTCGCTCGAGCGATAGCTCGTGAAGTCATGGCGCCCGATCAGCGCCTGCCCCGCCTCGTGCATCTGCTCGGCATCCAGCGGCAGCGGCAGATGCCAGCACCGGCTCGCCTCCAGCGCAGGTGGCGGCCGGCGGTTCAGGATCTGGTAGATATAGCGGCGGCGGACCGCGTCGAACCGGGCGTGGAAACCCTCGGGCACCGGACGTGACTCCAGGCACGCGATCGGCAGCGGACGGAGATGCGCGTTGAGGCCCGCCACCAGCCGCTCGACCGCCCATCCGCGCGCGAGGTCGACATGGGCCACCTGCGCCAGCGCGTGTACCCCCGCATCCGTCCGCCCGGCCCCGACCAGCTCGGCAGGCTCGCCAGTCAGGCGCTGGAGCGCCTCCTCCACAGCCGCCTGCACCGAGGCTTGACCAGCCTGCCGCTGCCAGCCCCGGAACGGCGTGCCGTCATATTCGAGCGTGAGCCGGTAGCGCGGCATCCCCTGGCCGGCTAACTGCCGCCCTCCAGGAGGCTGCCCAGCGGGATCGGGAAGCCGCGCTGCAGCTCATCGGGCGGCATCGGCCGCCGCCCGGCACGCTGCACCTGGGTGACCCGCAAGGCATCCTCGCCGCAGG
This sequence comes from uncultured Alphaproteobacteria bacterium, assembly GCA_963830775.1. GTDB lineage: Bacteria > Pseudomonadota > Alphaproteobacteria > Geminicoccales > Geminicoccaceae > CAWHNT01. The sequence continues at coordinate 45,937 of CAWHNT010000001.1, read as the reverse complement.
CGATCGTGAGCGGCAGCCTGATCACCGTTCCAGGCGTTCCCCGCTGGTCCACGACCTCGCCCCGCAGCAGCAGGAGCCGCTCGCCTCCAAAGGCCGTGTGGCAGCCCGGCCGCGGGTTGAGCGCCCGCAGCCGCCGCTCGATCATCGCAGCGGGCTCGCTGAAATCGAGCAGCCCCTCTGCCCGCCGCAGCTTGGGCGCGTAGGTGACGCCGGTGTCCGGCTGGGCCGCGGGGGTCATGGTGCCTGACGCGATCCCGTCGACGATCTCGGGCAGCATCTCCGCCGCCAGCCCGCCCAGCACCTCGTGCAGCTCCGCCGCGGTCACGCCGGCCGCGATCTCGACCGGCCGCATCGCATAGACAGGCCCGGTATCGAGCCCCTCCTCCATGCGGAAGATGCTGATCCCGGTCACCGGGTCGCCGGCAAGGATGGCGCGCTCGATCGGTGCGGCACCTCGCCAGCGCGGCAGCAGCGAGGCGTGCAGGTTGATGCAGCCCAGGCGCGGTGCCGCGAGGACCGGCAACGGCAGCAGCAGCCCGTAGGCGCCGACGACGACCAGATCGGCGCCCAGCCCGCGGAAGTCCTCCTGCACCGACGGATCGCGCAGGCTCGCGGGCGTACGGACCTCCAGCCCGAGCCGCACGGCCGCCTCGTGGACCGGGCTCCGCTGCGGCTTGTGCCCCCGGCCCGCCGGCCGCGGCGGCTGCGTGTAGACGGCCTGGATCGGGTAGCCCAGCCCGTGCAGCCGCTCCAGGCTCGGTACCGTGAAGGCTGCCGTCCCCATGACGACGAGGCGCGGGCGTTCCATGACGCTTCCTGACTAGTCGCGCGCCCGGCGGGACTTGGCCAGCTTGCGCATGATCATGCCGCGCTTGAGCACCGAGATCCGGTCGATGAACAGAACCCCGTCCAGATGGTCGAGCTCATGCTGGAGGCAACGGGCCAGCAGCCCATCGGCCTCGATCTCCCGCAGCTCACCCTCGAGGTCCTGATAACGCATGCGCACCTCCCGCGGCCGCAGCACCTCGGCGAAGTGGCCGGGCACGCTGAGGCAGCCCTCCTCGAGTGCCACCTCCTCCTCGGAGCGCCACGCGATCTCGGGATTGAGGAGAACCGTGGGGGCAGGCTCCTCGCCCTTCTTCTTGTCGGCGACGTCGACCACGAAGAGCCGCTTCAGCACACCCACCTGCGGTGCGGCGAGCCCGATGCCGGGGGCTACGTACATCGTCTCCAGCATGTCACGGGCGAGTGCCCGCAGCGACGCGTCCGCCGGATCGGCAGGCTCCGCCTTCACCTTCAGCAACGGGTGCGGCGCTTCGAGGATCGGCAGGACGGCCATGTCGGGACAGAGCTGGAGGATGGGCTGGCGCGCAGGTAGGCAGTGTGCGCCCGGCGGTCAAGCGACCGGTTGGCGGGCGCGGAGCGCTGCGTCCAGCGTTCCCTCGTCCAGATAGTTGAGCTCGCCCCCGATCGGCACGCCATGGCCGAGCCGGGTCACCTTCAGGCCCAAAGGCCGGAGGCGGTCGGCGATGTAGTGGCCGGTCGTCTGCCCGTCGACGGTGGCCCCCAGCGCCAGGATCACCTCGCTCGCCTGAGCCTCCGCCCGGCGCAGCAGCCGCTCGATGCCCAGCTCCTCGGGCCCGATCCCGTCCAGCGCCCGCAAGCGTCCCGCCCAGCACGTGATAGAGGCCGCGGAAGACGCCCGCCCGCTCCACCGCCCAGAGGTCGTCGACCTCGGTCACCACGCACAGGAGATGCGCGTCGCGCCGCGGGTCGGCACAGATCGCGCAAGGGTCGACGGCGTCGAGATTGCCGCAGCTTCTGCAGGGCCGCACCTCGTCGGCACAGGCGCGCAGGGCAGCCGCCAGCGGCAGCATCAGGGTCTCCGGCCGCTTCAGCATGGCGAGCACGGCGCGCTGGGCCGAGCGGCGGCCGAGCCCCGGCAGCCGCGCCAGGAGGCCGATGGCGCGCTCGATCGCGTCGGCCGCCATCAGAAGGGCAGCTTCATCCCTGGCGGCAGCGGCATCCCGCCGGCGAGCTTCTGCATCTCGCCCTGGACGTGCGCCTCGATCTTCACCTTGGCATCGTTGGCGGCGGCGACGATCAGGTCCTCCAGCATCTCCATCTCGTTGGGATCGGCCAGGGACGGATCGATCTTGATCCGCCGCATCTCGCCCTTCCCGTTGAGCGTGACCGTGACCAGCCCGGCACCCGCGGCCCCGTCCATCTCGACCTCGCCCAGGCGCTGCTGCATCTCCGCCATCCGGGTCTGCAGCTTCTGCGCCTCCTTCAGCATGTTGGAGAGGTTCTTCATGCCTCAGCCCGTCCCCTTCTGGCCGGTTGCAGGAGCGACGCCGGCAGGTGTCGCGTCGCGAACGTCGATGATATCCGCCCCCGGAAACGCCGCGAGCAGGGCCTTGAGATCGGGATGGGCCCTGGCTGCGGCAATGCGGCTCTCCTTGCGCAGGGCCGTTGCCTCGGCCAGCGTCGGCTCGCCTGCCGCCTGGCCCACCGCCACGATCCAGCGCCGCCCGGTGAGCCGGCCCGCCACCTGGCCGAGCCTGCTCGGCAGGTCCGCGGGCACGTTCGGCTCCAGCCGGAGCTCGATCCGGCCGGGCTCGAAGCGGATCAGGTGCGTCTGCTCCCAGAGGAAGGCGGCCATGAGCTTCTCGCCGCTCTCGGCGATCGCATCGACAAGCTCGGCATAGCTGCGAGGTTCCAGCACCGAAGCGGGCACCGGTGAGGGTGCCACCACCGGGGCCGCACGGACCGCCGGTGCCGCCTGCTGAACGGGAGCCGCACCGCCCTGCAGGAGTCGGGCAAGCTCGCCCGGCGGCGGCAGGTCGCTGACGCAGGTGAGCCGGAGCAGCAGCATCTCGGCCGCCGCCGCCCCGTCCGGTGCCATCCGCACCTCCTCGACCCCCCGCAGCAGCATCTGCCAGGCCCGCGCCAGCACCGGCAGCGTCAGCTGCTCGGCCATGGCCCGGGCCCGTGCCGCAGGCTCGCCTGCCAGTCCCACCGCGGCCGCCGCTTCCGGCCGGAGCTTGAGCCGGCTCAGCGTATGGCAGAGCTCGAGCAGGTCCTGCACCAGCGCCAAGGGATCGACGCCCAGGCCGTAGAGCTCGGCGAACCGGTCGAGCACCTCGCCGCCGGCACCGCGCATCACGGCCTCGAGCAGCTCCAGCACGCGGAGCCGGTCGCCCAGGCCCAGCATGGCCTGCACGGTTGCCCCGGACACCGGCCCGTCGGAGAGGGCGATCGCCTGATCGAGCAGCGAGAGCGAATCCCGCACCGAGCCCTCGGCAGCCCGGGCGATGAGCGCCAGAGCCTCGGGCTCCGCTTCCACCCGCTCGCGGCCGCAGATTGCCGCCAGGTGTGCTGCCAGCGTGTCGCCATCCACCCGCCGCAGGTCGAAGCGCTGGCAGCGCGACAGCACCGTGATCGGGACCTTGCGGATCTCGGTCGTGGCGAAGATGAACTTGGCGTGCGGCGGTGGCTCCTCGACGCTCTTCAGCATCGAGTTCCAGGCGCTCGTGGACAGCATATGGACTTCGTCGAGGATGTAGATTTTGAACCTCGACGAGGCGGGCCCGAACATGAGGCCCTCCTGAAGCTCACGCATGTCGCCGATGCCGGTATGCGACGCCGCGTCGAGCTCGATCACGTCGAGCGATCGTCCCTCGCTGCTCTCCCGGCAGGACGGGCACACCCCGCAGGGCTCCGGCGTCTCCTTGCCGCTGCCGTCGGGTCCGGTGCAGTTGAGGCCGCGGGCGATGATCCGCGCCGTCGTCGTCTTGCCCACACCGCGGATGCCGGTGAGCAGGAAGGCGTGCGCGATCCGGCCCGAGGCGAAGGCATTGGTCAGCGTGCGGACCAGCCCTTCCTGCCCGATCAGCTCGGAAAGGCGCGTAGGGCGGTAGGTCCGGGCAAGAACCCGGTAGGGAGCGGCAGGTGCGGCTGGGTCCATCGGGCGGCGGAGGAGAGGCGAAGGTGGAAGGCTGACGGGCGACCCGACGCGGAACTCGTTACGGCTGCTTCCTTCCGGACCTGACCGGGTTGGCGAGGACGCCGTCCGCCGCCAGCCTTCCAAGCGTCAATATCGACCGTGGCACCGGCTTGCGCAAGCCCACCGGATCGGCGACAGAAGCCGCGGCCAGCCGGACCCACCCCGCCCATGCCCGCCATCCTCAACGCTCCGCCGCATGTCTACGCCGCGCGCGGTCTCGACCGTGCGGCCGAGCGGCGCCGCGACGAGACCTGGCTCGCCGACCGCCGCGCCGATCCCGCCACCCGGCTCATCCTCTGCACGGGCCTCCTGGTGCCGATCGGCGGTGCTGCGGAGGAACCCCGTCTCGCCGCCCCGACCGTAGCCGAGCTCGACCGCCCGGCCGGTGCCGACGCCATCTTCCTGGGCATGGCAGACGGAATCGCCTGGTTCGTGGAGAGCGTGCCCGACGCCACGGTCCCGGGCGCCCGCTATGTCGAGCTGCGCAGCGTCGGCACCCTGCTCCCCGCCGACGAGGCCGCAGCACTGGCCTATGCCCGCGCCCTCCTGCACTGGCACACCCGCTCCAGCTACTGCTCGGTCTGCGGCAATGCCACCATGGTGATGCAGGGCGGTCACGTCCGCCGCTGCGTCGATTGCGGTGCGGACCATTTCCCGCGCACCGACCCCGCCGTGATCGTGCTCGTCACCGACGGCGAGCGCTGCCTGCTCGGCCGCTCGGCGCGGTTCGTCAGCGGCATGTACTCGACCCTCGCCGGCTTCGTGGAGCCCGGCGAATCGCTGGAGGAGACGATCTACCGCGAGGTGCTGGAGGAGTCCGGCATCGAGGTCGAGGCCGCGGTCTACCGCTCCTCCCAGCCCTGGCCGTTCCCCCAGTCGCTGATGCTGGGCTTCCGTGCCCGGGCCCGCACCTTCGACATCCGCATCGACCCCGAGGAGCTGGAGGACGCCCGCTGGCTCACCCGGGCCGAGCTGCGCGACCCGGAGCGCCGCCCCGTCCGCCTGCCGAACCATGACAGCATCGCCCGGTTCCTGATCGAGGAGTGGCTGGCCGAGGAGGGCTGAGCCCTAGAAGCTCCCTAGCTCCGGACCCGGGTCGGCCATCCCTTGCAGCCGCATGGCTGCCGTGCGCGCGAACCGCAGCAGCAACGCCCGCCGCCGTGCCGCCGCCAGCGGCCGGTGCTGGGCGGGCCGCACGAGCTCGCCCTCGAACCTGTCGGCAAGGATCAGGCCTTCTGCCTCGGGCAGGATCGCCAGCGGGAACTCGGGTGCCACGGCGAAATAGAACCGGTCGGCAAAGCCCAGATATTCCGGCCACTTGCCGTCGCTCATGAAGTCCTGCCGGCAGCTCTTGATCTCGACGATGCTGAAGCAGCCGTCGGCACCAAGGGCCAGGATGTCGGCACGGCGGCCCGTCGCGAGCGTGAACTCCGGCAGCACGACATGGTCCATCTCGTGCAGCAGGCGGGCAGCGCCGCGGAGGATGTCCGCGGCCGCGGGCGAGATCGTGGCGGGCAGGGTTGCCTGCAGGGCGGGTCGCACTCACGAAGCATTAACGCTCTTGCCGCTATGGTGCCAAGCGGAACTGCGGGCAACCAAGCGGGGGCAGATGCTGGCGCTGAGAGACCGAAAGAAGCCCGAGCCAGAGCCGGCAGGCTCAGGGCGGGGGGCGGCGGCGGGAGGCGCTCCTGCGCCATCACGCCGATCAGGCGAAGGCGCATCGGCTCACGGCGGAGGATGTCGAGAAGCTGGGCCACGACCGCTCGGTCGAGAGCCGGGCCGCTGTCGCGGGCAAGCTCGGCCACCAGCTCGACGAGCTCTCCAGCGGCAAGGAGAGCGGCCTCGCGCACGCCGTGCTCCAACTTCTCGTCCGCGACGTGGCGAAGGAGGTCAGGCGCTCGCTGGCCGAGGCCGCAGCCACCAGCCAGACGCTCCCGGCCTCCATTGCCATGCAGCTGGCCCGCGACGAGATCGAGATCGCCCGGCCCATCCTCGAGAAGAGCCCGGTGCTCACCGACGAAGCCCTGATCGAGGTCGTCCGCACCAACGCCGTCCAGTACGCTCTTGCCGTTTCCGCCCGCGCCCGGCTGTCGGAGGCCGTGGGTGACGCCCTCGTCGAGACCGGCAATCGGGAGGTGGTCGCCCGTGTTCTGGCCAACGACGGTGCTGCCATCTCGCACCGGGCGCTGGAACGGGTGGTCCACGACCACCGCGCCGATGCCGAGGTCGAGCAGAGGCTGATCCGCCGCCCGGAGCTGCCCTACGAGGTCGTCGAGCAGCTCGTGACCGCGGTCGGCGAGCGGATCGAGTGGGAGCTGGTCCGCACCCGCCGGATCGCGCCCGAGCAGGCGCGCGTCATCATGAGCGCCGTCCGCGAGCGTGCGGCCATCGCGATGACCGCCCGCGAGCACGGCGACCGCCAGCTCGTCCAGCACCTGCGCGAGCGGTTGGATCATGGCCAGCTGAGCCACGACGACCTTCTGCGCCACCTGAAGGAGGGGGACATAGCGGCCCTCGAGATCGGCCTGGGCCTGCACGCGAAGCTCGAGCCGGGTCAGGTCCGCCGGCTGCTCTACCACCACGACCGCCGGCACATGGCGGCCTTGTGCATCACCGCCGGCCTCTCGCCGGTACACTACATCGCCATCCGCATGGCGCTCGATCTCGCCGAGGCGGCGGTCACCCGCGACGCCAAGCCGCCCAGCTACACCGCCGAGACCATCCGCTATCTCCAGGTTCAGTACGAGCGCATGCAGCACGACGAGGCGAAGCTGCGCGATCTCATCGGCTGCTGACGGCGACCTTGCCGGCCGGCAACAGCCGGCGGGCACCTGGGGGCCCGGCCGCGAACGGGCCTCTCCACGCGGTGCCGCAGCGTGCTAGACCGGCGCCATGACGACGCTAGCCGTGATCGAGCGCGGGCCACGCCTGGACGAGGCCGCCGCCTCCTTCCGCATCCCGCCGCACAATGTCGAGGCCGAGCAGGCGGTTCTCGGCGCCATCCTGGTCAACAACGAGGCCTGTCACCGGATCTCGGAGTTCCTCCGCGCCGAGCACTTCTACGAGCCGGTCCACGGCCGCATCTACGCCACCTGCTCGCAGCGGATCGGCAACGGGATGCTGGCCGACCCGGTCACGCTCAAGGTGCTGTTCGAGGAGGACGCGGCACTGCGCGAGCTGGACGGTGCCCGCTATCTGGCCCAGCTGGCGCGGGCCGCGGAATTGATCGTCAACGCGGTCGAGTATGCGCGCATCGTCTACGATCTGGCGCTCAAGCGCAGCCTGATCGGGATCGGCGAGCAGCTCGTCAACCGTGCCTACGACCGGGCCAACGAGGCCGCGGGCGTGGAGCAGATCGAGGAGGCCGAGCGCCAGCTCTACGAGCTGGCGCAGACGGGCGACGTCAAGGGCGGCTTCCGCGCCTTCCCCCAGGTGCTCACCCGCACGATCGAGATGGTCCAGTCCGCCCTGCACAAAGGCGGCCGGGTCACCGGCGTGCCGACGGCGCTCAAGGGTGTCGACGACAAGCTGGGCGGCCTGCAGCCGTCCGACCTCGTGATCCTGGCCGGCCGCCCCAGCATGGGCAAGACGGCGCTGGCCGTGACGATGGCCGCCAACGCCGCCGCAGTGCAGGCGCGCGGGCCGGAGGCCGAGGGCCTGCGCCACAGCAACTATGTCGTGGCCGTGTTCTCGCTCGAGATGTCGGCCGAGCAGCTGGCCATGCGTCTCCTGGCGGCCGAGGCGCAGATCAGCTCCGACGAGCTCCGCCGCGGCGAGCTCACCGACGAGGAGTTCCGCCGCGTCGTGCGCGCCAGCACCGATCTCAGCGGCCGCCCGCTCTTCATCGACGACACGCCGGCCCTCACGATCGCGGCGCTGCGGACCCGGGCCCGCCGCCTCAAGCGCCAGCACGGCCTGTCGCTTGTGGTCGTCGACTACCTCCAGCTCCTGCGCGGGGTCGGCAGCCACAGCCAGATCAACCGCGTGCAGGAGATCAGCGAGATCACCCAGGGCCTCAAGGCCCTGGCGAAAGAGCTGAACGTCGCTGTGCTCGCCCTCTCGCAGCTGAGCCGTGCGGTCGAGAGCCGCGAGGACAAGCGGCCGCTGCTCTCGGACTTGCGCGAGTCCGGCAGCATCGAGCAGGACGCCGACGTGGTCATGTTCGTCTACCGCGACGACTACTACCAGGAGCGGGCCGAGCCGAAGCAGCGGCCGGACGAGAGCCTCGAGCGCTTCCAGGAACGCTACAATGGCTGGTTCCAGCGCTTCCAGGACGTGAAGAACAAGGCCGACGTGATCATCGCCAAGCAGCGCAACGGGCCGATCGGCACCGTGCAGCTGCAGTTCGACCCGTCCTACGGCCGGTTCCGCAACCCCGAGTTCGCCGACTACGGCGACCGCCTGTCTTGATCGCGGTGTCCCCGGGTCCGGCTCGGCTCACGGTCGACCTCAAGGCCATCGTCACCAACTATCGCCGCCTCTGCCGGCTGGCAGGACCGGGCGAGGTGGCGGCCGTGGTCAAGGCCGACGCCTACGGCCTGGGTGCGGTGCCGGTTGCCACGGCACTTGCCCGCGCCGGCTGCCGCACCTTCTTCGTGGCCCGCCTGGCCGAGGGGCTGGCGCTGCGCCCGGCCATCCCCGACCGCCGCATCTTCGTCCTGGACGGTCTCGGCGCCGGCGGGGAGGAGGCCTGCGCCCGGCACGACCTCCTCCCGGTCCTCAACCAGCTGCACGACGTGGTGCGATGGGTGGCCCAGGCCCGCCGTCTTGGGCGGCGCCTGCAGGCTGCCCTCCATGTCGATACCGGCATGTGCCGGCTCGGCCTCTCGATGGGCGAGGCAAGGCGCGTGGCCGCGGCCCAGGCAGCCGAGATCGAGCCCGTCCTCGTGATGAGCCACCTGGCCTGTGCGGAAGAGCGCGACAACCCGCTCAACGAGCGCCAGCTCGAGCGTCTGGGCGAGGCCGCCTCGCTCTTCCCGGGCGTGCCCCGCAGCCTCGCCAACTCGTCCGGCATCTATCTCGGTGCCGCTTGGCGCCTCGACCTCTGCCGCCCCGGGGCTGCCCTCTATGGCGTCAACCCGATCCCCGACCTGCCCAACCCGATGCTGGCGGTGGTTCGGCTCGAGGCGCCTGTGCTTCAGGTGCACGAGGTTGACGCCCCGGGCAGCGTCGGCTACGGGGCCACCTACGCGACCCAGGCCGGGATGGTGATCGCGACCGTGCCGGTCGGGTACGCGGACGGGCTGCCGCGCGGGATCGGCCCCGGCTGGACCGTACGCCTGCACGGTCGGGAGATGCCTCTTGCCGGCCGGGTGTCGATGGACCTCACCAGCGTCGATGTCAGTGCTATCGATCGGGAGCTGGTCGGCCGTGGCGACATGGTCGAGCTGATCGGCGGCCCCGACGGCGTCGACCGGCTTGCGGCCGCTGCCGGCACGATCGGCTACGAGGTGCTGACCCGCCTCGGCCGGCGGTTCGAGCGTGTTTACCTGGAGGACGGCGGGGCAGCCGAACCATGAATCCCTTGCGGCTTATCGGCCATGCCGTGCTGGCCTTGTGCGAGACCATGGGCGAGCTCGCTTTGTTCGCGGGCCGTGCCATCGCCGCCGGCGTGGTCGGCCCCTACTACCCGCGCCAGATCGGCCGCCAGCTCCTCGACATCGGCTACTACTCCCTGCCGGTCGTGGGCCTGACCGCCGTCTTCACCGGCATGGTGCTGGCGCTGCAGAGCTTCACCGGCTTCTCCCGCTTCCAGGCCGAGAGTGCCATCCCCACCATCGTCGTCGTCTCGCTCACCCGCGAGCTGGGGCCGGTGCTGGCCGGCCTGATGGTCGCCGGCCGGGTCGGTGCCGCCATGGCGGCCGAGCTCGGCACCATGCGGGTGACCGAGCAGATCGACGCGCTCACCACGCTCTCCACCGATCCCACTGCGCTACCTGGTCTTCCCGCGCCTTCTGGCCGGGACGATCATGCTCCCGGCGCTGGTGCTGGTGGCCGACGTGATCGGCGTCCTGGGCGGCTACCTGGTCAGCGTCTACAAGCTCAATTTCAACAACATCGACTACATCAACCGGACGACCCAGTACCTCGTCGCCGAGGACGTGATCGCGGGCCTCGTCAAGGCCGCCGCGTTCGGCTTCCTGGTCACGCTGATGGGCTGCTTCCAGGGCTACAACAGTCGCGGCGGCGCCCAGGGCGTGGGTGCGGCCACCACCCGGGCCGTGGTCTCGGCCTCGATCCTGATCCTCACCTTCGACTACATCATCACCGAGATCTTCTTCACCCGATGAACGAGCCCACGCCCAAGATCGAGATCCGGGGCCTCTACAAGTCCTTTGGCCCCAAGCACGTCCTGCGCGGGCTCGACCTCGACATCCCGGCCGGCCGCTCGCTGGTCGTCATCGGCGGCTCGGGCACCGGCAAGTCGGTGCTGATCAAGTGCATCCTGGGCATCGTCGAGGCCGACAAGGGCTCGATCAGGATCGACGGCGAGGAGGTGGTGGGCGCCGACCGCGCGACCCTGACCCGTGTGCGCGCCAAGTTCGGGATGCTGTTCCAGGGTGCGGCCCTCTTCGACAGCCTGCCGGTCTGGGAGAACGTGGCCTTCGGCCTCCTCGCCCGCGGCATGGACCGCAAACCGGCAAAGGCGGAGGCCATCGCCAATCTCGGCAGCGTCGGCCTCGGGCCCGAGGCCGCCGACCTGATCCCCTCCGAGCTTTCGGGCGGCATGCAGAAGCGCGTGGGGCTGGCCCGTGCCATCGCCACCAAGCCCGAGATCATCTTCTTCGACGAGCCGACGACCGGCCTCGATCCCATCACGGCCGACGTCATCAACGATCTGGTCGTGCACTGCGTCCGCCAGCTGGGTGCCACCGCCCTCTCGATCACCCACGACATGGCCAGCGTGCGCAAGATCGCGGACGAGGTCGCGATGCTCTTCGACGGCAAGATCGTCTGGAAGGGACCGGTCTCCAGGATCGACGACAGCGGCAACCCGTATGTCGACCAGTTCATCCACGGCCGGGCCGAGGGCCCGATCAAGGTGGCCGGCCTGGTGAAGGCATGAAGGGGGATGCGATGCCGGACGTGATGTTCATCGAGATCGGCACCGGCGTCGATCTCCAGGGCCAGGACGTCACCAAGGCCGCTCTCCGCGCCGTCCGCGACGCGATCGGCCGCAACTACCTTCCCGCCATGCGCCGGCTGGTCACCGCCGGCAAGACCATGACCGTCCTCGTCCGCATAGGCGCCCCGCCCGGTGCCGGTGAGGTCGACGTCGAGGCCGTCAGCGCCTCGCTCCCGCACGGCACCGTCACCGTCGAGGTCACCCCCGGCGGAATGCTGGTCCCCAACGGCCTGGGCGACGGCGGTACCATCTGCATCGTCAACGCGGCGATCGAGGTGGGGGTCTCGGGACTAGCCAGTGCGGGCAAGGCAGATGCAAGCGTCGCTGGCGATCTGACCGCTCCTGCTCGCGTTGCGGTTGGCGTATGCCGCTCTGCCGCCCATATCGGGTTCCACCTTTCCGATCATCAACCCGCCTGAGCCGATGGCCCGCCGCGACCGCCTCTTCGTCTGCCAGTCGTGCGGTGCCGTGCATCCGCGCTGGGCCGGCCGCTGCGACTCCTGCGGCGCCTGGAACAGTATCGTCGAGGAAACGCCGGCCGCCGGTGCCGGCCCCGCCACCGACCCCCGACGGCGCAAGCGGCTGGAGCTGGTCGAGCTCGACCTCGCCACCGCCCCGCCGCCCCGCCTGCGCACCGGCATCGAGGAGCTGGACCGGGTGCTGGGCGGCGGCATCGTGCCCGGGGCCGGGATCCTGATCGGCGGCGACCCCGGCATCGGCAAGTCCACCCTGACGCTCCAGGCCGCAGCCTCGCTCGCCAGCCGCGGCCAGCGCGTCGTCTATGTCAGCGGCGAGGAATCCCTCGACCAGATCAGGCTTCGCGCCCGCCGCCTCGGTGTCGCCGGTGCCCCGCTGCAGCTCGCCTCGGCCACCGCCACGGGCGAGATCGTGGCCAGCCTCGACACCGCTGAGGCGCCCGCCGTCCTGGTCATCGACTCGATCCAGACCGTCTATGTCGAGAGCCTGGAGGCGGCACCCGGCACCGTCACCCAGCTCCGCGCCTCCACCGACCTCCTGCTCCGCTTCGCCAAGAAGCGCGGCACCAGCCTGTTCCTGATCGGCCACGTGACCAAGGAGGGCCAGATCGCAGGGCCGCGCGTGCTCGAGCACATGGTCGACGCCGTGGTCTACTTCGAGGGCGAGCGCGGGCACCAGTTCCGCATCCTGCGCGCGGTCAAGAACCGGTTCGGGCCCGCCAACGAGATCGGCGTCTTCGAGATGGGCGATCGCGGGCTCGAGGAGGTGCCGAACCCCTCCGCCCTGTTCCTGGCCGAGCGCGATGCCGAGGTCGCCGGGGCCGCCGTCTTTGCCGGAATCGAGGGCTCCAGGCCGGTGCTGGTGGAGGTCCAGGCCCTCACTGCACCAGCCGCCTTCGGCACCCCGCGCCGGGCTGTTGTCGGCTGGGACACAAGTCGCCTGGCAATGCTGCTGGCCGTGCTGGAGGCACGTTGCGGTCTTGTGACCGCCACCCGCGATGTCTATCTGAACATCGCCGGGGGCCTGCGGGTGCAGGAGCCGGCAGCCGATCTTGCCGTTGCGGCGGCGATCGTGTCCTCCGAGCTGAAGCGGCCGGCACCGGCGGCGGCGGTCTTCATGGGCGAGGTCGGGCTCGCCGGTGAGGTCCGGGCCGTGGGCCAGCTCGAGGCGCGGCTGAAGGAGGCGGCCAAGCTGGGCTTCCGGCAGGCCGTCACCCCGCGCGGCGGCAAGGAGCGGGGGCAGGAGGGCCTGGAGGTTCGCGAGCTGCGCCACCTGACCGATCTGTTCTCCGTCTTCGACGCCAGCCCGCCGCGGCGGCAGCGTGCCGCCACGGGCTGAGGCATGGACGTCCTACCCTCCTTCACCATCTTCGACATCGCCGTCGTGGGCGTCATCGCCCTCTCGGCCCTGCTGGCCCTGGCGCGTGGTGCCGTGCGCGAGGTGCTGGGTCTCGCCAGCTGGATCGGTGCCGTCTTCGTGGCGCTCAAGACCTACGCCCAGGCCCGCCCCTTCGTCGCCACCTACATCCAGGAGCCGCTTCTGGCCGACGTGGCGACTGCGGTCCTGGTCTTCCTCCTGCCGCTGATCCTGTTCCGGATCGCGGCCAGCGTGATCGCCAACCTTGTCAGCGCCGCCAGCCTGGGCGGGCTCGACCGGCTCTTGGGCTTGGCCTTCGGCGTCTTCCGCGGTGCCCTCATCGTCTGTGCCGCCTATCTCGTGCTCAGCATGCTGATGGTCCCCGAGCGCCAGCCGGTCTGGATCCAGGAGGCCCGCCTGCTGCCGCAGGTGCGCGAGGGTGCGTTCATGCTCACCCGCGTCCTGCCCGAGAACGCCAGCCTTCTGGGCGAGCTCGTCCGGCCGCCCGAGGCGCCGGCCACCGGCGCTCCCGCGTCCACCACCGGCTCTGCCGAGCAGGGCTACACCGACGAGCAGCGCGGCAATGTCGACCGCCTGCTGGCGCCCAAGCCCTGAACGAGCGACGATGAGTGACGGCACGCCCTTCGACGACGACAAGCTCCACGAGGAGTGCGGCGTCTTCGCCATCTACGGCCATGGCGGGGCCGCGGCCCATGCGGCCTTGGGCCTGCACGCGCTCCAGCATCGCGGGCAGGAAGCCGCCGGCATCGTCAGCTTCGACGGCGAGCACTTCCACCATCACAAGGCAACCGGCCTGGTCGGCGACAGCTTCGCCCGCCAGTCCGTGATCGAGGGCCTGCCCGGCCACACCGCCATCGGTCACACCCGCTACGCCACCACCGGTGCTGCCTGGCTGCGCAACGTCCAGCCGCTCTTCGCCGACTTCGCCTTCGGCGGGCTCGCCATCGCCCACAACGGCAACCTCACCAACGCGCTCAGCCTGCGCCGGCAGCTCGTTGAGGATGGCTCCCTTTTCCACTCCACCACCGACACCGAGGTGATCGTCCACCTGATCGCCAGGAGCCGCAAGGAGAGCATCCTCGGCCGCATCACCGACGCGCTCCGCCAGATCGAGGGCGCCTGGTCGCTGGTGGGCCTGTTCGACGGCGGCATCATCGGCGTGCGCGATCCCTTGGGCGTGCGGCCCCTCGTCCTGGGCCGCCTCGAGGATTCCTGGATCCTCGCGTCCGAGACCTGCGCCCTCGACATCCTGGGGGCCGATTTCATCCGCGACGTGGAGCCTGGCGAGATCGTCATCGTGGGACCCGAAGGTGTCCGCAGCCTGCGCCCGTTCCCGCCCGTGCGCCGCCGTTTCTGCGTCTTCGAGTATGTCTACTTCGCTCGCCCCGACAGCATCGTCGAAGGCCACGGCGTCTACGAGGTGAGGAAGCATATCGGCATGGAGCTCGCCCGCGAGACCGGCGTGCCCGCCGACGTCGTCGTGCCGGTGCCCGACAGCGGCGTGCCGGCCGCCATCGGCTACGCCCAGCAGGCGGGCCTGCCGTTCGAGCTCGGCATCATCCGCAACCACTATGTCGGCCGCACCTTCATCGAGCCGACGGACAGTATCCGCCACCTGGGCGTGCGCCTGAAGCACAACGCCAACCGCCCCACCCTCGAGGGCAGGCGCGTCGTGCTGGTCGACGACAGCATCGTCCGCGGCACCACCTCGACCAAGATCGTGGCCATGGTCCGTGCCGCCGGGGCCGCCGAGGTCCACATGCGGATCGCCAGCCCGCCCACCACGCACAGCTGCTTCTACGGCGTCGACACGCCGGAGCGCAGCAAGCTCATGGCCGCCAACTACACGGTCGAGGAGATGGCTCGCCTGATCGGCGTCGACAGCCTGGCCTTCCTCTCCATCGACGGCCTCTACCGCGCCGTCGGCGAGGCCAACCGCAACGCCGCAGCGCCCCAATACTGCGACGCCTGCTTCACCGGCGACTACCCCACCCGGCTCGCCGATGCCGAGGGGCAGGTGACCCAGGACCAGCTCTCGTTCCTCCTCGAAGACGCCTGACCGCCGGTCGCCTCACACCTCATGCCCAGCCTCACCGACCGGCTCATCCTGATCACCGGCGCCTCGCGCGGCCTGGGTGCGGCACTCGCGGAAGCCTGTGCCGCCGAGGGAGCCCGCCTCATCCTCCTCGCCCGCACCCGCGGCGCCCTTGAGGAGGTCGATGATCGCGTCCGCTCGCTGGGCGCCGAAGCGACCCTGCTCCCGCTCGATCTGGCCGACCTCGACGCCGTCGACCGGCTCGGCCCCTCGATTTACCAGCGCTTCGGCCGCCTCGACGGCCTGGCTGCCTGTGCCGCCGAGCTTGGCACCCTCACTCCCACCCCGCAGCTCGATCCCAAAACCCTCCAGCGGGTTCTCACCGTCAACCTGCTGGCCAACCAGCGGCTGATCCGCACCCTCGACCCGCTCCTGCGCGCCTCCGACGCCGGCCGCGCCGTCTTCCTCACCGACCGCACCGCCAGCCAGGGCCGCCCCTTCTGGGGTGCCTACGGCGCCAGCAAGGCCGCCCTCGAATCCGTCGTCCTTGCGTGGTCGGCCGAGACCGCACGGATCACCCGCCTGCGCGTCAACCTCGCCGATCCTGGCCCGATGCGCACCCGGCTCAGGGCACAGGCCTTTCCAGGCGAGGATCCGAGTTCACTTCCCGCTGCAGGTGAGCGCGCTATATCCTTGCTCTCGCTTCTCTTGCCCGCCTCGGAGCGTGCTGGCGAGCTGGTCAGCCTAGCCTGACCTGCGCGCGGGAACAGCCGGTCGGTCCCGCCGTTGCTCCCACGGTCGCCCGGCACTCGACGGGTGCTGCTCAACAACGATCGGAGGAGTCTCCGCCGTGGCCAACTCACCCCGTGAGAACCTCGTCCAGTGGCTGCGCGACGCGCATGCCATGGAGGTCGGCACGCTCGACGATCTCCACAACCTGGCAGCCAGGGTCGGGACCTTCCCGGAGCTTCAGGCCCGCCTCCGGCAGCACATCGAGGAGACCGACGGCCAGGAGCGGCGCCTGAAGGAGCTGCTGGAGCAGCTGGGTGCCGGCACCTCGGTAGTGAAGGAGGCCGTCAGCCGGGTGGCCGGCAACGTGCAGGCCGCCGTCGGCAGCCTGTTCTCGGACGAGGTGCTGAAGAACACCATCGCGGCCTACGGGTTCGAGCATTTCGAGATCGGCAACTACAAGGCGCTGATCGCCACCGCCGCGGCGGCGGGGGAGACCGGTGCCGTCACGGTGCTGGAGCGGAACCTGCGGGAAGAGGAGGAGATGGCGCAGTGGCTGGACCGGCATCTGCCGGACATCACCGCCCAATATCTCCGGCAGGGCAGCAACGGCTAACGCGCCGGCGCCAGCCCCACGAGCCGCAGGATGAAGGCCAGCGCTCCGTCGATGTGGTGGTCGACCAGGAACTCGCGCCGGCCCGCCTGGGTCTGGCGCGCCACCTCGCGGGCGGTGGCGCTGAAGCGGACCAGGTCGAGGAGGCGGGCCGGAACGGGTGTTGCCCAGCGCGGGCAGCGTCGCCGCCGCATAGGCGGCCGCGTCCGGTGCCTCGCCCCGCCCGAGATCGGCCTGCACCTCCTGCCACATCAGCCGGCCGAACCGGCTCAGATAGCCACCCGGCGGCACCCGATAGAGCGCATCCCGCCCGTCATCGTAGAACAGCTCGCCCGCGTGCACGTACTCGGTGTCGGCGAGCTTGAAGTCGGCCGCCCCCGGCACCCGGCCCGAGAGCTCCAGCCGGTCCAGGAAACGGTCGACCACCAGCCTGCCGGCGGCATGGGCCAGCGACGGCGGCAGCGGCAGATGCGGCACCACGTCGTGCCGGCGCTCGACCCGGACCAGCGGCACGGGAAAGCTGCCGGCGAACGCGCGATCGCCCACGCGCGGGCTCGAGAACACCACCGCACCCCGCACCGGGACGTGGCACTCGTGCAGCCGCCGTGCCGCCAGCGTGGCGAGCGCCCCGCCGGCGCTGTGGCCGGTGACGTAGAGCGGCTTCCGCTCCGCGCCGTGGTCGAGGGCCGCCTCACGCAGGTCCCGCATCGCGGCGTCGATCTCACTGCCGAAGCCGCGATGGACGCGGTAGCCGCCGAGGTCGGCCAGCTTGTAGTCGAGGTTGGTGGCCCAGCCGCCGAGCACGGTCCTGAGGTCGGCATTGCCGGTTGGCCCGGGCTTCGTGCCGCGGAAGACGAGATACACCGCCCGCTCGTCCGAGACGGCGAGGCCCCGGAACGACGGCGTCGCGAAGGCGTCGGCACGTGCCCCCTCGGCAACGGGCAGGGCCGCCACCGGATCGCTGGCATAGGTCGCCCGGGAGAGGCCGGCCAGATGCTTGGCAAGATCGAGGTCCATGATCGCCCTATATCGCCCCGCGCAGGCCCGCTGCCCAGGGTCGGCACGCGTAAAGCCGCTGGCCGCCGCTGCCGGCCGCCGCTAGCTTTCGCCACCTTCGCCTCACGCCGCCGGAGCCAAGGATGGATGAGCCCCAACGCCCCAACCACCTGAAGCTGAACCCCCTGCAGCTGAAGACACTTGCCATCCTCCAGGCCGTGGCCCGCACCGAGGGTGCTGCCGAGCCGCCGGACGAGGAGGGCAGGGTGGTGCTGCGCTACCTGCCCCGGCCGCACGGCGACCACTTCCACGTCGGCGAGGCGGTCGTGATGTCCAAGGACGCCACGGGCCTCGGCAACCTCGCCGTCTGGGCAGCCCTCGAGCGCAAGGGCCTGCTCGCGCGCAGCAGCCAGGGCGGCCCCATCCTCACGGCCACGGGCCTTGCTTATGCCACCGGCGTCGAGCGCGAGATCCTGCACCGCTCCGGCCACTGAAGGGGAGAGCGCCATGCCGGCCTACCTGATCGCCAACATCGACGTGCACGACCGTGCCACCTTCGAGACCTATCGCGCGCAGGTCCCGGCCGTGATCGCCAGCTTCGGCGGCCGCTACCTCGTCCGCGGTGGCGAGGTCCTGCCAGTCGAGGGCGATCCGGGCCTGAAGCGCGTCGTCATCCTCGAGTTCCCGTCGCTGGAGGCCGCCCGCCGCTTCTGGGACAGCCCCGAGTACGAGCCGGTGAAGCGCCTGCGCGAGCAGAGTGCTACCTCGCACGTCGCCCTGGTCGACGGCATGCCGCCGTCTACCTGACCGCCATGAACCGCCTGCCCGCAGCCTTCCTGGCCCTTCTGGCCATCTGGTCCCTCCCGACCGCAGCTCAGGAGCCGCCGCGTCCGGCTCCGGAGGCAGCGACCGGCGTCGCCCAGAAGCAGGTTGTCCACGCCCGGCGGATGATGGTGGTCAGCGCCGACCCCGCCGCGACCGAGGCCGGGATGGCGGTGCTGAACGCCGGCGGCTCGGCGGTCGACGCTGCCGTGACTGTCCAGCTCGTCCTCAACCTCGTCGAGCCGCAGTCTTCCGGCATCGGCGGCGGTGCCTTCATGCTGCACTGGGACGGAACCGAGCGCCGGCTCACCACCCTCGACGGTCGCGAGACCGCCCCCGTCGCCGCGGACCCGGACTACTTCCTGAAACCCGACGGCACGCCCGTGGCTTTCGAGGAGGCGGTCCCGGGCGGCCGCTCCGTCGGCGTGCCCGGCACGCTGGCGCTCCTCGGCCTCGCCCACGAGCTGCACGGCCGCCGCCCCTGGCCCGAGCTTCTGGCCCCCGCCATCCGGCTCGCCGAGGAGGGCTTCCCCGTCTCCTCGCGCCTCGCCGGCCTGATCGCCGGCGATGCCGAGACACTCCGGCGCTTCCCCGCCGCTGCCGCCTATTTCCTCGAATCCGACGGCACGCCCAAGGCCGCTGGTGCCCGTCTCCGCAACCCGGCCTTTGCCGCCACCCTGCGCCGGATCGCCGAGGAAGGTATGCGCACCTTCTACTCGGGCGAGATCGGCCGCGAGCTCGTCCGCACCGTGCGCGAGGCGCCGGCCAACCCCGGCCTGATGACCGAAGCCGATCTCGCCTCCTATCGGGTCAAGATCCGCGAGCCCGTGTGCGGCCCCTACCGCGCTTTTCTCGTCTGCGGCATGGGTCCGCCGAGCTCCGGCTGGCGTGGCAGTGGCCCAGATTCTGGCCTTCCTCGACCATTTCGACGTGCCTGGCCTCGGCCCCACCGCCGACGGCGCCCATGTCCTGGCCGAAGCCTCGAAGCTCGCCTTCGCCGACCGCGACCTCTACCTCGCCGATCCCGACTTCGTCCGCCTGCCGCTGCCGGGCCTGCTCGACCCCTTCTATCTTACCGCCCGCGCCCAGGCGATCCGCCTCGACACCACCATGCCCAAGGCCACGGCCGGCAACCCGCCCTGGCGCGATGCCATGCTGCTCAGTCCCGACGAGTGCTGCGAGCGGCCCGGCACCAGCCACTTCGTCGTGGTCGACGGCGATGGCGACATCGTCTCGATGACCACCACGATCGAGGGCGGGTTCGGCAGCCGCCTGATGACCGGCGGCTTCCTCCTCAACAACGAGCTCACCGACTTCGCCTTCCAGCCCGAGGCCAACGGCCGCCCGGTGGCCAACCGCGTGGAAGGCGGCAAGCGCCCGCGCAGCTCGATGGCGCCCACCATCGTCCTCGACCGCGGCGGCGACCCGGTGCTGGCCATCGGCTCGCCCGGCGGCAGCCGGATCATCGGCTACGTCGCCCAGGCGATCGTGGGCATGCTCGATTGGGGCATGAGCGCCCAGGACGCCGTCGCCATGGGCCATGTCGTCAACCGCAACGGCCCGACCGAGCTCGAGGCCGGCACGACCGTGGCGGATTGGCAGGAGCCGCTCAAGGCCCGCGGCCACGAGGTCCGGGTGATGGAGGAGGCGAGCGGCCTGCACGCCGTTCTCTGGCGCGACGGGCTGATGGAGAGCGGGGTCGATCCCCGCCGGGAGGGGGCTGCCGCCGGCCGCTGAGCCACGCCAATCTTTGGCAATTGCGCAGGAACTGAGCAATATGTCAGAGCGCGGGGCGGACGTGGGAGGCGGCCAGTGGAGACCAGCCGGGCGCAGCGGCACGAGCGCAAGCTCGATCAGGCGGCACGGGCGGCGTGGCTCTACTACGTCGCCGGCAACACCCAGGACCAGATCGCCGAGAAGCTGAACGTCTCCCGCCAGGCGGCCCAGCGCCTCGTGGCCCTGGCTGTGGACGAGAAGCTGATCCGCTTCCGCCTCGACCATCCGCTCGCGGAATCCATGGCGCTCTCCGAAGCGCTCTCCCGGCGCTACGGCCTCACCTACTGTGCCGTGGAACCCACCGACCCGCTGGCCGAGCACCCCCGCGCCAGCATCGCTGCCGGGGCTGCCGAGTACCTCTCCACCTTCCTGGTCCAGAAGACCCCTCTGGTCCTGGCCTTCTCCACGGGCCGCACGCTCCGCGCCATGGTCGAGGAGGTGGCCCCCATGAGCTGCCCCCAGCACAAGCTGGTCTCGCTGGTGGGCGCCATCTCCCGCGAGGGCCGGGCCAGCGCCATGGAGGTGGTGATGCGCCTGGCCGAGCGCACCGGCGCCCAGTGCTTCCCGATGCCCACGCCCGTCGTCGCCAGCAGCGTCGAGGAGCGGCAGCTCCTCCAGACCCAGCACTCCTACGCCGTCATCCGCGACCTCGCCGCCGAGGCCACGGCCGCCTTCCTGGGCATCAGCCAGGTCGGCTGGCAGTCGCCTTTGCACCAGGACCTCTTCATCACCGATCCCGAGCTCGCCGACCTGATCGACCGCGGTGCCGTGGGCGAGATCGCCGGCTGGGCCTTCGACCGCGACGGCCGGCTCCTCGACGGCGGCACCAACGACCGGGTCGCGGGCCTGCCCCTCGCCCGCCTCGACAAGGCCCGCATCATCGGCGTCACCGGCGGGCCCGAGAAAACCCAGGCCGTCGCCGCCGCCCTCCGCGGCCGCCTCGTCTCCGGCCTGATCACCGACGAGGCTACGGCGGTGGCGGTGCTCGCCGTTGGGCAATAGCTTGGCCTGACGGCCACCCGGAAGGCGTCTGCTCAGCCACCCACCATCAGCTTCACGATCTCGTCCCCGCTGGTCTCCGCCGGCAGGCGCTCGCCGGCCTTGAGGCCTCGGCGGAGGACGAGGATGCGGTCGGCGACGGCGAAGATGTCCTGGAGGTTGTGGCTGATGAAGATGACGGCCACACCTTGCGTCTTCAGGCGCATGATCAGCTCGCGCACCTTGCGCTGCTCGGGCACGCCGAGTGCTGCCGTCGGCTCGTCCATGATCAGGAGCTCGGCCTTCCAGTAGATCGCACGGCCGATGGCGACCGCCTGCCGCTGGCCGCCCGAGAGGTTGCGGACGGGCTCGCGCAGCTTGCGGCGCGGGATGTCGATGTCGAGCGTGTCCAGCACCTCGTGCGCCGCTTCGCGCATGGCGCGACGGTCGATGCGGGGCAGGAGGCCCAGCACGCGGCTCCTGGGCTCGCGGCCGAGGAAGACGTTCTCGCCGACATCGAGGTTATCGGCCAGCGCCAGGTCCTGGTAGATCGTCTCGATGCCGCGCTCGCGCGCCTGCCTCGGGCCGGTGAAGGCGACGGGCTCGCCCTTGTAGCGGATACTCGCCCTCGTCCGGCCGCAGCACGCCCGAGACGATCTTGATCAGCGTCGACTTGCCGGCTCCGTTGTCGCCCGCCAGCGCCAGCACCTCGCCCCGGCCGACCTCGAAGCTGACCCGGTTCAAAGCATGGACGCCGCCGAAGCGCTTGCTGACCTCGACGCACTCGAGGACCGGCGGGGCCACGGCCTCAGCCCTCCTCGGCGCGCTGGGCGCCGGCGAGCCGATGGCGCGACTGGTCGATCAGGACCGAGACGATGATCACGATGCCCACGGCCACGAACTGCCAGAACGGCTCCACGTTGATGAAGACGAGCCCGTACTGGATGACGGCGATGATCAGGGCGCCGATGACGGTGCCCATGATGGTACCCGAGCCGCCGAACAGAGAGGCGCCGCCGATCACGACGGCAGCGATCGAATCGAGCAGCAGCGGCTCGCCTCCTTGCGCGGCACCGGCCGAGAACCGGGCCGTGTAGATCATGCCCGCCACGCCTGCCAGTGCTGCCGAGATCATGTAGAGCCGCAGCGTGTGCCGGCGCACGTCGATGCCGGCCCGCACAGCGGCGATGCGGTTGCCGCCGACAGCATAGGTGTACTGGCCGAACCGGCTCTGCGAGAGCACCCAGTGCATGACCAGCACCAGCACGAGCGTGATCACGACCGGGACCGGCACGCCCAGGAGCTTGCCGTTGCCCAGCATGAACAGATGCGGGTTGTTGACCGGCACCGTGGTGCCGTTGGCAGTCAGAAAGCCCACGCCGCGGGCCACGCCATACATGCCCAGCGTGCCGATGAAGGGCGGCACCTTGAGGCGTGAGATCAGCGTGCCGTTGATGTAGCCGGGAACCAGTGCCGCCAGGAAGGCGAGGAGGAGCCCGGCCGCCAGGGCCAGTACCGGGTCGATCGGCGTCAAGTGCTGCATGGTCCGCGCCATCACCACCGACGCCAAGCCCATGACGAAACCCACCGAGAGATCGATGCCCCCGGCGATGATGACGAAGGTCTGGCCCAGCCCCAGCAGCAGCGGCAGGGCCGCGAACTGGGCGATGCTCTGCAGGTTGTAGGCGTTGACCAGGAAGGAGATGCCGTAGGCGAGCCTGGCCCAGCTCTCGAAGAAGACCAGCAGCAGGACGAGGAACAGCCAGGGCCAGACAGCGGCCAGGAAGGCCAGTGCCGGATGACGCTCGCCTTCCTCGCGCGCGACGACGGTAGCGGTAGCCATGCTTTCTGCTGTCGCCCTCCGGCTTGACCGGAGGGCCCACCAGCCGCACCAGGTCCCGCCCCAGCTGGTGGATGGCCCGGTCGAGCCGGGCCACGACGAGTGCGTCAATCGGAGTAGACGAACTTCCGGATCTCCGGGTCGTCGATATTGTCCTTGGTCATGATCGTGGCACCCGTCCCGATCTCGGGCGGGACCGACTGGCCGTTGATGACGGCATAGGCGGTCATCACGCCGTAATAGCCGATCTCGGCCGGATGCTGGGCGACGGCGAGGTCCACGAGGCCGGACTTGAGGTCGTCGACGATGCGGTTCGGCGTGTCGAACGCGACCACCCTGATCGCCCCGGACTTGCTCAGCGCCTTGACCCCGTCGGCAGCACCGATCGCCGAGAACAGGTTGGCGCCGAAGACGCCGGCCAGGTCCTGGTTGCGGGCGAAGACCGCCTGGAGCTGGGCCGAGGCCTTGTTGGCGTCGTTGTCGTTGAACTGGGTGTCGAGCACGGTGACGTTCGGGAACTGCTGCATCGCCAGCTTGAAGCCTTCCTCGCGCTGGTCGGTGGTCGAGATCCCGGGCTTCACGTTGCTGACATAGACCTTGCCCCGCTCGCCGATGGTCCGGGCCAGCGCCACGCCGGCAAGATAGCCGCCCAGCACGTTGTCGGTGGCGATGTAGGAGAGCGGGAAGTCGCCCTGGCCGCTGCCGTCCTGGTACTTGCCGTCGTCGATGAAGGTGTCGACGGTGATCACCGGCACGCCGGCATCCACCGCCTGCTGCAGCGGTGCGATCAGCTGCTGCTTGTCGGTGGGTGCGATCAGGATCGCCGACGGCTTGCGGGCGATCATCGCCTGCAGCACCGGCACCTGCACGGTCGGGTTGAACTCGGGCCCGCCCTGGAAGATCAGCTCGCAGCCCACCGCCTTGGCCGCCATCTCGGCACCCTTGCGCATGGTGATGTAGAAAGCGTCGGTGGTGAGCCCCGGGATCAGCGCCACGGTGCAGCCCTGGCCCTGCGCGCCGGCTGGTCCCGCAACAGTCACGGTAAGGGTGATGGCGCCTGCCAGCGCCGCGGCGAGCTTCCGCATGATGCCTCCCTGATCCCTGCTACCGCCTTCACCAGCGGTGCGTCGGGTTTGATGCAGGATGTTCTAGGGAGCGGCTGCCCGACCCGCAAGGTACCGCGGACGGAAGACGAGGCGGACGGGTGAAGGGGCACAAGCCCGCGCAACGGCCCGAGGCTGCGGAGTGCTTCCGTCTCGCCGCGTCAGCGCGCGTCGAGCGCCTCGCCGAGGCGGCGGCGGGCCGTCGTGAGGGCAGCGGGATCGCCGGTGGCACCCGCCCAGTCGCGGCCGGCTATCGTCTGGATCTCCGCCTCGAGGCCGGGGATGCCGGCGGCACGCGCGGCGGCGATGAGGTCGTAGTCCTCGACGCCGTCCCTGATCCACTTCAGGCGCATCGAGGGGATCACGCCGGCAACGCCGACCGGCCCGCCCGGGTAGACCAGGATGCCCTCGCCGGGCCAGGCACGGCCGTCGGCGCTGCGATAGGTCGGGTCCCAGGGATCGCTGCCCCAATGGTCGACCGCCCAGTAGAGCAGCCCGGTGAAGCCCAGGCTCTGGCTGATGAAGCCCGGGAGCAGCCGGTAGCCCAGCGGCGGCCGGTCGAGCAGCCAGGCCGGTGCGTCCTGGTCCTCGGCCAGCGCCGTCGTCCCCCACACCTTGGCCCCGGCGGCGATCGCCTCGCGCACGCTCTCCGGGGCGGCATGGTAGTCGCCCGGGCTCACGACCCAGATGTCCACGGCCGGCCGGCCGGAGCCGTCGTCGCCCAGGGCCGGAACGGGCGGCGTCACGACCAGGTTCGCCACATCGGCCTCGTGCAAGGCCCGCGCCCAGGCTCGCAGCGGCTCGACCAGCTCGGGGCAGGCTCCGATATCCTGGGCCGTGAGGTTGTAGAGCAGCAGGTCCTTCGGAAACGACGCCGCGCGCTGGGCGATCTGGTCGGCACCCGGCGGCTTGCTCATCCGGCAGGTGCCGCTGTCCGCCCCGCTCCAGAAGCCCAGGCCCGCAGCACCCACGGCACTCCGGCCCGCGAGCTTGTAGGCACCTGCGGCATCGATCCAGAGCGGCATCACCTTCTCGGCGAGCAGCGCCTGGTCCGCGGCCAGCGAATGGTCGTTCCACTGGTTGAACGACGAGCGCAGGGTGGGCGTCGCCGGAAGCGCCACGTTCCACACCGTGAGCTCCACCGATCCGCCGCCCAGACGCTTGCCGCCGGCCCTTGCCCACCAGGTCCCGCGATAGCCGCCCGGCGTCGCCCCCGCAGGGACCACGATGTCGACCCAGAAGGGCTGGCTCGCCCTGGCCGGCACGGTGACATCCTGGGCCTTCAGCTCGGCCCTGCCCGGCGCCCGGCCGGTGGTGGCATCGCGGAAGGGGATCAGCACGTCCGCATAGAGGCCCGGCTTGCCGCCCGGCGTGGCGGTCTCGCGGATCTCCACATAGTGCTCGCGATAGAGAACATGGTTGCGGGCCGGGATGACGGCACCGCCCGGGCCCCTGAGGTCGCCGACCCCGATCGAGACCTCCTTCAAATCCTCGTCATCGGCGCGGACCACGATCTGGAACGACTCGGTCTCGCCGCGCGCCGCTTCCAGGATGGCGGCGCTGCCGCTCGCAGCAGCGGCGTTGCGCTCGACCCGGACGAGCGACGGCACCGTCCAGACGGCGGGCTTTGCCGCCGCCGGCAGGGCGATGACGAGCGCTGCCAGCCCGGCCAACACCGCGCCGCACCCACTCCGTCCCGCCGCTCGCAGCAGCCCAGACAGCACTCGACGGCTCCTTGCAGCGCCCTTGCCCACGGCTATCTCGTGGCAGGGCGGCACCGATGGCCGCCTGCCGCCCAGGATCGATGGGAGCATGTCGGACATCGCGGGGACACTAACCACCTCCCGGCCTCTCGCGCGAGGAGAATTCTCACAGCAGGACGGCCGCATCGTGCCGCCCCTGCCGCCACGGCCGACCGTGCCGCTGCCTCTCTGGCGCACGCTGCTGCAGCTGCGCCGCAACGCCATCGGGACCTGGGGCGATCCGGCCTACGAGCTGCCGATCCTGAGCGGGACGTTCCTCGGCCGCCAGAGCCTGATCCTGAACGCGCCCGACGCGATCCGGCGGGTGCTGATCGACAACCACGCCAATTACGGCCGAACGCCCGCCACCTTGCGCATCCTGCATCCGCTCATCGGCGACGGTCTCTTCCTCGCCGAAGGCAGTGCCTGGAAGCACCAGCGGCGGCTCGTGGCACCGGCTTTCGCCCCACGCAGCCTCGAGATCGTGGCCCGGCACGTCGCCACCGTGGCCCTGGAGACGGTGAGCGGCCTCATGCGCCGGACGCCCGGCCCGGTCGATGTGCTGCGCACGATGCAGTACCTGGCGCTCGAGGTCGCGGGCAGGGCCCTGTTCTCGCAGGCGATGCACGCGCACGGTGCCGCCATCCGGGCCGGCATCGAGGGTTACGGGACGCGTCTGGCACGGCCGTCCTTCCTCGATTTCCTGCTCCCGCCCGAGGCGCCGGACCCGCTCGCCTGGGCCCGGCGGCGTGCCGGGCGCGGCTTCAAGGGCGTGCTCGACCGCATCATCGCCGAGCGCGGCCGCACCCCGCCCGCCGACCCGCCGCGCGACCTGTTCGATGTCCTCTCCACCGCCCGCGATCCGGAGACCGGCGAGCCGTTCGCCCCTGAGCTCCTGCGCGACCAGATCGCGACGCTGATGATCGCCGGGCACGAGACCACGGCACTCTCCCTGTTCTGGGCCGTCTACCTCCTGTCGCTCTCGCCGCACTGGCAGGAGCGCGTGGCCGAGGAGGCGGCTGCCGTCGACCTCTCGCCCGAAGGCGCGGCCCGCGCGTACGAGCGCCTGCCCGTCACGCGCGCCGTGATCAACGAGACGCTGCGGCTCTATCCGCCGGCCTACACGATCGTCCGGCTCGCCAAGGGTCCAGACAAGGTCGGGGACGCAGAGGTTTCGCCGGGGGCCCTCGTCGTGGTCTCGCCCTGGCTCCTGCATCGCCATCGCCGGCTCTGGCACGATCCCGACGCGTTCGATCCGGCACGCTTCCTGCCCGGCGCCCCGGCGCCTGAGCGATGCGCCTACCTGCCGTTCGGTATCGGCCCGCGGGTCTGCATCGGCGCCCAGTTCGCTCTCCTCGAGGCGACGCTCGTGCTCGCGGCACTCACCCGTGCCTTCCACATCGATCTCCCAGGGAACAAGCGCGTCCTGCCGACGGCCGTGGTCACGACCGCACCGGACCGGGCACCGGCCTTCCGACTCGTGCCGCGCACCTGATCTTGCCGATCGGCCCGGCATGCGCATTGAGCTGGGTCAACCGGCCGCCACCTGATGTTGGCTGGGCGAAGGATATTGTGAGCGCGCGCCGTTAACGCCCGGTTACCGCACCCGAGGTCACGCGAGCGCCACGTCCAGCGCCTTCTCGACATGGAGCCGGGTGGTGTCGAACATGGGCAGGTCGGTGTCCTCGGGCCCGAGCAGCAGGCCCACCTCCGTGCAGCCCAGGATCACCCCGTCGGCCCCTTGCCGCCTCAGGCGTTCGATCTCCTCGAGATAGGCTGCCTTCGACTGCGGCCGGACGATGCCGACGCACAGCTCCTCGTAGATGATCCGGTGGACAAGCTCGCGCCCCCGCTCGTCCGGCACCATGGCCTCGACCCCGTGCCGCGCCGCGAGCCGCCCGCGATAGAAGTCCTGCTCCATCGTGTAGCGCGTCGCCAGCAGGGCCGGCCGCCGCAGACCGGCCGCGCGCACGGCCAGGCCGGTGGCGTCCGCGATGTGGATCAGCGGCAGCCCGGCCGCCGCTTCGACCTCGTCCGCCATGCGGTGCATCGTGTTGGACGCGATCACGATCAGCTCGGCCCCGGCCCCGGCCAGCCGGCGCGCCGCATCCTCCATCAGCCGGGTAGCGCCGGCCCAGTCGCCCTCCGCCTGGAGGGCTTCGACTTGCGCGAAATCGAACGACCACAGCACGATCCGTGCCGAATGCAGCCCGCCCAGACGCTCCCGCACACCCTCGTTGAGGTGGCGGTAGTAGGGTGCCGTGCTCTCCCAGCTCAGCCCGCCGATCAGGCCGATCGTCTTCATCCAACCTCCGCCTATCGTTCGGGACGCAGCAGGCCTTCCCCGGCCAGGACCTGGGCCGGGTCGCGACCGTCGGCGAGACGGCAGCTTCCCGAATAGACGCCGTGACCTGCGCGGGCACCGCGCGTGCAGGTCACGGGTCCTGTGGCCACCAGTTCGGCGAGGCGTGCCACGGCCTTATCGGCACAGGCAGCCTCGCCGCAGCGCGCATCCGAGGCCGGGGCGGTGAACCCGGCGAAGCGGATGCGGACATTGGCCACCACCAGCGTCTCAGGTGCCGTCGCCCGTGCCGGCCCCGAGACCGTGTCCGCCGCCTGGGTCATGCTCGGTGCCAACAGCAGTGCGAGCGCCAACGTCCATCTCGGCATGGCCCTGCTCTTCTGCTTCCTGATGAAACCTACTTCCCGTAAACCGGCAGCATCTTCTCGATCACCTGCGCGTTCATGGCCGTCGTGTCCTGCACCGCGCCGTCGACCGAGAACACCCACAGCATGCCACCCTTCGGGCCCGAGAAGTAGAAGCTGGGATCGCCGCCGAGACCGGACAGGATCGCCACGTACTGGTGCCCGTCCAGCTCGTAGGTGATCGGCGAGGCGTTGATGCCGGAGCCGGTCTGGAACTTCCACAATTCCTGGCCGGTCCGGGCGTCCACGGCCTTGAAGAAGCCCAGCTGGTCGCCGGTGAAGAGCACGCCGCCCTTGGTCGCCAGCACGCCCGCGAACATCGGCAGCGGGCTCGCCACCTGCCACAGCCACTTCCGGTTCGCGACGTCGAAGGCCTTGAGGTAGCCCCAGGGCAAACGGATGAACGCGTGTTCATGCGCTCTGGCGGATGAGGCTCTCGAGGTAGACCGTGTTCCACCCCGCGCGCTTCCTGCGGTTCTTGAGCGAGGTTGTGGGCTTGGACTGGTGCAGCAGGTTCAGGGCCATGTGCCTGACCACGGCCATGTTCTCCGGCGCATGGCCGGTGCGCAGGCGTGAAAGATCGTCCTTGAAGACCACGTCCAGGACCCAGTGCAGGCGGTTCTCGATTCCCCAATGGCCGCGGACGGCACGGGCGAAGGTTGCCGCATCGAGCTTGGCCGAGCACAGGTAATAGCGCCGCTCGCGGGTGGCCCCGCCGTCGCGCTCGGTCTCCGCCTCGACCATCCCGATCATGGCGAGGCCGGGGAATGCGACCTCGCCCGGGTAGCGCCGGTCCGAGAACAGCCAGGCCACATCGTGGCAGACGGCGTGGCGGCGGACCTCGACCCGGCCGTGGTCGCCGTCGGTCGTCGTGCAGGTCTCGATGCTGCCCGGCGGCTGGTCGCCGAAGAAGGTCTCCACGTCCTTGAAGGTAGCCGGGCGGTTCGCCTTCAAGGCCAGGAGATAGTCGCCGCCACAGCGGAGGATGGTGCGGGCGATCTCGGTCTGGGTGCCGATGGCATCGATCGTGACCAGGCCCCCCTTGAGCGCCAGCCGCTCCAAGAGCAGCGGGATGGCGGTGATCTCGTTCGACTTGCCGCTCACCGCCTCCTGCCCGAGCACCAGGCGCTGGCGGCTTGCCCAAGCCGAGACCAGATGCAGAGGCTCGCGTCCCTTGCTCCGGGCATGGCTGCGACGGGAGGTCTTGCCGTCGATCGCGATCAGGTCCGGCTCCGTCTCGCGCAGGCCCTCGACCCAGCTCATGAAGCAGGCCTTGAACAGCGCAGGATCGAGCGCGGCCACCACCTCGCCCAGCGTGTCGTGACTGGGGATCCCGTGCCGGTAGGGCAGCAGCCGGCGTAGGAAGGCCAGCTGCTCGTTACCCCAGAGCTCCATCTCGATGAAGTCGTCAGCGCCTGCCAGGGTGGCGCCGAGCAGGAGAAGGAGGATTTCCGGCAAGGGATAGAGCACCTTGGCCGTCTGGCGAGGGTCCTCCAAGGCGGCGAAATGGTCGAGCAGGCTCGTACTGGCGGGACGGTCCATGGGCCTCTCCGAAGCTGGGAGCCCCACCAACCAGAACCGAGCACGCGCCGAAACTTACCAGTCGTTCATCCAATTGCCCTGGCACGTAGCCCGTCTGCTCCTTGTGCCGGTACATCTGGTAGTCGACGCCCATGTAGGCCTGCCCGGCGGTGTAGACCACGTCCGCAGGCTTCCAGGCGGTGAGCGCCATGCTCCAGTCGTTGGTGTTGAGATAGACGATCCCCTGCTCGGGATCGGCCGCGATCGGGAACCAGTTGGTGCCGCCCTCGAGGCCCGGGACGATGGGCTCGACCTTGGGCCCGCCGCTCCGCGGCCGCTTGTCCTCGTTCACGGTCGGCTGGCCTGTCTTCGGGTCGAGTCCGCTGGTCCAGTTGATCCCGTCGATCGTCGGCACGGCATAGATGAACTCGCCGTTGGTCCGGTCGAGCACGTAGAGGTAGCCGTTGCGGTTCGCCTGCACCGCCACCTTGCGCGGCTTGCCGTCGATCGTGACGTCGAGCAGGGCCGGCGCGTTGTTGCCGTCATAGTCCCAGCCGTCGTTCGGCGTGTACTGGTAGGCCCACTTGATCTTGCCGCTGTCGACGTCCATGGCGACGAGCGAGCAGCTCCACTTGTTGTCGCCCTTGCGCAGGTCGGCGTTCCAGGGGCCGGGGTTGCCGGTGCCCCAGAGAAGCGTCCTCGTCTCGGGGTCATAGGCGCCGGTCTGCCAGGTGGAGGCACCGCCGGTCTTCCAGGTCTCGCCGGGCCAGGTCTCGTTGCCTGGCTCGCCCGGCCCCGGGATCACGAACGTCTTCCACGCGGGCTCGCCCGTCTCAGCCTTGAAGGCCTGCACGAAGCCGCGGACACCGTATTCGGCGCCGCCGATGCCGGTGATGACGAGGTCGCCCACGATCAGGGGTGCGCCGGTGATCGAGTAGGCCGCTTTCCAGTCCTCGACCTTCTGCTGCCAGGCGACCGTCCCGTCCTTCGCGTTCAGGGCCACGAGGCGCGCGTCCAGCGTGCCCACGAAAACCTTGTCGCCGTGGATGGCGAGGCCCCGGTTGACCGGCCCGCAGCACAGGATGGACTCGAGCCCCTCCTCGTACTCCGGCTCCCAATACCAGCGCAGCGTGCCGGTGCGGGCATCGAGGGCGAATACCCGTGAGTAGTCGCCGCTGAAGTAGAGGGTGCCGTCATGGAAGAGCGGCGTCGCCTCCAGGCCCGCGAACTTGCCGCCGGTCGAGTAGGCGAAGACTGGCTTGAGCCTGGCCGCGTTCTCCTTGGTGATCTTGTCGAGCGGACTGAAGCGCTGGTTCAGGTAGTTGCGGCCGTATGTCAGCCACTCGCCCGCGTTCGCCTGGGCGCCCAGAAGGTCCTGGGCGCTGACAGGAGCGGCTCCGGCGGGTGCGCTCAGGGTGAGGAGCGACAGGACGGCGGCAAGCGTGAGCAGGCTGTGCTTCGGGCGCATGCTTTTCCTCCATTTCGTGGGCCAGCCATGAGGCGGCCGCTGCCATCATTGGCCCGTCGACCCGGCCGTGCAACGCCGGCGGTCGCGCAGGTCATGGCGCTTGCGCTAGGCTGCCTCCACACCAGCGCAGAGCAGGGGGGCGGCAGGGTGGCGACCGATCTCTTCGACCTGACGGGCCGGGTGGCCGTGGTCACAGGCGGCAATGGCGGCATCGGGCTCGGCATCGCGCGGGGCCTTGCCGCGGCTGGTGCCTCGATCGTGGTGGCGGGCCGGGATGCGGCCAAGAACGAGACGGCCGTGGCCGAGCTTGCCGCACTCGGTGCGAGCGCCTTTGCGGTCGCGGGCGACCTCGCGCGCGAGGAGGACTGCCGGGCGCTGGTGGCGCGTGCCGTCGAGCGCTTCGGCCGGCTCGACATCCTGGTCAACAATGCCGGGATCAACGTCCGCAAGACGCCGGAGACCTACTCGCTCGACGAGTGGCGGCTGATCCTCGAGACCAACCTGACCAGTGCCTTCGTCTGCTCGCATGCGGCCTACCCCGCCATGTGCCAGGCCGGCGGCGGCAAGATCGTCATGATCGGCTCGATGACCTCGATCTTCGGCCTGCCGTTCGCCGCGCCCTACGCCGCCAGCAAGGGCGGCATCGTCCAGCTCGGCCAGGCGCTGGCGACCGCCTGGGCCAAGGACAACATCCAGGTGAACACGATCCTGCCGGGCTGGATCGACACCGCCCTCACCGTGCGCGGCCGGGCCGACATCCCTGGCCTGGAGGAGCGGGTCAAGGCGCGCACGCCGGCCGGCCGCTGGGGGGTGCCGGACGATTTCGGCGGCATCGCCGTGTTCCTGGCGAGCCGCGCCTCGGACTTCGTCACCGGCACGGCCATCCCGGTCGACGGCGGCTACTCGGCGCAGGGCTAGGGTGCGGCTCCCAGCACTCGTCCTCATCGCCGCGCTGCTCTCAGGCAGCCCGGCGAGGGCTGCCGACTGTGCTGCCACCGCATCCGCTGTCGCCTGGCCGGCCGATGTTTGGCGCGCGGCACCTTCCGATGCGGCACGCCCGGAGGTCCAGGCGCTCGATGCCTACCTGTTCCCGTCCGGCCTCGATGAAGCCGCACGAGAGGGTGTGCGCACCAACGGGCTGGTCGTCATGCGGGACGGGATCATCCTGCACGAGCGCTACGCCCGCGGCTTCGGACCCGAGACGCCCCACATCGCCTGGTCAGTGACCAAGAGCGTGCTGCACGCCCTCTACGGTGCGGCGGTCCGGGACGGGCTTGTCGACATCGGCCGGCCCGTGGCCGAGCGCAGCCCCTGGATTGGCACCGGCGACAAGGCCCGGATCACCTATCGCGACCTCTTAGCCATGAGTTCCGGCCTGGGCTTCCAGGAGAGCTACGAGTACGCGCCGATCCGCTCCGCCGTGATCGCCATGCTCTACACGCGCGGGCGCGGCGACATGGGCCTGTTCGCGGCCGGGCACAAGCTGGATGCGCCGCCCGGGACGCTCTGGTCCTACAAGAGCGGCGACAGCCTCGTCCTCGCCCGTGCCCTTCGCGACGTCGTGGGTCCGGAGAGCTACCCGGACTATCCCTGGACGGCACTCTTCGACCGGATCGGGCTGCGCTCGGCGGTGTGGGAGCGGGACGGGGAGGGCATCCTCGTCGGCTCCTCCTACCTCTACGCCACCCCGCGCGACCTCGCCCGGATCGGCCTCCTCTACCTCGCCGAAGGCTGCTGGGCAGGGGAGCGGGTGCTGCCGGAGGGCTGGGTCACCTATGCCGGCACGCTGGCACCCGCGCTCGAGGACGGGGCCGGCACCTCCTGGTGGCGCCGCGCGCAAGACCGGGGGCCGGAGTCCTACGGTGCCCACTGGTGGCTGAACCGCGCCGCCGGCGGTCGCCGGCCCTATCCCGACGTGCCCGAGGACGCACTCGTCGCCAGCGGTCACTGGGGCCAGAAGCTCGTCGTGATCCCAAGCCGCCGCCTGGTCGTCGTCCGCACAGGCGACGACCGCGACGGCAACTTCGGCACCGATCGCTTCCTGAGGCTCGTGCTCGCCGCCTTTGAGCAGCCCTGAGGGAACCAGCGCTACTCGGTGTCGGTGGGCTCCCCCGTCTCCGTCGTGTCCTCCGTCTCCGTCGGCGGCTCCGTGACGTCGCCCGTGGGCTCCGTGGTCTCTTCCACTTCCTCGGTCGGCGGGAGCACCTCGCCGGTCGTGGTTTCGGGCTCCGTGATCTCGGGCTCCGTGACCTCAGGCTCGGCCGTGAGTGTCGGTTGCGACTCGATGGAGGGGACGGCCTTCAGATATTCGTAGACCGCCCGGATGTCGCGATCCTGGAGCTTGCTGTAGACGGGCCAGGGCATGACCTGCAGGAGCTCGCCGGGTTCGTCCGGGTCCTTGCCGAACCTGATGGCGTTGAAGAACTTCTTGTAGGTGAGACCAGCTGGACGGCCACTCTCGTCGGGTGTGAGGTTGGGCGATATGAAGGGGCCGAACTCCTGCCCACCGGCAAGATAAGTTTCCTCGTTGATCTTCTCGGGTTCGCCCTCGAACGGATTGCCGCCCGGAGCATAGGTCTCGACGCTGTGGCAGTCGTTACAGCCGCCCACCGCATTGACGAAATAGCTGCCGAGTCCCACCAAGCCCCGATCGAGGCCCTTCAGCTTCAGCTTCACCGGCGCGATCTCCAGGCCATGCTTGGCCCGGGATGCATCGGAATCGGCGGCGATGGTGGGCTTGGACGCGGCGGCACCGGCTAGCAAGGCCAGGGCACAACACCCGGCAAGATGAGAAAACAAGCGCATCCTATAGACTCCCCCTGCTCCCGGCGCGTCGCGCTCCGCGCCGCAGCTGGCCTGATAGACCCGGGCGCGCGCCGTGCCGAGTCCCTTTGCACGTCTGGAACTAAAATAATTCGAGAGAAGTGACCGTGCTGCCCGCCAGGTCGCGGCGCTGGATCGGCGGCGGGGCGCTGGCCCTGGTCCTGCTGCTGGGCACCGCGATCGCCTGGAACTGGACCCACCTGCGGGCCTTTCCCGGTGTCCTGCCGGCCTTCTACGCCAAGGAATTCTGCTCCTGCCGCTATGTCATGGGGCAGAGCCTCGACTACTGCCACAGCTACGCGCGACAGTACCTGCCGATCAGCACCTTCGCGCTGGACGAGGCGGCGAAGCGGGTGACGGTTCGTGCCACCTTCGTCACCCGCTCCGCCCGCTGGCTCGGGCCCCGGGAGGGCTGCCGCCTGGAATGAGCCGGCCGCGCTCGAGCCGCAGCACCCGGTCGACGGCCTCGATCAGGGCCGGGTCGTGCGTCACCGCCAGGAGCGTTGCCCCGCTCTCGCGGGCAGCCGCCAACAGGAGCTCGATCACCTTGGCCCCGGCCGCGGCGTCGAGGCTGGCCGTGGGCTCGTCCGCGACCAGGATCGGCGGCTGCCGCAGCATGGCGCGGGCGATCGCCACCCGCTGCTGCTCGCCGCGCGAGAGGTCGGTCACCCGCCGTCCCGCCCTCGGCACGCCGAACCCGTCGAGCAGGGCCAGCGCCCGCTCGTGCTCGGCCGGCGTCGGGCGAAGCTGCCGAAACCAGCAGGTCACGAGCACGTTGCCCTCGATGGTGAGCCCGGGAACCAGGTGGAAGTCCTGGAACACGAAGCCGACATGCTCCCGCCGCCAGCGGTCGCGCTCACGCTCGGAGAGGCCACGCAGCTCGACCCCGCCCCAGCGCACGGAGCCCTCCTGCACCGGCTCGATGCCGGTGAGCAGATAGGCGAGGGTGGTCTTGCCCGAGCCGGAGGGCCCGGTGAGGGCCACGGCCGTGCCGGGAGCGATCTCGATCCGGTCGATAGCCACGGCCGGCTCGGCAGCGCCGTAGCGGTGGATGAGCCCTGCGACCTCGAGCTGGCTCACGTCGGGAGCTTCACCGGTGCGCGATTTTGACCCTGCTCTGCCGTCATCGCGAGTTCGCGAGGCAGGATGGAGGTGCTGTCATCGTTCTGTCATATTCGCTTCTCCGGTTTCGCGTACGGACCGGCAAGCACGATCGACCAGGGGGCAAGCATGCACCGTCGTCTTCACCTCAGCCTAGCCGCGGCACTTCTGGCAGGAGTAGCGGCCCTTCCGCTTCTGGGCTCGCCGGTGCGAGCGGAGAACGCCAAGCTCGTTCAGGGTGACGATCCCTATTTCCGCCAGGCGCAGGAGCAGATGCGCCGGATCATGACCCAGCAGAAGAACACCAACCAGGCCAAGAACGTCATCCTCATCGTCGGCGACGGCATGGGCTTCTCGACCGTGACCGCGGCCCGGATCTTCGAGGGCCAGCAGCGCGGCGTCGACGGCGAATTCGAACGTGCTCGCCTGGGAGGCCTTCCCCTATCTGGCGGCCTCCAAGACCTACTCGTCCGACGCGCAGATCACCGATTCGGCGCCCAGCGCCGTGGCGATGACCGCCGGCGTGAAGACCATCAACGACGTGATGGGCCTGGACCACACCGCGAAGCTCGACAGCTGCGAGGATCAGAAGACCAAGGCAGTGACCACGCTCTGGGAGCTGGCCGAGAGCATCGGCATGTCCACCGGCGCGGTCACGACGGCCACCATCACCCATGCCACGCCCGGCGCCACCTACTCGCACATCGCCAACCGCGACTGGGAATCGGACGCCGGCATGACGCCCGAGGCGCTGGCGGCAGGGCTGCGCCGACATCGCCCGCCAGCTGGTCGAGATGCCCTACGGCGACGGGTTCGAGGTGGCGATGGGCGGCGGCCGGGCCAACTTCCTGCCCAACACGATGGACGACCCCGAGGACGAGGGCAAGAAGGGCAAGCGCAAGGACGGCCGGACCTGACCAAGGCCTGGCTCGAGCGCTACGGCAGCAGCGGCGCCTTTGTCTGGAACAAGGAGCAGTTCGACAAGCTCGACCCGAAGAACGTCGAGCCATGTGCTCGGCCTCTTCGAGATGTCGCACATGGAGTACGACTACGACCGGCCGAAGGACAAGGCGGGCGAGCCGTCGCTGGCCGAGATGACCGAGAAGGCGATCGACATCCTGGCCAAGAACCCGGAAGGCTACGTCCTGCTGATCGAGGGCGGCCGGGTCGACCATGGCAGCCATGCCGGCAACGCCTTCCGCACGCTGACCGACGCCGTGGCGCTGAACGAGGCGGTCAAGACCATGCTGCGCAAGGTCAACCTGAACGAGACGCTGGTCGTCGTCACGGGCGACCACAGCCACACGCTGACGATCGCCGGCTACGCCAAGCGCGGCAACCCGATCCTCGGCATCTCGGTCGGCGTCGACGACAAGCCGATCCTGGCCACGGACGGCAAGCCCTACACCACGATCGGCTTCGCCAACGGCCCGGGCGGCTCGAAGGAGCCCGAGGAGCGGCGCGACCCTGACGATGGAGGAGGCGACCGACCCCGACTTCATCCAGCAGTCCCTGGTCCCGCTGCCCAGCGAGACCCATGGCGGCGAGGATCTCGGGCATCTACGCCATCGGCCCCTGGGCGCATCTGTTCCAGGGCACCGTCGAGGAGAACTACACCTTCCACGTCATGAACTTCGCCTCGAAGATCAGCGAGCGGGCGATGGCGGCGGCCAACGGGCAGCAGCCGACCAAGAAGGCCGACGCGGCTCAGTAGCGCCGGGAGGAAGCGGATGCGGGGACCGACGCGACGCGGTGCCGTGCTGGGCCTGCTCGTGGCAGGCCTCGGGGCCCGGGCGGCCAGGCCGCCGCCGAGCGCTCCGCATCCGCGACCTCTACGCCAGAGGTGCCGAGTTCTCGGACAAGGCCCAGAGCGCTCAGCGGCCAGGACGGTCGTCATCCAGGGCTTCATGGCGCCGCCGCTCAAGGCCGACGCCGCCTTCTTCGTCCTCACCAAGCTGCCGATGGCGGTCTGCCCGTTCTGCGACAGCGAGCTCAACTGGCCCACCGACATCGTGCTGGTCCGGCTGCGACTCGCGGCAGGACTGGGTCGACTTCAACCAGCCGATCCTGGTCACCGGCACGCCTCGAGCTCGGCACCGAGATCGACCAGGAGACCGGCTTCGTCAGCCGCGTCCGCCTGGTCGAGGCCGACTACGAGCTCGCCTGAGCGCCGGGCCTTGAACCCCTGGCCGCTCGTCCTTGCCGACTATCGCACCAGCCGGTCGGGAGTGCTGGCGATCATGCTGCTCGTGGCGCTGGCGGTGGCGCTGGGCGTCGCGGTCTCGGCCCAGGACCGTGCGCTGCGCGAAGGCAGCGCTCGCGCCGCCGAGCCTTTCGACCTCCTGATCGGCGCTCCCGGCAGCGAGACCCAGCTCGTGCTCAGCACGGTCTACCTCCAGCCCGCCGCGATCGACCTCCTGCCCGGTGCCCTGCTGGACGAGCTCGACCCGCGACCCGGGGGTGACGCTCGCCTCCCCGATCGGCTTCGGGGACAACTACAAGGGCCATCCCGTGGTCGGGGTGACGCCCGCCTTCGTGGCCCACCTCGGCGGTGCGCTGGCCGAAGGCCGCGTCTTCACCCGGATCGACGAGGCCGTGGTGGGCGCCGCCGTGCCGGCCGCGATAGGCGACCAGCTGGTCCCCGCGCACGGCCAGGTGGAGACCGACGAGGAAGAGGCGCACGAGCACTTCGCCTATCAGGCCGTCGGCCGGCTGCCGCCTCTCGGCAATCCATGGGACCAGGCGCTCATCGTCCCGATCGAGGCGGTCTGGCTGGGTCCACGCCTTGCCGCTGGGCCATGCGGTCGACGGGCGAGCGGCCGAGCGACGGCCTGCCGGATGTCCCCGCTCGGCCCGCCCTGGGCCACGGACGAGCTGCCGGGCGTGCCCGCCATCGTGGTCAAGCCCGCATCCTTCGCCAGCGCCTACGAGCTGCGGGCCCGCTACCGCGCGCGGCCGGACACGATGGCCGTGTTCCCGGCCGAGGTGCTGGTCCAGCTCTACAGCCTGCTCGGCGACGTGCGCGATCTCCTGGCCGTCATCTCGGTCCTGACCCAGGTCCTCGTCATCGGCGCCACGCTGCTGGCCGTCCTCGCCAGCCTGAGCCAGCGGCGCAAGCTGATCGCCGTCCTGCGCGCGCTGGGCGCCCCGCGCACCTTCGTCTTCGCCACGGTCTGGCTCGGGGTCGCGTGCATGCTGACCGTGGCGGCCCTCCTGGGCCTGGGCCTCGGCTATCTCGCCGCCGTCGCCCTCTCCAAGCTCTTCGCCGCCCGCACCAGCATCGCCCTCCCGGTCACCCTCTCCCTCAACGAGCTCCGCCTCGTCCTTGCCGTCATCGCCATCGGCCTCGCCCTCGCCACCATCCCGGCGGCCCTCGCCTATCGCGGCTCCGTCGGTGCAGCGCTCCGCAGCTGACTGAAGCCCGCCCCGGCCCGGGGCTGTCGCGAAGGTGTCACTTTCGAATGGCTATAGGCTGCGGCCAGAGAGCCGATCGAGGGACAGAGACACCGGCATGACCGAGACACCCACCATGGGCGACGTGATCGCCGCCCGGTTCCATCGCCGCGACCTGCTCAAGGGTGCCCTGGCGACGACCGCGATCACGGCGACGCTGGGGCCGCTGGCTCTCGCCGGCAGCCGGCAGGCCCTGGCTGCCACGCCGAGCTTCTCCTTCACCGAGATCGAGGCCGGGGTCGACGAGAACCATCACGTGGCGCCGGGCTACAAGGCCCAGGTGCTGATCCGCTGGGGCGACCCCGTGCTGCCGGGGGCACCCGCGTTCGACCCGATGGCGCAGACCGCCGAGGCCCAGGCCAGGCAGTTCGGCTACAACAACGACTTCCTGGGCTACATCCCGATCGAGGGCAGCTCCGAGCACGGCCTCCTGGTCGTCAATCACGAGTACACGAACGAGGAGCTGATGTTCCCCGGCCTGGAGGGGCCCCAGGACTCCAAGGAGATCGCGTTCAAGAACATGACGCCGGAGCTGGCGGCCATCGAGATGATGGCGCATGGCGGCTCGGTGCTCGAGGTGCGCAAGGTCGACGGCACTTGGCAGGTGGTGCCGGACAGCCGCTATGCGCGCCGGATCACGGCCGAGACGCCGACCGAGGTCACCGGCCCCGCCGCCGGCGCCGAGCGGATGCGGACCAAGGCCGACCCCACCGGCACCAAGGTGCTGGGCATGCTGAACAACTGCGCCGGCGGCATCACGCCCTGGGGCACCTGGCTCACGGCCGAGGAGAACTTCAACGGCTACTTCATGGGCAAGGTCGCCGACGACAATCCCGACGCCAAGGCCCTGAAGCGCTACGGCGTGCCGGGCGGCCTCTACAACTGGGGCAGCTACCACGACCGGTTCGACATCGCGAAGGAGCCGAACGAGCCCAACCGGTTCGGCTGGATGGTCGAGATCGACCCGTTCGATCCCGACCTTCGTGCCGAAGAAGCGCACGGCGCTGGGCCGCGTGAAGCACGAGGGTGCGGGCGTGGTCGTCAACAAGGACGGCCGGGTCGTGCGTCTACATGGGCGACGACGAGCGCTTCGACTATGTCTACCGCTTCGTGACCGCCGGCACCTTCAACCCGACGACCGGGCCGCCAATATGGGCCTGCTCGACGAGGGCACGCTCTCGGTCGCCAAGTATAACGCGGACGGCACGCTGGACTGGCTGCCGCTGGTGCAGGCGCAGGGGCGCTCACCGAGGCCGCGGGCTTCGCCAGCCAGGCCGACGTGCTGATCAACTGCCGTCTCGCCGGCGATGCCGTCGGCGCCACCAAGATGGACCGGCCAGAGGACATCGACGTCGACCCGAAGAGCAACCGGGTCTACCTGATGCTGACCAACAACGACCGCCGCAAGCCGGACCAGGTCGACGCCGCCAACCCGCGGCCCACCAACGCCTTCGGCCACATCGTCGAGATGATCCCGCCCGACGGCGACCATGCGGCCGTCGAAGTTCGCCTGGGAGATCCTGGTCCGCTGCGGCGATCCGCCGAAGCCCGAGGTCGGTGCCACCTTCACCTCGGCCACGACCAAGGACGGCTGGTTCGGCATGCCCGACAACTGCGCCGTCGACCAGCCAGGGCCGGCTGTGGGTCACCACCGACGGCAACAAGCTGAAGGCCACGGGCCGCGCCGACGGCGTCTGGGCCGTCGAGACCGAGGGCGAGGCACGCGGCACCTCGAAGCACTTCTTCCGCGTGCCCGCTCGGTGCCGAGATGTGCGGCCCCACCTTCACCCCCGACGACAGGACGCTGTTCGTCGCGGTCCAGCACCCGGCCGAGGAGGACCGCGACGGCAAGCCCGGCAGCTTCGAGAACCCGCCCACCCGCTGGCCCGACTTCAAGGACGGCATGCCGCCCCGCCCGGCCGTGGTGGTGATCACCAAGGAGGACGGGGGCATCATCGGCGCCTGATCGCCGGCCTCGCAGGAGCAGTCAGCGAGGGGCGGCCTCCGGGCCGCCCTTTCGCGTTCCGGAACATCGACCTGCGGTCGTCGTTCGGTGCGGGTCAGAGCAGAATTCGGGAGACCTGCGTGAGCAACGACAACGGGAGCACGATCTCACGCCGCACGGTCGTCGGTGCCGCGGGTGCCGGGCTGGCGGCCGCCGTGACGACGAGCGCCCAGGCGCAGGGCCAGGCCTCGGCCACGGCCCCCATGGTGGACCCGGCCTCGAAGTACCCGGCACCGCCGTTCCCGTCCCAGTCCCAGCCCTGGCCGGGGCTCGCGGGCCGGATGGAGCCGCGGCCCGACCATGGCGAGACCAGCTATGTCGGCTCGGGCCGGCTCATGGGCCGCAAGGCGCTGGTCACCGGCGGCGATTCCGGCATGGGCCGTGCCGCCGCCATCGCCTACGCCCGGGAGGGTGCCGACGTCGCCATCAACTACCATCCGGACGAGGAGCCCGACGCGCGCGAGGTCATCGAGCTGATCCAGCGCGAGGGCCGCAAGGCCGCGGCGATCCCGGGCGACCTGCGCAGCGAGGCGTTCTGCCAGGAGATGGTCGCCCGTGCGGTGGAGGCGCTGGGCGGGCTCGACATCCTGGTGAGCAACGCGGCGCGCCAGCAGACGCACGAGTCGATCCTCGACATCTCGACCGAGCAGTTCGACTGGACGATGAAGACCAACATCTACGCGCCGTTCTGGATCATCAAGGCGGCCCTGCCGCATCTCCAGCCGGGCTCGGTGATCATCGGCACCACGTCCGAGCAGGCGACCGACCCCTCGGCCGAGCTCTACGACTATGCCCAGACCAAGGCTGCCACCACGAGCTACGTGCGCTCGCTGGCCAAGCAGCTGGCGAAGAAGGGCATCCGCGTGAACGGCGTGGCACCGGGCCCGATCTGGACGCCGCTCCAGGTCTCGGGCGGGGCCACGCAGGAGAAGCTGCAGCGGTTCGGCGGCGACACCCCGCTGGGCCGCCCCGGCCAGCCGGCGGAGCTGGCCTCGATCTATGTCCAGCTTGCGGCCAACGACGCCAGCTACGCGACCGGGCAGGTCTATGGTGCGATGGGTGGCGGCGGGCTGCCTTGAGGCTTCAACGCTGAAGCCGGCGGCTGCCCGGCATGGCACCGGGCAGCCGCTCGAAACTCAAGGCGAGGTCTGGACCAAGTTGGCGATCGAGGCGTTCTCCCCGGCGTCGAACATCAGATCGCCGGCGCAGCGCACGCCGTTGGCGTAGGCGATCTCGACCCGGGTCCGATTGAGCTGCTTCACCGTGGCCAGGTAGTTGGGGTCGCCATAGGTGTCCGGGTCCATGGCGATGATGGCGAGGTCGTCCTGGTTGAAGCTCGTGAACTCCAGGACGAGCGGACCCCGGCCGCCGCCATCGGCGTCGTAGAGCACCGTGGTGGCCCCGCCCTCGGGACCGACCGTGCCGTCGACCCCGTCGATCACCAGGCCCTTGCCGCCCAGCGCCCGGAACGGATCGATCGTGGCGAACGCGATCTGGGCCGTCAGCAGGTTGCCGATCGCCATCGTGGTGTCTGTCGCTGCTGGCGGGGCCCAGGATGAACGCGACCGCGCAGACCCTCTTGTTCCTCTTGGCCGCGGTGCTCAGGGCCACGCCCTTGCTCTGGATGCTCGAGCTTGCGGTGGCGCTCCGCGCGGTGGCACCGCTGGTGGGCTGGTCGATCCCGGCATGGGCAGCGAGTGGGATCAGGGCTGCGAGCAGCCCGGCAACTGCGTAACGCAAAGTGACCTCCCTAACGCTTCGGCCCGGAGACAGGGAACCTTGTGCTCACGCCAGCCGGGCGTTTTCCTATAGGGCGCCAGGCAAGTGAATAAAATGCAATATCACAGGCCCAAACGGCGCGCCTGCGGCGTCCGTGACCGCTAGGTCGCAGTGGCAGGGCGTGCGGCGGCTGCAATCGGCTCCGGCAGCGTCATGCGCAGGAGGCCGTAGCCCAGCATTGCCGCCAGCACCGACGCGGCCATGACGCCGATCTTGGCCTGGTCCAGCACGGCACCCTCGCCGAAGGCGAGCATGGCGATGAAGAGCGCCATGGTGAAACCGATCCCGCCCAGGAAGCCCACGCCGGTGAGCGCTGCCCAGCCCACGCCTGCGGGCAGGCGGGTGATGCCCATCATCGTGGACGCCGCCACGCAGAGCGTGATGCCGACCGGCTTGCCGACCAGCAGGCCCAGGAAGGCACCCAGCGTGATCGGGTTGGCGAAGCCGCCGCCGGTCTCGCCGCCCAAGGGCACGCCGGCATTGAAGAGGGCGAAGACCGGCATGATCAGGAACGCGACCCAGGGTGTCAGCGCGTGCTCGAAGTCGAGGAGCGGGCTCTGCCGGCGGTCGATCACGCCCTCGATATGCTCGAGCCTGGATTCCGTGGCCTCGAAGTCGCCGCCGGTGGGCTCGGTCGCCAGCTCGGCCTCGAGGCTGTCCTCGTCCTGGGGCTGCCCGAGCGGGATCGCCAGCGCCAGGAGCACGCCCGCTACGGTCGCATGCACGCCCGACTTGTAGGTGAAGTACCAGAGGACCACGCCCAGCAGCAGGTAGACGGCGGGGCGCCAGCCGCCGGCGCGGCCATAGGCGAGTGCTCCGAGCCAGACGAGTCCGGCCAGACCCAAAGCCATGGTGTCGAGGTCGCGGGTGTAGAAGACGGCGATCACGAGGACGGCACCCAGGTCGTCGACGATGGCCAGCGCCAGCAGGAAGACCTTGAGCGCCAGCGGCACACGCGGGCCCAGAAGCGCCAGGATCCCGACCGCGAACGCGATGTCGGTCGCCATCGGCACGCCCCAGCCGACAATGCCGGGCTGGCCGAGGTTGAACCAGACATAGATGAGGGCAGGGACCACCATGCCGCCCAGGGCGCCGACGGCCGGCAGGGCGGCGCGCTGCCAGCCGGCAAGCTCGCCCACCAGGAGCTCGCGCTTGATCTCCAGGCCGACGACGAAGAAGAACAGCGCCATCAGCGCGTCGTTGACCCAATGCGCCAGCGAGAGCTCGAGGCCGAACGAGCCGACGTGGAAGCCCGCGTAGATGTGCTGCATCCCGGCATAGAGTGCGGCCCAGGGGGAGTTGGCCCAGGCGAACGCCACGAGGGCGGCCGCGATCAGCACGATTCCGCTCGCACTCTCGGTGGCGAGGAACCGCTCGACCGGTCGCAG
This sequence comes from uncultured Alphaproteobacteria bacterium, assembly GCA_963830775.1. GTDB lineage: Bacteria > Pseudomonadota > Alphaproteobacteria > Geminicoccales > Geminicoccaceae > CAWHNT01. The sequence goes on along the minus strand of CAWHNT010000001.1, from coordinate 2,073 downwards.
CAGTCGGCGCAGGGCCGGCTTGGCGCTCGTCAATCCCATCTCCCAACGCTTCGAACGTACCGCGCTGGGAAGCTAGGCTGGCAGCTCTGGATCAGTAGCCCAGTGCCAAGCCGTCCTTTCGCGGATCCGAGCCGCCGATCAGCACCCCGCGGCGGCGATCGATCACGATGGCCTGACCGCCCCCCAGCGGCGAGGCGGCATCGACCAGGCGGTGCCCACGCCGGGCGAGCCCGCGCCGGCTGCCGGCGGGCACGCCGGCCTCGGCCTCGATCTCCGTGCCGCTGGCCATGATCCGGGGCAGGTCGAGGGCGGCTTGCGGGTCGAGGCCATGGTCGACCATGCTCGTGAGCAGATGGGAATGACCAACCGGCTGGTAGTCGCCACCCATGACGCCGAAGCTGCACCACAGCTCACCGCCGCGGAAGGCCATGCCGGGGATGATGGTGTGCATCGGCCGCTTGCCGGGCGCCACGGCGTTCGGATGCCGGGGGTCGACGCGGAAAGACTTGCCGCGATTGTGGAAGAGGACTCCCGTCTCCGGGCAGACGAGGCCGGAGCCGAACGAGTTGTAGATCGAGTTGATGAACGAGACGGCGTTCAGGTCCCGGTCGACGACCGTGGCGTAGACCGTGTCGGGGTGCGGCTCGAGCAGTGGCGGCGGGAGGCTGCCCAGGGCACGCTCGGGGTCGATCAGCTCCGCCAGCCGCTTGGCGTATGCCTTGTCGAGCAGGCGCGCGGTCGGGACGTCGACAGCGGCGGGGTCGGCCAGGAGAGCGTCGCGGTCGCGGTAGGCCAGGCGGGTGGCCTCGGCCAGGAGGTGGAGGTAGGCATCGCCGCGGGGATCGAGGCCGGCGAGGTCGAAGCCCTCCAGGATGTTCAGCATCAGCAGGGCCACAACGCCCTGGCCGTTGGGTGGGCACTCGTAGACGCGCAGATCGCGGTAGGCGGTGTGGATGGGCTCGACGAACTCGGGGCGCGCGGCGGCGAAGTCTTCGACCGAATGCCAGCCGCCGGCGGCGTTGAGCGTGGCCACCATCCGGGCGGCGAGCTCGCCCTCGTAGAAGCTGCGGGCACCCTGCTCGGCGATCCGGCGCAAGGTCCGGGCGAGGAGCGGCAGGCGGATGACGCGGCCGGCCTCGGGCGCCTTGCCGCCCGGGAGGTAGAAGTTCGGCCGGCCTCGGCGAGGCCGATCCGGCCCTGGTGCGCCTGCCAGTCCCAGGCCACGCGCGGGGTGACGACGAAGCCCTCCTCGGCGTGGCGGATGGCGGGCTGGAGCAGCTCGCCCAGGCTGCGGGTGCCGTGCGCGTTCAAAGGGCGTCCCAGGCAGCGATGGCCCCGGGCACGGTGATGCTGTGCGGGCTCGTGGGCCCGAGCACGGTGACCTCGGCTGCGCGCAGCCGGTCGATCGAGAGGCCCTGCGGTGCCCGGCCGGAGCCGTTGAGGGCGACGACGCCGCCCGAGCTCGGGGCCAGGAGGACGAAGCAGTCGCCGCCGATGCCGGTCATCTGCGGCTCGACCACGCAGAGCGTGGCGACGGCGGCCACGGCGGCGTCGACGGCGCTGGCACCGGCACGCAGGAGGTCGAGGGCCGCCAGGGTCGCCAGCGGGTGCGAGGTCGCCGCCATGCCCTCGCGGCCATAGGCCGTGGACCGGCCGGGCTCGTCGAACGCGCGCATCTCTTCCCCCCTCCGGCTCAGGCCCGATGGTACGGGTGGCCCGCCAGGATTGTCGTTGCCCGATAGAGCTGCTCGGCCAGCATGGCCCGCACCAGCATGTGCGGCCAGGTCATCCGCCCCAGCGACAGGACGAGCGAGGCCCGCTCGCGCGCGGCCGCCCCCAGCCCGTCCGGCCCGCCGATCAGGAAGGCCGCCGCCCGCGCACCCTCGTCGCGCCAGCGCCCGAGCTGGCCCGCCAGCGCCTCGCTCGTCAGGTCGCGCCCGCGCTCGTCGAGGGCCACCAGGGCGGCACCCGGCGGGACGGCCGCAAGCAGCTCGTCCGCCTCGGCCTCGACCTGGCGCTCCGGCCGGACCGCACCCCTGGCCGACACCTCGCGCACCCGCATCACCCAGGCGC